>NZ_MIKC01000034.1 GCF_001730315.1 Enterococcus ureilyticus
TCTGTCCTATCGAATATCAGAAAAACCAAATGCAAAGGCCGTTCTTGATGCTCAAAAAGAAGCCATAGAACAAACCGCGGACTGCCCCTATCGTCGGACTTTCCATTCTGACCAAGGCTGGGCTTACCAGATGAATGGTTATAGAAAGCCTTTAGCGGAGAAAAAAATATTCCAGAGCATGTCCCGAAAAGGGAATTGTCTTGACAATTCACCGATGGAAAGCTTCTTTGGTCTATTAAAGCAAGAAATTTATTATGGTGTGATTTATACAAGCTTTAAAAGGTTGAAGAGGGCAATTAAAGAGTGGATTAATTACTATAATCATCACCGAATCAAAACAAGGCTCGGCTGCAGTCCCGTTCAATATCGCAAACGGATGACCGCATAAAAACCCGACCAAATTTCTTCGGTCGGGTTATGGTCTAACTATTGGGTCTCACTTCATTTTTCGTTTTGATTCACACTCTTTTTTTATTCTAATTTTCCACGTTCTCGGTACCAAATATCAGGTTCCCAATCCCAAGTGAAACCATCTTGTTTCAATAAATCAAATGCAGCATCAGGTCCCATGGAACCCGCTGCATAATTTGGGAAATCAACAGATGTTTTATCCCAAGCTTGACGAATAATATCCACAATGCGCCAAGATTGCGCAACCTCATCCCAATGAGAGAAGTTTGTACCATCACCATTCAAACTATCTAATAAAAGTTTTTCATACGCTTCAGGGCTATTTCCTGTCGTTTCAGCGCTGTGTCGATAATCTAATTTTACAGGCGTTGTAGTAAATCCTTGCCCGATTTCTTTGCCATTCAATGTCATTGAGAAGCCTTCTGTTGGTTGGATGTAAATGGTTAAGACGTTCGGTGGTAGATCGGTTTTCTCTCCACATTTATCGATATCATCTTTGAATACATTGACTGGGACTTGTTTGAAAACAATATTGATTCGTGTCCCTTTTTCGGTCAGACGTTTTCCTGTACGGATGTAAAATGGAACCCCAGACCAACGGAAATTATCAATCAGGAATTTACCAGCAACAAATGTCTCAGTCTGAGAATCTTCCGCAACATTTGGTTCTTTACGATAGGCAACAAATTTTTGGTCATCAAGTTCTCCTTGACCATATTGCCCTCGAATAAAGTTTTCTAGGGCTTCTTTTTCTGAATACAGACGAATCGCTTGTAAGGCTTTGACTTTTTCAGCACGAATTTCAGCTTCTGAAAAGGCAACAGGAGGCTCCATTGCAAGTAAAGCCACGACTTGCAGGATATGATTTTGAACCATGTCTTTTAAGGCCCCACTATGGTCATAATAACCACCACGGTCTTCAACACCGAGACTTTCTGCAAACGTGATCTGAACATTATCGATGTAACGATTATTCCATTGTGATTCAAAAATGTTATTTGCAAAGCGGATCGCTGAAATATTTTGGATCATTTCTTTTCCTAAATAATGATCGATTCTAAATATATCTTTTTCAGGAAAGACTGCTCGAATTTCTTCATTTAATTGATAAGCTGAAGCATAATCAGAGCCAAATGGTTTTTCGATCACTAAACGATCAAAGCCATTATCAGTTAAAATCGCTTGTGATTTTAAGTGTTGGACGATCGTGCCGAAAAATTGTGGCGCCATCGCTAAGTAGTAGATATGATTACCGCCTAACTCATATTGTTCATTTAAGGTGTCGGATAATTTTTTTAGAGTATCGTAATGGTCAGAATCATTCACGTTATGAGCTTGGTAGTAGAAGTGACTTGAAAAAGCTTCTGCTTCTTCCTTTGTTGGATTCAAGTCTTTAATTGTCTCGCGTACGATTTCACGATAGTGATCATCTGACCATTCTCTTCTTGCTGTTCCGATAACAGCAAAGTGATCAACTAAGTTTCCTTTGCGATATAAACGGAATAAAGAAGGATACAGTTTTCTTTTTGCTAAATCGCCAGTGCCGCCAAATATAGTAAATAGCGCTATTTTTTCGTTCATTTTATGTCCCCACTTTCTTATAGTTGATCAACAAAAATCGTACTTGCCGCTTTATAGCTGATCGCTAATTCTTTTTTAGTATTGCTTATGCTGATTGGACCTTCATAGGCTGCAATTGCATCAATCGTGTATTCCTCATGAATTTGTAAATCGATCGAGACTAGATAGTCTAATAACTCTTTTTCATCCAATACTCGAGCAATCCGTATGATCGTTCCAACAGGATAATCTATTAAAGTTTGTCGTTTTTCTTCGTGAACAGGTTGATCATCTCCCGGGATGACCCCACCATGAGGACAAAATTTAGGCTGATTCAAATATGCAGATAAACGATTCGCCAACGTCTGAGACGTAACATGTTCCAGCACCTCTGCATCATCATGTACTTCATTCCAAGAATAATTTAGATGTTCAACTAAAAATACTTCCCATAAACGATGTTTACGAATCAGCGTACTGGCTTTTTTTAAGCCTAATTCAGTAAGTTGAACACCTTGATAAGGTGAATGTTCAACCAGTTTTTCTTTTACTAACTTTGAAATCATTTCACTGACAGAAGCGGCTGAAACGTCTAAGCCAGAAACGATTTGTTTATTGTTGATTTTATTTTCATCGCCACCTAATTCAAATATCAGTTTTAAGTAGTCTTCGCGATTCGGGGTCATATAGTTCATCCTTTCAAAGAAGCCATCAGGATAAGTTTATCAGAAAATTGTTTTTTTGACCATTTAATAATATGTTAATCTTCAAAAAAATCTTTGTCCTGCTATTTATAGACGAACAGGATAAACAAACATCGTATTGATAACGTTTTCTTTAGGGATAATGGAATGAAAGCTCAAATGCTTAGTGCATTTTAGTATCTAATAAAAATGAATTGTTAAAAAATGATGAGAAATCAGTTTTAGACAGAAAAATTCTTAATATCTTTTTATGAGTAAAATAACTATTGATTATTCTTTTAGGAATGGTTAAACTAACAAAGTAACTGAAATGTAAAGGGGGAGTAAAATGAAAGTACCGGGGATTTGGAAGGGACTAGGTTGGTTTTTAGTGATCATTCCGTTGATTGGTTTATTTGGTCTACTAAAATTAATTGTTGAAATAGGTATTGGTTATACCTTTGCTGTATTGGGCGTGTTAATGTGGCTAAGTTTGCTCAGCGTAGTCTTTTCAATTGTTGTTGGAGTATTGCTGATCAGAGGAAGTATTTGGGGCTATTATTTAACAAAAGTTTTAATGGTTATTTCGGTCATCAATATTGTTTTTCTGTTGTTCGATTTTGATTTAAGATCATTTGTATCTTTGATCTTTAGATTAATTATATTAAGTAAAGTTATATATGCTGATACAACGAATTTATACTTATCAGAATTAAGAAGTGCTTCAAAAAACTAAATGCTTAAACAAAATAGAAAAACATGCTGAGAGTCTAAAAATCTTAGCATGTTTTTTTATTTGTGCTAGAACAGGACTTTTGATTGAATTATGTTTTATAATGAAAGTATCATTTTTGGGGAGCGAACGAGGCATGTTAAAAAATAAATATATCTTATCGATTGATCAAGGAACGACAAGTTCAAGAGCGATTATTTTTAATCATCAAGGACAAGAAATAGCGAAAGCACAAAAGGAACTGACACAATATTTTCCAAATCCTGGCTGGGTAGAACATGATGCAAATGAAATTTGGAACTCGGTTCAATCTGTGATTGCAGACGTATTGATTGAGTCTAAGTTAAAACCTGTTCAAATCAAAGCGATTGGGATTACGAATCAGCGTGAAACAACAGTTGTTTGGAATAAGGAAACGGGAGAACCGATTCATCGGGCGATTGTCTGGCAATCAAAGCAGACAAATGAGATTGCTGATGAACTAAAAGCTAATGGACATCAAACCTTTATTCAACAACAGACAGGATTGATCGTGGATTCTTATTTTTCAGCAACTAAGGTAAAATGGCTGCTGGATAATGTTGCAGGAGCGAAAGAACAGGCACGAAATGGTCAATTGCTTTTTGGCACAATCGATACTTGGGTTTTGTGGAAATTAACAGGAGGGAAAGTCCATAAAACAGATTATACCAATGCTAGTCGTACGATGCTGTTTAATATCCATACCTTAGATTGGGATCAGGAGATTTTGGATATCTTGGATATTCCTCGAATAATGTTGCCAGCAGTCTGCTCTAATGCAGAAGTGTATGGCTATACAGAAGATTATCATTTTTATGGAGAAAATATTCCGATCGCTGCCATGGCAGGTGACCAGCAGGCGGCTTTATTCGGTCAAGCGGCTTTTGAAAAAGGAATGGTCAAGAATACCTATGGAACTGGTGCGTTTATTGTGATGAATACTGGTGAAACAGCGATTCTATCTACCAGTGGTTTACTGACGACGATCGGTTATGGACTCAATGGAAAAGTGACGTATGCATTAGAAGGAAGCATTTTTGTTGCAGGTTCTGCTGTACAGTGGTTGCGTGATGGGCTAAAACTGATTGAAAAGGCGAATGAATCGCAAGCCTTAGCAGAGCAAGTCACGGATTCTGATGGCGTGTATGTCGTTCCAGCGTTTACTGGTTTAGGAGCACCTTATTGGGACCAAGAAGCACAAGGCGCAATCTTTGGGTTGACTAGAGGAACAACAAAGGAGCATCTGATTCGTGCCACATTAGAATCGATTGCTTATCAGAGTGCGGATGTGATCAAAACAATGGAAAATGATTCAAATATTGAGATCAAATTATTAAGAGCTGATGGCGGTGCCTCAAAGAATGACTTATTGATGCAATTTCAAGCAGATATCATTGATAAACCAGTGGAAGCGGCTGATTTTTCTGAAACAACGGCCTTAGGTGTAGCTTATTTAGCAGGTTTAGCGGTAGGTTTTTGGCAAGACTTAGCTGAAATCAAATCATTTGTACAGACCGGCAAACGATTTGAAGCGCAAATCACAGAAGAAAAACGCAATGATCTATATGATGGTTGGCGTCAAGCGGTTCATGCAACGATGGCTTATAAAAAGAAAGAATGAATCTGATGATATAAAGGAGGCGAATCAATGTATCAACCAGAAGTTTGGCAAGGCCTGACCAGTACGTACCAAGAAATCAAACCTGATAATCGTCTGAACGCTTACATTCAATCTTACTGGTTTAGCCATGGTAATCGTACCGAGGAACCAGCTAGGATCATCCCAGATTTATGTTCAGATTTGATTGTTCAATTAAGCCCTGAGTTGGATATTTTATCCATTGAGCTTTGCGGTCCAAGCACGAACTTCTTTTATTCAATTTTAGAACAACCAGTTATATATCTAGGGATCCGATTTTATTTAGGTGGTCTGTATCCTTTTTTCAATCACTCTTTCAAGGAAATGAAAAATCAGCTTTTAGCATTAAATTTTATTGATAAGGTATTTGCTAATGATTTAGCTGACGTACTTTCTGGGAAAAAATCGTTTGCTGCGATAATTAAAAGTGTCGATTTTTATTTCCTGAAGCGTTTTAATCGTTTGGAAACAAAAAAGATTTCTCAGCCAGTTCGAGAATTTATCACGAGTCATTATGAGACGATAGACTATCGAAAAGAGGGAATAAATAATCTGATTTCTGAGAGAAGTTTACAGCGCTTGTTTAGAGAAGAAACTGGCTTGTCACCTTATGAAGCCTTTGACGTACTGCGTTTTCAAAAAGTTTACCAAGAGTTATTGATCGATCCTCAGATCAAGCAACTGGATCTTGTGGAAAAGTACCATTTTTTTGATCAGGCGCACTACACGCGAAAAATGAAAAAAATGACGGGTTTAACGCCTAGTCAAATAAAGCAATATGTCGGAATTTTACAAGACAAGTATTAAGCGACTGATTATAATAGAAGAAAAGAATGGAGGGCATCAAGATGCGTTTAGATATGGTCGGAATCATTGTAGAATCAATGGCGCAAGCAATTCTATTTTATGAACGCTTAGGTTTTGAAGCAATAGGAGAAAAACAGGCTGATTATGTAGAGCTGAATCAGTCAGAGATAAGAATTTCACTAAATACAAAAAAAATGATTGAAGGAATTTATGGTTACCCACCAAAAAGTGACGGAGATAAAATCGAATTAGCCTTTCTTTGTGATGATCCAGCCGAAATCGATCAGCGGTGTGAGGAAATGAAAAACTTTGGTTATGAGATTTTTCGTGAACCTTGGCAGGCGTTTTGGGGACAATATTATGCGATCATAAAAGATCCAGATGGTAATCTACTCAGTCTATTTTGTAATGAGCAGAAGGTATAAAAAGATGAAAGAGACCATTCACTATTTAAAAGAAGAAGCAAAAAAATGGCCCGGTGCAACGGTCAATTACCGAGAAGACTGGGATTGCGATTATTTTGGGATCGAGAAAAAATGCTTTTGCATGCTTGGAATCAATAAAACAGGTGACTGGGTGATGACAGTTAAAGGTGATCCTAAGGAAAATGAATTGCTACGTGAGCAATACTCCGATGTGATTCCTGGATACTATGCGAACAAGACCCATTGGAATTCGTTTTTACTGGAAAAGTCATCATTTCCAGATGAACAGTTGGCGGTGTTTTTGAGAAAATCCTATACATTAGTTTTTGGGAAATTGACTAAGAAAGTGCAAGCAAAGTATGAATAAGTGAAGATAAAAACGACAAAGGCAACCGCGGTCTTTGTCGTTTTTATCTATGGTAAAGTGTAATTATTGGTCACAGTTAATGCTACATTGCCTTTTTTTCGACCAGTTTCCACATATTCATGCGCTTGCGCTGCATTTGCTAATGAGTAGGTTCTATCGATCGTTGCTTTGAATCGTTCTTTTTCAACTAGCTCTTTAAGAAGATACAAATCCTCTACAAGCCCTTTGACCATTCCTTTGGATACGGAAACGAATTTCCCATTTTTACTTGTAAGCTGTTTTCTCTTTGATTTGTTTAGCTTTCCAACAGCATCAAAGACAATATCATATGTTTTATCTAGTGTGTTAAATTCTTCGGTTGTGTAGTCAATAGTAGTATTGGCACCAAGTGAGTGAACAAATTCAAGATTTTGAGTGCTGCAAATTCCAGTAACATCTGCGCCAAAGTAGGTAGCAAGCTGTATAGCTGCTGCACCGACGGAGCCAGAAGCGCCGTAAATCAAGACTTTTTGATTGGGTGCAATACTAGCTTTTCTTAAAAAATGAAGAGCTGTTGTTCCGCCAAAAGCCAATGTAGCAGTTTCTTCAAAAGTAGCATTTCTAGGAGCTAACGAAACTACAGCGTTTTCGGGTAAACAGATATATTCTGCATAACCACCAAACTTCATTCCAGTTAAGGCAAATACAGCATCTCCCACCTTGAATTTTGTGCTATTTTCACCAACTTCTTCAATAATACCTGAAAACTCAGTGCCTAAAATGGGTTGTCTAGGTCGCTTAAAGCCAAACATGATTTTCATGATCGGACCATATCGTTTTGCTCCTCTAACAACACAGTCGCCAGATGTCACTGTTGTTGCATGGATCTTTATAAGAATTTGGTTGCTTTTCGGCGTAGGTTTTTCGATCTCTTGTAACATAAGAACATCTGGTACTCCATAGCCTGTACAGATGATGGCTTTCATATCCTTTTTCCTCATCTCCTAAAATTTCGGTTACTATCCTTTGTAAGAAAATACTACTTCTAATGGTTGATCAAATACTTTAGCAATCTTAAATGCTAGTTCCAAGGATGGAGAATATTTTTCTTGTTCCAATGAAATAATCGTTTGTCTTGTAACACCTACAGCATCAGCCAAAGCTTGTTGGGTCATTTCGCCATGCATAAAGCGCTGTTTCCGAATCGTATTGCTAATTAATGACTTTCCCATATTTAATACCCTCTTTCATAATAAAAAATGTAAGAAACGTAAGAAATAACATCGGAGACGAACACAGTGAAAGCCAAAATTGTAAACATTGTAGAAATAGGTTGATGGATGGCTAATGCACCCATTGCTAAAAATAAACCAAAAGCCAATAGAAAACAAAAATTTCGAACAGCTCTGAGCTCGATCAAACGATCCCGTTCATCTGAAATGGTTGGAGCCTTATTTTTGCTGAACATGTCATTGAGTAGATTAAAAATAATCAATACAACGATATTAGAGATGACTAAAACTAACAATAGTGTTAGAAAGAACCCGCCCCATAATGAAAGAACGTCAGCTTGATTTAATTGCAATTTATTTAAGTGACCTAAATATAAATAAAAGAAAATAACCACATTTGAAACCAACAAAACCAACGCCTTTTTTGATTGATAAATCATAAGAATCCTCCTAAATAGTTTTGTGTATAAACGTTTATTCAAGTTGTAAAAACATTTATACATAGATTATCATGAAAAAAGACCTGTGTCAAAGTATTTTGACACGGGTCTTTTTTTTCTATCTAATTCTAGTGATTCAAATACCAATTAACCAAGGTAATGATCCATAAATGTGCTGGATAAAATACATAAAATAAGTATTTAAAGCCTGGATTATCGCTGCCTTTTTTCCCATTATACAGATGAATAAAAGGAATCACTAAAATAAATAGAAAATCAGGATTTCCTTCAAGCATCATTCTGATTGTGTTAAAAGAGTAATCTGGTAAGCCTAATAACGGTAGTATAACCAATGGAATTGCTAAAACAAGATAAGATATATCTCTTTTTCTAGGGGTATCTCGGAAGAAATAACTAAGCAACATAAATGGAATAACAACGATACCTCCCTCAGCAGGAATCAGTCCTAAAACAGTTGCTACCGTTAAAATGATGGCTAAGACACTTAAGGAAATTTTAGAGACTGGTTTTTTTGTGTGTTTTGCAAAATCAATCAATGTTAAAATGCTCACGCCGATTGCTAACGTTAGAAAGATATTGTTGTAAGAATAATACATTGGGTCTTTGATGATCAGTGTGTTGATCAATGTATTCCCTACAAACATGATTGCAGCCCAGACATAAAGACGAAGCAGATAATTTTTTCGGTTTCTTGTATAATGAAACCCTTCAACTGCCATAAAAGCAAAGAATACAGCAACACATCGTGTGATCATATGGATTGGATCACCAAATTGTAGTGGTAAAAGTGGGACAAGATGATCTAATAGCATCAAGCTCATCATAATTAGTTTTAATTGATTCCCGTTCATTTCATTCTCCTAAATACATGTTATTTTATTACTTTTTATAGTATAAAAGAAATAAACATTTTTGGCGTTGGAAACGTCGAACAAATGCCTTACAAAAATGAGAGAGAACGGTAAGATGATTATTTAATGGTAGGATTCACTTTGATGGAGATAAACACATCAATGGATGTTGTATTAACATAGTAGGTATAAATTTATTTTGAAAAGTATTGGCATCTATTTTTATGGGGTTGTTCATTTGATTGCCTTCTTTTACACGATCACAGTCATGCCTTTTTGCATCGCATTCATCATGTTTTCTCATAACAAATAATATAGTAATAATAGAGTTGCTAGTTAGGCAATTCTATTTAAAACGATTATCTTCTTCAATCTATTTTCTTTACTTTAGAGTTATGATAAGCTTGATTAAGGGTTGACGAATATAAAACAAAGGAGAGTAAAATGAAAAAAACAATAGTATTTTGTGGGGTATTTCTAGTATTAATGAGCGGTTGCACTGCGAAAGAAGAGGCAAGTTCCAAAACGAATAAAACAACAAAAGAGACAAGTACTTCTAGTGTTCTCGCTGAAAGTACAACAAAAGAAACTGAAACTTCTACAAGCACAAAAAAAAGTGAAACAAAAAAAGCAGCCACAACTGAAAGCAGTCCGAAAAAAGAAACGAAAAAGACTGAGGTAAATGGGCATCTTTTTACACCTAATCCAGAGGATGATGATGAGGAAGTAAGCTATCAGTCATCAGGTGATGGTAATATCTCTGCTTTTGTTCCAGACTATTCGCAATACAATAAAGAACAAGTAATCAGTATGCTAGGTGAACCAAGTCAGATCATTACTGATTCTGCTACAATCCGTGACAGACTAGAAGATAGCGAATGGCAATTGATCAAAGCACAATATGATCTTGGTAAATTAAGTGAAGAGCAAGCGAAAGCGTTTATGTTTGCGACAAAAGATTTGTCACTAGCGGCTTCTATGAGCATGAAATTAGAATTACTAGTTTACGAAGACCAAGGCAAACCCAATGTTTACTTATCAGAAGATAGCGTTAAGTTTATTACACCGATGACCGACTATATTGATTTTAACGGAAAAATAGAAACGATTTAATTTGGCTAATGGAGAGGTTGAGATGTGACTTGTAGAGTTATATTTCAGCTATTTGTAGAGAATAACCTTACGAAAATTGGGAAGTCGACTTACCGACTTACCTGTCTGATTGCTGAAAAAAATGAACAAACAAGAGTTTTTCCAAAAAGCTTAGGTGCCACATCCACATACACTGGACCATACACCGAACTGGCTTCAGTATATAGTAAAATTTTGAAGTGGATCGAGGAACAAGGATATAAGATGAACGGTGCACCTTTTGAAATCTATCAAACTGATCCTAACACCACAGAATCAGACAAAAATATTGTTGAAGTCTATTTCCCAGTAGCACTTTAAAGAGATAGTGAGCGTTAATAGCAGGTCAACAGATAATTATTCTGTTGGTCTGCTATTTTTAATTTGTATTCATGGCTTTAAAAAAGTTTTAAAATAAGTCTTGAAAATCATTTTAATAGGCATTACTCTATATTTGAGAACGACATTGATCAATATCCTCTCAAATATAAAGGAGGAGATAACGGATGAAAATTGATATCATACCCAGCCAACGAATTTTTTATTTAAGACGAATCGGAGGCTATGGAAAAGCCAACAAAGAATTGATGACAACCTTTAAAGAACGAGTAAAAGCAGAGAATTTGTTTGATGAAGAGACAATTATCTATGGGATCGCTTGGAGTGAACCAAATACACCGAAAGAGAAGTGTATCTATGATGTTTGTGTGGTTGTATCAGTAGAACAAAACAACATCGAAGGCATGGAGGAGACGATACTTAAAAATGGAAAATATGCGATTTTTAAGGTAAACCATACTGACGAAGCAGTTCAAGAATTTTGGATGGCGTTGATGAAACCTGATTTTCAAAAGAAACATTCTATTACGATTGATTTCAAACGTTCTATTTTAGAAAGATATGCTGTAAATCAAATTGAGGCAGGTTATTGCGAATTTTGTGTGCCGATTAATTAAATGAAGCTTGAGATGAAGCTACGCAGTTATGCTTTTGGAGTGTGTCTCTATAACTTAATGCTATTTGTTTAAATACCTCTTAATCAAAAATTGCTTCAATTTATCTTTGCTTGTGGATAATGAATTCTAAGATTTCCCGATTGCTTTAGCTAATGGAGTTATTCAGTTTTTTTCGATATCTTTTTAGAACAAAATCAATTGTTCTGGTAGCATAATCTGCCTCCTTTTTCATGAATAATTAAAGTACACACGATTTTAAATAGAAAAAAATTTCTCCAGTGTTTAATGTGAATTTTTCAAAAACTATTGACTATATTTGTTTTTCGTGATAAATTGTTTAAAAATATATGAGAAAAAAATGAAAGAACGATGATCAGAATAGTAGATGAATTGCTTCGTTTTAGAGAGTTTCCGTTTGCTGCAAGGAAATAACGAACACTCATCGAACACGCCTGTAAGTTGTTTTTCTGAAATACAACATTTGGTTAAACAAAAATTGTTTTCTAAATGAGTAGGAAAAATCGGAGAGTCCGTTATCACTCCTTAGTTTATCTAACTAACAGAGGCTTTTACTGTGAAGTAAAAGCGAATCTGAGGTGGGACCACGTGAAAAGTTTCTCGTCCTCTTGGCTTATTTGCCAAGGGGACGATTTTTTTATCTAGCTTCGCAAGCTAGCTCTTTAGGAAAAAGATAAAAATAGTTTGTGGTAAAAAAACACCACAATCGATTTTTCCTGCTTTTCAGTTAGAGCTGAACGAGCGCGCTGCACTTTTAAGTTTAGGAGGAATTCATATGAAATGGAATCGCAGTTTACCGTCAGGAACAAAAGATAAGCTATTCCGAGAAGCAAATGGGGCATATCAATTAGAAAAACAAGTCAATGATATTGTGAAAAAAAGAGGGTACCAACGAATCGATACACCAGTGATCGAATTTGAAGATGTCTTTTACAGTGAAGAAAAAAATGAAAAAGAATTTTACCGTTTTTTTGATAAGCAAGGACGCTTACTTGTTTTACGACCGGATATGACGATGCCAATTGGTCGTGTCATTGCCACAACAGGTATTCAGCCTCCTCTTAAATTAGCTTATAGTGGCAAAGTTTTTCGCTCAAATGATGATATGTTGGGCGAGCAAAATGAATTGACACAAGCCGGAATTGAATTGATCGGCTATTCTTCTTTAAAAGCAGAAATTGAATGTATTACCTGCGCTATTGAAATTCTAGAAGCCTTAAAAATACCCAATTTTCATTTTGAATTAGGCCATGCACAAATTTTCCGCTTGATCGTAATGAAACTGGGATTAGATGAAGCCGCAAAAACAGAACTTCAAAACCATTTTAGTAATAAAAGCTTAACCGATCTCAAGCAATTTGTTGAATGTTATCCTAGTGAATTAGATGCATTTATTTGTGCAATTCCGCGACTATTTGGTGAAGCACAAGAGGTGCTGCCGATTGCTAAGGCACTGTTGCCGGTCGAGTCAACGATCATCAACGTAATCGATGAAATCGAAACGTTAATGGACATTATTAACAGCTATCATCAAAAAATCTCGCTCACTGTCGATTTAGGCTTAGTGACATTGATGGATTATTACACAGGCGTTTTGTTTAGCGGCTATGCTGATTTAGTACCGGATATTTTTTTAAGAGGGGGCCGCTACGATCATTTGGCGGAACAATTTGAACATCCTGTGATTCCAGCTGTGGGGCTAGGAATTAATTTAGATACTTTGGTTGCATTGCAATACCAACTCAATAATCTTGCTACTTTAGATCAGCCAACGACATTAGTTCACAGTAGTATAACGCAACTGGCACAGGCAGAAGCACTAGTGAAGGAGCATCATGATTATCAATTATCATTGTTCGAAACATTGGAAGAAGCACTAGACTATGGCAGAAAGTGGCAGTATCAGCAAATTATTGAAATAACAGAAGATAAAATACAGGTAATAAAGGTGGGTGAGCGAAATTGATACCATTGACCATTGCATTGACAAAAGGACGTTTGGAAAAGCAAACATTAACTTTATTTGAACAAGCAGGAATTGATGTCTCCTTTATGCAAGACAAACAGCGCAAATTGATTTTCACTAGTCCCGATAAACGCTTTAAATTTCTTTTAGTAAAAGCAGCTGACGTAACGACTTATGTACGCCATGGTGTAGCGGATCTAGGAATCGTTGGGAAAGATGTGCTGATCGAGCATCCTTTTGGCTATTATGAAATGCTGGATTTGAAAATCGGTGTCTGCAAATTCTCAGTCGCTTCTACCAAACAATATCGACCAGATGACTATAAAAGAAAACGCATTGCAACCAAATATCCAACAGTTGCCTCAGAACACTTTCGTAAAAAAGGGGAGGATGTTGAAATCATCAAGATCGAAGGCTCCGTGGAAATTGCACCAGTTTTGGGATTGGCAGATGCAATCGTTGATATTGTTGAAACAGGTACGACCCTAAAGGAAAATGGTTTGGAAATTTTTGAAGATATTTGTCCAATTTCGGCTCGAGTAATTGTCAATAAAGCAATGCTCAAACGTAAGCGCCAAGCTATATTTCAGTTGTTTGATGAATTAGAATGCGTGATTGAAGGGGGAAAAACGAGATGAAATGGCTGACTGGAAACACGAAAGAGATTTTAACAGCATTAAACGAAGAGGCAAAACTGACGCAAGTGGACAATCAAAAAGTTGAAGAGCAAGTTCGTCAAATCATCCAAGAAGTCATCCAGAACGGTGATCAAGCGTTAAAGGCTTATTCTAAAAAATTCGATCAAGTCACGTTGCAGGATTTGTCCATCTCAAAAGAGACGATCGATTTGGCTTATCAACGAGTAGAAATAGAAGTGATTAAAGCTTTAGAAGCGGCCAAAGAAAATATTGTCAGTTATCATCAAAAACAAAAACAACATGACTTTATGGACACAGAACAAAAGGGTGTTTTACGGGGACAACTAGTCTTACCCTTAGCACGTGTAGGGGTTTATGTACCTGGTGGAACGGCTGCGTATCCTTCTTCTGTACTTATGAATGTTTTACCTGCAAAAATTGCTGGTGTCAAAGAAATCATCATGGTCACGCCTCCTTCAGACGAGGGGATTCCTGACGTGATTTTAGCAGCAGCAAAAATAGCTGGAGTAGACAAAATTTTCCAAGTTGGCGGTGCTCAAGGAATAGCGGCGCTTGCATATGGAACTGAAACAGTGTCAAAAGTCGATAAAATCGTAGGACCAGGGAATATTTATGTAGCGACCGCTAAAAAACAAGTATTTGGTACAGTAGGAATCGATATGATTGCAGGTCCTTCTGAAATTGGGATTTTAGCAGATGAAATAGCTAATCCAGTTTATATTGCAGCAGATTTATTGTCTCAAGCAGAACACGATACGCTTGCTAGAGCGATACTCATAACGAATTCTCCGAACCTTGCGACCCAAGTAGAAAAAGAAATCGTGCGGCAACTAGCGACCTTGCCTCGTAAGCAAATTGCAGAACAAGCGATTCAAAACCATGGTCGCATCATCATCGTAGCAACTATTGAAGAGATGTTTACGATCATGAATGAAATTGCTCCAGAACATTTAGAAGTGCAACTGACTGACCCAATCAGCTATTTACATGAAATAAAAAATGCTGGATCGATTTTTCTAGGAGAATATGCCTCAGAACCCGTAGGCGATTACTTTTCAGGAACCAATCATGTCTTGCCAACAAGCGGCACTGCAAAATTTTATTCACCGCTGGGCGTTTACGACTTTGTGAAGTATAGTCAAGTCACTTATTATACAAAAGAAGCTTTAGCCGATGCAAAGGATGCAATTACAATTTTAGCAAGAAAAGAGGGCTTAGAAGCACATGCTCGTGCGGTCGAGTGTCGCTTCAACTGATGCTATTTTCTAGCAGAACGGACTAATGTCTTTAAATTTGAAGGGAGAAGAAGAATGAGAACAACTACTTTAAAAAGAGAAACTGCAGAAACCAAAATTGAATTAGCGCTAGATTTAGATCGCCAAGAACCAGTAACTGTTGCAACAGGAGTTGGATTCCTTGATCATATGCTGATTTTGTTTGCGCGTCATAGTCGTATTTCATTGGAAGTCAATGTTGTGGGGGATTTGGACGTAGATAGTCACCACACAGTAGAAGATGTTGGGATCGTTTTAGGTCAGTGTATCCGTGAAGCGTTGGGCGATAAAAAAGGCATTAATCGTTATGGGACAAGTTTTGTACCAATGGATGAAACGCTAGGGATGGCTTCATTGGATTTAAGTGGGCGTTCATATCTCGTTTTTGATGCCGTATTTGATAATCCTAAATTAGGCTCATTTGATACAGAATTGACTGAAGAATTTTTTCAGGCACTCGCTTTCAATACTCAAATGAATCTTCACTTAAAAATTTTACATGGGAAAAATACCCATCACAAAATCGAAGCACTATTTAAAGCGACTGGGCGAGCATTGAGAGAAGCCATTACTGAAAATCCAGAAATTCAAGGAGTCAACTCCACGAAAGGAATGCTTTAGATGATTATTATCATTGATTATGATACAGGGAATACTCGAAATGTCCAAAAAGCATTAAATTACGTTGGGTTAGAAAATAAAATTTCGGCTGATCCTATTGAAATACAGGCAGCAGATGGCTTGATCTTACCGGGTGTCGGTGCTTTTTCATTAGCGATGGAGGAGCTTAAAAAACGGGGATTAGTCAACGTGATCCAAGCGGCAGCTAAAAAAGACACACCCATTCTAGGTGTTTGTTTAGGGATGCAGCTTTTACTAGACGGGAGCCTAGAAAATGGCTTTACAGAAGGCTTGGGATTGATTGAAGGGCTTTGCGAAAGATTGCCAGATGATCCTAATTTACTAGTGCCGCATATGGGCTGGAATGAACTGATCGTCACCCATGAAACCGCGCTCACAAAAGAAGTGAACGGCAAATATGTTTATTTTGTTCATTCTTATTACGCAGATTGTGAACCTGATGTGATTGATGCGTTAGCACAATATTCAATCAAAATACCAGCAATGATTTCAAAGGGAAATATATACGGAACACAGTTTCATCCAGAAAAAAGTAGTGAAGCAGGACTGATGATTTTAAACGGATTTAAGGAGGTGGTCGAACATGCGAATATTGCCGGCGATTGATATTAGAGAAGGAAAAGCGGTTCGTTTAGTGCAAGGTGATTTTTTACAAAAAACGATTGTGAATAATGATCCAGTAGCGCAAGCACAAGAATTTAAAGATGCAGGCTTAGAGATGATGCATGTCGTTGATTTAGATGGTGCATTAGTGGGAAAAGCAGAAAATGCTTCTTTGATTGAGCAAATGAAGAGAAAGACGGGTTTAAAAATAGAACTTGGCGGAGGAATCCGGACAATAGAGCAAATAGACAACTATGTGGCAATTGGGATCGATCGGATCATTATCGGTTCGGCAGCCTTAAGAGATCCTGAATTAGTGAAAGCAGCAGTCAAAAAGTATGGGGATAAAATTGCAGTTGGGATTGATGCTAAAAATGGAAAAGTAGCAATCAGTGGCTGGCTAGATGTTAGTGAAACCGATTATTTACAAATGGCACAAGAAATGGCAGCAATTGGGGTTAAAACGATCATTTATACAGATATTGAAAAAGATGGAACCTTAACTGGCCCAACTTTTGATGACTATGAAAAGCTTTTAAAAGCTGTACCAGCTGTACAAATCATTGCTTCTGGTGGCGTAAGTAGTCAAGCAGACTTAATACAACTAGCTGAGTTAGGTTTATCCGGAGCAATTGTTGGTAAAGCCTTTTACAATGGGGCGATCACCTTAACAGAAATGTTGGAGGTAGAAGCATATGCTGACTAAACGAATTATTCCGTGTCTAGATGTGACAGATGGACGTGTCGTTAAAGGAGTGAACTTTGTTGGCTTAAAAGATGTTGGTGATCCTGTTGATATCGCACGCTTTTATAATGATCAGGGTGCAGATGAACTGATTTTTCTGGATATTACGGCGACAAGTGATGAGCGAGAGACGATGATTGAATTGGTTGAACGAACTGCTGCAGAAGTTTTTATTCCTTTGACTGTAGGTGGCGGAATTCGCTCAATTGAGGATATGAAAAAGATGCTGCAGGCAGGGGCAGATAAAATATCTCTCAACTCTGCAGCACTCAAACAACCAGAATTGATCAAAATAGGAGCAGAAAAATTTGGCTCACAATGTATCGTAGTAGCAATCGATGCGAAACGAGTCGAAGATTCTTGGCATGTCTTTGTGAAAGGTGGACGTGAAGATACAGGAATAGATGCAATCACCTGGGCAAAAAAAGTGGTTGCATTGGGCGCAGGTGAAATATTACTGACAAGTATGGATGCAGATGGAACTAAAGAAGGCTATGATCTTGCTTTGAATCAAGCCATTTGCTCAGCAGTGAATATTCCAGTTATTGCGTCAGGCGGTTGCGGCAGTACAGCGGATATCGTAGAAGTATTCCAAAAGACCAAAGTTTCCGCCGCCTTAGCTGCGAGTATTTTCCATTACGGCGAAGTAGCAATTCCAGCATTAAAAGAAGAGTTAGCACGTAACGGGATGGAGGTTCGTCGATGAAACCAGATTTTACGAAAGGCTTATTACCTGCAATCATAATAGAAGAAAAAACAAAGGAAGTACTAATGCTGGCCTATATGAATGAAGAAAGTTATCAAAAAACACTTGAAACCAAACAAACCTGGTTTTATTCACGTTCACGACAACAGTTGTGGAATAAAGGAGCAACAAGTGGCAATACTCAAAAAGTAAAACGGATCGTGACGGATTGTGATTCAGATACATTACTTATTACAGTAGAGCAAACAGGACCTGCTTGTCATACTGGAGAACATAGTTGCTTTTTTAATGTGATTATTTAACCTAAAGGAGGTAAGGCGTATGATCGAAGCGCTATATAAAGAGATACTTGCACGTAAGGAACACCCAAAAGAAGGATCGTATACCAATTATTTATTTGAAAAAGGATTAGATAAAATTTTGAAAAAGGTTGGTGAAGAGTCGACAGAGGTGATCATTGCCGCTAAAAATGATCAAGCAGAACTAATTGCTGAAACGTCTGATCTCGTTTATCATATGCTTGTTTTGTTAGTTGAAAGAGACATTTCTTTGGAAGAAATCATAGCTGAATTAGCGAAAAGAGAAGGAAAATTAAGTAAAACCAAAGAGCGTAAACAAATTGATGAACTTTAAAAAAGTTAAAAAATAAAGCAGCATCTCATAAAAAACAATTATGAGACAGGCTGCTTTATTTTTCAGTTGGATCATTCAAAGAATCAACTGCTTCTAGAACATACGTAACATCATCTGCTTCATCATACAATGAAGCGGGTTTACCATTTAGACATTGTACGATGAGATGATACCCATATTCATCTTGGGCTACTAACCGTTTATTCGTTAATTCAACCAGCATATAACTTAATTTTTTACCATCAACAAACATTTGGAGATCGTTTTCAATCTTCAAGGTATGTTGAATCGCTTTTTGTTTGTTAACGAACCACCAGCTCCCTAAATAACGTTTATATAAATTAGGAATAATTGAATCAGCCTGAGGTTTTTCCTGTTTCTTTTTCAAGAATAATGACCCAGCGATTCCAGTAATAAGTGATGCACCTAAAAATAATGACCAATGTTTTTTCATACTATCATTCTCCTCTAAAATAATCATAGCACGAAATTAAAAAACAGACTATTCGAAAATCCCTTCCTATAAAAAAACTTAATGAAGTTGGTATTTTGATTTATCCAACTCATTTTTTCGACTAAATTTTTTGCTCAACGCATGGAGTGTCAAAACAAAAGTTTGACGATGCTTTTTCATTCAAAATATGGTATTGTTTTCAAGAAAGGGTGTTACAATGATTACATATCCAAACGTGTATTTAGCACATTTTATTGATAGACCAAATCGTTTTATTGCAAAGTGTCGTCTGCGTGAAAGCGGTGAAATGGTAACGGTTCACGTAAAAAACACTGGTCGTTGTAAAGAACTATTTTATCCAGAGGTGGAAGTTGCGTTGTCGTACCAGCCTTCACCAAAGAGAAAAACAGATTATGATTTGATTGCGGTCAAAAAAAAGGATGCTTGGTTCAATATCGATAGTCAAGTTCCTAATGCGTTAGCAGCTCAAGCATTAGTGGATGGTACAATCGTTTTACCTGATTTAAAAGGAAAGATCGTCACAGTCAAAAGAGAAAAAAAATTTGCACAGTCTCAATTTGATATATTGGTAGAAACAGATACAGGACATCAAGCCTTTGTTGAAGTCAAAGGAATGACCTTAGAAAATAACAAGTTAGGTGCATTTCCTGATGCCCCAACCTTACGTGGTTTAAAACATGTGACGGAACTGATTGAAGCCATCAAAGAGGGCTATCAAAGCTATGTCTTATTTGTGATTCAGTTTGAAAACGTTGAAGCGGCTACGATCCATACCAACATGCAGCCAGCCTTAGCAGCAATGATTTCGTCGGGGCAAAAACAAGGTCTAAGTGTCATTGCTTACAATTGTCGTGTCACACCTGATACAATAGCAATAGAACATCCAGTACCATTTGATGTCACAAAAATGTTTGAAGATCCAAATTCAGAAAGGTGAGGGTAAATATGATTCACTTAGGTATTATTGGAACAAACTGGATTAGCCATCAATTTGTCAAGGCAGCATTGGAGACCAATCGCTATGATTTAACTGCTGTTTATTCACGCAAGCTGGAAACGGCTCAAAAATTTGGTGAAGAATATGGTGATGTTGAATACGCTACAAATTTAGCGACATTTTTTGGGATTGCTCATATGGATACAGTGTATATTGCTTCTCCTAATTCATTACATTTTGAACAAGCAAAACAAGCACTTCTTGCAAAAAAAAATATTATTGTTGAAAAACCAGCCTTCTCAACTCCTGAAGAGATGGCAGAAATTATTGAATTAGCAAACCAACAACAAGTTTTCTTTTTTGAAGCAGCACGAAATATTCATGAGAAAAGCTTTAAAAAAATCGGCGAACTATTGCCTTTAAAAAATCAAATTACAGGTGCAAATTTCACCTATATGAAATACTCCTCACGTTATGATCAAGTGCTTGACGGACAAGAACCAAATATTTTTTCTCCCCATTTTTCTGGAGGAGCTATGGCTGATTTAGGTGTTTACTTAGTCTATGCCGCTGTTGGTTGGTTTGGGTTGCCAAATGAAAGTCATTATTTTGCAAGAAAAATTCCAACTGGTGTTGATGGGATCGGGACAGCGATTTTAAGATATGATTTATTTGATGTGACACTTCAAACTGGAAAAAATGCGGATTCATTTTTAGATTCCGAAATATATTTTGAAGGCGGCACATTGATTTTGGATAGTGTGAACGCAATTTCCAAAGCTGAATTTCATGATCGAAATCACCAGGAACGTGATATCATTGCGTTAACGACCGAAGAAAATCCGATGATCGAAGAAGCCCATGACTTTGCATATGTACTAGAAAATCCTGATGATCCAACGATAGGTGTACGTTATGAAGAGTGGGTGGAATTGTCACGTAATGTGAATAAAGTTGTTACAGCATTAAGGAAAAGTGCCGGTATTGTGTTTGATGCCGACAAAGATTAAGTAGTTTTAATGAAGAAAGGACTATTATGACAATTATTAAAAATTTACCAGAAGCGTGGCAAACCCATTGGCAAGCTTCTGGTTTTAGCGAGCCATCAATGATTCAAGAGAAAAGCTTCCAACCTTTAAAAGAAAAAGAAAATGTGCTAGGTATTTCACCAACAGGCTCAGGTAAAACATTAGCGTATGTATTGCCGTTACTTTTAAATGTAGAAAAAGGTCAAGGCAGTCAATTATTGATTTTAGCGCCTTCACAAGAATTGGCGGTACAAATTAGCCAAGTTGTTCGTGATTGGGCAACGTTACTTCATTTAAAAACACAAACGCTGATTGGCGGGGCAAATGTAGGCCGTCAAATCGAGAAATTGAAGAAGAAACCTGAAATTTTAATCGGGACACCTGGGCGAGTATTAGAGTTGATCAAGACCAAAAAAATTAAAAGTCACTTGTTACACACAATTGTGATGGACGAAGTGGATCAGCTTTTCCATGAAAAAGAATTAAATTTAACGAAACAAATTTTAACGAGTGCACCAACAGAATTTCAATTAGTCTTTTATTCAGCGACAGCAGATCGAGTGGCCGAAGAAGCGCAAAAATTAGCAGATCAGCTGACCGTGATCGATGTAACAGCTGAAGATCAATCCAGTGGAGTTGTAAATCATCATTTTATAGCCTTATCACCGCGGAAAAAAAGTGACTATTTAAGAAGTTTAGCGTATACGCCGGATTTTCGTGCAATGGTCTTTTTCAATCAAGTGGCTGATCTAGGCTCTGTGGAAGAAAAATTACTTTACGAAGGACTAGCGGTGGCTGGATTAGCTTCGGATCAGAACAAAACTTTACGTAAATTAGCGATCGATCAATTTTCTAAAAAACGGGCAGTAATGCTTTTGACAACGGATATTGCGGCTAGAGGCTTAGATTTTAATGCGATTCCCTTTGTTGTCAATGCTGAAGTCCCTTTATCAGAAGAAAGCTATATACATCGAGCTGGACGTGTTGGCCGAATGGGTGCTGCAGGTTCTGTCATCACCTTTGTCAACGATGCAACGAAAAGAGATTATCAACGTTTGATGAAAAAAATCGAGCTCCCTTACCAAGAAGTCTTTCTGTACGATGGAGCCATCCATTCAACACGAAAAGAAAAAAGTATTACTGAAGACAAAGGTGCAATAACTGCGACTCCTAAGAAAGATGCACCAACAAAAAAAGACACTAGTGGGCAGACAGCAAAGCCTAAAAAGCGTCCGAAAAACAATAAAAATAAAGGTGCTAGACGCAAATCGTCAATAATAGAGAATAAGTAAGAACGTCATGATTTGAGGAGGCTATCCATGAAATCGAGAAAAGACGAGATTTTAGCAGTTTTAGAACTAAAAAAACAAGGGATGACAGCAGCTGATGTTGCCAACGAGATGGCAATCGATCGAAGCAATGCCAGTCGTTATCTAAGTGAGCTTTTTAAAGAACAGAAAATAATTAAAAGTGACGGACGTCCAGTTGTCTATTCCGTTGTAACGGAAGAAGAAAAGGTTCATGTAGACAATTCTAGCGAGGTCACCTTTGATAACTTAGTCGGAGCACAAGATTCTTTAAAGGTCAGTATCCAACAGGCAAAAGCGGCGATTTTATATCCACCGCGTGGCTTACATACAATTATTTTTGGGGAGACTGGAACCGGTAAATCGCTTTTTGCAGAATGTATGTATCATTTTGCTGTTGATTCTAAAACATTGGCATCAGACGCACCGTTTGTTTCATTTAATTGTGCTGACTATGCTCAGAATCCACAGTTACTGTTTGGGCATATTTTTGGTGTGAAAAAAGGAGCTTATACTGGGGCAAATGAAGACAGTCCTGGTTTGATGTCAAAAGCAGATGGCGGGATTCTGTTCCTAGATGAAATCCATCGTTTACCACCAGAAGGACAAGAAATGCTCTTTACCTTTATTGATAAAGGAATCTATCGTCCACTTGGTGAAAGTGGTCAAACCTATGAAGCATCAGTCCAAATCATTGGGGCAACAACAGAATCTTCAGAAAGCTTTTTGACGACGTTTAACCGCAGAATTCCAATGGCGATCACGTTACCGTCCTTAGATGCTCGCTCGCTGGATGAGCGCTATGACATTATCTCGTTGTTTATCAAACAAGAAGCCAACCGTTTAAATCAGCGGATCGATATTAAACGAGAAGCCATTTTGGCTTTTATGCTTTATGAAGCAGAAGGGAATATCGGTCAAGTCAAGCGAGATTTGAAACTGGTTTGTGCCAAGTCATTCCTGCATTATCGTACGCATAATGAGTCTAGTTTAGTCATCCGAAAACGAGATTTACCTTTGCAAGTGCAAAAAGGATTACTAAAAATCAAAGAAGTATCGGATCGTTTAGATCGCTTTGTTGATAGCAAAAGTAATTATTTAAGCTTTGAGCCGGGGACAAATGAAGTGGTCTGGTCACAAGATCCAGCTCGTGATATGCAAGTGTACAATGAAATTGAAGAAAAAGTTGCAACCTTATCAGCAAACGAACTAGAGAATGTGAATTTAGAACAGCTGATTTCTAGTGACATGGATGCTTATTTTCAAACCTATGTAGACGAATTGACACAAAATCCTGTGCATAAAGAATTATTACCAGAACCGATTTGGAAATTGACAGACCGCCTATATGATATTGCAGAAAAAAGATTAGAACGTATGTATAATGAAAAAGCTCGCTTTGCGTTTGCCCTACATCTACAAAGTACCATTGATCGAGTGAGAGAAGGGCATGTGATCGTTCATCCTAATTTGAATAATGTCCGTAAGAAAATGAAAAAAGAATTTCAAGTAGCAATGGACTTGTCTGCCATTATCGAAGAAGAGAACAATATTGAAATCCCATTCGACGAAATTGGGTTTATCAGTATGTTTTTATCGATCAATGTGGGAAACAAAGAAAAAGTTCACGAAAATAATGTAGGTGTAGTTGTTTTGATGCATGGGGATTCAACAGCTTCCAGTATGTTAAAAACCGCGCAAGAATTACTTGGCACGGAAACCGGTGCAGCGATGAATATGCCGCTTACAATGGAAGTTCAAACCATGTATGAACAATTAAAAAGTTTTGTCTTGAGTCATCGCGAGAAATTGGTGAATGGGATGTTGCTTTTGACAGATATGGGTTCATTGAACTCATTTGGAAATCTAATTTTTGAAGAAACGGGTATTCGGACAAAAGCGATTACTATGACTAGTACGATGATCGTTTTAGAAGCGATCCGGATGGCTAGTGTTGGACGAAGCTTAGAAGATATCTACCAAAATATTCAAATGTCCTTTGAAAGTATTATCCGAGAACAGTTTAGAACCAGTCCTCAAAATCGAGAAGAAGTCAAAAAAGCTGTTGTTGTGACTTGTTTTACTGGGGAAGGCGTTGCCGCTAAACTGTATCAGCGAATTTTACCTGTGATTGATGAAAACAAAGTCGAAATTATCCAAATGCAATTTTTAGAACGTGAAGCGTTTAAAAAGCATATCGACAGTTTAATGGAAGAATATGAAATCAAAGCCATTGCGGGAACAGTAGATGTTGAGTATCAGAATATTCCCTTCTTCTCTGCATACGATATCTTTGATGATGAAAAATTGAACGTACTAAAACGTATTGCAGGCGATGAAGTGCCGACAGAAAAAATCGTGAAATCATTAAGTGGAACGATTACAGCAGTTGATTCTTTACAAAAATTGATTATTACATTACAAAAAACAGTACATCAGATTCAAACGGACATGCATATTATTGTCGAACCTGGGGTAGACGCAGGGATCGTGATTCATCTAGCTTTCTTAATCGATGGGATTTTAAAAAGAGAAAAATCAAACGAATTCGATAATCTGACGGAGTTTATGAAGAAAAACCGTTTAGAATCAGATGTAATCAGAACTAATTTGATGGCAATTGAAAAAACATATCGCTTATCCTTTACAGAATCGGATATTGCCCACCTAACGCAACTATTTTTAGAAAATAGGATCGAAGTAGCAACTGAGTATAAAAAAATATAGTAGTGTGTACACGTGAATCAGTGTGTAGCTAATGGAAAATAGTGTGTACACAATATGTATAGACCAAAACCCTTGTTACAATCGGATTTGGTCTATACGTATCTTTGGCACACTTCTTGCTTTATATAAAAGTGTAAGTACAAAAAAATTAGAAGGAGTGGTAATAATGGCTAAAAAAACAATTATGTTAGTATGTTCAGCAGGGATGAGTACAAGTCTATTAGTAACAAAAATGCAAAAGGCAGCAGAAGATCGTGGAATGGAAACAGACATTTTTGCAGTATCTGCATCAGATGCTGATAACAACTTAGAAGCAAAAGATGTAAACGTATTACTTTTAGGTCCGCAAGTTCGTTTCATGAAAGCGCAATTTGAACAAAAACTAGCACCTAAAGGTATTCCGTTTGATGTAATTAATATGTCAGACTATGGCATGATGAATGGTGAGAAAGTCCTTGATCAAGCAATTGCTTTAATGGACAAATAAAAAAATAAAAAATGAACGGAGTTACAAAACGTGGAAGATCAACAAAATTTAGAAGCAGTAATGGGATTGATTATGTATGGTGGGAATGCTAAAAGCGATGCAATGGAAGCGATTGCGGCTGCGAAAGCAGGAGATTTTGAATTAGCAGATCAAAAAATCGTTGATGCAGAGGAATCTTTAGTCCAAGCACATCATTCTCAAACAGGAATGCTAACACAAGAAGCGCAAGGAAATCATATCCAAGTGACTTTATTGACTGTTCACAGTCAAGATCATTTAATGACATCGATCGCTTTTACAGATCTAGCAAAAGAGATCATTGATTTATATCGCCGTATGGACAACGAGTAAGCTATGTTATTTTCTTTTTTGAACGGAAGAAAATAGAGGTTAAAGTTTTTGAACGGAGCTTTAACAACTACATTGTTTTAAGGAGTATCTTTGCTCTTTAAATATATATTATTTATAGGAGGAATTAAAAAATGGATGGATTAACAGCCTGGATGGAGAAATACATTCTACCTGTGGCCGGCAAAATTGGTGCACAAAAGCACTTAGTCGCACTACGTGATGCTTTTATTGGGACAATGCCGGCAACAATGGCAGGTTCGATCGCCGTAATGATCAACGCGATAATTCGTGACTTGCCCCAACAATTTTTCTCTGATTACGCAACAAACCTTGCCGCAGACAAGGGAATCTTTGCAGTTATTAATGTTATTATTGGCATCAATGGATTTGTTTGGAACGGAACTTTGGCAATTGCTGGTTTGATTTTTGCTTTTTCTTGGGGTTATAATCTAGCAAGAGCGTACAAAGTAAACGACTTAGCTGGTGGTATCGTTGGTTTGGCAACATTGATTCAAGGAATTGCTTTTTCTTATTCTAATACTTTAGAGACAGCTGTTCCAAAAGAATTAATGAACACAATCAATGCTGGCTCTGCAGATTCTGGTTGGTCAGCTACAGCTGAAGGCTTAACAGCAGGCGGTTGGGGTTGGTTAAAACTAGATCACCTAAATGGTAATGCATATTTCACTGTCATGATCATGGGTGCAATTTCTGTTATTATTTTCTGTAAATTAATGTTGGCGAATATTACGATCAAAATGCCTGATTCAGTTCCGCCAGCAGTATCAAAAGCATTTGCTGCGATCTTGCCTGCAACGATCGCGTTATATGTTATCGCAATTATTAACTTTGTAGTAGGTAAATTAACAAATGGACAATTGATCATCGATCTGGTCCAAAAATATATTGCAGAACCATTCTTGGGCTTATCTCAAGGGTTAGGTGCGGTATTAATTGTAACAATTTTTGTTCAAATTTTCTGGTTCTTCGGAATTCATGGTCCAAACGTATTGGCACCAGTTTTAGAAGGAATCTGGGGACAAGCACAATTGATCAATATCGATATTTTCCAAAAAGGCTACAAAGGCTTGACTGGTACACCAGCTGTCTTGAAAGCTATTGATGAAGGCAAAGCGTACATGTGGGTTCGTGGTTCATTTGACGCCTTTGCGTGGTTTGGTGGTTCAGGTGGTACGATCGTCTTGATCATTGCTATCTTGTTATTCTCTAAACGTGCTGATTACCTAACTGTTGGTAAATTATCATTAGGACCTGGTATCTTCAACATCAACGAACCAATCATGTTTGGTTTACCGATCGTATTAAATGCTATCATGTTTGTACCATTCTTAGTAGCACCAGTTGTTGCAACAACAATTGGTTGGTTGGCAACATACTTCGGCTTAGTAGCGCCAGTATCTCAACAAGTAACATGGGTTGTTCCGCCAATCTTGCTATCATTCTTAGCAACAGGAGCAGACTGGAGAGCACCAATCGTAACAATTGTATGTATGGTTGTAACATTCTTGATCTGGACACCGTTCGTTATTGCGGCTAACAGAATGGAACCAACTGATTTCGAATAAACTAAAATTAAATAGCGGATTGCTTTCACTTTTAACAAGGTGAGAGCAACTGCTTCATTATTTAAGGAGAGATTAAAATGATCACAATCGCAAGTGCAATGCAACAAGAAGAAATCAAGAACTTATTAGAAAGCTATGAGGGTGGAGATTTTACATACACTTTTAAAGAAAAAAAAGGCATCAAATTAGCATTTGACGTAACAGGGGACAAAGAAGAAGCAGCTAAAAAAGCAAAAGAATTAATCAAAGCACAACCTTGGGGCGGTGTCTTGTTCTTCCAAGCAGCTGCAGTTTAAAAAGATTGGATGGATGTAAAATGGTAAGAAATGGTTTATTTGTCTGCAGTATTGGCTTAATTATAATTTTATATGCGCTTAATCCTGCATCAATGACATATGATTTGTTAAGTATGACGACAGGTATTTTCTTAGTAGTTGTTGGAGGCTACTTTTTCTTCAAAGGAAGAAAGAAAGAAGAACAAAATAAGAAAAAGAACAACGAGGTGAAAAGATAATGGAAATTATCAAGAAAATGAATATTCCTGCATCTGTTTTTTATGACCAAGTCATGGATTCTGTTTTGTTTGATATACGAAAGCATACGGGCAAAAGTTTAACCAGAAAACAACTCAACAACTTTGAATATGTTAAGGAATTTTCGAAAAATAGTCGAGCGCGTATCAAAGTAGAAAAACTTGTTGAAAATACGTCTTACCATTTTCGAACATCTACCACAAAAAATGATTTCTTGGTTCAATATGATATCAAACCACTAGATGAAAAATCGTGTGAAATTCGGTATAATGAAAAAATGGAATCGTATGGATTTTTACAAAAAATGAATGATGCTGTACTTGGTACGATACTTATGTTTTTTAAAAAACGCCAGTTTACTAAAATGTTAAAAATGATGGAAGAGTCATATTGATAAGAGTGTCATAAAGGCACTCTTTTTTTTACGTTCTTTTACACACAAATCACACTGTGTATATTGTGTGTAAAAGTAGAGTGTAAAGGAAACGCTTTATGATATAAAGATTTTGGTCTAGATCAATTTGGCATGATTTTTGCTTATTATAAGAATGTAAGATTATATTGATACAACATTTTTGTGTTGTAAATGCGTTTATGAACTGGTCTGGATGAATCTGTTTTAAAAAGTGAAAGCTTTTTGAATAAATAAATTTTGGGAGGAAAAAAAATGAATGGATTAACAGCTTGGATGGAAAGATACATTTTACCTGTAGCTGCGAAAATTGGGTCACAGAAACATTTAGTTGCACTCAGAGATGCGTTTATCGGTATGATGCCGGTTACGATGGCGGGCGCCATTGCTGTCTTGTTAAATGCATTTATGCGTGATTTCCCTAACACGTATATTGGGGAAGGGAATGCTATTACTAGTTTCTTTGAACCAGTGATTGCAATCAATGGTTTAGTTTGGACCGGAACCTTAGCGATCATGGCCGTTGTTTTTGCTGCATCTTTGGGCTATAACATTGCAAGAGCTTATGATGTCGATGCTTTATCAGGTATGTTGGTCTCATTAGCTGCATTTTTTATTGGGTTGCCACAAAGTGCAACAGCGACTGTTACTTTGGCCGAAAAATTGCCAAAGAATATTGCCCAACTTTTCACGGATGCAGGTGCTACTGTTAACACAGTTGATGGTGTTTCAGCAGTAGATGCAGGTGCTTGGGGGTATTTCCCATTTAGTCAATACATGGGTGGAACAGGTTTATTTACCGCAATGATTTTTGGTTTTATTTCTGTTATTATCTTTGCTAAATTGATCAAGAAAAATATTGTCATCAAAATGCCTGATTCAGTACCTCCAGCAGTTTCAAAAGCGTTTGCTGCTATTATTCCAGGTGTGGTCGCTTTATATGTTTCAGGATTGATTTATCATGTGTTTGAAAAATTAACAGGTAAACTATTGATTGACTGGATCTCAGAATCGATTCAGACGCCTTTACTTGGTTTGTCTCAGGGCTACGGGGCAGTTGTTTTGATTGTGTTGCTCGTACATGTGTTATGGTTCTTCGGCTTACATGGCACCAACATTATGTCCCCCGTTTTACAATCAATTTATGGTGTGGCAATGGTTGATAATACGAATGCTTACCAACAAGGACAAGAAATCCCTTATAAATGGGTTGCTGGTTCCTTTGAGGCTTTTGTGTGGCCAGGTGGAGCAGGTGTTACACTCGTTTTGATTATTTCAATCTTACTGTTCTCTAAACGTGCGGATTACAAAACAGTCGGTAAACTCGGCTTAGGGCCAGGAATCTTCAATATCAATGAACCAGTAATGTTTGGTATGCCGGTTGTATTGAATCCAATTATGCTGATTCCATTCATTGTTGCACCATTAGCAACCGCTACAATCGCTTACTTTGCGACAATGGCTGGTTTAGTAAATCCTGTAGTTGTGAATGTGATTTGGGTTATGCCGACGATCATTAGTGGCTTCTTAGCAACGGCTGGTGATTGGCGTGCAATTGTCTTAACCCTTGTAAATCTGGCTGTCGCATTGGTAATCTGGGCGCCATTTGTGATTGCAGCCAATAAAATGGATCCAACTCTAGGTGAGCCAGAAGAATAAGCGAAACAGCTATTGTGATGGTTTAATGTAAATGAATATGAATGAACGATACTGGGATAACGACGTTAGTGGTCGTGTCCCAGTTATTTTTATAGGTTGCAGCGTTAGCTTTTTTCTGGACATCGTTTTTCATTGGGGTACAATGAAAAATAAAGAGTTACTTTTAGTTAGGGTGGTCACAGTGGAAAAAGAAGTCTGTCTTATGAGTGAAGAAAAAATTGATGGGATGTTTGATTTAGCTGCATATGCCTTTAATGCCGCTAGAACTGAAGAACGCAAAGAGCGTTTTAAGAGTATAGTTAGACATTCTTTGAATTATGGGTATTTTTCAGAGGATGTCTTAACCAGTCAAGTGATTTGTACGCCATTTAAAGTAGCATTTCATGGAATAAGTTATCAAATGGCTGGAATCGGTTGTGTATCTTCTTATCCTGAATATCGTGGACAAGGTGGTATTTCAACGATTATGAAACAGATGTTAACAAAATTAGCTTCAACTAAGGTTGAACTTGCTTACTTAGCCCCATTTTCTTATCCTTTTTATCGGAAATATGGTTTTGAGCAAGTCTTTGAACAAATTAGTTATACAGTTAAAGCCCAAGATTGGCCAAATGTGAAGGCCATGTCTGGTAAGATAAAACGAGTTACTTATGAAGAAGCTAAAAGTGTTTGTCAGCACATTTACTCTGACTTACCAAACAATCAAAGAGGGGCTGTGATTCGGGATGCTTGGTGGTTTAATTATACATTTGGTCTAGATGATAAGAATCAATTTGCACTCTATGAAGATGAATTGGGAAATCCACAGGGATACTTGATTTATCAATCGAGTGCAGAACGCTTTGTGATTAAAGAATGGGGCTATTTAACGAAGTCAGCCTTTCAATCTCTCGTTCGATTCATTGGTTCGCATAATGGTTCGTCAAGAGAATTTCATTTAGAAATAGGGTTTGACGGCACGAATTTAAGCTATCTAATGTCCTCTCCATTGGTAGAAATGAACATCACGCCTTTTATGATGGGAAGAATTGTTGATCTAGAAGGTTTTCTTGGTAAATATCCTTTTGCAAAAGGGAATGAAGAAACTTATATTCTTAAAGTTGAAGATGAGTACGGTCAGTGGAATGAAGGTATATGGAAATTGTGCGTAACCAAAAGTGGTCAGAGTTTTATAAGAAAACTTGAACAAATTCCTGAATCATTGAGAGAAGATGAAATGATTGTAAGCACAATCCAAATCTTGACGCAGCTTTTCATGGGCTATCGTACAGGGAGTGAATTAAGGTTTTATGGAAAGCTTGGTGGAAATGAAGACTTGATCCAGTCATTAGACCAGCGTTTAGTGAAAGGTAAGCCGATTTTATCTGATTATTTCTAAAAAATAGGCGAAGTGAGTTCGTTATTTAAATACTCACTTCGCCTATTTGGATTTATGGATTCCTTTTATTATCTTGCGTCTTTTCTTTTGAAGGGGAGTCATGGTACTCTTCTAAGGCTTCTTTAAAAATGTCTTCTTTTTCCTGCTTATATTGATCTTGACGCTCGGCAAAAATCTTTTCTTTTGTCTTATCAGTCATACATGTTACCTCCATCTCTTTTTTTGTTGATTGCAAGTGGTACAGTTCTATCCTAACATCTATAAAAATACTAAGCGAGTTTTTTGTTTAGGAGCAAATGATTGGTACAAGTTACTGAAAGTCCTTATAATATAAATATAGAGGCACAAAATTGTCAATTAATGAAAGGCCGTGAAAAGTATGAGCAAAACAAAAGAAGAAAAAGTTGCAAGAAATGGTAAGATCGGCAAAACTTTAGCTGTAGTCATCGGAGGGCTTTACTTCGTTAAAATGCTGAAGGGCAAAAAAGAAAGTAAAAAATAAAGGAGAAGAGGGATTCTGATTTTAAGTCAGGATTCCTCTTTCTTTATTTTTCATTGACAGTGACTATAAAGACTTTTAAAATAGAGAAAGAATGTTCTCGTAGCTCAGTAGGATAGAGCGATCGCCTCCTAAGCGATAGGTCGCTGGTTCGATTCCAGTCGGGAACGTAATAAATCCCTACGAAATGTTAATTTCGTAGGGATTTAGTTTGTACCATTATCTCTTATGCCCAATCCCCATTACGGAAAATAGGCACCCGTGTACCATCTTCTCTAATTCCATCAATGTCCATTTGATCTGAGCCAACCATAAAGTCAACATGAGTTTGACTGCGATTTAGACCAGCCTCTGTTAGTTCTTCTTCACTCATTTCTGTTCCACCTTGCAAATTAAAGGCATACGCTGAGCCAAAAGCCAAATGATTTGAGGCATTTTCGTCGAATAAAGTATTATAGAAAATAATACCCGATTGAGAAATCGGAGATGGGTCTGGAACTAAGGCAACTTCACCTAAATGTCTTGCCCCTTCATCTGTTTCTAGTAATTTTTCCAGTACCTCTTCACCTTGTTCAGCAGAAAAATCAATAACTTTTCCATCTTTAAAGGTGAACTTCATTCCAGAAATAGTGGTTCCTGCATAACTTAGGGGTTTAGTACTTGAAACAACACCGTCAACATGACGTCTATCTGGTGCGGTAAAGACTTCTTCTGTTGGCATATTGGCCATGAACTTTTCACCACGTACGTTATCGCTGCCGGCACCTTCCCATAAATGATTTTTAGGTAAGCCTATGACTAAGTCGGTCCCAGGAGCAGTATAGTGCAGTGCTTTAAATTGCTCTTTGTTTAACTCTTCAGCTTTTGTGGCAAGCTTATTGTCGTGGGCTTTCCAAGCTGCAACTGGATCGGATTCATAAATACGAGTAGTTTTAAAAATCTCATTCCAAAGAGCATCAACCTGTTGTTCACTATTTTCCAAATCAGGAAACACTTTTTCAGCCCATTGTTTTCCAGCAGCTGCAACGACTGTCCAGCTAACTTTATTGGACTGTGTTGCTTTTCTTAAGTTGACCAATGCTTTTCCAGCAGCTGATTGAAAAGTAGCGACGCGATTTGCATCAACTCCAGCTAAAGCATCAGGATCGGCTGAGACAACACTGATACGGCTAGCCCCTTTAGCAACCCAATCATCAGTTTGGTCTATTTTATATTGAGGAACAGTTTCTATAAATTTTTCGTCTGCATGTAATAAGAATTCACGTTGAATACTATCATCATTCCACTGGACAATTACCTCGCCTGCCCCTAATTTATAGGCTTCTTCTGTAATTAATCGGGCTAAAGGCGCCTGATCAACACTAATTTGTAAAACGATACTTTGTCCTTTTTGAACGTTGACACCAGTTTCGACAATAAGTCGAGCGTATTTTTTTAAAATCTCATCAAAATTCGGTAATGTCATAGAATAACCTCCTAGATTTTCATTCATATAATCGTCCATATCATAACACGTACAGAGTACGAACTCAAACAATCGAGAAGGCTACAGTCATTATTTAATTAGTAAAAAAGACGCTCGAAAGTCCAGTCTAATCAAATAAATAAAATAATATAAATTGAAGGACTAGTATTTTGCAGATTAAACAAATCGTGTTACAATAACTATAGTATTTATATGGAAGCGTTCTAAAGGATAGGCAGAGGGGATTGGAAGATTATGGCAAGAAAAAAAACGATTACTAAAGATCAGATTTTAAATGCTGCATACGAAGTAGTGGCCACTGAAGGCTTTTCGAAATTCACCGCACGGAACATTGCAACCAAAATGAAATGCTCAACACAACCAATTTACTTAGAATTTAAAAATATGGATGATTTAAAAGAAGAGCTATTTGAAAAGATTCATCAATATTTAGCAAAAGAAGTATTCCCTGTGACTCATACTGGAAATACAATTGTGGATCTAGCCTTGAATTATATTCACTTTGCTAAAAATGAAAGCAAATTATATCGTTCGTTGTATTTAGAAGAATATGGCGGCGGAAAAAGAATGCAGGAATTTTCCTATAGTTACTTTTCGAATGCAGTCAAGCAAGATCCTGTGTATAAGAAACTAAGTGATACACAAATCAATTCACTTCATATGGGCACATGGATCGTTGCAACAGGCATCGCAGCCTTGATGACTTCTGGCATCATTCGTCCAAGTGATCAACAAATTGAACAGTTGATGAAAGAAGCGATCGATCAGATTTTACAGCGGGAAGAGCCAATCGATATCGATATTTAAACCTAATTGAAAGAGGAGGCAGGAGTAAAACCCATTAAGTTTTATTCCTGCCTCCATTTGTTCGATTTTTTATTTTACTGCTTCTGATAACTTTTTAGCAAAGGCTTCAAGATTTTGAATATCTTCCTCTTCAGCTGCTAGATCGACTTTTACACTTTCTGCGCCTTTTACAGCCCCAATTTTTGTGAAAACAGCATCAAAATCATCTACTGATTTGCAAAAATCATCGTAAAATGTATCGCCAGAACCGCAGACACCATATGTTTTTCCAGATAAATCGATTTCTTGTAACTCTTCATAGAAATCGACGATTTCATCTGGTAATTCGCCATCACCATAAGTATAGGTTGCGACAACACAAATATCTGCATCTTCAAAGTCCTCAGGATCAACTTGAGTACACTCGTTGATTTCAACTTCAATATCTAAATTTTCAAAGGCTTCAGCGACGATATCTGCGATTTCTTCTGTATTTCCAGTCATGCTTGCATAAACGATTTTAGCTAAGGTCATTGGATTTCCTCCTTCAAATAATACCACTTTGATTATATCAGAAGAACAAAGGACATGTAAATTACAAAATGATTCTTAGAGGAGAAGAATCGGCTTATATAGCACCGTTTATGGAAGGCGAGAGGAGGGAATTTGAAAGTAAACGATTTTTAACAACTACTTTTCAGTGAAATTTTCATAAAATATGATAAAATACTCTTAGATAAAGATTATCTAGCTACGTGGGCTAGTCACTAAGCGCTGCCCCAATCGTATCAATTCCTAAGAGCTAAAACTCTATGGATTGAAGGTTTCGGGAAAAAGATAAAAATAGTTGTGGTAAGGAGCACCAGATTTATTTTTTTATTTTCCAGTCAAGGCGGACCAAGCTCTTTCAGCTTTTAAATTTAGGAGGACGATAGTAAATGATTACACTAAAATCACCAAGAGAAATTGAAATGATGGATGAATCTGGAGAATTATTGGCAGATGTACACCGTCACTTACGTACGTTTATAAAACCAGGAGTGACGAGTTGGGATATTGAAGTATTTGTTAGAGACTTTATTGAAAGCCGTGGTGGAATTGCAGCACAAATTGGGTTTGAAGATTACAAATATGCAACATGTTGCAGTATCAATGATGAAATTTGTCATGGCTTTCCTCGGAAAAAACCGTTAAAAGACGGCGATTTGATCAAAGTTGACATGTGTATCGATCTAAAAGGAGCAGTTTCAGATTCTTGCTGGGCTTATGTAGTGGGCAACTCTACGCCAGAATTAGATCATTTGATGGCAGTCACTAAAAAAGCTCTCTATTTAGGGATTGAGCAAGCAAAAGTCGGTAATCGCATTGGAGATATTGGACACGCAATTCAAACATACGTAGAAAGTGAAGATCTATCTGTAGTAAGAGACTTTGTAGGCCATGGCATTGGACCGACCATTCATGAAAGCCCGGTTATTCCTCATTATGGCGAGGCTGGTAAAGGGTTACGCTTGAAAGAAGGAATGGTCATTACGATCGAGCCTATGATCAACACAGGAACTTGGCGTATGAAAATGGATCCAAATGGCTGGACAGCATATACTTTAGATGGTGGCATAAGTTGTCAATTTGAACATACACTAGCTATAACAAAAGATGGTCCTAAAATTTTAACTTCTCAAGGAGAAGAAGGAACATACTAATCGATTAGAGGAGAATTTTATGAAACTGGTGGACAAAGTAAAAAAAAATGAAAACCTTATGCGTTTTATTGAAACAACACAGCATCGCATGGTTGATTCAGAGATTGGCAATACGTCGGTCGTGGTAGCTTATTATTTACTTTTGTCCCTGTTTCCTCTATTGATTGCGGTGGGGAATTTGCTGCCGTACTTACATATCGATCCAAACGAAGTCTTGCCTTACATTGCAGAAGCAATCCCTAAGGCCATTTTCGATGACTTAAAACCAGCAATTCAATCTTTGCTTACACAACGTTCGGGCGGATTGCTGTCAATCTCTGCGTTGGCGGCTTTATGGAGTGCTAGTCAAAGTATCAATGCATTGCAGACGGCAATGAATAAAGCTTTTGGTGTTGAACAACGTAAAAACTTTATTATTGTTCGTATTATGTCTTTACTTGTGATTCTCTTGTTTATGATTGCAATCGTTGGTGTTGTGGGTGTTTTAGGTTTAGGTAAAACGATTTTAGATTTGCTGCAACCAATACTGCATTTTTCAACTGATTTTATTGATACCTTCCAAGCGTTGAAGTGGCCGATTACGTCATTGGTTTTACTTGTCATTATGTGTCTGATTTATCGAGTTGTTCCTAATGCGAAGCTGAGTTTTCGTTCGATTATTCCAGGTGCTGTTTTTGCAACGGTCGGTTGGATGTTGCTTTCACAAGCTTTTGGGATATATATCAAATATTTCAGCTCAAAAATCGCCAGCTATCAAATCATTGGAAGTTTCATTATCCTGATGTTATGGCTGAATTTTGCAGCAACAATCATTATTTTGGGCGGTATTATCAATGCAGTAGTCAAAGAGTATCTATCAAACGAAAAAATTCAACACCGCTATGGCTTGATCAATCGTCTAGTAGATAAGATTAAAGAAAAATCAAAGAAATAGACTGAATCTGCTTGATTCAACAAAAGAATAAGAGATTAGACTTTCTTCTTCAGCGGAAACACCTGTTCCAACTTGTAAATGTTGAATGATTCGGTATAATATACGATGTACATTAAGAAAGTAGGGTCATCATGTCGATGTTTATTTATGAAATTGTGATTCGTCTATTTCTGACGTTTATCTTATCGTTGATTGTAACGCCAATAGTAAAGCTGTTGGCTTTTAGAATAGGGGCATATGATGCGCCAAGTGAAAGAAGGATAAATACAAAAAATATGCCGACAGCTGGAGGCTTGGGTATTTATTTTGTTTTTTCGTTTTCTTGTTTAGTATTATTTCAGTCGATTATTCCCATAGATTATATATGGCCGATTCTTTTGGGCGCAGGAATAGTAGTGGTGACAGGCTTGATCGATGACATTTATGAGTTATCTCCAAAGAAAAAAACAGTGGGTATCTTACTAGGTGCCTTAGTTATCTACTTTGTAGCAGAGATTCGAATCGATTTTGTGAGCTTACCTTTTTTCGGTCAAATCGACCTACGTTGGTTTAGCTTACCACTAACGTTATTTTGGATACTAGCAATCACTAATGCGATCAATTTGATCGATGGACTAGATGGCTTAGCATCAGGTGTTTCCATTATCAGTTTAACAACAATTGGTGTAATTGGTTATTTTTTCCTCCATGCGAAAACGGTTTTTATTCCAATTGTAATTTTTGTTTTAGTCGCTAGTATTGCAGGATTTTTTCCTTATAATTTTTATCCTGCTAAGGTGTTTCTAGGTGATACTGGGGCTTTGTTTTTAGGCTTTATGATTGCGGTCATGTCATTGCAGGGATTGAAAAATGCTACGTTTATTACAGTCATTACACCTATGATCATTTTAGGTGTACCGATCACAGATACCGTCTATGCAATTATTCGACGCTTAATGAACAAACGACCGATCTCTTCAGCGGATAAAATGCATTTACACCATCGTTTGCTGTCACTAGGTTTTTCACACAAAGGGGCAGTTATGACTATTTATGGTTTAGCGTTAGTCTTTTCGTTTGTGGCTTTGCTGTTTAGCTATGCAAGTAATTTAGGATCCATTTTATTGATTGCCGTCAGCGCAATCGGTTTAGAGCTATTTATTGAAATGATTGGTTTAGTTGGTGAAAATCATCAACCACTGATGTATATTTTACGTATGTTTGGAAATCGTGAGTTCCGTCAACAGCAAATGGAAAAACGCTTAGGCAAGCATTCTAAGAAAAAGTGAATAATCGATGCATTTCTTTTTAGATTTATTAAGCTCTGTTATAATTTGTAGACTGAGTAAAGGTGAGAGCGGGACAAAACATAATAAGTTTTCTCCCCTCTCGTGAGTTCAATGATTCATGGAAACAATACAGCGTGTTTTAGTCGTCTAACAAGTGTGCTAAAGATATAGCTAAACAGTTTAAAATTGAATGATTTACCTGATTTTATTGTAAACGAGGGGCAAAAATATGAATGATAGCATAACGATTTCCATTGTTACACACAATAGCCGTCATATTTTTGATGTGCTTGATAATTTAAAAAATGAATTAGGGTTCAAATCAAAATATGACATACATATATTTGACAATGGGTCAGAGCAAAGTTATCTAAATAAATTAGAGCGCTATGGTTCGTTTATTACACTGCATGCTTGTAAAGAAAATAAAGGCTTTGGCTATGGACATAATCAGGTTTTACAAGAGGTAGAAACTAGTTATGGTGTTATTTTTAATCCAGATGTTTTGATTACCAAAGATACTTTAGACAAGATGATGCAACGGATAAAAAAAGAAGAGCAATTGGCCGCTGTTTGCCCTAAGGTACTAAATTCAGATGGAACAACCCAGTATTTAGTCCGACAAAAATTAGATGTGTTTGATTATATGCTTCGTTTTATTCCGTTTCAATCTGTTAAGAAACTATTTAATAAACGCTTGAGTTACTATGAATGCCGCGATTTGCCAGAGGATAAAACTTCTTATATCAAAATGGGATCAGGTTGTTTAATGGTCGTTGATGTCGATAAATTCAAGCAAATTGGTGGTTTTGATGAGCGATTCTTTATGTATTTTGAAGACAACGATCTTTGTATGAGTTTTGGAAAGGCAGGATATAAAATTTTGTATACACCTTTTGAAACGGTGATTCATTTATACGAAAAAGGGGCACACAAAAATAAAAAGTTATTTAAAATCTTCTTACAATCAATGGTCAAATTCTTTAATAAATGGGGCTGGAGGTTTTTCTAGTGGAGAACAAATTAGTCATTACACTGGTTCTATATCGAACAGAATTTTCACAAACCCCCAGTTATGAAATTATCAAAAAAGCGATTAAGAAGAATAAGTCTGTTTATTTATTCGTTTACGATAATAGTGAAAAAATACAAGGTAATAAATTTTTTCATAAAGAAAATGTCCTGTATATCCATGATAAAACAAATCCAGGCTTAGCTGAGGCATACAATAAAGGAAGTCTGTATCTTAAAAAGATTCAAGGCGATTTATTGCTGTTACTGGATCAAGATACCCTCTTAGATGATACTTATATTGAGACATTATTGAATTTAAAAGTAAATCAAGCTATTGGCGCCTATGTTCCAATTATTCATTCTCATGGGAGACAGATATCACCGGTATTTTCCGATCAATATATTGGACGTGACTCTAAGTTACCAAAAGTCGGTGTCTATTCAGAACCTATCATGGGGATCAACTCAGGGACGGCTATTTCAAAAGAGATGCTCGACAAGATTGCGCCATTTAACACAGCTTTTCCTTTGGATTTTTTAGATCATTGGCTTTTTTGGAAAATACACCAGCTAAATAAAAAAATCAGCGTTTTAGACCATCAACTGATGCATGACTTATCTGTGTTAGATTATAAAACGGTCAGTAGTCAAAGGTATGAATCGATTATTCGTGCAGAAACGTTGTTCTATCAAAAATACGATCAAGATAAATTTTATACTCACAGAAGGCATTTGTTTTTGAGAGCAGTCAAGCAATTTTTATTTGTTAAAAATCGTAACATTTGGCGCCGAACATTCTTAGAATATCGAACATTAATGAAAGGAAAGTAAATGATCTCAGTTTGTATTGCTACATACAATGGTGAAAAATATTTAGAAGAACAACTTGTTAGTATTTTGCCTCAAATAGGACCTTCTGATGAGCTGATAATATCTGATGATGGATCTGTAGATGAAACGTTGAATATCATTAAAAACTATCAGGAGCAAGATCAGCGGATCAAGTTTTTTAAAGGTCCTGGAAAAGGCGTAATCGCTAATTTTGAGTTTGCAATTAAACAAAGTCAAGGAGAGTTTGTTTTTTTAGCAGACCAAGATGACGTTTGGTTACCAGAAAAGGTTCAAATAATAATAGCTTTCTTCCAAAAGCATCCAAAAATAGATTTGGTAATTAGTGATTTAGTGATCGTAAATGAGAGTCTTGATGTAATAGAAGCCTCTTATTTTGATTATCGTAATGTAAAACTTGGGTTTATTCATAATATCGTTAAGAATAAGTACATTGGAGCTGGTATGGCGTTTCGTGGGACCTTAAAAAAGGAAATACTACCCATTCCTAATAATGTGCCGATGCATGACATGTGGATTGGTCTAATTGCTGCATCAAAAAACAAAAGTGCGATGATTCCACAAAAACTTACTCTTTATCGCAGACATGCTAGTAATGCAAGTGAAATTGATACAGGCGCAAGTCGCTATCAGCAATTAAAATGGCGAATGGCACTCATTATCGCTCTTATAGGGAGAAAAATACTGAAAGTAAAATGAGAGTTATTTTACAGTTTTGTAAAATAACCTCAAAAAGCATGACAAGTCTCTATGATAATGCGATAATGTTTAGTGGCGTAAGCAATTAAACGAAATAAATAAATTAAAGGAGTTTTTCCATGAAAGGAATAATTTTAGCTGGCGGAAGTGGAACAAGACTATACCCATTAACAAAGGCAACCTCAAAACAATTAATGCCGATTTATGACAAACCAATGATTTATTACCCAATGTCAACCTTGATGTTGGCTGGAATCAATGAAATTTTGATTATCTCAACTCCAGATGATACTCCACGTTTTGAAAGTTTGTTTGGTGATGGGAAAGATCTTGGAATCCATATTGAATATGCAGTACAAGAAAGCCCAGATGGACTAGCGCAAGCGTTTATTATTGGTGAAGAATTTATTGGTGACGATAGTGTTTGTCTTGTTCTAGGCGATAACATATACTACGGTGGCGGTCTATCTAATATGCTGCAGCGTGCTGCGTCAAAAGAAAATGGCGCTACTGTTTTTGGCTATCACGTAAATGATCCAGAACGATTTGGTGTTGTTGAATTTGACAATAATATGCAAGCTCTTTCTATAGAGGAAAAACCAGAGAAACCAAAATCAAATTATGCCGTAACAGGTCTGTATTTTTATGATAATGAGGTAATCGAGATTGCCAAAAACATAAAACCATCTGATCGTGGTGAACTAGAAATCACAGACGTCAATAAAGTTTATTTGGAAAAAAATAATCTATCTGTTGAATTGATGGGTCGTGGTTTTGCTTGGTTAGATACTGGCACCCATGAGTCTCTTTTAGAAGCATCAACATTTATTGAAACAATTGAAAAGCGCCAAAATTTAAAGGTAGCTTGTTTAGAAGAAATTGCTTATCGAATGAAGTACATCACGAAAGAACAATTAGTTGAATTGGCCCAACCTCTGAAAAAAAATGGTTACGGACAATACTTATTACGATTAGCAGAAACAGAGTAGGGGCGAATAGATAATGAAAATTATGGATACTAAGCTGAAAGATGTAAAAATAATCGAAATGGACGTTTTTGGAGACCATCGTGGTTTTTTCACTGAAAGCTATTCTAAAGAAAAGTTTACTGAACAAGGATTAGATTTCGATTTTGTCCAAGACAATCACTCGTTATCCAGTGAAGCCGGTGTACTACGTGGGTTGCACTTTCAAAAAGGTGAAGCCGCTCAAACCAAATTGATTCGTGTAGTTACTGGTGCGGTGCTAGACGTCATCGTTGATATCCGAAAAGGAAGCCCAACTTATGGACAATGGGAAGGGTATATTCTATCAGAACATAATCATCGTCAATTATTAGTTCCTAAAGGCTATGCACATGGCTTTGTTACTTTGACGCCAGATGTTAACTTTATGTATAAGTGTGATAATTATTATAATGCAGCGGCTGACGGTGGGATTGCCTTTGATGATCCTGATTTAGCAATTGAATGGCCGATTGCTATTGAAAAAGCAATCACATCTGAAAAAGACAAGAAGCATCCAACCTTAAAAGAATTTGAATCAGAAAATCCGTTTATTTACGGTGAAATATAAAAGACTAGGAGCGAGCTTGAAGATGAAAAACATTATTGTTACTGGTGGAGCTGGTTTCATCGGATCAAACTTTGTTCATTATGTAGTGAACAATCATCCCGAAGTTCATGTTACTGTATTAGATAAGTTGACATATGCTGGGAACGAAAAAAATCTTGAAGGATTACCAACCGATCGCGTTGAATTAGTTGTCGGAGATATAGCAGATGCTGAATTGGTTGATCGTTTGGTCAAAAATACAGATGCTGTGGTTCACTATGCAGCAGAATCTCATAATGACAACTCATTGAATGACCCATTTCCTTTCGTACAAACTAATATCATTGGGACATATACACTAATTGAAGCATGTCGTAAACACGACGTACGTTATCACCATGTTTCCACAGATGAAGTGTATGGGGATTTACCATTACGTGAAGACTTACCAGGACATGGTGAGGGGGAAGGCGAAAAATTCACAGCTGAAACACCTTATAACCCATCTAGTCCTTATTCTTCAACGAAAGCAGGGTCAGATTTATTAGTAAAAGCTTGGGGACGTTCGTTTGGACTGAAAGCAACGATTTCTAATTGTTCAAATAATTATGGTCCCTACCAACATATTGAAAAATTTATTCCGCGTCAAATTACCAATGTTTTAAGCGGAATCACACCAAAATTATACGGTGCCGGTAAAAATGTCCGTGATTGGATTCATACAAATGACCATTCTTCAGCAGTTTGGACAATCTTAACAAAAGGCAAGCTTGGTGAAACGTATTTGATTGGTGCTGATGGAGAAGAAGATAATAAAGCTGTAATGGAACTGATTTTAGAGCTAATGGGGCAACCCAAAGATGCTTATGAGCATGTAAATGATCGTCCAGGACATGATTTACGTTATGCAATCGATTCTTCAAAATTACGCGAAGAATTAGGTTGGACACCAGAATTTACGAACTTCCGTGATGGATTAGCTGATACAATTCAATGGTATACAGAAAATTCTGATTGGTGGACAGCTGATAAAGCTGCTGTAGAAGCAAATTATGCTAAAAATGGGCAGTAGCTTGTGATAAAAAAAGTTAACGCTCTTTGACACAGTGACTGAAATAAAAATTAGTAAGGCAGGAGAAGTCCTGCTTTTTTTCTTGAGGGAGGAAATAACCATGATACTTTTAACTGGTGGCAATGGCCAATTAGGAACAGAATTGCGTCATTTATTGGATGAACAAGGATTAGAATATGTTTCGACTGACTCAAAAGAAATGGATATTACAAATGCGGAACAGACAATGGCGTTTATTACTGATTTAAAACCTGAATTGATTTATCATTGTGCAGCCTATACTGCAGTGGACAAAGCTGAGGATGAAGGAAAAGAGCTAGATGAAAAAATTAATGTAGAGGGAACACAAAATGTAGTCGATGCTGCCAAGGCTGTCGATGCAACGTTAGTTTATATCAGTACAGATTATGTATTTGATGGCACAAAAAAAGAAGAGATGTATAAGGTTGATGATCAAACAAATCCTCAAAATGAGTACGGCCGTACAAAATTGCTAGGGGAACAAATCGTTCAAAAATCGATGGAAAAATATTACATTATACGGACTTCTTGGGTGTTTGGCCAGTATGGTCATAATTTTGTTTTTACAATGCAAAAATTAGCTGAAACGCGGGATCAATTGACGGTAGTCAATGATCAATTTGGACGTCCGACCTGGACTAGAACCTTAGCAGAATTTATGGTGTTTGTCATAAAAGAAAATGCTCCCTATGGCGTATACCATCTGTCAAATGATAATAGCTGCAGCTGGTATGAATTTGCAAAGGAAATTTTGAAAGATACCAAAGTAGAAGTCCTACCAGTTGACTCAAGTAAATTTCCACAAAAAGCAATTCGACCTAAATATTCGGTGATGGATATTAGTAAAGCGAAAGCCTTAGGATTTGAAATTCCGACTTGGCAAGAAGCGTTGCAAATGATGTTGGATTAATTTAGAAAAAGGCAAGTAGAAAACACTTTGCTTGCCTCATACATAGTTCATTGTGTTAGCCGGAAACGGTATTTAAACTATAGTATCTTTTATTTTACTAATATCTACGTTATAATTATTGAATTGAATTCATAAAAGGATACTGATTGGAGGAAATACAGAATGAAAAAGATTTCTATTTTTGGTTTAGGATATGTTGGACTTGCCAATGCGTTATTGCTAAGTCAAAAGGAACAGGTGAAGGCTTATGATATTGTTGACGAAAAAATTGACTTATTAAATGAAGGCATTTCTCCTTTAGAAGATACAGAAATACATACGTTTCTAGATAGAAATGATTTAAATATCGATTTTTCAAAGGATTTTGAAGAGGCGGTAAGATTTGGAGAATATTTAATTATTGCGACGCCAACAGACTATAATGAAGAAAAAAATTATTTTGATACATCTACTGTTGAAAATGTTATTGAACGAGCGCTTGCTATTCGTAAAGATGCTGTATTTATTATAAAATCAACTGTACCTGTTGGCTATACAGATACTTTGAAGAAAAAGTATCAAACTGAAAATATCATTTTTTCACCTGAATTTTTACGAGAAGGTCGAGCATTATATGATAATCTTTATCCTTCAAGAATCATTGTGGGGGAATGTTCTGAACGTGGGGAACAAATTTCAGCAATGTTTTTGGAAAATACTGTTGAAAAGAATGCCGAAGTGTTGTTGACTCATGCTACAGAAGCCGAAGCGATAAAACTATTTTCTAATACTTATTTAGCCTTAAGAGTAGCTTACTTTAATGAATTGGACACTTATGCTGAGGTTAGAGGATTAGATGCAAAACAAATCATTGAAGGTGTTGGATTAGATCCAAGAATTGGTTCGCATTATAATAATCCTTCCTTCGGATATGGCGGTTATTGCTTACCTAAAGATACAAAACAATTACGTGCGAATTATGATAAGGTTCCTAATAACATAATTGGAGCGATTGTGGATGCGAATACAACGCGTAAAGATTTCATAGCAAATCAAATATTAGCTAAAAAACCTAGCGTTGTAGGAATTTATCGTTTAACAATGAAATCGAATTCTGATAATTTTAGATATTCGTCTATTCAAGGCATCATGAAGCGAATAAAAGCTAAAGGTGTTGAGGTTATCGTTTATGAGCCTACTTTTGAGGAAGATACATTTTATAATTCAAGAGTGGTCAAAGAATTACAAGAGTTTAAAAATGAGTCAGATGTCATTGTAACAAATCGTATAGAAAACGATCTGTTAGATGTATTAAATAAAATCTATACACGAGACATATTTAATCGCGATTAAGGCATAGCTTAGAATCTATACAGCAAAATATCAATGGATACTGCAGTCACAAGGATATGTATGCTTGCTTGAAATAGAAAGTAAGACGTGGTATTCTTTCAAGGGATATTTGCCAAAGATAAAATAGACAAAAGAAGGATGAAATTAATGAAATTAATAATTCAAATTCCTTGTTATAATGAAGCAGAAACACTGGAAATTGCATTGAATGATTTGCCAAAGGAAATCAATGGAATTGATGATATTGAAGTGCTGATTATCAATGATGGAAGTAAAGACAATACTGTTGAAGTTGCAAGAAAATGGGGTGTTAACCATATTGTGAATTTTAAACGCAATAAAGGGTTGGCAAAAGGCTTTATGGCGGGTATAGATGCTTGCTTACGTAATGGAGCTGATATTATTGTGAACACGGATGCAGATAATCAATACAATGGTTCAGATATTGAAAAATTAGTACAACCGATTTTAGAAGAAAAAGCAGATATTGTGATTGGAGAACGACCAATCGCTGAAACAGAACACTTTTCACCTTTAAAGAAGAAATTACAAAAATTTGGTAGTTGGGTTGTTAGAAAAGCTTCAAAATCAGATATTCCGGATGCACCGAGTGGATTTCGAGCATATAGTAGAGAAGCTGCTATGCAAATGAACGTTGCTAATGAGTATACCTACACCTTAGAGACCATTGTTCAAGCTGGTAGAAATAAGATTTCAATGACTTCTGTTCCGATTAGAACGAATGGCGAATTAAGACCATCAAGATTGTTTAGTAGCATGTTTGGTTACGTCAAAAAATCAATGTTAACGATCCTTCGTGCATTTATGATGTATAAACCGTTAATGTTTTTTACATTTCTAGGGAGTGTATTGTTTGGAGTAGGTGCTATTATAGGAATTCGTTTTCTTATATTCTTCATCATGGGGACAGGAAATGGTCACATTCAATCCCTTATTTTAGCGAGTATACTATTATTAATTGGTTTCCAAACATTTGTTATTGGCTTACAAGCAGATTTGATTTCTGCGAATAGAAAAATTTTAGAAGATATACAATATAGAGTGAGAAAAATGGATTACGATCAAACGAATAAAGACTAACAGTGTTTAACTAAGTTATAAAGAGAGTATAATAAAATAGTGATGAAAATTGGAACAAAGCAGATGCTATTGTTTCAATTTTAATTATAAAAATGAAAAGTTTTTTATTGGTTAATTATCTAAATCATTTAGACTATTCAAAGTTAAATACTAAATTAAATTGAACCGCTATTTTTAAAGATTTTCTTGTGTATAAATTAATGATTAGGTAAATTTAAAATTTTTGAAAGACTGGTGAAAAAATTAATGTTAGCAAGGATAAAGGGTATTTTTGCAAATAAAAGGAAAACTAATTTTATATTGTTAATGATACTCGTAGGATTAACTCTTGTCAGAGTGATAATTCAATTTAAAATACCACCTGTTACTTTGGCTGGTAAGGGTGTTGATGAGCATGTGTTTGTCGTTCAAGCTACTGAATTTATTAAAGGTAATTGGTTTGGAGATTACGATTTTATTACTATCGTTAAAAATCCAATGTTTTCCTTTTTCTATGTATTACTAAATAAATTCTCAATTCCTTATCCATTAGGTCTAATGCTATTATTCATTACTTCGTGTCTAGCATTAGTTTACGCTCTTGCTCCAATTGTCAAAAATAAATATGGACAATCATTGATTTACTTGTATTTACTTTATAGTCCAGTTATGTTAGATAAGCATTTTGGCTTTCGATTGTATCGAGATGCTTTATTGATGCCTCTTATATTATTGGTATTAGCTAGTTTAATTGGATTGTTTCTATACAGAAATCGTTCGAAAAAAATCTTGATTTTTTGGGCATTATTAGCAGGGATCTCATTTAGTTCCTTTACTTATCTACGAGAAGATAGTGTGTGGTTAAAACCACTTTTCTTCACGGCTCTTTTAATCACCTTTATTTTCCTAGTTTTTATTAAAAGGCCTTGGAAAGAAAAAGTTTATCGAATAATGTTTCTTGTCATTCCTATTCTAGTTTTACAAGGTTGTACTTATGCAATCAGTTATCAGAATTTACAAAAATATGGCGTTTTTACAGTTAATGATTATACGCAAACAAATTTTAAAAATGTTGTGTCAGATTTGATTTCAATTGATGACGGACGTAATCAAGAATATATTTGGGTTTCAGAAGATACCTTTAGAGAAGCATTATCAGCCTCCCCTACATTAAATAAAATTTCAAAAGAAGTAGATTGGCTTTACGATCCTGAAAATGGAATGACTGTTGAGATGGAAGATAGTGGAGATCACGAAATATTTGGTGGGAATATTGTTTGGGATTTACGTTTAGCAGTTGCACGAGCTGAACAAGGTTATCGACAAGAGATGATCGTTGATGGTAAAAGTGAAAAAGGTGGAAAAGTAACAGACGAGTACTTTAAAAAAGTTCACGAAGAATTATCGGAAGCGTTTGACCAAGGACAGCTAACTAGAAGATCAGAGGGGCTATCTGTTTCAGCATCCTCTCCTGCAAAAACTTGGAGTGACATAAGGAGAAATGTATTTCCTAAAATGAAACATACACTACGGGAAAATGTATTTTATTCTAGATATGGCATTGGGTTAGACGGAATAAATCCTGGGCATAGCTTAACAACTGTAAGTGGTGACCCAGAAGCAGTTAGAGAAATTGAAATGTTGATTAATTTCCCTTTAAATTATCCCATAGGAACACCAGAAGCTGAGTTTAATAAGCCAGTTACTTATATGGCAAAAAGAATAAATGGTATTATTTCTCTCTATAAATGGACTAGTCCAATCGTCATTCTGATTGCAATGATTGGATTCCTTTATTCAGGTGTGCGCCTTATAAAAAAAGATTATTCAGAAAAAAATATTACTGTTTTTTTAGTTGGACTTGGTCTAATCCTCTCTTATGCTGTTTTACTTTTTGGAATTGCTTGGGCATATTCTTGGGTCTCTGGAGATACGATGAGTCGTCTTTATTACTATAGTAGTGGGGCAATACCAGTCTTACAAATACTGTCTATCTTAGGTGGTATTTCATTTGTTGGTCTTTTAAGAAAGATACAAACCAATCATAGTAAACACCATCGTAAGCATTAAATAGTGAAGAGACTAATTTGTAGTTCACTTAAGAAACAACGAAAAAATGAACGACAAGCGTCATTATTTAGTCTCTCTAGTAAGATTTTTCAAGTAACGGCTGGAAAGGGAGTGTATGAATGAATTATTTGATTTTGGGCGCTTCAGGATTTATAGGAAAAAAGATAGCAAAAGAATTAATTGAAGAAAAGGGGAAAATTCGTCTATTTGATCGTAATTTTTCTAATTTTAATAATAGCGATGATGAAGATGGTCGATTTGAGTTTGTATCAGGTATTTTTTCAAGAGATTATGATTTTTGTAGCTTAACAAAAGAAATAGATGTTGTTTTTCATTTGATAAGTACAACGATTCCTTCTACGGAAATCAGTTTTGCGCAAGAATTAGATGAAAATGTAGCTGCTTCATTGCGACTGTTTGATGCTTGTAAAATAAATAATGTGAAAAAAGTAATATTTATATCCTCTGGTGGAACAGTGTACGGTAAAAGTTTAGGTAAACCATTTAAAGAGGATGATCCCACCAATCCGATTAGTTCTTATGGCGTCCAAAAACTGACTATTGAGAAGTACTTACAACTTTATGGAAGTGAGTTTGGATTGGATTATAGGATTGTTCGTTTGGCAAATCCCTATGGTCCAGGTCAAAATCCACTAGGGAGTCTTGGCATAATTACTAAATTTACCTACAATATAATTAATGATATTGGTATCACTGTTTTTGGTGATGGTAATATTGTTAGAGATTATATTTATATAGACGATGCGATTAAGGGGATCTTAAGTATTTCAAATTATGAAGGTAAAAATAAACTGTTTAATTTAGGTTATGGTAAAGGCCATTCAATTATTGAGATTATAGAAATTATAGAACAAGTTTCAGGGAAAAAATTTAATATTGAATACAAAGAAAGTCGAGACGTTGATGTAGATTTTAGTGTTTTAGATATTCAACGTTATCTTGAAATTACCGACAATAAAAATATGATTTCAATTACTGATGGCGTAAAATATTTGATTGATTATTTTCTAGAAGTAGAAAGGAATGCTAAATGAAAAAATTACTAGTCACAGCTTCCACTTTTCCTAGATGGCAAGATGATACGGAACCTAAGTTTATTTATGACTTATGTAAAGAATATGCAAAATACTATGATGTCACTGTTTTAGTTCCTAGTACATATGGAGCGTTGAACAAAGAAGAGATGGAAGGATTGCATGTTGTTCGTTATCGTTATTTTCCGATAAAGAAGCTAGAGACGTTGGCTTATCCTGGCGCAATCGTTCCTCGTATCAAAGAAAAAAAATCTAGAGCATTACTTGTTCCATTTATGTTTATCGCAATGTATTTTGCTATTCGAAAAGAAATGAAAAAAGTGGATGCTGTTCATTCAAACTGGTTGATTCCACAAGGAATTATCCAACAGTTTTTTAAAAAGCCCTTCGTTTTGACTGGTCTTGGTGGCGATGTTACTTCTTTGAACAAAGGCTTTATTAAAAAAATGAAAATGAGAACGTTATTAAAAGCGTCAGCTGTAACCGTTGTGTCAAAAGATCTAAAAGAACATCTGGAAAAAGAATATAGGTATGAAAAAGCAGAAGTAATTCCTATGGGTGTCGATTTAACGAAATTTTCACCTAAATATCGACAAGATAATTTTTTTGAAACTAATGGTAAGCCAGTCATTTTATTTGTAGGGCGACTTGCAGAAAAAAAAGGCGCAAAGTATTTAATTCGGGCTATGGCAAAAATTGACGCCGTTTTAATTATTGTAGGAGATGGACCAGAAAAAGAAGTGTTAATGCAGGAAGCTAACCATGTACAAGCTGATATTCGGTTTGTTGGTTCTAAGAATAAAGATGAACTTGCGGTTATCAATGCGTCCTGTGACATTTTTTGTGTACCATCTGTTGTTGCAAAAGACGGAGATAAAGATGGTCTGCCTGTTGCTTTGATAGAAGCGATGGCTTCAGGAGTACCCGTTGTTGCTTCCGATGTAGGAGGAATTAATGAAGCTGTTGAAGATAATGTGAATGGCTTTTTGGTTGAACCTAGCGATGTTCAAGAATTGGAAAGTAAGTTAAACGAATTATTAAGTGAGAGGAACAGGCGTTTAGATATGGGGAAAAAGGCAAGGTTAAAAGCAGAAGAATTTGATTTTATTGAAATCGGTAAAAAATATAAACAGATTTTTGATAATCTTTCCTAAATTACCTCCGATTATTTAAGGGAAGATTATAGTGACCATAAAAGCTGAGTGAATGAATCAATCATGAAAGAAATTGAGGAGAAGCCCTATGTATCAAGGATTACTTTTTAATATCATTTATAATGTTTTATTTGTCTTGACCGGTTATATCATGCATTACTTTTTGGGCTCAGTAATGACACCTGCTCAGTATGGTATAGTAGGTACGATTATTACTATTTTGGATTTTGAGTATTTGTTTTTGAATAATGGTGTCAGACAGTCTCTTTCCAAAGAATTATCAAAAAAAAGATATAATATTAAAGATTTATTACTGAAAAGTTTAGTATTTCAACTTCTTCTGATTAGTGTTCTGTTTTCAATAAATTTTTTTGGTGCGCCAGTTTTTGCAAATGTTTTAAATGATCAGTCCTTTTCGGTTTATTTGAAGTATGTAGCGTTTATTATTCCAATTAATGGTATTTATGTGTTATCGTTGGGAATCAATGATGGTTTGAAACATTTTGTTTCGAGTGCTTGGATAGGCATTTTTTATGCGATTGCAAAATTAAGCGTAATCCCATTTGTTATTTATGTGTTTACGGATCCTGTTATTGGTACAGTTATGGGGTTCTTATTTGCGATATTTGTAGCGCTAATTGTTGGGATTATTACCATTATTAGGAATCGAAGAGATCTTATAGCTGATTTTAAAGCGAAGATACCTTTCAAAAGTTATATACACAGTGTCTTTAGCTTTTCTTTATTCTTTATTATTGTTTCGGTAGTGTTAAGTGTGGATACTTTAGTCGTTAAATCAGTGGTTGCTGATAAGGACATGGCAGGTTATTACACTGGAGCCGTAAATTTTGGTAAAGTTTCTTATTTCTTGTTATCTGCATTTTTTACGATTATTTTGCCAACGACCACTGCAATGTATGTTGCTGGAAATATTGACCGGATGAAAAAGACAGTTCGTGATATGATGTTAATTATAGTTGCATTTATTATGCCGATAACTTGCATAATTTCTGCATCAAGCGGTACATTACTATCTGTTTTTTACAGTCCAGAGTATAAAGAAGCGACTATGACATTAGCTATCCTCGCATTTTCACACTTTTTTATGGGCGTAGCAGTAATGACGAACATGATCATTTCTTCTACAAACGAGAAAAAGTTCTCAACATGGCTGGCGTTAATAATGTTAGTACTTGACATCACTGCTTGTATTATTTTGACGAATTATTATGGAATTATAGGAACAGCAATTTCAAGTATTTTATGTACATTTTTTACTATGTTGATTTCAGCTTTATTTATGAAAAAGATTTTATTCAATCTAATCAATAAAGAAATAGTGAAGATAATAGTATTCAATCTTATTCTATGGATAGTTGTGTTTCTAATATTCAAGGTTATCTCTATTAATAATATTTTTTGTCTTATTCTAATTTATGGAATCTTATATGTGGCAGTATTGGGCATATTATTATCGACAAAACTGCTGAAGATTGAAAAATTATATGCTATTTTGGGGAAAGATAAAGAAAATAAGATAGTGTAAAAAAGTTGTCGATGCTGAGTATGTAAAAGGATGAGGGAATGATAAAAATTATGAAAAAATATATAATTATGCTAATGCTATTGAGTGTATCTACAATTAACACAATACCTGTAAGTGCTGAGGATGAAGTATCATCTAGCAATGAATTACAACAGTCTTCTCAATTATTGTCGGAAATAAGTACTAGCTCATCTGAGCAGACTTTCGAAACAACTGAAAGCCAAGAAGTTAACAAATCTACTGAACCTACACAAGATGAAATAATGTCTTTTGAAGATTATTATGAGAATGTACCCTCAAGTCGTTCTGACTTAAATCCTCCAGCCGTTAGTCGAGCAAAAAGAGAAACAAGAGCAACAATTGATCGAGTAAATGCCGGAGAAGCAAATCGTCCAACAGTTAGCTTTATTGATGTGTCTTCTCATAACGCTACGATTACAGTTGATCAATATCGTATGATGAAAGGCTATGGAATAAAAGGGGTGGTTGTCAAGCTGACGGAAGCAACAACATATTTGAATCCATTTGCTCAATCACAAATTCAAAATGCCTTAGCTGCAGGATTAAAAGTATCTGCTTATCATTATAGTCATTATACTTCAACAGCTTCAGCTCAAGCTGAAGCAAGATATTTTGCAAGCAAAGCGCAATTGCTAAACTTACCTAAAGAGACGGTTATGGTTTCAGATATAGAAGAGTCAAAAATGTCAAATTCCTCATTAAACGCCAACACTAAAGCCTTCAAAGAAATGTTAAATTCTCTAGGATATAATAATGTGGCTTACTACCTATCAAGAAGTTGGTTAAGTGAGGCTGGGGGTGTTTTTAACGTAAATCAATTTGGAAAAAATAATATTTGGGTCGCGCAATATCCTTATACACCTACTGCATCACAAAACTGGAACAATGATTATTCTTCTTGGCAATGGTCATCTAATTTTTATTTTCCAGGAATCGCCCATCCATTTGATATTAATACTGATTATACAGGTTTGTTTACTGGAAATGGCTGGGACGGTAGCGTGAATGTCACTGGAAAAACGACTATTAAAGATATAGACGGTAAAGAAAATATGATGAATCTTTCTGCAACTGTAGATTCTGGTAGGTTTATACCATATAAAGTCTATTTTGCAGTGTGGTCGGATAAAAATGGTCAAGATGACTTAATTTGGTACGAAGGGAAACGTGACAGTAACGGCTTTTGGAGTACAAATGTAAATATAGCGAATCACGCAACAGATGGTACCTATATTGTTCATACCTATGCCCAAATGAGTACAAATAGTTCATCTAAAATAATGCTCAATAACAGTAATTTTACTATTTCTTCACCTTCTTTGAGTGCTTCTATTGGGCAATATTCAAATGGAGGGTTTGATGTTATCGTTAATCCGATAACAAAATCAGGAGTTAAAAAAGTTCAAGTTCCTTCTTGGAGTAAATCGGATCAATCAGACATTAAATGGTATGATGCCACTCTTCAAAGTGATGGAACATATAAAGCTCGAGTAAAGATTAGTAATCATAATTATAATCAAGGAATTTATCGAGTTCATGCTTACCTCTATACTAATAATAATTTATCATCTGCTAGATCTGTTGGTACAGTTGAAGTGAAATTAAAAGGAACTAGTGGAACGATCATGATTGATGATATAGATGGGAAAGATATAACATTTAAAGCTAATTCCACTATATCAATGGGTGAATACGCTGAACCAACTGCTTTGCAACATGCTGTGTGGAGTGATGAGAACGGTCAAGATGATATAGTTTGGTATACAGCAAAAAAAACTGGGGCAGGTTCTTATACAGCAGAGTTTGATATACGTAAACACAAATCAGCTGGAAATTACAGCGTTCATACCTATGCTAAACTGCCTAATGGTACAATGAAAGCTATATCACAGGACTCATTTGTTGTGACAAAACCAAGCTTTGAAGCTTCTATCGGTAAAGTTGATATTTCAAAAGGAACATTTGATGTTATTATTAATCCTTCTTCTAAATCAGGAGTGGACAAAATTCAAGTGCCGATTTGGAGTGTCGCAAATCAGTCAGATATAAAGTGGTATGATGCTAGTTTACAATCAAATGGCACGTATAAAACAACAGCCAAAATAAGCAATCATAATTTCAATGACGGTATTTACAGAGTTCATGTTTATCTTTACGGGAAAAATGGATTGCGCACAGCAAGCTCTATTGGCACAACAGAAGTAAAACTTGATGGAATCACAGGTGAAACTTCTATACAAAATATAGATGGCAAAGAGATCAATTTTGAAGCAAAAACGAAGTTTACTATGGGGGCATTTGGTACGCCAGCTGCTGTATATTTTGCCACTTGGAGCAACGAATATGGGCAAGATGATATAGTTTGGTATAATGGTAAAAGGAATACAGATGGCTCTTACAGCACAAAGGTCAATGTAAATAAACACAAATCTGTTGGTCCGTATACTGTGCATACTTATGTTAAATTGGTAAACGGAAGAATGAAAATGATTTCTAATGATTCTTTTACGGTGACAGAACCTGTGTTAAAAGTTTCTACGCAAAATGTCAATAAGTCAAAAGGGACATTTGATGTTGTTATGGAAGTGGATACTGTATCAGGCGTTGATAAATTAGAGGTTCCTGTTTGGACAGATAAAAATCAAAAAGATATCAAGTGGTATCCTGCAATTAAACAATCTAACGGTACTTATAAAGTTACAGTTAATAAAAAAGATCACCAAAATAGTACAAGTAACTATACTGCTCATGTTTATCTTTACAGTAAAAATGGGTTAGTAACAAGACGTAACGGAAATGCTGAAAAAGTTTCTTTTTAATTTCTTAAACAAAAGTCTATCATTTTATTTTCAACGTATTAAGGCTTAAGCTTGATTTTCATGCTTAAGCCTTTTTTTGCTTTGATTAGAAAGACAAAAAATATCTAAAAAGATAAGAGTTCTTTAAGCCTCTCTTATTATATTAATAGGAAAACTTGATTTATAGTGCATTTTTAAGTAGAATGGTACTGTTAATCTATAAACGGAAAGTTTCTTTTTTTAAAGGATTATTGCTAATTAAATAATATAAAAGTAAGTTGAGAAGGTGAGATTTGCGAACGATAGCTAAAGTTAACAAAAAAGACAAATAAATTTGTGTCGGAAGGAATAAATTCAAATGATTAAAGATCTTTTTTCTTTTGTAAGAGATATCTACAGAAACAAACGTTTAGTATTACAATTTTCAATAAATGATTTTAAAGCTAGGTATGCGGGCTCTTTTTTTGGTATCTTTTGGGCGTTTATTAACCCGTTGGTTACAGTACTAACTTATTGGTTTGTTTTTGGTTACGGGATTAAGGCCGGTCTAACAGACGGAAAGTATCCTTTTATAGTTTTTCTAATTACTGGTATTGTCCCATGGTTCTTTTTCTCAGATTCACTGACGTCAGCCACCAATGTTTTTAGAGAATATACGTATCTGGTGAAAAAAGTTGTGTTCAATATTCGTATTTTGCCAACAACAAAAATATTAGCTAATTTGTATACACATCTATTTTTTATATTTATTACTTTGATTATTTGTATTCTAAATGGCTTTACACCTACTTTACAAACAGTTCAACTTCTTTATTATTTGTTTTGTTTAGGTGCTTTTTTAACGGGTCTTACTTGGATTACAGCTTCAATTCAACCATTTTTACCTGATGTAATGCAATTTATAAGCATTATCTTACAAACAGTTATGTGGACACTTCCAGTTCTTTGGTCACCAAGCCAATTTTCTCCAAGAGTTGTTCAGTTTTTGAAACTTAACCCTCTCTATTACGTTATTCAAGGATACCGAGAATCTTTCTTGAGTGAGGGATGGTTTTGGGAGCATTGGGCATTAGGGCTTTATTTTTGGATATTTACTTTAGGAATGTTATTAGTTGGTTCAATTATTTTTAAACGATTGAAACCTCATTTTTCAGACGTTCTATAAGAAACTTAAGGAGAATCAGTTATGTCAGATTATGCAATCAAAATAGACAAAATTACAAAAACTTATAATATGTACGCTAAGCCAACAGATCGTTTTAAAGAAGCGCTAGATCCACGACGCAAAAGTTATCATGATCTATTCTATGCACTAAAAGATGTCGATATCCATGTGAAAAAAGGGGAAATGATTGGTTTTATCGGAGAGAATGGTTCTGGTAAATCAACTATGCTAAAAATCATTACAGGAGTTTTAACACCTACTTCTGGATCAATTGAGATTGAAGGAAAGATATCCGCCTTATTAGAATTAGGTTCAGGATTCAATCCAGAGTATAGTGGGTATGATAATATTTACTTGAATGGAATGGTTTTAGGCTTCTCAAAAGAAGAAATTGACGAAATGGTCGATGATATTATTACATTTGCTGATATTGGTGATCATCTGTATCAACCTGTAAAGACATATTCTAGCGGTATGTTTGTTCGTCTCGCATTTGCAGTTGCAATTAATGTTGATCCAGATATTTTGATTATTGATGAAGCTTTGGCTGTTGGTGATTTGGAGTTTCAATTAAAATGTATGGATAAATTTACAGAAATAAAAAATTCTGGGAAAACAATCTTATTTGTTTCCCATGATATCAACTCTGTACGTCGTTTTTGTGATCGAGTTTATTGGTTGAAGAACGGTGAAGTTATTGAAGAAGGCGACGTGATGGATGTATCTTCAAATTATGAGAATTTCTTGAAGAAAAAATCCATCAAAACAATTGATACTGAAAGAGCAAAGCAAACAGATCAAGAAAATACAGTTCCAGATATTGTTGAAGTTAATAGTGCGGTGCTTCTAAATTCAGATTTATCTCCTGTTGAAATTGTTGAGCAAGATCAAAAAGTGATCGTCAAAATAAATTATACAGTAAAAAGAGAGTCGATCAAGAACCCGGTTTGTGGTGTTGCCATTCGTACGGTAGATAACCACTATGTTTGTGGCTTAAATACACTATTAGATAAAGTAACTATTCCTTGGGAGCAAGGAGAAAATACATTTTATATTGAATATGAAAAGATGTCATTGCTGACTGGCGAGTATTATTTTGATATTGCTTTCTTTGAAGAACATGCCACGGTTCCTTTAGAATATAAAACGAAATACTTGAAAATGTTCATTAGTGGCCAATATACAGGTGAAGGAATTGTTATATTAGATCATGAGTGGAAGGATACCATAAAATGAAGTATGATTTTGAAATGGATATTGATGAAAGTACTAGTGTCGGAAAGATTGCTTCTCACATAAAAGAGCAGAGTTCTGTATTGGAGTTTGGACCGGGAAACGGAAGAATGACAAACTATCTGATTGAAGCTAAAAAATGTGATGTTTCGATTGTTGAGCTAGATAAGGAATTGTATGATTATGTGATTACTTTTTCTAATGATGGTTTTTACGGAAATATAGAAGAATATAAATGGACAGATTATTATAAAGGTAAAAAATATGATTATATTCTATTTGCTGATGTTTTAGAGCATTTGATGGATCCTGTAAAGACTTTGGAAATCGTAAAAGAGTTTCTAAAAGAGGATGGGGAAATCTTAATTACATTCCCCAACATCGCTCATAACTCAGTGTTGATTAATTTGTTTAATAATAAACTTGACTGGACAAAGTATGGTTTACTGGATGAGACCCATAAAACATTTTATACACAGTCTGGTTTTGAAAAAGTATTTGATTCACTAGGTCTATATATTAATAAAGAAGACTTTACGATAAATGTTGTAGGAAATAATGAGATTGATGCTCACTATGAAGACTTACCTATAGAAGTAGTAGATGCATTCAGAAAAAGACCTTTTGCCGAAGTGTATCAGTACTTCTATGCGTTAAAGAAAAATCCAGTGGCATCACCTATACGAGTGTTGCCAGAAAATTCATATTATCACCGACGTGTTATACTTCAGTATGAATTAGAAAATAGTGTGGAAGAAACCACGGTTTCTGTTAATACATTTACTGGTGAAAACAAAAATTATCCTATTGAAGTTCCTTTAGGGGTAAAATCGTTAAAAATTATGCCTTTCCCAGAAAATATTGGTGGGATTATGCGATTCTTTGTTGATATAAATGGAGAACAAAGTCATAATATCCAAACCAGTGCTGTTTTTGAGCACAATGAAAAATTTGTTTTTACGAATATGCATCCAGCGTATTTTATTTTATCTGGAGAAGATATTGCTGGTAAGTCAATTGTTTTAAATTTTGATTTTATTTATCAAGGTCAGTATTTGTATGAAATGAATTTAATGATGGAAAGATTAAAAGAAGTTGAAGTAGAAAAACAAATGATTGTCGATCGATATTATGATTTGGTCGCGGGTGAACAATGGGAACCCGCAAGACGTAAATCAGATAAAGCTTTTTCGCAGACTCCAATTGAAGAGTTGAATAGAATAATGGCGTTAAATATTGATGGTACTGTAAGAAATGAAGCAACGAAGACATCGATTATTAAAGGTTGGGGCGTTTCTAATGTAGACAAAATGCCATTAAAATTTGAGTTAGAAGCTAATAATGCTCCTTATTTTAAAGTAAAAAGAATTCATCGTTCTGAAATAAATGAAGGCTTTGGGTTTCCAGAAACTTTAGATTATGGTTTCGAAATTGAAGTAGCTGATTATGAATTAGAACAATTTTTTAATTTTGTTATATCTACTGAAGATGGTGAATCATGTGATGTGATTATCAACCGTCATATTGGTTTATATTTTCCTGCTAAACCTTCTTCAAGGGTACGTAGAGTTTTAGGTTCTGTGAAACGCAAAGGAATAAAAGGATCTGTGAAGTGGTTATTAAATCGTCAAGTACAAAAAAACAGCTATGAAAAATGGATTGCGCAACATGAAGTATTTGATATGGAAAAAATTCATTCTGAAATAGAAAGTTTTGAGTATCAACCTAAAATATCGATTGCGGTACCCGTGTATAACGTTGAAGAAAAATGGTTAGATGCATGTATTAGTTCCTTAAAAAATCAATTTTATACCAACTGGGAATTGTGTTTAGCCGATGATGCCTCTCCTAAAGACTATATTCGTCCTTTACTTGAAAAGTACGCTGCAAGTGATGAAAGAATAAAATTAGTATTTAGAGAAAAAAATGGACATATTTCAGAAGCTACGAATTCTGCTTTAGAGATTGCGTCAGGTGACTATATAGGTTTCATGGACAATGACGATGAATTAGCACCTAATGCACTATACGAGATTGTAAAAGCGCTAAATAAGGACAGAGACATAGAGTTTTTCTATACAGATGAAGATAAGATGACTCTTGAAGAAAAACGTTTTGATGCATTCTTTAAGCCAAATTGGAATCGACAATTAATTCTACAGCATAATTACATCACGCACTTTGTAGTTGTAAAAGATGCACTATTAAGCCGTATAGGTGGTTTGAGAACTGAATATAACGGTAGTCAAGATTATGATTTTGTTTTACGCGCAACGGAAGAAGCAAAAAAAATTCACCATATCAAAGGTATTTTATATCACTGGAGAGCAATTGAGACATCAACTGCTTTAAATCCTGAAAGTAAAACCTATGCTTATGTTGCTGGTCAGCATGCCTTAGAAGCTGCACTAAAGCGAAGAAATCTAAAAGGAAATGTAAAAATTGCAGAATTTTATGGATGTTATAAGATTGATTTTATTCATGATACGACACCTAAAGCTTCAATTGTTTTTGTAGGAAATAGCAAAAATCTGAATAATAACTTAGAGTTATTATTGAGTAAAACTTACTATCCTAACTTTGAAATTTTGGTTCCTACTTCTTCTAAATTTACTGTATCTGTTAAAGATGCTAGGGTTCGGTTTGTAGATGGAGATATTAACACGCGTGTAAAACAAGCTGAAGGGGAATTTATTTTATTACTAAATGAAAAACTTTCACCATTATCGGGAGCATGGTTAAATGAATTGATGAATTACGCTCAATTGGAAGAAAGTGGTATTGTCTGTGGCAAAATTAGTAGCAATGATAACCTAATTTCAAATATTGGCGTTACTTATGATGTCGAAAACAATAAACTTATTTATCCAGAAAGAAATAATCCTGCACAAAATCTTGGTTACTATTACCGTGCCGGACTTCCTAGAGGAATACACGCTGCAACTGAAGATTGCATGATTTTTAGAAAAAATGATTTCGAACAAGTTGAAGGCTTGTCAGAAGAATTTGGTTCTCAATTAATGGGATTTGATTTTAGCTTAAAAGTTAGACAGCAGTTAGAAAAAGATATCGTATATACGTCATATGCTAAATTAAAAGAATCGGAGCCAATTGACATTCATCTTGTTCCAGAAGTACTAAACGAATTAGAGAAAAAGTGGACAAAAAATGGATTGATTGATCCTTATGGAAATCCATTATCATTTTAAATTTTGGAGGAAATCATGACAAATAAAGTAACAATCACTATTGATAGCATTCTCCGAAATGGACAAGATAAAACAATTACTGTAAAAGGCTGGGCTTTTGATCAGGAGAATAAGGTAGCGCCAGTTATCACAGTAAAACCAAGTCCGAATGCAGAAGTTGAAATTGTTCAGTTTTACCGAATGGATGTCAATATTTTGTTTGATCTACCAAATGAGATGAATGTTGGATTTGAAATCACTATTAAGCCTAAAACATCAAACGGTAAGGTCCTTGTTCAGTTTACAGCAAACGAAGTAATAACTGAGTATTCGGTTAAACTGGGTAAAAAATATCCAATTGAGCTAGGAACAGAAACGCCTACTCAATTGAAAATAAGTAAAATTAGAAAAGGCTTAGGTTACTTAAGACGTAATGGGGTAAAGAATGCTTTGAATCGCTATAAATTAGAAAAATTTATCAATGGCGATGAGTACCGAGCATGGATTACTCAAAATGAAAATAGGCCTATTACTGAACTAGTAGCTGAGATAGAGCAATTCAAGATTCAACCACTGATTTCTATTGTTATGCCTGTTTATAATGTTGAGACAAAGTGGCTGGCTAAATGCATTGAGTCTGTACAAAAACAATTATATGAAAATTGGGAACTTTGTATTTGTGATGATGCCTCTACGAATACCGAAGTAAAAAAAACATTAGAACGATTTGCTTCAAGAGATGAACGAATAAAAATTGTTTATCGCCAAACGAATGGTCACATCAGTGTAGCAAGTAACGATGCGCTGAAATTAGCTTCAGGTGAATTCGTTGCGTTATTAGACAATGATGATGAGCTGGCCATTAATGCACTGTCAGAAGTAGTTAAGATAATCAATCAAACCCCGGATGTTGATTTTATTTATAGTGATGAAGATAAAATAAATGAGGATGGAAATCGATTTGAACCAGCCTTTAAGCCAGACTGGTCTCCTGATTTGTTGATGGGAACAAACTACATTTCCCATCTAAGTGTTTATCGTCGTGACTTATTACTGAATTTAGAAGGGTTTAGAACTGGAGTAGAAGGCTCGCAAGACTATGATTTAGTTTTGCGGTACACTGAACAGATTCCAGAAAAGAATATTAAACATATTCCAAAAGTCTTGTATCATTGGCGCACACTTCCTGGTTCAACTGCTTCATCCGCTTCGGAAAAAATATATGCAGATGAAGTAGGTGTGAAAGTTTTGAAAGATGCTTTGCATCGTAGAGGAATCCCTGGATATGTCTCTAAAGGTATCGCTCCTGGTTTCTATGCTATTTCTTATGACGTAATGAATGAAGAGTTAGTCAGTATTATCATTCCAACTAGGAATGGTTATGAAGATGTCAAAACATGTGTTGACTCAATAATCGACAAAACTACTTATTCCAATTATGAGATAATCATCGCAGATAATGATAGCGATGATCCTAAAATGGATGAGTTATACGCTAGTTATCAACGAAAACTGGGGAGTCGATTTATTGTAGATGAAATAGATATCCCTTTTAATTACTCGCGTATCAATAATATTGCAGCCAGTAAAGCAAAGGGCAAATATTTGTTATTCTTAAATAATGATACGCAAGTTATTGCACCTGAGTGGATGACACGAATGGTTTCTTATGGTCAATTCGAGCGTGTTGGGTGTGTTGGAGCCAAGTTATATTATCCAGATCATACAATTCAACATGCTGGTGTTATTATGGGATTGGGTGATGTTGCCGGGCATGGTCATCATTATTTTCCAGATAAAGATTTAGGCTACTTTGGACGATTATATTTAGATGTTGATTATTTAGCTGTTACTGCAGCATGCGTACTGGTAAAAAGCGTAGACTTTGAAATGGTTGGAGGGTTTGATGAAGAATTTACGATTGCATTTAATGACGTTGATCTTTGTATGAAGGTCTATGAATTAGGTCGTTATAATGTGTGGGCTCATCAAGCTGAATTGTATCATTTTGAATCAAAATCTAGAGGATATGAGAATACTCCAGAAAAAATGACACGTTTTGATGGTGAAAAAAAATTATTACAAAAGAAATGGCGTAAATATATTGATAATGATCCATTCTATAGCCCTAACCTAACAAGAGGAACTGGTAATTTTACGATTCGTATTGAATCGTAAAAAATTGACTTCTCAATTTTAAACATTAAATAAGAGTGTGTGCCAGCTAATTTGTAGTAGGTAATTCATATATGAAAAAGGAGGTTTAAATGAATAGAAACAAGCAGGTTAAAAATTGGCTTATAGTAAATCAAGATTTACTTGCTTTGACCGTTTTATTTTTAGGAATTGCAGTTTATTTATCCTTTTTTGGTTTTCAAAACGGAACAGATGATGAATGGTTTCAACGGATGAGTCATCAAAAGGATTATCTTACTTATATCTTAAATCGATATATGACTTGGTCGGCAAGAATTTTTCCTGATAGTATCATGTATTTTATCTTTTCATTACCAATGATTTTGTATTGGTCAATTACTTCTTTAGCGATGATCTTAAGTGCCTATTCAATCGTTCGTTTTACAAAAAAGGAAGTAAAGACGTTTGATATTTTTCTTGTGTGTACCTTATTCGGTTTTATGAATTTTGAAATGTTTTTCCATTCGTTTTTATGGATTACAGGAGCAGTTAACTATTTATGGCCATTAGCTTTAGGGTTATGTTCAATGATTCCATATGCCGATTATGTGTTTAGAGGGAACAAATGGGAAAAAAAGAGCTGGATTTCGCTGAGTATTATTTGTACATTTTTATTTTCGATAAGTAATGAACAGTATTTAATCGTTGGCTTTTGTGCAGCATTATGTGGGCATATAACGTTATTAGTGAAAAAAGAAAAACAATCAATCCTTCTTTTATTTAAAACGTTTATTATGTTTATGGGGATTTTATTCATGTATTTTGCTCCAGGTAATGCGTTGCGTCTTCAAAAGGAGACTGAAAAATGGTATCCTGATTTCAATGAATTATCTGTTTTCTCCCATATAAAAGTTGGATTGAATTTTATGGTCACTGGTATTTACAATAATGTTTTTTCTTTATTGCTTTTGGTCATCTTGTCCTCAATACTTTTGTTGAATTTAAATAGATACTCGTTTCTTTTGATCAGTCTTATCATTGCTTGTTTGTCTTGTATGTACTTATTTCCAGGGTTTTCAAGCGGGCTTGCTCAAATTTACAATTATTCAGCAAAACAACTTTTTAGTATGGAAGCCTTTAGTGCAGTTATGAAGAATTTTTTTGTCGCGATTGTTTTATATGGAGTTACCATGTTAGCAATCTATAAAGGGGCTTCATATAAAATATTTTCATTACTATGCATGATAGCGGCTTTATTTTCAATTATTATGTTGTGGTTTTCACCTACTCTTTTTGCCTCAGGTAGTAGAGTGTTTGTGTGTGCAGGAGTTTTATTTTTAATTGTAGCATTTGATTTAGTAAATAAAAAGATTAGTGAATCTAAAATTTCTAAAAATATGTTACTGGTAATGTTAGCTATATATCCAATTTTTAATTTAATCTTACCGTTGCTTTTAGGAACTGTTGAAAGAATAAGTTCATAGACAGATTTTCTGTAGCAATATAAAAAGTCAGAAAACTATAAATCTAAAGTGATTTTATAGTGACTCAAAAAGCTATAACTTTTAGGGGGCACTACAAAATGTTTAACTCCGAGAAATAAGAGAGGCATTATGAAAATTGCCCTTCAAATTTTTGTTAATTTCAACTTATTTCTGAAGGAGTTACTCCTGCTTCCACGTTTGTTCGGATTCCTTGAGTCTGAGATATAACTCATAGAGTTATATCTCAGACTCATCTTTTTATATGGATAACATCTTTTATGAAATTAACAGGCTCTTCCAATTTAATTATTCTTCTAAAAATGAAGTATCGTGTTGTTTAATAGATTGTTTAATGGTCTTTTCTAATTCTTGATGGCTTCGATAGTTTATAGCCTATTAGAGAAAATGTGATTCATCTTAAAGCCAAAATGATTGATTGTCAATAATTCGAAAGCTGTTTAATCTATGATCGAAACATATTTAATTATATTTGATACTCCTTCTTAGGAATGGTACAATACTTCCGACTGGAGGGACCAAGATGACAAAAGTAATCGCCCACCGCGGTAGCAAAGGAACACACCCAGAAAATACCCTGGCAGCCTTTAAAGAAGCCATTCGAGTCGGTTCAGATGGTATCGAGTTAGATGTCCAATTATCAAAAGACGGTCAGTTGATCATTATCCATGATGAAACACTTGATCGCACTACGAATGGTCACGGAGCAGTGGGGGCATTAACGTTAGCAGAATTAAAACAATTAGATGCTGGTAGCTGGTTCACCAAAAATCCAATCTTTCAAGAAATCCCGACTTTAGAGGAAGTCCTGATGCTACTTAAAGAAGAAAACTTTTCTGGTTTATTGAATATTGAAATCAAAACAGATCAGGTTCACTATGAAGGGATCGAATCAAAGCTTGTTCAGCTTTTGCAGTCCCAACCTTGGACTTTCGATTATATGTATTCAAGTTTTTATTTTAAAAGTTTAGAAAAAGTTTGGGAAATAGAAAAAAATCAAAAAATTGCGTCAGTATTCAGGTTATCAGAAAAGGATGAACAACGAGCGCTTCAAACAGCTTTTATTGCAGGGATTCATCCTAAAATCGATTGGGTACTGGAACACATAGAAGATTTAGCTGATTTTCCTAAAGCAATTCGGCCTTGGACAGTGAATGAGGAAGAGAAGATGGCTCTTTGTTTTGCCTATCATTTGGCAGGGATTCATACAGATTTTCCAGAGTTAGCGATGCAAGTACGTGAATCGATGCAAAAAAAAGGATGAAAAAATTGGAAAAAGTATTAGTAATCGTAGGACCAACGGCAGTTGGGAAAACCTCTTTGAGTATTGAATTAGCAAAAAAATTAAACGGAGAAATTATTAGCGGCGATTCGATGCAAGTCTATAGACAGCTGGATATCGGTACAGCAAAGGCAACAGAAGAAGAACGTGCAGGAATTGTCCATCATCTGATTGATTGCCGTGATTTAACAGAAACCTATTCTGTAGCAGATTTTCAAAAAGAAGGACGTCAGGCAATTGACAAAATCATCGCAAAAGGCAAATTACCAATTGTTGTTGGTGGGACAGGTCTGTATATTCAAGCCTTGCTGTATGATTTTGAACTAGGCGCTAAGGATGAGTCTACAGAGATCAAAGAGAAATATCAAACAGTTGCCGAGACATATGGTAATCAACATCTGTGGGAAATACTGCAGGAGAAAGATCGTTTGGCTGCTGAAAGTATTCATTTTAATAATCGAAAAAAAGTGATCCGAGCTTTGGAAGTGTTTGATAAAACTGGTTATAGTATTTTAACACCGAAGGAAACACCTAAGCCGCTGTATGATTATTTTTTAGTAGGCTTAGAGACAGACCGAGCTAAGCTTTATGATAGAATCAATACTAGAGTAGAACGAATGCTTACTGAGGGGCTTTTAAAAGAAGCTGAGCTACTTTACGAAAAGCAAACACAACATTCGACCCAAGGAATTGGCTATAAGGAGTTTTTCCCTTATTTTGAAGGAAAAGTAACCTTAGAAGAAGCCGTTCAACAAGTGAAGCAAAATTCAAGAAGATATGCGAAAAGGCAGTTGACCTGGTTTAAAAATCGTATGAATGCCAGCTGGTGGGATTTAGTACAACAGCCTACTAGTAGTGTAGAGTTAGAAAAAGAAATCGAAGACTGGCTGGATTCTTCGGAGGGATAAAAAATGGATAAAACAACAGAAAAGGTTATTTTAGTAGGCGTAGAAACAGAGAACAACTATGCCCGTTTCGAAGGTTCCATGAAAGAGTTAAAAAACTTAACGAAAACGGCACAAGGAGACGTCGTGTTTTCCTTAACGCAAAAACGTCCTCGTATCGATTCGCAAACTGTGATCGGTAAAGGGAAAGTAGAAGAGCTAGTACAACTAGTTGATGCTTATGAAGCAGATATTGTCATTTTCAACCATGAACTGACGCCACGACAAAATCAATTGATTGTTGAAGCACTTGGGGTAAAAGTAATCGATCGAGTTCAACTTATCCTGGATATTTTTGCAATGCGGGCTCGTTCAAAAGAAGGGAAGCTGCAAGTTGAGTTGGCACAATTGAATTATTTGCTTCCACGCTTGATTGGCCAAGGAAAACAATTATCCCGCCTAGGAGGTGGCATCGGAACTCGAGGACCTGGGGAAACAAAACTGGAGTCAGACCGGCGACATATTCGTAATAAAATCATAGCTATCAAGCGTGAACTAAAAGAAGTGACTGCCCATCGTGAACGAAGCAGGCAAAAGCGTCGTGCCTCTGATATTTTTCAAATTGGCTTGATTGGCTACACCAATGCAGGTAAATCGACAATTTTAAATTTGTTGACTACGGCTGGAACCTACTCAGAAGATCAACTATTTGCCACATTAGATCCCTTAACTAAAAAATGGCAGCTGCCACAAGGGATGATTGTGACCATGACAGATACTGTTGGTTTTATTCAAGATTTGCCGACACAATTGATTGAAGCGTTTCAATCGACCTTGGAAGAAAGTCGCAATATGGATCTATTATTGCATGTGGTGGATGCTAGTGCAGAAGACCGCTTACAGCATGAACAAACGGTAGTTGAATTACTGAATGATTTAGATCTAAAACAGATTCCTATTTTGACCGTCTATAATAAAAGTGATCAAATCGATGAAGCTGACTTTGTGCCGACTTTATTTCCTAATGTACTGGTTTCTGCTAAGAGTACTTTGGGCAAAGAAGAACTTACAAGAGCTGTTAGAGAAAAAATGATGGAGTTATTAGTTCCATATGAATTTGAGCTAGCTGCGGATCAAGGGCAAGAATTAAGTGAGTTGACGCGCCATACATTACTTTTATCAGAACAGTTTGAAGAAGATAAAAACGCGTACCATGTAAAAGGATTTGCACCGATAAATTCTAAATGGGCTAGATAACTAACTATTTGAGCTATAGGAAAAGATAATGTTAAACAATCAGTCATACTCGATTTGAATCGTCTTTCCATTAAAGGTATTCTAAAAGATACCTTTTTTATTTTTGCTAAAAATATAGCTGAAATTAGAGCTTATTATCAGTTTTTTCTCGATATTTTAGTTTTATGTTAGAAAACCTAACATAAATCATTGACAACGGAAAAAAGTATTGATATTCTATATTTAATCTATCTAGCTATGTAGGTTAGTTTCTATGAAAAAGATAACATCTGTATGTAGCAGATATTGTCAAAAGCTTATTTTCCTATTTTTCGTTTGAAACGACAAGAACCTACTACGCTTTTAAATTAAGAGAGGGGGGTGGATATGAGGGAGAAGGAACTGAGAAGATCAATGTCAGTTTTTCCAATTGGTACAGTTATGAAACTAACTGATTTATCAGCACGTCAAATTCGTTATTACGAAGAGCAGGATTTGATTCATCCAGAAAGAAGTGAAGGAAACCGACGTATGTATTCACTGAATGACATTGATGTATTGTTGGAAATCAAGGATTATTTGTCGGATGGTCTAAATATGGCAGGAATCAAACGTGTCTACGAAATGAAACTGGAAGAACAAATGCACGCCCAAGAATCAAACAAACCGCTGACGGATGAAGATGTTAGGAAAATATTATACGACGAACTTATTTCTCAAGGTGGACTTACTCAACAAAATCCATTCCAATCAAGAGGCCCCAAATTGTAACACTTGAGTTTTATACAAAAAATGAAGGACGTGAAGGATACAATGACGAAGAAACAAGACACAGTAGAAGATATCAAACGAATTGCCGAGGAAGAAAATGTTCGATTTTTACGATTAATGTTTACAGACATTATGGGAACAATCAAAAATGTGGAAGTTCCAGTGAGCCAATTAGACAAAGTGTTAAGTAATAAAATGATGTTTGATGGGTCTTCTATTGAAGGTTTTGTGAGAATTGAAGAAAGCGATATGTATTTGTATCCTGATGTATCGACATGGATGATTTTTCCATGGGAGAGTACACACGGAAAAGTTGCTCGCTTGATCTGTGATATTTATAATCCTGATGGCACTCCTTTTGCAGGAGACCCACGTGGGAATTTAAAGCGTGCGCTTGCTGATATGGAAGCACTAGGTTTTACTTCATTTAACCTTGGTCCAGAGCCAGAATTTTTCTTATTCAAATTGGATGAAGATGGCAAAATCACAACCGATTTAAATGATCGCGGCGGTTACTTTGATTTTGCGCCGACAGATCTTGGTGAAAATTGCCGTAGAGATATCGTTCTTGAACTAGAAAGTCTTGGGTTTGAAGTTGAGGCGTCACATCATGAAGTCGCACCAGGTCAACATGAGATCGACTTTAAATATGCAGATGTTATTGAAGCATGCGATAATATCCAAACCTTTAAATTAGTTGTTAAAACAATTGCTAGAAAACATGGCTTGCACGCAACCTTTATGCCAAAACCATTGTATGGGATCAACGGCTCAGGAATGCACTGCAACATGTCATTATTCAAAGGCGATGAAAATGTCTTTTATGATGAAAATGGTTCAATGCAATTAAGCCAAACTGCGTATCATTTCCTGGGTGGACTATTGAAGCATGCGCGTGCGTACACAGCGGTGTGTAATCCGACCGTTAATTCATACAAACGTTTAGTACCAGGTTACGAAGCACCAGTATATGTTGCATGGAGCGGGCGTAATCGTTCACCATTAGTCCGTGTTCCTGAATCGCGTGGATTGTCCACCCGTTTAGAATTACGCTCTGTTGACCCGTCAGCAAATCCTTATCTAACAATGGCAGCACTTTTACAAGCTGGATTAGATGGGATCAAAAATGAAATCGATCCGCCACAAGCGGTGGACCGTAATATTTATGTGATGAATGAAGAAGAACGAAAAGAAGCACAAATTCATGATTTACCTTCAACACTGCATAATGCCATCAAAGAATTGCGTAAAGATGATGTGATGGTCAATGCACTAGGTGAACACATCTATGTGAACTTTGTTGAAGCGAAACGAATGGAATGGGCTGCTTTCCGCCAAACTGTTTCTGAATGGGAAAGAGAACAATATTTAGAATTATATTAGGCTTGAAATCGTGTGGATAAACCAAAAACTGGTTTATCCATTTTTTATAAAAAATAGTTTCAGCTCCTAAAGAAAAGTGTGGTATAATTCTAAGTGAGAATAATTCTCAATTAACTTGAAAAGGAGAGCGGATTATGATTGTTCAAACAGTGACATTTATTATAAAAGAAGAAGGTAAAGAGATATTTGAGACGAAAACAAGTAAAGATGTTACCTCTATGTTAGGATTTTCAGGTTGTCTATCAAGTGAATGCTGGTTTTCAGAGGATAAAAATACGTGTGAATTCATGTTGGTTTCGAAATGGGAAAGTAAAAAGGATTTTCAAAATTGGTTGAAACGTCCAGAACATTTACAAGAACATCGAGATGCCCATAAGAATAAAGAAGCGAAACCTTCGATGGTTTTAGAAAAAATCAGAAAAAGCTATGAAGTATTTTCATAGAAATTAGAGCAGAATCTAAGACGACTGTGTTTGTTTTGGGTTCTTTTTTATTTTTATACATTCAAATCAGTGTAATTTTCGTAAAAAAGCAGGTATAGTAGAATTCAAATGAAGATTGAGGAGAAATAACATGGAAGAATCAACTTGTTCTTCGACTATTCTTGAAAAACTTAAACAACATGGCTGGGATGAAGCGGCAATAATTGCTTACGTTAATTATAGCGAAGAAGGCATATTAGATTGTGATCTTGCGATCTTTTTAGTCGGTTCTGAAATCTATACAGAAATGTTTGATAAAAGTCAGCTATCAGCTAATGAAAAAGTCATGTTAGTCATCGATCATTTAGGAGGCTATCTGAATGAACAAGGGGATTTAACGTTTGCAAAAACAGCCTATAAATTTTGTGATCAACTACCGCCAGGAGGACCATTTTTTATTCATTATGCAAAAGCGGTACAAACTGCATATCCCGACGGTTTGACTATAGCTCAAAAAGACAAAAGACTATCGAAAATAGCGCTTAAGAAAAAATACGCAAACGAGACAAAAATCCATCAATTTAGAAATCAATTGGATAAATGTGCGATTAATTATGTAGAAAATTATAAGAAGAGATTCGAATGCAGTAATGATGAAGCCGCAATCAAAAGGATTCTTGGAAATAATTGGTTTTATGCAGATCCTCAGTACCACAATCGTGCGCGGCTTGCCATAGACATAATGGTTAACGATCGAAAAAAAAGAGCGAAGACGCTGACTAATAAAGGCTTAATCAAGAAGATCAGAAAACATGGTTTTTATCGAAAAATTTTATCTGGAGATTATCATAGTGAATTTATTTTAGACGAACAAGGTCAGCTTCTAAGTCAATGTAAAGAAGATGTGGAGGCACAAGGTGAGCTTGAGAATGCCATTGCAAATGGTGAAACATTTAACTATGGGGAACGTCCCAGAGTCGATCAATATCAGACGCATGATAAATTAGATGGAAATCCTCCTAGATATTTTGATACGAACAAGCGAAATGAACTTAAACGAGAATGGATTTCTCCTACCGATAATTGGTTTTATCAACTAGTCAGAAGACTAGCAGAAAAAGGATTAAGGTATAAAAAAAAGGAAAATTAAGATTGGAAGGACAGTTTCCAATCTTTTTTTCACAAAAACACTTTTTTTTCAAGAAAGGAAAGCAAAATAATTAATAAGTTTGTGAAATATTTTCACAAACTGTTTCAAATTAACCTGACATCCGTTATAATAGAGTAGAATATGCGTGCAACTATTCTACTTTTAGATAGAAGGATGATGAATATACAATGCGAAAAATGAAGACAATGGATGGAAACACAGCAGCCGCATACATCTCATATGCGTTTACAGAATTAGCCGCTATTTATCCAATTACACCAAGCTCAACTATGGCTGAGCTTGTCGATCAGTGGTCAGCAGAGGGGAAGCAAAATATCTTTGGACAGCCTGTCAAAATCGTTGAAATGCAATCAGAAGCAGGCGCAGCAGGCGTAGTCCATGGGTCACTAAAAACAGGTGCATTAACTACTACATATACAGCGTCACAAGGATTGCTACTGATGATTCCAAATATGTATAAAATTGCTGGAGAATTACTTCCATCAGTTTTTCATGTGGCGAGTCGGGCAGTAACGACAAATGCTTTGAATATTTTTGGTGATCATGGAGATGTGATGGCTGCTCGTCAGACTGGTTTTGCTATGTTATGCGAAAGCAGTGTGCAAGAAGTCATGGATTTATCAGCAGTTGCTCATCTAGCTTCGATTGAATCAAGTGTTCCGTTTATCAACTTCTTCGATGGATTTCGGACAAGTCATGAAATTCAAAAAATCGAAGTACTGGAATATGACGAATTGGCACCATTATTAGATCAAGAGCAACTAGAGCATTTTCGTAGCAGAAGTATGAATCCTAATCACCCTTCTGTCAGTGGAACAAACCAAAATCCTGATATCCATTTCCAGCAGCGCGAAACAATCAATAGCTATTATGAAAAAATTCCCGCTGTTGTAAAAAAATATATGGATGACATCAACGCGCTAAGAGGTACAACCTATGATTTAGTTACCTATTACGGTGCAGAAGATGCTGAGGAAGTCATCGTTTCAATGGGGTCAGCGGCCCAAGCAATTGAGCAAACGATTGATTATTTAACAAAACAAGGCAGAAAAGTGGGTTTTCTAAATATCCACTTATATCGCCCGTTTCCTATTGAAAACTTTTTAAAGAAAATGCCTAAAACAGTTAAAGCAATCGGTGTAATGGATCGAACCAAAGAACCAGGAGCTGGTGGAGAGCCTTTACTTTTAGATGTTCAAAGTGCGATGTATGAATCAGAGCTGCGTCCAATGATTATTGGGGGACGTTATGGACTAGGCTCAAAAGATGTTTTACCAAATCAAATCGTTGCGATCTACGATGAATTATTAAAAGATAAAAAAGCAGCAAAATCTCGTTTTACGATTGGGATCGTAGATGATGTTACTTATACATCACTTGATTGCGGTGAAGAGTTAGATTTAACCAATCCTAAAACCTATCAAGCAAAATTTTGGGGCTTTGGCTCCGATGGGACAGTTGGTGCAAATAAATCAGCAATCAAGATCATTGGGGATCATACCGATAAATATGCACAAGGCTTCTTTTATTATGATTCGAAAAAATCTGGTGGTTTAACAGTTTCTCATTTGCGTTTTGGGGAAACACCCATTCGTTCGACTTATTTGATTGAACATGCCGATTTTGTTGCCTGTCATACTGCAGCGTATTTAAATACGTATGACTTAGTGAAAGGCTTAAAAAAAGGCGGAATCTTTTTACTAAATACAGTTTGGAATGACGAACAGTTAGAACATTTTTTACCGAAAAAATTGAAACGGTATCTAGCTGAAAATGACATTCATTTTTATACGATCAATGCTGTTAAGTTAGCTAGTGAAGTTGGGCTAGGTGGACGAATTAATACAGCGATGGAAACCGCATTTTTCAAATTGGCGGACATCATGCCATTTGAAGAAGTGCTACCTATTTTAAAAGAAGAAGCATTTAAAAGCTACGCTAGAAAATCAATGGCTGTTGTGGAAAAAAATATTCAGGCAATCGATCGTACGGTTGAGCTTTTGCATAAAGTCGAAGTGCCATTATCATGGAAAACGATTGAAATAAAACCCAAAGAACGTGCGGAAAATGTCACTGATTATGTTCATGAAATTGTTGAACCTATTAATCGCCAAGAAGGAAATGACCTTGCAGTCAGTGCTTTTGTCAAAAATGATATGACAGATGGTCGGATGCCGCTTGGTACGACAGCTGTGGAAAAACGAGGGATTGCGGTAGAAGTACCTGAATGGAATAGTGATCGTTGTACGATGTGTAATGAGTGCGCGTTTGTCTGCCCTCATGCAGCCATTCGTCCATTTTTAGCTGATGAAGAAGAAATGGATGAAGCACCAGAAGGCTATATCGTCAGAGAAATGCGCGGTGCAGACGGACTGAAATACCGTATTCAAGTTTCTATAGAAGATTGCACAGGTTGTGGTCTATGCGTAGATGCTTGTCCTGCTAAAGGCAAGGCATTAGTCATGAAGCCTTACGAAGAACAAAAAGAGCAAGCAATGAACTGGGCATTTTCTATGACCTTGAAACAAAAAGAAAATCCAGCCAAACCAAATACTGTTTTAGGCTCACAATTTAATAAACCGTTATTAGAATTTTCTGGTGCGTGTTCTGGTTGTGGTGAAACGCCTTATGTGAAACTACTAACTCAAATGTTCGGTGATCGTATGATGATTGCCAATGCTACTGGCTGTTCTTCAATTTGGGGCGGGGCAGCACCGGTTGCACCATATACAACAAATGATCAAGGACAAGGCCCTGCTTGGTCTAATTCACTATTAGAAGATAATGCAGAATTCGGTTATGGCATGTTGTTAGCTAGTCAAACTCGTCGCGAACATTTAGCTATGAAAATGACTGCAGCAATGACAGTAGCTTCTTCGGAATTAAAATCATTGATGGAAGACTGGATCGAACACATGCATACAGGCGAAGGCACTCAACAACGTGCTGCCAAATTAAAAGCAGCGTTGCAGGATGAAAAAAATAACCAGCCATTGTTAGAAGCAATTTATGCAGACAATGATCTATTCGTAAAAAATAGTCAATGGATGATTGGCGGAGACGGATGGGCTTATGATATTGGTTATGGCGGGATCGATCATGTTCTTGCTAGTGGGGCAGATGTCAATATGTTAGTTTTAGATAATGAAGTCTATTCTAACACTGGTGGACAAACCTCAAAAGCAACACCAGCATCTGCAATTGCGAAGTTTTCAGCAAGCGGCAAGTATGTTTCCAAAAAAGATTTAGGCATGATGGCGATGACTTATGGCAATGTTTATGTGGCTCAAATCGCGTCAGGTGCTAATCAAATGCAGACGATCAAAGCATTTGAAGAAGCGGAACGTTTCCCTGGACCTTCAATCATTATTGCGTACACACCTTGTATTACTCACGGATTAGCAGGTGGCATGAGCAGAACCTTGGAAGAAGCAAAAGAAGCTGTTAATTCTGGCTATTGGTCATTGTATCGCTATAATCCAGTATTGAGAGAATCAGGTAAAAATCCGATGACTCTAGACTACAAGAAACCAAATTTCGAAGCCATGCAAGAATTTATGCGCAAACAGATTCGTTTCTCTTCGTTAGAAGCGACTCAGCCTGAATTTGCAGGAAAACTATTTGAAAAGACAGTGACTGATGCAAAAAATCGTTTTTATAATTATGCGCGAATGGCTGGGCAAGAAGAAAAAATTCGAGCAAAATTGGAAAAGGTAACGGATGAAGTGGTACTAGAAAAAGCTCCTCGTACAAAAAAGGAGCGAGTCACTGATCCAGAAGCTGACGCAAGAAGAGCCGCCCGAAGAGCAGAGCGAGCGGCAAAACGAGAGAAACTAGAAGAGTAAAAAGGAAGTTGATTTGGAGTGAAAGACTCTTGCATTTCTGCTAGATTCTTTCATTCTTTTTTACTTAAATTTTTCTATCTTCCATTCTCAATCCTGTAACCAAGCAAAAGATTATGGTATACTGATTAAGAAATCTTCAGAGAGAAGTGAGGTTTATGATGTCTTTTCAACTTAGTCAATTATTTGATGTAAATTATTGGCGGCAATTGATCTCATCCGATTTTTTGTCGCGTGATTATATTATTAATGTGATCGATATTCTTGTGGTCTGGTACCTAGTCTACAAGTTGATCATGCTTGTCAGAGGAACAAAAGCAGTTCAATTGTTAAAAGGGGTCGCTGTGTTTATCATGATCCGAATACTGAGTGAACTGATTGGGTTACATACATTATCTTGGCTGATGAACCAGGTCATCATGTATGGCGTGATCGCTGCGGTTGTGATTTTTCAACCAGAGGTCCGGCGAGGCTTAGAACATCTTGGCAGAAGCTCCTTTTTCCGAACGAGTCGATCTGAACAACAGCAAGACGAAAAGATGATTTTGGCTTTTGATAAAGCGATTCAATACATGTCTAAAAGGAAAATAGGCGCATTGATCACAGTGGAAAGAAATACTGGATTGGATGAATACATTGAGACGGGTATTGATTTAGATGCAGATATTTCAGGAGAGCTATTGATCAATATTTTTATTCCAAATACACCGCTGCATGATGGGGCAGTGATCGTAAAACAAGGGAAAATCGCTGTAGCAAGTGCGTATCTGCCTTTGTCTGAAAGTAACTTGATTCCAAAAGAATTTGGTACTCGCCATAGAGCCGCTGTTGGTATCAGTGAAGTCAGTGATGCGGTGACGATTATTGTATCAGAAGAAACTGGTGATGTTAGCTTAACTTTAAATAACGATTTGATCCCGAGGTTAACACAAGAAGAATATTTGAAAATCCTTCGAGCAGAATTGGTGCCCAAAGAAGAGCGTAAAGATAAAAAGAACCTTTTACAACACTTTATTGATGGTGTGACGAAAGGGGCGAAAAAGAAATGAAAAAGCCCTCTCAAAGTAACTGGTTTTCAGGATTGTTAGCACTACTTTTTTCTTTGCTGCTATTTTTTAATGCCAATTCGTCAGGCAATCTCTCTAATATGTCTGGCACAAGTCAAGTTTATGACGAGATGCTGTATAATATTCCAGTTCAGTTAGAGTATGATCAAGATAAGTATTTTGTTTCAGGTTATGAAGAAACGGTCAATGTTCATCTAAGCAGTGCCAATCGAATCCAGTTGAATTTAGAATCCAATGAGGATACTAGAAACTTTCAAATTGTTGCAGACTTGACTAAAACGCCACTTGGAACATCAGAGATTCAATTAAGAGTAAAAGGCTTGAGTACTGCTGTAACAGCAGAAATCGAACCTAAAACGATAACGGTGACTGTAGAGAATAAGGTGACTAAATCATTTGAGGTGGAAGCCCAATTACCAGAATCAATTGAAACAGACGGCTACAAAGTAGAAAAAACCACAGTCAGTCCTAAAACTGTAGACATCACAACTGGTGAAGAAACTGCTAAAGCGATCGATCGTGTCATTGCGCCGCTATCAAATGTTAAACAATCTGTGGATACAATCAAACAAACGGTCAATGTTCAAGCGCTTGACACTAAAGGACAAGTATTGAGTATTGAAAATCCAGCGCCCCAGGTAAAAGTGGTGGTTGAGTTATCGTTGCCTTCAAAAGAAGTTGGATTAACGATCAGCCCAACAGGTTCGCCACCTGCTAATATTGAACATTACACATTTAATCTTTCAGAACAAAAAGTCGAAATTAGAGGAACAAAGTCTGTTTTAGATGCGATTGATACAATAGAAATCCCTGTTGATGTGAGCAATATAAAAACATCAACGAAACAAAAAATAAAGATTCCGACAAATGCAGATTATATCGTTTCACCTGAGGAAGTAGAAGTGACAATCAACCCTGTTTTTTCAGGAACCAGCAGCAGTTTTTCTGAATCTAGTGGACAAAGCACAACAACCTCTTATTCAAATCAAGAGTTACCTAGTCCATTACCTTCAAATGAAAAACCAGCAAATTCATCTAGTTCTTCAAGCTCATCTAGTTCATCCAGTACGGATAGTACAGGTGAAGAGGGCGTAGAAAATGGGAGTAGTTCAGTTTCAGCAAATTAAGTTGATTGACTAAGGAGATCAGTTATTCTTTATGTGTTCACTAGAATGACTAAAGCTTTCTTAGTAAGTAGAAGGAGAGTTATAATGGGTAAATATTTTGGAACAGATGGTGTTAGAGGAATAGCCAATAAGGAACTAACACCAGAATTAGCATTTAAATTAGGACGCTTTGGTGGCTATGTATTGAGTCAGCATGAGGACTCTACTCGCCGACCAAGAGTCTTAGTTGGCCGTGATACACGTATTTCTGGTCAATTACTAGAGCAAGCGTTGATTTCAGGACTTTTATCTGTTGGAATCGAAGTCTTTCAACTAGGCGTTATCTCAACCCCCGGTGTAGCTTATTTAACAAGATTGCAAAAAGCATCAGCCGGTATAATGATTTCAGCCTCGCATAATCCTGCTGAAGATAATGGAATCAAATTTTTTGGTTCGGATGGTTTTAAATTAGTAGACGATCAAGAACTTGAAATCGAAGCTTTATTGGATGCTCAGGAAGATACGTTACCGCGTCCTTCCGCAGAAGGGTTAGGTACGCTTGATGAATTTCCGGAAGGATTACTAAAATATTCTCAATTCTTAGTTCAAACAATTCCAGGTGATTTATCTGGACTAACTGTTTGCATCGATGCAGCAAATGGTGCAACAGCAACGTCTGTCAACCGATTGTTTGCAGACCTAGAGACCGATTTTTATACGATGGGTACCAGCCTCAATGGGTTAAATATTAATGATGGTGTAGGTTCTACTCACCCTGAAAAATTAGCGGAAATGGTCGTTGAAAAAGGGGCTGATGTAGGTCTGGCTTTTGATGGTGATGGTGATCGAATCATTGCGGTTGATGAGTTAGGAAATATTGTTGACGGGGATAAGATCATGTTTATTTGTGCCAAGTATCTTGCTGAAAAGAACCGTTTAAAAAAAGATACGATCGTAACGACAGTCATGAGTAATCTAGGTTTTCGTAAAGCGGTAGAAGCTGCTGGAATGAAGGATGTTATCACTCAAGTTGGTGACCGTTATGTTGTAGAAGAGATGCGTAAAAATGATTATAATTTTGGCGGAGAACAATCCGGTCATATGATTTTTCTAGATTACAATACAACTGGCGACGGCATGCTCTCTGGTATTCAATTATTAAATGTCATGAAACAAACTGGGAAAAAATTATCTGAGCTTGCTTCTGAACTGACGGTCTACCCACAAAAGTTAGTCAATATACGAGTAACTGATAAAAATGGTGCCATGGATGTTCCTGCAATTAAAGAAATTGTTGAATTAATGGAAACAGAAATGAATGGTGACGGCCGTATCTTAGTTCGTCCTTCTGGGACAGAACCATTACTACGCGTGATGGCTGAAGCTCCAACGCAAGAAAAAGTTGATTACTATGTAGATAAAATTGCGGATGTCGTAAAAGCTGAAATCGGTATCGGGTAATTTTTGGGACTCTTTTTCAACTAATATTGGTAAAGAAAGTCCAAAGAATTAAATCAATTAGTATGATTCCTAGAGGAACTTTCCTCTAGGTTTTTTTCTTGAAAAAGAATTGTGCGAAAACACAAAGAGATTCCCAAATTTAAAATTGTAAAAGTTATGAAACCCATAAGCATTTCTCTTCAACTCTTTAATATGATTATTTATGCATTCTGATGGTCCAAACACAACGATTAGTTGGAAAAAATTCAAAGAATAGCCAGCAAAAAAAGAAAATATCATAATTGAAATGTATAGCTCAAATAAAGTAAACATGTAAGGTGAACAGGTCGATATATTAATATCCGAATTTGCCTATGCAAAAGAGGTCATTAAGATTACAATAACCTCTTCTTTTTAAAAAAATAAAAGGTATATTAAAACACGAATATTATGAAAAATGAATTAATGATTGTTCGATAATAGGATTGACAGAATTCCCATAAAAAGGTACTATGTTTGAGAATCAATATGAGAGAATAGGTGGTTTTTCCTCTATTTTCTCATAAAAGTATTTACGTATACTTTATTTCTGGAGAGGAGTAGTAAAATGGGGAATTATTTAGTGTTGCAAACAGATTTTGGACTTGGTGACGGAGCAGTAAGTGCCATGTACGGTGTAGCGCATATGGTTAGTAATGAAATTGTTATTGGTGATTTAACGCATGAAATTCCGCCTTATGATATTTGGGCAGCATCATATCGTTTGTATCAAACAGTGAAGTATTGGCCGAAAGAAACCGTATTTGTTTCTGTAGTTGATCCTGGTGTGGGGAGTGCTAGACGAAGTATTGCAGCGAAGACAAGCTCTGGACATTATATTATTACACCTGATAATGGATCTTTAACGCATATTTTACATTATCAAGGAATTAAAGAGATACGTTCGATTAATGAAGTAACAAGTCGCTTACCGCACTCTGAAGAAAGCCATACCTTTCATGGTAGGGACATCTATGCTTATAATGGTGCGCGTTTAGCCTGTGGAGAAATCTCTTTTGAAGAATTAGGGAGTGTTGTTGCGGCAGATTCGATTGAAACCTTATCTTTAGTGGAAGCCAAGCATGATGAACATATTTTAGAAGGTAGTATTGATGTTTTAGATATTCGGTTCGGCTCTCTGTGGACAAATATTCCGTTAGCCTTTATGAAGGAAGCCGCGATTGCTCATGACGATCAATTGCAGGTAACGATTTTCCACCAAGGGAAAAAAGTGTATCAAAATATCATGAAATTCGCTAAGTCTTTTGCAGATGTAAATATTGGTGAGCCATTAGTCTATGTTAATTCCTTGGTAAACATTGGTGTAGCGGTAAATCAGGATTCATTCTCCAAACTGTATCATATTGGAACTGGAACAGATTGGACGATTCAATTAAGAAAAGCACCAAAAATAGTTTTTGAATAGGAGTGGAGTATATGAAAAAAGAATTTTCTGTAAAAACAATCGTGGCAATTGGGATCGGTTCAGCCGTATTCGTTATTTTAGGTCGTTTTGTCGTTATTCCAACAGGTTTTCCGAATACAAATCTGGAAACCGCTTATCCATTTCTAGCGTTGATTTCTGTTATTTTTGGACCACTAGCAGGGGGCTTGATTGGTTTAATTGGTCATACGTTAAAAGATTTTACAACATATGGCAGTGCGTGGTGGAGTTGGATCATTTGTTCTGGTATTATAGGAGTAATCTATGGTTTAGCAGGAAAAAAAATCGATTTACAACATGGTATATTCACTAAAAAAGACATTATTTATTTTAATATTTATCAAGTAATTGGAAATGCTGTTGTATGGGGATTGATTGCGCCGACGCTAGACGTGTTAATTTATAGTGAACCAGCTAGCAAAGTCTATACGCAAGGTGTGGTTGCGGTAGTATTGAATATTATTGCAGTTGGAATAATTGGTACATTGCTTATGGCTGCGTACGCTGCAACTCGCACAAAAAAAGGCAGTTTAACAAAAGATTGATTATGTAGTAAAATGAGAATAGAATAACTAGGATTTTTGAAATACCATTAAGAGCAAGAAAAAGCAAGCTTGTTTTTCAAAGCTAAAGAACCTTTTCTTGCTTTTTTTACATAGAAAAAGGAGCGACTTCAATGAAAAAACCACTGATAACGTTTGATAATTTTACCTTCCAATATCATAGTCAGGCTGAACCAACGTTACATAATATCAATCTAACGATCTATGAAGGAGAGAAAGTCTTGATCGTAGGACCTAGCGGTAGCGGTAAATCTACTTTTGCTCAATGCATCAATGGCTTGATTCCTTATAGCTTTGAAGGTGAAATAACTGGTAATGTAATGATTCGAGATAAAAAATTAACGGAAACAAGTTTATTTGATTTATCTTTTGATGTTGGAACTGTGCTACAAGATACAGATGGTCAGTTTATTGGATTAACGGTGGGAGAAGATATCGCATTTGCTTTAGAAAATGATGAAGTACCGCAAAAAAAAATGAAAGAGGAAGTCGATCATTGGGCTAGTATTGTTGGACTTAAAGAGTTTTTGAAACATCGGCCGCAAGATCTTTCAGGTGGGCAAAAACAGCGTGTATCTATGGCAGGAATCTTAATTGATGAAGCGCCAATTTTACTATTTGATGAACCATTGGCCAATCTTGATCCGCAAGCTGGCAAAGAAACGATTGCATTAATTGAAGAAATCCATCAAAAGACAAACACAACTATTTTGATTATTGAACATCGTTTAGAAGATGTTTTATATTGCTCAGTTGATCGAGTGATCGTCTTTAATGAAGGAAATATTGTTGCAGATTTACCGGCAGATGAGCTACTAAAAACAAATATACTAACAGAGCATGGAATTCGGGAGCCGCTTTATATAACTGCTATGAAATACGCTGGTGTAAATTTACAACAAGTTAAGGATTTGTCTAATATTGAAAAGGTTCACACATCAAATCTAAAAGAGCAGATGGAAAAATGGATGCAGAAAAAGGCGAAAATTTCTGTTCCCCCGCTAACTTCCCCATTATTAACGCTAAAAAATCTTACTTATCAGTATACGCGTAATAATCATTATGTTTTAAACGATATTTCTGTTACTTTTAATCGTGGTGATATGCTGAGCATCGTTGGCAAGAATGGCGCTGGAAAATCGACGTTATGTAAAGCTATTTGCGGATTTATTACGCCGCAATCAGGCGAGATGAGTTGGACAGGACAAAATTTTACAGACTATTCAATCAAAGAACGTGCGGATAAGATCGGTTTTGTCATGCAAAATCCTAATCAAATGATTTCTAAGAAGATGATCTATGAAGAGGTTGCACTAGGATTGGAATTGAGAGGTGTTTCAGAGGCTGAAATCAAAGAACGTGTTGAGAATGTTTTGAAAATTTGCGGCTTGTATTCGTTTCGTCGTTGGCCGATATCAGCGCTTAGCTTCGGTCAAAAAAAACGTGTGACGATTGCATCAATTTTAGTTTTAGAACCAGAATTGATTATTTTAGATGAACCAACTGCAGGACAGGATTTTAAACATTATACCGAGATGATGACGTTTTTGGAGAAGCTAAATGAAATGGGTGTAACGATTGCAATGATCACTCATGATATGCATCTTATGTTGGAATATACAAATCGAGCGTTAGTCGTATATGATGGGAAAATCATTGCGGATACAACTCCCGTAAAAGTTTTAACAGATCCTCAACTAGTAGAAAAAGCATCTCTTAAAGAAACAAGTTTATTTACCTTTGCACAACATTTAGGGTTGGATGATCCGTTTTTATTTACAGAAAACTTTATGGCCTATGATCAGGAGGTGCGTTTGAAATGAATGAGCATCAAATGTTAGGATACATTCCCGATAAAACGATTATCCATAAATTGAATGGAACAGCTAAATTAGTCTTTTTAATCTTATTATCAGTCGCTTGTATGACGACTTATGATACGCGTTTTTTGATTGGTATGACTGTATTTTCACTTGTGTTGTTTAAAGTGTCAAATATTAAATGGCATCAAATTTCTTTTGTTGTGAAATTTATTTTTATCTTTTCATTGCTGAATATTGTTGCTGTTTATCTATTTTCTCCTGAATATGGGGTAGAATTGTATCAATCTAGGACGGTAATTTGGGAAGGAATCGGTCGTTTTACACTCACCCAAGAACAGTTATTTTATGAATTTAATTTAGTGTTGAAATATTTTTGTACGATTCCTTTGGTTTTGATTTTCCTTTTGACGACTAATCCAAGTGAATTTGCATCAAGCTTAAATCGAATTGGTGTTAGCTATAAAATCAGCTATGCAGTAGCTTTAGCAATTCGTTATATTCCAGATATTCAAGAAGATTTTATTAATATATCATTGGCTCAACAAGCGCGGGGATTTGAAATGTCTAAAAAAGGAAAACTGACTCAACGCCTAAAAGGAACGGCGCAAATAGTTTTCCCTTTGATTTTGTCGAGTTTAGATCGAATTGAAATAATCAGCACAGCAATGGAGCTACGCCGTTTTGGCGAAAAGAAAAAAAGAACCTGGTATGCGCAACAACCATTTTGTCTATCTGATTTCTTAGTTATGGGGGTAGCAGTTGCCTTAACTGTTATTAGTTTTGCTCTGTTTAAAGTTAACGATGGGCGATTTTATAATCCATTTAGATAAAATTGGAAAAGCTTGTTAGAACTATCTAGCAGGTTTTTTTATATATACCAATTTTATTTTTTTATAAATTTGTTGACAGGTTAATTTGATCTATTGTATTATTAATGCAGTTTCTATTTTAAAAACAATAAAGGAGGATAGTTATACCAATATAGGATAGCGCCAGGCCTGAGCAGTCAGGTGACGAGGAAAGAACTTATCGAAAGATTCGGCGGATAGTTCTGGGGGCTGCACTCTTTAAGTTGGAAGCAAAAAATAATTGTAAAATTATAACAAAAGTTCAACTATGCAGAATAGAAACTTAAGCAGCGGACTCGAGAAAATCGAATTGGTTATAATAAAAAATAGGATTGCTTTTTTACAGATACGAACAAAGGCTGTATTTTTTATTTGATTGCTTCTTTTTGCTTGATCGATAACTTAAGGAAAGCAGGAATAATAGTATGTGTGGAATTGTAGGAATTATAGGAAAAGAAAATGCAACAGATGTTTTAGTACAAGGATTAGAAAAATTGGAATATAGAGGCTATGATTCGGCGGGGATTTTTGTAACGGATAAAGACAGACAGGAACATTTGGTAAAATCTTTAGGAAGAATTGCGGATCTACAAAACAAGCTCAACCCCGAGATTCAAGGAACAATTGGAATCGGACATACACGATGGGCGACTCATGGAAAACCTAGTGAAAGAAATGCCCATCCACATACCTCAAGTAATCAACGCTTTATTTTAGTCCACAATGGCGTAATTGAAAATTTTGAAGAAATAAAACAGGAATTTCTTCAAAATAAACAATTAGAGGGTGAAACGGATACAGAGATTGTGGTTTATTTGATTGAATACTTCTCAAACATTGGAATGACGACAAAAGAGGCTTTTAAAAAATCGCTGAGTGTAATCAAAGGCTCATACGCATTTGCTTTGATTGATAAACATAATCCAGAAATGATTTATGTCGCAAAAAATAAAAGTCCACTATTGATTGGGCTAGGCGATAATTTTAACGTTATATGCAGTGATGCCATGGCGATGTTGACGGAGACAAATCATTTTGTCGAGATTGCGGATGGTGAAATGGTAATTGTCAAAGCTGATAAGATAGAAATCGAAGATCAAAAAGGCAATCTAGTTTATCGTGAGTCGTATGAAGCACAATTAGATTTAAGTGATATTGAAAAAGGAACTTATCCTTACTACATGTTAAAAGAAATCGACGATCAACCGACAGTTATGCGTCGGGTCGTTCAGGAGTATACAGATTCGTTTGGAGAAACTGTGATTAATCAGGAAATCATTGACCATGTGACCGACAGTGATCGGATTTATATTATTGCCTGTGGCACAAGCTACAATGCTGGTTGGGTCGGCAAAGCAATTATTGAGAAGATGACGAATACGCCAGTTGAAGTGCATCTATCTAGTGAGTTCGGTTATAATATGCCGTTACTATCAGAGAAACCATTCTTCATTTTCCTAAGCCAAAGTGGTGAAACAGCCGACAGTCGTCAAGTACTTGTACAAGCGAATGAGTTTAGTTATCCTTCACTAACGCTAACAAATGTAGCGGGCTCAACGTTGTCTAGAGAAGCGGACTATACATTATTGCTTCATGCTGGACCAGAAATTGCTGTAGCTTCAACAAAAGCTTATACAGCTCAAATTGCTGTTTTAGCTGTTCTTGCTAAAGCTGTGGGTGACCATAAAGGCAACCAGTCTTCTTTAGATTTTGACATTGCGCATGAATTAAGTGTAATTGCCGCTGTTATGGAAACAATGATCGATGAAAAAATGGTGATTAGTCAATTAGTAGAAGACTATTTAGCTACTACGAGAAATGCCTTTTATATTGGTCGAGGAGTAGATTATTACGTTTCAATGGAGGCTTCGTTGAAACTAAAAGAGATATCGTATATTCAAGCGGAAGGCTTCGCAGCTGGAGAACTAAAACATGGCACAATTGCGTTGATCGAAGAAGGCACACCCGTTTTTGGTGTTGTTACAGATAAAAAGACAGCTGCTCATACTCGTGGGAATTTAAAAGAAGTTGAAAGCCGAGGAGCACATAATTTTGTGATTTCTCTACAATCGTTAGCGAAAGAGACAGATCAAGTCATTATACCGGATGTACACCCATTATTAACACCATTGGTCAGTATTATCCCAACACAATTGATTGCATACTTTGCAACCTTGCAAAGAGGGTACGATGTGGATAAACCACGTAATTTAGCGAAAAGTGTAACTGTAGAATAAAAGGCTGCAATAAGAGCGCCTAGATTGGAGAAATAAGAAGGAATTCACGAAAATTGCTCTTCAAATTTTTGTGAATTTCAGCTTATTTCCGAAGCCTTCAAATCTTAGTGCTTTAGCACTTAGAATTTGATGTGATCGAAGCGAAGCGTAGTGATTGCTTCTGCTCCCACCGTTTATACGGATTACTTGAGTCTGAGAGATAACTCGTAGAGTTATGTCCCAGACTCTCATCTTTTTCTATTCTACAGGTATTTTGATATAAAAAGTTGTTCCAGTTTTTTTATCACTGCTGACCTTTAGAGAAAAGTGATGTCGTTCAGCAATTTCTTTAGCAATCGCTAAGCCTAAACCAGTGCCATCTAATTGCTCTTTCGAACGAGCTTGATGGAAGCGTTGGAAAATCTCTTTTTGCTCATTTGGAGCAATATATGAACCAGGATTGTGAATACTGATAATCAACTGTTTTACTTCTAGGCCTGCTTGAATGGTAATAGTTGCTCCTATGGGAGAAAATTTAAGAGCATTTTCAATTAAAATGACAAAGAGTTGTCGAATCCGACCATAATCCCCATTGATCACAATGGGCTGATCGTCTAACTTATCTAGTTGCAATTGCTGTTGTTTTTCTACTGTTTTTAAGCGTAAACTTCGTATACTGTCAGTTAAAATATCATTGATTGAAACAGGCTCCATTGTAATACTAAATTCAGGATTTTCCAATCTAGATAGTTCCAGTAAATCATTGATCAGACCTTCTAAAACAATGGATTCAATTAAAAGTTGTTGATGATATTGTTTGATTTTTTCTGGTTGATTGATCAATCCGTCATTCAAAGATTCAAGTGAGCCACGAATCACCGTTACAGGTGTACGTAATTCGTGAGAAATTGTGGATAAGAAATTTTTTTGTGCTTGCTCGCGATTTTCTCTCTGGAATTTGGCTTCCGCAAGTCGATCTTTTAAAATAGTTAGTTTTGCTCCTAGTTGGCCCATTTCATCTGTTGTGTCAATGTCTAATACCTCATCATAATCTTCTACAACCAGTTGCTCAGTAAAAGTGCTCATTTTATTGATAGGAGCAATAAATTTTTTTGATAATAGAATAGATAGTAGCAGTCCAATGATCCAAGCAATCAAAATACTGATGAAAAGCAAAAAGTAACCTTGATTTTCTTCTTTATGCATACTGGAGATTGCTGAATGTAAAAGTACGACTGCAAGGACGGTACCATTGTTATCTTTTATTGGTGCACCGACGGTAACTGTTGGTGCACCGATAAAACGACTAAAAGCATCACTAGTGGCTGTTTTACCTGTATAAACTTTCTTGATAACATCTTGAGCATTATCAGGCAGCTCATTATATTCTTTCCTATGCATACCGTGCCCTACTGTGATCGTATCAGCATTTTCATCAACGATCCAAATATCATCAAGTGCTAATTGATCCATAAAAGTTAAAAAAGAAGAGTAGCCCATGCCCATTTTCATTGAAGAACCAGACCCCATCATGCCATGCATAGAAGAACTATTCTCGTCATTACTGTTTTCTTGTTCAATAAAATAATCGCGTAAAGTATCCGCAACCACAATTGCTCGGCGCGTCATTTCTTCCGTATGGATCGTTACAGTTTGTTTAGAAAATAAAATACTGAAAGCCAGACCAATAACCAATGAAAAAAGGAATAAAGTAAGTGAGAAGTATAGAATCAGTTTTCTAGTTAGCTTATTTTTCATTTTTGCCCTCGAATTTATAGCCTTGTCCCCAAACTGTCGCAATTTCCCAAGTTGGATGAGTCACTTCATCTAATTTTGCCCGTAACCGTTTGATATGAGTATCTACTGTTCGGGCATCGCCAAAGTAATCAATGCCCCACAAGCTATCTAAAAGATTATCTCTAGAGAATACTTTTTCTTGATTGGACAAAAGAAGCCATAGGAGTTCTAATTCTCTTTTAGTCAACATAATTTCTTGCTGGTCAATCGTTACTTTTTTTTCGTCCAAGTAAACAATCAAATTATCGTAAGTTAATTGTTCCATTGTATGTTGGTTCTCTTCTGTACGCTCGATTCGTCTTAGAATCGCTCTAATTCGTGCCATGACCTCGTTAGGTGAAAAGGGTTTGACAATATAATCATCTGCTCCAATATCTAAACCCATGATTCGATGATAGTCTTCTCCTTTTGCTGTGACCATGATGATCGGTACATTTGATGTTTCGCGTATTTGTTTGCAAACACCAAAACCGTCAAGTTTTGGAAGCATAACATCTAACAAGATAAGCTCAACCGAATGACTGAAGAACGCATCTAATGCAGCTACTCCATCAGAAGCGATAATCGGTGAGAAGCCTTCCTTTATACTATATTCTTTTAAAACCTCTGTAATTTGTATATGATCATCGACGATCAAGATATTTTTCATTTGATATCCTCCTAATTGCTCCTCTTTATTATAGTCAATAATTACTAGTTTAGGGAATTTATTTTCGACACATATTTGACACAATTCTTTATTAATCTAAAGAGGAACAGCTTTGGAATATAGCTTTGTGACTTGGATGGGCTGAAGCTAAATGACATAAATAGAATGAGTAGAGGTGAAGTGGGGGAATTCTTTCTCCTTGTAGAAAAAGTGCTCTATCCTTTCTTGTTCTCAGGCAGAGCTGGATGAGTTTAGGACAAATTTAAAATAGGAGGAAACAAGAAATGAAAAAGAACGTAATTAGCGGTTTATTTGTTGTACTATTTACAGGCTTGGTAGGATTTACCACGGTCAGCGAGGCTGTAGAAAGTCTGGATGATAATCAGATAGACACCTTTGAGATGCGACACAAACATGGACATCAACGAGGATTTAGAGCAAAAGAAGAGCGAAAAGTAGAAGCTCGGAAAGTAACGAAAGAAGAAGTAAATGAAAGTCAAGAAAAATGGGAAAAAGGAAATAACGATTCTTATAATAGACGTGAAAATAGCAATCACAATCAAGTGAACAACAAAAGGCAAAACCATCATGATACAATGAAGAACTATTGTCATTAAGCGACTAGAAAGATCAAAAAAATATTCCCCCATCAAATTGATAGAGGGAACACAAATCAAATTACACACAACTATAAAATACCATACTTTCTCATAATTCTCAACAATTTAAGTTTTTTTGTAAAAAAATGAGAATTGTTTTAGTTGTAAATCATAATTTGTTAAACATATTATTTTTTTGTTACAATATTAATTAAAAAATAGAGGAATACAAAGGAAAAAGAGCAAATAAAACTGAATTTTAGTTTTATTTGCTCTTTTCAATTTGAAAAAAATTATAAAATTCGTACAGCAAAATCAGGAGCATAGGAAGCAACTGTCGCAATTTGAACTACATCACCTGGAACAGGTGCATGAATATACGAACCGTCACCAGTTGAAATGCCAACATGATAAGTTCCACCGTGACTTCCCCAAAAAACTAAATCACCAGCTTGAGCTTCTGTGACCGAAATAATTGTGCCTGCAGTTTCTTGGTCAACGGTTGTTCGACCTAAAGCCTGTCCGGCAGATGCGAAAGCAACTTGAACTAATCCAGAGCAATCAAAAGCATCAGGGCCAGCGGCACCATACACATAAGGTTTACCTAAATGCGTTTTAGCAGCAGCGACAATTGCAGTACGAGTATCGGTTTGTTTTGCTTGTTCCGTTTTTTGTTTCTCTACTTGAGTTATTTTATCTGATAATTGAGCTGCTTGTTTTTCTGTTTCAGATTGCTGTTTTGAAAGAGTATCTGTTTCTATTTTTAATGAAGTTTCCTGTTGTTTTAATTCAATCAGTTGTTCTTTTTTGATGCTCTTAGCATCCGCTTGAATGGTAGTCGGTAAAAGCTCTGTTTTAAGTTTTATCATCTGTGTATTATCAGATTTTGAAGGGTTAGAAATTCTGCCAATTACTTCGATTTCTTCTATTTGATCAAGGGAAACTTGGATTTTCTTAATCTTTTTTTCTAAATTAGCTAATTGCTCATTTTTGTTATTTTTTTGATGAAGCAATTCTTTTTTGACCTCTTTTATTTGAGTTAACTTTTGGGCGTTTTCAGTAATGATTTGATCAGGGGCGACGGTTGTCTCGGCTGGATTTGCGAAGGCTTGTTCATTCAGTAATAGACCAGCAGATAAGGTTAAGCAACTTAGAAATAACGTAGTAATGAATTTATTTTTTTTCAAAAAAACGCTCCTTAAATTTTTGATTTTCTTTAAAGTAAACTTGTTTTTCCAAATTTATTTATTGGAAGGCCAGTTAATATTTAAACATAGCTTGTTAAAAAAGTATGTAAAAGGCAGGTTAAATGTTTATTTCTTCATTTACAAAAAACGTACTTTTATTTCAGGTAAGTTGCGAACTGTAACGTAATCAATGTTTTATTTCAATAACATTTGTCTGATAATAGTTAGTTAAGTAACGAAACAAAAAAGGACAATTTGGTTAAGATTTCAGCTAGCATTTTTAGTGACTATCTTTTTTTTTCGTTTTGATTTAAAATAGTTCATACAGTGAATATCGGAGGGGATAGGCAATGAAAAAGGAAACTGTATTTGATGTAACACATCAATTGATTCTAGAAACCGCCAAAGAATTGTTTTTAACAAACGGATACAGAAACACTTCGACTCGTGATATTGCCAAAGCAGCTAATATCACACAACCTGCATTGTACTATCATTTTTCCAATAAAGAGCTTCTGTTTATTGAAATCAATAAACAAATTGGCATTCAGTTAAAAAATGAGATTGAACAAATCCAAAAAGACCCGGATACTATTGAGAATCAGCTGATCAAATGTACAAAAGCCTTGCTAACTGTTTATCATAGAGATATTTTTTCATTTATTCATCAAAGTGCCGCTGAGATGGAACAAGAAAATAAGCAGCGACTATTTTACATTTTAAATGATTATTATTTAGAACCATTACAAGTTATTTTTGAAGCAAGTCAAACACCATTAAGCAACAAAGTGTCATCAAAAAAGGCAGCTCAGTTTTATCTGATGAGCCTGTCATTGCTATTTTCAACGATTCATCAACTATCTACAGAAAAAGAACGTTCAGAGCAAATTACTGAATTGATGAATATGGTTTTACATGGTGTTTTATCTTAAAGAATTGACAGTTTTTTTATCATCTGATAAAAAAATATTGTCTAATTCTTTTTTTTATGGTAATATTTTTATCAACCGATAAAAAATGTCTTTGCTTTTTTTTGAACATTTTTTTATCAATTGATAAAAAAGAGGTGGAATCCATGTTTTTAGGTTTAGAAGAGATGAAATTTTTTAAGTTAAGGTATACTTTAGTGATTGGTGTTATCGTGTTGGTTGCCTATGTTGCGTTTATGTTATCTGGTTTAGCTAATGGTCTTGCGCAAGGAGTGAGACAAGGCGTTGATCAATGGGATGCTACAAGTATTGTGTTATCTGAAGACGCGAATAAAAGTTTGAATGCGTCAAGCTTGGTCATGGATGATTTAAACCATGTAGAAGCAAAACAAAAAGAACCACTAGGACAATTTGCAGGAGCAATAAATAAAGTTGGTCAAAATAAAGAGGCTGATAAAATCAATATTTCTCTTTTTGGTGTGAGCATGAATAGCTCGATTAGACCCAAATTAGTTGAAGGGCGATATTTTGAGAACACTGGTGAAATCATCATTCCACAAAACTTAGTAGACAAAGGAATCAAACTTGGTGATACTGTAAAAATCGGAAAATTGGACAAAGAACTGAAAGTTGTTGGTATTACAAAACAAAATAGTTTTAGCATTGTGCCTTTGATTTATACATCACTAGATCAATGGCAAGAGCTTAAATTTGGTAAAATCATTGAAGGAGACAAAGCGCCAATCAATGGGATCGTCGTTCAGACTACGCCAACGAGTGAAATCAAGCTGGAAACTGTGGATGATCATTTAGTCAAATATAAAATTGAAGAATTTATTGAAAAGTTACCTGGATATAGTGAACAGAATCTTACATTAAATGCGATGATCTATTTCTTATTTGTGATCACAGCTGCGATCATTGGAATTTTCATTTATGTGATGACATTACAAAAAACGAGTTTATTTGGCGTAATGAAGGCTCAAGGAATTTCTAATGGTTATATTATTAAATCGATCATTGCACAAACCTTTATTCTAGGGGTGATAGGGGTTGCGATTGGGGTCGGCTTGACTTTGCTGACCAATCTAATTTTACCAAGCGCAATGCCTTTTGAATTAGATAGTACGAATTTAGTGATTTATAGCATCGTGTTGATTATCGTTGCTGTATTAGGCGGTGTCTTTTCAATTCGTACAGTCACACATGTTGATCCAATGAAAGCCATAGGAGGGTAAAAGAATGAATGATATTTTATTGATGGAGGATATTCGAAAAACATTCGGTAAAGGACATGCCAAAGTTGAAGCCTTAAAAGGAATCAATTTAGGTGTTAAAGCTGGAGAATTTGTCAGTATCATTGGCCCTTCTGGATCAGGTAAGAGTACTTTTTTAACGATTGCAGGAGGGCTACAGACACCTACAACCGGTAATATCATGATCAATGGAAAAGATTTTACCCATTTAAATGAAAAGAAGCGATCAAGATTACGTTTTGAAGAGATTGGGTTTATTTTACAATCTTCTAATTTGATTCCATTTTTAACTGTGGAAAAGCAATTTACTTTAGTTGATAAAATCGAAAAGAAAAAAATAGAAACACAGCGAATCAATGAATTATTGTCTTCTTTGGATATCGCCGATCTGATCCATAAATTTCCACGTGATCTATCCGGTGGAGAACGTCAGCGAGTGGCGATCGCGCGGGCATTATTTAATGAACCAAGTCTTATATTAGCTGATGAACCAACGGCAAGTTTAGACACAGAGCATGCCTATGAAGTCGTTAAAATTTTAGCAAAAGAAGCACACGAAAAGCAAAAGGCAACGATTATGGTCACACATGATCCGAGAATGATCGAATGGAGTGACAAGGTTTATCGCATTGAAGATGGTGAATTAATCAAAGAATAATAAAAAAAGGAGGGAAATAAACAAAAAAGTTTATTTTCCTTCTTTTTAAATTTAAGTGTTCTAAAAATCAATTTTAGGTTATGATAATAGTGGAGAAAAGTAAATGGTTGGATATACATGTGGTGAGAATATAAGAAGAAGTAGAGAACAGAAAGTGAGGCAATACAATGGATAATCGGGTAGAAGTAATGACTTTCTCACAATTAAAGAAAATTGTGGCAGAGTTAGAAGCAAATGATGCCATCCATGATGCTACAAAAGTATTTATTGATACAGGGTGGGATAGTGTTCAAGAAGTTGAACCAAATGCTTTTCATGTAGAAGAAGTTGTAGAATTTAAGGTGCAAGATGAATTGACAAAAGACTTTTATGTTGGCTATACATTGAGTGAAAAAGCAGAACGAATGCAGGCACAAGGGCAATCAGAAATGGCTGTTATTATTCGAAATTTATATTAGAAGTTCATTGAGCTTATAGGATAGTTAGTTAAGTAAGGGGTTTCCTTTTTAAAGTATACACACTATTTCTTTTTTGATAGTAATTATGTGAATAATTACGATATCATGGGAAATAAACATTAGGAAGGTGGTGTTTCTTTTGACAAATAAAATTCCATTTCCAAAAAACTATGAACGGTTTATTGAGCTGGGACAGGAAGCAGCAAAACAAGGAGATTTAGTTGAAGCTGTTGGTTACTACGAACAAGCTTATGCAATTCGACAAGACTTTCCGTTAAATCTAGTGTTGGTAAATATGTACTTAGAAATAGATGAAAATGATCAGGCATTATCTTTAGCTTCAGAAATGAAAGAACATTATTTCGCTTATTTAGATTATATGGAGTTGTATATCCAAATCCTGATCCAAAATCATATGTTTATTCAGGCACATAGTATTATCAACGAGCGAATTTTGATGGAGCAAAGCGGTGAAATGAGAAAATTGATTTCTTTAAAGAAGAAAATTCGGCATGTGGAACTGATGTATCAGCAATTTGAAGTGAGTAAAATCAAAGAATTAAAAGAAGAATTGCTTCATCTAAATACCCATAACCATTATGAACAATTAGCAATCGTCAAAAAAGCTGGCCAACTTCCCCAAGATGAATTTATTGCGATTGGAAAGAAAATTCTACTGGATGATCAGGTACATAATTTAGTTCGATCATGGATCTTGGAAGAGCTTGTCAGTCTTCATGTAAAAGAAGAAGTTGAGTTTTTGTGGAGAGATAACAAGAAATACACAGTTATCCCAGCAGCTGTCGGTATGCCATTGGATTGCGCAGCCTATCAAAGGATTCTATTATTTTTAGAAAAAGAATTGATCAATGATGATCCCATTTTACTAGTAGATATCATGGAGGAAATCAGGCTGCATTTTGCATTATTGTATCCTTTAGCTGATGAAATCATTGAAGAACCTCGACTGTGGGCGATTAGTTACATTATTTCCTATAATCATTCGATTGCACAAAAATATCAGATAGATGAAAAACGTACAGAAATAGAAAAAATCCAGAAAATCCAAAGCAAGATTCGTTTTGAACTGGAGACGATGATTTTATAAGAATTGACAAAAGAGAAAGCGCCCACCAAAAGATAGCTCGATACTCTAGCTTTTAGCGGGCGTTTTTTATGTGGATAATAAGTGGGAAAATTATTTTCTTGGTGTACGATTGATAAATAATAATAACAGAAACGAGAGCAAGAAATATAAGAGGATTCCTCCTTGGATCAAAGTAATAACTAAAAATAACACTTGATAATCAATAGCACTAAATTGATTAAAATAATGTGTGAAGATAACTTCTGTAAGAGCTAAAAAGAGCGAAATAACTAGTAGCCTTGTGTGACGCTGACTCAATATTATCAACTACCTAACTAATATATTTTCCAAAAAAACTATAATAACACACAAAACCGGCATTTATTTATCAAATTTTATATAAAATTGATAGATAAATGAGAAAAGGGAGAGAGGCAACAATAATTTAGCTCTAATGAAAAAAGGTTTATAAAAAAAACACTACACTATTGTAGTGCACCGGTTAGAACTACTACGATAATCTAGCGAAAACTGGTCTACATCTGCCTGTAAACTATGCTATAATGCTACATGTAGTAGGAAACTAGTAGTCAAAAAAGATGCGCCCTGAGGGAATCGAACCCCCGTCTCAAGAACCGGAATCTTACGTGATATCCACTACACTAAGGGCGCAAGCACGTCTACTAGTTTAGCTGATATTTTGATAAATTACAAGGGGGAGGACCAAGAAATTGAAATTCGAACAACATTTATCACAACAACAAAAACAAGTCCAAAAACTTGCAATGACACAACAATTACAACAATCGATACAGATTTTACAATACAATTCAGAAGAGCTTTTTGCATACATAGAATCTAAGTCATTGGAAAACCCTTTGATCGATATACAAACAGAGACAAACTATGGAGATTTTCCAAGTTCTAGTAGTCGAACTTATACAAATGAAGAAAATAATTATTTAAATCAAATTCCTGACGATCACACCTCGCTTTTTGAATATTTGATCGATCAAATCCACTTAAATTATCGTGATACTTATTTACGTACTTTAGTATTATTTCTAGTTGAATCTATTGATTTAAATGGTTATTTGATGATTGATTTAGAAGAAGCCTGTTTAAAAACAGGCGCAAAATCAATTGAGATGTTGGATGCTTTGACATTGATCCAACAATTAGATCCGGCCGGTGTCGGTGCAAGAGACTTACGTGAATGTTTGATGTTGCAGGTTGAACGAGATGATAATGCACCTGAATTGGCTTATATTGTGATTGAGGAGGAATTTGATCATTTAGCTAATCGCAAGTGGGGTCTGATTGCTAAAAAATTTGATGTCAGTTTATCAGAGATTCAATTGATTTTTGATTATATTCAGAACTTGACACCTGCGCCAGGAAGTATTTTTGAATCCACTTCTGGATTGTATATCCGCCCTGATTTAACCTTACGAATCAAAGACAGGCAGCTTACTGTGATTTCAAACAAAGCGGGTACGCCCACGATCCAGTTCCAACAAACCTATTTTGAACGAATGCAAGCAACGGATGATAAAGAGGTTCAAGAATACATCAAGGAAAAGAAAAATGAATTCGAATGGTTAGAAAAAACAATCATGCAACGTGGCGATACGATTTTAAGAGTTGGAACAGAGATCGTCCAGTGTCAGCAGGAATTCTTTTTAAAAGAAGATCGACCGCTAAAACCGATGACTCTAAAAGAGATTGCTGAAGCGTTAAACATCCACGAATCCACAGTCAGTCGGACAGTTAATGGTAAATATTTGGAAACAGAATTTGGTGTATTTGAGCTTCGTTCATTTTTTTCTCATGGATTGTCAAATGATAGCACAGGAGAAGAAACGTCAACTGGTAGTATAAAAAAACAATTACAGACTTTAGTTGATAATGAGAATAAAGCTAAACCATTTTCTGACCAGAAATTGGTGGACTTGCTAAAAGAACATGGGATAGAAATTTCGCGTCGAACGGTTACAAAGTATCGGGAAGCTTTGGGAATACCTGCTTCATCTAAGCGAAAGAGATATGATGATTGAAAATTAAGTGTATAACAAAAAAGTGTCTAGCTCTTAGAAAAAGAGCGGACACTTTTTAGTCCATTCAGAAATTGAAAACTAGGGTTGCCAAATCAAATGTTCAGAAGGTAGCCCATCTTCAATCCCTTGCCAAACAGAAACAAACGCATGTTTTTCTAATAAATGTTTCGAAGCACTATTTTTAGGATCAATAATGGCGTAAACAGTGAATTGAGATAGAGATCTTGAGCGTTTTATCCAGTCTAGAAAATGTGCAATCACAAGAGTTGCATACCCTTTCCCCCATTTTTCAGGTAGTATCATATACCCAATTTCGATTTTATCTTCGTCATCCCAAGATAATTTGCCAAAGCCGATATAGGTTTCTTGATCAAAAATTTTGTAATAGCCTGTTTGGTCATTATGAGTAGCATTATAGTGTAGAATTTTTTTGAAGTTATCAACAACTTCAGTTTCCGATTCAGCTTTTTCAGTAATGTAGCGCATAACACGAATGTCTTGAGTAAGAATAGAATAGAGTATCTGATCATTTTTTTGATAGAATTCGAATGTTAGTTTTTTGTTATTCGACATCAGTTGATTGTCACCTCCAAAGGAATTATCTATTTTTATTATATTCGTTTTTTTACAAAGATTGAATGACTATCTGTTTATGTTCGAAGTAGACGGCTTGAATCAGAAGAGGGGGCGCTATCAACACGTTAAGAGGACAGCAAAAAACTGTACCCCCAGACTACTTGAAAATACAGCTTCTATAGTAAGCCACCTGACGGATTCGAACCGTCGACCCCCACCTTACCATGGTGGTGCTCTACCAGCTGAGCTAAGGCGGCACATTATTATGTAATACAGATAACAGATTACCGTAGATGCTGAAGTTTGTCAATAAATTTCCGCTTAAATCAGAAGATTAAAAAATTGTGAATTGTTATATAATAAACGCTTGATCTTGACGAACAGCTCTCAAATGTTATTAACAGGATTTAGAATCTATTGGTAAACTAAAATGAAAGGGAGAAAATAAATATTTTTATTGTTTGGGGTAGTCGAGGTTTTGAAAAGGATTTAGGGGATACCGTGATTTAATGTGATTGTAGCCCTTGTAATAACGAAGTAGTCATGCAGGGAAAACAAATCGGGCGTAAATTTACGTTATTTTGGATCCCACTTTTCACTACATCATCTGGTCATTATTTGTTGTGTCCAATTTGTGGATACGGGAAAGAATTATCAAAGGAAGTCTTAGAACAGTACTTGGTAAATACAGCTGAAACAATTACTGAGTAAAAAATAAAAAAATGTTTGACATCGATTTTATTTTCCAGTAGAATACAATGTAACAACAAATGAATATTCGTCCGTTGAAGAGAAGAGTAAATTTGGATGTGCTTTATTAGAGAGTCTCGGTAGGTGAAAAGAGATAAGTGCAAAAGGATTGAAGATGGCCTCATGAGGATATGCTGTTGATACGTAAGCAGCTTCGGGAAAGCACCCGTTATCAAAGCGACAAGTTGTAAGACTTGGTCTAAGAAAAGTAATTTTTTTACTTTAAAACAAAGGTGGTACCGCGATTATTCGCCCTTTACTAGCATAAGCTGGTAGAGGGCTTTTTACATGTTCAACATCTAATTACATAGCAATTAGATGTTGAACAGTACAAGACTGACGAAGGAAGTGTTGATCCTTCAAATAATTAAATAAACAAAGCAATGAGATGGAAAGTACAGATGAAACGATATCTAACAGAGAGCTTGGGTAGCTGAAAACAAGCGGTAAACGAAATCTGGAAAATGGCCATTGAGCAGCGCTTCGAATGAATGATTCATAAGACAGCGACGGATGCACCCGTTACCGTGCTAGAGTATAATCGATCAGTGATCGCCGTACTTGACGAGGATATTTATGTGAATAAATATCAAATAGAGGTGGTAGCACGCAAAAGCGTCCTCAAATGTATAATTTAATACATTTGAGGACGCTTTTTTCTTTTATAAATAAAGTAATGGAGGGAAGAGACATGAAGAAAAAGTTAGTTGGAGTTTTGTTGATCATAACAGGGATCATCGGCATTACGGCATGTGGAAATAACGATCAGGGTGTATCAGAAAAAAAAGAAAGCAAAGTTATCCGAGTCGGGACATCACCAGGGCCTTATAGTGAATTATTTCTAGAGGCAGTCAAACCGATTTTAGAAAAAGAGGGTTATCAAATAGAACAAACAGAGTTTACAGAACTAATTCAAGCAGATGTGGCTTTAACAGAGGGAGCAATTGATTTAAATGTTGATCAACATACAGCGTATTTGAATAATTTTAATGAGAATAAAGCAGCTCACTTAGTCGGGATTACATCAATTCCAACTGTTCCAGCGGGACTATTTCCAGGTAGAAAAACCAATTTAGAGGAGGTAAAAGAACAAGATAAAATCGGGATTCCTGATGATGCCTCAAATACTGCACGAGCATTCAATCTCTTAGAAAAAGCGGGGTGGATCAAATTAAAAGAAGGAGTTGATCCAGTTAAAGCAACAAAAGAAGACATTGAAAGTAACCCAAAAAATTTAGAACTGATTCAAATGTCATCAGCGCAGATCCCCCGAAGTTTAGCAGATTTAGATTACGCAGTGATTCCTGGAAGCATTGTTTATAGCGCCAAACTTGAACCTAATGACAGCTTACTTTCAGAAGATGTCTTAAAAGAGTATGAACTGGTTGCAACGGTAGATGAAAAGAATTCAGAGAGTGCCTGGGCCAAGGACGTTGTGAAAGCTTATCATTCAGACACATTTAAAAATTATTTAAAGGAACATAACCAAGGAAACTACTGGTTTATTCCAAAAGAATTATAGGAGGTGCAAAAATGATTGAATTAAAAAATATCGATGTCACATTTTATCAAAAACAACAACAAATTAATGCGGTACAAGATGTTTCCTTAACGATTGAAAAAGAAGATGTCTTTGGGATTGTAGGGTATTCAGGAGCAGGTAAGAGCACTTTAGTTCGTGTGATCAATTTACTTCAACGACCAACAGCTGGTGAAGTTTTAATTAATAAAAAGAATATTCTTCACTTTTCACCGAAAGAACTCCGAACACAGCGTAAAAAAATTGGGATGATTTTCCAACATTTTAATTTAATGAAGGAACGAACAATCTTCGCCAATGTAGACTTTTCACTAAAATATTCTGGATTATCAAAGGAACAACGCAAAGAAAAAATCGAACGTTTGCTTGATCTAGTAGGACTGTCCGATAAAAAGGATGCTTATCCGAGTCAGTTATCCGGTGGACAGAAACAGCGAGTAGCGATTGCTAGAGCCTTAGCCAACGATCCAGAAATCTTATTATGTGACGAAGCGACCAGTGCGCTTGATCCAAAAACTACGATCCAGATTCTAGAGTTATTAAAAAAATTAAATAAAGAACTAGGCTTAACAATCGTTTTGATCACCCATGAAATGCAAGTAGTGAAGGAAATTTGCAACAAAGTAGCTGTGATGGAAGCTGGACAGGTGATTGAGCAAAATGATATTGTGTCGATTTTCAGTCAGCCTAAAGAAGCCTTGACGAAGGACTTTATTCGAACTGCGACACATATTGATCAAGCGTTGGAAACGATTATTCAGCATCCTAGTTTAACGAATTTAAGTGGAAATGAAGTGTTGGTAGAATTCTCGTATGTGGGAGAACAAACAAGTGAGCCGTTGATTGCGCAACTTTACAGCAAATACCATGTTGTGACGAATATCCTATATGGCAATGTAGAAATTTTACAGCAAGTTCCTATTGGAAATCTGATTGTGATTCTTTCGGGAGAGGAGAACCAACGGGAGAGGGCGTTAGACTTTTTACAAAGACAAGGTGTGAAAATCAAAGTCCTGAAAGATTACGAGGGAACAAAAAATATCGTACCGTTACAAGTTATCTAAAGTAAAGAAAAGGAGTGCCAATTATGCAGACATTTTTACAAAATTATTTTCCAAATGTGCTATTACTAAAACAAGAATTTATCGATAGTACGATCGAAACATTATATATGGTCTTTTGGACAGCAGTTATTGCTGGAATCTTAGGTACGTTACTTGGCGTTGTTCTAGTTGCAACAGGTCCTGAAGGAATTTTAGCCAATCGCTTTATTTATAATATTTTAGAAAAAATCATTAATGTATGCCGATCCATCCCTTTTATCATCATGCTGGCATTGATTCAGCCGCTCACTCGTTTTTTAACAGGAACAACGATTGGAACAACGGCTGCTTTAGTGCCGCTGGTGATAGGAGTGATTCCATTTTTTGCAAGACAGATTGAGAATGCTTTATTAGAAGTTGATTCAGGTGTGATCGAAGCAGCTGAGTCAATGGGAACTAGTCCATTGGGCATTATTTTTAGGGTTTATTTAGTTGAAGGGCTGCCAAGTATTATCCGTGTTTCATCCGTTACAATAATTAATTTAATTGGGCTGACGGCAATGGCTGGAGCAATTGGAGCGGGCGGTTTAGGAAATTTAGCCATCACCAGAGGCTACAATCGATTCCAAACAGATGTGACAATTGTAGCAACATTGATCATTTTAGTTTTAGTTTTTGCTAGTCAGTTTATCAGTAATACATTGATCAAAAAAACATCTCATTAAAATAATAAGTGGAAAGAGGAAATAGAATGAAAAAAACAATTAAAATTATCGGATTAGCTTTAACAATTGGATTTATCTTAGCTGGATGTTCTGCGGGGAGTGCTAAAAGTGAGAAGAGTGAAGTCGTGAAACTAGGTGTAGTTGGGGCCAATAATGAAGTTTTAGAATCAGTAAAAGAACGTTTGAAAGATGAGGGAATTGATCTTCAGCTTGTCGAATTTTCCGATTATACACAACCAAATGCTGCCTTAGCGGAAAAAGAAATTGATTTGAATTCATTCCAACACCAAATTTTCTTGGATAACTATAACAAAGAACATAAAACAGCGCTTGTTTCGATTGGGAATACAGTCAGTGCGCCGTTAGGGATCTATTCTTCTAAAATAAAAGACATCAAAGAATTAAAAAATGGTGCTGAAATCGCCATCCCAAATGATGCAACAAATGGTGGACGCGCGTTATTACTATTACAAAGTGCTGGTTTAATCAAGGTTGATCCAGCTAAAAAACAAACACCAACAGTCAATGATGTGACAGAAAATAAATTGAATCTAAAAATCACAGAATTAGATGCTTCTCAAACTGCTCGAGCACTTCAAGATATTGATGCTTCTGTTATTAATAGCGGAATGGCCGTAGATGCTGGTTTTGTTCCAACTAAAGATGCGATTTTCCTAGAACCAGTTGATGAAACATCTAAACCATACGTCAATATCATTGTTGCCCGTAAAGAAGATGAAGACAATAAAACGTACAATAAAGTGATCGATACCTATCAACAAGAAGAAACAAAGAAAGTCATCGAAGAAACGTCAAAAGGGTCAAGTATTCCAGCTTGGGAAACATTTGGCAGAAAATAAGAGGAGGATAAATAAATGACTGTAGTAACAAAACAATCGATCAAAGCAGAAATTCAAGAAAATTCAGACAATGTGATTGCGCTAAGACGTCATTTTCATCAATATCCAGAAGCCAGTTTAAAAGAGTTTGAAACGATCAAACGAATCAAAGAAGAGCTTGAAAAATTAGCGATTCCTTATGAAGCAGTTGGTGAAACTGGCGCTTTGGCAACCATCACTGGTAAAAAAGGAACTGGAAAAACGATTCTTTTAAGAGCGGATATTGATGCCTTAGAATTAGAAGATGCTACTGGGAAAAACTATCAATCAAAAAATCCTGGGTTGAATCATGCTTGTGGACATGATGGTCATGCAGCTGCGTTATTAGGTGCAGCTAAAGTGTTGAAAAATCATGAGGAAGACTTTAGTGGAAGCATCAAATTAGCGTTTCAGCCAGCAGAAGAAATTGGCGCGGGTGCTTGTCAATTTGTAGAGGGTGGTTTTGTTGAAAATGTCGATCAAGTTTTTGGCATTCATTTAGATTCCAGCATTCCTGTAGGAAAACTAGTGGCCACCAAAGGAGCGACGAATGCATCTTGTGATATTTTCAAAATTGAAGTTGAGGGGTTAAGTAGTCATGTTGCACAGCCGAATGTTGGGCGAGATGCAGTGTTAGCCGCTGCAAGTATTGTCGTAGAACTTCAAAAAATTGCGGCTAGAGAAGTCAGTCCTCTAGATCCAGTGGTGGTTGGTATTGGCGTACTTGATGCAGGTACTCGCTATAATATTGTAGCGAATCATGCAAGAATCGAAGGAACTGTACGAGCATTTAGCCATGAAACGCGAGCGTTTGTTTTGAAACGTGTAGAAGAAATTTCTGAACAAGTCGCTGAAGCTCATCGAACTAAAATTGCTTCTTTTCATATTCATGATGCGGCAGGTCCGTTGATCAATGATGATACAGCAACCGAATTAGCGCAAGAAGTAGCGGCAGAAATCGTTGGGCGGGACAACGTCGTAACGGATCACATCAAAAGCTTAGGAGCAGATGATTTCGCTGATTTTTTGCTAAAAGCTCCAGGTGTTTATGGTCGTGTTGGGACTCGAAATCTGGATAATCTTGATACACAGTATGGTCATCACCACGAAAAATTTGATATTGATGAAGCAGGACTAGCGTTGGCAACAGAATTTCATGTATGCTATGCGTTAACCTATTTGAAATCTTTAGAATAGTGAGACCAAAAAGGATAAGTATGGTGGAATAATCAACTGCCATACCTATACTTATTTATTTCTACTTGATGAGGTTGTAGACATTGATTCTATTAAACTAACATGAATTGTACAGTTTAAATAGATGTTGGACGATTTAATTATCGCATAGGAGCCATTATTACAAGTGATTTAGGTTTATTAGGTGTATCAAATTCAAATGAACCGTCTGTCTATTCAGTTGGTGGACGGGTGTAGCGATTGAAAGAGACGTTTTTGAAAAAACTGGGAAAAGAATGAAGCAGAAAAAAATAGTTTTTTTTCATGAAATTTTTTATACAGCTGCATTGGTTATCCTTTGGGGGAGTAACGGATGCAGATATCAGACCTGCCTTTAAAAAAATATAACGAATGGAAAAAAATCGGTACAACATCTTCTTCAAAAAAAGTAGAATCTTTGCTTTTCAAACAAATTATGGTAAACTAATTTTGTAAAGAAAGGTGATTAAGAATGTTTGTTCTTTCCGATAAATTTGTAAAAAGAATCAGCTCCCGACAGTTGAATGTGATGAAGCATTGTTGTGGAGCCTAATAAAATGAACGCTTCATCGTTTAAGAAGAATACTGAATTTTTTTAGACTAGTCGCTAGTCTTATTTAGTATTTTTTTGGCGATGGATGATGATTTTTTATAGCGCTGATTGAAGGACAACGTGTTTTATACGTTGTCCTTTGTTGAGAGCAGAACAAGGGATAAGATAGGGAAACCTATTTGGTCGCTTGTTTTTTTGTATCAAACTGAAAAGAACAAATTGATTTTAAACGTATAAAACAGTTGTCTAAGACAAGTTTAACTATCGAATAAATAGCACTTAAGACAAATCAAGAAATAGAAATGAGGAAAAGCAAATGAGCATATTAACAATTGAACATTTAACCCAACGCTTTGGTGAAAAGATTCTTTATGAAGAAGCATCTTTGCGAGTCAATAAAGGGGATCATATGGGACTTACTGGTCAAAATGGGGTTGGAAAATCAACATTAGTCAAAATTTTAACTGGTGAAATTTTAGCAGATGATGGCACGATCACTTGGCAAAATAATACTAAAATTGGTTATTTAGATCAATATGTGGAAGTGATTGGAAATAGTACGATCAATGAATTTTTACAGCAAGCTTATCAACCATTGTATGAAATAGAAACGAAAATCAATCAACTATATACAAAATTTGGTGAAACTGGGGAGGACAAGTTACTAGAACGAGCTGGGAATTTTCAAACACAGCTAGATGAAAGTGATTTTTATCAAAGGGATACAATCATCAATGATCTTGCTAATGGCTTGGGGATTGAAGCAATCGGGTTAAATCGACCGATGAATGAATTAAGTGGAGGTCAACGATCAAAAGTGATTTTGGCAAAACTGCTGTTAGAAGAACCAGATGTCTTACTTTTAGATGAACCAACAAATTATTTAGATGATACTCATATCGAATGGTTGATCAATTATTTAAATAGCTTTACTGGCACATTTATTTTAGTTTCTCACGACTATCATTTTTTAAATGCTGTCACTAATTGTATCTGTGATATTGAATTTGGTAAATTAACAAAATATACAGGAAATGTTAAAAAATCATTTGCTCAAAAAGAGCAGAACAAAGAAAGTTATTTGAAACAATATCATGCACAACAAGCGAAAATTGAAAAAGCCGAAGCGTATATTCGTAAATACAAAGCGGGAAATCGCGCAACGATGGCTAAAAGTCGTCAGAAGCAATTAGATCGAGTGGAACGATTGGCACCACCTGGAAGTTTGATGAAACCGCAAATCCAGTTTCCTTACCAGTCGATTGTCGCAAGTTTAGCTTTAGTGACAAATGAGTTGGTGATCGGTTACAGTGAACCATTATTAGCCCCAATCAATTTATCCATTCATAGTGGTGAAAAAGTTGCAATCAAAGGCTTTAATGGTATTGGAAAATCCACATTGATCAAAACGTTAACTGGGAAAATCAATGCCATCAGTGGCGAATATCAATATCCTGCCAATACTAAAATTGCGTATTTCTCCCAAGAGTTGACGTGGGACAATGATTATTTAACACCACTCGCTTATCTAAGCGATCGTTTTCCTAAAAAGACCGTTAAAGAAATACGTACCTATCTGGCAAAATGCGGCTTACCTGATAAATTAGTGAATCAACCGTTACGCTTATTAAGTGGGGGAGAACAAACAAAGGTAAAATTAAGTGAACTGACAATGGAGAGCAGCAATCTTATCTTCTTAGATGAGCCAACGAATCATATTGATGCTGCAGCGAAAGACAGTTTGCGACAAGCAATTCAGCATTTTCAAGGAACAATCGTAATCGTTTCTCACGAAGAGGAGTTTTATATAGATATCACCGATCGTGTGATTAATATTGAAGACATGATACAATAGAAAATGTGGAGTTGACAGGGATAACCATGCCAACTCCACATTTTCTATTTCATTAAGCCATCGTGAATATTATCTAAATTCCATTTCATCATAGCATAATAACTGTCACCATCATCCCCTTTTTTGGCGATAGAATCGGTAAAAATCGTATTGTAAATTGGTAAATTTGTTTCTTTTGAAACACGTTCCATACTTCGTTTATCAACACTTGTTTCCACAAATAATGCTGGAACTTTCGTCTTATTGATTTGGTCAATGACTTGCTTCATCTGATCAGGTGTCCCCTGGCTCTCTGTATTGATCTCCCAGATATAAGCGGCAGTCAATCCGTATGCTTTGGAGAAATATTTAAATGCCCCTTCACTAGTAACCAATAGTTTTTGATCTTCTGGAATATCAGCGAATTTTTCCTTAGCTTCTTTATCTAAGGTTGAAAGTTTTTCAATATATTCCTTGGCGTTGATTTCATAAGTTTCTTTATTTTTAGGATCTTTTTCACTCAACGTGTCTCTGATCGCTTCAACGTAAAGTATGCCGTTTTGAATATCTAACCAAGCGTGAGGATCTTGCTCATTTTCTTTGCCAGCACTTGTTAAGTACATCGGATCGACCTTTTTACTTACTGAAAAGTAGTCTTGGTCTTCCTTTTTCTTGGCGGTTTCCATCAATTTTTTAAACCAACCGTTGCCGCCTGTTTCCAGATTTAAGCCGTTGAAGAATAACACATCAGCTTCAGATGCTTTGGCAACATCTTCTGGTAAAGGCTCATATTCATGAGGGTCTGTTCCCACTGGCACAATACTGTGTAAATTAACCAAATCTTTCCCCACATTATCTACCATGTCAGCAAGAATCGAATTCGTTGCTACAACGTTGATTTTCTCTTTATCAGACGTATCGGCAGTGTTAGATTGACAAGCAGCTAGTAAAAATAAACTAGCTAAAGCAGCAATTAAAAGTATTTTTTTTCTCATAGTGTAGATTCCTCCGTTTTCTGTTTATTGACAAAAAATAGTCCTTTTTTTGGTGAAAATAGAAAAGCCAAAATGAAAAATGCAGCAGCAGTTAAAACAATCGTAGCACCTGATGCTAAATTATAAGAATAGCTAAAGAATAAACCAATGATCGAACTTAATATGCCAAAAGTTGAAGCTAAAGCAATCATTGTCGGCAAATGATTCGTCAACAGATAAGCTGTTGCTGCAGGAGTGATCAACATGGCAATTACTAAGATTGTGCCGACTGTTTGTAAAGATGATACAGCGACTAAGGTTAACAAAAACATCAATGCGTAATGGAAAAACTGAACATTCAGTCCATAAGCCTGTGCCATCGTTGGATCAAAAGAGGTAATTTGCAGCTCTTTATAGAAAAGACTGACAAAAATCAAGACGACGATTCCAACAATCACAGTAATCAAAATATCAGAATCTCGAACGGCTAAGACATTTCCGAAAAGAATATGATAAAGATCAGTGGAACTCTTGGCAAAGGAAATCATGATGATTCCTAAGGCAAAAAAGGAACTAAAAACAACCCCGATTGCCGTATCATTTTTCAACTGACTTTTTTGAGTAATGAAACCGATCAATAAAGCAGCTAAGATACCAAAAATCGTCGCACCGAAAATATAATTGACACCAAACATATAAGAAGCTGCGACTCCAGGTAATACCGCATGAGAAATCGCATCCCCCATCAAGGACATTCCGCGTAAAACGATAAATGAACCAATAATTCCTGAAACAAGACCAACAATGATCGAAGTGATCAAAGCGTTTTGTAAAAATTGGTAACGAACCAAACCATCAATAAAATTTGCTATCATGCATCAGCCACTCCTTTGATAATAATATCGCCCATTGTGTCACCGTAGGCTAGTTGAATGTTCTTGTTTGTAAAAGTTGCTGTAACAGGTCCATTTGCAATCAGTTTTTTCTTTAAAAGGATCACCTCATCAAAATAATGTGCAACTTTGTGAAGATCATGATGAACGATCAAAATGGTTTTTCCTGCTTCCTTTAATTGTTTTAAAATATCCATGATCACCTTCTCGCTTGTCATATCAATTCCTACGAAGGGTTCATCTAAAACAATGATATCAGCTTCTTGAGCAAGAACACGAGCAATGAAGACACGCTGTAATTGTCCGCCAGATAATTCACCGATCTGCCGCTTGGCAAAGTCTTCAAGTTGTACGGTTCTAAGTGCAGTTAAAGCTTGTTCTTTTTCTTCCTTTTTCGGCCGTTTCAGAAGTCCGAGTTTTGGATACGTACCTAGAAGTACAACTTCTAACACATTGATTGGAAAAGAAAGATCGAGTGCGCTACGTTGTTCAACGTAAGCAATCCGTTTTTTTTGAGTGTCGATCGGCCGCTCACCAGCTAACACCGTTCGAGTATCTGTTTTGATCAATCCTAGCATTCCTTTTAGAAATGTTGATTTTCCAGCACCATTTGGACCGATAATACCAGTGATTTTTCCAGCAGGAATCTGTAAAGAAATATCGGTTAAAGCTTGTTGACCTTGATAGCTAACCGTTAAATGATTGATTGTAAGATTATTGTTAGTTATAGACATGTAAAAACCTCCTTTTTAGGTTTGCCTTAAAATTAGTATAAGATAAACTTAAATTAAAATCAATCTATATTTTAGGTTTGCCTAAAAAAATAAAAAATCTAGCGGTCAGACCGACCGCTAGATTTTTTATTTAGGTTATTTAGTTTTCATAAGAGCCCAATAAATCAAAAATTGTTTTACCCAAAAGAGTGTTACTATGATTTTTAGGGTATTGATTGGTAAGCAAAATCACAGCATCTTGTTTGTCTTTTGAAAAATAGACATTGGGCTCAAATCCTTCTTCAATTCCATGGGCACGAATATAATTTTTGTAGTTATACATTCCGCCAGCAAATTTGCGCAATGTTTCTGAGGTCCAAAATGAATCAACGGTTTCTTTGTCAATAATATTTCCTGATAAAAAATTAGAAAAAAATAAATACAGATCACCCGTGGTCATAGCAATACTACCTGTTCCAATTTCTTGCTTGAATACTAATGGTTTATCGGCGATTTCAGTTCCATAATCTTTGCCAGAAACATTTTCATAAGCAACGGTTCGGTCCTTTGAATGTAAAAAATCATTGTAAGAAAGAGTGTGAAATAATTGTAATTTTTGAATATAGGTTTGATTAAATGATTTCTGGTACGACATTCCAGTTAGTTGTTCCAAAATACCCACCAAAATGTAGTAGTTGATTGCATCATACTTAAACTGACCATAAGTCCCCATTGCAGCATTGGCAATGTCAAATTGTAAAAATGCCTCATCAGACATCATAAGACTCGGTTTTTCTTTTTGATACAATCCTGAATTCATTGAAAGTAATTGACGAATGGTTATTTTTTCACTTTCTTGTATTGTTGGATAAAAACGATCTAACGTTTCATCTAATGAAAGTTTTCCTGCTTGTACTTGTTGTAGAATCAATGACGCTGTCAACGCTTTTTGGATGGAACCAATTTGAAAGAGGGATTGAGGCGTATTGACCTGTTTTTTAGCAAAATTGGCATAACCAAAGCCTTTTTGGAGGATAATCTGACCGTCATGTACAACTAAAGCTGTTCCTATAAAAGAATTGTCTTCAAGTTGTTGGTTGATTTGCTGCGCTAAATCAGAAGTAGGTTGAACCTCTTGATTAAAATTACTTGCAATTTGAGCATCTTGAGTCCGATCAATAGCGGATTGCGTCGTTTCAAGTGTTTCTTTTTTTGTAGCGGGCGCAGTATCATGAGGGGCAAATAGCAGGTGTCCTTCTAATCCAATAAGTACGAATAACAGGATCGTAACCATTGCGGGTATCCAAGGATTATTTTTTTTATGCTGCTTTTTGTGATGCATAGGTTATTCACCTCCAAGTATTCTTTATTTTTGCTCACTTATTATTGAAAAGCAAGAGCATTCATAGCGATTTAACGAACACTTTTGTAAGGAGGATTTTCTTCTTTGAAAAGTCGATAAAATTTCAATTATTTATCACAAGAAAGAAAAAGATCCATGATTTTTTACTGAATCAATGGTAAAATAGAAATTGAAGTTTTTAACTGAAAGAATAGAAAAATATCGAGATCACGGAGGAAATCATGACCCAAAAATACCAGGATAAAACATTACGAATCTTTAGTTTGAATGCTAATCGTCCTTTAGCAGAAAAAATTGCTGAAGTTGTCGGGACTGAACTCGGAAAAAGTACGGTGCGTCAATTTAGTGATGGAGAAATTCAAATCAACATTGAAGAGAGTATTCGTGGGGACCATGTTTTTCTTGTTCAATCGACCAATTTGCCTGTTAATGATAATTTAATGGAATTATTGATCATGATTGATGCATTAAAACGAGCTAGCGCTAAAACAATTAACGTGGTATTGCCTTACTATGGGTATGCTAGACAAGATCGAACAGCGAAACCAAGAGAACCGATCACAGCGAAATTGGTAGCTAATTTATTAGAAGAAGCAGGTGCAACGCGTGTCTTGACCTTAGATTTACATACTGTTCAAGTCCAAGGATTCTTTGACATTCCAGTGGATAATTTATTCACAATGCCGTTGTTTGCACATAATTATCGCCAGCAGCAATTAACGGGAGAAGAGATTGTCGTTGTTTCTCCTAAAAATAGCGGTGTACAGCGAGCTAGAAGCTTGTCAGAGTATTTAGATGCAACCTTAGCGATCATTGATCAAGAGGAAGTTGATGGTGTACGTTCAGGGTATGTTATTGGTGAAGTTAAAGGGAAAACCTGTATTTTAGTAGACGACATTTTAAATTCTGGTAGTACGATGGCAACGGCTGCAGAGATTTTAGAAGAAAACGGCGCTAAGAGAATCTATGCTTGTGCTTCTCATGGGCTATTGTCTAAAGGCGCAAAAGAGACACTAGATGCCGCCCCAATCGAACAAATTTGTGTAACGGATTCTGTATTTATTTCAGAAGACCGCAAACCAAATGCCTTAACGATTGTTTCTTGTGCAGAGCTTATGGGAGAAGCAGTGAAACGAATTCATGAAAATATACCAATGAGTCCACTGTTTCGTTTAGAAGAGAAATAATAACGACCTGTTTAAATGATGAAAGAAGTTCAGTTATTGTTTTAAGCTGAACTTCTTTTTATTCATTCTTTTCATTCGGAAAGAAAAAGAGAAAGGGGCTGCTAGATGAAAGAGCAAAAAAAAGGTGTTCTATTAGGATTTATTGCCTATGTATTTTGGGGGATCATCCCGATTTATTGGAAGTTGCTGCCAACCGTCGAGCCATTAGATATTTTATGTTATCGAATTATTTGGTCATTTTTATTTATGATTGTCTATATTTTGATCACGAAAAAGTGGTCATTGTTTTTAGCCGAAGTTAAATTGGTACTACAGGATAAGAAAAAATTATTTGCTATTATTTGTGCCGCTATTTTAATTTCAGTCAATTGGTTTACCTTTATTTATACAGTTAGCCAAGGACATGTGACACAAGCTAGTCTAGGATATTATATGAATCCACTGGTGAATGTATTACTGGCAACACTGATTTTGAAGGAAAAATTAAATCGTTCAGGAATGATTGCTTGTAGTTTAGCTTTGACAGGTGTCGTTTTATTAACCATTCAAACTGGAGAGATTCCCTTTGCCCCACTTGTCATGGCTGTAACCTTTAGTTTTTATGGCCTGATCAAAAAAGGTGTGACGGTTAGTTCATATACTGGGTTAACAATTGAGACGTTTGTTATTTTACCTGTCGCAATGATTTATTTACTATTCTTTTCACAACAAGGATTTATGAATTATGAGGCAACAACTAATTTATTATTAGTTGGCGCAGGTATTGTTACAGCAATTCCATTATTGCTTTTTGCAGAAGCAGCAAAACAAATCTCTTATATTATTTTAGGATTCATTCAGTATGTTGGCCCCACATTAATGTTGCTATCTGCTCTCTTTTTATACCATGAGCCTTACTCAGCAGAACAATTTATCGCATTTGGTTTTATTTGGCTAGCGATCGCAGTCTTTACGTATGGCAATATCTATACATATCGTAAAGAAAAGCGTTTTGCAAAGGGAAGTTGAGAAGAAGCAATCTTTGAGGAACAATCTTAGTTATGGTACACTAATCCCATTAAAAATGTTTCAGAAAGGACGAGTTCAGTGGAATCCATTTATTTAGATCACGCAGCAACGACGCCGATCCATCCTACAGTTATAGACCTAATGACAAGTGAAATGACACAGACATTTGGCAATCCATCCAGTATCCATACATTCGGCAGACAAGCACACCGAAAATTAGAAGATATTCGCCAAGTGATTGCAGCAAGCCTTGAGGTAAAACCACATGAAATTATTTTTAATAGCGGTGGTACCGAAGGGGATAACACAGCAATTATTGAGACCGCTCTTTCTAGACAAAGCCAAGGGAAGCACCTAATTACAACGGTCATCGAACACCCTGCTGTGTTGGAAACAATGAAGTATTTGGACGGCTTAGGATTTGATATAACCTATTTACCTGTTGACAAAAAAGGGATGCTGTCTGTTGCTGCTGTGAAGGATGCATTACGGGAGGATACAATATTGGTTTCTGTGATGTATGGTAACAATGAAATTGGTAATTTAATGCCAATCAAAGAAATCGGAGAATTACTAAAGACACACCCAGCGATTTTTCATACTGATGCTGTACAAGCATATGGCTCTGAACGGATCTTACCGCACGGGTTGGGAATTGACTTGCTAAGTATTTCGGCTCATAAAATCAATGGACCAAAAGGAGTAGGCTTCTTATATAAAAACGATGAAATTTCTTTACCTTCATTGTTACACGGTGGAGAACAAGAAGAAAAACGTCGGGCGGGCACAGAAAACTTGACGGGGATTGCTGGTATGGGCAGAGCCGTTGAAATGTTGACTACTAATGAAAAAGAGCGGCGGCATGAAAAATATATTAATTATCAAAAAATCATCTTGACGCAATTGGATGAGGCAAAGATTCGCTATCAAATCAATGGTCATCCTGAAAAGAAATTAGCGCATATTTTGAATTTACGTTTTCCAGACATAGCAAGCGATCTATTATTGATGCATTTAGATTTGCAAGGAGTAGCAATCTCAACTGGTTCAGCTTGTACGGCAGGAACTGTTGAACCTTCCCACGTTTTAGAAGCGATGTATGGGAAGAATCATTCCGCAATCAAAGAATCAGTACGCATCAGCTTTGGTTTAGGCAATGATGATGACCAAATTTATCGATTTGTGACGATCTTGATCAACACTATCCAAAAAATGCAAGCTTAATCTAAGAAAAATCGATTAGAGCTGGTAAAATGAAAGACTACAAACTATAATAAAAGAGACAATAAATAAAGAGGTGGAAAAATGGCATTTGAAGAAAAAGCAACAGTAGAAGGTTGTACGGTATTTTATAAAGTAAATGAACAAGCAAAGAAATATACATTAAAAGATAATGGTTTTACTGAAACAAATTCAGGAAACTTCCAATTGATTCGTCCATTGGATGCAACTCCTCAAAGTAATGAAGGGTTTAAATTAAAAATTACGATTGCTGAAGATTTAAAAACATTAAAAATGTCAGTAACAACGGCGAACGGACTAAAATCAATGAATATTTTCAAGAATGAATCACATGCAATGAGCCAAGAGAAGTTCTATTTCTTGATGGATGGCATGATCAATCGTGGCGTTTTGGAAAAAGTGTAATCAATCGATTCAAAAAATAAGATCTGTCCTTTTGTGGACAGATCTTATTTTTTGATAGTAAGAGCTCTTGTCAGACCTAAAAATTCTTGATAAACTTTTTTTGTCCTCGATCTTTAAAAGAAGTGAGGAAAATGAAAAATAAGGTGTTTTGGATTAGAAAAAATAATTTAGTATTTATGATTTTAATAGGGATAATCTTTAGCTTGGTACTATATTTTTATTCAAAAGATAATAGGATCTCGTTTATCTTGCAGTCTCTGTTAGAGGGTCAGACAGAGATCATTCTGATCGGTTTATCCATTCTGGAATTGATCGCTATTCTATAAAATGGACGGAGTATCTGATTGCGTTAATGATTGGAGCTGTTATTACTTTTCTTATGTACCTGCTTGTTCCGATAAGACTTTTGGAAACTAAATGGCAAGCTTTGATTGTCCTTGGAATATTTTTTATTGTCGGGATCCGAAACATTTCTTTTAAAAAGAGGATACCATTACAAAATATAGGTATTCATAAAGGCAGGATCAGTATTAATGGTATTCGTTATAAAGATGAAGAAATTATCCATTTTGCTATGAGTGCTAGCAGTGATGATAATAAAAAAATGATGTTCATCTTTTAAATATAGTATTTGATGATGGCAGAAGAAATCAAAGTTTGGCCTATCATTTTACTATCGGTCATTCTCAATTGCTGGAATATCAACTGCTAGAAGAAAACTTACTACGAAAATATGGAGATAAATATCAGTTATTATTTAGCCAAAATTAAGGTATGTTCCTAAGAGCTTTACTTCTATCAAAATACTAGTATAATAAGTATCACTGAAAAGTTACGACCTTCAAATCGTAGATCAATTCAGAATCTAAATTGAAATGATGGTGATCAAATGACAGATAACAGCAAAACTCGTGTCATTGTAGGCATGAGCGGAGGTGTAGATTCTTCTGTTACAGCACTGCTTTTAAAAGAGCAAGGCTATGATGTCGTGGGTATCTTTATGAAAAATTGGGATGACACGGATGAAAATGGTGTATGTACAGCCACCGAAGATTACAAGGATGTAGCGAAAGTTGCTGACCAAATCGGTATTCCTTATTACTCAGTAAACTTTGAAAAGGAATATTGGGATCGTGTATTTGAATATTTTTTGGCAGAATATCGTGCAGGACGAACACCAAATCCTGATGTGATGTGTAATAAAGAAATCAAATTCAAAGCCTTTTTGGAATACGCAATGCAACTAGGTGCAGATTATGTGGCAACGGGACATTATGCCCAAGTAGAAAGAAAAGAAGATGGTACAGTACGTATGTTACGTGGTGTAGATAATAATAAAGATCAAACCTATTTCTTGAGTCAATTATCTCAAGCACAATTAGCTAAAACAATGTTCCCCTTAGGCGGCATGGAAAAATCAGAAGTTCGAGCAATTGCAGAACGCGCTGATCTAGCAACTGCGAAGAAAAAAGATTCAACAGGTATTTGTTTTATTGGCGAAAAGAACTTCAAACAATTTTTAAGTACTTATTTACCTGCTAATAAAGGAAATATGATGACGTTAGACGGGGAGATCAAAGGAAAACATGACGGCTTGATGTATTATACCATTGGTCAACGCCAAGGCTTAGGCATCGGTGGTGGCAAAGGCTCACAAGAACCTTGGTTTGTAGTGGGGAAAGATTTAGCAACGAATACATTATATGTTGGACAAGGCTTCCATCATGAACAATTATATGCAACACACTTAGATGCAAGTGAAATTCATTTTACCGTTGATACAGAAATGCCTAGAGAATTTGAATGTACGGCGAAGTTCCGCTATCGTCAAGAGGATATACCCGTTAAAGTTGTGTTAACGGGTGACGGAACGACAGCTAAAGTGATTTTTTCTGAACCTGTACGTGCAATTACTCCAGGACAAGCCGTTGTCTTTTATGATGGTATGGAATGTCTTGGTGGTGGCTTGATTGATCAAGCTTACCAAGAAGAAAAAGTACTACAATATATCTAAAAAAAGGAGTAGGGAGAAATTCCTACTCCTTTTTTTGCTTACTGTTTTGAATATAAGCTCTAGATTCTGGTGAAATAACCAGATAAAGCATCGAAACAAATTCAAACACACGAAATGCTAACATAATCATTTTAGGAAACATGCTGACCATTATCGGTGGGTAAAAATACATTAGAAAGATGAATGGGATAAAGAGCACTGAGGCGATGTATCCTTTTTTACCACCTATCATTAATCCGGCAATCACAATAATATAAATGAGAAAAACAAAAATCTGATACCAAACATCCGCTCCAAAAGATCCATGTCCTTCCACTATCGCTTTTAACGACATGATCAACGCAATAATGAGCAAAATATTATTATATAATAGTAAATAAATAGCAATTGAGTTCCAAAATACAGGTTTTTTCATAATAAGAAACGTTCCTTTCTATTCTTTCCATATTTTAGCAAAAGGCTATTCTATACGCAATGAAATAAAGATCAATTTAAATTTATTCTTCTGTTTATTTCAACTTATGGTAAAATTAGAAATAATGAAGGTTTGAACAAAAAACTATTTCACAAGCACTTAAGTTGAAAGTTTCACGCTAAGTGACTAGAATAGCTCTTGTAGAAAGAATTGGAGTGATCGATCAATGTACCAAGTTGTTATCATGTACGGCGATAATGAGCCATGGTGGTTTTTTGAAGACTGGCAAGAAGATATTGAGGAAGAAAAGTCATTTGACCGTCTAGAAGATGCAGAACGTTATTACATAAAAAAATGGCAAGAACTTTCTTCAACATATGAATACATAAATACAAAAGTGAATTACTTAGCAGCGTTCTGGAATGCTGGGGATGAACGCTGGTGTGAAGAATGTGATGAAGATCTGCAGCAATATAAGGGACTTGCTTTACTGAAAGACCAAAAAGCAGTGACGTTTGAAAGTGGCGATGATTTTCATGAACGGCACAACGATTGTGCGAAGCCGAAATGCTGTAAATCGAGTTTGGTTTAGAAGGATAGAAAAAAGTCAGAGTCGCTTAGCTCTGACTTTTCTTTGTCTTATCTTTTTTTTCATGCACGTATATATTTTTGGGTAGGATGATTTCAGTATTATTATCTTTCGTTAAAAAGACGAAATCACTTTTTTCTTTAAAAGTTTCTTGAGTAATAGTGGTATTATTTTCAGGTGGTGTTGGTGATGGAGTATTATATTCATTAGTCATGTAAAACGACCTCCTTTTTATAATTATACCCTAAATAATCATAAAAAAGAATAACTGCTTCTTTTCAGCAAACTTGGAACAAAAAATTTAGATAAAGGATGAGAGTAGAAGCAACTCCTGCAGTAGCGTCTTGGCTTTCCAAAAAGATTACTTACTCTTTGCAGACCCACTTACCGTCTTCCATATTACAAGAGCCATCCCCAGAATCATTGTTTTTAATAATTTCAATAACTGGGCTTTCTTTTTCCTTGATTATCTGAATCGCTTGGATGATTTGCTCCATTGGCTGTGCACCGTTGATGAGATATTTTCCATTCACAATCAAGGCAGGTACACCAGTGAGTTGGTAAGCATTCGCTAAATTAAAATCCTCTTCAACTAATGCTAAAGTTGCTGGATCTGTAAAAGCGGATTGCCATTTTTCAAAGTCAATTGAGCAATTTTTTATAATTGCTTCAAGCACATCAAGATCATCAATATTACGGCTATCCATAAATAGTGCTGCTTGTAAAGCATCAAAGACATCCCAATAGCTATCCTCACCGACGACTATACCTGCAGCTTTTGCGGCAAGTAAACCGTTCATAGAAGTCGGAAAAAGAAAATCGGTTTCGCGCATTCCTTCAATATTAAAACGATGAAGCTCATCATTTTGGTTAGCATGAAACCAATGGGATAAAATTTCTTTTTTAGCATTTTCTCGAGAACCAAACATTCGATCGTGGTCTTGTGATTCTCTTGCCAAAGCAAAAGAGCGGTGGATAACCTTGATTTCAGGCATTTCTTTTTTGACTTGTCTCATTCTATAAGACATAGGAAAACAAAAACTGCAAATAACATCGTGAAAAAATTCAATTGTGATCATAGTTTCTCCTTAATAATGAGTGTTTTTTAACTTACTATTAGTAAGGATACAGTTCTTCTGTTTACATTTCAATTAAAATGCTTGAATAAGAGGCGAAAACAGTATGCAGAGTGTGGTAAAATCAACCTATTGACGTTTTGGAGATGAATTCAATTTACATAAGAAATTCAGAAAGTGAGTGAAGTAAATGGGGAAACAACTAATTATTGCTGAAAAACCTAGTGTTGCTAAAGATTTAAGTAAAGTTCTTGGCGCAAATCAAAAAAATAAAAGTTATTACGAAGGACCTAATGTTATTGTGACATGGGCGTTAGGACACTTGTTAGGATTAAAAATGCCGGAAGACATCAATAAAGAATGGCAATCCTGGCAAATGGAGACTCTACCAATGGTACCTAAGAATTTAGGAATAAAACCGTTACCTAAAACAGGCCATCAATTAAAAGCGATCAAACAATTAGCAAATCGCAAAGATGTTACCGAAGCAGTTATTGCAACAGATGCAGGACGTGAAGGGGAACTAGTTGCTCGTTGGATCTTAGAATATGTCCATTTTAATAAGCCAGTAAAACGGTTGTGGATTTCATCCCAAACGGATAAAGCAATCAAAGATGGTTTCAAAAAGTTAAGACCAGCTAAAGAGTACGACAATTTGTATTATTCCGCTTTAGCGCGTGCAAAAGCAGATTGGTTAGTGGGATTAAACGTGACAAGAGCGTTGACTGTCAAGTACCAAGACAGCTTGTCAGCTGGACGGGTTCAAACACCAACCCTATCTTTGGTCCGTCAACAAGAAAAGAAAATAGAAAGCTTTAGACCACAAACCTATTTTTCAGTAGAGTTGCAAGTTCAAAAAGAAAAAGCCAAACTTGTTCAAAGTAATCCCTACGCTTTTAAAGAACGGAATGAGGTAGAGGCCTTTGTGAAACAATTAAGTGAAGGTAAAGGCAAAGTAACCGATATCCAAGAAAAAGTCAAAACAGAACAAGCACCACTACCGTATGATTTAACAGAAATCCAAAGAGAAGCCAATCAGCGCTATCAATTTTCTGCAAAGAAAACTTTGTCATTAGTACAAAGTCTCTATGAATTTCATAAAATCGTGACGTATCCAAGAACGGATAGTAAATATTTAACAACAGATATGAAAGCTACTATGAAAGAACGCTTGCAAGCAGTCAGCGATTTTTCACCAGAAGTTAAAACCTATATCAAAGACGGCGGTCAAGTCAAACTGACAAAAGTATTCCAAAATGAAAAAGTCACAGATCACCATGCGTTGATTCCGACTGAACAACGCCCGCGTTATGAAAAGTTAAGTGGCGATGAACAAAAAATCTATAACATGATCGTCACTCGTTTCCTAGGGATGTTTGCAGAATCTCATCGTACAAAACAAACAAAAGTAACCGTAAGTTTTGGGAAAGAACAATTTGTCTTCCGCCAAAGTAAAGTTGAAGTTACGGGGTGGAAGCAAGAAAAAGAAGCAGTAGCGCCAAGTTTTGATTGGAAATTGGGCATGATCATACCACCAAATTTCACTATTAATAAAGAACTAACTGCACCACCAAAGCCGCTGACCGAAGGAACCTTGCTAGGCTTAATGGAAAAGCATAGTTTGGGAACACCAGCTACACGAGCTGAAATCATTGAAAAGCTGATCAAGTCAGAGCTGATGGAACGGACAACAAATGGCTTAAGCGTGTCACCAAAAGGGAAGCAACTCCTTGAATTAGTCAATCCCTCGTTAGTCACACCTGAACTAACAGAAAAATGGGAAAAAACGTTAGAAGCTATCGCCAAAGGCAAGCAAAGCAGTACCGTTTTTCTAAAAGAAATCGAACAAGATACAAAAAAACTTGTCAATGAGATCAAACAAAGTGAAAGCAAATACCAAGACTTTTCTATTACGCAAAAGAAATGCCCAGAATGCGGCTCAAACTTGCGTGAGAAAAACACGAAAGACGGTAAAATCTATGTGTGCTCTAACCAAGACTGTAGTTATCGCCGCAGAAAAGACCCGAAAGTTTCTAACCACCGTTGTTCACAATGTCACCGTAAAATGGATATCATTGATGGGAAAAATGGTTCATATTTTAAATGTAAATATTGCTCGATTACTGAAAAAATGCAGGATAAAAAAGAGCGTAACAAGAAACTGACGAAACACGAAGAACGTAAATTGATGAAGAAATACTCACAAAAAGAAGAACCAGAAGAAAGTGCATTGGCACAAGCGTTAAAAGCGGCAATGAAACAAGATTGAGTTTAAATAAAGACACTGGTCATCAATAAATAAGATGATCGGTGGCTTTATTTTATTATTTGTTTGGAAGATATTAAGCGAAGAGTCAGTGGGTTTTAATTTATGGTATAATTTTGAAGATAAGAGTATCGGTTGTGAGTTAGAAAAGTATGGTAAATAATGCACCAAAGAAGAAAGGAGCATAAAAATGAGAAAAAATGAATATTTAACCTTAGTAGCAATGGAAGAATGTGCAGAAATTCAACAAGCATTATCAAAAGCAATCAGGTTTGGGTTTGATGATCATCACCCTTCTAGAGCAGATGAAACGAATGAAGAACAACTTTTGACAGAATTTTATCAATTAACTGCAATGATCGAAGAATTGCAAAATCAAGGGATCATTGAAAGCTTTATTCGAGAAAAAATAGCTGAGGTGAAACAAAATAAAATTAAGAAGGTTTATCAATACATGGATTATTCAAAGAAGCAAGGATTGTTGGACTAAAGATATTTGGCAGACGTAATTCAAATGTAGATTGGATTCGTCACGTTGTTTTAGTTTGATGAAAAAAATTTCATTTTTTTCTTTGGGGAAGTCGTCTATTGAAAAACAGAAAAAATAAAATAATATATTATAGTAGAATATGAATAACATATTCTACTATTTATGCATTAGTAAAATAATGTTCTTTTGATCTTTGAGTTTTTTTAAAGGTTCTTATTGTTATTTATTTCAATCCAATCACTTTGTTTTTTATTTTCTGACATAATCAACTTTTTTAAAATGAAGGGGAATTACATAGAATGATGAAAAAAAATTTATTAGCACACTTTTTAATACTACTAGGACTGTTTTTTTTTGCTCAAAATAGCTATGCTGAAACAACAACGCTAGAAGTTACTAGTTTGGAGCAACCAAATTGGATATTTAAAACAGGGATGTCTCGAGCCAAATATCACGATAGGCAAGATTTAGGGATTGTAGTTAATGGAGGTTCAACCATAAAAATTCGCAGGACTAGCGTGAATGATGGGTACAATAATTTAACATTATGGTTACTTGGAAATAATCGAACACAAGAGAAATCTGTGCCCATAGCGAATGAATGGAAAACAGTACCTGTCGAACATAGTGCTGTGCCATTTATCAACACGCCTTATGGGGAAAATGATGCTGAAGTTGAGTATGAAATCGATGGTGTTAGTGTAGCATTACCAGTTTACGAATCAGGCTCAAATGAACAAACCTTTTTTTCAAAGTGGAGAGACACAAATGCAGCGTTTGGTTTGGTAAAGGGGGAACAATTTCAATTATTAATCCCTAATAAAGAAAAAGAGCAAGCAGAGAGTTTAAAAGATTTTTCTGATTTAGATCAATACATTACCTATCAGAACAGTATCATTAATTACTACGATGAGCTAATGGGACTTTCAGAAACGGTGAGTGGTGTAAATAAAAAACCAGAAAACCGCTTTTTCTTAAAAGCTGATGGTGGAACAGGACCTGGAATCGCCGCATATTATCAAGATAACTATTCTTCAAATGGGAAAGACACGGTAGTGAATCGATGGATGACAAAATGGGACTGGGGGACACTCCATGAGATTGGACATGCTTATCAACCATCATATAACAATAGAGACATGTATACCGCAGAAGTTTCTAATAATGTATTAGCCGTTTTTTATACGTATGATTTTAGAGGGAAAGCGATCGTAGAGAAAAACTCATGGTTATATAATTTTGGGAATAAAGCAACTGTAGAATCAGGGTTATACAGCCGTTTAGTTGAGCAGCAAATCGGGTATCCTGACTTGGATCATAGAGGACGGCTAATTCTCTTAAACGATCTGACCCAAAGTGTTGGAAAAGAGAATTGGACAAAACTGAATGTCATGTATAGAGAGGCTGTAAATAATGGGGACGAGAACATTAAAAATATGTCATTACCTGATTTATTTAATCTATTTTACAGTAGTCAAATGCAAAAAGATTATAGTCCAGTCCTGCTTAAATGGGGCTTACCTTTAACAGAACAAAGACAACGAATAGTAAATCGTGGGAAAAGTTATTCAGCAGTTACTTCTCTCGTTGATGTCGTTCCTAAGGAAAAGTTAAAGGATGCGGTCTCTTTATTAAGTCCTTCATTGATGGTTGATTCCCAGTTTAGCCTTGTCACAAATCAAGAAATAGCTGCTTTAAATTTACCAGGAGGGGCCTTGACTATTCATCTTAATATACATGATTTTGCCCAAATAAAAGGGAAGAAAATAGGTATAAAAGATGGGGATCAGTTAGTTAAAGAAGTTGAAATAAATGAACCAGATATTGTCATTCCTAAGTTGGAAAACGGTGTTTATACCCTGCAACTTCCTAAAACGGAGGGATTTTATGAAGCGGATAATTATTATGCGTATGTTCGTGATGCACAAAATAAAACAACTGTTAATCTAACTGAGATAAAAGGAAGTAGGCTATACGATGAAACGATTCAGTTTAAAGGTCTATATGATAGGGTTTTCGGTGTCATTCAAACAGATTTTATGAATCAAAAGATGATCATTGATGTAACCTCTACTACACCTCACACTTATTTTAAAGGGCAACTTTATGCTTCAATAGAAGTTTTTGATGAATTTGATCAGTTGATTTATCACAAGGAAATGGAAGGAACAGATGTAGTAGTAGAAAAAAGTGAACTTCCACTGAAAGAAGGGTATAAAATTAAGTTATACCATGCAGAGACAACAAATCGATTAACTGCAGCTACTGAAACGTTAATTGATCCAACGCTTAAAAGCAATGTGCTGCTTGTGAAAAATGGTTACTTGGTAAACGAAAATAGAACATCTGGAATAGCAGTAGCAAAAGAAAAAATTACCTCTGCAATTGATACAATAAAATCAGATGCTGAATGGGCAAGTGTAGATAATAATCCAGAGAAAACACAAATAACTGTTGCAATTTTATCATTACCAGAAGCAGAGAGAGATGCTTTGTTAGAACGGCATCAAGATTTTTTAGAGATTCATCCTGGGACTATAACCATTCAGTATGTAGACAATAAAGGCGTAGAATTAGACAAATCAGAGATATTTACAGGTCGGTTTGGTGAAAAAATCACAGTCAATGCAAAAGAAATCAAAGGATATGAGTTAGATGTGAGTTCACCTCTAATAGAACTGAATTATCAACTTAAACCTCAAGTTGAAAAGTTTATCTATAAAAAAGATTACACCTCAATAAGTCCTGTAAACCCAGAAGATCCTGACAAGATAATGATACCGAATGAAATGAGTGTCAAGCCAAATAACAACCCACTTAAGATTTTACATGTTTCTAATTTTCATTTTGGACAGCAAGCAATGACACTTAATGCACAAACCTACAATGCAATTTTAGAAAACGGAAAAAATGAAGCGGGGCTAACGGAGAATTTTGCAAACTCAGTTCAAATCTCTGATGAGCGGGAGACAAATGCAGGTTGGAGACTTCAAGTAAGACAAGAAGAGCAGTTTACATCCGTTATCACAAAGAAAGAACTAGTGGGAGCACAAATCATTTTAAAAAATCTAACTATGAGTAAAGGGAAAAGTAATTCGGCAGGACTGGCAACTGTTTCAGAAAAAGAATTGGAGTTAATACCAGATGGCATGACAACTATAGATGTTGCTACAGCCGAAGCTAAAACGGGGATGGGGACACAAGTAGTGAGATTTGGTGATAAAGGGTCAACAGCTGAAACAAGTATACAATTAGACGTTCCAGCACAGCCACAATTAGTGGCAGAAAAATACACGACGACATTAACGTGGATTTTAACTGATTCTCCCATATGAAATCAGAGACGTATAGCATTAAGTTAGTATAGGGAGGCAGTATGACTAAAAAGATGATTAAACCATATCTACTATTATCAGTAATTGCTTTTGTAATGTGTCTGATGGGTTCATTCAACGTAGTTGGACAGGCAGATAATAATGAGCAGAATGAAGACGCCATAGCGGGATCTCTTGAAGTGAAAACAATCATCCCCGAAAATCAAAGAGACAAAACAAAAACGTATTTTGACTTACTAATGTCTGCAGGAACAGAGCAAGTTATTCAAGTAGAGTTGAAAAATACATCCCAAAAAGAAGATATAGTAGCTGTGATTCAAATTAATGATGCAACCACTAATAATAATGGCACAGTAGAATATACAAAAAGTGAAAAAAGAGATTCAACGTTAAAAGTTGGAATTTCAGATCTAGTGAGAACAGATTCAGAGGTTGTTATTCCTGCAAATCAGACTAAGACGCTTTTTATACAGATTACAATGCCAACTGAAAAGCTTGATGGAGTACTCCTTGGGGGAATAGTGATAAGCGAAGAGAAGCAAAGAGCATTAAATGAAAAAAAAAGCACTGGTACTACTGTAATTAATAAATTTGCGTATACAATTGGTCTGTTATTGACAGAAAATGAAAAAGAAGCAGAGGCAAAATTGAAATTAACAACAGTGACGATTGGCAAAGTCAACTATCGAAAGTTTATCAAGGCAAATATTCAAAATACTCAACCTGTCATTATTAAGGATATGATGATTGAAGCTAAAATCTATTTAAAAGAAGGAAAAGAAATTTTTTTCACTCAAACATCAGAGAATATTAACATGGCCCCAAACTCAAATTTTGACTACTTAATAAGTATGGAAAAAAATGAGTTTCCAGCTGGAAACTACATTTTAGAAGTGAAAGCCAAAAATGGTGAAAAAGAGTGGACTATGGAAAAAGAATTTACCATTGTAGAAAAAGAGAATAAGAAATTAAATGAAACAACGAATCAACTAGAGGCGACTTCCTCAAGGAAGCTGATTTTTTATATAGTGTTGCTACTATTTATTTTGTGGTCAATTAATTGGAAAAATAGAAATAGAAGAAAAAAGTAACGGTTTAGATAGTTAGTGAAGACCAGAGTATGAATAGAAAAGTGGGAAGCTAAAGTAGTCATCTTCTCACTTTTCTTATTTTTCCCCAAGAACAAAGGAATATTTTGATGAAAATAGGACAGAAACATTTGTATTTTGTAAATAAAAGAGTATACTTTAGATTGGAATCATTCTAAAATTAATAAAAAGAGTTTCCACGCACATATTGTATTTAGGTTTATTTTATTCTGGGTTTTGATTCATTTTGGCAGCACCAACCAACTGCGCAAATGGATAATTACAATGGATAAAATCAGCTTATTCTTTTTGTGGAAACAGTAAAAACAAGGGGGATTATTGATGTTTGATATTGTAACATTAGCAAGATTCCAATTTGCAATGACGACTGTCTTTCATTACTTCTTCGTACCGTTTTCAATAGGATTAGCACTTGTAGTCGCAGTCATGGAAACGATGTATGTTGTGAAAAAAGATGAGCGTTATCGCAAAATGGCGAAGTTTTGGGGCAACATTTTTCTATTAAGTTTTGCAGTAGGCGTTGTAACAGGAATTATTCAAGAATTCCAGTTTGGAATGAACTGGTCAGATTATTCACGCTTTGTCGGAGATATTTTTGGTGCTCCACTAGCAATTGAAGCGTTACTTGCATTCTTTTTAGAATCAACATTTTTAGGTTTATGGATATTTACTTGGGATAAAGTCAGTCCTAAACTACATTTAACATTTATTTGGTTGGTCGTATTTGGTTCAATGATGTCGGCTTTCTGGATTTTAGCGGCAAACAGCTTTATGCAACATCCAGTGGGCTATACTTTAAACAATGGTCGTGCTGAATTGATCGATTTTGGGGCCGTAATTGGCAATCCAAAAGTTTGGTATGAGTTTACACATGTTCTGTCTGGCGCAATTGTGATGGGCGGGATGATCGTTGCAGGTTTAGCTGCATTCCAAATTTTGAAAAAACGTGATATGAATTTCCACAAAACATCTATGCGTGTTGGTTTATGGATCGCTTTATTTGGGTCACTATCTGTTTTATTTACAGGGGACTTGCAAATGAAAGCCTTGATCAATGATCAACCAATGAAATTTGCGGCAATGGAAGGGGATTATGAAGATTCTGGCGATCCGGCCGCTTGGACATTGATTGCTTGGGCAGATGAAGCGCAACATAAACAAGTATTTGGGATTCAAATTCCTTATATGCTAAGTATCCTTTCTTATAACAGTTTATCTGGTTCCGTTGATGGAATGGACACTGTGAATGAACGTTTGAAAGAACAGTATGGTGATGATAAAAATTATTATCCACCAGTCAACACATTATTCTGGAGCTTTAGAGTCATGGCTGGCTTTGGTGCATTGATGCTTTTAGTTTCAGCTTTAGGATTATTCTTTAGTCGCAAGAAAAAACCTTCACTTTATGAAAAACGTTGGATGGTTTGGATATTAGCATTGTGTACATTTGCTCCATTCTTGGCAAATACAACAGGTTGGTTGATTACTGAGCTTGGTCGTTATCCTTGGACTGTTTATGGTTTATTTACGATCGAAGACAGTGTGTCGCCAAACGTATCAGTGGCTTCACTGTTAACATCGAATATTATTTACTTTATTCTCTTTGCAGGTCTAGGTTCAGTCATGGTTTACTTGATTACGGTCGAACTTAAAAAAGGCCCAGATTATGAAGAAAAGAAATTAGCAGAGGCAAACTCTACTGATGTAGATCCATTTGATAAGGAGGTCTTTGGCGAATGAGTACGTTGCAATTACTTTGGTTTGTCCTAATTGGTATTTTATTCTCAGGCTTCTTCTTCCTAGAAGGTTTTGACTTTGGCGTGGGGATGTCCGTTCAAACATTAGCGCACGACGAAGAGGAAAAAGAACAAATCATCCAAACGATTGGACCGGTTTGGGATGGTAATGAAGTCTGGTTATTAACAGCAGGTGGGGCGATGTTTGCTTCTTTCCCATACTGGTATGCTTCATTATTTAGCGGATTCTACTTGATTTTGTTTATTATTTTAGTTGGTTTGATCATTCGTGGAGTGTCATTTGAATTCCGTCACCGTATGCCAGATGGCAAACGTCGTAGAATGTGGAACTGGACATTATCGATCGGTAGTTTTATCGTGCCATTTTTCTTTGGGGTTTTATTCATTGATTTAGTTCAAGGAATGCCGCTTGATGTGAATGGCAATATGATGGCTTCATTTACTGACTACATCAATGTATTTTCTGTTGTCGGTGGGGTTGCTTTGACATTATTGTGCTACCTACATGGCTTGAATTATATTACGCTTAAAACAGAAGGTCCTGTGAGAGAGCGTGCACGTAATTATGCGTCATTCTTTTATTGGGTTTTATATGTTGGCTTAGTTGTCTTTGCCGCTTTGTTGTACTTTAAAACAGATTTCTTTGATAATAACTTTTTAGTGACATTATTACTTGTTGTAGCAATTGTAGCATTGACAGTTGTTGCCAACGTCAGTGTCTTTAAGAAAAAAGAAATGTTGGCGTTCCTTGCTAGTGGTTTGACGTTGATTCTTCTAGTGGCATTATTATTTAGTGGTTTATTCCCACGAGTGATGATCGGTAGTGAAGGGTATTATGACATCTTGATCAAAGATGCTTCAAGTTCTCCTTACACATTGAAAACAATGACATGGTTATCATTAACGATTTTACCATTTGTATTAGCCTATACAGGCTGGTCTTATTATGTCTTTAGAAAACGGATCAAACATCCAGCAATCGCTGCTGTGGGGTATGAAGGATGATCGATAAAGCCATCTTAAAAATGCCGAAAATCAAAAATATCATGATCTTGCTTGCAGGTTTTTCTTTCCTGCAAGCAGTATTTATTATAGGACAAGCATTTTATTTAGCGAAAGCCGTTGTTGGGTTATGGGAAGGTGGTCTGCTACAAGACCAGCTGTTGAATATTTTGGTGTTCTTTTTGTTTTATACTGGCAGACATGTCGTGACGTATCTTCGTGAGAAAATGTTAGACACCTTTAGCTATGAGCGATCACGTGAATTAAGGGAAGCCTTGTTGCAAAAGGTTTTCCGCCTGGGACCAACGGTGGTTCAGAAAAATGGTACGGGAAATATGATCACGATGGCACTTGAAGGAATCAGTCAGGCAGAAAATTATCTGCATCTGATTTTGATGAAAATTATGAATATGATGATCATTCCCTGGATCATTTTGATTTTTGTCTTTACATTGGATATTCGTTCTGGAGTCGTTTTATTAGTGGTGTTTCCTATGATTATTATATTTATGATCATTTTAGGATATGCGGCTCAAAGTAAAGCGGATAAACAATACAAAGCATTTCAGATTTTGTCTAACCATTTTATCGATTCATTACGAGGCTTAGACACTCTAAAGCTATTTGGGTTAAGTAAAAAGTATGCAGGCAGCATTTATAATACCAGTGAGCGTTTTAGAGAAGCAACGATGAGTACTTTGAAAATCGCGATTTTATCAACGTTTGCCTTGGACTTTTTTACAACATTATCAGTAGCTGTTGTAGCGGTATTTTTAGGTTTGAGTTTGTTAGAAGGTGGGATTTTACTATTTCCTGCATTGACGACCTTGATTTTAGCACCAGAATTTTTCTTACCAGTGCGTGATTTTGCAAGTGATTATCATGCGACTTTAGATGGTAAAAATTCATTCCAGGCAATCCAAGCTGTTTTGGATTTACCAGAAATGACTGAAACGGATCGTCTTACTTTAGGAGATTGGACAGCGTTGAGTGAATTAACTGCAGAACAATTAACATTCCAATATGAAGAAGCCACTCAGCCAGCATTAAAAGGATTAGATTTTAAAGCAAAAGGGTATCAAAAAATTGGGATCATTGGCGCAAGTGGTTCGGGAAAATCAACCTTGATCAATGTATTGAGTGGATTTTTGGAACCGAATGCTGAAATGACAAAAATCGAAGTCGATGGACAAGAGATCCCACATTTTCTGCAAAAGCAATGGCAAAGTCAAGTACTCTATATTCCGCAGTCTCCTTATATTTTCCAAGATACCTTAGCCAATAATGTCCGTTTTTATACGCCAGAAGCGTCAGATGAGCAAGTGATGGCTGCTGTTCAGTTAGTAGGACTAGAAACGCTTGTAACAGGTCTAGGGGACGGTATCAATACGGTAATTGGCGAAAGCGGGAGAATGCTAAGCGGAGGCCAAGCACAGCGTGTGGCGCTTGCTAGAGCTTTTTTAGATCAAGAACGTCGGATTTTACTATTTGATGAGCCGACTGCTCACTTAGATATTGAAACTGAGGTAGAATTGAAAGAAAGAATGTTGCCTTTAATGGAAGAACATCTTGTCTTTTTTGCCACGCATCGATTACATTGGATGGCAGAAATGGATTATATTCTAGTGATGGATAAAGGACAGTTGGTTGAAGCAGGCACCTTAGCTGAGTTGACTGAAAAAAATGGCTACTATGTAAAATTAGTCAATCAAATGAGGGGGACAGAATAATGGAAAATACCCCAACAAATAAAGAATTATATGAAAAAGATCAATGGGTTAAACCCTTCTTGAAAAAGTATAAAGGCTTATTGTACTTAGCCCTGATTTTAGGCTTTTTAACTTTCTTCAGTGCGGGTGCTTTGATGTTTAACTCGGGTTATTTAATTAGCCGAGCAGCATCACTTCCAGAAAATATTTTGATGATTTATATTCCCATTGTATTAACACGCGCCTTTGGGATTAGTCGTCCAGTTTTCCGATATATTGAGCGTCTAGTCAGTCATAATTGGGTTTTGAAAATGACATCTGATTTGCGTTTGAAACTTTACCTGGTTTTAGAGAAAGATGCGATTTTCTTTAAATCGAAATACCAAACGGGTGATATTTTAGGTTTATTATCTGAAGATATCAATCACTTGCAGAACTTGTACTTGCGTACGATTTTCCCAACTGTGATCGCTTGGTTGTTATATATCTTTATTATTATTGGACTAGGTTTGTTTTCATGGTGGTTTGGTCTGTGCATGTTATTGATGTTAGGTGTAGTGATTTTTCTTTTGCCAATGCTCTCAGTTTTAGTAAATGGTGCGAGACAAGAGAAACAAAAAGTTTCTAAAAATGAATTGTATAAAACATTGACAGATAATATCTTAGGCGTTTCTGATTGGGTGTTTAGTCAACGTGGACAAGAATTTGTTCATTCATATGAGAAAGAGGAAGCAAAATTACGCCAGTTAGATGAAAAGATCAAACGTTTCAATCGTTTTCGTGATTTTGTTTTACAAGTCGCTTTTGGGGTCATTACAGTTGCCATTTTAGCTTGGACGAGCGTTCGTTTTCCTGGCAACCATGGTGGAGCGGCTAACTGGATTGCAGCATTTACTTTAACGGTGTTTCCACTGATCGATGCATTTGCTCCCCTACCTGATGCGGCGCAAGAAACAAATATTTATAAAGATTCCATCAAACGATTGAATGATTTACCAGAGCCAGATGAGACAAATCAAGTCGTGAACGATGTAACGGTTACTGATAGTGAAATCAAGATCACGGATGTATCATTTTCTTATGAGGGAACAGCTAAGAATGTACTGGAAAATTTAAGTTTAACAATCCATTCAAAAGAAAAATTAGCAATTTTAGGCCGTAGCGGTTCAGGGAAAAGTACTTTAGCAACCTTGATTCGTGGGGATTTACGTCCAGATAAAGGTTATATTACGCTAGGCGGGATTCCTACAGCAGAATTTGGTGATCAAATTACCCAATCGATTGGTGTGATTCATCAAACACCTTACTTATTTAGAACGACGATTCTAAATAATGTTCGAATCGGACGAGAAGAAGCCTCAGAAGAAGAGGTTTGGCAAGTATTGAATAAGGTTGGTTTAAAAGAAATGATTGCAGCGTTACCGGAAGGGTTACTGACGATGGTGGATGAAGCGGGGCTGCGTTTTTCTGGCGGTGAACGCCATCGTTTGGCTTTAGCACGGATTTTACTTCAAGATACACCAGTTGTACTGTTGGATGAACCAACGACAGGACTGGATCCAATCACAGAACAACAATTATTGGAGACGTTTTTTGAGACATTGAAAGATAAAACGATTATTTGGATCACACATCATTTGCAAGGGGTTCACATGATGGACCGGGTCGTTTTTATTGAAGATGGTCAGCTAGAAATGAGTGGTTCTCCACAAGAGCTACTGGCGACAAATCCGCATTATCAACAATTATATGCAATTGATCGTGGTATGAATAAGCACTGAATGAAATAAAAAAAGCTGAGGCAAAACGCAATGAGCGTTGCCTCAAGCTTTTAAAAGGATCGTTGTAATAATAAGTGCGTTAATTGAGTTAGCTGTTCTTTACCTAAACAATCAGGTAGTCTTTCAATATCGGTCAAAGCCTTTTCTGTTACTCGTTTAGCAAATGCTTTTGCATCATTTACGCCCTCTAGTTCGTAAACAAGTTGAGCAACTTCACTTGCTTGGGTAGTTGTTATGGCCGCCCCCTTTTCTAAATAATTGTTAAAGCGCTCTGGTGATTTTTGCATCGCAAAGAGCAACGGTAATGTGTAAACACCTTGAGCGAGATCTTCTAAGACGGGCTTTTTTAAGGTTTTGACATCTGCGGTGTAATCTAAGATATCGTCATAGACTTGAAAGGCAATCCCAATATGGCGACCAATCCGTCTTGCCAGACGCTGGACCTCAGCACAAGCAAAGCCAAAATGAGCACCTTCTAAACAACTTAATGAGAATAGTTCAGCTGTTTTGCCATTAACGCTGCGTAAATAATCGGAAATCGTCATGTTCTTTTTATAACGTGTGTGCATTTGATCTAATTCACCGAGTAGTAATCGTTTCATCGCAGAAGCGTTCGTATGTAAGAAATCTGAACCATTCATTGTATCAGCAAGTAATTCAAAGAACTCTGTGAATAATAAATCTCCTGTATAAACGGCAACATCTTTGCCATAACGAGATTGAATCGTAACAGCTCCTCTTCGAAGAGGAGAATCATCGATGATATCATCGTGGACAAGTGTGGCCATGTGTAAAATTTCGATTGAAGCAGCAATTTTTATTAGTTGTTGATGGTCTTGTTTTTGTTCATCGCCAATTTGAGTAAATAAAAAAAAGAAGGCAGGGCGCAATAATTTTCCACCAGAACACGTTAGCTCGACTAAAGCTGCTTCAATTTCTTTGTTTCGTATTTTTACTTGATGTTTGATCAATTCACAAGTTTCGTTTAGTTGTTGTTGGATAATAGGAAATTCCTTCCAAAAATCATTCATAACACAATAGTCCTTTCAGTAATTCAATACTATTGATTGTATACGATGTTGGTGAAGAAATACAAGTAAATTATTCTGTGAGCATAAAACTAAATAATGTAAGGAGAGAAGAGTATAATTTGAATAGAGAAGTTTTTTTTGAATTAGTTGAACTAAAAGCAAAGACAGCCAGTGTTTTACCCTTTCTTTTAGGAATTTGTTTTAGTTGGTATCATTATGGAAGTTTACATTTAGGTTATGTTCTTATTTATTTTATTGCGATGTTTATTTTTAATATGGCTGTTGATATTTTAGATAACTATAATGACTACCACCATGCCAAAGAAGGGCATGATTATAAAGAAAAGACGAATATCATCGGGCGGGAGAACCTGTCACTATCAATGCTTCGTCAATGGATCATTTGGATGATCATCATCTCAGCATTGATGGGAATCGGTTTATCTATGATTGTCGGTTGGCCGCTATTATGGTTGGGGCTGTACTGTTATTTGATTGGAATCTTTTATTCTTCTGGACCCAAACCATTATCAAGTTTGCCTCTGGGTGAATTCTTTTCAGGATTTACGATGGGCTTTATGATCATGTTGATTTGTGTCTATATCAATACATTTGATTCTTTTCAATGGACAGCGGGCAATCTTGGCAGTATCTTCTTAGTATCACTACCCAATACTTGTTTGATCGCTAATTTAATGTTAGCAAATAATATTTGTGATTTAGAAGAAGATGAAATGAATCATCGCTTCACCTTAGTTCACTATTTAGGGAAGAAAGCATCGATTGGTTTGTTTGTCGGATTGATCGTGATTGCATTTGCATCGATTGTGTTGAGTGTTGTTTTGGGCTTAACACCGATTACGATGTTATTGACGTTACTTGTTTTGCCATTTATTTGGAAACAAACGAAGTTATTTTTAAAGGAGCAAGTCAAAACAAAGACATTTATTTGCGCTGTTAGAATTTTAGCAGTCGGAGCACTAGCACAAGTTGTATTTTTCGCCATAGGATTGTGGCTTAAATAATAAATAAAAAGGTTAAGAGGGGATTTTAAAAATGAGTAAGCATGTCGTTATTTTGGGCGCTGGCTATGCCGGATTAAGAGCGCTCCATGAATTACAAAAAGGAAACAATGAGTTGAAAATCACATTGGTTGATCAAAATGATTACCACTTTGAAGCAACAGATATCCACGAAGTTGCAGCAGGAATCCAAACGTCAGAAAGAATTACTTATCCAATCAAAGATGTTGTAAAATCAGCATGTACGACGTTTGTACAAGGTAGAGTGGAAAAAATCGATAGTGAAAATCAACTTGTTCATTTGAAAGATCAAGAAGCGATTTCTTACGATTATTTGATCGTAGCTTTAGGTTATGAATCAGAATCATTTGGTATTCCAGGTGTTGAAGAATTCTCATTAAAAATGGTCGATATTCCGACATCAGAAAAAGTCTATCAACATTTAACAGAACAAATGAAAGCATACAAAGAAACAAAAGATGAAAATTACCTAAAAATCGTGGTTTGCGGTGCAGGTTTCACTGGGATCGAATTATTAGGTTCATTGCATGAAGGCAAGAAAAAACTAGCTGAAATCGCAGGTGTTGAGCCTGACAAGATTCAATTGTATTGTGTTGAGGCTGTGACTCGTTTATTGCCAATGTTTAGTGAAAAATTAGGTGGTTACGGAATCGATCATTTGAAAAAATGGGGTGTTAATTTCTTAGTTGGAAAGCCAATCAAAGAGATCAAACAAGATACGGTTGTTTATTTAGATAATCAAGAAACAAATGAATTAAATGAATTAACAGCAAAAACAATCATTTGGACAACTGGTGTCAGTGGCAGTCATGTTGTTGGTGATTCTGGTTTTGCAGCAAAACGTGGACGTGTGATGGTTAAACCAGACTTAACAGATGCAGATCATGAGAATGTCTACATTATCGGTGACTGCTCTGCTGTGATGGATAAAGAATCAAATCGACCTTATCCGACAACTGCACAAATTTCACTTAAAATGGGTGAACACGCAGGTAAGAACATCAAAGCCCAGTTAAAAGGAGAACCTACGAAAGAGTTTACGTTTAAATCGCTAGGTTCTGTCGCTTCTATTGGCAATAGTCATGCGTTTGGTGTTGTTGGTAAAATGGAAGTCAAAGGCTACCCAGCTTCATTCATTAAAAAAGCAATCATGGATCGTTCTTTATTTGAGACAGGTGGAGTGAAAGAAGTGTTAGCTAAAGGTCGTTTTGATTTTTACCGTTAAAGAGAAAATTGTAGTATAATAAAATCAATCGAAATGCAACGAAGGGTTCCAAGTAGAAAGTTGTTTTGAAATGACAGAAAGTCAACGGCTGCTGGAAGTTGGCCAAAACAACATTTTGAATTACAAATCTGGAGCATGGTGTTTATTCGGGTGAGATCCGTTAACGTCTTTTGAGAGGAAATTATTATTTAATTTCAACTATGGGTGGTACCGCGTGTAAGGATACGTTCAAGACAAAATCATAGGATTTGTCTTGTCGTTTATTCGTCCCTGACAGTCTATTTTTGATTGTCAGGGACTTTTTTATTTTTAAAACGTCAAATTGACAGGAAAAAGGGGATTTTAGATGAACAAAGAGTTAAGCGTCAAAGAAGCATTTATTGTATTTCTATCATTATTATTGATTATTAGTATTTGTGTGATCGGCATCGGTATGAGTCCGATTTTCCCAGTGTTATGCGCTTTAGGCTTATTAATAGCTTGGAGTAAGTGGCGGCAAGCTTCCTGGGATAAGATTCATGAAGGGATCATTGAAGGGGTTAAAACAGGAATCGTTCCGATGGTCATATTTATTTTGATCGGTGCCTTGATTGCAGTTTGGATTGCTAGTGGTGTGATTCCAACCATGATGTACGCTGGATTTTCTGTGATTAGCACCACGATTTTTTTACCATCGGCCTTTGTTAGTTGTGCAGTAGTGGGGATTTCGATTGGCAGTGCCTTTACTACTGTTTCAACAATTGGCTTGGCTTTAATGGGGATGGGAATCTCAATGGGGTTCAATTCTGCGATACTAGCCGGAGCGATCATTTCAGGTGCTGTTTTTGGTGATAAAATGTCGCCGCTCTCTGATACGACCAATTTAGCTTCTGCGGTTGCCGGAGCAGATTTATTTAAACATATTCGAAATATGATGTGGACGACCGTTCCAGCCTTTATTCTTTCGTTTATGCTATATGCAATTATTGGCTTTCAAACAAAAATTGGGCAAACAATGATTGAAACAAACCAATTTTTAGAAGTCTTACAAGAAAATTTTTCGATTAGCTGGTGGGCGCTTTTACCGATTCTGCTGCTAGTTTTTTGTTCAATCAAACGGGTTCCAGCTATTGCTTCATTATTGGTCACGATTTTAGTTTCAAGTGTGATGTATTTGTTTCAAGAAAAGACGGTTGATTTAAAACAATTGAGTACGATAATCGAAAATGGGTTTGTTTCAGAAACAGGAATGGAACAAATTGATGCTTTGTTGACTAGAGGGGGGATTCAAAGTATGATGTGGTCAGTCTCATTGATTCTTTTAACATTGTCATTGGGCGGGTTATTGATGAAAATGGACGTGATCACTGTTTTGATGGCGCCGCTTGCTGCTAAGTTGAAATCAACAGGTAGTTTAGTAGCTGCGACAGTTTTCAGTGGTGCCTTGGCTAATTTAATGATCGGAGAGCAGTATCTATCCATCATTTTACCTGGCCGTGCTTTTAAAGAAAGTTATGATAAATCAGGTCTTGCCCCAGAAGTTTTGTCACGCGCCTTGGAAGATTCTGGAACAGTTCTAAATTCATTGATTCCTTGGGGAGTAAGCGGAGTATTCATGGCAAGTACACTGCAAGTGGCTACATTAGATTATGCACCATTTAGTTTCTTTATTTTATTCTGTCCGATTTTGTCGATTTTTTCTGGTATAACTGGAATTGGGATTCGTAAACAAGCATCTTTGGTAGAATAAGTAATGCGAATAAAGGCGTGTGTTTATTCAAAATCATTAAAATTTTAAGAGAAACAATGGGGGTACTTTTGTTCGGCTCTATTTTTAGGTATAATGGATACTGATTGAAAAGAGGGATGTTACATGGCACAAAAACGGAAAAGTGCAAAAAAGAAAAAAACTAAAAAGCAACTACAACAGCAGGAGCATCTTAATTTCATTTTTCTCGGTATCTTTTTTATCTTCTTTGGATTATTTGGATTATTAAAATTAGGATTCCTTGGCACATTGATTGCCAACGGTTTACGTGTGGTCATAGGAAATACTTTTTCAATAGCAGCTATTTTACTCATGCTTTATGGGCTGTCATTAGTAATCTTTGGGAAAGAATTTCCAATTAAAAAAAGTCGCCCAATCATTGGTGGGTTGATCATTTACTTAGGGGTTTTACTATTTTTACATGCTTACATGTTCCGCAATGTAGGAACTCAGTCACCTGATATTATTGGAACTACTTGGGATTTTCTTCGAATTGACTTAAAGAGAAGTACCGTGGCTGAAAATGTTGGCGGTGGAATGATCGGTGCGCTCTTGTATAGTGGGACATTTTTCTTAGTTGCTCAATTTGGTAGTTATTTAATTGCGGGATTACTTGTATTGTTTGGGGCATTTTTAATCAGTATGCTCGATTTTCAGCAAGTGATGAACGGCCTACAGATTGTCAGAGAAAAAATTAGTGGCATAACAGCTAAAAGTAGTGAAAGACAAGCAGAAAAAGAAGCCAAACGAGCAGAAAAACGTGCAGCTAAACAAGTAAAAATGGAACAAATGGCGCAAGAACGTTTAAAAAATGATGTACGAGAATTAACACCAGGTGAAAAATTAGCGCATGAAGCTCGGGAACAAGAAGAAAAAGATTTACAAGAACCGGAGCAATTAACACTCGTTCCAATCGATAGCTTCCAAAGTCAGGCACAAGAACCACTAACTCAGCCTAAAACAACGACTACTTCTGAACTAGAAGAAAGTGGCGAGTTAGATTTTGAGATTTCAGAAGAAGCCGAAGATCGTGACTATGAACTGCCACCTTCAACCTTATTAGATTCGATCCCAGCCGCCGATCAAAGCGGAGAGTATCAAAAAATCGAAAAAAATATTGGCGTATTAGAACAAACTTTCAAAAGCTTCGGCGTAGATGCAAAAGTTGTCAAAGCCAGTCTGGGACCAGCTGTAACGAAGTTTGAGATTCAACCAGCTGTAGGAGTTAAAGTCAGTAAAGTAGTTAGTTTGACGGATGATATTGCCTTAGCGCTCGCGGCAAAAGATGTCAGGATGGAAGCGCCGATCCCAGGGAAATCATTGATCGGGATCGAAGTGCCCAATAGCACAGTTAGCACAGTATCATTTAGAGATATCATCGAAGCAGCTCCCAGCCATCCAGATAAATTACTAGAAGTACCACTTGGCCGCGATATTTCTGGTATGGTGCAGTCCGCAGATTTGGCAAAAATGCCTCACTTGCTGATTGCAGGATCGACCGGAAGTGGGAAATCAGTTGCGATTAATGGGATCATCTCCAGTATTTTAATGAGAGCAAAACCTCATGAAGTGAAACTGATGATGATCGATCCAAAAATGGTAGAATTAAATGTCTACAATGGGATTCCCCACTTACTTACACCTGTTGTGACAAATCCAAGAAAAGCAGCTCAGGCTTTACAAAAAGTTGTACAGGAAATGGAATTCAGGTATGAAAAATTCGCCGCTGCAGGTGTCCGAAATATTTCTGGGTATAATGAATTAGTTATTCAAAAAAACCTTGAAGATGGCGAAAATCGTCCGATTTTACCATTCATTGTTGTAATCGTTGACGAGTTAGCCGATTTGATGATGGTAGCGAGTAATGAAGTGGAAGATGCAATCATCCGTTTAGCCCAAATGGCACGTGCGGCTGGGATCCACATGATTTTGGCAACACAAAGACCAAGTGTCGATGTCATCACAGGAATCATCAAAGCAAATGTTCCGTCAAGGATGGCATTTGCCGTTTCAAGTGGAACCGATTCTAGAACGATCATCGACAGTAATGGAGCGGAAAAACTATTAGGCCGAGGGGACATGTTGTTCCTACCAATGGGTGAGAACAAACCGATTCGTGTTCAAGGAGCGTTTATTTCAGATCATGAAGTTGAACGTGTTGTGGCATTTGTGACCGAACAGCAAGAGGCTGATTACCAAGAGAGCATGATGCCGACAGAAGAAGATACAATGAGTAACGGTTCAAGTGATACACCACAAGATGATTTGTACGAAGAGGCGAAAGCATTGGTGGTAGAAATGCAAACAGCCAGTATTTCATTATTGCAAAGAAGATTTAGAATTGGTTACAACAGAGCAGCTCGTATAGTAGATGAATTAGAAGAGCATGGTGTGATTGGACCATCAGAAGGCAGCAAACCAAGGAAAGTCTTTCTTGAACCGATGCCAGAAGATGCACCAATCGATCATGGATCAGAGTAAGAATGTTGAAAAAGTGGGGTGAGCAGAAAAGCTGACTCCATTTTTTATTTATTAAAGACGAAACAATGGATGCTATATGTACACAGTTTCTCTAAAGAGGTTTGCCATAAATGTAAACTTTGGTATAATGTACAAAATACTATAGAACAGATGGATAAATTGCTAATTAAAGTATAAATGCGATTAGAATTAAGGAATTCGCAATACAAGACGAATAAACTAAAATAAAACGATACACTAATAAATTATATAAGGATGGAGAATATGAGAAGAAAAAGCGTATTATATCTAGACGTGGCAGAACAAATCAAATCAGATATCATGAACGGCACATATCCTGTAGGTTCCTTGTTACCAACAGAAGCAGAGCTTGAACGATTATTTGATGTAAGCAAGATAACGGTTCGTCGAGCGATTGAATTATTATCTTCAGAAGAGTTAGTTGAAAAGAAAAGTGGTAAAGGAACAACTGTTTTGAGTAATCGTCCTTATAATAAATTGTCAAAAGCAGGAACATTTACAGAATATTTAAATGACTCAGGGCAAAAAGTAGCTAAGAAAATTCTGAAATTAGAGAAAGTAACTTTAGAGATTGATTCTCCAATCTATGCTTGTCTTGGAGCAGAGGCGATCAAGGTCGCTCGTCTTTACACGTTAGATGATCGTCCTTATATCTTTTTTAATTATTATCTCCCAACAATTATGGCTGATGTGCCAGTAGAAGATTTTGAACAGGAGTCCTTATATCGTTTGATGGATCAACATGGCATCGAAATCATCAAGTTTGAGGATAGTTTTCAAACAGTAGAATTGACTAGTGAACAGCAAGAAACTCTAGCAACTTCCGAAAAAAATGGACTAAAAAGAATTCGTAAATCAGTTGGTCTTTCTGGTGAAATCGTTGAGTTCTCAGAAGCAATTTATAATACAGCTCTTTATCCGTATGTTATTGAATATGAAGCTTAAAGAAATAACAGATTACTTACAAAAGTGTAAGCAATCTGTTATTTTTTTCTATGGTGTGTTCGTTGTAATTGGATTAGACTAAAACAGTAGAGAAAAGGAGCGATGATGATGTTACAAGTAGAAAATTTAACGAAAACATATGGAACTGAAATCAAATATGAAGCACTAAAAGGATTGGATTTAACGGTAAATGACAGTGAATTTATCGGAATTATGGGTCCTTCTGGAAGTGGAAAGAGTACTTTTTTGAATCTTTTAGCAACAATCGATCAGCCGACATCAGGACAGATTTTAATGAATGGCAAAGACCCTAATCAACTAAATCAAGAAGAAATTGCGAAATTCAGACGAAGAGAGCTAGGCTTTATTTTTCAAAGTTTCAATTTGATGCCAACGTTGACTGTAGAAGAGAATATTATTTTACCATTAACCTTGGATGGGGAAAAAATTTCAGTGATGAAACGACAGCTCAATCTTTTAGCGGATCGCTTAGGAATTGCACCGTTGCTGAAAAAACGCATTGCAGAAATTTCAGGAGGCCAAGCTCAACGTGTGGCTGTCGCTCGTGCAATGATCCATCAACCCCAACTATTATTGGCAGATGAGCCAACAGGAAATCTAGATACAAAATCATCAAAAGATGTCATGCAATTATTACAACAATTAAATGAAGAAGAAAAAGCTACGATTTTAATGGTAACCCATGATCCTTTAGCTGCCAGTTATTGCAAGCGAATCGTTTTTATCAAAGACGGTGAATTGATCGATGAGATCCATCACAATGGAAATCAAAAGATGTTTTACGATGAAATCATGGTGAAACTATCTGAGATTGAAGGTGTTGATAATGAGTTTTAGTCAATTTGTCATTCGAAATACTTTAAGAAATAAACATTTATACATGGCATATTTTTTAAGCACACTTTTTTCAGTGATGGTCTTCTTCACCTTTACCGTGTTTGCGTTTCACCCGTCATTAGCTGATGGCTTGAATGATAAGGCACAAATCGGTATGTTAGCAGCTGCAATCATTATTTATGGCTTTGCCTTTTTCTTTGTCCTATACTCCATGGATGTCTTCATCCAGTCTAGAAAAAAAGAATTTGGTCTATTAATGATCCAGGGAATGAGCCCGAAGCAACTAAAAAAAATGGTTTTTATTGAGAATTTAGTTATTGGTTTTTTTGCTACGATCATTGGTAGCTTGGCTGGAGTTGGCTTTTCACAGGTGATTTTATGGTTGAGTAATAAATTGATGCATGTCAGTTTCGGTTTCTATTTTCCAACACAAGCACTAGGGTTAACGATTATTTCTTTTGCAGCCTTATTTTTAGCTATTTCGTTTTTCATTCAGTTTCGTTTACCAAAGTTAAGTTTACAAGAATTGTTAAAAGCAGGTGACTTGGGTAAAGGCACGATCCAAAGCTCGCGAGTTAAAACGATGTTAGCGATCGTTTTGATCGGTGCAGGTTATGCAATTGCTCTATTAGTTAAAGGCATGTTAGTTCCCTTTGTCATGATCCCTGTGATTTTTCTAGTAGTTGCAGGTACGCGTTTTTTATTCAATCAATTAAGTGTTTCAGTTATTGAGCGTTTAAAAAAGAAACAAGCTATTTTTTGGAAAAAAACGAATATGGTGGTTTTTTCAGATTTAGCTTTCCGTATGAAAGACAATGCCCGCTCTTTTTTCTTAGTATCGATTATTTCGACAGTGGCATTTGCTGCAATCGGAACGCTATATGGGTTTCAAAATATGATCTTAGATGGAATGAAGCAAGTGCCATATGAATTTCAACTCACTGGAACAGCTGAGGAAACAGCTGGGATAAAACAGACCTTTACCCAATTGTTAGCGGATAGAGGGATACAAGTGGATGAGGGAGAAGCAACGATTTATACAAATGCTGAGCAAATTGATGTGATCAAAGAATCTGACTATAATCATCTTGCAAAATTAGCGAACAAACCAACGATTCAAACCCAAGGGAACGCTGTTCAATTGCGACTAGCGAATGAAATCGGCATACAAGAAGTAACAATAAATGAAGTGAAACTGCCAGACGAGGTAACGTTACCTGTCACTAAAACAGAAAAATCGGCGGTCGTCTCAGCCTATGCCACAACGGTCATCGTACCAGATGAGACTAAGCTACAAAGTTTGGAAAATACGATAACGACTGTTTGGCAGCCTAAAAATGCTAGTTACGATGAACTGGTTTCTGTGGGTAAGTTCCAAGAGAAAAATCCACTTTTGATGGCCAAAAGTTATTCGCAACAAACGATTACAAATGAATATGCACCAATTTTATTTGTGGGAATCTTTATCGGAATTGTCTTCTTTGTTTCTGCCGGCAGCTTCTTATATTTCAGATTATATAGTGATATGGACGCCGACGTTGAGAAATTCAAGATGATTTACAAAATGGGGTTAGCGAAAAAAGAATTGAAGAAAATGATTTATCAGCAAGTGGGAATCCTGTTCTTTACACCGATTATTGTCTCGGTGATTCACGGAGCTGTGGCTTTGACTGCGATGTATCATATGTTTAATCAAGGGATGCAAATAGCTGGTTGGCAAGTATTAGGGATGTTTATCGTGATTCAAATCATCTACTATCTAATTGCTCGTGTCTTTTATTTCAAAAAAGTTTATCGATTGGTTCAAGCTTAGAAAAAAGAAAACCTCTGCAAACGAGTGAAGCGTTTGTAGAGGTTCTTTTCAATAAGTAGTAGTTTCAAAACTATAGAAACAAAGTGCTGTATAACCTAGAGAACATATGGACAAATCGTGGACAATAAGTTATAGTATGAAGCGAATGTTTAGAAGAAATGAGGAAGAGAACTAGTGGAAAAAGCATCCATTTATGGTTTAACAAAAGAAGAACTGATCGCATGGTTCATCGAACATGACGAAAGAAAGTTCCGGGCCACTCAAGTATGGGAATGGCTATATATCAAACGTGTCATGGCATTTAATGAAATGACAAATTTGTCAAAAGAGGTTATTGATTTATTAGAAGAAAACTTTATTATCAATCCATTGCGCCAAGTAATTATTCAAGAAGCGAAAGATGGTACTGTGAAATATCTTTTTGAGTTACCCGACAAAAATATGATCGAGACAGTTTTAATGCGTCAAGAATATGGGATGTCTGTTTGTGTGACGACTCAAGTTGGGTGTAATATTGGCTGTACCTTCTGTGCCAGTGGCTTGCTAAAAAAACAACGTGATCTGACAGCAGGAGAAATCGTCGCCCAAATCATGTTAGTTCAACATTATTTTGACGAACGTGGACAAGGTGAGCGAGTTAGCCATATTGTTGTAATGGGGATCGGTGAACCGTTTGATAACTATGATAACTTAATGAATTTCCTACATACGATCAATGATCCAAAAGGCTTAGCAATTGGCGCTCGTCATATTACAGTTTCAACAAGTGGATTAGTACCAAAAATCAAAGAATTTGCGAATAATGGCTTGCAAGTCAACTTAGCAATTTCTTTACATGCGCCAAATAATGATGTTCGTACATCGATCATGCGCATCAACCGTAGTTTTCCTATCGAAAAATTGATGGATGCAGTCGATGAGTATTTGGAAAAAACAAATCGTCGAATTACGTTTGAGTATATCATGTTGAGTAATGTGAATGACCGTCCAGAACATGCCCAACAATTGGCTGATTTATTGAAGGATAAGAAGAAGTTAACCTTTGTTAACTTGATTCCATATAACCCAGTTAGTGAACATGACCAATATAGCCGTAGTGAAAAGGCAGATGTATTGAAATTCTATGATATTTTAAAGAAAAATGGTGTCAACTGTGTGATTCGAAAAGAATATGGCACAGATATCGATGCTGCGTGCGGACAATTGAGAAGTAAACAAATAAAAAAAGCTAAACGATAGAAAAAGGCCGAGACAAAACTGATTTTTAGTTTTGTCTCGGCCTTTTTTTTCTATTCGTCATTTGAAATAGTAAATCCATAATCAATAATGTGTTCTTTTAAATAACGTAAGTATTCGTTACCCATTGGTGACAGAGACATCTGAGCCGGATGGATCCAGCCGATTTCCATTGTTTCATCCACTTCTAGAGGTAAAGCAACGATATTCTCATCATTCAATTCACGGCTTAAAACACCTGAGCTAATCGTGTAGCCATCCAGCCCGATCAAGAAATTGAATAATGTTGCTCGATCGCTTACACGAATACTTTTTTTATGATAAAGAGTACTCAAAATCTCTTCAGAAAAGTGAAAAGAATTAAACTGTCCTTGTTCAAAAGAAAGATAGGGGAAGTTCTCCAAATCATTTAGAGTGACTGATTTTTTCCCGACCAAAGGATTCTTTTTGCTTACAAAAACATGAGGATGGGCAGTAAACAATGAATGAAATGTTAGCTGTTTTTCCTTTAATAGTTTACGAATCACATTTTCGTTGAAGGAATTTAAATAGAGAATACCTAATTCGCTTTGAAAAGTGCTGACATCTTCAATTATATTATTCGTTTGCGTTTCACGAAAAGTAAATTCATATTCATTCTTTTCATAAGATTTGATTAGTTGAACAAACGCATGAACCGCAAAAGCATAGTGTTGAGCAGAGACGGAAAACAATCTTCGACGTGTTTCTTGTCCCTTATATTTCCCCTCCATTAATTCCACTTGTTCTAAAATCTGTCGAGCATACGATAAAAATTCAGTTCCTTCAATTGTTAAAACCATTCCTTTTTGTGTACGCCGAAAAATTTGAATGCCCATTTCCTGTTCGAGTTCCTTAACAGCACTTGAAAGACTTGGTTGGGTAATAAAAAGATGCTTTGCAGCTTCATTTACTGAACCTAATTCAACGATTTTAACGATATAATCCAATTGTTTGATCCGCATGATATCAGACCTCCTTAATATAAAAGCGGTATGGACTGGTTTGGCTCGGTGGAGAGTAATGCCCGCCTTTTAATAGCATTAGAGTTCAACTTGAATCACTTGTACTCCTTGTTTTTCGATTGCTCGAATCACTTCAGGAGAAGCAAAAGTATCTGTAATTAAATAGTTGATATCTTTAATTTTACCACTAGTAAAATTAGAAGAAAAACCAATCTTACGATAATCGGCAACAACAATGACTAACCCATTTGTTCGCTCAATAATCAAAGAATTGATTTTAGACTCGTGTAAGACAGGCGTGGTAATACCATTTTCAATACTCAGTCCAGAACAGCCGATAATTGAAATATCAGAAGACATTTTTGAAAATGAGTCGATTGCAATATCACCAACTAAAGCTTCTTTTGGAAATCGAATTTCACCACCAGATAAAATAACGGTAGAATTTGGATTGTGGTCTAAATTAGCTACTTTTACATTGTTCGTCACGATCGTTACACGTTTATTCTCTAAGTTTTTTAAAGAAGATAAAGCAGTTGAGCCGGTATTGATAAATAAAGTATTGCCATCTTTAACAAACTCAGCCGCTTTTTTAGCAATCGCATTTTTTAAAATTTCAATTTCCTCATTGTAATCCTCGGTCCCGGTTTTTTGAACAATTTTGGCTTTACCATGAGTTCGTTGAACTAAGCCCATCTTTTCTAACGCCGTCAAATCACGACGAATGGTTATTTCTGAAACAGCAAGCTCAAGGCTGATTTCTTTCACTAATAGACTTGTTTCTGTGGTCAATAGTGCGAGTAGTTTGTCTCGCCGCTCTTTGATCATTTGATGCGAGCTTTTCATATGTGCTCCTCCTTTTTAACTCAATTGAGCTATTGCAAGTGTTTTTCCTATCTCTTTGGCTTCTTTCAATAAACGATGCCCAGTTGATTGATTGTTTAGTTTAAGTAAACATTGACCTTTTAGATATAAAAGATAGGTCAATTCACGATTATTTAGTCGATTCTGATCAACTAAATCTAATTCACTTAAGCATTTTTTAGTTCTATTTTGATGGAAATACTTGATTCCAGTAATTTCATGCCATGAAAATAATCCGCGAATTTGCTTTTTTTTACTATTTTTTAACTTGAATAGACGATCTAGGCAAAAAGTCAAATTTTCTTCCTCTTCTAAAAAAAAATAGCAGTACATTTGCGTATGATAATAAATGAAGAGGTAATCCAAAGTAGAATGGAAAAATTTTTGATTGTTCTGTAGATGTTCCAAACATGTAACGTACTTTCCAGCATCTAATAAAAGTAAACTGTCAAAAATAATAATAGACTGTTTGAAGCCATTAAACAAATCTTTTTCCTTCAATTTTTCTTTTAGGGTTATTGCTTCAGGCAAATTACACTTAACGGTCAAAGCGTAAATCATTTTTTCATAGATCGTTTTTAAATATTCAAAAAGTATCACAATACCTAATGCTACAACTCCGACAACACCAAAAAACACTTTAGCACCAAGTGCTTGGGAACTGACAACAAGAGAACTAATATAAATCGCAAATAATAAATAAACAAACCATAAGAGTACTTTTTTTCCAAAGTAAATCCCTTTCCAAACTGAATGTTTCATGTTTATCACCTCTTTATCACTATATCATACAAATGATTGAATGAACATAAAAATAAGGTTTTTATAATTTCGTGACGATAATTTTTGTTGATTCGCTCTTAAAAATGATTAAACGATCATAAAAATTGATTGAAAACGGTTTAAAATATTGTAGAATGAAAAGTGTAAATAGATTGAGAAAAGGTGGAGAGATGATATGGCGACGATTCATGATGTAACGAAAGAAAGTTGGATTTTAAGTACTTTTCCTGAATGGGGAACGTATTTAAATGAAGAAATCGAACAGGAAGTAGTAAAAGCTGGGACAGTTTCACTGTGGTGGTTAGGTTGTACAGGAATTTGGCTGAAGTCTCATGAGGGAACGAATATCCTATGTGACTTGTGGTGCGGCACAGGAAAACAAAGTCATGGTAATGGCAAGATGAAAAAAGGACATCAAATGATGCGTATGAGCGGTTGTGAGAATATGCAGCCGAATTTACGAACTCAGCCGTTTGTTATTGATCCATTTGCCATAAAAGATGTGGATGCTTTGGTTGTAACACATATCCATTCAGATCACTTAGATATCAACACAGCGGCAGCTGTTCATCAGAATTGTCCAAATGCGCGTTTTATTGGACCAAAAGAAGTCGTTGCTACGTGGTTGAGGTGGGGGATTCCGGAAGCTAAGACGATGGTTGTAAAACCGGGTGACCACGTCTCAATCAAGGATGTGGATATTGTTGCTTTGGAGGCTTTTGACCGAACTGCACTAGTGACTTGTGAAGACCCAGAAGTAACATTACGAGGGAAAGTACCACAAGATATGGATGAGATTGCGGTGAATTATTTATTTGAAACAAGTGGCGGTAATATCTATCATGCAGGAGATTCCCATTATTCTAATATGTTTGCAAAACATGGAAATGAACACAAAATTGATGTTTGTTTAGGTGCTTATGGTGAAAATCCTCGCGGGATTACTGATAAAGTGACCTCAGTTGATATGTTAAGAATGGCAGAATCATTGAATGCCCAAGTTGTGATTCCAGTTCACTACGATATTTGGGCAAACTTTATGGCAGATCCTAAAGAAATTACAGAAATTTGGAAGTTTAAAAAGGATCGCTTGAATTATCAGTTTAAGCCATTTATTTGGCAAGTTGGCGGGAAGTTTACGTATCCGAATGATAAAGATCAGCTTGAATTTAATTTTTACAGAGGGTTTGATGATGTCTTTACAAAAGATAATGACACACCGTTTCCATCATTTTTATAAGAAAGGAGTAAGTGCATGCTAAAGTATTTTTATGATAATGAATTGATTCGATTTTGTGAAGAAACGCCTTCTGATTGGAAGGCTGCAATCGCTCTTAGTTGTCAGACACTACTGGATAAAAAGATCATCACACAACAATATATAGATGAGATCATAGAATGTGTGCAAAAATATGGACCATATATCGTGATCGTTCCAGGTGTGGCGATGCCGCATTCGTCAGAGGAGAGTCAGGGAGTTTTAGGTACAGCCATTTCATTTACAAAAATGAAGCAAGATGTAGTGTTTGAAGAAGGTAATGTTGAAAAAAATGCCAGTTTATTTTTCACATTAGCTGCTAAAAATAGTGAAGAGCACGTCGAAAATATTTCAAAACTATCAGAAATGTTGATGACTGAAGGCGTGATCGAGGCATTGATGACAGTAGAAACGATGGCAGACTATCAAAGAGTGATGACTACTTTTGATCTATAGAAAGAAGGGGAGTAAATGACGCAAATATTAGATTTTTTAATGGGGGTTTGGGATTATTTTGCTGCAAATATTTTAACTCAACCAGCATTTTTGATTGGGTTTATTGTACTTTTAGGATATGTTTTATTAAAAAAACCATTATATGAAAGTATCGCCGGTTTTTTAAAGGCAACTGTTGGATATCTGATTTTAACTGTGGGATCAGGAGGATTGGTGAATAATTTTCGTCCGATTTTAGTTGGCTTAAAAGAACGATTTGATCTAGATGCGATGGTCATTGATCCTTATTTTGGCCAAAATGCTGTAACCGCAGGTATCGAAGAAACGTTTGGACGAACGTTCAGTGATACGATGATTTTACTGTTGATTGCGTTTGTCATGAATATTTTATTAGTTCGTTTTAAAAAATATACGAAGTTACGAGCAGTTTTTACAACTGGAAATGTTCAGATACAGCAAGCCGCAACAGCCTTTTGGATTTTGTTATTCTGTTTTCCTGACTTAGGACAAATTCAAATTCTATTGATCATGGGACTTATTTTAGGCTGTTATTGGGCTGTGGGCTCTAATTTGACCGTTGATATTACACAAGATTTAACGGAGGGAGCAGGTTTTGCGATTGCACATCAACAGATGTTTGGCGTATTCATTTTTGCGAAGTTAGCTGAAAAAATGAAAAAGGATAAAAACAATCGGAAACTTGAGGATGTAAAACTTCCAGGATTCCTATCTATTTTCAATGAAAATATGGTGGCAACCTCAATCCTAATGCTATTCTTTTTTGGAATTATATTAGTTGTATTAGGACCAGCATATTTGATTGAGGCAGGTTTTATGGCAGAAGGACAAAGTTTCTTTTTCTATATTTTACAGACTGCATTATATTTTGCTGTCTATCTAGCCATTTTACAATTAGGTGTTCGAACATTCGTTTCAGAATTGACAGAATCATTCCAAGGAATTTCCAATACATTGTTGCCAGGGGCAGTTCCTGGGATCGATGTCGCTGCGACATTTGGATTTGGTTCACCAAACGCAGTAACGATTGGTTTCTTATTTGGGGCGCTAGGACAATTTATAACGATTGGTCTATTGATTTTATTTAAATCGCCAGTAATTGTTATTGCAGGTTTTATTCCACTATTTTTTGATAATGCAGTAATTGCAGTTTACGCAAATAACCGAGGTGGATTTAAAGCTGCATGTATTTTCCCATTTATTTCAGGGGTGATCCAAGTTCTAGGGTCCGCTTTGATAGCAGCTTTCATTGGTTTATCTCAATATGGCGGTTATATCGGAATGTTTGACTGGGCAACTGTTTGGCCAATCATGACGGTGTTAATGAAATATTTAGGTTATTTAGGTGTAGGTTTAGTCGTTATTTTACTACTAGCAATCCCGCAATTGCAATATCGGGCAAATCCTGAAGGCTATTTCTTGATTACGGAAGACTATGATGCATATGTTAAAAACATGGCAGCTAAAGGAGCTTGATTATAGAATAGTCTCTAAAAAAGCCCAGCCGATCCTGCTTCACTTTTACATTTACTTAGCTTTAAGAGCTAGCCTTTCAGGAAAAAGTAAAAAACAGTAGAAAGAATATACTGTTTTTCTTTCTATTTTTGGCAAGGCTAAAAATGAGTTCTTTGGGCTTTAAAACTTTAGGAGGAAATAAAAATGAGAGTATTAGTATCTTGTGCAAATGGTTCAGGAACAAGTTTAATGATGAAAAAAAGTGTAGAAAAGGCATTGAAAGAACTTGGTTTTACTATTACCAATATCCATCACTGTGCGATTTCGGAAGGGAAAAGCACAGCTGGACAATACGATGTAGTTTTTTGTCCAATGAATTTTCTCAATATGTTTGATGATGCAAAGAAAAAAGGAATTACAGTTGTAGGTGTGAGGAATGTTATGTCGGCAAAAGAGATCAGTGAGCGGGTACAAGAAACAGAATTAGCCGCAAAATTTAAATAATTCTGCTTATAGGATTCAGACTAGATAGCTAGTTCGTCCTCAATCAATTGGTAAAGGAGAGAAATAAATGAGTAGACCTAATTTACAAGTAGCATTAGATCATTCAGATTTACCTAGTGCAATCAAAGATGTCGCAGCAGTCGGTGAGATTGTAGATATCGTAGAAGTTGGTACGATTTTATGTTTACAAGCTGGAGCGCAAGCTATACGCTGTATTCGTGCATTATATCCAGATAAAAAAGTAGTTGCAGATACTAAATGTGCAGATGCTGGGGGGACTGTTGCAAAAAATTGTCGAGAAGCAGGAGCAGATTGGATGACTGTTATCTGCTGTGCCACGATTCCAACCATGAAAGCTGCAGCGAAAGAAGTTGAAGAAGTTCAAGTTGAATTATATGGGGATTGGACATATGATCAGGCCCAAAGATGGTTAGAGGCTGGGATTTCTCAGGCGATTTACCATCAAAGTCGAGATGCGCTTTTGGCAGGAGAAACATGGGGCGAAGCCGATCTGACAAAAGTAAAAAAATTGATTGAGCTGGGATTCCGTGTTTCTGTTACCGGTGGGTTGGATGTTGAATCGTTAAAATTATTTGCAGGTCTTGACATCTATACATTCATTACAGGTCGAGGTATTACGGCTGCTGTAGACCCTAAAAAAGCAGCACAGGATTTTCAAGATGAAATTAAACGTATTTGGGGGTGAGACTGTTGACCACAATAGGAATTTACGAAAAAGCACTCCCAAAAAATAGTAGTTGGAAAGAACGCTTATTGCTTGCCAAGCAATTAGGCTTTGATTTTATTGAACTGTCAATCGATGAAACAGACGAACGTCTAAAAAGGTTAGATTGGTCAAACGATGAGCGTAAAGAAGTAAGAGAAGCAATTCATGAAACCGGTATAAAAATATTATCGATCTGTTTAAGTGGGCATCGGCGCTATCCTTTCGGCTCTAAGGAACAGGTGAAAAGAACAAAAGCGCTAGAGCTGATGGAAAAAGCAATCAATTTGGCATCGGATCTAGGAGTACGTACAATTCAATTAGCTGGCTATGATGTTTATTATGAATCAAAAACAGCGCATTCAAGGGAGTATTTTATTAGAAATTTAAAGAAAGCGGTAGCGATGGCAGCAGCAAAAGAAGTCGTTTTATCGGTAGAAATCATGGATGATCCTTTTATGAGTTCAATTTCTAAATTTTTAAACATCAAAAAACAGATTCCTTCACCATACTTGCAAGTGTATCCAGATATTGGAAACTTATCAGCATGGCCAGAAAATGATGTTGGCTATGAATTAGAAAAAGGGATTGATCAGATTACAGCTATTCATTTAAAAGATACTTTAGCAGTAACAGAAGACTTCAGCGGGAAATTTAAAGAAGTTCCTTTCGGTACGGGATGTGTTGATTTTTTAGGGTGTTTCAAGACATTGAAACGTTTGGATTACAGTGGTCCTTTTTTGATCGAAATGTGGAGCGAAAATAGTAAGACACCGGAGAATGAAATTGAAAAAGCAAAAGAGTTTCTATTTCCTTATTTAAAGGAGGCGGGCTTTAGTGTTAAATAAACGATTGCTACAAGAGATGAAAGAACGAGTATTTACCGCAAACTTAGCATTACCAGATTCTGGATTAGTGAAACTTACTTGGGGAAACGTTAGTGAGATCGATCGAGATGCTGGAGTCATTGTCATCAAACCCAGTGGAATCCCTTATAGCAAGATGAAAATTTGTGATATGGTGGTGACAAATTTAAATGGTGACTTGTTGGAGGCAGGATTAAAACCATCTTCTGATTTAGCAACTCACATTGAATTATATAAAGCATTTAAAGAAATTAATTCAGTTGTACACACGCATTCAAAACATGCTGTAATGTGGGCGCAGTCTGGTCGAGAAATCCCAGCGTATGGTACGACTCATGCTGATACTTTTTATGGTGGGATTCCTTGTACGCGGCAGTTGACATCAGAAGAAGTAACCTCTGCATATGAATTAGAAACAGGCAAAGTGATCATAGAAACGTTCAAAGAAAAAAGTATTGACCCTTTGGCTGTGCCAGGAGTATTGGTGTATGGACATGGACCATTTACATGGGGGGAGACACCTCAAAAAGCAGTAGAAAACAGTGTGGTTTTGGATGAAGTAGCTGAGATGGCTTGTATGACAGAAATGGTAAATAAGACTGTTCAACCAATCCCACAGTATCTTTTAGATAAACATTATTTTAGAAAACATGGTATAAGCGCTTATTATGGACAAGTATAAAAAATAGTAAAGATATTACATCGTGCAGGGAAAGTCAGTTTTAGACTTCTCTGTACTTTTTTATTTTATAAAAATACTTGAATTAAAATATAGAAAAGCTATACTAGAAAAATAACTTAAAAAAGAGAAAGAGGTTGAGCATGGGGGAGAACAGATTAAAACGGGAGATTTCTTTATTTGGTGCCTTTTCAACAGTTATGGGGACTGTTATTGGGGCGGGTGTATTTTTTAAAACAGCAAGTGTAGTTAGTTTTGCAAAATCGCCCAGTCTAACGGTTTTTGCTTGGGTACTAGGAGGGCTATTGACTTTGTGTGCTGGATTGACTAGCGCTGAGTTAGCAACAGCGATTCCAAAAACTGGTGGGGCTGTAAAATATATAGAGTACACTTATGGAAAGCTTCCAGGTTTTTTATTAGGGTGGGCACAAAGTGTTATTTATTTTCCTGCAAATATTGCGGCATTATCTATAATTTTTGGGACACAATTTATTCACTTATTTCATTTATCTACTAATTTGTTATTACCGATAGCTATCGGTACTGGCTTAAGTGTGACACTAGTCAACTTGTTAGGGACTAGAATGGCTGCGAATTTACAATCGTTTACTTTGGTGATTAAAATGATCCCAATTGCTTTGATTGTGTTGGTGGGACTTTTTATGCCAGCTAGTGTAGAAGTTTCATTATTTCCTGTAAGAACTGGAGGAGACGTTGGTTTTATTCATGCACTTAGCGGAGCTTTATTGGCGACTATGTTTGCATATGATGGATGGTTGGGCGTTGGAGCAGTAGCGGGGGAAATGAAGCAGCCAGAAAAGGATTTGCCTAAAGCGATTTTTTTAGGCTTGACGTTCATTACGATCGTCTATGTTTTAATTAATTTTGTTTTTCTTAAAACGTTATCGATCGACCAACTTTCTGGTAATCTGAATGCAGCATCAGAAGCATCTAATCAAATTTTTGGATCGATGGGCGGTAAGTTAGTAACGATTGGTATTTTGATTTCTGTCTATGGAGCATTAAATGGTTATACTATGACAGGTATTCGCGTTCCCTATGCATTGGCATTAGAGGAAATGATTCCATTCAGTCAACAATTTCAAAAATTATCGAAACGCTTTGTTGTTCCTTATATTGCTGGGATTTTTCAATTTTTAATTGCGGCTGTCATGATGTTTTTAGGTAGTTTTGATTTGTTAACAGATATGTTAGTTTTTGTGATGTGGTTGTTTAGCCTATTGATTTTTTCGGCAGTATTTATTTTAAGAAAAAAAGAACCCGAGCTTAAACGTCCATATAAGGTACCGTTTTATCCTGTAATTCCTGCAGTAGCTATTTTAGGTGGATTATTCATTTTGATTACTACGTTATTTACACAAACAGTTTTAGCAAGCATCGGTATAGGAATCACTTTGTTAGGAATTCCAGTGTATCTGCTAAATCAAAAAATAAAAGGATTAAAGAAAAAATAATTTTGCTTTATTGTTTGAAAATACTTACTTTATATTAAGAGCTTAATAAAAATATTAAGCAATTATTAGCGTAATTGGTTTTAACTAGATCTTCGTCATTAGATTTAAACGATACTATTTTCTAAGCTTTTGATTAAGAGTGGCTTTTTCTCAAAAATTTTAATAAAATTAACAATTTCTGAAAGTTATTCTGGTCAGTTCTTTAGTATAATGAATATATCAAAACGATAAACTATTTTGGGGAAGATAGTGCATCAGAACTCTTAATAAAGCTGTAAGTGTTGTTCTTTCAACATTTACGGCTTTATTTTTTGTTTTTAAGGCTAAGAATAAATGACAATCAGAAGCAGAACGGTTTTTTTATGAACATAACTAGTGTTAGATAAAGGATCTAACAACAATTAATTAAGTTCAGAAAGTCGGAATATAAGTAAGATATATTTTGATTAAACAAATGAACTCTAAATGATCTATATTTAAATCGGTTTAGTTCAATTTTTCTGAGGTGAAACCTAAAACAAAACAAAGATGTTTTGTTTTAGGTTTTTTTACATTGTTTTCTTATTTAATTGCGTATATTACTTTAAGGGGGGAAGAGTATGGATATTAAAGAACTTTCTTTGAAATTGATTGAGTGGGGTGTGGCAGAATATCTTCAAGACATCTATATTTTACCGATTGAAGATAAAGTCCGAATATTCACAAGAAAAGGCAGTCGCCAAGTTATTTTTAAAGAGTTAGATACATGTGAAGGGGAAAAGTTGATTTTTCATTTCAAATTTATTGGTAGTATGGACGTTGGTGAGAAAAGAAAAGCGCAAGTTGGTGCTGTAACTTATAAAATTAATCAAGAGGAAATCCGGTTACGCTTATCAACAGTAGGAGATTTTAGGCAAAGAGAAAGTTTAGTGATCCGCTTTTTACATGTTTTTGGAAACAGTCGCGAAAATTATTTTTTGCCGAAACAACTAACAATTATCCGAAGTCAAGTTAAACGTCGGGGGCTTCATTTATTTTGTGGACCGGTTGGATCTGGAAAAACGACCTTAATGTACAAGCTAGCAAAAGAAACAGATCAATTTCAGCAAGTGATCACGATAGAAGACCCAGTAGAAATTGAAGAAGAGGCATTCTTACAATTACAGACCAATACTAAAATTGATTTGACCTATGATGTACTGATCAAAGCTTGCTTACGTCACCGACCAGATATTTTGATCATCGGGGAAATTAGGGATGGACTTACTGCACAAGCTGCAATCAGAGCTGCACTTACAGGTCATACTGTGTTTGCAACGATTCATGCAAGGAGTATTAGTGGTGTATATGAACGTTTGGCTGAACTAGGGATTCAGTTAAGCGAGATTACTGAATGTGTAGCCAGCATTATTTATCAAAGGTTGTTGCCTTTTAGAACGAATACTAATGAAGAAATCAGCGGCTTACTTATTGACTATAGCTTCTCTAGAGAGACAACTTCAAAATGGTCGAAAGAATTAAGAAAGGTTTGGGCATATGGATTTATTGATAATCAAACATTTTATGCAGAAAAAGAAGAATAAATTATCCAATCAGCAACAGCAGTTGTTTATTCAATTACTTGCAGACTTGTTAGGTAATGGATTTACGATTCAAGAAAGTTTATTGTTTATGAAAAAATCTGGTTCAGTTTCTGGATTAATCATTGATGACTTGCTCGAGGGTATGCATCAAGGCGATTCTCTACAAAGTGGGTTAGTACAATTAGGATTTCAGTTGACGGTTATTACTCAGATTGAATTTGCTCAAACCCATGGAGATTTAACAGGAACATTATACAAAATCAAAGAACACATGATAATTGTTGCTAAACAGCGACAAAATTTTTATAAAGTAATTAGCTATCCTGTGCTGTTGCTCTTATTTTTAATGGTTGTTTTGACAAGCATTCGTCAAATTTTGCTACCACAATTGATGGCAAATGGAACAATCAGAGCAGATAATATAGGAATTCTATTTATCCAACAAAGTCCTTATTATTTACTAACAGTGATACTTATCATACTAACACTAGTTGTACTGATCAGTTGTTATTTGAAGAAGAGGACATTTTTACAAAGAGCTATATTTATTTCAAAACTACCACTTTTAGGAAATTTCTATAAAGAATATAATTCCGCTTTTTTTGCGCTAGAGTGGGGAAAGCTATTTTCTCAAGGTTTGGAAATCAAAACAGTTATCTATTTAATGAAAACGATCAATCAAAGGTCCTTAATGAGTGAACTTGCTGAACGGATCGAAGAACAATCGATGCTAGGAACCACGTTTTATGATCAATTGCCCAAATTTCCTTTCTTCTCTCCAGAACTATCTTTGATTATTCAACAAGGGCAGATCAAAGGTAATCTTGGAAAAGAGTTGATTTTGTATAGCCAACTTTGTTGGCTACGTTTTTTTAAGCGTATGGAAAAAATGATTCAATGGATTCAACCGATTATTTTTTTAGTTGTTGCGTTGCTAGTCGTTAGTATTTATGCCGCAATGTTGTTGCCGATTTATGGTGGAATGGAGGACTTTTTATGAATAGTAAAAAGAAAAAAGAACGAATAAATTATGCTGGTTTTACTCTTTTAGAAATGTTAGTTGTGTTGTTAATAATTTCGGTTTTGATTTTGTTGTTTGTTCCTAATCTATCTAAACACAAAGAGGGCGTAGATAAAAAAGGGAATGAAGCAATTGTAAAAATAGTGGAGACACAAATCGATCTTTATACTATGGAGAAAAATCAAATCCCAACCGTAGAGCAGCTAGTAAAAGAACAGTACATTACGCAAGATCAATATGATAAGTACCAAGCGAATAAGAAGTAACCATGAAGAATATGAAAGGTTTTACGCTGATAGAATCTTTGCTGGTACTATCTATCTGTATAACATTTATATTACTACCAACACTCGCCATAAAAAAATGGAAGCAGGTATTGTCAGCTGAACAATTTTTGTCATCTTTTGAGAAGAGACTATTGTTTACACAACAAATGGCGATTGTAAATAGGCTTGATACTCAGATCATATTTTATGAACAAAACCAGTCTTTTAATTTTCTGATTCCTAGAGATGGACGAAAAGCAGAGAAAACAGTATTAGAGATTCCAACGGTTTTAAGGGCTACGGGACCCCAAAAAATCATTTTCAAAAAAGGCTCAGGTAACAATGGGAACTTATCAAAATTTTCTTTTTCATGGTCCGAAAAAGAGCAATTAATTGAATTTCAATTTCAATTGGGGAGTGGGCGCTATGTTAAGAAAATTAAATAATTATAAGGCCTATATCTTATTTGAAAGTTTGATTGCACTGAGCTTATTGTGCATGATTGTTGGGAGCTATCTTTCATTGAATACATTTTTATTTAAAAAAAACAAACAAGCCATAGACAGGTTGCAACTTCATAGAGTTTTATATGAAGAAGTAAATCATTACGAAAATTATAAAGTACGCTCAGAAAATGATAACTATCAGGTACATTTTTACGAAATAAATAATCAGTTGAATGAAGTGGTGATTACAGATGGAAAAGAGACAGTTAGCGTTAAAAAGGAGTAGTTCCTATGATAAGTATTTAGGTTTCACGCTGATAGAGTGTTTACTTGCACTGCTGATCCTCTCTAGTATTTGTCTGCTCTTTTCAGCATGCATTAAGAATGTAGCGGTAGTTACGAAACAATTGAAAAGTGAGCGCGAAAAAGAGTGGCATATATTCTTGATTCAGTTGGAAAATGAATTAGTAAATTGTTATTATGAAAAAACGCAAACGAACAAAATTGTCCTTAAAAACAAAAAAAATGGAAATGTTGTTTGGATTGAATATAAGCTAGGAAAGATTGTAAAAGTGGAAAATGGTGGATATCAGCCGCTTTTAACGGAAGTCAAAACGGCAACCTTTAATGAGGAGGGGAAAACGATAGTGATAAAAGTAAGTTTTGAAAATAATTTAAATCAAACGGCAAAATGGATCATAACTCAGGAACATAAGCATGAGTAACAGATATAAAGGAGGTATTTTGCTTACAACGTTATTACTTGTCTTTTTATTCAGTTTCATTTTCATCTTGGTGCTGGAAGACTTTCAACTGACGCAACGATTTACACAAGAAACCAAAGATTATTACATCGCTAAAACAATGGTCAGCATGTTTCTCACTGATATTAGACAAGAGACACAACCACTGGGAAAAAGAGGTCAACAACATTTTTCATCAGGAACATTACAATACGAATATGATCAAAAAACAATTAACTTTGTTATTCAATTAAATCAAACTAGATATAGATTCCAAATGAACTATCAAGCAGTTGAAAAAGCCCAAATCAAAAAATAACAGATCAAGTACTACAAATAACACGAATAAATTATTTGTGAAACGTGTATCAAACTAACATAGAAAAAAACTGATACAGAGATTCATTTTAAAAAGAAAATACGTTAGAATGAGTTAATAAATTTTATGGAAATGAGAATAGTTCAGGGATTTACAAATAATATTAGGAAATTGATTGATTATTGTTAGGTTTTTCGTTAAAATAGAACAGGTATGAAAATTGTTATATTTTAGATGGAAATTGAGGTGTTTCTTTTGTTCCCAGAGAAAATAGAAAAGGCTTTCGGGTTAATGGAACAAGCCATCGGATTGCTTAAACGTTCTTTAGATACTTCTTTTTTGGATGCATATACTGAAAATGGTGAAAATATCATTGATAATTTTCAAGTACGTGTCTTAGATGGAGTACCAGATGAGCAAACCGTTCAAAGGTTAAAAACCATTTATCAACAACTACAAGCAATAGAATTGGAACCAGAAGAAATTAGGCGTTTATCTCAGTTGATTTTACTTAAAGGGAATAAAGTAGAATCCTTACAGGCAAATCATCAATTAACACCAGACAGTATCGGGTTTTTGTTTGTTTATTTGATCGAACAGTTATATAGTCCAGAGAAACCGCTAAAAATATTAGACATAGCATCAGGTATGGGAAATCTTCTTTTAACGGTAATCCTTAACTTGAATATAGCGAAGTATACTGTTCAAGGTTTTGGTGTGGATATTGATGATACGCTGCTTTCAGTATCAGCTACTAACAACGAATGGACAAAAGCCGCAATACAGCTATTCCATCAAGATGGGTTACAAGACCTACTTGTTGATCCTGTTGATGTAGCTATTAGTGATTTACCGATCGGCTATTATCCAAACGATGAAAAGGCCAAAGAATTTGCTTCAGCAGCAGATGAAGGCCATACTTACGCACATCATTTATTGCTGGAACAAGCGATGAAATTTGTTAAACCTGATGGATATGGATTGTTCTTGATTCCAACTGATATTCTAGAAACAGAGCAAAGTTCTTTTTTCAAAAATTGGCTGCAAAAAAATGTTTATCTACAAGGAATGATTCAATTGCCAGATGAGTTGTTCAAGTCAGTGCAATCAAGGAAAAGTATTTTGTTTGTCCAAAATAAAGGTGAACATAGTGCGCAAGTAAAAGAAGTTTTAGTTGCAAAATTAGGTTCCTTAAAAGATCCTGCAAAAGTGACACAATTTTTTCAACAATTTGAGGCTTGGAAGTCTTCAAATTTAAAATAAAAACAACTGATTAAAGAGGAGAGTATTATGTCTAAAACAATTGCAATCAATGCTGGAAGTTCAAGTTTAAAATGGCAACTATATCAAATGCCGAATGAAGAAGTAATCGCTAAAGGAATCGTTGAACGAATCGGTTTAAATGATTCTATCTTTACAATTAAATATGGCAACGATGAAAAATATGAAGAAATCGTTGACATCAATGATCATGATGTTGCTGTAAAAATGTTATTAGATAAATTAACTGAGTTGAAGATTCTAGCTTCTTATAACGAAATTACGGGTGTTGGACACCGTGTAGTTGCCGGTGGGGAAGACTTCAAAGATTCAGTTGTTATTGATGCCGAAGTTTTAGCAAAAATCGAAAAATTAGCAGATCTTGCACCATTACACAATCCAGCAAATGCAATGGGAATCAAAGCATTCAAAAAAATCTTACCAGAAATTATCAGCGTTGCTGTTTTTGATACAGCTTTCCATACGACAATGCCGAAACATAACTTTTTATATAGTATTCCAACTGAATACTATGACAAATATGCCGCTCGTAAATATGGTGCACATGGAACAAGCCACAAATATGTAGCTGATCGTGCAGCTGAAATGCTAGGTCGTCCGATTGAAGAATTGAAAATCATTACTTGTCACTTAGGTAATGGAGCCTCAATCACTGCTGTCGATGGTGGTAAATCGGTTGATACATCAATGGGCTTCACACCACTTGCAGGTGTAACGATGGGAACTCGCTCTGGTGATATCGATCCTTCATTGTTAGCTTACTTGATGGAAAAACTTGAACTAACAGATATCAAAGACATGATCAATATTCTAAATAAACAATCAGGTTTACTCGGTTTGACGGGTATCTCTAGTGATATGCGTGATTTAGAAGCAAACATGGACAAAGAAGCAGTTCAAGTCGCTTACGATATCTTTACAGATCGTATCCGTAAATACATTGGTAGTTATGTAACTGTTTTGAACGGTGTAGATGCGATTGTCTTCACTGCTGGAATCGGTGAAAATGACGCTCATGTTCGTAGTGAAGTAATCAAAGGTATGACGTGGTTTGGTTGTGAACTAGATGATGAGAAAAACAATGTTCGTGGCAAAGAATCAGTAATCTCTACAGAGGATTCTAAAGTTAAAGTATTATTGATTCCAACAGATGAAGAGTTAATGATTGCTCGTGATGTTGAACGTTTGAGAAAATAATTATAAATAAAAGCAACCTGAGAAAATCAGGTTGCTTTTTTATGTTCAAAATTAGTTGTCCTCATCTTGTTGAATAGGGATTTTGTTAGCTAAATCAGTTCTTACCACTAATACATCACAAGTTGCATTTCGGATAACGTATTCAGAAACAGAACCAATGAATAACCGCTCCACAGCGTTCAGACCAGTTGCACCTAACATGATCAAATCCACTTCATGATCTTGAGGTAATTGTTTTGCAATCAAAGGTTTTGGAGAACCATATTCAATGAGGCTAGTTACTTTTTCACAACCATGTTCTTTTGCTTGCTTTTTGTAACCTTCAAGTGTCTGTTTTGCCATCTCTGTTGCTTGCTCGGCTAAGACTCCATCAAAAGAAGAAACAGATTGGAATGCTCGTGTATCAATGACGTGTGCTAAAAGCAACTCTGCATCATTTCTCATTGCAACATTCATTGCTTTTTGAAAAGCTAACTCAGCTTCGGATGATCCATCAACAGCCACCATGATTTTACGATAATTTTGTAACATTATGCTCACTCCTTTTCAAACAATTAGAAATATATTGTTCTTGATACCTTAATTGTAGAACAAAAGTGTAAAAAAAGGAAATAAAAAAAGAAGATACGTTTATAGAATCTTCTTGGCGAACATCACAGTGAATACAGCTGAAATTACAAGCAAGCTAAAAATATAGAATAACGAAAAAAATGTTAAGTTAAAGATGCCAACTAAGACACCAATGGCAGCTAAAATCAGATAAAAAACACCAAACTGATGTAAAAACTGTTTATTTTCGTCAGGTTCACCATTATGCATCAATGGTAAAAAGACAGTCGCTTTTTTTAATAAATAAATTCCGATAATAACTAACAATGCCACAGATACAAAAATAAGTACTTGAATCATGAATTGAACCTCCATCAAATAAAAAACAATTTGCACTACGCAAATTGTTTGGTAATCAAATAAAAATGGTAAAATCCGTTGATGCCGTTATTCGTCCTATAGTATTGAACCCGCAAACAAAGCAGGTGGGTTCCACGACTGACAGCTTCGAACTACCAAATGAAAAGGCATGTTACCAGCTTAGGTACCAGAAGGATCCCTAGATATCAATAAAATGTTCGGTCAACACACAAAAAAGACAACGCGTACATCACAGATTTACCATCTTTATAATAGCACATTCTCATGCAAACAGCAACGAGGGTGCTTAAATTTGAAAGCGGATTACTCTGTCGTTTTCTTGTTTTTTTTCCACTCTTGGATCCGTTGATGCTGCTGATGTAATGCTTGTTCATATTTCCCCGTATCAATGGGCTCATAATAATGAGCATTTTTTATTTTATCGGGAAGATATTGCTGATCGACCCAAGCGTTTTCAAAATTATGAGGGTATTTATAGCCAATGCCTCGGTTTAACTCCTTGGCACCAGAGTAATGGCTATCACGCAAGTGGTCAGGAACATCACCTGCTTTTCCTTCACGAATATCGGCTAAGGCGGCATCGATTGCACTAATAGCAGAATTTGATTTTGGAGATAGACACAAATCAATCACCACACTGGCAAGGGGGATGCGCGCTTCAGGAAAACCTAATTTTTCGGCGGCTTGAACTGCTGTGATCGTGCGAGCTGCAGCCGGTGGGTTGCCTAATCCAATATCCTCATAAGCAATTACCATTAAACGACGACAAATAATTGGTAAATCGCCAGCTTCAACCAGTCTAGCTAAATAATGTAACGCAGCGTCTACATCACTACCGCGAATCGATTTTTGAAAAGCCGAAATCACATCATAATGAGCATCACCGTTTTTATCATGAGTCAAGGCTTTACGCTGAACGCATTCTTCAATAATCGAAAGAGTGATTTCAATTTTTTTTTCTTGATTTTCAGGAGTGGATTTGACCGCTAGCTCTAATCCATTTAAGGCACTACGTAAATCACCATTAGTTGCACGGGATAAGTGCTGCAGAGCTTTTTCTTCCAAGACAACTGGAAATTCTCCTAACCCACGCTCGTTGTCAGTTAAAGCTTCTTTGATTGCTTTTTGAATATCCGTTTCCGTTAATGGTTTGACTTCAAAAATTTGAGATCGGCTTCGAATAGCTGGATTGATCGTAATGTAAGGATTTTCAGTTGTTGCCCCGATCATAATGATTCGACCACTCTCAAGATGAGGTAGTAGAAAATCCTGTTTTGTCTTATCCAAGCGATGAACTTCATCTAGGAGTAAGATTACAGTCCCACTCATTTTTGCTTCTTCTGCAACAATCTGCAAATCTTTTTTCGTATCAGTTGCTGCATTTAACAATCGAAAAGCGTAATTTGTAGAACCCGCAATGGCACTAGCAATACTCGTTTTACCAGTTCCTGGCGGACCATATAAAATCATGGATGAAAGCATACGAGCTTCGACCATTCGACGGATAATTTTTCCTGGTCCTACTAAATGTTGTTGTCCAACGACTTCATCTAAATTACGTGGCCGCATACGATAGGCTAATGGTTTTTGCATCGTTGGCCCTCCTTTTTTCTTTATCTTATCTATTATACCATAAAGAACGTATGTTTGTATCTCGCTGAGTTTGATAGGGAAATTCATTGATTAAACGGCTGTTTTTTGTACGGTTCATTTGTTATTTCAATGGATAATAGGCTTTGATTCGTGTATTATAGAAAGTGGTGAAAAATAATGAATGAGACAATAAATTTTTTTAAGACAAAAACAACTGAAGAAATTGCTCAGTTTTTGTTAGGTATGTATTTAGAACACGAAACAGAATCGGGGATACTTGCAGGCTATATCGTTGATACCGAAGCTTATTTAGGACCAGAAGATGAGGCTGCTCATAGTTTTGGCTTGCGCAATACACCACGTCTAAAAGCGATGTACGATAAACCCGGAACGATTTATTTATATACGATGCACACACATTTGATTTTAAATATGGTGACTCAAGAAAAAGGCACACCCCAAGGAGTTATGATTCGTGCAATTGAACCCATTGAGGGAATCGAAAAAATGGTAGAAAACCGCAATGGTCGTCAAGACATCGAATTATCTAACGGGCCAGGTAAGCTGGTATCAGCTTTAGGAATTAATCAAGCGTTATATGGACAATCAATTTTTGATAGTCCATTACGATTAGTACCAGAAAAAAGAAAAACACCAAAAAAAATCATTCCACTTCCTCGAATCGGTATTCCCAATAAAGGTATTTGGACAGAATTACCATTAAGGTATATTGTTTCAGGAAATCCTTATATATCCAAACAAAAAAGAAGTGATATTGATCAAAAGGCCTTTGGCTGGAAGGAAGAAAATAAATGAAAAAAGCAACAATGTTAACTTATTTAGACCAACAAATAACCAGAAAAATCATGGAATATGATGTAGCTCTTGATTGGAACGCTAAAAACCATACAATTGAAGTTGTTTTTCGATTATTTGCCGAAAATACAGCACATGAACAGATCGATGATGCACAAGGAACGGTTTCAGAAGAAGAAATCATTGAATTTGAAGATGGGATTTTGTTTTATAATCCTGAAAAGTCTTCTGTAGATAAGGCAGAGTTTCTAGCGACTATTTCTTATGAGGGCAAAAAGGGAATCAAACAGTCTGTGTTAGATGGTTTCATTGATTACTTAAATGATGTTTTAACTGAAGGACAAAGTGATTTATTAGACTTTTTAACGGATGAGGGACAAGCCGTATTTGAGCTGAAATGGTCACAAGAATTATTTGAAGAAGCTGTTAAAAAGTATCAAAAAGTAGAGAGCGATACCTATATTGCGTACCCAAGCTATTAAAAAGAGTAAAGAGGTGATCATATGAAATGGATAGAAGTAAAAGTTGAAACAGCTAGTGAAGCAATTGAAGCAATCTCAAATATCATGATGGAAGCTGGAGCGAGTGGTGTTGCGATAGAAGATGCTTTAGATGTAGAAAATTTTCAAAGTGATTTATATGGTGAATTACTAGACAAAGAACAATTTACGCACATTAAAGAAGGTGCATTGGTTATGGCCTATTTTCCCGAAACGACCTTTTTGCCGGAAATCTTACCTTTTATCAAAGAGAGCATTACCCGCTTACCAGAGTTTGGTCTTGCTATTGGGAAAAATGAAGTGAGTGTTAGTGAAGTAGCTGAAAGCGATTGGGCAACTGCTTGGAAAAAATATTATCATCCAGTTCGTGTGACACGGTTTCTAACAATCGTTCCAAGCTGGGAGAAATATGAAGCGCAAGATGCGCTTGAAAAAATCATTACCTTAGATCCAGGTATGGCTTTTGGAACTGGAACCCATCCAACAACCCGTTTGACTTTACAAGCCCTAGAAACTGTTTTACGTGGTGGTGAAACACTGCTTGATGTTGGCACAGGTTCTGGTGTGTTAAGTATTGCGAGTAAATATCTAGGTGCTAAAGAAATCTATGCCTATGATTTAGATGAAGTTGCAGTGACGGCTGCTAAAGAAAATATGAATATGAATCCAATTGCTAATGATGTTCAAGTCTCGGCAAACGACTTGCTGAAAGGGATAACGGTCGAAGCAGACGTGATCGTGGCAAATATTTTAGCCGATATTATTACGTTGATGATCGAAGATGCTTGGCGTTTATTGAAAAATGATGGTACTTTGATCGTTTCAGGAATCATTCAGGAGAAAAAAGCAATGGTTATAGAAAAAATGACTAGCGTAGGTTTCCTTGTAGATCAAATTTTCCAACAAGGGGATTGGTATGCAATGATATTAAAGAAAACAGAGGAAGAGTAAGATGCAGCGTTACTTTTTAACGGAGCCTTATGCAGCGCAGGATCATTATCAGATCAGTGGAGAAAACTACCATCATATCGTACGAGTGATGCGTATGACACCTGAAGAACAAGTTTTCTTAGTGTTTAATGATCATACTGCGATCATTGCAGAAATCACGGAAATCACAGAAACATCTGTTTATTTGAAAGAGCTTAGTAAAGAGACTGCTGAAAAAGAGTTGCCAATCGATGTTACGATTGCCTGTGGCTATCCTAAAGGTGATAAGTTGGAATGGGTCGTTCAAAAAGGGACAGAACTTGGCAGTCACAAGTTTATTGGTTTTCCTGCTAAGACATCGGTTGTAAAATGGGATCAAAAAAAGCGAGTTAAAAAAACTGAGCGCTTGAAGAAGATTGCCACAGAGGCTGCTGAGCAATCTCATCGCCAGTTTGCACCGGATATCGTATTATTAGAAAGAGAACAAGCATTGATCGATGTTTTTTCTCGTTATGATAAAGTGTTGATTGCGTATGAGGAATCTGCAAAGATCGGTGAACGTAGCAGCTTTGCAACAGTACTTTCTGAACTAGAAACTGGGCAATCGCTTTTGTTTATTTTTGGTCCAGAAGGTGGGTTTTCATCTGCCGAAGTCAGTTTATTTCAAGAAAATGGCGGGATTCTTTGCGGTTTGGGGCCACGAATTTTACGTGCGGAGACAGCGCCATTATATGCCTTAGGTGCAATTAGTTACCATTTTGAATTAATGTAAATTATAGGGGGTTGTTTATGGAATTAGAGTTACAAAGACTTTCAATTATGTTAATGGATCCATCGTTTACAGACCGACAATTCACAGATGAGCTTCTGTTTTTAAAAGAATTTCCTGTTCGATCTATTTTTGTGTTACCTTATAATGTTGCAAGAGCCAAACAATTATTGACAGGAACCAAGATTCAAATCGGTAGTCTGGTTGATTTTCCCTTAGGCGGTGGAACATTGGCAAAAAAAGCTTTTGAAACAGGACAATTATATAGAGAAGGTGCTTCAGATGTTTTTGTGACGATGGCACCTGAACAGCTAGAAAGATATGGGAATGAAAGTTATCAAGCATTAGAACAATTGTCTTTTGGACGAAATGCTCTAGGTTTCTTTTTAGATAGTCGGCAATTAACAGATGGTCAAAAGCAAGTATTGGCGATGGATATCGCAGAGGTAAATGTCAGTGCTATTTCTTTAGGCTTGAATTTGACGATGGAACAAGCGATCTATGATATGAGTATTTTTAGAACAGGTCGTAAAAAGCAGATGACGTTTCAAGTAAATGTCAAAGCACCAACGTTGCTTGAAATTGAGTTACTTTTTCAAGCTGGAGCTTCATATATTGGTATCAGTAATGGCCGTGAGATATTGCCATTGATTTCTAAATGGAATTAAAACGCGAGGAATTGAAAATATAGAAAAATGTTAGTATAATAAAAGTTGTTGGAAGTGCTACTGTTTCAAGTGGTGCTTTTCTTTTTTTGAACGATCGATCATATACATATATAGAGGGATGTTGGTACATAACTAAAAGGAGTACCACTATTCTAGGAAGCGAAGCTGACATAGAGATAGCGGATAACGGACCAAAAAGTAAAAGGAGTACCACTATTCTAGGAAGCGAAGCTGACGTAGAGATAGCGGATAACGGACCAAAAAGTAAAAGGAGTACCACTATTCTAGGAAGCGAAGCTGACGTAGAGATAGCGGATAACGGACCAAAAAGTAAAAGGAGTACCACTATTCTAGGAAGCGAAGCTGACGTAGAGATAGCGGATAACGGACCAAAAAGTAAAAGGAGTGAGAAACATGCCAAAAGAGGAAATTATGACGGGCCCTGGAGTTATGAAGCTCGTGTCAAAATACATGGCGCCCCAGCATGTTGCTTTTGTTCAAAAAGCCTGTGATTATGCTGAGAAAGCACATGATGGTCAAGTTAGACAGTCAGGTGAGCCTTATTTTATCCACCCAATCCAAGTTGCTGGAATTTTAGCAGAACTACGGATGGACCCACATACAGTTGCCACAGGATTTTTACACGATGTGGTAGAAGATACAGACGTCACGCTTGAGGATTTAGCAACTGAATTTGGTGCTGATGTTGCAATGTTAGTGGACGGTGTGACCAAACTTGGAAAAATAAAATATAAATCTCATGAAGAACAACTGGCTGAAAATCACCGAAAAATGTTATTAGCAATGGCTCAAGATTTACGCGTGATTATGGTCAAATTAGCCGATCGTCTGCATAACATGCGGACATTAAAGCATTTACGAGAAGATAAGCAACGCAGAATTGCTCAAGAAACAATTGAAATCTATGCTCCGCTCGCACATCGTTTAGGGATTAGCCGTATCAAATGGGAATTAGAAGATACAGCCTTGCGCTATATCAACCCAAATCAATATTACCGTATCGTTAATTTAATGCAAAGTAAACGAGATGAACGTGAAGCGTATGTGGAAGAAGCTGTTGAAGATATCCGCCTAGCAACGGAAGATTTAGATATATACGCTGAAATCTACGGTCGTCCCAAACATATTTATTCCATTTACCGCAAAATGAAAGATCAAAAAAAGCAATTCAATGAAATTTATGATTTGTTGGCGATTCGTGTAATCGTTGATTCAATCAAAGATTGTTATGCTGTTTTAGGTGCGATTCATACAAAATGGACACCGATGCCAGGACGTTTTAAGGATTATATTGCAATGCCCAAGGCAAACATGTATCAATCCATTCATACAACCGTTATCGGACCCAAAGGTAATCCTGTAGAAGTTCAAATCAGAACTCATGAAATGCATCAAATTGCAGAATTTGGGGTTGCTGCTCATTGGGCTTATAAAGAAGGGAAAACTGAAAAAGTCGATGAAGACACGGATAATAAGCAATTAAGTTGGTTCCGTGAAATTCTTGAATTACAAGATGAAAGCTATGATGCTTCTGAATTTATGGAAAGTGTTAAAGGGGATATTTTTAGCGATAAAGTGTATGTATTTACGCCAACTGGCGAAGTAACGGAATTGCCTAAAGGCTCTGGACCACTTGATTTTGCGTACAGTGTGCATACTGAAATTGGCAATAAAACAACAGGTGCCAAGGTCAATGGGAAAATGGTTCAGTTGGATTATACACTAAAAAATGGCGATATCATTGAAGTTTTGACCTCACCAAACTCCTTTGGACCAAGTCGTGACTGGTTGAAAATGGTTGCGACAAGTAAAGCGCGTAATAAAATCAAACGATTTTTCAAGGTCCAAGATCGCGAAGTTAATATCATCAAAGGACATGATGCAATCAGTAAATACCTGATCGAACATGGATTTACACCAAAGGAATTTTTAAGTAAAGCTAAAATGGCAGAAGCGCTGGAGCGTTTTAATTTTCAAACAGAAGACGATCTATATGCGGCTGTTGGTTATGGTGAAATCAGCGCTCAAGTGGTCTTTAATCGCTTAACTGAAAAGGAGCGTAAAGAACAAGAAATTGAACGCCAAAAACAAGAAGCTGAAGAATTGATGACGCAACCAGTCAAAAAAGAATCAGATAAAATGAAAGTTCGTCATGAAGGCGGGATTGTGATTCAAGGCGTTGAAAACTTGCTTATTCGCATCAGCCGTTGCTGTAATCCTGTACCTGGAGATGAAATTGTTGGATACATTACGAAAGGACGCGGTGTGTCCATTCATAGAGCAGATTGTCCAAATGTGCAGCATCAAGAAGAACTTGCCCAACGATTGATTGAAGTCGAATGGGAAGATACGGATAACACGAATAAAGAATACGATGCTGATTTAGAAATTTATGGCTATAATCGTAGTGGTTTATTGAATGATGTCCTACAAGTCATTAGTTCAATGACTAAAAATTTAGTCAGCGTGGAAGCGAAGCCGACGAAAAATAAAATGGCCATGATCCATGTAACAGTAAAAATCCAAAATCTAGCCCATTTAAAAACAATCGTAGATAAAATAAAGAATATACCGGATGTTTATAATGTTCGTCGAACCAATGGCTAGGAGGTAGCAAGTATGAGAGCAGTTATCCAGCGAGTGACTCAAGCAGAAGTTACAATCGATCAAAAAAGTGTTGGGAAAATCAATCAAGGGTTTATGATTTTACTCGGCATCCATGAATCAGATAGCGCAGAAGATGTAGCTTATTTAGTCCGTAAAATCAGTAAGCTTCGCGTCTTTGAAGATGAAGCGGGCAAAATGAATTTAAGTATTCAAGAAGTTCAAGGGAGTATTTTGAGTGTTTCTCAATTTACATTATATGCAGATACCAAAAAAGGGAACCGACCTAGTTTTATAGAAGCTGCTCGACCTGAGAGGGCGATTCCTTTGTATGAGCTTTTCAACAAGCAGTTTAAAGAGCTAGATATTCCCATTGAAACTGGAGAATTCGGTGCTGATATGGCCGTGTCATTGACTAATGATGGACCAGTAACTATTATGATTGATACCAAAGATAAATAAACAAAAAAATGACTGAGATGAAGCTCTTTGCGCTTTATTTATGTCACTGTGAATCCGAGAAAACGGTGTGAAAAAGTCAGGCTCTTCGGCAATATCCTAAAAACCGTACAATGCGCTTTATGCATTGTGCGGTTTTTAGTCCAATCGCTCGAGCCTAAACGACTTTTAATCACACCCTCTTTTTTTAATAAGTTCTTCAAAAAAGGTATATTCGTAGTAAATGCTTGGTATAATGAACTATAAAGTGAACGTTGAGGTGTAAGATGAAAAAATATCAAGAAGAATTATTACCAAAATTGAAAAAGTTACCTGTGCCGGCATTACGTGAAACGATAGCTCGTTTAAGTGACTGGGTGAGTCCGTTACTGACGACAGAAGTATTACATGATTTTCAGGAAAAAGCTTCAACATTTAGTACTTCTGAGGGGCTAGTATTGCAAAAGAAATTAGTTGATCATGCGAACAAAGGAGCAGGAAGTTGGTTAGCACCTGCTTGGGAAAAAAGCTATTTAAAAAGCCGGGGTTATTTACAAAGTGAATCAAATTTTGCATTGATTATAGCAGAGCGCTACTATGAGCACATTAACTCTAAAGAAGCCCGAGCCGCTCAGCTTATATATCAAATGAGTACCATTTATCTTAATTTAGCTGAAGGAACCTATCCAATCGAATATACAAACAAGCAGCAAAATGTCGACATGTCTTTTTATTCGAATTTTTTCAAAAGCTGCAGAATACCTGGAAAAAATCAAGATTCCTTTCATAAAAAAGAAACACAGACACCAGAAAATTATATTGTGATTTTTGTAAACGATCTCTATTTCCGTTTAGATGTTACAAATTCACTAGGTGAACGGTATTCTTTAAAACAATTGCAAGAAAATTTGACGTATCTCTTAGCTCTTGAGCAGGACTCTACACATGGAGAGGAACTCATTTCATATCTAACAGGTGTTGAAAGAGCGCGCTCATCATTTATTTATCAACAGTTAATCAAAGAAGAGTCAACTAAACAGAGTCTACAACAAATCGAAGACGCCTTATTTATTTTAAGTTTTTCAAGTGGAAACGATGAAACAACAGAAGATCGAATTGCTGAAGTTTTATTAAATACAAGCCATCAATTTTTATCAAAAACAACACAGGCTGTGATCACAAAAAATGGATATATTGGCTTTAACATGGAGCATACGGCGATCGATGGCGTACCAGCGTTGAATCTATTTACTAAAATTTTTGAATCTTTCAATACTCAGATACAAGAAACAACTGAAAAGAGTTCTTCTGATTTAGTCAAAAAACTGGAATGGACACTGGCTGATTCAATGATTGATATTCTGGAAGAAGCAAGAAGCCTAGCAGAAATCGACAATAACTCGTATACTATCAAACATCAAGTTGTTTCAGCTGTTGGTAAAGAGCGAATGAAAAAAGCGCAAGTGAGTCCAGATGCTTTTTTTCATATCGCGTTAGCACTAGCACAGCAGAATGTTTTTGGACAGTTAAGATCTGTTTATGAACCTGTTGCGATGCGGATGTATTATGAAGGACGAACAGAGTCTGCCCGTTCGATTAGCCAAGAGAAAAAGCAGTTTGTAGAAGCTTTTTCTAATAGAAGTGAGCCAATTTCTAAGGAAGAATCTCTAGCCTTATTCTTAGAAGCTGCTAGTGCTCACTCTGCTCGAATCAGTCAATGTCAAAATGGCCAAGGAGTCGAACGTCATCTATTTGGTCTTCAAAATATGGCGCTTAATGGAGAGGAAGGACCGAATTCCTTTTTAACAGACGCATTGACCATCTTAGGGGATGACTTTATATCAACTACTGGGCTTCCTTATGATATATTAGAGTCCTTTAGCTTTGGACCAGTCAATGAGACTGGGTTTGGTCTTTATTATGGCATCTTAGCGGAGGAAGTAATTTTGACGATATCGGCTAAGAAAATATATGAAAATGAAGCGATGCAACTGCTTGAAGCAATTTCTGAAGCACTGATAGCACTAACAAATCTTTTAGAGATCTAGTCATAAGATCAATAAAAATACTGAGAATAATGAGCAGACTCTTTCTTGGGTCTTAGCGTTATTTTCAGTATTTTTTGTTTTTGAAAGAGTCTGGGACATGAATCTACGAGTTATCTCTCAGACTCAAGGAATCCGTATAAACGGTGGGAACAGAAGCAATCACTACGCTTCGATCACATCAAATTCTAAGTGCTAAAGCACTAAGATTTGAAGGCTTCTTATTTCTTGGGATTAAACACTCCTGCCCCAACCTCTTTACTCATAAGATTTCTTAATGTATATATTTTAGCAAATGGTTTCTTCAATGAGAAGAAGCTACTTTTTTATCAACTAAACAAGCTATCGATTCGTTGATAATCCTCTGCTGTCAAATGTACAGTCAAAGCTTTTACATTATTCCTTACTTGTTCTGTTTTTTTAGCACCAGGAATCACAACATCCACAAAAGGATTCTTGATGTACCAAGCAAGTACAATCGCTGCAACACTGGTGTTATAATCGGCCGCAATCAATTTAAGTTGGCTAACTTTATCGATAATTGTTTTAAAACGTTCCCCTTGAAAGTCTGGTTTTTTACTGCGTAAATCTTCAGGTGGAAAAATTACACCTTGTTCATATTTTCCAGTTAATAAGCCAGAAGCCAACGGAAAATAGGGCACAAAAGAAATCTGATTTTCTTTTAAATAAGGGAATAATTCGATTTCTGCTTCACGATGGATCAAGCTATATTCATCTTCGACAATATCGACATAGCCCTCTTGATTTGCTTCTTTAATTTGTGCCAAGCTAAAATTAGAAACGCCAATCGCTTTGATTTTACCAGCTTCCTTTAGCTTTTGCAAAGCAGCCACAGCTTCATTTTTAGGCGTCGCTTCATCTGGAAAATGAATGTAAAAAATATCGATATAGTCTGTTTGCAAACGTCTTAATGCTTCGTCGACAGAGTGTGTCAAAAACTCGGGTGTATTATTAAAGGCACCCCCGTTAGCTGGATCATGTGCAGCTTTTGTAGCAATCACTACTTGATCACGGTCAAAATCTTTTAACACCTCACCAATCAACTCTTCTGAACGCCCCATTCCGTATGCAAAGGCAGTATCCAATAATGTGATACCGTTTGTTAAAGCAACTCGGACGATTTCTTTTCCAGTATCATCGTTTAAGTTTGGAAACAAATTATGACCGCCGACAGCATTTGTTCCTAAACCGATTGGGGTTGAATAAACTTCCGTTTTACCAATTCGTACGTTTTTTGTCATGATGATTCCTCCTGACTTTCTATAATTAGTGTAGTTCATTAAAACGAAAGAAGAAAGTTATTCCACTTATGGCTAGAATTTTTGTAACAAAATGTCTCAAAAAACAGAAAGCTAAAGATTTCTTGATTTTCTATAGTATAATAGTTGCAACTGAATGTATCAGTGAGTAAATAGTTGGAGGATGGAAGCAAATTGGGAAAAATTAGAATCAATAATATGAAGTTTTACACTAAAAATGGTGTTTTACCAGAAGAACGAATTTTAGGACAACAATTAGAAGTTGATATCGAATTAAGATTGCCGTTAGATCAGGCTGGTAAGACGGATGATGTCAATGACACCGTTAGTTATGCGGAAGTGAATGATCAAATTGCTAAGCGTTTAACCACTCATTCTTACAACTTAATAGAAGCTGTCGCTTCAGCTATCTTGGATGATATTGAAACAGAACATGGCAAAAAGTTAGAAAGTGCTCTTGTTCGTGTGAGAAAATATAGTGTACCAATGCCTGGAGTATTTGATAATATCGAAATCGAAATGGAAAGAGACTTCGTATGACAATCGGTTATTTAGCATTGGGGAGTAATTTGGGAGATCGTCTTAGGACATTACAAGAAGCAATTGAGTTACTCAATCAAGATGAGGATATTCAAGTTTTGAAAAAATCAAAATTGTATGAAACATTACCATATGGGGATGTTCCGCAAGAAAATTATTATAACGCCGTGATTCAAATCAAGACAACATGTGAACCTCTGCAATTATTAGATAAAACACAAGCGATTGAAAAGAAACTAGGTCGTGAACGATTGATTCATTGGGGCCCAAGAACCTTAGATATTGATATTTTGTTGATGAATGATGAAAAAATAGCAACAGAACGTTTGACAATTCCACATAAAGAAATGCTTAAACGCTCTTTTGTATTGGTCCCATTAAAAGAGGTCTATCCTGAAGCTGCATTTCAAGGGAAATCTTTCGATGCTTGGATCACAAGTACAGGGAATCAAGCCGAAGTTTGGCTTAGTAAAGAAAGTTGGTAGGAAGATGGACGAAAAACAACTAGCGATGATCGAGCAGGCAGTAAAACAAATTCTGCGTGCAATTGGCGAAGACCCAGAACGAGCGGGAGTTAAAGATACACCAACACGGGTAGCTAAGATGTATAACGAAGTATTTTCTTCATTGAGAGCGCCAGAATTTGATGATTATGCACTTTTTGATAGTTTGAATGAAGAGGATATGGTTTTGGTCAAAGATATTCAATTTTATTCTATGTGTGAGCATCACTTATTGCCATTTTATGGAAAAGCCCATGTGGCCTATATTCCTGATGAACGCAAAGTGTTAGGCTTAAGCAAGTTGCCACGTTTAGTAGAGTATTGTGCCAAACGTCCTAGCGTTCAGGAAGATTTAACCATTATGATTGCAAATAAACTGGTTGAACATGTACCGGTTAAAGGTGTAGCCGTGGCAATCGAGGCAGAACATATGTGTATGACGATGCGTGGCGTAAAATCACCAAACAGTTTAACGAAAACATTTCATTATCAAGGGGTTTTTAAAACAGATCGGGAATGTAAAGATGATTTTTTAAGAGCAATCGAGGCATAAAGGATGACAGAAATGGAGATTATTGTAGGTACGAATAATCAAGGAAAACTACAAGAAATGCAGTCTGCTTATCTCAAGGATCAAATTACATTTGTTCCATATGCCAACGATACAAATAAAGAGTATGAGATAGCCGAAACGGGCAAAACGTATGCTGAAAATGCATTACTCAAGGCTCGATTTTATGCAAAAATTGTTGGGAAACCAGTATTGGCAGACGATGGTGGTTTGGAAATCAAAGCTTTTCCTACTCTGTTAGGCGTTGAGACAGCGCGCTTTTTTGAAACTGGCATGACCGATTCAGAAAAAAATCATCAGCTTTTTGAGCTATTTGAAGGACAACGATCGTTAAATCGAACAATTAGTCTGCATGCCGTATTAGTTTATGCTTGGCCAGATGGAGAGTACCTTATTTCAGGACAAGAGCTGACAGGTGAACTGACAACAAGAGAAATAGGGGAAATGGGCTATGGTTTTGACAAAATTTTCTATTTACCGAAAAAACATAAAACCCTCGCTCAATTACCAAAAGAAGAACGAAATGATTTCAGTCCAAGAGTGTCGGCATTGAAGCAAATGATCGAACAATTAAAGGAGCAACAAAGATGACGGAAGAGGGATACTTTACTAAAAATGCCACTCAAATCATGGGAATTTTAAATGTGACCCCCGATTCATTTTCAGATGGTGGGCATTTTAATGAGTTAGATAAAGCAATCGCCCATTGCGAAGAGATGCTGGCAGCAAACGTTGACATTATCGATATCGGGGGACAATCTACACGACCAAACTATCAAGAAATTTCAGCTAAAGAAGAAAAAGAAAGAATCTTGCCTATAGTAGAAGCCATCAGAAACAGGACGGATAAACCTATTTCGATCGATACCTATTTTCCAGAAGTTGCAGATGCAGCATTAGCAACAGGTGCCAACATCATCAATGATATCAAAGGTTTGGATACAAATGGAATGATCGAAGTGGCACAAAAGTATCCTGATAGTGGCTTAGTGATCATGCATTCACGTAAAAGACGGACCGAATTATCGGTAGTTGAAGATATCCAACAATTTTATCAGGAAAAAATAGAACTTTGTCACAAAGCTAGGATTGCTTCAACACGGATTTGTTTTGATCCTGGTATTGGGTTTGGAAAAACACAAGCAGAAAATATAGACATTCTAAAAGATCCTGAAGCTTTTCGTTACATAGATTATCCTTTACTGTATGGCGTATCAAGAAAAAGAACGATAGCAACTTTAACAAATGAATCTGACCCATTGGCACGTGATTTTGGTTCAATTACAGCTTCATTATTTGCTGCAAATAAAGGTGTGGAAATTGTTCGAGTTCATCAGGTTAAAGGAATGCGGGATGCGTTGAATGTTTGGGAATCATTGAACCATAAGTAATCACAATTGTTAGCTCTTTACGAGAGCTATTGTAAAGCTAATTGAAATTCTACTTGACTTTATTTCCATTCTTTAGTAATTTATAGATACTATAAAAAAATCGATGAAAGAACGAGTAGATTTCAAACTGATCGTAGAAGAGAAAGTTGCCTTGGCTGAAAGCAACTTCGTTAGAGAGATCGAAAGACATTCTGGAGATGAACGGAGGAAAAGCCGTTCCGTTACGAGCGTTAATCGTTAGAGGAAAGAGCAATCTTTCGAACTTAGGTGGTACCGCGTGTGTCTATTCACTCGCCCTTGTATTTATACAAGGGCGATTTTTTGTTGTGAATCACCCCGATTGGCTCTGCCAGAGTGGATGATGAACAATACTTGGCGAACGAAGTGAGCGAAGTTACCATACTAGAGAATCACCCAATTCCTGAGACAGAAGAAGTGCAGACGATAGTTTGATTTGATTATTAGGTCCGAAAGTACCCCGATTGGCTCTGCCAGAGTGGATGATGAACAATACTTGGCGAACGAAGTGAGCGAAGTTACCATACTAGAGAATCACCCAATTCCTGAGACAGAAGAAGAAGTGCAGACGATAGTTTGATTTGATTATTAGGTCCGAAAGTACCCCGATTGGCTCTGCCAGAGTGGATGATGAACAATACTTGGCGAGCGAAGTGAGCGAAGTTACCATACTAGAGAATCACCCAAAGCCATGATCCAAACCAACAGCTGAACAATCGTTAAAAAATTCAATCAGCTCTAAAGTGAATTCAAACCAACCAACCTTTACCAAAATAAAGTACAAACAATGAACAATAACTAGGAGATGAAACAATGAGTTATCAAAAACCAAAAGGAACCAATGACTTATTACCGGGAACGTCAGAAAAGTGGCAATTTGTTGAAGAAACAGCTCGTTTGATTTTTCGTGACTATCAGTATGAAGAAATCCGTACCCCTATTTTTGAACATTACGAAGTAATTTCTCGCAGTGTAGGGGATACGACAGATATTGTTTCAAAAGAAATGTATGATTTTTACGATAAAGGCGATCGTCATGTGACATTGCGTCCAGAAGGAACAGCCCCGATCGTTCGTTCTTTTGTCGAAAATAAATTGTTCGGACCTGAATTTTCGAAACCTTATAAAACCTACTATATGGGACCAATGTTTCGCTATGAGCGCCCACAAGCAGGACGTTTGAGACAATTTCACCAAATCGGTGCTGAAGCTTTTGGCAGTGTGAACCCAGCGGTGGATGTTGAAAGTATGGCGATGGCCTTAGACTTTTTCAAACAATTAGGAATCAATCAAATTCGTTTAGTGATCAACACTTTAGGAGATAAAGAGACAAGAGCTGCATATCGCCAAGCATTGATCGACTATTTAGAACCAAAAGTAGCTAAATTAAGCGAAGATTCAAAACGTCGTTTACATGAAAATCCTTTACGTGTGTTAGACAGTAAAGATAAAAAAGATCAAGCAATCGTAGCTGATGCACCATCGATTTTGGATTATTTAAGCTCGGAGTCAAAAGAACATTTTGACACTGTCAAAACGATGCTGAACGAATTGAATATTCCATTTGAAGTGGATAGCAATATGGTAAGAGGATTAGATTATTACACAAACACAATTTTCGAAGTGATGAGTGAAGCACCAGGTATGGGCGCACAAGCGACGATTTGCGCTGGTGGTCGTTATGATGGATTAGTTGAGGAACTTGGTGGACCAACAACACCTGGCTTTGGGTTTGCAATGGGCATTGAACGTGTCTTGATTACGATGGAAGCAGAAGGCGTTGCGGTTCCAGTGATCAATGAAATCGATGCTTATGTTGTTGGAATCGGTGAGCAAACAAATGTAGAAACACTAAAACTGGTTCAAGCAATTCGTAATTTTGGCTTTTCAGCTGATCGTGATTTTATGGATCGAAAAGCAAAAGCTCAATTTAAAACAGCGGCTAAATTAAATGCTAAACTTGCTCTGACTTTAGGTGAAACTGAATTAGCTGAAGGCATTGTAAATGTAAAATCAATGGCTAGCCGTCAGGAAAAAGCATTCCCACTATCAGATATTTATGAACGATTCGATGAAATCTATGATGAAATGATGACAGTGATGTTTGATTAAATAAAAGTAAAAAATGAAGAGGAGTAATCATCAATGGCAAAAAGAACAGTATACTGCGGAGAAGTTTCAGCAGATTTAGTAGGACAGATCATCACATTAAAAGGCTGGGTGCAAAAGCGCCGTGATTTAGGAGGGGTCATTTTTATCGATTTACGTGACCGTGAAGGAATCGCTCAAGTCGTTTTTAACCCTGCGCATTCAAAAGAAGCATGGGAAATTGCAGACAAATGTCGTAGTGAGTATGTGATCGAAATTACAGGCGAGCTGACTTATCGCGACAAAGAAGCGGTCAACCCTAAAATGAAAACAGGCGAATTTGAAATAATGGCAACAGATATCACAATTTTGAATACAGCTAAAACACCACCGTTTTTAATTGAAGATGAAAATAATGTCGGCGATGAAATTCGTATGAAATATCGTTATCTAGATTTACGTCGTCCAAAAATGACAGCAAATTTAAAATTACGTCATGAAATAACGAAATCGATCCGTCATTATCTAGACAATACCGATTTTATCGATATTGAAACACCTTATTTTGGTAAATCAACACCAGAAGGGGCACGCGATTATTTAGTTCCTTCACGAGTTCATGCAGGTCATTTTTATGCATTGCCGCAATCACCACAAATTTTTAAACAATTATTAATGAATGCTGGTTTTGATCGATATTATCAAATTGTTCGTTGCTTCCGTGATGAAGATCTACGTGGTGACCGTCAACCTGAATTTACTCAAATCGATATGGAAACAACGTTCTTAACACCAGAAGAAATCCAAACGATGACAGAAGAAATGTTAGCGAAAGTGATGCGTGATACAAAAGGGATCGAAGTAACAGTACCTTTCCCTCGTATCAGCTACGATGAAGCAATGGCACGTTATGGAAGTGATAAACCAGATACACGTTTTGAGATGGAATTGATCGATATCGCAGATGTCGTAAAAGATGTTGACTTCAAAGTGTTCCAAATGGCTTTAGAAAATGGTGGACAAGTCAAAGCGCTAAATGCTAAAGGGGCGGCCGATAAATATTCAAGAAAAGATATGGATAATTTAGGTACGTATGTTAGCCAATTTGGTGCCAAAGGTTTAGCTTGGTTAAAAGTTGAAGAAGATGGACTAAAAGGACCGATTGCGAAATTCTTGACAGAAGTTTCTGATGATTTGATCAAAGCAACGAATGCAGAAGTTGGTGATATCTTAATGTTTGGAGCGGATAAACCAGAAGTGGTTGCAGCAGCTTTAGGGGCGATTCGTTCTCGATTAGGGAAAGAATTAGGCTTGATTGATGAGTCTAAATTCAACTTCTTATGGGTCGTTGATTGGCCATTGTTTGAATATGACGAAGAAGCTGGCCGCTATGTTTCTGCTCACCATCCATTCACGCAGCCAAAAGAATCTGATATCGAATTACTTTCGACAAATCCAGCAAAAGTCTATGCCGAAGCTTATGATATTGTCTTGAATGGTTATGAGCTAGGTGGAGGTTCATTACGGATCCACAAGCGCGACCTGCAAGAAAAAATGTTTGAAACTTTAGGCTTTACGAAAGAATCCGCACAAGAGCAATTTGGGTTTTTATTGGATGCTTTAGATTATGGATTCCCTCCACACGGTGGAATTGCTTTAGGATTAGACCGTTTAGTGATGTTATTAGCTGGCGAAAATAATATCCGTGAAGTAATTGCTTTCCCTAAAAATGGAAAAGCTGCAGACCCAATGACAAATGCGCCAAGCGTGGTGTCACCATTACAATTATTTGAATTAAACATTGATGTAACAGCAATCGATGAATAACGATTGACTTAGTCAAGATAAAACAAGTTTTCAGTAAACTACGTTAGTTTATTGGAAACTTTTTTTACGTTTTTATCAACAAACAAAATAGTCCTTTCAATAAAAAGGCTGTTCCTCTATACTTTAACTAGTAGACGGATTAAAGGGGTGAGTAAATTGAAGAACAAGAATCGGGCGTTTTTTTTGACTATTATTGTTGTATTATCGAGTTTTACAGCATTATTTTTTTACGTGAGCAGACCAACAAGTATTGAAACATATAATAAGGAAATCAACGAGCTAGAAGACGCAATACAAAGCGAGAAAAAAGAGGAAGCGGAGCCGCCAAAAGAGCCAACGCAAAAACAGACGGATGTATTAATCAAGGGTGAAAAGGTATATGTTACGTATGATTCGGGCGAGAATTGGGTAGAAGTTCCTGAGCGTTTAGAAGAGATTCAATTTGGTGAGTATACCCCTTCTTATGAGAACGGTTTGATGGAGCAAAGCTATTTTATAACAAAAGAAAATACGTCATTCCTCTATGAAAATCTAGGCTTAAAGCTTCTTCAAACGGTCGATCAAGGAAAAACATGGCAAAAATATGATATTTCCCAAGAAAATGCAGGTATTCGTTTTCGAAAAATCGCTTTTTTAAGTAAGGATTTTGGCTATGTGATTTATTCTGGGGGTCGCGTTGTTCGTCAAGAAGGAACGGTAGCGTATTTGACACAAGATGGTGGAAAAACGTGGGAGGAGACCGCAGGTATCGATCAAACGTCATTAATCCAAGACGGCGGTTTTATTGATGAAAGAACAGGCTTCTTATCTTTTGGAACAGCAGCACCTAATCTACGCATTACGAAAGATGGAGGAGCTAGCTGGCAAGCTGCGACAATTCAGGTGCCTGAAAAGTATAAAGCTATTTTTTTAGTCGCTGAAATGCCCTATAAAGTTGGAGAACAATTAGAGGTTTTACTAAATCAAGGAGAAGTCGGTGATTATCAAGGTGGTTTAGTAAAAGGAAAATTTATTTCAAAAGATAATGGAGAAAATTGGGTATTTGATCGTGAGGTAGAACCAGATGGAGAGTAAAAAAAGAATAAAAAAAATTAGTGGGATCATCTTTTTGATTTTGACTATATTGTGTCTGCTGTTTTTAGGCGGTTTTGTACTTGTGTCTTCGAAAGGGATCGAATTAATAAGTGATTGGTTTTTGCTTGCTGCAATAATAGGTAGTTTTCTATTTTTAGGTTTGACGCTATTATGTCTAATGGATCTGGATAAAAAAAGAAAAATCTATATAATTTTGCTCCAAATTGCGGCAATCATCACAGTGAGTGCTCTTTTCAGTTTTGTAAAGCCGAAAGAAAAAGCGATAATAAGTCTTTCACCTGATGCAAAACATGTTTTTTTAGTCAAAGAAACGAGTGACGATCAAGGAGTGTATTACTTCAATAATTACTACCTGATTTTAGCTCGCTTAAAAGAAAAACTCCCTACTAATGGGATCACTGATTATCGCTTAACTTGGCTAACCAATGAGACGTGTGTACTGACTTATCGTTCAAAAGATCAAGCGGTCCATCAATATATTGGAACCTACGGTGGACGAAAGATAGCCTATTCTTACGTTTTATCAGCTCTGATAGGTGTTTGGGAATCGAAAGATGGAGATACCAGTCTAACATCTAGTGCTTCTGAAGGAATTGTTATCCAAGAGGTTGGGGAGAGAGAAAAATATTCATTCGAACAAACCGTGCAATTTGGTACAACAGCATTGACGATAAACGATGATACGAATGCGCGTTGGTCGATTAGTTTAGATTCAGAAAACAAGTATGATGAATATGGGGATATCGTCCAAAATGCTCAGACAAAAATTATTTTATTAAAAGCAGGATTTGATGACCCACAAAAAATCGAGCTATATTTTAAGCGATCAAGTGAATAAAAAATGGGGAGTACTGCATCTAGGCATTGCTCCTTTTTTCAGCTCAGGTGAAACTGTAGAAATCAATGAAAGGGTTCAACTTTTGAATTTTAGTAGTAGCAAATTATCAGTATCACTAATACTCATAATAATACCTTAGTCAAACGCTTTATGATTAATAGCTCTCATTTATATCAAGACTCAAAACCTGACCTATAATGCTGCGTTAGCCTCACAGCTTTCAACTGCGGCTCTAATTGAACACTTGATTGCTTTTTGTTTCAACAAGGGATAAGTCCATTTCATTCTGAGTACGAAGAGTGTTTATAGTTTGTTTATATTTATGTTCTATACTAAATATAAACACTGCTAAAGGAGAATAATCATGAATAAGAAAAAAATTTTGTTAGAGATAGCATTGCTCGCTTCATTTTTACTTATTTTTTCAGCCTGCCACTCTAAAAAAAATGATACAAATCACTCAATAAAGGAGAGTACAAGCATGACTACGGATAAAAATAATACCAAGCAATCAAATGAATCCAAAGAATCAAACACAATGAACACAGTAAAAGCAGCTAGCCAATCATTTCCAGCCGGTACATTAATACAGGCTGTAAATAATAATGATTTTGCACAAGTCCAAGCCATACTAGTAGATGAAAACTATTCGATCGATGAAGTCAATGCACAAGGTGAAACACCTCTTTTGATCGCAACACATCAAAACTTCATCGGAATCGCAAAACAGTTGATTGATGCGGGAGCCGATATTAACGTGCAAGATCATATTTCGGATAGTCCATACCTTTATGCAGGAGCCCAAGGAAAAACCGAAATTCTGACTTGTATGCTAGAAAAACAAGTACCAAATCAGCAAAAAGTGAATCGTTTCGGAGGAAATGCACTGATTCCAGCGGCTGAAAAAGGACATCTTGAAAATGTGAAGCTATTATTAAAAGATGGCCGAGTAGCAATCAATCATCAAAATAATTACGGGTATACAGCCTTGATAGAAGCTGTTGCATTGAGAGATGGTTCTGAAATCTATCAACAAATCGTTGACGTTTTATTGGAAAGTGGAGCTGACAAAACGTTGAAAGATAATACTGGACGGACAGCTGAGGATTATGCTAGAAGTTTAGGCTACACTGAGATGTTGAATAGCCTAAATGCCTATTGAAATCGAATTATTTAGAGGCTTGATCATTGCGATGATTAAGTATTTTCTGCTATTCTGAAGATTGTCCTTTTTTTCCGAACCCAAAGCACGTATAATGAGAACCAAATGAATCAAATAAAGTGAGGCTGCTCCTACATGAAAAAATTCTTTGAAAGTTTACCCGTCCATGATTACACGACCAAACTTTCCGTGTCGATTGTCTATGCAATCTTGGCATCGGTTGCGATGAACTTCTTTTATCAACCAGGAAATATCTATTCCAGCGGGATTACTGGACTTGCGCAAATATTAACGACTTTATCTACGAATATTGTTGGGTTTAAAGTGCCGGTCTCGATCACATTATATGCGTTGAATATTCCGTTATTTTTTGTTGCTTGGCGTAAAATCGGGAAAAAATTTACAATTTTCACCTTTTTGACGGTGACTCTAACTTCAATCTTTATGCAGATCGTACCGCAAACAAGTTTGTCTAATGATCCAATTATCTGTGCAATTTTCGGTGGTGCAGTGATGGGTTCTGGTATTGGTTTTGCGTTGAAAAATGGTCTTTCTTCGGGGGGGTTGGATATTTTTAGTATCACGATTCGTAAGAAAACTGGACGTTCTGTGGGGTCGATTTCAATGTATTTTAATGGGCTGATTATCTTTGTTGCAGGTTATTTATTTGGTTGGCAGTATATGTTTTACAGCGCATTGTCGATTTTTGTGAGTGGGAAAGTGACAGATGCTGTTTATACGAAGCAAAAGAAAATGCAAGTCATGATCATTACCAAAAATCCAGATGCTGTGATCGATGGAATCCAACAAAAAATGAGACGAGGAATCACAATCATTCATGAAGCAGAAGGTGCGTATCGTCATGATAAACAGACATTATTGTTAACGGTTGTGACTCGTTTTGAATTGCCATCATTGGAAGCTGCGATGAAAGAGTCTGATCCGTCTGCTTTTGTGAGTATTTCGGATAATGTCAAAATTCTTGGTCGTTTTTATGAAGAGGATTTATAATGTGTAATAGGAAGCTAAAAAATCCAGCATAATAGCTGGATTTTCTTATTCGCTTTGAATTTTTTAACAAGAATTTTAAAATACAAGTGATTCAAAAGAGGCATCTTGCATAATGAATTTCAAAGAGGAGATAGCGAATTTCAAAAAATAATCTCTTTTTCTTGAAAAAAGCAATGAAAACTGTTAGACTATGTGTATAAGATTGAGGGACGCTTTTAAGACTGTTAAAGAATTTAACATTGAAAAAGAAGAACGCCAATCCTATTTTTTTAAAGTTCATAGGTCGTTTTAAGTCTTACTTGGACGTTTTTAGACCAACGAAGGAGCGCATCATGCTAGATGAATTAAAAATGATTGAAGCAGTTGCTCCAGATTTGCTCGATGTAATGCAGGAAAGGTTTCATATTCTTCGTAATATTTACTGGATGCAGCCTATTGGACGCAGAAGTCTATCTGATAGTATGGGGATCACAGAACGGGTTTTGAGAACTGAAACCGATTTTCTGAAAAACTTACAACTGATAGAAACTTCTAAAAGTGGAATGACATTAACTGAAAAAGGCTTAGGAGTTTATCAAGGATTAGAGACAGTAATGAATCAACTACTCGGTATGCATCAAGTCGAAAAAGAAATCAGCCAATATTTTGGGATCAAGCGTTGTATCGTTGTAGCAGGCAATAGTGACAATCAGGAGAAAGTACTTTATGAATTTGGCGATATTTTGACCGATTCTTTGGATCTACTCTTACCTGATGGTGATAATATCGTTGCCGTTATGGGTGGCACGACCATGGCCTTGACCGCAGAACATATGGGGACCCTAGAAACGGAAAAACGACATATTTTGTTTGTTCCAGCTAGAGGCGGCATCGGTGAAGCAATGACCGTTCAAGCCAATTCAGTAAGTGCTGTAATGGCAAGTCGAACTGGCGGTCACCATAGAGCATTATATGTTCCAGAGCAATTGAGTCTTGAAACGTATAACTCGCTGCTGCAAGAACCATCGATCCAAGAAGTATTAACACTGATCGAACAAAGCAATTGTGTTGTTCATAGTATTGGACGCGCGTTGCATATGGCAGCACGCCGTAAAATGTCAGATGAAGAAATGGTCATGTTAAAGCAAAATAATGCTGTAGCAGAATCTTTCGGGTATTTCTTTGATGAAGAGGGCGAAGTCGTTTATAAAATCCCTCGCATCGGACTTCAGCTTAAGGATGTACAAAAAATACCAAATGTCGTTGCGATTGCAGGCGGCAAGACAAAAGCCAAAGCAATTCGGGCATATATGAAAAACGCACCAAAACAAACGTGGCTCATCACAGATGAAGCTGCCGCAAATGAGATTTTAAAAGGGGTAACCCTTTAAAATAAAAAATTTTTGATTTTCATAAGGAGGAAATCTTTAATGACAGTTAAAGTAGGTATTAATGGATTTGGACGTATCGGACGCTTAGCATTCCGTCGTATCCAAGATGTAGCAGGAATCGAAGTAGTAGCAATCAATGATTTAACAGATGCTAAAATGTTGGCTCACTTGTTAAAATATGACACAACTCAAGGACGTTTCAACGGAACTGTTGAAGTTCATGATGGATCTTTCAACGTTAACGGTAAAGAAGTTAAAGTTCTTGCTAACCGCAACCCAGAAGAATTACCATGGGGCGACTTAGGCGTAGATATCGTTCTTGAATGTACTGGATTCTTCACTTCAAAAGAAAAAGCTGAATTACACTTAAAAGCTGGTGCTAAACGTGTTGTTATCTCTGCTCCAGGCGGAAATGACGTACCAACAATCGTTTACAACACTAACCACGATATCTTAACAGGTAAAGAAACAGTTATCTCAGGTGCTTCATGTACGACTAACTGTTTAGCTCCTATGGCTAAAGCTTTACAAGATAACTTTGGTGTGGTTGAAGGTCTTATGACTACGATCCACGCTTACACAGGTGACCAAATGACTCTTGATGGACCTCACCCAGGTGGAGACTTCCGTCGTGCACGCGCTGCAGCAGAAAACATCGTACCTAACACTACTGGTGCTGCTAAAGCAATCGGTCTAGTTATCCCTGAATTAAACGGTAAATTAGACGGAGCTGCTCAACGTGTTCCTGTAGCAACTGGTTCATTAACTGAATTAGTAACTGTTCTTGACAAAAAAGTAACAGTTGAAGAAGTAAACGAAGTGATGGCTAAAGCTGCTAACGAATCTTACGGATATAACGAAGATCAAATCGTATCTTCTGATATCGTAGGTATGACTTTCGGTTCATTATTCGATGCTACTCAAACTAAAGTAATGACTGTTGGTGATCAACAATTAGTGAAAACTGTTGCTTGGTATGACAACGAAATGTCTTATACTGCACAATTAGTTCGTACTTTAGAGTACTTCGCTAACCTATAAGATCAATTCTTATCATTAGTGAAATTTGAACAACTGTGAAATAATAAGCGGGGAAGCAACGCGCTTCCCCGCTTATTTTATAAGTTCAAGAAAAATCATTCTTTTCAAAATCCAAAAATAGATAGGAGTACCTTTTAATGGCTAAAAAGACTATCAAAGATGTAGACTTAAAAGACAAAAAAGTTCTTGTACGTGTTGACTTCAACGTGCCTTTGAAAGATGGCGTGATTACAAATGATAACCGTATCGTAGCAGCACTTCCAACAATTAAATACGTGATCGACAATGGCGGGAAAGCAATTTTATTCTCTCACTTAGGTCGTGTTAAGACAGAAGAAGACAAAGCTGGCAAATCACTAAAACCAGTAGCAGAACGCTTAGGCGAATTATTGGGTAAACCAGTAACATTCGTTCCTGAAACACGTGGTGCTGAATTAGAAACAGCTGTTAACAACATGAAAGACGGCGACGTTTTAGTGTTTGAAAACACTCGTTTTGAAGATATCGACGGTAAAAAAGAAAGCGGAAATGACGCTGAATTAGGTAAATACTGGGCTTCTTTAGGCGATGTATTTGTTAATGATGCATTTGGTACGGCTCACCGTGCACACGCTTCTAATGTAGGGATTGCGTCAACTGGTATCCCAACAGTTGCTGGATTCTTAATGGAAAAAGAAATCAAATTCGTTGGTGAAGCAGTAACTGCACCAAAACGTCCATTTGTAGCAATTTTAGGTGGCGCAAAAGTTTCTGACAAAATCGGTGTTATCGAAAACTTGATCTCTAAAGCAGATAAAATCCTTATCGGTGGTGGAATGACTTATACATTCTACAAAGCCAAAGGTATGAACATCGGTAACTCTTTAGTTGAAGAAGATAAAGTAGCATTAGCAAAAGAATTAATCGAAAAAGCAGGCGATAAATTAATCTTGCCAATCGATTCAATCACGGCTGCAGAATTCTCAAACGATGTACCAACAGAAGAACATAGTGGTGATGTTCCTGATGGACAAATGGGACTTGACATTGGACCTGAAACAATTGCTTTATTTGCCCAAGCATTAGAAGGTGCAAAAACAGTTGTTTGGAATGGACCAATGGGCGTATTCGAAATGAGCAACTTTGCCAAAGGAACAATCGGTGTTTGTGAAGCAATTGCTAACTTGGCGGATGCAACAACAATCATTGGCGGTGGAGACTCTGCTGCTGCAGCTATTCAATTAGGCTTTGCGGATAAATTCACGCACATCTCAACTGGTGGGGGCGCAAGCTTAGAATTATTAGAAGGTAAAGAATTACCTGGTCTAGCAGCAATCAACGACAAATAGAAAAAGTTGAACAAGTTATTTATCCATTAATGACGATAGGTCTAGCTTGTGAAACGGGCTGGATAAAACTATTTCACCCATAATTTACCATAAAAAGAAAAGGATGTGCTTTTCCATGCGTAAACCAATTATCGCTGGTAACTGGAAAATGAACAAAACTGCTTCAGAAGCGAAAGCTTTTGCAGAAGCAGTAAAAACAAAAATTCCTGCCAATAGTGCTGTTGATTCAGTAATCGGTTCTCCTGCTTTATTCTTACAAGAATTAGTAGAAGCGGCTAAAGGAACTGAATTAAAAATCTCTGCACAAAACTGTTACTGGGAAAACTCAGGTGCCTTCACTGGTGAAACATCTCCAGCAGCACTTGCTGATCTAGGTGTTGACTATGTAATCATCGGTCACTCTGAACGTCGTGAGTACTTCCACGAAACAGACGAAGACATCAACAAGAAAGCCAAAGCAATCTTTGCAAACAACATGACACCAATCTTTTGTTGTGGTGAATCTTTAGAAACATACGAAGCAGGCAAAACTGCTGAATGGATTGAAGGCCAAATCACAAAAGGCTTAGTTGATTTATCTAATGAGCAAGTATCTTCAATGGTTATTGCTTACGAACCAATCTGGGCCATCGGAACTGGTAAATCTGCTGATGCGAATATCGCTGATGAAATTTGTGGCGTTGTTCGTGCAACAGTTGAAAAATTATACGGCAAAGAAGTATCAGAAGCTGTACGTATCCAATACGGCGGTTCTGTAAAACCTGAAAACATTGCTGAATATATGGCAAAAGAAAACGTTGATGGTGCTTTAGTTGGCGGAGCGAGTCTTGAAGCTGACTCTTTCTTAGCTTTACTTGATGCTGTTAAATAATCACGTCTTATAACAATATACGCAATTAATCAAAGATTCATTGAATATTCTATGAATTATGCAAAAAATGTTTGCATAGCACACGGTTATTCACTACAATCATAATTAAGGGAATCGAATCCCCTTAGTATAAAACAAACTCAAAGGAGAGACAAAACATGTCAATTATTACTGATGTTTACGCACGCGAAGTCTTAGACTCACGCGGTAACCCAACAATCGAAGTAGAAGTATACACTGAAAGCGGTGCTTTTGGTCGTGGAATGGTTCCATCTGGTGCTTCAACTGGTGAATACGAAGCGGTTGAATTACGTGATGGCGACAAAGCTCGTTACTTAGGTAAAGGGGTTGTTAAAGCAGTTGACAACGTAAATAACATCATCGCTGAAGCAATTATTGGCTACGATGTACGTGACCAAATGGCTATTGATAAAGCAATGATCGATTTAGATGGAACTCCTAACAAAGGTAAATTAGGCGCAAACGCTATTCTTGGTGTTTCAATCGCTGTAGCCCGTGCTGCTGCTGATTACCTAGAAGTACCTTTATACCACTACTTAGGCGGATTCAATACTAAAGTATTGCCAACTCCAATGATGAACATCATCAATGGCGGATCTCATGCTGATAACAGTATCGACTTCCAAGAATTCATGATCATGCCTGTAGGCGCTCCTACATTCAAAGAAGCTTTACGCTACGGTGCTGAAGTATTCCACGCGTTAGCTGGAATCTTAAAAGCGCGCGGTTTAGCTACTTCTGTAGGTGACGAAGGTGGTTTCGCTCCTAACCTTGGTTCTAACGAAGAAGGTTTTGAAGTAATCATCGAAGCAATCGAAAAAGCTGGCTATGTACCTGGTAAAGATATCGTTCTTGCGATGGATGCTGCTTCTTCTGAATTCTACGACAAAGAAAAAGGTGTTTACGTTTTAGCTGATTCAGGCGAAGGCGAAAAAACAACTGAAGAAATGATCGCATTCTACGAAGAATTATGTGCGAAATACCCAATCATCTCAATCGAAGATGGATTAGATGAAAATGACTGGGATGGTTTCAAAAAATTAACAGTTGCTTTAGGCGACAAAGTTCAATTAGTTGGTGATGATTTGTTCGTTACAAACACAACTAAATTAGCTGAAGGTATTGAAAAAGGAATCGCGAACTCAATCCTAATCAAAGTAAACCAAATCGGTACTTTAACTGAAACATTTGAAGCAATCGAAATGGCTAAAGAAGCTGGCTATACTGCAGTTGTATCTCACCGTTCAGGTGAAACAGAAGATTCAACAATCTCTGATATCGCTGTTGCAACAAACGCTGGCCAAATCAAAACTGGTTCATTAAGCCGTACAGACCGTATTGCCAAATACAACCAATTATTAAGAATTGAAGATCAATTAGGCGAAGTTGCTGAATACAAAGGCTTGAAATCTTTCTACAACCTAAAAAACAAATAATTTTAACTGATCATAAAGCAAAAAGGGACAATTGATCGTCAGATCTTTTCTCCTTATACTCCTACGTAAAACCTCCTTTTGTTTAGGCAAGAGGAGGTTTTTTATATATATTTAATAAACCCGTATACTCAGTTATACTGAATAGAGCAAAATATTTTTTTAAGGAGATGAGGAAAAATGAAAGAAATAGGTAGGGTGGTTTCCTTATGTTGGGCTTCAATCGTTTTAGCTTCATGCAATTCCCCAAAAGTGCCAATAGAGGATTCACAAAAAGGAATTGATGAAAGCTTAATACAAAGATTAGCTGGCTCATGGGTAGCAAATAATTATGATTACGGTAGCTATGAAATTGTTTATGATGAAAAAAAGTTGATATTCAATTCAGAGAAACTAGAAATCGAGTACACTGAAGATAGTAGAGTGTTTACACATCAAGTAAAAGATAAAACATTTCATTACATATTTGAAGTAAACGAAGAGGAAATTATTGTTTATCCTAAATATGAAGTCAAACAAAGTGGGGATGAACTAGTATCAGGTGGAGATTTAGCGCCAATTGAGTTGAAAAAGACTCGAACAATATCTCAAGAAAGCATTTTAGGCCGATGGAAGTCTACAGAACCAGACTTTCCAGCATTTATTCAAATAAACGCTACTTTTGATCCTAATAAAGTGGAGTTACTAATTGCAAAAACTGAAAGCTTAGAGAATAGTGAAGCAATCCCATTGACCTTCGAAACTGGAGAAACTGAGTTGATTTACTTAAACAAGGATAAGACGCTTAGATATAGCTTTTCTTATTATAAAGAAACGCAACTGATTCTGAGTTCTTCGACAAATAAGAATGGTGCAAAAGGCACAGCGCGATCATGGATTTTAGAAAGACGTGTTGATTGATAAAATTATTCAAAAGAAAAAATCGATGTTATACTAAAAAGAAAAATAGGAGGATATGCTATGAATCAATCAGATCTTCAAGCAATAATGCAAAAACAACGTGCTTTTTTTAATTCAAACCAAACTAAATCAATTTCTTTCAGAAAAGAAAAGCTTGAACAACTACTAACAACTATACAAAAACACGAAGAAGATTTTTATTGGGCTTTTGAAAAAGATTTAAAAAAACCTAAAGCAGAAGTTTATGCAACGGAGTTAGGGTTAGTTCTTTCTGCCATCAAAGATATGCTGAAAAATCTTGATAAATGGACGAAGCCGGTCAATAAACCCAGAGCGATTTCCTCTTTACTGAACAAGAATACAGTTTTTCTAGAACCATTTGGAACCGTTTATATCATCGGTCCGTTTAATTATCCGCTTCAATTGACCTTAGTTCCTTTAATCGGTGCACTTGCGGCGGGCAATTGCGCGCTCGTAAAACCATCGTCAAAAACGCCGAATGTTGCTGCAGTGATTGGTGCTGTTATTGGTGAAACCTTCGACGAAGAGTATGTCAAGATGCTTTCCCCACATTCAATTGATAATGCTTCAGTGTTAAAAGAACGGATGGATTTCATTTTCTTCACAGGTAGCGCCAAAGTCGGGAAAATTGTAATGGAAGCTGCAGCAAAACAGTTGACACCAGTTGTCTTAGAACTTGGTGGTAAGAGCCCGGCAATCGTTACAGAGCAGGCCGATATCGAGTTAGCTGCTGAACGAATTATTTGGAGTAAGCTATTGAATACAGGCCAAACATGTATTGCTACAGATTATGTTTTAGTTGATGAAAAAGTTAAAAATCAACTAATTATCGCTTTAAAAGAAAAAATCATTGAGTTTTATGGATCAAATATACAAGCCAATAATGATTATGGTCGGATTGTTCAGGGACCTGCAATTGACAAGTTTATTCAGCTGATTGAGGAAAATCAAGATGTACTAATCTACGGTGGAGAGTATGATCGTGCTACAAGGTTTGTCGCGCCAAGTTTATTCGATATTGACTTAAGCCGAGAGAATAGTCTGATGAAAGAAGAGTTATTCGGTCCTCTATTACCGATTTGTGCATATCAACAATTGGATGAAGCAATCACGTTTGTCAAAGAAGGGGAAAAGCCATTAGCGGTTTATTTATTTTCAGATGATAGGGATGTTCAAAAACGAATTTTATCTGAACTTTCATTTGGTGGTGGTGGAATCAACCAAACGATCCTTCATGTGGCCAATGATGATCTACCTTTTGGTGGAGTAGGGGCATCGGGAATGGGGAATTATCATGGAAAATACAGTATTGAGACTTTTTCGCACAAAAAATCAATTGTTTACGGTAGAAAAGACACCATGGCAAAACTAATTTATCCACCATATAATCAGAAAAAATTCGATTGGTTGAAACGTTTATTATAAAATGAAGAATTCCAACGATCACTATTGACTAACAATAAGCCTCAAAAAGCACAGTTTGAAAATAATTGTGCTTTTTGAGGGTTATGAGGATCAATAACTATTTTTTGTTTCGAATGCTATCAATGATAAATCGGATACCTGTAACTAAAAATACAATTAGTCCAGCTATAATGAATAAGAAACCTATAGGTAAAAGATAAAAATTTTCATGTAAAATACCTGAAGTATCGATATATTCTACTGAATTTGTTTTGATGAAAATACAAGCGCAGCCAAAGAGTAATAGAAAGGCACCAATCAATGTTGTGATCATGTTTAATTTTGCTTGTCTTGTTTTGCTGCCATCTTTGATTAGTTTCTCGGTCATATTATTCACATTATTTTCTCCTAGAATCAATTCATCAAGTGAAATATGAAATATGCTAGAAATTAGAATTAGTAATTCAAGATCTGGAAGATTGCGGTTATTTTCCCAGTTTGATACGGCTTGTCTAGTTACATTTAAGCGGATTGCAAATTTTTCTTGTGTCAGTTGATTTTTTGTTCTTAGTTCTTTGATTTTATCTCCAAATTCCATAGTATTAATTCCTTTCATTGATGTATCTTAAGCTTAAGAAAATAGCGCAGTATATTCAAGAAAGCATTACTTGCAGGCGGGTATGTAGGGGACAGGGCTTCTTGCTTGAGCCATTTATCGTAGTTGAATTATAGCATCCCTTAATGATAAATAAAAATTAGATTCTCTTATCAAATAAACAAGTTATGAAGGATCGATTACGTCAAAATAATATATTTAATGAAAAATTGGTTAGTATGACGAATGAAAGTGGGCGTATGTTTTTTTCAATACTGATTTATTTGTTATACTGATTGTACTAAATAGAAAGGAGGATATTTATGAAAACAAGTGCTGAATTAAAAAATGAAGCAAAAGCAGTCTTACGTGGGCGCTGGAAAGATAGCGTGTTGATGTGCCTAGTTCCAACCTTGATTTCGATTGCAATTGGGTTAATTTTGTTTTTCTTACTGCTTATCCCTGCAATTACATTCTTTCAAAATAATCCGGATTTATTAAACAATACCGCAAGCTATGAAGGGAATTCTGGAGGCGGAGGCGGTAGTTTTGTTGGAGGAATTTTAGGTGCGATATTTAGTGCCGGTATTTCTTGGACTTTTCTTGATCTTATAAGAGGTAAAAAACAAGAAATACGTCCATTCTCAGATGTATTTCGTGGTTTTGCAGGCCCTGTAGTCTTAGGCTTGATCGGTCTTTACGTATTAATGGTGATTTTTATTTCTTTATGGTTACTGTTATTGGTTATTCCAGGAATTATTAAAGGTTATTCTTATTCGCAGGCTTATTTTGTTTATTATGATGCGTATGAAGAAAATGGCGTGCGTCCAGGTTTGCTAAAATCTATCACACGTAGTAGACAACTGATGAAAGGCTATAAAGGTCAGTTATTCTTATTGGATTTGAGTTTTATAGGATGGCACATCTTAGCTATTTTAACGTTTGGGATCGGTTATCTATGGTTAACACCTTACATCTCAGCAACCAAAGCGGCTTTTTATGAAAATTTACTAAAAACAACAACAGTTTAAAACAATGAATGTTTAAAGTTGGGATAGAAGAAGCTATATTTTCTCCCACCATTTATTCGGATTTCTTGAGGATGTGCTATCACTCTTAGAGTGGTGGCGCATCTTCTTTTTTATTGTTTATAATTTGTTTATACTCTTGTTAGAGCCTGTTTACAACTATTACTTATAATAAGGTATGCGGTAAGAAATCACACGAAGGAGGAACAATATTATGAACACAAAAAAAATTATGATAGGTATATCAAGTTTAGTCTTATTACTAGCAGGTTGTAGCGTAGGGACAGAAGAATCAATCGGAACCAAAGCAACTGAACAGAAACAAACAGAACAAACCAATCCCCAAAAAAATAATGAAGGGGATAAGCAAACAGAAATTTTAGGGAACACGAATTGGCAAGGAACCAAAGTCTACGATCAAGAAAATAATGATCTAACGACAGAAAATGCTAACTTTATCGGTTTAGCAAAATATGATAGCGAAACAGGACGTTATGAATTTTTCGATGCACAAACGGGTGTAAGTCGTGGGGATCGTGGCACTTTTTTTATTACAAATGATGGAACAAAACGAATTTTGATTTCAGAAACGATGAACTATCAAGCAATTGTCGAACTTACTGAACTTACAAATAAAAAATTCACGTACACAAGAAAAGGGAAAGACAAAGCAGGAAATGAAGTAGATGTTTTTGTTGAACATATACCGTATAATGAAAGCGAGCTGACTTTCACAGAAAAAGAAAAGCCTTTAGAGACAACAACTGGAACCATCAACACTAAAAAAGACGGTGCTGAATTATTAAGCCAAACGTTATGGAACGGAACGAAAGTTCTTGATGAAGCTGGTAACGATGTAAGTGACTATAATAAAAATTTTATTAGCTTAGCAAAATTTGCGGCTGACACAAACAAATACGAATTTTTCAATTTAGAAACAGGCGTTAGCCGAGGTGATTTTGGTTATTTCGATGTTCTAAATCATAACAAAATCCGTGCCCACGTATCGATTGGTCAAAATAAATATGGGGCGGCTTTAGAATTAACAGAATTAAACAATAAAAAATTTACTTACAAGCGTTTGGGCAAAGATCAAGCGGGCGAGGACATCACAGTCTTTGTAGAGCATACACCCTATGAGGGTGAATTTACGCCAGAATTTAGTTTTTAAAAAACTGAGAACAAGTAGTCAAGAACGGAATAGCTACCACTAAAAAATGAAGTAAGGGAGAAAAAAATGACAATAAAAAAACGATTTCTCATCTCATATATTGGTGGCATAGCAATTGCTTTTCTTTCACTCTTTTCAATTATTTGTATTGTTTTTTATGTAACAACTGGAAAGATTCCTAGTCCAGCAACCTTGTACAAAACATTTACCCAACAACGTTCACTGAGTCCAGAAGAGGAATTAGCTTATATCAAACTGCGCAGTATAGCGAAATCAGATCCGGGTCAATTATTAAACCCTCGTAGCGAATTAAAAGAGACGATCAGCCAGTTTGAAAGTGACGCGTTAGGTGTGGTTATTCGCAAGCAAGCAGAGATTGCGTATTACTCAAAAGAGCTAGTAGAAAAATCATTGATCGTTCACTTTCCCAGCTTTGATGCAAATAATATTGAAACCAGAGGGACGATCGACAATGCTGGGCGCTTATATCGTTATATGAAGTTTGATTTCTATTTTGATAATCAAGTTCCTGGCAGTTTGTTGGTTTTAAAGAAAGAAAATAATTTTCTTGAATTCATGACCAAGTGGGGGTTGCTGATCATTGTCACTATCGTGATTGTAGCTGTTGGCGGATTGCTCTTTTTAAATCATTTACTCAAAAAAACAATCATTAGACCGCTGGAAAAGCTCGGTGCTGGGATGTCTGAAATAAGTGATGGACATTTAGAAAATGGAATGATCATTTCTCAAAAGCAAACGGCAATGGAAGTGAAACAACTGACTTCTGATTTTGAAAAGATGCGTACAGCCTTGGTTCATTCAACGCAAGAACAAGCGAAACTTGAAAATAATCGTAAAGAACTTGTTGCGAGTATCTCTCATGATTTGAAAACACCGATCACATCGATCATTGGATATGTGGAAGGCTTACTAGATGGGGTGGCAGATTCACCTGAAAAACAAGCGAAATATTTACAGACGATTCATAAAAAAGCACTCTCGCTAAACGAATTGATCGAAGCTCTGTTTCTTTATTCAAAACTTGATGCTGCAGCACTTTCGTTTCATTTTGAGCGAATCAATAGTCAAGCGTTTTTAGAACATATCATGGAAGAATTTCAGTTACAAAACACTCATGTTACGCTTCAATTAACGAGTTCACAACCAGTCAGCTATGTGTCAGCAGATCGAATGCAGCTGAACCGTGTTTTTATCAATTTACTTGAAAACAGTTTGAAGTTTAAGGCAATTGATCGTCCTTTAACGATTCAAATCGATGTTTCAGAAAAATCAGGTATGATCGAAATTCGTCTAGCTGATAATGGACAAGGGATTTCAGCAGAGCAATTGCCTTTTGTGTTTGATCATTTCTATCGTGGACAAGAAGCACGACCAACAAATACTGGTGGCAGCGGCTTAGGTCTAGCAATCGTCAAACAGATTATTGAGAAGCATGATGGACACGTTATGATCGAAAGTTCGCCAAATGTTGGAACGACTGTGACAATCCTATTAAAAAAGCTTGAGGAGGACAGCTGAATGTCAAATGAAGTATCACGTGTTTTATTGATCGAAGATGATGTGAGTATTGCGGAATTACAAAAAGATTATCTAGAAATCAATCGTATCGAAGCTGAGATTGCTAATGATGGACTGATTGGGTTAAATCGAGCCCTAAATGAACCATTTGATTTGATCGTGATCGATATTATGTTGCCTTCAATGGATGGCTTTGAGATTTGTCGCAGGATTCGGGAGCAGAAAAATATTCCTTTAATGATTGTTTCAGCGAAAAAAGAAGATATCGATAAAGTCAGAGGATTAGGATTAGGTGCAGATGATTATATGACCAAGCCGTTTAGTCCAAGTGAATTAGTCGCCCGCGTGCAAGCTCATATCAAACGCTATCAACAATTGACTCGCTCTGATCAAATCAACGATATCATAGAAAGGGGGCAGATCATGATTGATAAACAGGCTCGTCGTGTATTTGTCCTAGGAAAAGAGATTCTTTTTCCTACAAAAGAATTTGATTTATTACTCTTTTTTATGGAACACCCAAATCGAGTTTGGATGAAAGAACAACTATTTCGACAAGTTTGGGAGCTAGATGAGTTGGATAGTGATATTTATACTGTTGTGGTACATGTTGGACGGATCAGAGAGAAACTGAAAAAAGGGAAGTTATCAGAAATTCCGATAGAAACAATTTGGGGTAGTGGTTATCGTTTTAATGCTTAAAACTAAATAAAAAGGAGAAACGCTATGAAAAAAAGTCATCTACTCGTTGTCCTTTTTCTTGGCAGTATAATCGGACTTGTTGGCTGTAAACCAGATCAGAAAAAGGCTACAGAGCAATCTAGCGCAGCCTCCAGACCAGCACTTTTTACTCCGTCTTCATCCGAGCCTATTGCTTCAAGTGAAGACGTAAAGGAGCAAAAAGAGAATGAACTGAGTTTTGAAGGCACATCGTACAACTATGATGTCGTCACTGGAGCGACTCAAACAACATTTGGCTCAAATCCAAAACCACTTTATACATACGAAGAAAAATTAAAGCAAATGTTTTGGTCAAATCAACCGCCTTTAGGATTGATGACAGGAAATTATTATACAAATGAAGGCTATTTTGATGTAGGCAATAAAGGGATCGTGGAAATCATTACCGATGATACAAGTAAAATCATCAATGTTGAATTTAATGAGTACGGAGCAGAAAATTATTATGAGTCAAAGTATTCTGGCGCGAACAAACGTCTGTCTGACTATGCTTTTTTCCAAGCCCAAAATCCAAGAACAGATTCAACCTTAGTAACGGTCGTTAATGGTATCACATTTGTAGAAAAACAAATGCGGGAAGAAAATCGGATCGTTGGCAATTTTGAAACGGTAAGAGGCTCATCAACCACTGCTAGACAAGGCTTGATGACGATTGCTGCAGAATTAGAAGAAGACATCAAGCAACCGTCAAAGACAAAATATATTGGCTATGCCGAAGATTTTGGCAATGGATTGATCGGTAGATTACAGTTGACTGTGACAGGTGGGAAAATTGATAGCGCCCGTTACGATGAATACTTTGCGGATCAACCTGAAAAAATCAGTGAGGATCAATTGAAGCAGTATTATCGACAGTCAAAATATTTTTCATTGACTTACAATGAAGCAACGAATGATGATTTTATTCGTTTTGCGGATGCCTTGACCAAATCGATTGTTGATAAACAGACGTTAGCAATCGATACACATGAATTAACACAACATCCCTCATTTTCAAACTATCAAAAGTTGAGTGAACAGATAGATCTTTAAGCGCATCAAACAACTAAATGAGACAGCGATTTTTTTGACACACTTTTGACATATTTTTCTTCTATACTGAGTAAAAATCAGTGAGGAGTGATTATTATGGGCTATTGTTCAAATGTTTTCAGCGGAAGTCGAGGAATGATGAGAGGTGGGATGTTTGGTATGGGGTTTCTTTGGTGGATCGTGCTGGCTATCGTGATTATTGGTGTAGTTTATTTTTTAAGAAATCGATCAAATCAACAAACGATGTCAAGTCCATCAACGTATCAAGACACAACCAGTCAAGCCTCTCACTTTTCGGTGTTGGATGAAGAATTTGCAAAAGGAAATCTTACAGAAGAAGAGTATTTGCACAAGAAAGAAGTATTAAAAAAATAGAAAAAGCCGAAAAGCTGCGAATCAATATGCAGCTTTTCGGTTTTTTCTAATGAGAATTATAGAAATTTTCCAGTGATTGATGTGCTACAATTTACAGCCTGAAGCGGAAGACCTTCAAAGATGATCTGGCCCCCTTTTTTTCCGGAACCTGGTCCAAACTCAATCATCCAATCTGCGAGGCGAATCAACTCTGTATTGTGCTCAATGACTAAAAGTGTGTTGCCCTTTTGAAGTAAGGTATCAAAAACATTGAGTAACGCTTGAACGTCTTGCCTACTCAGTCCTGTTGTTGGCTCATCTAAAATGATATACTTGTTTTCACATTCAAGATGACATGCTAATTTCAAACGTTGTAATTCTCCACCAGACAAGGTATCTAGCGTTTGCCCCAATGTGAGATAACCTAAACCAATCGCACGCAGCCAACCGAACTGTTTCGAAATGTTCGGTTGATTTGCAAAAAAAGCACAACCATCTTCAATAGATAGTGCAAGTAATTCTACGATGTTTTTTCCTCTATAAGTATAAGCTAAGACATCTTGGTGGTACTTCGTTCCTTGACAGGCTTCACAAGTACTGCGGATTGGATCGAGAAAAGCCAGTTCTGTTTCAATAAATCCTTTCCCTTTACACGTAGGACAAGCGCCTTTACCATTGAAACTAAAATAACTTGCCGCAATATGATTTTTTTGACTATATAGTTTACGAATCTGATCAAACAAGCCGATAAATGAAACCACAGTCGACCGGCGACTAGTACGTAGACTTTTTTGTGTAACGTAAAAAATGTCTTCCTCATATTTTTCCTGCACAGCGCGAGCAAATGAACTTTTTCCAGAGCCTGCCACTCCTGTGATAGCAATTAACTGTTGCTCAGGTAAGGCTACTGAAAGATGGTCCACATTATTCTTTGAAATATTTTCTGCTAAAAAAAACGTATCTGTCAAAGTAGTTTGGCTATTTCGCATCAATGGTTGTTGTTCTTTTTGCTTTTGTGACCATTGCTCATAATTACTAACACTGACTAGTTCTCCGCCATATCGACCAGCTTTAGGTCCTAATTCAAAAACGGTATCCGCCAACTCTATCATAGCAAGATCATGATCAATCAATAACACTGTATTCCCCTTTTCTTTGATTGCTCGAATCAATTGACCGATTGTTCCTATGTCTTTTGGATGTAAGCCTACACTGGGTTCATCTAAAATATACATCAGGTCGGTCAAACTACTGCCAATGGAACGAATCAATTTGATTCGTTGTGATTCACCACCAGAAAGTGTACCTGTTTCTCGCGCCAAACTGAGATAATCTAAACCGACCTGACAAAGATAATCTAACTGTTGCAAAACAGTTTGGACGATTTGTTTAATCCCTTCTTCTGTTAAACTACGCAAAAATCCACGTAATTCACCTAATTGCATCGCCAAACATTCACCAAGATGGACGCCGTTGATTTTACAAGATAAAGCCTGCTGATTTAAACGATAGCCTTGACAGGTAGGGCATTGTTTCTGTGTTGTCACACGTTGAACTTCTGGTAAATAACGACGATAACTTTTTGAAGGATTCTCAATAAAGGTCTGAGTGATCCGCGGAATCAATCCTTGATAAGTCGCTGATTTGTACCAACCTGAACGTGGCTTAGGAGGTTTGAATTCTTCTGAATATAACAACAAGGATAGCTCTTTTTTTGTGAAATCTTTCAAGCACTTATCATTATCGAACAATCCTGAATCGACATAACGTTTCCAACGATAACTACCAGGCTCAAAAGTAGGAAAACAAATCGCACCATCATTTAAGGAGCATTTATAATCAAGTAACTCATTTAAATGAAATTCAGTAACAACGCCTAAACCCGAGCAGGATTTGCACATACCGGTAGGACTATTAAAAGAGAACAGATCTGAAAAACCAACAAACGGCTGACCAAACCGAGAAAATAGTAAACGTAAGGTGGGGTTGATATCGGTTGCTGTGCCAATTGTTGAACGCCGATTTTCTCCTAAAGCTTTTTGATTGACAATCACAGCAGGTGAAAGCTGTTGAATTGAGTCAACAATGGGTGCTTCTAAATGAGGCATTCGATTGCGGATATAGCTTGGATACGTATCATTCATTTGGCGCTGCGCTTCAGCCGCGATGGTATTAAAAACCAGTGAAGATTTTCCAGAACCAGAAACACCGACAAAAGCATTGATGTTGTGTTTATTGATTGTGAGATCGATATTCTTTAAATTCCTAGTGCGAGCGCCGCGAATTTTGATTTGACTCATGTTCATTCCTCCTTTACCATAAGTATAAACATTTAATATGACATAATTTGTCAGTTTATAGAAAGAAGTGAGAAGAATAAAAAAAGAAGCGCTCTTATATAATATGTTATGGTATATTCAAAACAAAAAAGAATTTACCGCACAAGAATTGGCTGATCAGTTCCAGTTATCCGTCCGTAGTATATATCGGTATATTTCTGATCTAGCTGATTTAGGTTTGTATATTGAATCAAAGAAAGGTCGAAATGGCGGATTTAGTGTATTAGAAAATCAGATTTTACCCCCTGTTCTTTTCACCGAAAATGAACTGTTTTCGTTGTATTTTGCAATCCAGTCGTTGGCGGATTATGGTGACTTCCCTTTTAAGGTCAATACGATTACAGCAAGAGAAAAGTTAGTAGAAGTTGTCTCAAAAAGTGTGCAACAAAAACTACTTAAACTGTCCGATCATTTTCGAATTGCAGTACCGAAACAAGCTGTTTCTACGCCCTATCTAAATGAACTGATCACAGCAGCTTTAGATTATCAAGTGGTTCGAATCGAGTACCATTCAATTAAAAAGGTTTCTAAAAAAACGATAGAACCAATCGGAATTTATGCTAGTAATGGACTTTGGTATTTATTTGCTTTGGATCAGACAATAAAGGAAGCAAGGCATTTTCGTATTGATCGCATTAAGAAGCTGGAAATTACGGAAGAATATTTTGACCCTTCTATTCGGCTAAAAGAAATCGAAACCGAATACCTACCGCAAAAACCATTGAAACTTGTGGCGCATTTGAGTGACAAAGGAGCAAAACAATGTTTAGAAAACCGTTATTTACACAGTGGTGTTCAAAAAAATGAAACGGGCGGATCAGAGCTTTCAATGTCTATCAGTCAATCAGATATTGAATTTACAGCAGAATTTTTTCTGTTATTAGGAAAAGAAGCGCAGGTAAAAGAACCAGCAGAACTTGTAATGTTGCTTAAAGAAAAAATAGAAGAATTACGTAAACTCTATAACTAAAGGAGGAGCTGGAATTTAACGATACAGATAGAATAAAAAAGATTATGGACTAGTAAAGGAAAGTCTAGGTATGTTTGGTGTTATAATAAAAGTAAAAGGAATGATTTTCATGGACCCACTATTAAATAGTCTAATTGCTGTGATTTTACTTGCGTATCCAATCCTGTCTATCCCTTCAATTGTTAAATCAAAACGAGACAAGGGAAAATTTTTTTCTGACTCTCGTTTTTTTATTCCTAAGCGTGTTGGCTACGGCATTGGGATAAATATGCATAATATTTATGGTTTTTTTACATTACTTTTTATTGGGGTATTATTTTTAGCTTTAGGCTGGTTTAGAATTTAAATAAACGAAAAGCCAATCACCAAACGTATTTAAGAAACAAATTCTTGTTCTTAGCGGATTGTTCTGTTTCATAGAATTGTTAGTTTGTTTCATTTTACTTATTGTTCATACATTCTTTTTTTAATTTTAAACACATGCTTTTCTCATTTTTTTCTTTTTTTTTAGTGGATAATAGATTATACTATAAGGATAATAATTATCTTTTTAGACCTAAGCTCGTTTGAATTTTTTTCTGTAACGAGTTAGGAACTCTGATGAAGCTATATGTTGGAGTTGAACATTGTCGTTCAGAGGAACCAAAACGAGCCCTTATCGCTTTTATTATTATCTAGCTATATGGGCTAAGTTCTCGGAAAAAAGATAAAAATTGAATGCGACAAAAAAGCGTCACAGTCAATTTTTCCTATTTTTCAGAGGAACCAAAACGAGACCTTATCGCTTTTATATGAAGGAGGACACATGGAGAAAAAGGAAACAAAGAAAACTGGGTTGTTACTAGTTGCATTATTTTTAGGGTATACTATGGTTTATATTGATAAGCTTTCGGTGGGGTATTCACTGATTCCAATTTCAACAGAATTTGGGTTAGAGCCTGCGGCAAAAGGGATGATCATGAGTGCTTTTTTCTTAGGATATGCTATTATGCAGATTCCGATGGGCTTAGTGATCAATAAGGTTGGTTCACGAATTGTTTTAATAGGTTCTGTGTTAGGAATGGGCTTATTTTCATTCTTATTTGGATTTGGCACCTCATTAATTATGTTTATGTCGGTGCGTTTTTTAACGGGATTCTTGGCACACTCAGGTTATGCTTCGTCTGCTAGTAAAGAAGTCACGATGAATTTTCCACCTGAAAAGCGCACCTTTGCGCAAGGAATCTTACTTTCTTCTTCTGGAGTAGCAGGGTTTATCGGACCATTAGCTTTATCACCGATCATTACTAATGCAGGATGGAAAAATGCGTATCTGATTTTAACCGTATTAGCTGTTGTGATTGCTATTTTCTTAATTATCGCTATACCTAGAAATGAAAAAAAACAAGAAAAAGCAGAAGCTATTGCAACAAAAACAGATAAAATTTCAATTTTAGTGATTTGGTCTGATATACGGGTTTGGATTTTATTTTTAAGTTCATTTTTCATCAACTGTTTATTATATGGACTTTCAAGTTGGGTGCCTAGTTTCTTGACTGGAGAACGTGGGTTGGACTTAAATGGTGCGGCTGTAATCAGCAGTGTTGGTGGGTTGTTTATGTTGATTGGCTCAATCGGCGGTAGTTATGTTGTCGGACGTTTTTTCCAACATAAGGAAAAAGCAGTTGTGGCGATTACAGCTATTTTAGGCACATTTTCTGCATTTGGGTCCTATTATATTGGAAACCTGGTCTTACTATCGATCGTTATGGGCTTAGCGAATTTCTTTTTAATTATTTCATTTGTCACTATGATGAGTATTCCATTACGAATTTTCGAAGGAGCTAAATTTGCTCCAAGTTATGGGACACTTGCAACAGGAGGGATTCTTGGTGGATTTGTTTCACCAACGCTGATTGGAAAATTAGTTGAATTGTCTAATGGGCAATACATTTCAACCTTTATTTTCTTTTTAGTTGTCGGCTTGTTGACAGCTGTGACGATAATGTTTATCAAACAAAAATAAGCGATCTAGTTATATAGACTCGTTTTAAAATGAAGGAGGAAATACAATGACAACTATTCAAGAACAAATGCCTCAGGCAGATATGGTAAAATGGCGGAGACATTTGCATCGCCATCCAGAATTATCCTTTCATGAAGTGGAAACAGCGAAATATATTCAAAAGGTACTAGCGGATTTCCCAAATTTAGAAGTTAGCTCGCTAACCGAAAATAGCGTGATCGCCGTATTAAAAGGCGATAAGCCAGGTAAAACGATTGCTTTAAGAGCGGATATTGATGCGTTGCCAATCGAGGAAGAGGCAGATGTAGATTTCCCATCTGAAAATCCAGGTGTGATGCATGCTTGTGGCCATGATACACATACTGCCATGCTATTAGGTGCAGTTAAGGTATTGAGCACAATGCAAGACAAAATTGCTGGAACGGTGAAATTTATTTTCCAACCAGCTGAAGAAGAGCCACCAGGTGGGGCAAAATTATTAGTTGAAGCGGGTGTAATGGATGATGTAGATATGGTTTTTGGTCTGCATATTGCACCGAATATTCCAGTGGGGATGATCGGGACAAGAAAAGGCGCAGCAAGTGCAGCGTCGGATGTCTTTACATTGAAAATCCAAGGGAAAGGCTCACATGGTTCAACTCCTGATCTTTCTGTTGATCCCATTATGATCGGAGTAGAAATCATTAATAATTTGAATAATATTGTTTCAAGAAATATAAGTCCATTTGATAATGCAGTTATTTCAATCGGTGAGTTTAATGCGGGGAAAACAGCAAATGTTATTCCTGATACAGCCCAAATTCAAGGGACTGTTCGGACGAATAATAAAGAGGTTCGCTCATTCATCCAAAAGCGGATTGAAGCAATCATTGATAATGTCTGCAAGATGTATGATGCAACATATGATCTAGATTATTTACTTGGTTATAGCGAGGTAAACAATGATAGTGACGCGACAGATTTAGTCATAGCTGCAGCTGAAAAGGTTGTTGGCAAAGAGCGAATGTTTGAAGCACCTAAAATGATGGGTGGGGAAGATTTTTCTGCGTATACTGACGTTAAGCCAGTTTCATTCTTTATTTTAGGTGGTGGAACAGCAGCAGAAGGCTGCGGCTATATGAATCATCATCCAAAATTCAAAATTATGGAAGAATGTTTCTCAGTGGGTTCAGCGATGCATGCTCAAATTATTTTAGATATTTTAGGACAAAAATAATCAGAAGAGAACCTTAACGAATCGGTTAAGGTTCTCTTTCTAGTTAAGGAAGAGAGAGGGCACTTCATGCAGATAATCATCATTGGAGTCTTGCTATTTTTCTGTCTAATCTTAATAATAGATAAAAATAAGAATAAACAAAAAAATAGAAATATCCAGACAAAACCAGCTAAAAAAGTTCTTTCTTTAGATGAAAAAATCGAACAAGAAAAAAAGGTTGAGGTTCAGCAAGTAACTTCTTTAGTGACACAAATAAAAAAACAAAAGGTAAGTGAACTTCTCTTCGTATTAAATCAGGTGCAGCAAAAAAAATGAATGCATTTCCTATAAATACGAAAATTTAATAATGTTTTAATAAGCAGCTTCCATAAAACAACTTCTTGAAAATCAGGTAAATAGAAAATTTAAATTCAGCGAAAGATGAACTTTTACAAAAATGATGACTTACGACAATAAGTAGGTCGTCTTTTTATTTTTGCCTCAGTTCTAAAATAGCCCTGTTTTCCTCACACCAATTTCCAATTACTTCATAAACAGGCAGAAGGCTCCTTCCAAGTTCTGTAAGTAAATACTCTACTCTAGGTACAATTTCATCGTGTTCTGTCCTATAAATAAGCCCGTCTTTTTCTAAATCTTTCAATTGAGCTGATAGTATTTTATGACTGATTTCAGGAAGTTTTCTTTTTAGCTGCCCATATCTAATGTTATAGTTTCCACTTAAGTGATAAATGATCTGTATTTTCCATTTGCCGCCTATCATAGTTAACAATTTTTCTATGTTTTCAAAACCATAATCTTCAACGGTACATTTATCTTCTTTTTCTGATTTCAAATCTCAACCTCCACTAGGTACTTACTTTTTTGTGCGTAATTGTTTTATTTATCTTATTATTATATACTCAAACCAGTTAAGAATAAAAGGAGAACGTAATGAATTTAATTAAAAACAGTAATATCGCAATTGCATTTTTACTGGAAATATTTGCTATATTTATTTTAGGATATTGGGGATTTACTCTTCAATCTAATAAAATTATACGTATTACAGTCGGTTTGTTAGCACCTATATTAATGATTGTTATTTGGAGCATTTGGTGTGCTCCATCTTCAAGTCATCGCCTTGATGGTTTGCGGCTTGTAGCGTTAAAATGTTTAATTTTTGGAATTGTGGCATATTGCTTACTTAGTATGAATAGAACTTCTGTAGCAATTGTTTTTGGTGCTATTGTTGTCATTAACCTTGGACTTAGTAGTTATTTTGGAACACTTTATTCTTACTAATATGTATAATTTACGTTTAATAAGGTATTTTACTGAATATGTTTTAAATAGCGGTATAATAAATAAAATAGTGAAACAACCAATAAAGGATGGAAAGCGAATGGAAGCGAAAAAGCCTAAAATAGTTACAATGTCTTTTGCTAGTGTCTATGTATTATATAATCAAAAAGTAGAACGAAAAGGAAAAACGAAAGCAGAAGTGGATGAAATTATTTGCTGGTTAACAGGATATGATGAAGCTGGGTTACAAAAGCAGATCGATGATAAGGTTGATTTTGTAACGTTTTTTGAAGAAGCTCCAGCAATCAATCCTAATGTTTCTTTGATCAAAGGCGTGATCTGTGGGTATCGTGTGGAAGATATCGAAGACGAACTGATGCAAAAAATTCGTTATATGGATAAGCTGATAGACGAATTAGCAAAAGGGAAAGCCATGGAGAAGATTTTGAGAAAATAGCCGAGAAACTTCAAAAAGAGCTTGCTCAATTTAACTTATGTAATCATTATATTATGTGAGGGGAATTGGGCTATTTTTTTATAAATAAGTCTAAAAAATGAGACAAACCTACCAATATAGTAAAAGGTAACATCAAAATTGCTTTTTAAATCATTTCTAGTATGTGATATTTAAGATATCTTAGACAAATAGTATAGACATGAAGAAAGTCTTTTTTTACTATTGTTGAGGAAATAGTTTATTTGGTGAAGGTAGGTTGACAGGTAATGAGGATCGGTAACTTATTAAAAAGAAGCAGAGAAGAAAAAAGATTGACACAACAGCAAGTAGCGAAAAAATTTCATGTAACAAGACAAACGGTTTCGCGTTGGGAAAATGATCTATCGTATCCTAATATCGATACGTTAGTCGAATTAAGCTTCTTTTTTGATTTTTCTCTGGATCAGATTTTAAAAGGAGAGGAGCTTGCTGGAAGTATAATAGATGAACAACAGGATGAGAATTTCAGCGGATAGCGAAAAAAATCTGGATACATAAGGAGGGACTATGAATCAAGAGTCCCTCCATTGGTGTGATAAAAATTAAGTGTGTTCCTTCCTAAAGTTCTTTTCTATCGTTCTATTGTTCGTTATTAGTACACTTATAAGGCATTTCATTATATTAGCAATGATCGAGCTTAAATAGCATAGCGAAGCTTCAAAAACCACATTTAATTCATTTTATAACTGAAAACGATCGATTAGTCCGAGCTAAATACCCTCGTTAATAGTGAAATAATATAAAATAACAAAATGTTACTACCTTATTTGTTGAATAAAAATCATAAAGTCTATTCTAAGGAAGTTGAGGAAGTCATATTGAAGGTCATTCAGGCAAAGTAAAGTTAGTGTTTATTTGAGTGCAGAAAAATAGCTAAGTGAATGAGTTGAAAAAAGCCGTTAAGTTGAGACGGCTTTTTTAATATTATAGCCAGAGGTGTATAAAGAAATAAATAAATTTTACTAAAATGGTGTTATTTTACCTTTTTTACAAATTAGTTGTTGATAAGATTGTATTGTAAATCTAAAATTTTGGAATAAGTTTTATAATGGCAGGAAGCATTACAGATGAAGGGATTGTCAATGACCTTACGAATCAATTTACTAGTAGCCTATCAGATATTTTGTTTATAGATAATCGGTCTATCAAATCCAAACACTCGTTTATCATCATTAAACAGTTCCTCTTTTATGACCAACGCTTCATCAGATAGTTCTTGCTTCAAAATAAACGCTGTTTTTTCGTAAATATATTATGTGATTCACCAATAAACGTACCCTCATGTTCCTTATAATGCAATGGAACAAATTTGTCAGATTCTGAGAGATCAGAAAAATCAATGTCTTTTAGCGTATCAAATTTCGCGTTCATTAATTCTTTTGGCACAATGATCGATTTTAACACCCCATCGAAATCCTTTGGACGATTCACAATCAGATCATTTAAAAGCATATTGTTGTGTATTGCAACGGGAAACTTCTCTTGTTCTTCTTCTGACAGAGAATGAAACTGCTCACTATTATCGAAACGTCCACTTAACAGTTGAATAACTCTCTTCAAATTTTCCATATCGCTCACTCAGCTTTCTTTATAGTTGCCGTTATAGAATCATTACTTCTTTTCCATTTTATCAAAAAATTGAAAGAGAAAAAAGAGACGAGAAAATAATCATTAGTAAAATGATTAAGACACAAAAAATAAATAGAAAGAAAGCTACTCTCTCACTTTACAAATTCTTCCTTTGAAAAGCTCGATACGTCTCATTTATAGCATAACGGTCGTTCTATTTTTAAGTTGAAATCTTGTCATCCGTACTTAAAATCCACAGATTCCATACCATTTCTTAACATCAATTAACTTATAATTTACATAAAAGTGCGGATAAATTTACATTCAATGGGTAGTATTATCAGTGTAATAACAAAAAGGAGGAAGAAAATCAACATGAAAAAGAACGTTCTATTTGGACTCACACTATTGGCCTCAATTGGATTCATGACTGCCTGCGGATCAAACAAAACGGTTTCTGCTAAAGCAGATGGTATGCCAGAAAAGATAACGATTGTCACGATGCCAGATGAAAATAATCCTGAAGCTGGCGGTAAAAATAAAAAATTTCAAGAAGATATGAGTAAAGCATTAGGCATTGAAGTGGATGTAATGGAAGGGGCAGATTACGCAGTAGGGATCGAAGCGATGAAAAATGAAAAGCTAGATATATTGTTAGTATCCCCTATGAGCTATTATCAAGCCAAAGAACGCGTAGAAATAGAACCAATCGTTACAACATCATCCGCCGGAAAAGAAGCTTATCGTACGGTTTTTATCACAAAAAACGACAATGATAAAATTAACAATTTGAAAGATTTGAAAGGAAGTAATTTCGCTTTTGTTGATCCCGCTTCCTCTTCTGGTTATCTCTATCCAAAGTATGAATTGGTCAAAGAACTTGATTTAGAACAGGAAAAAGTCGAAGAACCAAATTATTTCTTTAAAACAGTAGCCTACTCTGGCAAACACGATTCAAGTGTCATGGGGGTTGCTAAAGGAGATTATGAAGCGGCCGCAGTTGCTGCACAAGTCTTACAATCTATGGATGATGCAGGATTAGTCAAAAAAGATAAGCTAAAAATCATTGGTGAAACGCAAGAAATTCCTAATGCAGCATACGTTATGAGAAAAGATTTACCAGAAGAATTGAAGAAAAAAATCAAAGATTTCTATTTGAACTATGATGATAAAGAATACTTTAAAGCTTTTTACAAAGACGATTCGGTGAAGTTTGTTGAGGCTCATGACACAGACTATGAATCGATCAAAGAGATGATGAAGGTCTTGGAAATAGAGGGAGAAAAATAATGACATTAGTAGAAATTAAAAATGTTAGCAAAGAATACAAAACGGGGCAAAAAGCATTAAATGATATTTCACTTTCAATCAATAAAGGTGAATTTGTTGTTGTTATCGGTCCATCTGGAGCAGGAAAATCAACACTGATTCGTGTAATCAATCAATTAGTTTCTCCAAGTTCGGGAGCTGTTTTGTTTCAGCAACAAAATATCACGACAGCAAAAGGAAAGAAGTTAAGAAAATTACGTTCACATATCGGGATGATTTTTCAGCATTACAATTTAGTGGAGAGAACAAATGTGCTGAAAAATGTACTTCATGGAAAACTAGGACAGGTCTCTTTTTTTACAAGTGCATTTGGTCGATACACACAAGAAGATCGGCAAATAGCGATGGAATTATTAGCACAAGTTGGGTTACTGGATCAAGCCTATAAACGTGCAGATGAACTCTCAGGAGGACAGATGCAGCGAGTGGGTATTTGCCGAGCGTTGATGCAAAATCCTGCACTGATTTTGGCAGATGAACCGATTGCCTCTCTTGACCCAAAATCATCAGAGATCGTGATGACTCAATTAAAAGAGATAACCGAGTCAAGAAATATGACAACGATTGTCAATTTACATCAAGTTGATATTGCTAAAAAGTATGCAACGCGCATTATTGGCGTAAAAAAAGGGGAAATTGTATTTGATGGAACGCCAGCCGAGTTGACAGAAGAAAAAATCGAACAGCTTTATAACAACGAGGCTATTCCAGCTATAAATATGGAAAATCCTACTATGATCCTAGCACAACAAGAGGAACATGCGTATGGATAATCTAGGATCAATCGCCTTAGCGCATCAAAAAAGTTTGAAAAAACGCGTAACAGTTGCATTGTTAAGCGTTATCGGAATATATTCCTTCGTTTATTTGCAAGTAGATCCTATAACACCGCTTTTGACTTTACCTAACGTTTTTCTATTTTTTGGTGAAAATTTTTTCCCGCCAAACTTCAATGGTTTTTCTAGCTATATCACATTGATTGTGCAAACGTTGCTATTTGCGGTAGTAGGAACCTATATTTCCGCAGTCTTATCTTTTGTTTTTGGATTGCTAATGGCTGAATCAATCAATCCGATTGCACCATTAAGAATTGCTGTTCGATTTATTGTCTCATTTATTAGGAACATCCCCATATTGGTCTGGGCCTCGTTGTTAGTCTACATCTTTGGGATTGGAAACATGGTTGGATTAATTGCGTTGATTCTTGCAACATTTGGTTTTTTGACGCGTTCATATGCAGAAGAAATGAATAATATTGCAGATAGTAAATTAGAAGCATTAAAAGCAACTGGGGCAACACCTGCACAATTACTTGTTCATGGAATTATTCCTGCTTTTTTCCCTGCCTGGATCAATTGGACATTCTTCTCATTTGAAATCAACATTCGGGCATCAAGTATTTTAGGGATGGTAGGTGCTGGAGGGATTGGTATCATGATTCAAACGAATATTCGTTTGTTTAAATATCAAGAAGCAATGGCGCTAATTATCATTTTAGTCATACTAGTATTGCTAACGGAATTTTGTGTAAATAAACTTAGAAAGTGGATATTATAGGGGGAATGGGCGAATGAATAGAATTCCTTTAGTAAAGCCAAAAGATAAAATAAGAAACCTTGTGATTTGGGTAGTTGCTATCTTATTATTTGGGATTAGTGCATCATTATTAGATTTAGACATGGGAACTTTTTTATCGAGATTGGGTCAATCTGGTGAGGTGATTCGTCATTTTTTAACACTGGATATTTCAGATATTGGGACAATCTTGAGTGAATTAGTGCTATCTTTATCAATGGCCGTAGCTTCACTGATCTTAGGGGCAATCTTATCCTTTACAGTTGCTTGCGTGGGTGCTGATAACATTGCGCCAGCACATTTTCTGTCAGTAGGTATAAAAGCAGTCATATCCATTATCAGGGCGATTCCAGCACTTGTGTGGATCTTAATGATTGTCGCAAGTTTAGGTTTTGGACCACTATCTGGTGTTATTGGAATGATGTTTCCAACAGTCGGTTACTTAACAAAATCATTTATCAGCAGTATAGAAGAAATTCCAGTTCAGGTCATTGAGACCATGCGATCAACAGGAGCGAATTGGTTTCAATTGATACAAGAAGGCATTTTACCGAATGTATCAAAATCTTTCCTTAATTGGTTAGCGATTCGTCTTGAAGGAAACGTGGCTGAATCAATATCACTTGGAATGGTTGGAGCAGGAGGAATTGGCACACTACTGACACGAGCAATTGGTGGTTATCAGTATGGAAAAATCACGTTTATCTTTTTGGTGATTTTTGGCACGATGTTCACAATAGAAATGCTTGTGACAAGAGTCAAAAGAGCAATTTAAAGAAAAGGGGACAAAGCATGTATTATCAACGATTGCCTTTAGAAACAACCTATAATACGAGAGATTTAGGTGGTATACCAACTATAGATAGTTGATGCGGCGTCATCAGCTGATTGCTGTCAGATGGTGAAGTGCCTTATTACTTTGCACCACTACATTCCACTTCGATCTCATCAATTTCTAAGAGCTAAAGCTCCAAGAATTGAAGGACTACGACTGACCAAAAGGTAGAGTGAATGAGGTGAACGAAATGAATGTTGTCTCCTTGTGTTATATCTATCATTGATTATTTGCTTTACTTTGAATGAACCCTTTTTTTTTTAGATTTGCAGAACAGAAAAAAACGATATCAGATAACATCACCCAATATCGTTCACAGTAGTTCAAAGAATCATCTACCACTTTTTCGAAGTAAGCCAAAAAGCATCCAAGAAAGCTATAGAAAATAGGCAAACTTTAGGTACAATAAAAGAAGCTAGTGCTTTTATGCTAGCAATTGGCAACTTGTTTGGGCAGGTGGTACTGTCTTTACAAGGCTTCAAATGCTTGGTTGCTGCCAGTCTTTGAAGTACTAATTTATTTTATATTCTAATTTGAACAGTTCATGCCAACATGAGCTGTTTTTTAGTGCACATCACAGTGATTACTTGAAGAGCAAATGATGCGCACTATTTGGCAACCGAAGAGAGAGAAGTTCACTCGTTCTATTCTACCCCTTAAGTATGTCCGAAAAGAATACGAACATGCAACATAATTTTTCTTACGAATACCATTAAATAACACTAAAAATTGCTCCCTTATATATAAAGAAAAATAATAAAAAAATTCTTTCAAGATACGTAATTTATCAAAACAAAGAATGCAATATGAAGCGGGTAGTATATATAGAAAAAATACTTATTCGGTCCATTTCCACGTTGTCCATTATAGAATAAAATAAATAATGGAAGTAGGAGAGCAGACCACATTGAGCCAGACAAACCATTACTTAAGAGGTCAATAATAGAATTAGGTAAAACAAAAAGTAGTGCGATTAAAAGAATAATTTTCTTATTATTTCTGAAAATATGAAATAGTAATCCCATCAGTGGCAGGATCGGAGCACCTTCAACAACTACAGGAACGATATCCATTCCAATTTTCAAGTACATTGGATTACTTACCGAACTCATCCAAAAAAGAGAACTTAGAAGTAACACTAGCAAACAAATAAGAAGAATTGCAATGATTCGTTTCTTTTCTTTGAAATGCTTTACAATAGAATCGTACAAGTACATGGCCAAAACTGCTTGAAAAATTCCTCCAAAAATATTCATAAATAGCAAATTTTCATAGTCTACGCTTAAATTTAATAAATGAGTTAATAAGAATTTAACAAGAGACATTCCCCAAAATCCAAGTAATAAAGTAAATAAATATTTTTGTTTATTACGCGTATAATAATACCCCTCTGAACTTAGAAAAATAAATAAAGGAGCAACTGCTGGACCGGCAAACAATACCAAAAAATTAAGCCAAGGTATGTGTTCAAGGTTAGGGTAAAACAATAGATCTAGATGGTTGATAGTCATTAAAACAATTCCTATTATTTTTAATTGGTTTCCTGATAAACCTTTCGTTGTGTTCATTTTAATCATCTCCTCAAAATTTATAAATTAATCTTACTATACAAAGCGAAAATAGTAACTTCCACTTTAGAAAGGTTACATTACTAAAATGTAATATGTGTGTGATTTAACACAAAGTTGCATCCATGGTATTTTTTCAGTCCGTAATATCTCATAGCATAATATATAAACAATCTCAATCTGTAAAAAGGATAGTAAAAATTTTTGCTGATTTTTACAATTTTAGGAACTTTTGTTTTAACCTTTTTTGTTTTCTAAAATTGTATTTTATCTAAATACCCGTTAGACAAATAGCAAAACAGTATAAGTAGCTTATTAATAATGGCTACTTACACCGTTTGTTTCAAATTCAAAATCTGTAAAGCAGTTTCGTACAGATAAAAAACAAATGAAACAATAGAGGAGGGATGAGCGAAAATGATTGATCATGATGGGATAGAAGTTTCTAATACAGAGCAATAAGAAATGATTACTTCTATCGTTTATTCGAATTACAAATGACGTAAAGACTCATTCCCCACCTTAAATCAGCTATTATTGATTACTTAACTATTATTTCTTATTCAAGGCTATTTTCTAGTTCTTGCTTAGAATCCGTTTATAGATGATCGGTCTATCAAACCCAAACACTCGCTTATTGCCATTAAACATTTCCTCTTTTATGACCAACGCTTCATCAGATAGTTCTTGCTTTAAAATAAACGCTGTTTTCTTCGTAAACATACTGTGTGATTCGCCAATAAACGTCCCCTCATGTTCCTTATAGTGCAATGGAACAAATTTATCCGATACTGAAAGAACCGTAAAATCAATTTCATTTAGTTCATTAAATTTAGTGTTTATTAATTCTTTTGGCACAGTGATCGATTTTAACACAACATCGCCAGATTCATCCGTTGAAAAAAGAAAAATATCTGATTTGAATTTCTCCTTATTATTCAACGTATAGTAACTTTCTTCATGCAAAAATACCCCATCGAATTCTTTTGGACGATTCACAATCAAGCCATTTAGAATAGTATTATTGTGTATGGCAAAGGGAAACGTCTGTTGTTCTTCTTCCGATAGAGAGTGAAACTGCTCACTATTATCGAAACGTCCAGTTAACATTTGAATAACTTTCCTAAAATTTTTCATACTGCTCACTCAGCTTTCTTTTCAATTGGTAATTAAAGTACAATCGCTTCTTTTCTATTTTATCAAAAAAAAATAGAAAAAAGCGACTCAAAAATAATAAATAGATATTAATACGATTTTCAGTTCGCTAAAAAATGATCAACTAGCTTAAATAGCGACGAAGTTCTTTTGCTAAATTCATCCATTCCATTTCACCAGGGATTGACGATATTTGAATTGATTTGATATTAGAAAGGTCTTCAGGAATTGCAAAATTAGCAACAACAATATCAATATGTAGAAATCGAATTAAATTTTCAGTGACCGGTTGGTTTATTATAAAGTGGATTTGAACCTCTTTAGGTGCTACAGATGCTGCAATATTCTTTAGGTATTCTGAAATTATTGGAGTACTAGATATGGCAAATAAAATAATATGATCTCTTTTCAAATTAGTTTCTGTCAATAAAGTTAACGAAGTGGCTATATCCTGTTTGAAATGAAAATCAGAGTATTTTTCTAGATAATATAACCAATTTTCATATGTTTTGGGGTATTCATGTATAGCGATATTTTTTAAATCCTGTTGTTCCGTTTGAAAAAGAGGAGAAAATTTGCTTAACATGTCTAAATTAGACAAATAAGATTTTAAAATCAGATTGAGTTCAACGTTTGCGGAAAAATTATAATGTAAATCCTTGAAGAAGTTATCAACTATCGTATTAAAGGTTTTTAACATCGGTAACAAATCATCGAGAATGTAAAAAGAATCTTTTCCATAAACAACAGAATTTATAGCAATGATGTAAAGATAGATAATTTCAGAATCAGATAAATCAGTATAAAGAGTATCGTTTCTTGAAACCCAATCAATGGCGCTATGAATCGATTTGAAACCAGCATGAGTGCTATAGGTTGAAATAAGGGAACTGTCAAAAGAGACCTGGTTATTTTGAGCAATTCTATTGCGAGAAATTTTGATTAACTGAGCGAATCTATAGTAATCAATAGTCAATATCTGTTTATAATTGTCTCTAATATAGTTTAAAAAATTGTCTATTAGTTTAAAATCTGCATCTGTAAATGTATTCATCCAATTTCTGTGGTTATTGTTAAAATAATGAAAAAAGAAGTGGCGAATATCTATTTCATTTCCGATAAGTTCAAATGGGTTCGTATTTAACGTTAAATGATAATCAGCTAATACATCTTTCAATAAATCAATATGTTTTCTTAAGGCTGACTGAGAGATAAAGTGATTTTCAGCAAAAGTTGCAACCTTTTCTTTTTTTCCTTCATAGAGTGAATCCACTAATATAAAAATAGGATTATGTTGTATTAAATCATACATGTACGTTTGGATAGCTTTGGGTGAAGCTATTTTCCTGATGGACCAATTACTAGATTTGGTTAGTTCCACAGTTGAAGAAAGAGCATTTTCAATGGATAAAAAATCTTGTTGTAATGTTTTAATGGATACATCGTAATTCTTTTGTAAATCAAAAACAGATATAGGTTCATTTGAGTCTATTAATAAAGATAAAATATGTAGCTTACGTTTTAGGATGTTATCAAATATTAATCTTTTTTCTATCTCATTCATTTAATTTATCACTCCTTATTTGCATTATAATGCAAAATTTATCTTGAACATGTTCTAAAAATTCTAAATTGCAGAAAGAAATAAAGCGAATAATACGCTCAATTATAATCTATGAGAAGTTATTCCCTCTCAAAATCGCTCTATATATATAGGAAGAAAAAGAAAAAATATTTTTTTTTTTTTTGCATTTTAAGCGAAAAAAAAAGAATTTCAAATAGAAATATTTGTTGTATATTCAATAAGGACAAAAAATAAAAGTAAGGATGAATAACAATGACATATAAATCTATTGCTATTACAGATAGAGAAGAGAGCCGATTAAAAGACATACTATCTTCTTTTGACTTATTAGATTTAACTTTTACTACAGAAACAAACATAGATATTTCTCACTTAGATGCAGACCTCATTATTATAGAAGAAATCAAAGCGATTAGTTCAATCAATATACTAAACATATTATTTGAACTGAGAAAGAATTTTTCTGGACTAATTTGGGTGCTATCAGCTAACTATGAAGAAAAAAATGAAATTTTATATTACAAAATGGGTGTCGATGGAATTTCATACAGTGATAGATCCTCTGAGTTGATCCAGTTACAAATTACAAGTGTACTTGAACGTAATTTCAAAAAAAGAGTAAATATTTCTAATATGAGTAAAAATAAAGTTCCTTCTTTAAATTTAAATCCAATAAATTTGAGCGTACATAAAGAAAATGGAGAAGAAATTTCACTGACCCGAAGTGAGTACAATATTTTGAGCTTATTAATGGAAAATCTCAATAGTACAGTTACTTATGAAGAAATATTGTCTTTAATCTGGAATGACGATAAAAGAAGCAATAAGTATAAAATCAGTAATCTGATTTTTCATTTACGAAGTAAAGTAGAGAGTGATTTGAAAAAACCAAAATATATAAAAACAGTTCGATCAAAAGGGTATATGTTGAAAAATTCGTAAGTTGTTCTATTTAGAGATAAGCCTTAAAAATAAACTGAAGTAGATAGGAGGTAGAATGAAAAATGACAGAAAAAAAACCTGGGTTACTTTTTTTGGGGATATTAGTTGGTTTTCTGTTTTTTCCAAACTATACAGAAGCTACAGAAGAAATTGATAGTGTACCCGTAGATACTATTTTTAAAGTCCCTCAAGGAGCAAACAGTTATGTAGATGGAAATGAAATTGTTATAACAGATAATACATCAAATCAAATTGGCAGTATCTATTCTACTGAAGAAAATAAGATAGATCTTTCAAAAGATTTTTATGCTGAAATGTATGTAAAAATTGATGGTAGTGGTGACGGAATGACGTTTGTAATGCATAATGATCAACCTAAAACCCAAAATTTTTCAGGTTTAACTGGTCAGGGTTTAGCGGTCTACGGATCGTATTGGTATTTACAGGGGGTTTATATGTTGATAGGACCATCCCAATTAAAAAAAAGTCTGGCTATTGAATTTGATACTTATTACAACTTCGGATATGATCGATTTTTAAATACAAATTTAGGTAATGGACACATCGCATACACGACTCCAGATAGTTATGATGGTTATGGATTTTATGCAGACAGAACGGTTGCATCAGTTAAACACAATGGAGTGCAATATCCTTCTTTTAAGCTTGGTGATGGTAAGTGGCGATTATTAACATTAAAATGGACTGCTTGGAATGCTAGTAATATTGGGAATTTAACGTATCAATACGAAGGATTAGAGCCTATTTCAGCATCAGTTCCTAAGTATACATTTGGTGGAACAGATAATGTTTATTGGGGATTCACTGGGTCAACAACTAATGTAACTGAAAAAGCAAGCGTTCGTTTTAAATCTTTACCAGGATTTGTAGATTACTCTGAAAATGTTGATTTCATTGATGCTGAAGGAAATAGCATTCAAAACATTACCCAAGATTCCGAGGTGACAGTTCACTATGTTGGTCAACATGTGGGAGGGAAACAAAACCTAATGGAACCAACTTATAAGTTCACTTTATCACCAAATCAAGAGTATCAACAAGGATCGTTTAAGCTCAATGGTGTTGCGGTTACACCAACATACGTTAATAATGAGTTGGAAATTCCTTTATCAAAAGACTTATCATCGACAGATAGTAAAGTTGATATCCAGTTTAAAGTAAAAGATAGTGAGGTGACCCAAGATACAGACTTAACACTGACAGCACATGTAAAAGCAAAAAATTTCCTGTCAGATAACGATTTCACATACAAAATAACCTACGACAAAGAAGCACCAACAGGAACAGGTAAATTAACATTTATTGATGCTGGTGATGAACAAGCACTTTCCAATGTAACAGATTACCGTCCATTTTTATCAGAATATCAAGATAACTACTCAGCAAAAGATAAAATCAGGGTTGAATTAAAACCTGGACAAGACATCGCTGCTTTAGTCAAAACAGTTGGTCCAAGTAGTGTTCAACTAACGCTTACCGATGAAAAAGGGAATGCACGTGATGTGACGGTTCCACTCTTTATTCAAAATCAGGATGTTGTCAAAAGTAGTCAGTACATTATCTATGGGAAAGACTTTAGTGTAAATTCAAGAAATTATCCTACAACAAATGCAGCATTGCGCTCTCTAATTTTTGAACAAACAGAGTTGAAATTATGGCAGTATGACGACGTATCTGTAACGGCAATGAATAATACTCAATTAAATCTATCAATGGATAAACTACCTCCAACGTCCAATACTGCTCAAGCAGGTGTCTATGAAGCAACCGCTTCTTATGGAAGCGGGACAGCTAAAGTAGCTAAGCCAGTTAAAGTGACGGTGATCCCAAGTATTGCGCCAGTATCGATTCAATTCGTAGATGAGAATAATCAACCTATTGTGGATGAAATTACGTTTGAATCAAATGTTGAAGAGTCGATTGACCTAACCAAAAACGAACAAGTCCTCGAAAAGCTTAAAGCGGTCAAAGCATTGAACTATGTTTTAGATGCGTCTCCTACAGATGAACAAAACCTGTTGGTCGTACCTGAAGGTGTCACACGAAAATATACGTTTAAAGGAACGCTATTTATTCAATCAGCACCTAAGACCATTAATTTTGGGGATCAAAATGTGAGTGCTTTTGATAAAACCTATGCCAATCCAGAGTATGATCAAGATTTAATCATATGGGATAATCGTCAAACGCTAGGCACATGGAAAATAACATTAAAACAATCACAAGATTTTAGTATCCCAGGAGAGCCATCTCAGAAATTGCCGGATGTGCTGAGCTATCAGATTTCAGGTGAAGAAAAACTGATTTCCACAGATGCTCAGGAAGTTTTTCGCTCCAAACACCAGTTCTCAGGGAAATATGATATTAGCGAAGAAACATGGGGACCAGAAAAACAAGGGCTGCGTCTGAACGTTCCGGTCGGTTCAGTGAAACAAATAGGGAAATATGAAACAACACTGACTTGGCAAATAGAAGAAGCTTATTGATAAAGTGTGCTTAAAAAATGAGCTGGGTAATAGATTGAAACAAATAAGTAATCAGTTTTTATCCCTGTTCACAAAATAATTTTAACCGTTGGATTTGATTTTTTATAAAGTAGAAACAACATTAGGATATACATCTCTTAGATTTATCCATAGTCAGCAATCTTTTAATCTCTTGAATATGGATGAATTAGAAGTAGAAAGGAGGTGAGAATAAAATGATAAGTAAAAAAAAGGTGTTGTTTTTTCTTGTAGCAACGATTGGTTTTCTGATTATGCCTAAGTATGCAGAAGCAGCTGAGGATATTATGAGTGTTTCGTTGGATAATATTTTTAAAGTACCTCAAGGTGCAAATAGTTACGTCGAAGGGAATAACGTTATCATTACCAATAACGAGAAGAGTCAGATAGGTAGTATTTTTTCTACGGATGACAACAAACTGGATTTGACGAAAGACTTTAACGCAGAAATGTGGATCAATATAGACGGGACAGCAGATGGTGTTACTTTTGTCATGCATAACGATTCAACTAAAACCACTAACTTTTATGGAAATGTTGGAGGGTGGTTGGCAGTGTACGGAACAGCTGTTACACCGTATGCTCCTCAAAAAGTAACGGGATCGCAACTTAGGAATAGTTTTGCTATAGAGTTTGATACTTGGTACAACGGTGTAAGTGGAGATAATTTTGATGGTAATGTAGATACAAACTCTGGAAAAGGCCATATTGCGTATACTTTTCCTGACAAGGCTTCTTCTTATGTGGCCCCATACTCTAGCAGCTATAAAACAATAAAGGTTAATCATCTTGGTTTACAGTACCCTAGTTTCTATCTTGGAGATGGGCAATGGCGATTGCTAAAAATTAAATGGAAAACTTGGGACTCAAATAACAATGGTCAGCTAACGTATCAATACGGGGACCTCGATCCTGTAACAGCAACGATTTCAAGAGATACATTTGGAGCGGATAGTGTTTATTGGGGATTTACTGGCTCAACAGGTGGAGAAGTTGAAAAAGCAATGGTTGCTTTCAAATCTGTGCCAGGGTTAGTAAATTATGAAGATAGTCTTACGTTTACAAATGCTAATGGAGACAAGATACAAAGTACTACTCAAAATTCTGAGATAACTGTCGATTATAGTGGCGAATATATGGGTGGTAAACAAAACATGCTACAGCCAACCTATACATTTTCTTTATCTCCTTATCAAAAGTATCAATACGGCACATTTAAGTTGAACGGTGTATCTGTAACACCAACTTATACGAACAATGAATTGAGTATTCCATTATCCAAAGACTTAACGGTAGAAGAGGGCAAAGTTGATATCCAGTTTAAAGTAAAAGATATCGGCGTGAGTCAAGATACCGATTTAACACTAACTACACATTTGAAAGCACAAAATTTCCTATCAGATAACGATTATACGTACAAATTAAACTATGACAAAGAAGCACCAACAGGAACAGGTAAACTAACGTTTATTGATGCAGATGATGCTAAAGCGATAGAAAATGCAACAGATTATCGTCCATTTTTATCAGAGTTTCAGGATGATTATACACCAAAAGATAATATCAAGATTGAACTGAAATCTGGACAAGACATCTCGACTCTAGTCAAAACAGTTGGTCCAAGTAGTTTCCAACTAACTCTTACCGATGAAAAAGGGAATGCACGTGATGTGACGATTCCACTCTTTATTCAAAATCAGGAGGTTGTCAAAAGTAGTCAGTACATTATCTACGGGAAAGACTTTAGTGTCGATTCAAAAGAGTATCCTACAACAGATGCGGCATTACGCTCCTTGATTTTAGAAAAAACTGAGTTGAAATTATGGCAGTATGACGACGTATCTGTAACGACAATGAATAATACTCAACTGAATCTTTCAATAGATAAACTACCTCTAACGTCAGCTTCTGCTCAGGGAGGCATCTATGAAGCAACCGCTTCTTATGGTAGCGGGACAGCTAAAGTAGATAAGCCAATTAATGTGACGGTGGTACCAAGTATTGCGCCAGTAACAATCCAATTTGTTGATGAAAATAATCAACCCATTGTGGACGAAATTACGTTTGAATCAACTGTTGCAGAGTCGATTGACTTAACTCAAAATGCACAAGTCCTCGAAAAGCTTAAAGCGGTCGAAGCGTTGAACTATGTTTTAGATACGCCTCCTGCAGATGAACAAAATCTGTTGATCGTACCTGAAGGTGTCACACGAAAATACACGTTTAAAGGAACACTATTTATTCAATCAGCACCTAGTAGCATTAATTTTGGGGATCAAAATGTGAGTGCCTTTGATAAAACCTATGCCAATCCAGAATATGATCAAGATTTAATCATATGGGACAATCGTCAAACGCTAGGTACTTGGAAAATCACGTTAAAACAATCACAAGATTTTAGTATCCCAGATGATCCATCGCAGAAATTGCCAGATGTGCTAAGTTATCAGACTGCTGGGGAAGAAAAAATGATTTCCACAGATGCTCAGGAAGTTTTTAGCTCCAAACACCAGTCCACAGGGAAATATGACATTAGTCAGGAAACATGGGGACCAGAAAAACAAGGGCTGCGTTTGAACGTTCCGGTCGGTTCAGTGAAACAAATAGGGAAATACGAAACGACACTGACTTGGCAAATAGAAGAAGCCTATTAATGGAGAGGAGACCACGATGAAAAAACAGCGAATGATTTGTTTTGTTCTAACTCCTTTAATTTTTCTTGCCGTGTCTTTCGGTACGATCAATGAGGCCACAGCTGAGGAGGGTGGACAAGTACAGACAAATGCAGGAATCGTCTTTAAGGAATCAGATTCCTCAACAGCTCAAACGAATGAATCAACACACAATGATTCTTCAAGTAATAAACTTCCAAACACTGGCAAGAAGCCGACAGGACGATTGCCAAATACTGGGGATTTAATAAAAGTTAGCATGCTCTTCACAGGAGGCGCACTTATCCTAATTGCGTTGATCGTCTTCTTTTGGAAGAAGCGAAAACGCGTAAAAAGGGAGTGTGAATAAGATGGGAAGAAAATTACTCATCTGCTGCTTACTGTTTCCCCTTCTGTTAATGACTCCAGTGACGAGTCAAGCAGAAGAGTCGAATTACTCTGGTGAAGGAACAATCCGATTTAGTGGGAAGCAACCATTACAAGTGATGGACCCTGAACATCCAGAAAAACCTGCTGATCCAGGGGGCAGCCCTCATACTGATAACCTATTGAGGATTGATTTTGTCCCTAAAATTACCTTTTCGGATGCAACGATGTCTGAACAGGATCAAACCTATTACGGAAATGCCCAACTTTTCAATGATGATACCGGAGCGAGAGGAAACTTTATTCAAGTATCCGATTTTAGAAACGACAGCCAAGGCTGGACTTTACAGTTAAAGCAAGAAACGCAGTTCCAGAATCAATCGGCGAAAAGCAAGGAGTTAAAAGGCGCAGTGCTGTCCTTTGACAAATCATGGGCAAACTCCATAAATGACCAAACAACCGCACCTACGGTTTCAAAAGAAGTGATTCGTCTTTCGAATATTGGTGAAGTCTATAACTTAGCTGAAGCCAAGCCGAAAAAAGGTGAGGGAACCTGGGCAATTGCCTTTGGAGCATCTGTTACGAATACCAATCAACAGGCAGATACATTAAGGCCTAAATTGGACGAAAAGAATAATCCAATCGTAGATCCAGCGTTTAATAATCAACCAATTTATGAGAATCAAGCAATTTCTTTATTCGTACCCGGTAAAACAGAAAAAGAGCCGGGCAACTACCAAACGGTGTTAACTTGGATTTTATCCGAGCTACCATAAATTATAAAAACTCTAGGAGGAAACACAAATGAAATTAACACACAAATTATGCGCAGCTACGCTATTAGCAGTATTAGGAGCAGCAGTAGCAGTGCCAAATGCAGTACAAGCAGCAGACGAACCAGCATCATGGAGCGGAAAAGGTTCAATCAACTTTGTAGAAGATACTGGGGTAGACCAACCGACAGATCCAACTGATCCAACAAAACCAGTTGATCCAGAAAATCCAATTGTCACTCCGCCAGTCAATCCAGCAACAGGACCATTAAAAGTGATTGCAGTAACGGATTTAGATTTTGGTACAGATAATAAAGTTACGCCAGCATCTGGAAGTGGTTGGGAATATTCAGCAAAAGCTGCTCAAATTGAATACAAAGACGGTACTAAAGTTGCTAGTCCAAATTTCGTTCAGTTTAAAGATACACGTGCAGATAACAAAGCAAATAAACACACAGTAACTGCTAAAGCAACTGCGTTCACAAATTCAGAAAATCAAGAGCTAAAAGCAGCGCAATTGAACTTTAGCAATGTGAAATTGGTTAATGGAGCCGATCAGAATCAAGTGAATGAAACTGGCGTTAAAGCAGTACAAACGGTTGAAACGGATGGTACAACACCTGCAACATTTGTGACACAAGATGCAGATGACAAAGGTTTTGGTCAATTTACCTTGCAATTCGGAGATACGGCAGATAATACGGCAGATGATTCAGTTAAATTATGGGTACCAGCCGAAGGGAATAAATTATCAACAAGCAGCAGCTATACTTCAACAATCACTTGGACAATTGCTGACGCACGATAATTCAAGTAAAAGATAAAAAGTATTGATGAAAGAGATTAAACAAGTCCGCCTATATTAGGCGTACTTGTTCCTCTTTTTAAGAAAGGGCAATCATGATGAAAAAAACGAGTTTAATGTGCTTAGCAGTTATTTTATACATAGGTTTGATAATCGGTATTTTACCCACAACAGGACAAGCAGCGCAAGAAGATGGAAGTGGGTTCACATATAAAGTCATTCAGCCTGAAAATCAACACAATAAAGATGTCGGCTATTTTGATCTCCGAATGACACCAAGCCAAGAACAAACGGTCACCATTAAAATGAACAATAGTTCAGCTGAAGAAATCACAGTAGATGTAGCGATTAACAGTGCAAAGACGAATACAAATGGTGTAATCGAATACGGTCCATCCAAATTAGAAAAAGATGCCTCACTTAAGTATGATTTTGCTGATTTAGTAAAAGGTGAAAAAACAGTTAAGATCCCTGCAAAACAAAGTGTAGAATATAAATTAAACATAAAAATGCCAGGTTCCCAATATGATGGCGTCATTTCTGGTGGTATCTACATGATTCAAAAAGGGCAGACGGAAAGTCAAAAAGCGATGATCAAAAATGAATATGGCTACATGGTTGGAATGATTTTGACCGAAACAGATACTGCGATGAAGTCTGAGCTAAAACTTAATAAAGTTTTCGCTGATCAGCAAAATTACCGAAACGCAGTGTTCATCAATTATTCAAATACACAACCTGCCTACATCGATGATATGACCGTTGATGTTCAAGTCATGAAAAAAGGGTCGAGTGAAGTTCTTTATGATACAAAACAAAATAAAATGAGAATGGCGCCTAATTCACAAATTAATTTTCCAGTTCCAATGAATGGTGAAAAGATGGTTGCAGGTGAGTATGTGGCTCATGTTGTAATCACAACAGAAAATGATGGTAAATGGACTTGGGAACAGAACTTCGAGATCACAAATGAAGAAGCAGATAAGTTTAACCAAGAAGATGTTAGTTTATTACAGGAAAGTCGAGTAGACTGGTCGTTGATCATTATAGTGGTCGCTAGTGCGTTAGGGATTATATTGATTATATTCTTTGCGGTTCGTTTCTTGAGAAAAAAGAATCAAAAGAAAACAAAAAAGAAAAAGAAATCAAGCAAGAAAAAAAGGTAGTGGCATAAAATGGGGATTAAAAGTGAAAATGTAAGGGTATTGAAATAGAGTAAATAATTAATTATTTTTGGAGGATAGAAACATGTCGATATTAGATTGGCTATTCATTGGGATACTTTCAACGGCAATCCTCTGTATTATTTTTGCAGTTGTTTTCCTAATTTCTTATTTTTTAACGAAGAAAAAGAGACTAGCATTAAAACAACGTCGAATAAAAAATAAAAAGAAACGCAGAGTTTTAAAAAAGAAAATCCATTTATTGAAGCAAAAAGGTAAAAAACAGATGCAATCAGGAATGATCTTTTTGATTTTAGGTTTGATATTAGCAGGCGGAGCCGTATTTTCCCGCTATCATCAAGCCACCAATCTAGGAAATCGTGACTCTGACGCTATCGTAGAAGGGTATTATTTATTAAACAAAACATCTGAGCAGTTAGGAACAATTGAAGGAACCACAAATGTTGAAAAAACAAGAAAAAATTTGCGTGAGCTAGCAGCTAAATTGTCTGGTTTTGGGGTTCGTTACGCTGATCCAAGATTAACGGTAGACGGACAGCAACTATTAAATCGATATTATACGCAAATGAAAGAATTAGGTCTTAACTTGAACAATCAATCGATCGAAAGTCTACAGGAAAAAACAACCTACGACAATTATTTAGCAGATATAAAAAAAGTCAAAACGATTCAAAAAAAGGTTTTCACGTATTTTAATGTGAATGAATCAGCGTTAAGTCAAAAGAAATAACATGTTAAGAAATGGCTGTGAAGCTAAATGACGAAAAAGAAAGTAATTACTAAGAATAAAAAAAGAAGAAAGAAAAATAAGAAACAAAGACTTCTTCAAGAACTCAGTAAAGAAGTAGGCATAACTTTTTTGATTGTATTGTTATGCTTATTTTTACTTTCCAGAGTTGTTTTTGTATTGCCCAAAAATGAAGGGTATGGGATGCGGGAAGCGTTGAATGATGGCGATCGTGTATATGTGGATCGACTTGGTACCCCAAAACGTTTTTCATTAATTTATTTCAAGCAACCTGATGGAAATGAAACCTCAATACGGCGAGTCATTGGGTTGCCAGGGGAACGAATACTCTATTCCAAGGATGAACTTTACGTCGATGGACGACTTGTTGTAGAACGTTTTTTACAGAAAAAGTTAGCGCAAGCTAAAATAGATGATGAAATGATTACCGAAGATTTTGACTCCATTGCTATTTTAGGAACAACAGATGGCATTATTCCAAAGGGCAAATACCTTGTGCTTGGGGATAACCGTAACTACGCCACAGATAGTCGTTATTATGGTTTAGTTGATCAACGAGATGTGATTGGGATTGTAAAACTACGATTGTTACCTTTTTATCAGATTGGTATCCAATGAAGTGATAAAAAAACGGTGGGTAACGTATTGAGATAAAAAAGTGAAATGAGCAAAGTAAAAGTTAACAGCTTATAAAATCGTTGAAAAGAGAATTAGAATAATGAACTATTGAAGTCTATTGAATGAAAAAAATGTTTATTTTTTATGAAAAAAGAGATATAATGGATTGTATTTTGAAGAAAGAAGGATGAAAAAATGAAAAGAAAAACACTCTCTCTATTACTTTTAAGTTTTACAGCCGTTTTAGCTGTTGGCTGTACATCAAACAAAAGTGCTAGTGACGCATCTGATAAGAAAGAAGCTAAAACAGAATCGACAACACATGCAAAAAAATCTGAACATATCGATTATGATGATCAAGAAGAGTGGGAATTCTCTGCTGGGAAGATGCAGTCACCAATTGATATTGTTACTAAAAAAGCAGAAGTGATGACACCAGATACTGGAACAATCACAATTGATTACGGAAAAGATATTACGAAAGCTGAGAATAATGGTCATAGTATCCAAATCACAGATGGTGGTACATCCGTGATTAATGGACGAAACTTTACCTTAAGTCAGTTTCATTTTCATGCGGAGAGTGAACATACTGTTGACGGTAAACATTATCCGATCGAAGCACATTTTGTCAATACTGCCCAAGATGGACGCATTGCAGTGATTGGAGTATTTTTCAAGGAAGGTATTGAAAATAAAGGCTTCCAAGAAGTTTTAGATGACGTAAACAATGATAAAAACGATCCAATAACTGACTTAAATGATATGATTCCATCTAATAGAAGCTATTATCATTATCTAGGTTCATTGACTACACCGCCACTAAATGAAAATGTGGAATGGTATGTGATGAAAGAACCTGTGGAAGTATCTTCAGCTCAAATCGAAGAATTCAAAAAATTGTATTCTCATAATAATCGAGAAGTTCAACCATTGAATGATCGATCAATTTTAGAACATGATGAATAATTAGAATACTATTTTTAATGATTATAATTTGAGATCACTATTTATGACTACATCGATTGTCATAAATAGTGATCTCAAATTTTTTAGCAATCAGATAATTGAAAATTACATATAGAACTAAACAATAAAGGGACAAATGTTAACTTTAATTGAAATAATGTCGAAATTTTTTTGAGCTAAAATAGTTTGCTATTATATTAAAAAGACAAAATAAAACATATTGAAAAAATGGTTTGATTTTTCAATATGTTTTATTTTTTTACATTTAAAGAGTATTGTCTATTTTTTTTAATAAAATTAGATGTTATTCTGTCGATGATTTTATAACGTTTCATTATTAAAAGTAAAAATATGACCTTAAAACGTAACGGAGTAAATATATTTATTTTCTTTTGTATGTATGAATTTGTTATGTAATAAAGAATTGATTGTTAGTTAAGTGAAGTTAATAGAGTTATTGGAAAATTATGAGGATAAAATGTTTTTTTACAGGTATTTTAATTGGATAAATTAACAAAAAATATTTTTAATCATTTTTTTATAATCATTTTTTGAAATGTGTCATATTAAAAAAAGAAACACTTGTTGTTCTAACTTAATATATACTGTTGATATCTTGCAAGTATGAAAGGAGAATTTAGTGATGAAAAAAAAAAATAAAAGTTTCGTAACGATATTTATGATTTTTGAAATGATAATGGGAAATCTAGCACCAGTTGTTTCATTAGCTAGAAATGAAAATTCAAAAGTTAATGATACTGATTTGAAAAATACTGTGACAGTTACGGATCAAAGCTTAGCAGATTGTAGAAGATTACTAGAAGGAGAAGCCTATTACACGTTACCATTAGCAGAAAAAGAACCTGTCGATTTAGTTGTAATTCAAGATGCGAGCGGGAGTTTTGAAGAAAATTTTCCGAAATTGAAAGAAGCTATTAAAGAATTGTTACCAGAAATGCCGAGTCAAGATAGAGTAATGCTGACTTCTTATCAAGGGGGACAATTTTATCAATTAGCAAATGGAAAGGTAATTGATAATTCACCAGGTGATTCACCAATAAATATTAAAACTGTTACTCCTTTGACAGATGATAAAGAAGTATTTATGGATGGATACAACTCTATACGTCCTAAAGGTACGACACCGACAGCACTTGGACTGCAAGAAGCGTTAAACTCCTATAATAAGGCACATGGAGATTTATCGAAACGTAAAACCTATTTCTTATTAATTACGGATGGTGTTGCAAATGTTCAATTAGATGGGAAAATTCATAAATTGAATAATGCTTTACTTGAGTATCCAGCGGGCATGTTTGGCGGCACAAGTGTTGAATATAGCAGTGACTATAAATCTGCTGCAGCTGAAGTGTTGGATTTGAATCAACAGATAAAGTCACAAGGATACACAATGATCAATGCTTTTTGGGAAAGTGTCAATCATCTTAGTGCGAGCAATTCTTACTATGATCGATATAAAGAAATTGGTCCTTATGTTAAGGAAGAACTTGAAAAAGGGGCAAGTTCACCAGAAGATTTTATTGTAGGGAATACAATTGATGATTTCAAAAATCAAGTGAAAGAACTTTTGGAGCAAAAAATTCATCAAATGCCAGATGCAACTTCTTCATTGTTAATTAATGATAAATTTGATATACAATCAGTTTCTGCTACAGATCAAGATGGAAAGCAATTAGATACGAAAGTTAATGGTCAGACAATAAAAGTAGTTACACCAGGCACGTATACCGGAAGCGTTAAAATTAAGTATCAGTTGAAAGAGAATGCACCAATTGATACAGAAACTATCGTTAGTTCTGGGAATTTAGTTCAAGGCGAAAGTAAAGTTGAATTTCCAGAAGCTTTAATAGAAGCAAACGAGCATGCTCATGATTGTGATATAAAACCAGTGAACCCAACAATTGAAAAAGATATTGAAGGAAAAAATCACTTAGAACTGACAAATCGTACAGACGAATTCGAATGGCATATCAACGCACAATTTGGTAATGAAACAAGCCAATGGACCCAAGCGGCGCTTGTCGATCAAGTCAATGACTTACTTACGATCAAAGACGTAAAAGTAGTAGATGAAACTGGAAAAGACGTAAGTGGGAATGGCCGTCTTACAACGGAAAAGAATAAGGTGCAGTTTACCCTAGCCAAAAAAGACGGAAGCTACAGTTACTTATCAGGTCATACGTACACAATGACCATCAAAACCACGATCAGTGAAGAAGCAACGGAGGAAGCTTTAGCGGCATACAGTAAAGAAAATGGGATCCCGAACCAAGCCGACTTAGTGTTTGGGGATGAAGGAGAGAGTATCCATTCAGAAAAACCAACGGTGACACCTCCGCCAGTGAACCCAACAATTGAAAAAGATATAGAAGGAAAAGAGCATTTAGAACTGACAAATCGTACAGACGAATTCGAATGGCATATCAACGCACAATTTGGTAATGAAACAAGCCAATGGACCCAAGCGGCGCTTGTCGATCAAGTCAATGACTTACTTACGATCAAAGACGTAAAAGTAGTAGATGAAACTGGAAAAGACGTAAGTGGGAATGGCCGTCTTACAACGGAAAAGAATAAGGTGCAGTTTACCCTAGCCAAAAAAGACGGAAGCTACAGTTACTTATCAGGTCATACGTACACAATGACCATCAAAACCACGATCAGTGAAGAAGCAACGGAGGAAGCTTTAGCGGCATACAGTAAAGAAAATGGGATCCCGAACCAAGCCGACTTAGTGTTTGGGGATGAAGGGGAGAGTATCCATTCAGAAAAACCAACGGTGACACCTCCGCCAGTGAACCCAACAATTGAAAAAGATATTGAAGGAAAAAATCACTTAGAACTGACGA
>NZ_MIKC01000035.1 GCF_001730315.1 Enterococcus ureilyticus
AGCATACGAGCAACCCAGTCATTGTACAAGAATGTTTTTTCAATATCTTCTGGATCTGCTGTCGTATGTCCTTCTTTGACCCAACACCAGACTTTGCTTATTTTCTATTTGAACCCTTTTTTATTGTTTTTATACTTGAAAAAATGGTATTAGTTGATCCTCCTCACTAATACCGTTTCAATAACTTCATATTCTTATAGCTGAAATTACTGTACACTTAATAAACATCCAAAAGACTAGAAAAGTCCTTTGAATGTTTGTACAATAAATACAGCTGGCTTTTTGTTAGCTATTGGCAACTTGATTAGTGAGTTACAGCTTACTAGTCAAGGCTCCATCTTCTCGATTCCTTTCGAGTAGTAGAGTAGCTTTTTTATTTTTAGAATGGTTTTTCATTTACAATTTCACATTTAATGCTTTTACTTGCAATGATTATTGGAGCTTTTTCAAAATCTTCAGCATTAATTTTAAAAATATAGTTTCCTTGTTCAACCTGATACTTATCATCAACTATCTGCTTTTCATCACCATCTACAACTTCTATAAATGGTTTAGAGTCATCTAGATGCCATGACAAAAGACTAGAAATATAAAATGGTTCACCGAATTCTATGTTGATAGCAAATTCATCGTATGATGTATCAATTCTACCAGCTACAACAATATCTCCGCCATCCATTCTTGCAAATTCAAAATCCATCCATAAACATTTCTTTAAATAATTATTGATTGCTAGTATTTGTGTGTTAATTTCGTCTGTATTCATATTTTTTCCCTCTTTCTCTATTTGCCAACAGGTATATGAGTATCTTTAGCAGCTTTATGATTGAAATTGGGATTAGGATTACCACCCTTATGGAACTCTTTTAACTTACTCTCAGGCCACCAATTTCCATCAACATCCATATATTCCATTCCGCTTCCTTGTTTCCCTGCAACAGGTGTTGCTTTTCTTGATACTCTATATATTGACTCTGCATCAGTATGTGCACTATTTCCTGGATGAATCCTTACTTCATAATTAAAACTATCTTGTGTCCATTTTTGTTTCAGATTTTTAGGAACTTTATCTAATCCTTGTTGTTTTAGTGCTTCATCCAAGTAGTTTTTAGGTAATTTAGGAACATTACCTCCACTAGCTTTCCCAGGAGCCTTCACCTTAGATGGCTTGCCTTTCACGCTCTGAATCTTCTTGCCTGGCACAGTTATTGTTTTATTCGATTTCCCAA
>NZ_MIKC01000036.1 GCF_001730315.1 Enterococcus ureilyticus
GCTAAATATGATTATGACTTTAAAAAATCAGTAGTTGAAGCGTATCAGAGGGGAGAAGGTGGGTATGTGGCTCTAGCTCGCCGATACGGTATTCCAGCTGATTCAACAGTAAGAAAATGGGTAAAGATTGTAGAAAAATTGGACTTTAATGCCTTAAACCGACGTAAAAATAAACAAACTTATTCTTCCCAATTCAAGCAAGATGTCATACACTATTATTTGACTAGCGGTGACTCTTACCTTAATGTCGCATTGAAATATGGATTGCCATCTGGAAATCTACTCCAACATTGGCACCAACTATTTCTGCGTGAAGGCATTGAAGGTCTCTTACCGAAACTGAAAGGAAGGCCTTCAATGACTAAGAAAAAGAAGAAACAAATACCAAAAAGGCCGTTAACGCGTGAACAAGAACTGGAACGAGAAAATGAACTGCTTCGTGCAGAACTGGCCTTCGTAAAAAAGCTCCGAGCTTTAGGTATGAATATCCCAGATCGACTCAAGAACGAGATGCACGAATCATCCACGAACTCCGAAAGGAGTTCCGATTAACGATTCTTCTTGAAGCGACAAAATTTCCTAAAGCGACATACATGTATTGGCAAAAGCGATTGAATCGTGGGAATCCAGATGCCAAGCTAGAGGAAACCATTCAAGAAATCTTCGAAGAAAACGATGGGAACTATGGGTATCGTCGGATTCAAATCGCCCTGAACGAACAGGGAGTAAAGGTAAATCAAAAGAAAATCCGTCGAATCATGCGTAAGCTTGGGCTGAAGAGCGTAAAGTTTACACGCAAATCACGTAAGTACAATTCCTACAAAGGGACTGTTGGACGAGTGGCAAAGAATCGGATTCACAGACGATTTGTTACCTCGGTTCCTCATCAAAAGATTACAACTGATACTTCTGAATTTAAGTATTATGAACAAGATACGAACGGAAAACCTGTCATCAAGAAGCTGTATTTAGACCCATTCCTAGATCTGTTTAACGGGGAAATTCTGTCCTATCGAATATCAGAAAAACCAAATGCAAAGGCCGTTCTTGATGCTCAAAAAGAAGCCATAGAACAAACCGCGGACTGCCCCTATCGTCGG
>NZ_MIKC01000037.1 GCF_001730315.1 Enterococcus ureilyticus
TGTTTTTAAAGGAATCAATACGCAATCCAACGTTGGTTTTTGCTGAAATTGATAGGCAATGATTTCTCCATTAAAACCATCAAGAAAAGGACTGAGATAGGCTTTTCTTTTTAGTTTAATTCCTTCGGAATTTCGTTCAGTATAGTGGAATTCTGAAATATCTGTAAAGATTTTTTGTTTTGGAATCGTGCTAAAGAAGCGGCGATTCACCTTGTTTTTAGCCAAGGTTCCCACCAAACCTTTGTAAGATCGATACCTTCTTGAACGACGTGTAAAGCTTATACATACTAAGTTATATTTCTTCATAATTCGTCGGATTTTCTTATGATTGATTTGATAGCCCATATTCACTAAAGCCAGTTTGATTCGACGATAGCCATAATTGCGATCATTCTCTTCAAAAATTGTTTGAATCAATTTCTCTATGTGAGTCATTTTTTCTTCGCTCGTTATCTGTTTTTTCCAGTAATTGAAGGTAGAACGCGGTAGCTTAATCGCTTGTAATACATGATCTTGACGATACTTTCCAATAAGTTCTATGGCTATTCTGGTTTGAACTCGTCTTTTCGCTTCGCCATAATAGTCTGTTGGAAAGTCCGTAGCTTTTTTAAATACTCGACCTCGATTCGCAAACGTTCATTCTCACGCTCTAATTCCTTTTCACGAGATAGTTTGCTTGTTTCTTGCTGTTTTTTTGTTGGTTTGTTCATCCTTTTTTTGGGTCTCCCTTTTTGATTAGACAGAGCAGTTTGACCACCAGCGATGTATTTCTTTTGCCAACGAGAAATCATCGACCCATTAGGCAGCTTGAATTGTCTTGCTGCTTCACCGAAAGAAGCATCTGTCGTTTCTATAAAGTGTAATACATCTCGCTTAAATTCACTAGTATATTTTGTCAGTGAACGGTGTCTTTTGAGCCCTTCTTTCCCAAATAATTGATAGGAGTGTTTCCAATTGTAAATTAAGGCATTTGATGGGAGTCCGTATTTTTTAGCCAAGGCTCGTCCGCCCAGAGG
>NZ_MIKC01000038.1 GCF_001730315.1 Enterococcus ureilyticus
ACAACAATAAAAAAAGCCTGATAAGAATGTGCTACCCTTACCAGACCTAGATTTCTATTCAGTTATTTGGCTTACCAACACAATTTGACGTAGAACCCTTTTCTTATGATTCTTCATCTAATCAACAAATTCAAATTCATACTCACCAATTCGAACAATATCGCCATCTTTCGCTCCACGAGCTCGTAAAGCTTCATCGATACCCATACCGCGTAATTGACGAGCAAAACGCATAACACTTTCATCGTGTTCAAAGTTCGTCATTTGGAACAGTTTTTCTAATGATTCTCCAGATAATATCCAAGTTGCATCAGAATCTCGATCAATCGTAAATTCTGGTCCTTCTGGTTGGAATCCATAATGAACTGTATCTTCTATTATTTCTTCCTCATATAATGGAAATTCTGGTGTTACATCAATTAAATCGGCAGTTGCATTAAGTAATGGTTCAATCCCTTTACGCGACACACCAGAAATTGGAAAAATCGGCAAATGATCTGCGTACTCATCAGTCCGTTCTTTTTCAATTTGCGCTTTAAATTTCTTTAAATTCTCTTCCGCTTCTGGCATGTCCATTTTATTTGCTACAATGATTTGGGGACGTTCCATTAAACGCATGTTATGTGATGCTAGTTCCTTATTGATAGCAAGATAATCTTCATAAGGATCGCGGCCTTCCATCCCACTCATATCAATCACATGTAAAATAACTCTGGTACGCTCAATATGACGTAAAAACTGTGTTCCAAGTCCAACGCCTTGAGATGCGCCTTCAATCAATCCAGGTAAATCAGCTGCTGCAAAACTTCGTCCGTCACTGGTTGATACCATTCCAAGGTTAGGAACTAATGTCGTAAAATGATAGGCACCAATTTTAGGTCTAGCAGAAGAGATAACAGATAGTAAAGTCGATTTTCCAACAGAAGGGAAACCAACTAAACCAACATCAGCTAGCACTTTTAATTCTAATTCAATTTTTCTTTCTTGACCGGGTTCGCCATTTTCTGCGATTTCAGGAGCTGGATTTTTAGCAGAAGCAAAACGAATATTCCCGCGTCCACCGCGTCCACCTTTGGCTACAGTCAATGTTTGACCATTTTCAATCAAATCTCCGATCAGCGTCCCTGTTTCAGCATCCCGAACGGTTGTACCTGGTGGAACTTTTACAAAGGTATTTTCTGAGCCGCGGCCGTGCATGCCTTTACTCATCCCATTTTCACCAGGTTGTGCTTTAAAATGACGATTAAAACGAAAATCCATCAATGTACGTAATCCTTCTTCTACAACAAGAATCACGTCTCCTCCTTGACCACCATCTCCTCCGGCCGGTCCGCCGTCGGGTACATATTTTTCTCTACGAAAGGCAACCATTCCATCTCCGCCTTTACCAGCTTTGACATCGATTGTTACCTGATCTAAAAACATGGACATCTTTTGTCCTCCTATCTTAAAGACAATGACTAACGTGTTTCGTTTCCAAACATAAAAAGAAGCGATTCGATCTCATCATTGCTTTTGTTTACATTATTTACTGCTCTTTCACTTTTTAATACTGCGATTTCATTGAAAGCCTTTCTTATTGTAAAGGTTAAAGCTGAATTTGTCTAGCCAAACTCGTTTTTATGAACGAGAATCGATAGTCGTTAGAGCTATGACAACAGCACTACTACTTAGCTATCTCGAGCAATCATCCATGTCATCATGAAAAACAGAAATCACGACATTAAATGATTCATATCGTGTAACTAACTCGCTGATAAAACGATTCTCCTTCTGCAATAACTTGTTAATTGGTCTGAAGTACCTCTACAATTTGAACTCTATTCATAGCCCCGACTCCATTACTTATAAGAAGACAAGATTTTTGACAAAAGTTTGAAAAGCGTTCATGCTATAAGTATAGCGTATTTCATCGTTTTTTTAAACAAACGATTCGATGATGCTGCTCATTTTTTATTACCCAACAATAAGCTTGATTAAGCTTATTATGTATCTAATTTAAGGAGGAAATTTAGTATGACAGTAAAAGTAGGAATCAATGGATTTGGCCGGATTGGTCGTTTAGCTTTTCGTCGCATCAAAGAAGTCTCTGATGATATTGAAGTTGTCGCAATCAATGATTTGACTAGCCCGACCATGTTGGCACAATTATTACAGTTTGACTCGACACATGGTACGTATCCTGGAAAAGTTACCGCGACAGATCATTCAATCGTCGTTGATGGTCAAGAAACTAAAGTGTATGCCGAAGCTGATGCAAGTAAGTTGAAATGGGTCGAAGAAAATGGCGTCGATATTGTTTTAGAGTGTACTGGTTTTTACACGTCAGAAGCTAAAGCTCAAGCGCATATCGATGCTGGAGCAAAGCGAGTTGTAATTTCAGCTCCAGCTGGTGATATGAAAACCATTGTCTATAATGTCAACGATGACACGTTAACATCAGAAGATAAGATCATCTCTGCAGGCTCATGTACAACAAACTGTTTAGCTCCTATGGCTTATTTCTTAAATAATGAATTCGGTATCGAGGTTGGTACCATGACAACCGTTCATGCCTACACCTCTACTCAAATGTTATTAGATGGACCAGTTAAAGGCGGCAATTTACGAGCTGCTCGTTCAGCCGCAGACAATACGATTCCACATTCAACAGGTGCTGCCAAGGCAATTGGCTTAGTTATTCCTGAATTGAATGGAAAATTGCAAGGACATGCGCAACGAGTGCCAGTCGTTGATGGCTCTTTAACAGAATTGGTATCGATTTTAAAAACAAAGGTTACTGCAGATCAAGTAAATGAAGCAATCAAAAAGCATACCATTGATAATCCTTCATTCGGCTATGACGATCGTGAAATCGTCTCTGGCGATGTAATCGGCACAACAGAAGGCTCAATTTTTGACCCAACTCAAACTGAAGTTACGACTTCTGGGGATTATCAATTGGTTAAAACTGTTGCATGGTATGACAATGAGTATGGTTTCACCTGCCAAATGATTCGTTTACTGGAAAAATTTGCTAATTTGTAATATCTGGCATTTTTACATTTAAAGAACAACACAATAAGCTTTTCACGAATGTACAGGTCTTCGTGAAAAGCTTGTTTTATATTGAATCTTCATTTAAAGTCATTAAGCATGTTCCGCAATATATTTCACTAATTCCTCTGTCTCCTCCCAACCTAAACATGGATCGGTAATCGACTTGCCGAATATTTTCCCATCCGCTTCTTGACGACCGCTTTCAAGGAAACTTTCGATCATAAATCCTCGCACCCAATTTTTCATATCAGTATTCCAAGTCCGATTGATTAAGGTTTCTTGGACGATCCTGATTTGTTCGGTATGCTTTTTACCAGAATTGTCATGATTTGTGTCGACGACAATAAAAGGATTTTGATACTTACCCGCTTTATAAAGATCAACTACTTTTACTAAATCTTCATAATGATAATTTGGAATATTCTCACCATATTCATTTAAGCCACCTCTTAATACAACGTGTGCTAAAGGATTTGAACTTGATTCGACTTCAAGACCATTAAAAATAAATTCTTGTTTCTGTTGTGCAGCATATAAAGAATTAAATAAGACCTTCAAATTCCCACTGGTCGGATTTTTCAACCCTGTTGGTTGGTCAATCCCGCTTGCGACAAAACGATGCTGTTGATCCTCAACAGAGCGTGCACCAACAGCGATATAACTCACTAAATCTTGTACAAATTCTAAATTTTCAGGATAAAGCATTTCATCAGCAGTTGTTAAACCAGTTTCACTAATAACACGGTTATGCAAACTACGAACTGCTGCGATTCCTTTGATCAGATTACTTTTTCCTTCGGGATTTTGTTGGTGTAATAAACCTTTGTAGCCGTCGCCATTTGTTCTTGGTTTATTGGTATAGATTCGTGGTACCATAAAGATTTTATCTTGGACTTTTTCTTGTAATTTAGCGAGTCGAGTGACATACTCCATTACAGCTTCTTCGTTGTGAGCAGAACAAGGCCCAATTATTAGCAAGATTTTTTTACTTTTTCCTTCAATGATTTCTTTTAATTCTTGATCTCTAATTGCTTTTAATTGTTCTTGTTCAGGTGTTAATTTAGATAGTGCTTTTACTTGTTCAAAATTGATTGGTTCACTCAATGCTTTAAAACTCATACGATAACTTCCCTTCATTTTATCTGACACTCAAACAATAAAAGACTGATCTAGTAAATAAAAAAGGCCTCGTCTTTTCCATTTCTGAAAAAGGACGAGACCGATCGATCCGTGTTACCACCTTTGTTTACAATTCGTTTGCACTCATTGACTTATCAGGTACAAAATTATACCCTGGCACAATAACGGGTGCACTTAGCCGTCACAGCCTACTTGATTCGGTGTGAAGTTCAAAGAGGAATTCGGATACCTTAGGATCATGCGCCTCTCAACAACCGGCTACTTTCTGTTCACCTGTACTATCTTACTAGTTCTTATCAAAACTTTTATTGTTTATTGAAGTCATTGTAAGAGATTCTTTCAAAATTGTCAATCTTTTTCAGAAAGAAAGTCACTGAGAAAAAGTTTAATGAGTTTTATCTAAGTGACACTTCAATTGGATCAGCATCATGTCATAGGTAATTTTATTATAGAACTATCCAGGATTTAAAGCGCTGATGCCACCTCGTCAGTTGATTGATTCTTTTTCTTTTGTTGGCACTCTTGGCAAATACCATGAAAAGTGAGACGGTGATCCTTTACTAAAAAATGATAGCGTTGCTCCACCACTTCTTCCACTTCTCCTAGCAAATCTTCTTCCACCTCTTCGATGTTCCCACATTCTAAACATAACAGATGGTGATGGAAGTGTTTTGCTCCTTCTTTGCGCAAGTCATAACGAGCTAATCCATCATTAAAACTTACTTTGTCAACGACTTTTAAGTCAGTTAAAATTTCTAGTGTACGATAAACAGTTGCTAAACCAATCTCTGGGCTTTTTTGTTTTACTAAAAAGTAAATTTCTTCGGCTGATAAATGATCTTTCTCATTTTCAAGCAATACCAAAACAGTTGCTTCTCGTTGAGGCGTTAGTTTGAAACCAGATTCATGCAATTGTTGTTTTGTTTTTTTTAAAGCAGCAGTAGAATCCATAAATGCAGCCCCTTATTTATAATTATTTTAATCTAGATTTGAATTTCTATAGCACTAAATTATAATAAGTATAAAATAACTCGAATATTTTTGCAAGTGATTCTCAATTAGAATGAAAGATCTATTCTTTTTCTTGTTGTTCTTCTTTTAAAATTGTAAATCCTGCTTTTTGAATAATTTTTCCTTGTTTCAATAAATTACCGATTGCACGTTTGAATTGAGCTTTGCTGATACCAAAAGTTTGTTTGATCTCTTCTGGATTTGATTTATCTGTAAATGGAATCTTATGCTCAGCAGAGCGTTCTAAGAATGTCAAAATCATTGCAGCATCATCACTAATTGCTTCGTAGCCACGAGGTTTTAAAGAGATATTCACAATACCATCAGGACGTACACCAATCACTCGACCATTGATGCGTTCACCTAATCGAGGTTCTTGATAACGTTCTGAAGGGTGAATAAATGCAATATAAAAGTCATCGGTCAAAACAAATGAACCGATCATCTTTAAGCGATACACGATACCACTGATATTTTCATTTTTCAGCTCTTCTGTTCCTGGTTTTGCCATCGCCTTAAAAATCTTCTCATCGGCTAGTTCTCCCCAAATTCGTTCCTTATTATCAACTTTTAAGGAAACCATCAGCTGGTCGCCTTTTTTAGGCCATAATTCACGCATTACAGGCAGTTCATCTAAAGAGACAACAACATCCTTATCTTTTAATCCAATGTCCACAAAGGCACCTAAATCGCGCCTAGTGCCTGTGACTGTTCCAAACGCATATTGCCCGACTCGAGCAGTTGGAATATTTGTTGTCATTTCAGGTTCTTGTTTTTGGTTCATATAACCAAAGCCTTCTACAGCTTCCCCAATTTCATGCGTTCCTTCTTCCTTAGATAAACGCAAAGTAATCCCATTTTTTTGTAAAAAGTAATGGGTCTCATTTTCATCGATCACTAATGCTGTAAAAATATTCGCTAATAGTTCGTTCATACTATTCTCCTTCTGGCACTTAGCCTAAAAAAATCCGTAATACGGCAATTGTAATGATTCCTACTACAACTGTTTTCATTAAATCTTTTGTACGAATAGCAACAAGTAAAGTAGGAATACAACTTAACGCTTCTAACGTTTTCACTTTAGGAAAGCCTGTCGCCTGAACTTCTAAAATACTCTGAAATAAGAGTGCCGTCAAGATACAAATTGGAATATAAGATAAAAATCGAAGAAACCAATCTGGGAAATCCACACGTTTTGAAATTAGAAAAGGAAGTATCCTCGGTATCCAAGTGACGATCGAACAACCTAAAATTGTTAATAATACATAATTGCTACTCATGATGATTCACCATCCCAACTGTACAACCTAAAAGAGTTGCAAATAAAACGGATAGTTCTGGCGAAAGAAAACCCATTAATAAATAAAGTGATACGCAAACTGTGCCTAAAACGATCAACGTTTCTTTCGTATATTTCTTTATTGGTCCATCTACTTGCAAAACAAATAGTCCAGCAAACATTGCCACCAAAGCAAAATCTAATCCCAATAAATAAGGGTCAGGAATCCATGTACCTAAAACTCCACCAACGATTGTTGAAATAATCCAAGCTAAATAAGCCGTTATATTCAATCCATGCGTCCAAGCTGAACTGACTCGATGTTCGTTACTCAAAGCCCCCATCAGAACACCATATGATTCATCTGTCAATAGTGTACCAATACCAATGCTAGTAATCAGCGGCTCTTTTTTAAAATAGGACGCAACAGACATACTCATTAAGAAATGCCGTAAATTGACTAAAAATGTTGTAAAGATAATAGCTGAAATCGGTGAATGAATCACAAGCATACCACAGATTATAAATTGTGCTCCGCCAGCATAAACCAAAATCGACATTAACGCTATTTCTAAAACCGATAATCCGACGTTTTTACCAACTACACCTGCTGCAATCCCGATGCCCAAATAACCTAAAATGGTTGGTATACAAGCATAGACACCTTCCTTAAACGTTAGATATTCTTTTTTTTCCATACTGTTCTCCTTGCTTCTAAAATCAATCGTCATCGATTTTTCCTTTTATATGCAGTGGAAGAAAAACGAGGGTGAAACAAAAGGAAAAAACACTTTTGTCCCAACCTCACTTTTATTTTCACAAAAATTAAATACTATCTTCCAGCATTTCTTGAAGCATTACCTTTAAACCAACCCGTTTTGGCATTGATCGTCACAAGATATTGATCATCAGCTCCATAGAGATTGTAATAACCTTCACCATTGATGATTCTTGCTGGTTGTAACGAGTAGGCTCCGGCTGTTATATAGCCTCGTTCGATACACGTAGCAATTACTTTCTCCTGAACACCAGGTGCCCAACTCCAAGCAGGATTGCTCAGATCACTGACATCGTTGGAATCCACCGAATAAACTGGAGCCGTATAAACTCCTTGTGCATTAGGAGCAGAAAAAGTATCTGAATCTGGTTGAACACCTGCTGTTGTTTGTGTATTATTTTCTAGATTATCAGAAACTGCTGGTGTTTGCTCTGGCACAACTTGTTGCGTTGGAATAGATGCAGCCTCTGCATCGGCCAATGATTTATCTGCCTTAACTAAAACATCACTCAAGGGCTTCCGTAATTCTACGTTTTTAACTTGATCTACTTCATTTTTTGCCGTTGTATAATTTTCTCTTGTCAAAGCTTCTGTCAATGCATTATCCTTATAAAAAACATCGACCGCTGCTTTCGCTTTTTGTAATTGATCATACTGGCTCACAGCTTGATCAGTCGCTTGATTTAATAATGTATCAAACGCATCTTGCTCTTCACGCTTGGCAAGATCAATTTTTTTGTCTGCTTTGATTGTTGCATCTTTTAGCTTGCTACCATCAATGATTGGCTGAGTAAATAGTTCATTTACTTTTGTGATCGCTGCTTGTTTATCAATGACTTTATTATATGTTTCCTCTAATGCCTTATAATTAGACGTTTCTTTTAATGTATCTAAATTTTCTTTGATCGTTTTTGTGCTAACACTTACCATTTCGGGTTTTAAAAACAATTGTTTATCATCGGTAAAATAGCTATTTAACTCTTTTTCGGTTTGTATTACTAATTTGTCTTTGTTTTGTGTTACCTGCCCTTGGTCAGCAGATTTGTTCTGCATTTGATTATACGCAAACCATGAACCTCCGGCTAAGACAACAGCTGCCGCTAAAACAATAGAAAGTTTCTTATAATTGTTCGTTACGGCTGTAGTAACAGCCTTATTTTTGCTTTCTTCTTGCGTTTTATTTGTCTCGGTTTGCTTTTCAAATTGATCTTTTATGGTATTAGACACTTCAGGTTCTTTAAAGAAAATAGGTGCCGCATCCATCTCGATTTCCTCGGGCTTTTTACTTTTTGATGGAATCTCCGCTTGTTTATTCGGTAATGCTTTCGGACCAATCGGTGTTGTTACACCAGTTTCTGCAGGCTTAGTGAATTTTGTGATTTCATCTTTTGGTCTATCTTTTCTTATTTGTTCTGACTTTTCATTCGTTGAGCCATTCGTCTCATTTTCTAGTTCATTTGATTTCACTTCATCTTGTCCTATATGATTTGATTCTGACGGCTCATCGATTTTAACCAATTGATCACTTGCTAATTCGTTATTAGATTCTTTATTTGTTCGCACTGGGCTGTCTGATTGCTCGTTTTTATGTTCATTGATATATTGATTCAGTGCTGCAGTATTTTCCAGTTCTTCTTTTTTTGAGATCACTGGGCTTGTTTCTTCTTTTGTAGAGGATGACTCCTTTGTGTTTTGTCTAGTATTTTCCTCTGGCGTTTCTGTTTTAGTTTCTGCTATTCCTTCTGTTGCTTTTTCTTCTGTTTTCTCTTCATTGAACATCGTCATTACATGACCGATGCTCATATCTTTCAATTCAGACCATTCGATATTTTCATTTTGTTCTTTATTTAGAAAACTAGAAGTCTCTGCTTTTTTGTCTTGTTTCTGTTGTGTCTGCTCTTCATTAAATGAGTAACCACATTCAGAGCAAGTTTCTGCTTGATTATCTATTTCGGTGCCGCAATTCGGACATTGTTTCGTCATTCATTCCGCCTCACATTCTACTGATTCCTAAATCTAATCTACCATAAAATCTTGTTTCTTCCAATATGTACTTTATAACTTTTTTGTTACGATTGTTAAAAACAGCCCTTTCCGAAAGAAATCGAAAAGAGCTGTTCAAATTTTAAGAAAAACTTCTTATTCAAGAAAATCTTTTAATTGTTTAGAACGAGAAGGATGACGTAGTTTACGTAGTGCTTTGGCTTCGATTTGACGAATTCGTTCACGAGTTACACCAAAAACTTTCCCCACTTCTTCTAGAGTACGGGTACGTCCATCATCTAAACCAAAACGTAAACGTAAAACATTTTCTTCACGATCAGTCAGTGTATCTAAAACATCTTCTAATTGTTCCTTCAACAATTCATAAGCAGCATGTTCAGCTGGACTAGTTGCATCTTGGTCTTCAATGAAGTCTCCAAGATGAGAGTCATCTTCTTCACCAATTGGCGTTTCTAAAGAAACAGGCTCTTGTGCTATTTTCAAAATTTCGCGGACTTTTTCAGTTGGTAAGTCCATTTCTGCACCGATTTCTTCAGGCGTTGGTTCCCGACCTAAATCTTGTAACAATTGGCGTTGGATACGAATCAATTTATTGATCGTTTCCACCATATGCACAGGAATCCGAATCGTTCTTGCTTGGTCAGCGATAGCACGAGTGATTGCTTGACGAATCCACCAAGTAGCATACGTTGAGAATTTAAACCCTTTACGATAGTCAAATTTCTCAACAGCTTTCATTAGTCCCATATTTCCTTCTTGGATCAAATCCAGGAATTGCATCCCACGACCTACATAACGTTTGGCAATTGAAACAACTAAACGTAAGTTTGCTTCTGCTAAACGTTGTTTTGCTTCTTGGTCGCCTTCTTCGATTTTTAGTGCTAATTCGACTTCTTCCGCTGCAGTTAATAATTGTACACGCCCGATTTCTTTCAGGTACATACGAACAGGGTCATTGATTTTAACACCAGTAGGGGCAGATAAATCTTCCATTTGGGCTTTTTCAGCAACTTTTGCATCTTTTTTTAGACTATGTTCACTTGGATCACCATTCTCATCTACGACACTGATACCAGCATCTTCAACTTTTTGGATCAATTTTTCCATTTCGTCTGCATTCAATGTAAACGGCGTTGCTAATTTGTTTGTTAAATCATCATAAAGAACATTGCCTTTCGGTTTGCTCTCTTTGATAAAGGCCGCCAATGCAGCTGCATATTTTTTTTCTGTTTCTTTTTCCATGAAAGAAGGCCCCCTTCATTTTTCCATTCGATTAAATATATAAATAATAGTCAAATACATTATCTGGACATATTCATTATGACAATGTACGACTTTTTTGCAATTGTCTTACTAAGTTAATCACTTCGATCGCTAGTTCGTCTACCAATTGTTTATTCCCAAGACGTTCAGCTTCTTTTTTTTGCAATTGTTTTTGCTGAATCAAATCGTCTAAACTAGAATTTGCAATCACCCTTATCACATCCGCAATCTCTCTTTCAGAACTTTCTTCTGAAATCGTCTGTAACGAAATATCGATTGCCAATTTTTTTATCGTTTCTTCTTTTAAATAATCGATAAAATCTGCAAGTAAAAAGTCCGAGTGAACACTCATGTAGCTATCTAATAATAGGTAAAGCTCTTGATATTGATCATGTGCGAAATTAAACTCAGGTAATTGAATCAATTGATTTCGAACACTTTGTTCATTCATCAAACGATACAATAATGTACGTTCTGCTTTTTCTACTTGTGTTAACGGTAATTTATTTTGTGTAGAAGGAACAACGACTTCTTCAAACATTTCTGGCGGTTCCATTAGACCCGTCATTTCATCAAACGCTTGAGGCGGCGGTGCGACTTGTTGCTGTCTTTCCCTTCTCTTCGTAGAGCGTTGTTGTGTTTCCAGTTGTTTTAACTGTTCTTCTAAAGAGTGGAAGGACAACTGAAATTCTTGCGCCAACTGATTTAGATAACGATCACGCTCTAGAGGCGATTGAACTAGTAACAATTCCTGTAATAATTCATTGACATAATCGAGCTGCTCTTTTTCATTATTCATGTTTCTAGTCAAACGGTGATACTGCATTTTAAAGCTAAACACCGTTTCTCGACCATGGAGTGCTAACTCCCGAAAAGAGTCGTTGCCGTATTTTCTTAAATAATCATCTGGATCCAATTTTTCAGGAATACTTACGATACTTAATTGAAACCTGCTATGTTCACTTAATAATGAAATTGCTCGATTTGTTGCTTCTACTCCAGCAGTATCTCCATCATAGCAAACAACAAGTTCTTTTGCTACACGTTCAAGTTTACGAATCTGCTCATTAGTCAAACTAGTTCCCATAGAAGCAACGCCACTAGTGATACCAGCCTGCCATGCCGCGATCACATCCATAAAACCTTCAAATAAAAACACGGTATTTTCCTTACGGATTTCTTTGCGCGCTTTATCAAAGTTAAATAATGTCTCTCTTTTATTAAACAAGATGGTTTCCGGACTGTTTAAATATTTAGGCATATCGTCACCTGGAAAATCTTCTGTTTTAAGAAGTCTCCCAGAAAAGGCAATCACGTTTCCGCGATCATCGCTGATTGGAAACATCACTCGTTGATAAAAGCGATCTAAAAATTCACCATTATCTCTTTGGATAAACAATCCAGATTCTTTAGATAAATCTTCAGCGACTTCTTCATTTTGGAATACTTGACTTAAAAAGTCGCGTTTTTGAGGAGCAAAACCGATTTTAAATGTTTCAATGAGTTCTTTTGTTAACCCACGTTCCAATAAATAATTTAACGCCGGTTCACCTATCTGAGTATTCATCAAAACATGATGATATAAATCTGCTGCCTTTTTATGAAGTTCGATCAATTTGCGATTTTGTACGTTTTCCGTTGGGTTAGAATCCATCGTATTAGTCCAATCGATATTCACTGGGATCTGCTCTAACTCAGCAACTCTGCGGACAGATTCGGGGAAATTGATTCCTTCTATTTCCTGCAGAAAATTAAAAACAGTTCCACCTTTTCCGCAGCCAAAACAATGAAAAATTTGCTTGTCTTCTGCTACTGAAAATGAAGGGGAACGTTCTTCATGAAACGGACATAGACCCATATAATTCTTGCCGGATTTTTTCAATTGAACATATTGTCCAACTACATCAACAATATTCGTACGTTGTCTTACTTCCTCAATCACTTCTTGAGGGATTCTTTGTGCCACTGTTCTCACCTCCAAAATAGCGAAAAGCTAATTTATGCGATAGTCAGTAAAAAAGCACTGAAATCTTCAGCGCGACTTTTATAAAGACACAATTACACATATTTCATTGTATCATACTAAACATAATTTTCAAGTAAATTGCATCTTTATTTTCAAAACATTTGATTTCATCTGATTAGGTTTACATAATAATAGTATAGTAACCTTCGTATAATGAAAAAGAAAAAACAGATATACGTTCATCTGTCTTTTCTCTTTAACTTTTTCAACGTCTATCTCAAAATCACACTTTGGTTTGCGTATCTTGTGCAGTCCATAATTCTTTAACAACAGGAATATTTCCTAATTCTGTCATATTACTTGGTAAAATCACTGTGTTTGCATCACTGCTAACAACTTGTTTAAAGGCTTCTATTCCTAGGTAAGCCAACGCTTGTTCATTCAAATCACTATCTTTGATGGCTTGATTCAAAGCCAAAATACGTTGTCTTTCTGCTTCTGTTGTAATACGGATTCGTTCGGCTTCTGCATCAGCATCAATTTTCGTACGTTGCGCACGAGCTTCGGCATCGATTTTTGTTTGTTTTGCACGAGCTTCGGCGTCAATCTGCATCTGCGAAGCATTCGCTTCTGAATCCAAAATAATCGATTGCTTTCTACCTTCTGAAATCGTGATCGTCGATTCTTTATCTCGACTAGCTGTGATTAGTTTATTCATCGAATTGACAATTTCATCCGAAACAGAAATTTCACCAATATTGATTCGGTCGATCGACAAACCATAACCTGCCGTAATATCCTTTACACTTTCAAATAAACTAACATTGATTTCTTCTGTTCCATTCAGCACTTCATTTAAATCCATTTTACCGATGATTCCACGTAAGTTTGACTGACAATCTTGAATCATTGAGGTAACAGAATCTTCGTTATCATAGACAAACGCACGAACATCCGTCACGTGATATTTGATTGCTTCATCAACTTCAACAATTACATTGTCACGGGTGATTACACTTTGAGATTCAATTTCTAAAGGTGTTTGTTTTAAAGAAACACGACCACGTACCTTATACAAAACAGGAATTAGGAAATGAAGACCTGGATCGATCGTTTTAACATATTTCCCAAAACTTTCAACGATTTTCACTTCACCCTGTTGAACGATAATCACCATTTTTGAAATAAGGACCAAAATCAAAACAAGAACGAGGATAAAAATTAAAATATTAAGGATTATCAATATAATTCACATCACTTTCGAATAAATAATTGTTCACCGTTACAAATAATTCAGTACTGGAAAAATCTACTACTTCCAGCATCGCCCCCTTTTCAGGGATACCATTAATTACACGATACATATAAGGACTACCATATATTCGAATAACGCCATTAAAATTATCTGTAGCAGATCGAAAACATTTTCCGATAGTTTTGCGCATTTGATACTCTCCACTCATAGATACCCCTCCCTATTTCCATACCTTTTATGACATTTTAAAGATCCTTGATGGTTTTACCAGCTCGTTTCATTTGGAAAAGACCAATCATGATCCGAACCACGATATTAATAAGCATCATTACCGCAAATATCGGTAAGGTTTGCTGAGTTAAAAAGCCTACTTCTAAAATACTGTGGAACAGCATTGCCGCCACATAAATTCCACCTACGGTTGTGACTGCTAAGAAAATACGTAATGGATTGAACGGTAAACATGCCCGAACAACTGCCATACAACTAATTCCAATCAACAAGTAATACATTAGTGTTGTGGTATCCATTTGGCTAAAGCCTTGATTTTGTCCCATCAAATAAACTGTCACAATGTTTAATACAACTAAGACTGCATTAACGGATGCATTTCTTAGTGCAGTCGGTAAAAATTTCCCTTTAACTTTACGTTTGTCGCCTTCAAATGATAAGAAGAAGGCTGGATATCCTTCAATTGCCAAATCGATCAAGGTAATTTGGATTGGTATAAAAGGAAATGCGATTGTTGTAAAGACACAAATCATGGATAAAATAAATGAATAAATCGTTTTGATAAAGAAGACACTAGCAACTTTTGTCACATTGTTGACCACGCGTCGACCTTCAAACAAGACATCTGGCAGTGTTGTAAAATCAGAGTCTAATAATACTAAGTTTGAAATTTGTCTAGTAGCCCCATCACCTTCAGCCATAGCAATACTACAATCTGCTTCTCTCAATGCTAGGACATCATTAACTCCATCACCTGTCATTGCAACCACATGATCGTTATCCTTTAATTCTCTAACAATCGTTCTCTTTTGTTGCGGCGTTACTCGACCAAACACCGTATAGTCATGGACTGCTTGACGCACTTGCGCTTCTGTCTCCATCGTTGACATGTCAACATATGATTCATAGCCAAATAATCCAGCACGGCGAGCGATATTAGAAACTGTCACAGGATTGTCACCAGAAATCACTTTCAAGTCAATCCCTTCTTCACGTAAATAGGCTAATGTTTCACTAGCATTTTGACGAATCGGATCATCAATTTCTAAAACTGCTAATGGTTCTAAAAAAGGTATCTTTTCTTCATCTAATGATGTATTTTCTGCAATTCCTAACATTAGCACTCGATATCCCTCTTCTTGCGCTTCAATCACTTCTTTTGGTAAGCGATCGGCAGCAACCAGTTTTTCGGGCGCTCCAAGATAGACTGTTCCTAATTCGTTAAATTCAATTGCCCCCCATTTTCTTTCAGAAGAAAATGGCAGACTCTTTACTGCTCCATAACGATTGGAAAGATCGAAGTGATTCCGAATAGCTTGCATCGTGATATTATTATCTGTACTTTCCGCTAAATAACTACCGATGATTTGCGGAAAGTTTTCATGATAACTTGCATGTAAGACTGCTACTTTTTGAACTTTCATTTTTCCTTCAGTGATTGTTCCTGTCTTATCCAAACACAGTGTATCAACATGAGCTAATGTTTCGATTGAGTACATATCTTGAACTAAAATCCGTTTTTTCGCTAGTTTTACAACACCTGTTGTAAGGGTGATACTGATCAACAAGACCAATCCTTTTGGCAACATGCCCAATAAAGCAGCAGCAGATGCCACTACAGATGCTTCAATTCCAGAGTTACGAATCATGAAACCTTCCACAAATAAAATGATCCCTAAAGGAATAATCACTAAACTTGTGAATTTAGATACTTTGCGAATTGAATTTACTAATTCAGATTGAATTGGTTTATGCACTTTTGCTTCTGCTGTGATTTTAACCGCATAATTATCTGCTCCAACATGAACAACTTTTGCATAAACTTGCCCGCTTGCTAGAAAACTGCCTGATAGTAACACATCGCCAGCTATTTTTTCGATTAAATCAGACTCACCGGTCAATAAGGCTTCATTCGCTTCTGCTTTTCCTTCTATAACTTCCATATCTGAAGGAACTTGCTCACCAGCAGAAATCACAACAATATCATCCAGCACTAATTCTGTTGTATCGATCTCTACTTCTTTTCCTTCACGAATCACATGAACGCTTTCTTTAGAAACAATTGATAACTTCTGAACTAAATTTCTAGCATGAATTTCTTGATAGATCCCCATCCCCATATTGACTAGAATAATAGCTAAAAAAGCTAAGTTAGAATACGCACCCACAAAAAGTAGGCAGAGTGCAATTCCAAAATTTAAAAAGTTGAACAATGTCATGAGGTTATCATAAATAATATCTTTTGTTGATTTAGCCACATTTTCTTCATAATCATTCTGTAAACCTTGTTTTTTTCGTTCTTCTACCTCTATTTGAGTCAATCCTTGTTTCAGGTCAAACTTATTTGTCATGTATTTAATTCCCTACTTTCTCCTTGTTGAAACTATATCTTCTTTAGTTTACTTGTAAATAGAAAGAAGTTCAAGAAAATCCTTAAGAATTCGTACCATTCAATAGACGACATTCTTAAGGATCACTAATTTAGCCTTTAAATTATTTTAACCATTTAATAAATTGCTGGTTCATCTTGACCAGATCAGCATAAAACATGTTCCCGCCATTACTATATAAGAATCCTCCATTATAAATTAGCGCTTGCGGACGATAATATCGATAGGTTTGTTGATTCGTATTTCCAAGTAATGGTGATAACACTTCTTTTGAATATTCTTCTGCCAAGCGAACTGAATTTTTACCTCCCTGCTCTTTAACAAAGGCAATATAATCTAATCCAAAATTATACGCTTGAACAGCTGTCCATATATCACAGCCCGCTTCATTTGATTTTTCGATTGCTTGGGCTAAAAATGCGACCCCCGCATCAAGACTTTCTTCCGTGCTACCAATCATTTGTCTTTTACCGTAAGCACTCTCGCTACTTTGCATCAAATCTTCTGAAAGTCCTTTTGATTCAGTATAAATAATTGCTAACACCAAATTTTTGTATTCAGGAATATTATTTTTCTTTACTACTCGTTCTACTTCTGTTTCATAAGTCATAACCTGTTGAACATTTTGGCGAATTTTAAAACCAAAGTAGCCCAAACCGATGATCAATAACAGAAGAAATAACCAAAGTATTCTTTTTGCGATTTTCATCAATTTACTCATCTTATCATCCAAACTTTTTTTGTGTAGTTTTCATAATACGTTATTATTCAAAAAAAATCTAAAAAAAGGTTGATTCTTTATCATTCTTTAATAAAAATTTGCTACTATTCTTCTATCCATTTTAGTTTTAAATATTTTGAAAAACCGCTATACTAAACGAGATGGGTGGTAAGGATATGAAAAAAGAAAAGAAAGTTCTACTAACAAAGGATAAAAGCCTCATTTATTATGAAGTTTCAGGTCACGGCACCCCTTTATTCTTACTTCATGGAAATGGAGGAAGTGGGCGCTATTTTGAAAAACAAGTACCTGTATTTAGCCGCTATTTCACAGTCTATACGGTTGACAGTCGTGCCCATGGCCGTTCAACAAACACCAGCATTGATTTAACCTTTGAGCAAATGGCTGACGACCTTTATAATATCATGGTTCAAGAACAACTCCCTCAAGCAGATATTGTCGGTTTTAGCGATGGAGCAAATCTTGCCATGGTTTTTACAAAGAAATATCCTGAATCTGTTCATCGTTTAGTACTGAATGCGGGAAATACAATTGTTCAAGGGGTTCATTTTCCTGTAAGAATTCTGACGGCAATTGAATATATTTATCTTCGATTATTGGCTTTGTTCAGTCAAAAAGCGAAACAGCGACTGGCGATTGTTCGATTGATGGTACAGGATATCACCATTACTGCTTTAGATTTAAAGCAGATTTCCCAAAAGACTTTAGTACTCGTCGGCAAACATGATATTATCAAGCGTAGCCATTCAATGTATTTAGCCAAAGAAATTCCACATGCTACTTTTGTGCTAATTCCAAGACAAGGACATTCTTTTGCTAGAAAGGACCCCAAAACATTTAACCAAGAAATTCTATCATTTTTAAAAGAAAAGTAGGTGCAATTAAATGAAGAAAATGCTCCAATGGATCAAAGATCATTTTAGCTATTTTAAAACAATTTTTATTTTTTCAGTCATAATCATCGTTTTTCGTGAATTATTATCAATCAGTAAAACAATTTCATTCCAGCAACTTTCGGATATTTTTCAAGATCTTGCGCTCTGGAAAATCGGCTTAATGTTTTTGATTGGGCTAATTGCTGTTGTTCCAATGATTGGTTACGATGTGATTCTTAATAAGATCTTAAAACAACAACTAGATAAGACTTTTCTTATTGAAAGTAGTTGGGTAATCAATACGATTAACAATGTTGCCGGATTTGGTGGTTTAGTCAGTATCGGATTGCGCTCTGAGTTTTATGGAAAAGAGAAAGATGGCAAAGCCGTCGTTCGTGCATTGTCTAAAATTTTGATTTTTTTGATGTCCGGACTTTCTATTTATAGCCTTATGGCCTTCTTTCTTGTCATGTTTGTTCACACAAATCAATATTTACAGCAATATTGGATTTGGCTGATTGGCGGCGGTTTGTATTTCCCTGTTGTTTTGATTGTAAGTTTATTTAGAAAAGACGAATATATTGGGGATATTGATCGCCAAACACGCTTTGGGCTTATTCTAACTTCATTTTTAGAGTGGACAGGCGTTATAGGAAGTTTTTTACTGATTGGAATGTTGATGGGCGTTACAATGCATCCATTGCAAGTTGTGCCTCTTTTTATTGCAGCTTCCGTCATTGGAATCGTCTCGATGATTCCAGGTGAGCTGGGTAGTTTTGATATTATGATGATCATTGGTCTCTCAGCTTTAGGGATCAATCGAGAAGTCGTTGTTGCTTGGATATTACTCTATCGTCTTTTTTATTACATTGTTCCTTTTATTATCGGCGTTATATTTTTTATAAAGAATCTAAGTTATCGTCTAAATACACGTTATTCAGGAATCCCACGAGAACTGTCTACAGAAATAGCGCATAAGTTTGTTGTTTTCTTAATGTATTTTTCTGGAATCATGATCGTATTATCTGCTACTATTCCAGAAGCTTTTAGTCAGTTCAACTGGTTAAAGCAGCTAAATCCGCTTTCCTTTCATATTATTACGCAATTTCCGGCTATTTTATTAGGGTTTCTCTTACTCATTACAGGTCGAGGTATTGCCGCAAGGGTCAAGCGTGCTTACTTGCCCACAATTGGGTTGATTCTGGTAACTTTCCTTTATACATTTTTGAAAGATTTCAGCTGGGGTGTCCTTATTTTTCTTAGTTTATTACTTATTATTATTATTTTCTCCAAAAGAGAATTATTTAGAGAACAGTTAGTTTATTCTTGGGAAATGATCACAATTGATGGCATTATTTTCCTGACATTGACCATTTTATATCTTGTGATCGGCGTGTATAATTTACCTACCTTCCCTCATCATAATCGTCATTTTATTTCATTCTTTTTCTTTCCATCAGAAAAAATTTGGTTTTCCGGTTTTATCGGTATTTTATTAGTAACGTTGTTTAGTTATCTGTTTATCCGTTATCTTGAAGGGAAACGATACCAATTGGGCACTCCACTAGATGAAAAACGAGCCTTTACCCTTTTAACAACGTATGGTGGAAATACAGATAGTCAACTTATTTTTCTAAAAGATAAAGAGATGTATATCTATACCAATTCGGAAAACCAAGAGACTGTTTTGTTACAATTTAAGACATTCAATAATAAGTGTATTGTCATGGGTGATCCTTCTGGAAAGAAAGAAGATTTCCCAGAAGCAATTGAACAGTTTATTACCGAAGCAGATCGTTGGGGCTATCTTCCTGTTTTTTACGAGTCATCCGAAGAAGTTGTGATGTATTTACACGAATTTGGCTACGACTTTATCAAAATGGGGGAAGAAGCACATGTTGATTTAGCTAACTTCACTCTCTCTGGAAAGAAAATGAAAAGTGAACGGGCAGTCATGAACCGCTTTAAAAAAGAAAATTATCAATTTGAAGTCCTACAACCTCCATTTTCGAATGAATTAATGTCTGAGCTAAAACAAGTTTCTGATGAATGGCTAGGAAGTCGCAAGGAAAAAGGGTTCTCATTAGGCTTCTTTTCTGAAACTTATCTACAGCGTGGACAAATAGCTGTCGCTAAAAATCAAGAGGGGCGAATCGTTGCCTTTGCAAACATTATACCAACTTATACTACAGAAGAAGGAACGATCGACTTGATGCGTTACAGTAAAGAAGCACCTTCTGGCGTGATGGATTATCTATTCATTTCTTTATTCAACTATATGAACGAGGAAGGTTTTACGTATTTCAATTTAGGAATGGCTCCTTTATCTAATGTTGGTACTTCAAAAAAAAGCTTTATTCAAGAACGAATTGCTTATTTAGTATATGAATTCGGTTCACGTTTTTATTCGTTTCGAGGGTTACGTGATTATAAAGAAAAATATGCGGCGGAGTGGGTTTCACGATATACGTTATACTCTCGGGATAGTTTTATCGCCTACGTTATGATCGCCTTATTGATCATTGACAATGCACCGATTGAAAAACAGAAAAAGATACACGGTGTTCGTCGTATTCTTAGAAACAGATATCAACGTTAAACAAAAAAAGAGCTGAAGTCATTCAGTTCTTTTTTGTTTTATCATCACTTCAAATGAGTGATTCAGACAAGCCGTACCAGAGATACTGATTTCGTGGTCACCATTATCAGCCTTTACAATATGAACCAAAACTTTTCCTTCTCTTTGTACATGTTGTCCTTGGTTAACCTGGATCATTTTGCTATGATCATTTTCATAAACGTGGTTCAGCAAATAAGCTCCCATGACACCTGAAGCTGTTCCTGTCACTGAGTCTTCCGTTGTCCCAGAAAAGGGCGAAGAAAAGTGTCTAGCCGTATAAACCGCTTCATCTTTTGAAACAACAGCAAAAGGATGGATTGAAGATTTAGGGATTTCCTTTAAAATATCTGGAAATACTGTAGGGTTAGGAATCATTTTATCTAAAACTTCTGGCGCAATAACAGGTACTAGTAAAGTCCATGATCCAGTATTGCCATACTGAATCGGCCAATCAGCATGAAGATCTTCTAAGTTAATACCAAGACTTTGGCATAAGGCGGAGCGATCCCCTTTAAAATCGATAAATTGCGGTTGCGCTTGTTTCATTGTGATTCTCTGCGTTTCTTCCTCATAGATGATCGGCAAAATACCTGCACCGGTTTCGATTTCTAATTGACAGCTGCCTTTTTTGTTAAATAAAGCAAAGATGGCCCCGATTGTCGCATGTCCGCAAAGTGGCGTCTCATGACCAGGAGTAAAATACCTTAATTTAATGGCTGCACGATCACTTGAGCATACAAAAACAGTTTCATTAAAACCAACTTCTCTTGCAATTTCCTGCATTTGCTCTACACTATATGAATCACCGTTCAGTACCACACCTGCTGGATTGCCTTTTCCTTGAGTATTTGTAAACGCATCTACTCTTAAAACCGTACTTTTCATTCTCCTTAACTCCCTTTTCTTTTTAACAGATAGTATATCACAAATACTAAAAGTGTACTTTCCGTTGTTAACAAAAAAAGAATCTCTGATATGTTTATCAAAGATTCTCTTTTTGCTATTTTTCAATTTCAGTTACAATACCAGACCCAACAGTACGACCACCTTCACGAATGGAGAATGTTGTTCCTTGTTCTACCGCTATCGGATGTATTAATTCAACATCGATCGTAACGTTATCTCCAGGCATGACCATTTCAACACCATCTGGCAATTCTACTACACCAGTAACATCTGTTGTACGGAAATAGAATTGCGGACGGTAATTTGTAAAGAATGGTGTATGGCGTCCCCCTTCTTCTTTCGTCAAAACATATACTTCTGCAATAAATTTTGTGTGCGGTGTAATAGACTCTGGTTTTGCGATCACTTGGCCACGTTCGATTTCATCCCGAGTGATTCCTCTTAAAAGAACGCCGACGTTGTCACCTGCTTCACCATAATCTAAGGTTTTACGGAACATTTCAATTCCTGTCACTACAGCTTTTTGCGTATCAGGTTTGATTCCGACAATTTCGATTTCATCTCCAACACTTACTTTCCCACGATCAATACGTCCAGAAGCAACAGTTCCGCGACCTGTAATAGAAAAGACATCTTCCACAGGTAATAATAGTGGTTTGTCCGTATCTCTTTCTGGTGTTGGAATATACTCGTCCACAGTATCCATTAATTGCATAATTGCATCTTCAGCCGTAGGATCTCCTTGTAAAGCTTTCAAAGCAGAGCCTTTGATGATTGGTGTATCGTCTCCAGGAAAATTATATTCATTCAGTAACTCACGCACTTCCATTTCAACTAAATCGATCAGTTCTTCATCATCAACTAAATCGATTTTGTTAAGGAAAACGATTAAATATTTTACACCTACTTGACGAGATAACAAAATATGCTCACGTGTTTGTGGCATCGGTCCATCTGTTGCTGATACGACTAAAATCGCACCATCCATTTGTGCTGCCCCTGTAATCATGTTTTTAACGTAATCCGCGTGTCCGGGTGCATCAATATGAGCATAGTGACGAGCTTGAGTTTCATATTCCACATGTGAGGTGTTGATTGTAATACCTCGCTCACGTTCTTCTGGTGCTGCATCAATACTAGCATAGTCTTGAGGGTTTGCTAGGCCTTTTTTTCCTAATACTGTGGTGATTGCAGCGGTCAATGTTGTTTTACCGTGATCGACATGACCAATCGTGCCGATATTTACATGTGGTTTACTTCTGTCATAATGTTGTTTTGCCATAATTTACAAACCTCCTATTTTCTTCTAAAGGTTTCTGAAGAATCAACATGAATTGACCTTCTCTGACCTTCATAGTGTTATTATATTCCTTTTTTTAAAATACACAACTTATTTGCTTACTAATTATAAGTAAATGAAAAAGAGCAGAATTTACTCTACTCTTTTTGATAAGACATTCAACCTGTTACTCTTTCTTTGTAAAACTGATCCATTTTTTCCTCAACTGCCTCACCGCAAAGATTGGCAAATTCGGCGGATAATCGTCTAAGCTTAATTGCATCGTCTAAAGATAAGTCTTCCGTTTGAAATTTTTGGATCAAGCCTAATAATTGTTCAGTCTTCTCCTTCATACCACTACCACCTTTATTCTCCATCAACCACTTGTTCATATACCTTTTTGTCATAAACAGTTAAAATAAACTGTTCTTTGTAAGTCTCTGTTATGGCTTTTATTGATTCTATCAAGTGAGACTCACAATCAATGTAAAGAATAATCGCTTCAAAACGATCTTTCGTCTCACTTAAAAAATGGGTTAAATCGTCAAGTGTATTGTGTTTTGTCATTGTTTCATAAGCAGGCATTTGCTTTGCACGAATAAAATTATGCGGAATTTCTCCAGGATACCCAACGATCGCAATTTTATTTCCTGTATGTTTCTTTTTTACTAAATCCCAAATCTTATCAATTTTTCTCGGATTGTTCCCTCTAATAATAATCATGTAATTTTGCTCCTTCATCTTTATCATATTTATTCAATATGACACAAAGAAACCGTATGATCATCAACTGGCACTTCTTTGTGTCCAGCCTTATTCATGCAAGATAATCTCCTCCTAAATTATAAAGTGATAAGAACTTATTCTATATTGTCAAAAAAACAGGAAAAAATGAAGGCGACGTTTGTTGTCACAATCATTTTTTATTTTTTCAAAAGGAAGTCCTTGAAACTTTAAAACATAAAACAAGTACACATTAACCATATCATAGAAAAAAAATAAAGCAATAGTACAAAAAAACTATCTGAGAATAATCTCAGATAGCCATTAATGATTATTTTACTGTTACTTTTCCAATCAAATTATTAGCAGAAACTGTTTGATTTGTTTTTGTTAAATCGTAGTTTTCTACAACATCTTGATTAGTGAAAACAACAATCAAGTCAGTTTTTTTACCAGCATTTGCTAGTGCTGCTAAATCGATTGTCGCTATTTTATCCCCTTGTCTCAGTACTTGACCTTCCTCAACGTGTAAAGTAAATGGTGCCCCTTTTAGCTCGACGGTATCTAAGCCCATGTGTAACAAAACTTCAATGCCAGAATCTGTTTGAATTCCTAAAGCATGTTTTGTTGGGAAAATACTGGTGATCTTACCTGCAACAGGTGTTGATACTTCTCCATCAGTCGGAATAACCGCAAAGCCATCACCCATCATTTTTGCTGAAAAAACATCATCTTGAACTTCTGAAATTGGAATAAGCCTTCCGTTTGCAACAGCATATAATTCCGTTTCTTTTGCAGTTACTTTTGGCGCTTCTGTTTTCACTTCAGGCTTGCTTACAGGTTCACCTGTGACCAAAGCTGCACCATTGTGTATTTTGTTCATTTCATCTGCTACGAATTGAACTTCTGTACCAACGATTACTTGAATATTTGTGCCATCAATTACTTTCACACCTGGAACGCCAGTTGCTTTGATTTTTGCTTGATCAACTTTGCTTGTGTCATTTACAGTTAAACGTAAGCGAGTTGTACAATTATCAATGGAAGTAACATTTGCATCGGCACCTAAACCTTGATAGATTTTATTTGCTAAGACTGCAAATTTGTTATCACCAGTAGTATCTAAATCAGGTGTTTCTTCGCCTTCACCTTCTTCACGTCCTGGAGTCATTAAATTGAATTTAGTGATGGCAAAACGGAACGCAAAGTAATAAATTGCCGCTACGACAACACCTTGAACAACTAACATCAATGGATGATTGGCTACTGGATTTTTTAGACTTAAGAAGAAGTCAACAAACCCTGCACTAAATGCGAACCCTGCTGTCCAATGCATAAAAGCAGAGAATGCTAAAGATAAACCAGTAAGCACAGCATGTACCACATATAACGGCCATGCAACAAACATAAATGAAAATTCTAATGGTTCAGTTACACCTGTAAAGAATGAAGCAAAACCGGCTGCTAACATTAAAGAAGCCGTTACTTTTTTCTTTTCAGGACGAGCACATTGGTAAATTGCGAATGCCCCTGCAGGTAATCCAAACATCATTACTGGGAAAAATCCAGCTTGATACATACCTGTTTGACCAATAATCGCTTTGCCTGAATCTAACGCTTGTTGTCCTGCTAAGAAATTCCCAATGTCATTGATATTGGCAACATCAAACCAAAATACTGAGTTCAAAGCATGGTGCAAGCCTGTTGGAATCAACAAACGGTTGAAGAATCCGTATAAACCAGCTCCAACAAAACCTAAACTAGAAATAGCTTCACCAAAAGCGACTAAGCCATTATAGACAACAGGCCAGATAAACAACAATACAAATGAAATTGCCAACATTGCAATAGCTGACATAATTGGAACTAAACGTTTACCACTGAAGAACGAAAGTGCCATCGGTAATTTCACATTCGAAAAGCGATTGTATATTGCCGCAGCTGTTAAACCAGCAATGATTCCAACAAATACGTTATTGCCCATACTGTTAAATGCTGGATTTACATCCGCAATGTCACTTAATCCCATAATTGCTTGCACAGAAGCTGTTCCTAACACTGTCTTCGGAACTAAATAAGCGACTAAACCAGCAAGAGCTGCTGCTCCATCTTTATCTTTTGACATCCCCAATGCTAAACCAACAGCGAATAATAATGCCAAGTTATCAAGAATAGCTAATCCACCATTCATTAAAAATGTTGTAGCCGCACTAGGACCCACTGTCCCCACGATCCAGTTTGCGATTCCTACCAATAGAGAAGCAGCTGGTAATACTGCTACAGGAAGCATTAACGAGCGTCCCATTCTTTGCATATATGCTTTCATTTTTGTCTCTCCCCTTGACTTTTATTTGATCATCTTCAACCGTTCGATATGAATGGCAAGATAACCTAATTCTTCATTTGGTACTTGATAGTGAAAATTTCTCATTAATAAAACTTGGACTTTTTTTGATACCTCATAACTTTCTGCGTATTTCTTACGCACGACATCCAAAATTTCATCATCCAATACAGCGTACTGGCTTTGCTGAAAGCGGTGAATAAACAAACGTAAATGATTAACCAGCCGCGAATAGCTCAAACTCATCTTTTCATCATGAATATTGATTCCTAATTCTTGCTCGATTAAATGAATAATTTCAGAAACAATTGTGACTTCACGAATACTTTTACTATTATCCGTGCGCCCACTACGAGCACTGTGAATATGGATTGCAATATAACCGGCTTCGTCATAGCTAAATGGAATTCCTAATGTTTGAGTCAAGTAGTCGACTGCCCATTGGGCAATCGAAAATTCTTCACTGTAAAGAATTTCAATTTCATTCAAAAGCTTATTTCTCACAATGATCTTATTTTGAATGTTCTCTGCTGCAAATGCAATATGGTCACTTAAACCAATATTGATATGTTCATTCAGCTTTTCACCAAGAATCGTTTCAGCATGTGCTATAATTTCTTCTGTGACAAAAAAATACTTTTCATCGATTTGCGATAATAAAACTTGAAGTTTTTTTAAGCCTTCTGGTTCCATTACAAACATTCGTTCCACTTGTTGCGGGAATAACAAATCATTTTTCTTCTTGTTAAAACCCACGCCTTTTCCAACTGCCACTTTTTCCTGCCCAGCGTCTATGACGAGTACAGCGTTTTGATTGAGCACCTTTTTGATTTTCATAAACATTCCTCTTCTGCAGAAGTAGATTGTCCGTTTTCTTGCTAAAGGACAACAAAAAAAGCATAGAACAATCCCGCCAAAATATGAGTATATCATATTTTAAAGAAATTCTTCCATGCCTAGTATTATCTAGTCACATGAAAACGCTATTTACTTTGTTAACAATCATAGTTTACAAAGATATAGACCATTTGTCAATGATTTTATTTTATAAAAGTTGATTGTCTAAGTCAAAAATCAGAAAATAAAAGAAAATGCTCTCAAATCGAGAACATTCCTTCTATTCAATTACTCTTCTTCAGAATATTCATCTTCATCTTCATCATCAAAGTCATCATCGACATCGTCTTCATCAATGATTGTCAAATCTTCTTCGATTCCAGGTAATTCTTCCTCTTCATCGTCTGAATCTGCTCCGATTTCTTGAAGATCAGAGTTATATGCTTTGATCTCTACATCTTCTTCATCGTCATCATCATCATAAAGAATATCGTCGTCATCGTCCGTTAATTCAGCATCTTCCGGATCATCATCATTATAGTCGATCACGTCTTCGTCATTTGCATCAATAATGAACGCATTGACTTTCTTACGCTTTCTACGACGTGGCTTATCTTCTTCATCTTCCTCTAAGCCGTGCGTTACTTCTTCATTGATAGAATCAAATGGATACCATGAGCGCAAGCCCCAACGGTTATCTCCTAGTGAGATAAAACTGCCATCAATATTTAAGTCAGTATAAAATTGTGCTAAAGAGTCACGAATTTCGCTGTCAGATTTTCCAAGATAATTTTGGATTTGGTTTACTAAATCAGAGAAGTCCATCACATCTTCACGTTGTTCTAAAATTGCGTGCGCAACTTCGATCATGGATAATTCATCTTTGTTCAACCCGTCAAATACATTAATTTCCAAACGGTACACGTCCTTTCACAGTCTACTCCTTATCATACAAAAACATCAAGAAAAAATCAATTGATTCTTGCATAATTAGGCAGTAAATTCTAGTTCTAAATGATATTCCCCTATTTTTTCGGCTTGAGAATACAAATCATAATCGATCAAAATACTACCTGCAACTGGCTGGTCCTTTAAACTAAAACGCAGATTACGCGTAAAAGTCGTGATTTGAAACAATCCATAAGGCGTTTTATAACTTGTATCCAACCTCTCTTGGTAGGCAAATTTCAAACGCATCCTCATACCACCTGAACGAATCAACTGGATTTTACCATCAGGCTCAACCTTGATCGTAACAGGGACAGGATCTCCTTCTTCTTGTTCTTCTTTATAACGAATGTATAATGTATCACCTATTTTTACGATTTGACCTTCTAGATCAAAATAAAAATTTTTCTTCTCACCTGCTTGATCGACAATAGTTTTTAATTGAATCGATACAGGTGTTCCTTGTGACAAATCCATTTGAAGCACTCTCCTTATTTTAAAAGTGTAACGGGCTTTTTCAGCTCTGTCAGAAAAATAGGGAAATAACAGAGCGGCACTTTTTGCCACAATCATATTTCTTTATTTTTCTGAGGAACTAGCTTGCAATGCTAGATATGATTAAACACAGAACAAACTCATTTGTATTTTAACTTCATACTAATGCATCAGTCAAGGTTAAACCAAGGCTTCGGCAATTGTCTGATCAATAACTAAAATAGTCAAGCAGTTTCCCAGCAATAACGGCTTGATACTTTCAGCTTTTTCTACCCCACAACCAATGACCATCACATCAGGTATTTCCATTAAATCTTCCACTTTGACACCCAACATTCGTTTGCTTATTTCATTGTTTACTGTTTTGCCATTTTTGTCAAATAAGGAGGCTACTGCATCACCTTTTACCCCAGTTTCTTTTATCACTTGTAGTTCTTCTGTCTCGATATAACCAAGACGCATCCACGTAGAGCTTTCAATAGGATTCCCTACGCCAATGATTGCAAAGTCAACATTCTTTGCTTGTGCCATCGCACGACCAACTAGTTGTGACTTGTTTAGAACATTTGCTAATTCAATACTTTCTGCTAGGGCCGGTGCATAAAAATACTGACAACGGCTATAGATTTTTTCAGCTAATCGGAAGACTAAATGATTGGTGTCAAAATACAGATGCTCACTTGAAATACCTCCTACAAGCGGACAAACATTCATCGTTGGAAATGAGCAATAGGGCATTTCATCGATCATATCTGCTAAGGTCGTTCCCCAAGACAAGCCTACACTCATATCAGCTGTCAAACGGTCTTTAAAATAATATGCAGCTGCCCGACTTACTTCCTTTTGAATGGTTTCAGATTTTTTTTGCTCATTAGTTGGTATCACAATAACGTCACTAAGTTGATATTTTCGCTCTAAGCGTAAAGCCAAAGCAACTGCATAAGCAGATTCATCTTTGATTGAAACTGAAACGATTCCAGATTCCCTTGCCTGGTGTAAAATTTTTGAAACAACAGGTCGAGAAATGCGCATTTCTTTTGCGATCATTGCTTGAGTCAAACCTTGTTCATAGTACATTGTAACGATTTTTAAGATTTTTCTGCGATCTTCACTGATTTTCATCGTTGAAGCCCCGCTTTACTAATACATTGATTTATTGCAGCAACTAATGTATCGACTTGGGGCGTTGCACGCATCTCTAATAATTTTTGAGCAGGCATAGGAACAAACTCACCACCTAAGCGAATAATTGGGCTTTTCAACTTCATAGCAATTTTTGATTCAGCAATTATTGCTGTGATTTCTGCACCAAAGCCACTATTTTTAACCGCTTCAGTTGCAACGATCACTCGTTTTGTTTTTTTAACAGAAGCTAAAATCGCTTCTTTATCAAGTGGAACTAAGGTTCTTGGATCGATAACTTCGATTGAGACCCCTTTTTCTTTTACAATCTCAGCAGCTTGTAACGCTTTATTGACCATTATTCCTGTAGCAACGATCGTCACATCATCCCCAAGGCATTTAACATCTGCTACACCAATCGGAATAGTATAAGGAGTCGCTGGAACACTTCCTACAGTTTGGTATAATAATTTGTGTTCATAAAACATCACAGGGTTATTATCTTTTATGGCGGCATGCAGCAATCCTTTTGCATCGTACGCATTACTTGGCTGAATTACTTTTAGCCCAGGTATATGAGCCATCCAATTTTCTAAACTCTGTGAGTGCTGAGCGGCTGCTCCTGTTCCTGAACCAGCTGCAGTTCGCATCACTAACGGAACTTTGGCTTTTCCGCCATACATATAATGGATTTTAGCCGCTTGATTAACCAGTTGATCCATCGCAATAGTAATAAAATCTGAGAATTGTAATTCTATTACAGGGCGCATTCCTGTCATCGCAGCTCCCACTGCAGCTCCCGCCAGTGCGCTTTCAGAAATTGGCGTATCGCGAACTCGCTGTTTTCCAAATTTTTTCTGAAGGTCTTTGGTAGCACCAAAGCCACCACCATAAATACCGATATCTTCTCCCAAAAGAAAAACATGTTCATCTTGGCTCAACGCTTCATCTAACGCTTCATTGATTGCTTGTAAATAAGAGATTATTCTCATAAGGTATCCTCCGCGTAGACATGCGTCCACAAGTCTTCAACTGTCGGTTCACTATCATGTTTCACAGAAGCAAGTAGGTCTGCAAATTCTTTTCGAATCACCTCTTCCATTTGCCGAATCTCGTTCGCTTCAATTTCTCCATTTTGAATCAGTTTTTTTTCTAATCGTACAATCGGATCATTGTTTTCTTGCCAGTCTCGGCATTCAGCTTCGGATCGGTAAAGTAATTTATCTGATTTAGAATGCCCTTTATGACGATACGTCAGTGCTTCAATCAAGGTTGGTCCACTACCGTTTCGCGCCTTTTCTACGGCTTGCGCAACAGTTCTGGAAACCTCGGTCAGATCATTACCATCGATCGTTATCCCTTCAATACCATAACTTTTACCACGTTGCGAAAGATGGTCAATATTGACCATTTGCTCAATTGAGCTGCTCATTCCATATTGGTTATTTTCAATGAGATAAATCACAGGCAACTTCCAAATAGAAGCTAAATTCAATGCTTCATGAAAACTGCCTTCATTCACAGCGCCATCGCCAGCGTAACAAAGTACTACTTGATCTGTATTTTGCATTTGGGCACTCAGCGCAGCACCGGCGGCAATTGGAAAACCAGCTCCGACAATCCCATTTGAACCAAGATTTCCTATATTCAAATCAGCGATGTGCATACTACCACCCTTGCCTTCATTCGTTCCAGTTTTTTTCCCTAACATCTCAGCAAACATACTTCTTATATCAGTTCCTTTTGCAATACAATGGCCATGATTTCGATGGGTGGAAACAATCCAATCAGTCTGTTTTAAGCTACCTGCTCCGCCAACTGCCGTAGCCTCTTGTCCGATACACAGATGCATCGTGCCATATAATTCACCTGCATCAAAAAGTTCTTGGATCATTTCTTCAAAAATTCGAATTTCCCACATTCTCTTCAAAGCTTCTGTAGCAACAATCGGTCTAGTCACTGGAATCTTGTCCACTTTTCGCTTCAACTCCTCACTCCTTTTACATTTGTTCTCTCCTGAATCATATGTAAATATTCTATAGTTTTCTTAGCTGGATAGCAAGATTTTCTCTTCAATTTTTTGATTTCCTTAAAAATTGCCTATTTCCTTGTTATTTCTATTCAGATAAGCATGATTTTTCTCATAAATCGTATATAATAGAAAATGGAGGTGGAACAAATGTTATTTCACGATGAAGAAGCGATGTTATTTTGTATGCATTGCCAAAAAGAAACACTCCATGATATTCAATATATGAATGAAATCATTTCTAGCATTGAATGTATCGAGTGCCATAATCAAATGAGCATCGATATTGATGCAATGAATCAATTTTATCATTACCTCTATGAACGCTTAGTCTCAAAACCTGGTCGCCTGACAGAAGAAGCACGGGAAGATTTCAGTAAATTTTTAGCCACCATGCCAATGAGAATTATTAGTAAGCCAATGCGTTTTACAAATGAATATAATCAAATGAATAAAGAAGTGAAGGATTACGTTTCTCGCGTAAAACAGGATGAAGAATACGATGACTAATTTAACGCAATTATTTACAACCAATACAGTCTTTTTATATGATCAGAATTGCTTAACAGCAAAAGACTACTTTTTGCCTTTTGCCTTAACAGATACCTTTACCACATTTTCTGGAATCAATCAGCAACCGTTGATCCATTTTTGGCAACTTGACCAAGCAATGATCTTGGGAATGAAAGATACACGTGTGACTGATCTGAAAAAAGGACTTATTTCTTTAAAGGAAAATGGCTATAAAACTGTGATACGTAATGCAGGTGGATTAGGCGTGATTGCTGATTCTGGTATTTTAAATGTTTCACTGATTCTGCCAAATGCTGGAAGTAAAAAAATCAGCATCGATGAAGCGTATCATTATATGTGGCATTGGATCAAACGAGCATTCGGTGACATAACCCACGATATTGAAGCCTTCGAAATAACTGATTCTTATTGTCCCGGGACGTTTGATTTGAGTATTAACGGTAAAAAGTTTGCTGGTATCGCGCAACGCCGTGTAAAAGACGGTATTGCAATCATGATTTATTTGAGTATCAATGGTAACCAACAAAAACGCGGTGAAATCGTTCGAGATTTCTATAGAATTAGCTTACAAGATGACTTCGGGAAAAATGGGTATCCTCCTGTTGATCCAACAGTTATGGCGAATTTAGAAGAGTTGCTTAACGAAAAATTAACAATCGAAGTGGTGAAAAAGCGATTGATCAACGTATTAATAGATGACACATCGGTTGTCATAGACAGTCAAGCATTACCAAAATTGCTTAAATCTGATTGCTTTACTGCCGAAATCGACAAACAATTAGAGAAAATGAAGCAGCGAAATCAATTATTAGATGAAACGATTACTAAAAAGGAGTGAAAAAATGCCAACCCTGTATAAACATCAAATTTTACCGATTGAAAAGGTTTTTAGAGATCCAGTTCACAATTATATCCACGTTCAGCATCAGGTTATTTTGGATTTAATTAATTCTGCAGAAGTACAAAGACTACGTCGGATCAAGCAATTAGGTACCTCTTCTTTTACCTTTCACGGAGCAGAACATAGCCGTTTTGCCCATTCCCTTGGCGTTTATGAAATAACGCGTCGTATTTGTGATATCTTTCAGCGGAATTATTCAGCCGAACGTTTAGGCGAAGAAGGATGGGATGATAATGAACGTCTCGTTGCTTTGTGCGCTGCCTTACTTCATGATGTTGGTCACGGGCCCTATTCGCACACATTTGAGCACATTTTCCAGACGGATCATGAAGCAATCACAGTAGAAATTATTACATCTCCTGAGACAGAAGTTTTCCAAATATTAAATCGAGTTGCAGCTGATTTTCCAGACAAAGTTGCAAGTGTTATCACAAAAAAGTATCCTAATCCGCAAGTGGTTCAAATGATTTCCAGTCAAATTGACGCCGATCGGATGGATTATTTATTACGAGATGCCTATTTTACAGGGACAGAATATGGAACGTTTGATCTAACTAGGATTTTACGCGTAATCCGACCTTATAAAGACGGATTAGCCTTTGCGATGAACGGCATGCATGCGGTAGAAGATTATATTGTCAGCCGCTACCAAATGTATGTACAGGTGTATTTCCATCCTGTTTCTCGTGGTATGGAAGTTATTTTAGATCACTTACTTCATCGAGCAAAAGAATTATATGAACAGCAGCCTGAGGATTATCAACTGCATTCTCAACTTTTAGTCCCTTTTTTTAAAGGAAACTTCTCATTACAAGAATATTTAAAGCTAGATGACGGTGTCCTGAATACTTATTTTACGCAATGGACTTCCTTGCCAGATCCAATCTTAAACGATTTAGCAAACCGGTTTTTAATACGTAAACCATTAAAATCTGCGACATTTTCTGGAAATCGTGATTCCGTGACGATCCGACATTTACAAGCATTAATCGAGAAAGTCGGTTATAATCCTAAATATTATACAGCGATCAATTCAAGTTATGATTTACCATATGATTTTTACCGTCCAGAAAAAAATAGTCATCGTACCCAGATTGAAATCATGCAAAAAGATGGCACATTGATTGAATTATCAAAAGTCAGCCACTTAGTTGCAGCTCTTGCCGGTCAAACGCAAATCGACGAACGCTTTTATTTCCCAAAAGAAATGGTCGATCCTAAAAGGCAGAATCATTATGATTTGTTTGATGATACCTACCGTGAGTTTGCGTCCTACATTCATAATGGCGCATTGGTTGAAGTTGAAGGAAAAAATAAAGAATAGGTTTACAGGAGGAAATTATGACAGTTAAATTAGTGGCAATCGATATCGATGGAACATTACTTGATTCAAACAGAAAGATCACACCGAAAGTTAAAGAAACACTGCAAAAAGCAAATGCAAATGGTATGTATATCGTGTTATGTACAGGCCGTCCTTTGCCAGGCGTGACAGAACAATTAGTAGAATTAGACTTATACGGAGACAACGATTATGTGATCACTTATAATGGTTCTTTAGTTCAAGCGACAAAGTCAAACGAAATCATCTCTCAATATACCTTAAGCTATGATGACTTTTTAGAAATTGAATTGACCGCTCGAAAAGCTGGTGTGCATTTGCATACAATTGACGATAAAGCAATTTATACGGCAAATCGAGATATTGGTAAATACACAGTGCATGAAGCTTACCTTGTTGACATGCCTTTAAAATACCGTACGGTAGAAGAAATGACACCTGAATTATCAATTATTAAAATGATGATGATTGATGAGCCTGAAGTTTTAGATAAAGCAATCAGCCAACTTTCAGCTGATTTTCTTAATAAATATACAACTGTAAAAAGTACTGATTTTTATTATGAAATTTTAAATAAAAAAGCAAGTAAAGGGAATGCTTTAGCCAAATTAGCGGAACATTTAGGTATCTCCCAAGCAGAAACAATGGCTATCGGAGACAATGAAAATGATCTGTCCATGATCGAATATGCAGGAATTGGTGTTGCTATGGGCAATGCCACAGACAGTGTAAAACGTGCAGCTGATGTTCAGACTACGAGCAATGACGAAGATGGTGTTGCAGAAATTTTATTGAAATATATATAAATCTAAGAATCGCTCATTCACAATAAGAAAATAAGCAGAGATAAAACTCAGATTGGTTTATTCTTTGCTTATTTTTTTGTCTGCCATTTTTTCACTGCCCACTTGTGGCTACCTCTTTTTAGCAAATCAATTCCTGTATCTACTTGGACCCAACTAATCGTATTTGTTTTTTCTAACGGAGCACATATTTGCCGCCAACTATCTGCAACAAAGAAATATCCTGGATTATAATAATCTGTATTTCGATGTCTGGAGTGGAAATATTCGTCGGCCTGCCCTAGGTAATGTCCAATGACTACTTCAAAGCCCAGCTCTTCGATCATTTCTCGATGAATCGCAAGTTCTTTCGTCTCACCTTGTTCAATTTCTCCGCCTGGTAAAAAGTATGCCCCATTAGGTGCTTGAACTAACACTATTTCTGTTGCATTATGTCGTGATATCACAATATAAGCACCCATTCTTTTTTTATAAGTCAGTGTTTCTGATTTTTCACCAAATGACGGTGTTTCCATAAAAACAACTCCTTTTTCGTTTAAACTAATTTTACATGAGAATTTTCTCATGAACAAGTAATATCGTATCATTTCACTCACAATTTCATTAAAGTCTATGCTACTATAAAAATATCAGCAGATTAATTGATTCATTCTGCGATAAGATTCATTTATGAAAGGAAGATGACTCATATGAAAATGGCTCACACTTGTGTTCGTGTCAAAGACTTAGAAGCGTCGCTAGAATTTTATCAAAAGGCATTCAATTTTGAAGAAAGCCGCCGCCGCGATTTTCCAGAACATAAATTTACTTTAGTTTACCTTACTTTACCAGGAGATGGTTATGAACTAGAGTTAACGTATAACTATGATCATGAAGCCTATCACTTAGGAGATGGTTATGGACATATCGCTATAAGTACGGATGAAATCGAAAAATTGCATGAAGAGCAAAAAAACGCAGGATTTACTGTTACCGATATGAAAGGCCTCCCTGGAACACCACCATCGTATTATTTTATTACAGATCCAGATGGTTATAAGATCGAAGTTATTCGCGCTCGCTAAAAGATAGATAGCTACTCGTTTTAGGTTTCCCTAATAAATGAGTAGCTGTTTTTTATTGACATTTTAATCACCAAATCATTTTTACCCTATTTTTTTAAAAAAGTGATACACTGATATTCTACATATTAATTGAGGACGTGATCAGATGACAACCACTATCGGCATAGCCGGAAACCAAATTATTCAATCCGTTGATGTTTTCAACGGTAACCATGTATCTTATACACCACAAGGATTCGTGACAGCGATACAACAAGCAGGAGGCTTACCTATGATTTTACCTATTGGAAAAGCTGAAACTGCTGCAGGATATATTTCGAAAATCGATAAATTATTATTAGCGGGCGGGCAAGATATTTCTCCTGACTTTTTTGGGGAAGAACCTCATCCAAAATTAGAAGAAACTAATCGCAATCGTGATCTTTTTGAAATAGCCTTAATCAAAGAAGCAATCAAACAGCATAAACCTATTTTCGCTGTTTGTCGAGGGATGCAGTTGATTAATATTACTTTAGGAGGAACCTTATTTCAAGATCTTTCATTATACCGTGACTGGACAGTAAAACATGGACAACAACCTACCCAACCACAATTTGCAACACACGATATTCATGTAGAAAGAGACAGTATTTTATATCAACTTTTTGGATCTAATTATCGTGTTAACTCTTATCATCATCAGGCCATCAACCAATTAGCACCCACTTTAAAAATAACAGCAAAAGCATCTGATGGTATTGTAGAAGCTGTTGAATCCGTTACAAAGGAGCAACGGATTCTAGGCGTCCAATGGCATCCTGAGCTGCGTTTTGATATAGATGCTAAGGAATTCAAACTCTTTAACTATTTTGTCAATCAATTTTAAATAATAGTAAAATAGCAGGAGAACGTTTGATACAGTTCTCTTGCTATTTTGCTTTATTCATTTTTAAAAATCAAAGTTTTCTGGATCTGGACCTAAGCGTTCATTAGTATTTAATTGATCAATTTGTTTAATATCTTCTTGCGTTAATGCAAAATCAAAAACATCAAAATTTTGCTCGATTCGATCTTGATGAACTGATTTTGGAATCACAATGATATCACTTTGCAAATGCCAACGAATGATCACTTGAGCTGCCGTTTTATTATATTTTTTGCCAATCTCAATTAAAGTTGGGTTCGCTAAAATCTTTCCTTGCCCTAAAGGAGACCAGGCTTCAACCGCAATCTTATTTGCAGCTAAAAATTTACGTAACGGTTCTTGTGTCAAAGTAGGATGAATCTCAATTTGATCAACCATTGGAACAATTTTGGCTATTGTCAATAAATCTTCAATATGATGTTCGTGAAAATTAGATACCCCAATAGCTTTTGCACGACCACTTTGATAAATTTCTTCCATCGCACGCCAAGAATCTTTATATTTACCTTCAACAGGCCAATGAATCAAATACAAATCAACATAGTCTAGTTGAAGTTTGGCTAAGCTCTCGTCAAACGCTTGTAAGGTTGATTCGTAGCCTTGATCAGCATTCCATAGCTTAGTTGTTACAAATATCTCATCTCGCGGAATTCCTGCTTGACGAATTCCTTCGCCAACACTCGCTTCATTTTTATACGCGGCAGCAGTATCGATTAAACGATAGCCTGTTTCTAAAGCCCATTTTACAGAATCGACTGCTTCATCTCCATCTTTTACTTGCCAGACACCCAATCCTAACCGTGGTATGCTAGAACCATTGGCCAATTTTTTTGTTTCTTCAAAAGACATTTGTTTCATTCCTTTCCTAAACAATTCCTACATTTATATTATACTCTTTAAAACACCCATTGGAAAACAACTGGCTTATCTCTACTGTGAGTTATAAGCTGATTATTGCATTAGTAGCGCAAAACTTTTAGCACATAAAAAAATAATTTCCTAATTAACTTCGAAACTTGTTGTATAATTCTCCATTTGTGTTTTGCGCCCAACTCAGTATTTATTATCCGCTTTATTGCATTGATTTTTACTGCAACATCTTTAATTGTTATTTCAGTAAAAACGCGCAATTTGCTTAGCACTTCTTGCTGATCAATATCATATTTTGTCAGCTGATAGACTTCGATCAAGCGGTTTAACTTTTCGTCATACTGGGCATCCGTTGCATATTTCCCAGTTAGCGATTTGGTAGCTTCTGGATAATTCTTAGTTTGACTTTTCCAGACACTTTGATAATATAAAGTGTTCCCAGTTACGCCCATTTTTAAAAGCATGGCATAGTCTTCCAAAGACTCCTTATAGGACGAATATTGGCGAAACTTTGAATCAATGGTGAACAAATTTCCTTGACCGTCGTCTTCTTGTGTTTTCATCACAACTTTGGCACCTTTATAATCTCCTTTGATTCCAAATAGATTATAATACGGTGGAATCGATAGAGCACTATTTCCTGCTTCTGATTCTAAAATTGCTTGTGCTATCATGACCGAGGCATACAAATCATGATAACTAGCTATTTTACTAGCTTGTTCTCCTATTTTATTGACAAATTCTTCAATTGATTGGCTTTTATCAGTCATCGTTTCTGAAAAATCAGATACAGTTTCTTCGCTCTTTATTATTTCATGAATATCATCAGAGATTTCTACAGACTGGGCTAAAAATCGTGCGTATTTAGATGATCGATTCTTCCTCTCACTGATCGTGTCAGTCTTTATTATTTTGATTGTTTTTAATCCTGTTCTTTCTTTCAATGTACTGCTAAGTTTTAGAGCTGGTGCAGCAATCATCAAAGTTGGCATTACTAAGCCTAAAATCATTATCAATAATACTTTATTGTTCATCCGCCTCTTCCCTTCGTGATTTTGTTCTCTAAAATAACAATACGCAATTCTTTAGCTTTTTGATCATAAAAGGTTATATGCTTTTTTTACTTTTAATGAAAAAAAAAACAACGAGTTTCGCTCGTCATTTCCTTTTAGTAGTGAAATATATGATTAATTAATCTTCTTCAGGCAATTCTATTTTCTCGATTTTATTAAAATCATCCAATTCTGAATCAATACTAATAACAACCCGTCCTTTTTTATTTTCTCCAACAATTTTGATATTTATTTCTTGGACGTTGAACGTTTTTTTATCCGCACGTATATCCATCTCAATGGTTAAGTCTTCATCGATATCAAAACCAGTAAATGAAACATTATAATATTTCTTTAATGTTTTAAATAATTTTTTATCATAACCTTCATAAACCAGATGATAATCCTCGTCCGTTGTCTCAAGATCTAATGAATCTGAAACAAGACTTAGTAATTCTAAAGGCACGCTGTAATCAATTTGCTTACTAAATTCTTTAGCATCCACTTTAGCGGTCTTTTTCCAAACCCCTGGGCGATCTTCTAAGTAAGCTTTCCCATCTTTTATAATAATTTCAAGCTCTTCCTCATCTGCATTCAATACATCAATTTGGAAACTATCATTTTTGCGGTCAACTTCAGAACTCATTTCAACAGTTGAGCTATTTTTTTGACCTAACGCATTAATTTTTACACTAAGATCCATTTCCAATGAATAGCTATCCACTTTGGCCTCCTGCGTATCCATGCGTTTAAGTACATTTTCTTTTGTAAGTGGTTTATTACAACCTGATAACACAAATAATAAAGCAACGACCAAAACAATTTTTTTCATTTTAACTCTCCAAACTCTCATATTATTAGATTTAACTATATCCCCTAACAACCATTATACTAAAGCTAATTCAAAAATACGAGAGCTTTTATAAAGTTATGCTTTTATCTTTCTGATCCAACCAGCTGGCGCAGCTATATCACCAAACTGAATGCCTGTCAGTTCATCATATAATTTTTGTGTCACTGGTCCGACTTCTTGTTCACTATAAAACACATGGAAATCTTTATACGTTTGTATCCCGCCGATTGGTGAGATCACAGCCGCAGTCCCACAAGCACCAGCTTCTTTAAATCGATCTAAATCATCAATAAAAACAACCTCCTCAACTGCTTCTAGTCCAAGATTATGTTCTGCTAAATGAAGAAGAGAGTATTTAGTAATACTTGGCAAAATAGACGGAGATAGTGGAGTAACAAAGCGATCATCTTTCGTAATACCAAAGAAATTAGCTGAACCAACCTCCTCAATTTTCGTATGCGTAATTGGATCAAGGTAGATACAATCTGAAAAGTGTCTTTCTTTTGCTTCTTCTCCTGGTAGAAAACTTGCTGCATAGTTTCCTCCAACTTTAATCGCTCCGGTTCCTTGAGGTGCTGCACGATCATAATCAGAAAATATAAAGTTTGTCGGCGTTAAACCACCTTTAAAGTAGGCTCCAACAGGCATACAAAAAACAGTAAAAAGATATTCAGGTGCTGGGCTTACTCCTATGCCTGCCCCGACACCGATTAATAACGGGCGGATATATAGTGTTCCGCCACTGCCATATGGTGGAACAAATGCTTCATTTGCTTTTACAACTTCTTCTATAGCATGAATGAATTTTTCTTCGGGTACTTCAGCCATCAATAAACGTTTAGCACTTCGATTCATTCGTTTTGAATTTTCATCAACTCTAAATAAATTGATGGAACCATCTTTACATCGATAGGCTTTTAACCCTTCAAAACATTGCTGCCCGTAGTGTAGTGCTGCCGAACCTTCATTGATATGCAACGTACTATCCTCTGTTAATTTACCATCATCCCACTGGCCATCTTTCCACATCGAAATATAGCGAAACGGGGTTTTTATATAATCAAAGCCTAAATTATCCCAATCAATTGTCATATGATCACTCCTTATTTTCAGAATATTGTAACACATTTCCAATGATTTTGTTAAGCTTTTTCCATAAAAGGTGACATCTTTTTTTAATTTCAAGTATAATGATAAAATGAATATAGATTAAAAAGAAAGTTGGGATCTCTTTGTTTATTTTCGGACAAGCACTATCCAGTTCCACCATTGAAAGTACCATGGATTCTACACTGGATATAAAAACGGTCACTGAAAAAAAAGTTAATGCTTTACAACGCTTTTGGAACGGCATCAATTGGGATCAAATTATTGCTACTTTGATTGAAAAAACAATTTATCTTTTATTTTTGATACTTCTTTTTGCCTTTTTAAATCGAGTAGGAAAGTCATTAATTGATCAAGCTTATGGAAATTACAGTAAGAAACAAACACTCAGTGAGAGTCGTTTGAAAACCTTACATACATTGATTAACAACGCTTTTCAATATACACTCTTTTTCTTTTTTGTCTATTCTTTGTTAACGGTAATCGGTGTACCTGTTGGTTCACTTCTTGCTGGAGCCGGGATCGCTGGTGTGGCTATTGGCTTAGGTGCTCAGGGTTTTATGAATGATATTATTACGGGTTTTTTCATTATTTTAGAACAACAAATGGATGTTGGCGATTATATTCGCTTGAGCGCTTTAGGTATTGAAGGAACGGTCACAGCGGTTGGACTTAGAACAACTCAAATGAAAGCTTTAGATGGGACGGTTCATTTTATTCCAAACCGAAATATCACAACCATCAGTAATCTTTCTAGATCAAATATGCAAGTCTTGATCGATGTTCGTATTATACCAGACGAAGGATATGATGCGATTATCGCTGTGATTGATCAAGTAAACGAAGAACTAAAAGAAAAATACACTGAAAGTATTCAATCGGGTCCTACAATTTTTGGAATGGTCGATCTTGGAAATGGAAACTTTGCAATTCGTACCACGATGTATGTTTTAAACGGAAAACAAGCCTTGGTCAGAGAAGAATTTTTAACACAGTATGTAAAAAAATTATCTGAAGCAAACTTCACAATTCCAAATACACCGATTACTATAAAGTAATCATTGAAAATATTCCAATCATACTAGATAAAAACAGGCAGAAACTTCACTCATTGAGCGTTGTTTCTGTCTGTTTTGGATTGGCTTATTATTCTTCAATACTTGCCAATAACTGTTCCATTGTGTCTTGATTTGTTTTTGCTTTGCTCTTGAATGTCCATGAGATACTTTGAACAAAATGTTCTTTACCTTCTAAAATATCAATATCATAGAAAAATTTAATTCCATCAACCGCTTGGTAAAACGTATAATTGGTTCCTTTAAGTCCGTTTCTAGTCACTTCTTTTTCTTGAACCTCATCAGGTTCATCGATCATCTGTTCTATAATTAATTCTTTATAGAAATCAAGGCTCTCGAAGTCCTCTTTATTTTCTCCAATGACAACATAATAAATAGTGTTTTTCATATTACTTAATGCAACGGAGGCATCTTCATGTACCTCTTCAACCTCTAATTCTTTCCAACCCTTGATTAAATCAACTGAGAACATCGCCTCTTCTATTTCAAAATATATTTTTTTATCAGTTGTTCCATCGTCATTTTTTTGACTCACTCGATCGGTTATCCCTACTTCTTTTTTTCTATTATAAAAATTAGTAGTTGAGCAACCTGTTAATAATAAACTTCCTACAATAATTCCAACGATACTACCCTTTTTCAAATTTCCAACACTCCTAAATTAAAATAGCTATCAGTTACTTATCCAATGATTTCAGAAATTTACTGATATGTGTGACTGCAAATGGAATTGCTTCTTCTTTTGGATCGAATTTTGCCGAATGTAACCCATAAGGACTATCGACTCCCAACCAAAACATCGTTCCTGGAACCTTAGATAATAAATACCCAAAATCTTCACCTGTCATGGCTACTTCTGCCACTTCAAATAAAACATCTGGCTCATTTTCCATATAGGACATGAAGTTTTCTGTTGTCTGCTGGTCGTTGATTACCGGCAGATATCCTTTTTGCTCTAAAGAAACAGCTACTTCACAATTAAAAGATTTAGCGATCCCTGCACCGATTTCCCTGATTCTAATTTGAGTCAGCTGATTCATCGCATCTGTCAACGTTCGAATCGTACCAGAAATCGTCGCTTTTCCAGCAATCACATTTGTCGCAGTTCCTGCATTGAACGTCCCAAAAGTGACTACTGCTCCTTCGATGGGGTTGACATTTCGGCTGACAATTGTTTGTGCTTGTTGCACGAAACTCATCCCTGCTATGATCATGTCATTTGATGCCTGAGGGAATGCTGCGTGGCCACCTTTTCCAGTTAAAGTAACTTGAACCTCGCAAGTTGCGGCAAAGAGTGTACCGACTTTCGTTGTAATCTTTCCTACTGGCAAATCAGGGTTGACATGAAGTCCATAAAACTCATCTGGTAACCAAGAACCAAATGCGCCAGCCTCATACATTAGCATACCTCCAGCTTCATTTTCTTCTGCTGGCTGAAAAAGGAATAGATAATTATTTTTTGGCTGATTCATCGTTAGCTGCTCCAACAATCCCAAACCGATTGTCATATGAAAATCATGCCCACATGCATGCATCGATCCTACATGTATAGATTGAAAATCAGAGACAACTTCTTCTGTTATTGGTAAGCCATCAATATCTGCACGCCATCCAATTGTTTTAGTTGGTGCAGTTCCATGCACAAATACTAAAATTCCAGTTTGCCATGTTTTCACTTCGATAAAGTCTTTCTCAATTGATGAAATGATTCTTAGCAAAAATTGTTGTGTCTTTACTTCTTCTAAGCCAATTTCTGGTATTTGATGCAGCTGTCTACGAATCTTGATCAATTGTTTTTGAATCACTACTTATCTGCCTCATTTCTATTTCTCTATGACTTATTGTTGAATAAAAACAGGTTTCTGTCAATCCTTCTTTATAATAAATTTCACAATTTTGCACTATTTTCCCAAAAATTTATATGTACTCGATAAAATTTTTAGCAAATTCACTTATTTTTTCTAAATCGATTCCTTTTAGTTTATTTTCCTCACTGATTGGAACCCATGACGGTTTATATCCACCAAAAGAAGTGATTTCAATCGATGCTTCTCTAACAGCTTTTGAAATACTATCAACAATTACTTGTTCTGTTGTTTTTGGTTTTGAATTACATAAGTAACATGCAACCGTTTTAGACAACAACTCAATTTGATTCTTCTTCAAGAAATCTCTGATTGGTTTATACATTTTATCGTTTCGGACACCAGCGCCAATAATAACATGACTAAATTCAGCTATATTTGGTTGCTGTTGCTTGATATCCAAAAGAGTGGCTCCACTTAACTCCGTACTTAAAAAATAAGCACATTCTTTAGACGCACCCGATTTTGTTCCATATACAATCAATAATTTCATATATTCTATCCTCGATTCCTCCTTTGCTTTACACAGAATACTCTGTTTGTTATGATAAAAATATTAAAATATATTTCGATTAAAAAGAATCTCGTTTAACGAGATATATTAAGCGTAAAGCGAGGAATCTAATTTGTCAAACAATCAAATTTCAAAAAATACTAATGCTATCAACCAACTTACCTCTTTATTACGAGGTTACGGTTCACGTTCTATTTTACATCAACAAGCTATCATTCAGTCTTTAGGAATCCCCACAAATGATTACATTTCAATTGACTTATTAAATGAATCAGGTCCTATGACAGCTGGTGAACTAGCTGAAAAAACTGGCTTATCTACTGGAACTATCACGGCTTTAATCGACCGATTGGAAAAAATAGGTTATGCCCAGCGAGAAAAGGACCCTAATGATCGAAGACGAGTCATTATTGTACCTACATATGAAGATAAAGAGGAAATAAAAAAAGCTTACCAGCCTTTGGATAGTGCTATGAGAAATCTAGCTCATGAGTACTCCGAAAAAGAGTTGCAATTAATGAATGAATTTTTATCAAAAGCAATCTCAGTATTAGATAGTCAGCTACAACAAAAGTGATTGATCATTGGACCTACAAGCTACTAAAGGACGTATCAAACTTTTTATGTTAAAGCACGTTTTTATTGTTGTTTCTCTTCGCTTACCTATGCTAGTAACAGTTGCTATTTTAGATAAAAATAAAGTGAGGGGGACATAACTCTTCGAGTCATATCTCACTCACTTAAAATTCGTATAAACAGCAGAAGTAGAAGTCTTCCTCCATGTTTCTGGGGTTTGAGCATTTACGTGGTATCTAGTTCATTCTTTAACCATTTAAGCAAAAAGCTGTGGTTTATTACTATAATTTGCGTAATTCTTCCATCATATTCGTTTTACTTTTCGTCTTAGCATCGATATCTTTGATTTTTGTAGCTGGCACACCAGCTACAACCGTATAAGGTGCAACATCATCAACTACAATGGCACCAGCTGCAACAACTGCGCCTTCACCAACACGAATACCTTCTAATACAACAGCATTCGCACCAATCAAAACATTGTCTTCGATGATAACTGGCTCTGCACTAGGCGGTTCGATCACACCAGCTAGGACAGTTCCTGCACCAATATGACAGTTTTTCCCAACGGTGGCACGTCCACCTAAGATAGCCCCCATATCGATCATCGTTCCTTCGCCTATCACTGCACCGATATTGATCACAGAACCCATCATGATTACAGCATTGTCACCAATTTCTACTTGATCTCTGATAATGGCGCCGGGTTCGATCCGTGCATTGACCTCTTTAATATCTAACATTGGAATAGCAGAGTTACGCGAATCGTTTTCAATCACGTAATCTATGATATTCTCCTTATTCGCTTCCAAAAATTCTTTGATTATCTTCCATTCACCAAACAAAGTGCCCGTTTTACAATTAGTAAATGCTTGAATCTCTTCTGGAAATGTTACTTCCTTGAGCTTGCCTTTTAACGTGACCTTTACTGGTGTTTTTTTCTCTGCGTTTCCAATATAGTTAATGATTTCATATGCGTCCATAACATAACTCCCTTCAAATTAAGTAACAATGGTGCTACTTATAAGGTATTAGCTTATCAAAAAATCAAAGAAAAGTGAATAGTTATTTATCAATATTTAGATCACTTTCATTTCTATAGATTCATCATCTGATTTTGGTAAGATGATATTTTTTCTTTCTAATTCATGAGCCATGTGATTAATCGCTTTTAATAATTCTTTGCGCGTGATGATTCCTTTAAAACATTGATTATCATCTACAACAGGAAGAAACGCAGCATCTACAAGCAAATGTAGAACATCTTCCAATTCCCATTCTTCCCCGATGATCGGGACGTTGACTTCCATAACATCAGCCACTGTAAAATCTTTTAATTTATCGAAATCAACCGATGTGATATCAAACATTTTATCCACAACATCAGATAAACTGATCAATCCCACAAAACGATCGCCTTTATCTAAAACAGGGATTTTTGAATATTTCACTTGAGATAATACCAATAGAGCGTGACTTAGCGGATTCAAACACATGACGTTTGCAACATTTTCCGCAGGGATCAAAAAGGTATTTTCTTTTTCTAATAATAATTCTTTTACAGCAGTTCCAATCATTGGAGTGCCTCCATTTCATTTTCTTTGCCACATTAACCATTGTACCGAAAACGAATGCAAATGTCTTGGAATTCAAACTTTTTTCATAACTCTTAAAAAAAATTAAGGTTTGACCTTAGTTTCTTCACACTTAGTTTTTAACAACATTATCTAAAAATTGGTTGGCCTATAACTCTTTGAGTTAGTCCAATATTATGCGTATTTCAAATAAGAAGCAGAATTTCCAGCAATCTTCTAAAACCCACGTAATGCATTTTTGCATTGCGCGGGTTTTAGTCTAAACTCTCTTTAAAAAAACTTTTGAAACTATGATTTAGTAAATACAAAATGTAAGTCATTATATGGCTCGTGATTTCGACCATAATATTGAATAATCAACTGATTTTCTGTACTTTCAATGATCGCATAAGATTTCAATTGAATCATCCCTCTAGGTTGGCTGATGCTGCCTGGATTCAAATACAATACATTTGCTCGAATTTCACAGCCAATTTCATGTGTATGACCAAATAATACTATATTTGCCCCATGCTTTTCAGCTTGTAAAGCAAGAGAAGTCAATCCAGAGCGAACATTCGCCAAATGGCCATGGGTCATAAAAATAATGTCCAATCCAGTACGTTCTACGATTGAATCTGGAAACTCAGGATCATAATCACAATTTCCCTTTACAACAATGAAGTCTTTCCATAGTTCATCAGTAGGTTCCAATTCTGAATCACCGCAGTGAAACATTTTATCTACTTTTCCTTGATAGTTTTTTACTAAATCAACTAAAATATCACGATCACCATGATTATCACTTACAACTAGATATTTCATCCAAGACCTCCTAATTCTCCAACCAATTTTTCCATTCTTTTCTCAATTTTGCAACTGCTTTCCCGCGATGACTGATTTCATTTTTACGCTTATCTGATAGTTCAGCAGCTGTTTGTTTTTCTTCCGGAATGAAAAATAAGGGATCATAACCAAACCCGTGCTCACCACGAGGAATCGTCCCTATTTCCCCAGACCAGTCCCCTTCAACAACTAAACTTTCTTTGTTAGGCGCCGCAAAAACTAGGGTACAATGGAATGTTGCCGTTCGTTTGTCCTGCGGGATACCTGTCAATTCATGCAGCAGTTTAGCATTATTTGCAGCGTTATTCGTTGGTTCACCTGCAAAACGAGCTGAAAATATTCCTGGCATACCATCTAAAGCATCAACAATCAAACCAGAATCATCGGCTAAAACAGGTTGTTTTAAGATAGCTGCAATCGTCTCAGCCTTTAGGCGAGCATTTTCTTCAAAGGTTTTGCCAGTTTCCTCTACATCCGGAAGTTTGGGATAATCCAACAAAGTTTTAACCTGATAGCCCTTTTCAGCAAAAATTTTCGTAAATTCTTTTGCTTTGCCTGGATTTCTTGTAGCTATAACAATGGTGTTTTCTTCTGTACCATTCGTTATTTCAGGCGATTGGCTCATCAGGGCTTCTTTTTGATAGGAAATTAAATGTTCGATTCCTGTTTTCCCATAGAATAATAATGAATTTAGCTCATCACCAGAAAAAGTTGACTCTTCTCCAGTTCCTTGAACCTCAACAAAATTACCCGATTCAGTCATCACTAAATTCATATCCACTGCCGCAGCAGAGTCTTCTACATAATCCAGATCAAGCACACAATTTCCCTCATTTAGAATACCTGCACTTACAGCAGCTAGATATTCTTTGATGGGATTCTCTTGCAAGACCCCTGTATTTAATAGCTTATCTACGGCGAGTTTCATTGCTACAAAAGCGCCTGTGATGCTTGCTGTTCGTGTTCCTCCATCAGCTTGAACAACGTCACAATCGACTACGATACTTCGTTCTCCTAGCTTTTGCAAATCAATCACAGCTCTTAAAGAACGGCCAATCAATCGTTGAATTTCCATTGTCCGACCAGTTAGTTTTCCTTTTGCACTTTCTCGGATATTACGCGTATTCGTAGCTCTTGGCAACATACTATATTCCGCAGTCACCCAACCTGTCCCTTCACCTCTTAGAAAGGGCGGAACCTTTTCTTCTACAGTTGCAGAGCAAATCACCTTGGTGTCCCCAAAAGATATAACAACCGAGCCTTCCGGGTGCTTATAAACATTTGTTTCTATTGTGATTTTTCTTAATTCTTTTGCTTGTCTTCCGTCGTGTCTGATCATGCATAACGCCTCCTAAATTTGAAAAATGTATGACTTTGTCTGGTATTGTTCTGAAAATAAAAACAGGAACAATTATTTTCATCCTATTAATCCTCAAAAGGAGATAGTTTAATTTGTTGAACATTGATTGCTTCTTGTTTTAACCAATCATCTGCTATTGCCTTAAACATTTTTGCTGATCCTGTTGTAAAAAAATCGTTTGGTTCATTTTTGAATTGCGGACTATTTGCAATGTCAAAATAATCTAATAACATACTAACTTCACTTACTGTTTCAGCACCAGAGTCAATTAATTTTACTTTACTTCCCATTACATTTTGAATCAACGGTCGTAGTATCGGATAGTGGGTACAGCCTAAAATCAATGTATCTAATTTCTTCAATTGAAGCTGACCTAAGGTTTCCGATACGACTTTTTTTGCCACAGACGAATGTGACTCATTACTTTCAACGATCGGAACAAATTTAGGACAAGCTAAGCTTGTTATAATTGTGTTTGGGGCTTTTCTTTTGAGTGCCGCTTCATATGCATGACTCTTAATCGTCCCTGCTGTTCCGATGACACCAATCCGATTATTTTCCGTAGCTTTTAAAGCCGCTCTAGTCCCTGGTAAAATGACACCCACTACAGGAATATCTAATTTTGCTTTGATTTCATCTAACGCAACAGCTGTCGCTGTATTACAAGCGATTACTAACATTTTAATATTTTTTTCTAAAAGAAAGTGAGTCATCTCCCATGTAAATTGAATGACTTGTTCACCTGGTCTTGGTCCATAGGGACATCTTGCTGTATCCCCAAGATAAATCAATCGTTCGTTCGGCAATTGCCTTAATGCCTCTTTTATCACCGTAAGTCCACCGACTCCGGAATCTATAAAACCTATTGCTTCATGATTACTCAAATCAATCAAACCTTTACAGTATTTTTTCAACACTCTTATTTTCTACTTTTTACTACTTTATTTCAAGTTTTATTGTCGTACTTCTTCTATTATAACATTTTTTGTTAAAAGTTTTCTTATGTTAGAACCTCTATTATTGTGCTTTTTTGCTCCTTGCTAAAAAAAAACTAGTATTCTCTTTTTTCATATGTTATAATTTCTAACATTAACAAACGAATAGATTTATGATGAATAGATTAAATATAAAAGAAAACTGTTTTTATAAAAAGACAATGTGAAATGGAATGATATTGCTATTAAAGGTTATTATATATATGTATAATTTCTTAAAAAGACTCTTTCTATTTTCTCAGTTTAAATCAATGCTAGTGATTTTTTAATTTTTGATCTATCCTTCCACCTACTCACCAATCTACATTCATTGAATATGATGTGATAATTTTATACATAAAGGAGAATGACTATGATTTCGTTGGACCATGTTAATAAGTTTTTTGGGGATCATCATGTATTAAAAGATGTTTCCTTAAACGTCAACGAAGGAGAAAAGATTGTAATCATCGGACCTTCCGGTTCCGGTAAAAGCACTTTGATCCGCTGTATCAATCGTTTAGAAAAGGTCAGTGACGGCCACATATTGGTAGACGGTATCGATATTACCGAACCCAAAGCCCCCGTCCAAAAAGTTAGGCAGAAAGTTGCTATGGTTTTTCAAAGTTTCAATTTATACGCACACAAAACAATCATTCAAAATTTGACTCTTGCACCCATAAAGGTCAAAGGAGTCAGTAAAGAAGAAGCAACCAAAACAGGTATGGAGTACTTAGAACGAGTCGGTTTAGCTGACAAAGCCAATGCCTATCCTGCTCAATTATCAGGTGGCCAACAACAACGCGTGGCGATTGCAAGAGCTTTGAATATGCATCCAGAAATCATTCTTTTTGACGAACCCACCTCAGCACTTGATCCAGAAATGATTCAAGAAGTATTAGACGTGATGGTCGATTTGTCCAAACAAAACATTACGATGATTTGCGTTACTCACGAAATGGGTTTCGCACGTCAAGTAGCTGACAAAGTTATTTTTATGGATGATGGGCAAATCATTGAAACGGGAACTCCCGAACATTTCTTTACCAATACTAAAAATGAACGCGCTAAAGAGTTTTTAAGTAAGATTATCCATAATTGATTTTTTAAATAGAACAAAACATTACTGAGGAGGAATTTTAAATGAAAAAAACAAAAAAATTATTAGGTGCCTTATCCCTTGCTTTGTTACTCGGTTTAATCGTCGGCTGTGGTGGTAGTGAAGACAAAAAAACGACAGCTTCTGGAACTGATCTTCAAAAAATCAAAGATGCTGGTGTAATTAAAGTTGGTGTTAAAGAAGACGTGCCCAATTTTGGCTATATGAATCCTGATACGAATAAAAATGAAGGGATGGAACCCGACATCGCTCGCTTAATTGCAAAAGAACTAACTGGTAGTGAAGATAATGTAGAGTTTGTCGGTGTAACTGCAAAAACTCGTGGTCCTTTACTGGATAATGGCGAGCTTGATATGGTCATTGCTACATTTACCATTACTGACGAAAGAAAAGAAACCTATAATTTCACCACTCCATATTATAAAGATGAAGTTGGTTTCCTAGTACGAAAAGATGACAAATTCACAGATACCGCAAGTTTAGACGGAAAAACAATCGGCGTTGTTCAATCAGCAACGACAAAAGAAGCCATTGAAAAACAAGCGAAAGAATTAGGTGTCACGTTTAAATACCAAGAACTAGGCTCTTATCCTGAGTTAAAAACAGCCTTAACGTCAAAAAGAATTGATGCGTTTTCAGTGGATAAATCGATTTTAACTGGTTATGTCGATGACAGTACAGAAATTCTTAAAGATGGTTTTTCACCGCAAGAATATGGCATTACTACAAAGAAGGCAAACACAGAACTAAATGAGCAATTAAACAAGTCCATTGAAAAATGGAAACAAGATGGTACTTTAGATAAAATTTACAAAACGTGGAATCTAGACTAACTCTTCTCGTTTCTATGTTATTTTGTTAAGGATTGGGAGGAAACTATATGTTCATTATAGCGAATGCAGGACCTTTTGCACTCTATCGCTGGGAAGCATTATTCAAAGATTGGCGATTATTTGCTGATGCTTTCCTATACACCATTTTATTGGCGATCGGTTCATTGATCGTTGCGATGCTATTAGGTATCTTTTTTGGTAGCTTATCAACAATGCATAATAAACTATTAAATTTAATTAGTCGGATTTACGTGGAATTTTTTCAAAATACCCCTTTATTAATTCAGTTCATCGTTGTCTATTATGGCTTTCCGTTAATTAGTCCGATGCTGACTTTTTCAACGACTACTATTGCAATTATTTGTGTTGGTCTTTATCATGGCGCTTATATTTCTGAGGTCGTGCGTTCTGGTATTGGCGCTGTTCCTAAAGGACAATTTGAAGCCGCTTATTCTCAAGGTTTTTCTTACGGCAAAACAATGCGTTATGTTGTATTACCTCAAGCATGGCGGATCATGTTACCACCATTGACCAACCAAATTGTAAACTTGATCAAAAATACATCCACTGTGGCCATTATCTCAGGAGCAGATGTGATGTTTACAGCAAATAGTTGGTCTTCCATTAATTTAAATTATATCCCAGCCTTTGCAGTAGCAGGATTTCTTTACTTTATCCTGTGCTTTCCTTTGGCTAACTTCGCTCGAAAATTGGAAGAAAATAATAAAAAAGCTTATACCAGATAGGAGGTTCGCAAAATGTCTTTCTCAGACCAAATGAGTCAACTTCTGACCGGCAATAATTTGCGCTTTTTATTTGATGGTTTGAAGCTTACTCTTTATATTTCTTTTGTATCAATTGTTCTAAGTACAATTTTTGGAACAGTATTAGCTGTTTTAAGAAATCAAAAATCAGGTCCTTTAAAATTTTTAGCTAGTTTATATATCGAAATCGTGCGGAATATTCCTAACTTATTGTGGATTTATGTTATTTTTTTGATTTTCAAAATAAAGTCTACTCCCGCAGGGATTGTTAGTTTCACCGTTTTCACTACTGCAGCATTAGCGGAAATCATTCGTGGCGGTTTAAATGGTGTTGATAAAGGACAAAAAGAAGCTGCTCGTTCGCAAGGATTTAGTAATTTCCAAATTCTTCTGTATATTGTTTTACCACAAGCGATTCGAAATGTGTTACCGTCAATTGTTTCTCAATTTGTGACAGTAATTAAAGATACTAGCTTCTTATATTCTGTTATTGCTTTGCAAGAATTATTTGGGAAATCCTATATCTTAATGGGACGTTATGCTCAAACTGGACAGGTTTTTGCAATTTACGGTTTAGTTGCTCTAATGTATTTTGTCATTAATTTTTCCATTTCGCAATTTTCCAGATGGTTATCCCGAAACTGGGCATAATCAATTGATAGATAAAGAAAGAAGCCAAGCTATTTTTAGTTTGGCTTCTTTTTCTGTTATCTAATTATTACGTTAAATGCTTCAACTAAGGCTTTCTCAACTTTTTCCATCGATTGATTGATCTCTTCATCCACTAATGTCGCTTCAGGATTTACAAAAGTCAAACTATAAGCCATTGATTTTTTCCCTTCGGCAATGTTATCTCCTTGATAAACATCAAACAAATGGACAGTCTGTAAGAATTTTCCAGCGTGTTTTGAAATCGTTCCAATTAATTCTTGACTTGTTACCGATTCATCTACAAGTAAGGCAATGTCTCTTGAAACTACTGGGAATTTTGAAATTTGTTGATAAACAAATGCATCATTTTCAGCTTCAACAATTGCCTGAAGATTCAATTCAGCAACATACGTTTCTGGTACTTCGTATTCTTTTGCAACTGTCGGATGAACTTGTCCAACAAACCCGATGATCGTCTCATTAAGTTTTATCAACGCTGTTCTTCCAGGATGCATCTCTGGGTTTGCTTTTGTCGCCTCATAAGAGATTTCATCTGCAAGCCCAACAGAATCGAATAAAACTTCCAGCATTCCTTTGATTGTATAAAAATCAACAGGAGTTTCTTTCGTTTCCCAATCCTTGACTTCTCGATTTCCAGTTAAAATAATCCCTAAATGGTTTTCTTCATAAGGTAAGTCTTTCTTAGGATCATTGTCTTGATAAAACACGCGTCCGTTTTCATAAAGAGCAATATTTGTATTTTTACGCGCCACATTATAAGCAACATCATCTAATAAACCTGAAATAAGATTCATTCGTAAAACTGAACGGTCTTCACTCATTGGCCATTGTAGACTTGTCGTTAGACTTTCTCTCATCATGAATTGACGAGATTTTTTCTCTGTTGTCAAAGCATAGCTGATTGCCTCACTAGCACCTGTGCCTTCTAATAAACTTTTGATTTTTCGAACCAACAGTTGTCTACTAGTTAAACTTCCTGCCACAGTTTCACCTTTTGGTAGTGTTGAGGGTAAATTATCATATCCATAGATTCTTGCTACTTCTTCGATTAAATCAGCTTCAATTGTAATATCCCAGCGTCTCGGCGGAACCGTTATAGTATATTTCCCTTGATCTAGTGTATAAGTAAAACCTAATGTATCGAATATTTCGCTAACAGCCGCTTCGTCTAAACTGGTCCCTAAATATTCATTGATACGTGGCACAGTCACACTTACAACAACCTCTTTAATCGTTAATTCAGAACCAATACTTCGACCAGAAACAACCGTTCCACCAGCCAATTTGGCAATCATTGCAGCAGCTACATCACCTGCCTCTCCAATTGTCGCATGATTGATTCCTTTTTCAAAACGACTAGAAGATTCACTACGTAAATTAAATTTTTTCGATGTTTTACGGACAGCTAGTGAATCAAACAAGGCTGATTCTAGAGCAACAGTTGTTGTCTCCTCTGTAATTTCTGAATCGGCACCACCCATAACGCCAGCCAAAGCAACAGGAACTGTTCCATTGGTAATGACAATATTTTCCTCAGAGATTTTTCTTGTTTCACCATCTAAAGTTACAAGTTCTTCTCCCGATTTTCCACGTCTTACTAGGATATTTTTGCTGTCTAATTTATCATAATCAAAAGCATGTAACGGTTGTCCAAAAAGTAACAGAATGTAGTTTGTTACATCAACAACATTATTGATTGGGCGAATCCCCTCATTCATCAAACGTGTTTGTAGCCAAAGAGGGCTTTCAGCAATTTTCACCCCTTTGATCACTCTGATTTGATAAGCGGGAACCTCTTTTTTATCTTCTACTTCTACAGAAATGTAATCAGCTGCACTTTCATTAGTATCTTCTTTTAAGACCTCGTCATTAAAATCAGGTGTTTGTCGATAAATTGCGCCTACTTCATAAGCGACCCCACGCATACTTAAGGCATCAGCCCGATTTGGTGTGATCGATAACTCAATGATAGAATCATCCATATCAAGATAAGAAAAGACAGCATCACCATTGACAGCGTCGTTTGGCATATAATAAATTCCTTCAGAGTAAGCCTTAGGGATCACACTGTCAGAATAACCCAATTCTTGTAAAGAACAAATCATGCCATTAGAAACTTCACCGCGCATTTTTCCTTTTTTTATTTTTTGATTTCCAGTAATTCGTGAGCCAGGTAAGGCTACGATTACTTTAATACCAGCTTTTACATTCGGCGCACCACAAACGATTTGGGACAACTCTTCTTCCCCAATATCTACTTGGCAAATCGATAGATGATCTGAATTAGGATGTGGAATACATTCTTTCACTTCACCAACGACTATTTTTTTTAAGCCTTCCTCAGGTACTTCAACACCTTCAACTTCTATTCCAGTCAAAGACATTTGATCGGACAACTCTTTTGCAGAAATTTTTGAAAGATCTAAATATTCACTTAACCATTTATAAGAAACTAACATCGTCGACTACTCCTTTACCTTGAACTGATTTAAGAAACGTAGATCATTTTGATAGAAATGACGAATATCATTGACGCCATAACGTAACATAGCCACTCTATCTGGCCCTAAGCCAAAAGCAAAGCCAGTATATTCGGTTGGATCAATTCCTGACATTTGTAAAACATCAGGATGAACCATCCCAGCACCAAGAATCTCAATCCAACCTGTTTGCTTACAAACATTACACCCTGCTCCGCCACATTTGAAGCAACTAACGTCCACTTCAACGGAAGGTTCAGTAAATGGAAAATAACTTGGGCGCAGACGAATCTTACGGTCTTCACCAAACATTTTTTGCATCACAACTTCTAAGGTTCCTTTAAGATCGCCCATTGTAATATTTTTATCGATAACAAGCCCTTCGATTTGGTGGAATTGATGACTATGCGTGGCGTCATCAGTATCTCTGCGGAATACTTTCCCTGGAGAAATCATACGTAACGCACCTTTTGAAAAATCATGTTTTTCCATAGTTCTAGCTTGTACGGGTGACGTATGAGTTCGAATCAAAATCTCATCAGAAATGTAAAACGTATCTTGCATATCACGAGCTGGATGATCTTTTGGCAAGTTCATCCGTTCAAAATTATAATGATCAGATTCTACTTCATACCCTTCTATTACTTGATAGCCCATCCCAACAAAGATATCTTCGATTTCTTCCATAACTTGAGATAATACATGTCGTGTACCATGTACCATTTGTTTTCCTGGTAATGTTACATCAATTGTTTCATGCTCTAAAGCAGCGTTTAAAGCTTCAGACTCTAAAATTACTTTACGTGAGTCAATCGCTTCAGTTAATAAATCACGAATCTCGTTAGCGAAGCTTCCAACAATTGGTCGCTCCTCTGCTGAAAGATCTTTCATTCCTCTTAATACTTCTGTGATTGGCCCTTTTTTACCTAATATTTCTACTCTAATTTGGTTTAGTGCTTTAAGATCCGCAACATGTTCAATGTTTACTAAGGTTTCATCTCTTAGAGCTTCTAACTGAGCTTTTAATGTCATTTTTCTATTCCTTTCTTTGGCTTAATATTAGAATTGCTTACAACGGCTAGGTGAACTAAAAAAACGATAGCCCGCTCCTCTATCAAGGAACGAGCTATCGTGTTACCATCCTACTTCATGAAAAAAAATCATGCACTCAATTCTTATAACGGCTTTCACCGGTCTGAACCTCTAGAACAAACAAACTCCGGAAGTGAACTTCATTTTTCGAATACGTAACCTGTTTACAGTCTAAGACAGGTTTTCCCTTGTTCGTATCAACCAAACTACTCTTTTCCATCATCGCTTTTTATTATTCAATTGACTACAGTTTACAAGAAATCAAGTCTGAGGTCAACCGCATTCTTCAGCTGTGACCCATTTTTCTGCCCATTCTTGGATTTGTTCCATTGCTTGTTGTAGGTCTTTGCCCTTATTTGTGAGGAAATATTCTAGACGACTACTCTCGTCACAGCGCACTGCTTTCGAGATGATTCCTTCTGCCTCTAGTTCTTTCAAGCGTTCTACTAACACTCGATCACTAAGTTCAGGAATCTTCTGTCTTAACTCACCAAATCGTTGAGGGCCATTTTCCAACAAGACGTCAATAATCAAACCATTCCATTTTTTTCCTAAAATCGCAAAAGCTTTCTCAAATTTAGGACATAATAAAAAGTCGGTTGTTTTTACTTGCTCCATTTTCCTCACCTCATGCATTGAGTATAGCACACAACTTACAATTTGTAAGTAGATTTGCTTTTGTTTTAATTCATTTTTTCAATGATCTTTTCCTGATCCATATCAATGATGATCCCAGCAGATAATAAGACTAAAAAGACTTTGGTCACTTCTTTATTCGTCGCTTGAGCTAATGCTTTTCGATATAAATTGAGCTGACCACGGTAACGTTGAATAATTTTTTTGATTTCTTGGGTATTTTCACTATCTTGAACAAAGTCCGTTTTGTAATCATAAAGTATACAATTTTCCTCTTGTTCAATATACCCGTCTATCATACCATGAATCAATAAATCATCTTGTGTTTCTTTTGGATAGTCTTTGATTAGTTCCTCTGCTTTTAACAACATTGAAAAAGGTTGCTCTCGTACTACTTGTGCTGATTGTTCTAGCAATTGCTTTCCTAAAGTTGTTTGATAAAATGATAGAACTTGATCGATATTGATTTGCTTTGCTACATTTTCTTGAATAATATTCGTTTGAATCAATTCTTCGATCAATTGAAGAATGCTGTTTTTCGTTGGTACCTTCTCTAAATCTAAGAGCTGTAATAGATAGTGTGTCGCAGTCCCAATTTCAACAGCAGATGGTTTGCGAATCGTCTCGATAAATCTCGGTTTTCCTAATTCACCATCACTCATTCGATGGATGATCATCGGTGTTGGCTGAATTTTATTTCTTTCATCGACCTCGATTTTCACAATTTCTTTATTATCAGGATCTTCAAATACACGCTTGATTTCTGATACTGACTGATAGTTTGTCGTTTGAGTTGACAGTTCATAAGGATAGGAAAAATTTAAGCGTTCTATTCCTTTTGCCAGTAATTTCGAATCATCATTTTTTATACTCTTTTCTATGCTTAAACTTGAATCCACAAATTGAAGCGTAGCAAATTGTTCCTGAATGATTTTTTCAGTCATAAAAATAATTGAAAAATTGGCTGGGTGTTGTGTAATTCCAGCAATCTTTTCAGTGATAAATTCCGTTTGGAACTCAGTCATTTTCTGGTGACGGATCAAACTCATCCCCACCCAATTCATTAGACTACTTTTTCCCTGCAAACGATTCTCACTTGGTAAAACTTTTGTTTGAACATCACTAACTTTGAGCCATTCTTTAAACGCCGCTTCCTGACTATTGTATGAACCAACGAGGTAAAGTTTTTGTTCTGCACGCGTCAACGCAACATATAATTTACGCATTTCCTCAGAAAGTAATTTTTTCAGCTTTGCTTGTTTGATAGCTAAAAATGGCAATGTTTCATAGAGCATTCGATCAATCTGATCGAGATAGCGGATGCCCACACCTAAACGATCATCAAAAATATAGCGTTCATTCAAATCTCCAAGATTAAACTCTTTCGTCATATCTAAAACGAATACCACTGGAAATTCCAACCCTTTACTAGCGTGAATCGTCATTACTCGAACAGCATCTTCCTCACTTAAAATCACAGGTTCAGCTAAGTCTTTATCTTTCTCCTGCATTTTTTCAATAAATCGGACAAATTGAAATAGTCCTCTGAAGCTTGTCTGTTCATAGCTGGCTGCTCTATCAACTAAAGCAAATAAATTAGCCTGTCTTTGCTTGCCTGCGGGCATCCCGCCCACATAATCTAAATACGCGGTTTCTTGATAAATAGCCCAAATCAGGACAGCCAATTGATCTCTTCTAGCGATTTCTCGCCATTTATCCAATAGCGCAGCAAACTGAATTGTTTTATCTTGTAGTTTTTGCTGCTCTTTATCTGCAACTTTGGATTGATTAAATGTTAAAAATGCCTCATAGTAGGAACTCTTTTTCCCAGCTAAACGAATAGTCACAAGTTCATTTTCCTTTAACCCAACGATTGGCGATCTCAATACTGCGGCTAAGGGAATGTCTTGATACGGATTATCGATGATTTGCAGTAACGCAACCATCGTTTGAACTTCTGTCGCTTGGAAATAATTTTGAGCATCATTGACTTGAATCGGAATGCCCGCTAGTTTAAATATTTCTAAAATCGTTAGATTATTTTTCTTTGTTGGCGTCAATAATACAATGTCTTTATAAGTAAGAGGTCGATTTTCCTTGGTCGATTTATCATAGATCAAAAACTTTTGATCGATCAATTCTCTGATTTTTAAGGCAGTCATATATAACTCACCTTCTGTTTTATCTTCCATGATGACATGCGACTGGTCAAATTGAAGTGTTTGCTCAAGTTGCTCTGATTTTTTTTCATAAATCAACAGTTCAGTATCATAATTTTCAGCTTCTAAAAATTGATCAAAGCCATGAACTAACTGAGCCGCTTGGTCATAAGCAATTTGTCCTACTCGTTCATCCATTAATTGTTCAAAAATTAAATTTGTAAAGTCTAAAACATTTTTTCTAGAACGAAAATTCTCGGCTAAAACAATTCGTTTCCCCTCTTTATTTTGACCATACTGATTGTATTTTTCAATAAATAATGTTGGGTCAGCTAAACGAAATGAATAAATAGATTGTTTTACATCACCAACCATAAATAAATTGCCTTCTTCAGCGGAAGGTCTTCTTAACCAATAGAGAATGGTCTCTTGCAGTCGGTTGATGTCTTGGTATTCATCTACTAAAACTTCATCAAATTTAGTGCGATAATAATTTGACGCTTCTGTAGCAAGCCACTCACCTGCTTCTTTTTTTGCTAAAATAGCTAAAGTGAAATGCTCTAAATCATTGAAGTCAACTAGCCCTTTTTTTCGTTTCTGCTTGCTGTAACGTTCAATAAAAGCCTGACCTACTTTAGCCATTTCTTCCACGACAGGTAGAGAACGTTTTAAGATCTCTTTCATTTCTTCTGGTGACAATGTAAATAAATTCGTCAAGATATCATTTATCGCTTTTTTGTTTTGCTCACGTAAATTTTTCGCTTGTGCTGAGACCTCTTTTAGTTCTTCTACGCGGACAGTAGGATAGCGTTCAAATTTAACTGTTTTCGAGAGTTCAAATGCTGCTTCCAAATCATTATCAACTACTAAACTACTAAATGTTTCAGCGAATTCTTTTTCATTTCTTGCTAGATCAGCAATTTTTTCTAGTTTTTCTTCGCCTTCTGTTAATCGAATCATTTCTTGATAGCGATCGACACATCGCAATAAACTTTCCATGATTTGCGGTTTCAAATAGTCTTGAAATAAACTGGAGTTGCCCAATTGTCCCGATATACGATAACTATCAGCTAAATGTGTTAGCCACTCTTCTGGATCTGGATTAGCTCTAGCAAACTCATAAAGCGAAAAGATCAGCCGAGTTAAGCCATCATCACTGCGATCGTTAGAAAAGTTACTGGTCAGTTGATAAAAAGCTTCTTCATTCTCACTGTAAAATTGCTCCCTAAGCTCATCCCAAACATCTTCTTTTAGCAGTAGCATTTCAGTCTCATCCGTTAATAAACGAAACACTGGATCCATTTCAATCAAATAATAAAAGCGCCGGATCACTGTTAAACAAAACGCATGTAATGTGCTGATATGCGCTGTAGGTAGTAACGTTAACTGGCGAATAAAATGTTGTTTTTTCTCTTGGTCACTTTCGTTAGTGATTGCTTTTTGTAAAGCGACTTGAATTCGTTCTTTCATTTCCTTCGCTGCTGCTTCTGTATAGGTTACGATCAATAAACGATCAATATCAACACCACTTTTAAGCTTTTCAATGACTCTTCGGACAAGAACCGTTGTCTTCCCAGAACCTGCAGAAGCAGAAACTAAAATATTTTCATCTCCGTCAAAAACAGCTTGCCATTGATTATCTGTAAATTGTTCATTCTCTGGACGTAACGGAATGATTTTACTCATCACCTGCTCCTCCTTCCTGTTCATTTTCAACCAAGCGATCCATCACTTCTTTTTTAGATAATGTTTCAATTCGATTATAGTTATTCTCTTTTAACATCACATCAAAATTACAAACACTTCTAAATGGGCAAAAACGACAAGCAATTCGCTCTTTCCCCTGATACGCTGGATTCAAATCAATTTCTCCACTCGTGACTTTGTTACCTGCTTCGATAAATTTACTACGATTATGGTTCAGTAACGCGTCTAGTTCAGGTTCTGTCACAAATTTATCTTCTTGACGACGTCCTGGTTTAATAATTTCTTTTGCCGATTCTTCAATTGGAAAGATCAATGAACTTTGTTTTGCCTGTAAACTTTTGTCTAGATTTTCAAGTAAAATCGGATCATTCAATAACAGACCGTCATACTGAAATTTCTTTAATAGCTGCTGTTCTTTTTTATCATTTGTCTCGAAGGGAAGAATCGGATTGTGAACATGTAGATAAAATGAACCAGCAGGCTTAGCAGGCTGACCAACTAAATTCACCGCATCCATCAAAGCCACATCCAAATACGTCAGCATCTGCATGGCTAGTCCATAATAAGCTTCTGTAATATTAAATTTTTTATGACTAGACTTATAATCGACTACGCCTAAATAAACAGATTCTGGTGTCACTAGCTGATCCAAACGATCTATTTTCCCTCTAACACTGATATTCCCACCATTTTTTAAAGGTAATTCCAGTCCTTTGATTCCTTTTTGACTAGCGATCTGCCCAAACAATACTTCGGTTTGAACAGCAGACATGCCGCTGCGTTCGCTTTGACGTCTCAAAGCCCAGCTAACTTTTTTGATCGTTTGCCCTAATTGATAGCGAATATAATTCATACGACTAGAAGAGTCTAGAATCGAAAATTTTATTTCACCAAAAACAACATTTAGGATCTGTTCCGTAAATTCACTGACTTCACGATCTGTCAATTCAGATAATTGTTTTTTTTGCATGATTAATAACTTAAAGAATTGATCCAGTGCTTCGTGGAAAAAATCACCTGTAGCAGCTGGAGATAATCCAAAAACATCTCTTTCTTTCAGCCCTAGACCAAAACGAGCAAAATATTGATATTGACAGCGATAAAAGCTTTCCATTCTTGACACAGAGGTATAGATTTGTTTGCCATATAAATCCTCTGCTAAAGAATCTGTTAAATTTTCTGGTAAATTTTGATGGCCTAAGCTTTCAAAAATATGTTGTGCCAATGATGCATAGGAGTGTTCCATTAATTCACGCTCTAACAGTAGCCATAATGGTCGTATGCCTTCATGCGTTTCCTTTTTTTGCCGCTTCAAATTGGTTAAATCACTGATCAACGTTCTGTAAGTTCCCACATGTTCTAAGGACGCCTGCTCATCATCTGTGATCATAAGTGCATTTTTCGACTGTATTTTCACTCCTAAGTCATTTTGAATATTCACTAAATAACTAGAAACCTTCACATCTTTAGAGGTATCTTTCACACTTGGATATGAGAAGTATAAACGTTCAGTCGCTGAAGCAAACATGATGTAGGCAATGAACGGTTCCTTGGCTATACTTTTTCGGGTATCATTCAGCAAGAATTGACCTTCCTCTAAATGACCATTGACGAATTGTCGCTCTTCATCTGAAAGTAATGTTTTATTATCAAACTTTTGTGGAAATACTTGGTCCGTTAAACCTATCACAAAAACAACTTTTGCTTGACCTGGCCTAGCTAAATCAATTGCTCTGACTTGAACCTGATCAATTGCTGTTGGTACTTTATTATACCGTAGCCCCTCTAAACCACTGGAAAAAATTTCTTCGAAAGTATCTAAGTCAAATAATTCGGCCCCATAGATCGTTACATACTCATCTAATAAGTTCATCAAAGCTTCCCAAGTTTGTTCATGGTTACGAGCAGCTTCTAATTGCCCACGTTCGATTGCTTGAGTACGCCACATCATCAATTGTTTTTCAACGCCATTACTTACTAAGAAACGATAAAAATAGTCAGCTGCTTCAATCCCCGTTTCAGCACTTTCAAGTTTCTTGAAAAAAGCAGGTATATGATTTTGAATCATCTGTCGAACAATATTCGCATCTTTTTCGATCAGCTCAGTATTGTCTTGTTGATCTGCCTCAAAATCATAGCGGATGAAATGCCAGTCCTTATCTGTTTCCCAATGATATCCTTCATAACCATAGGCTAGAACGACATTTTCTGTTACATCAATTTTACGCCGCCATTCATCTCGTTCCGTTTGCCATTCTTCTAGAGAGAGTTGATCGGCAATCGGGAAAAATAATTCTGTTCTTAGAAAACGCAAAACATCCCGATAACGATAGTGATAATTGTGGATTGAAAATACAGATTGAATAAACTCAACTAGTGGATGCTGCTCCATTGCCATATCACGATCTAAATAAACCGGAATCTCGTGGAGCGTAAATAGTGGTTCAATCAACGTTTCATAGCTATCCAATTCTCTTGTCAGCAACTGAATATCTTTATATCGATAATTTTCTTCAACTACTAATCTTCTAATTTCTTTTGCGATGTGATTGATTTCTTCTTTGGGATTTTCAGCACACCAAAATTGTAAATGCTCATCAGTTACTTGTGCTTGTCTTCTTTTCGGACGACTTTCTTGCGCTTCTATCCAATAGTTTCCAAGCGTTTGAAGACTGTTATCGGCAACTAAAAAATGATTCTTTTCTATATAATCAGGTAATATCGCTGTCGATGATTTTCTAGCTAATTGATACAGTTTGTGGTATGTCGTACCCGTTTCATAAAACAAATTCATCATCGTCGGTACTTCATTCGGATATTTTTTATCTACTACTAAAGATATCTTAACTTCTCCACCTCGACGCATCAACGTCTCGATCAACTTCAATTCTCTTGCTGAAAAATTATGATAGCCATTAATCACAAATAAAACATTACTAAGGTCTTTAGACTCTAAATATTCAGTTAAGTAATTAATGATCTCTGCAGACTTGATACCATATTGACTCATCATTACTTCAAATTTCGAAAATATTAATTTGATATCTTTGATTTTCAATTGTAAATCTTGCTCTTTACTATCAGAATTTGATCCTGATAACTGGCTAAATAGCTCCTCTAAATCAATATTTCCTTCTTTCATTTCTTGATATAAATCAAACAATTGTTGGATAAAACCAGATTTGTTAACTTCTCCACGGAAAACGTTCAACTCTTCCTCGTTTTCTGATAAAATCTTTCTAAAAACCATTGCCGCTCCAGCTTCGGTCAGAATCTCAGAGCTATAATACTGTGTATGTTGCAAATAATACCAAGCTAAACGATAAAAACTGAACACCTGAAAGCGCATGGTTGCTATCGAATCACTATGATTACTTTGGATATTTTTTAATCGCTTAAGTGCATTGATTTCTTGTTCGAATTTCATGTGGTTTGGGACTAAATAAAAAACTTCATGTTTGTCATCTGCCAATAACCACTTATTAGACGCTTGTAAAAGCTCTTCCTCTAAATCCATTTCAGCTGTTCCACGGATAAATTGTAAACTCACTTCTGTCACATCCTTTATAAATATCTCATACGCTTAGTTTATCATAAATCATTGTTGAATACGGCGCCCACCATCTAACAAAAAAACCCTCTTAATTAAAAGAGAGCTTTCTTAAATTATACTTTTTTAGATCGTTCCAAAGCGATCTAGCGGCCATAAAACAAATTTAACATCACCTAATATACTATCTTTACTGATAAAACCAATCATTCGGCCATCTTTAGAATTCCGACGATTATCGCCCATCACAAAATATTCGCCTTCTGGTACTTTAGTTTCACCTGTCACTTCATTCAATGTGAAATCAAACGTCAGAGGCATTCCATCCGTCACTTCATCTTTAAACTGGTCTAAATAAGGTTCTTTTACTTCTTTATCATTGATATATAAAACATCGTTTTTGTACTCAATTGTATCACCTGGTAACCCGATCACTCGTTTGATATAGTTTTTTTTAGGTTCATCTGGTGCTGGAAATGTGACAATATCAAACCGTTTGATTTCCGTATTTTTTAATGCAATCACTCGTTCACCATCAGCCAATGTTGGGTCCATCGAGTGACCTTTGACCACAACTGGGGTAAACACAAATTGTCTCAATAAAAATAGTAGTGCTGCTAATCCAATAAAAAATAAAATTGTATGTAATAACTCTTTAGATTTCAAATTCATTCCTCCAAAAACTTGCTTTCTATAGTTTACCACAAAGAAGTAAATTCCTACAGGATTCTTTTCTTTTTAAACAAACTTTTAAATCAACTTTTCGATAACCGAACTGATTTCTACCAAAATTAAAAATTAGGTAACAATCACTTTACTAGCTTCTATGTTTTTCCCTATACTTGATTTTATTCTCAAGTATATTCTAATTTTATTACTGATATCTATGAAAAATAGATGACTGAACAACCAAGATTTGATAAACTGAATAGAAGCAGGATTAATGAAGGAGGATCTACCCCCATGTTTATTACATTTGGCATGTTCATTGGTTTAATTATAGCAACAATCATTATGATTGTGTTGATTATTTATTTAACTTTTACAGGTAGTAAAAATAATAAATCACATCATAAGAACACTCATCAAGCTGAGGCAGAAGCAGAAGCTAAAGAACGTTTAGCTCAAAATAATAGAGCCATGTCACATCAGACTGATTACTTACATTCTGAAAACACGCCGTACCCAGATGAATTTAAGCAAGAAGAAGAAATCAATGATCCTTACCATCAAGAGCAAACTCAAGAAGAAACAATAGATGATGATTATTCATTAGATATTCTTCCTTACCCTAAAGATGATGACTTTAAGTGAAAGAGAATGATTAGATTTTCTAACTAAATAAAGGAGCCCTCAATTTTGAGAGCTCCTTTATTTCTTGTTTAATCAAAGATTGAGCACAATTCGTTAAATCCAATATTACAGACGTGCATTCAATTCTTTCGCTAAATCTTCAAAGCCAGGTTTACCAAGTAATGCAAACATGTTTTTCTTGTATGCTTCTACACCTTCTTGGTCAAATGGATTCACACCATTCAAATACCCAGAAATTCCCACAGCAATTTCAAAGAAGTACATCACATATCCTAATGAATAAGCATCCATCGCAGGTATTTTCACGATCATGTTTGGCACACCACCATCTGTATGTGCTAACAACGTTCCTTCAAATGCTTTGGTATTTACAAAGTCGATTTCTTTCCCTTGCAAATAGCCTAAACCATCTAAATCTTCTGCTAATTCAGGAATTGATACAACGTGACGCGGCGTTTCAACTTTCACAACAGTTTCAAATAAATTACGCATACCATCTTGAACATATTGTCCCATTGAATGTAAATCTGTTGAAAAATCGGCTGCTGCTGGGAAGATTCCTTTTTGGTCTTTTCCTTCTGATTCGCCGAATAATTGTTTCCACCATTCAGAGAAATAGTGCATTCCTGGTTCGTAGTTGATCAACATTTCAGTGGTTTTCCCTTTACGATATAAAATATTTCTTAATGCAGCATATTGATATGCTTGATTTTTGCTTAAATCAGTCGTTGCAGCATATTCTTTACGTGCATCATTGGCACCCGTCATTAGGGCATCAATATCTGCACCACTAACGGCGATTGGCAGTAAGCCAACTGGTGTTAGTACGGTAAAGCGTCCACCAACATCATCAGGGATCACAAAAGTTTCCCAACCTTCAGCGTCTGCTTCAACTTTAACAGCACCTTTGGCACGATCAGTAGTAGCATAAATACGCTTGTTCGCTTCTTTTTTACCATATTTCTTAATTAATAATTCTTTAAATACTCTAAATGCAATCGCAGGTTCAGTCGTTGTACCTGATTTAGAAATCACATTTACCGAGAAGTCACGCTCACCAATAACATTGATTAAATCAGCTAAATAAGTTGAGCTGATGCTATTTCCAGCGAAGAAAACTTGTGGTGCTTTTCTTTCTTCTGATGGTAATAGGTTATTAAATGAATGATGTAAAAATTCAATCGCTGCTCTTGCACCTAAGTAAGAACCGCCAATACCAATTACAACTAAAACTTCTGAATCAGATTGGATTTTTTCAGCCGCCTTTTTGATGCGGGCAAATTCGTCTTTATCATAATTTTCCGGTAGATCGATCCAACCAGTAAAGTCGCTTCCAGCTCCAGTTCCTTCTCTTAGTGCCTTGTCTACTGCAGTCACTTGAGTCTGCATGTATTCCAATTCATGATCCGCAATAAACGGTGTTAAATTGGAATAATCAAATTGAATGTGTGACATTCCTTCTCCTCCTTGAAATTAAACTTAATACAGTATCTACTTTACGTTCTTTTTATGCTTTTTTCAAGCAAATTATGACTGTCTGTACCAATTTTATTTTATTCCCCTTGAAATAAGGTATTTCTCATTCAAAATTGAAAGATGTCAAATAAAAAAGGGACTAGGACAATAACTCATTGAGTCAGACCTAGTCCCTTTTTAAATCTAAAACCGTTTTAAAAAGAGAATTAAACTAATCCTTGACTAAGCATTGCTTGAGCCACTTTTTCAAATCCTGCAATATTTGCTCCTAAGACAAAATTATTTGGTGCATCAAATTTAGTAGCCGTATCACGACAAGTTTCGTAAATATTTCTCATGATATCATCCAACATACTGTCTACTTTTTCAAATGACCAAGATAAACGCTCTGAATTCTGACTCATTTCTAAAGCAGAAACCGCAACGCCGCCTGCATTTGCTGCTTTACCTGGACAATAGAGAACGCCAGCTTTTTCGAGTACTGCAACGGCCTCCAACGTACAAGGCATATTCGCCCCTTCTGCTACGACTTTTCCACCATTTTTCACTAAAATTTCAGCTTGTTTTTCATTGATTTCATTTTGAGTTGCACAAGGCAGAGCAATATCATATGCTACTTCAAAGTCCCAGACAGATTGACCTTCATAATAAGTCGCATCTAAATGTGTCTCTACATATTTAGCAATACGTTCACGATTTTTTTCTTTCAGTTCTTTGACTAATTCAACATCGATTCCGTTTGGATCATAAACAAATCCACTTGAATCTGAACAAGTTAGAACTGTTGCGCCTAATTCTTTCGCCTTCTCCATTGCGTAGATTGAGACGTTCCCGCTACCTGATACCACAACTTTCTTGCCATCAAATGAATCGTCTGAATCTTTTAATAGATGTTTTACGAAGTACACACAGCCATAGCCAGTAGCTTCTGTACGAGCTTGACTACCCCAATACCCTAATGGTTTACCAGTTAATACACCTGCATCATAATTTCTCAAACGTTTGTACATGCCAAACAAATAACCGATTTCTCTAGCCCCAACACCGATATCACCCGCTGGTACATCTGTACTTGGCCCAATATGTTTCTGTAATTCGGTCATAAAGCTTTGACAAAAACGCATAACTTCAGCATCTGTTTTTCCTTTTGGATCAAAATCGCTACCGCCCTTGCCGCCGCCGATTGGCAGACCTGTCAAACTGTTTTTGAAAATTTGCTCAAATGCTAAAAATTTCATCACACTTAAATTCACGCTAGGGTGAAAACGCAAACCGCCTTTATAAGGTCCGATTGCAGAGTTATACTGCACACGATACCCACGATTAACTTGCCAATTACCTGCGTCATCTTGCCATGGCACTCTAAATTGTAAAATTCTTTCCGGCTCGATTAGGACTCCTAAAATATTGGCTTCAATGAATGCTGGATTTTCTTTCAAAAATACTTCAACCGTTGGTAAAAATTCGTCGACAGCTTGCAAGTATTCTACTTGCCCTCGATCATTCTCATGAATCTTCTTTTGAATCTCTTCCACGTACTGTTTTGCTTCCATCTAATCACCCTCTCATTGTTATAATCCTATTTTAACCTAAATTCAGAAAATTTCCACAACTTTTTACAGTAAAATGCAAAAAACTTAGAAAAAAAATTGAAAATTGTGTTAAACTACCATTGAACTGGAGGAGAATTTATGAAATTATTTGATGTGATTGTCGTTGGAGCTGGTACTAGCGGAATGATGGCAGCCATTGCAGCGGCAAAAGCTGGCAGTAACACATTGTTAGTAGAAAAAAATAAGCGCGTTGGAAAAAAACTATTATTAACTGGCGGTGGTCGCTGTAATGTTACGAACAATCGACCTGCTGAAGAAATCATTGCTCATATTCCTGGTAATGGAAAATTTTTATATAGCGCCTTTTCGCAATTTAACAATTATGATATTATGGATTTTTTTGAATCAAATGGTACTCATCTAAAAGAAGAGGATCATGGTCGGATGTTTCCTGTCACCGATCGTTCAAAAACAATTGTGGAAACCTTATTCCATCAATTGGAAACACTTGGCGTTACAATTTATACAGAAGCCAAAGTCGAAAAAGTTTTACGGAAAGAAGATCAAATTATCGGAGTCGCTCTAGAGCACGAAAAAATCTACGCTCCTTGTGTCATTTTAACAACAGGCGGTCGAACTTATCCATCCACTGGCTCGACTGGTGATGGTTATAAAATAGCGAAACGAGTAGGTCACACGATCAGTCCCTTGTATGCAACAGAATCTCCTATCATTTCAAATGATCTGTTTATTCAAAATAAAACTTTACAAGGGCTCTCCCTACAGGATATTTCTCTTTCTGTTTTAAATAGCAAAGGAAAAGTCGTGGTAGAACATCAGATGGATCTCTTGTTCACTCATTTTGGGATTTCTGGACCAGCTGCTTTAAGATGTTCTAGTTTTGTAAATCAAGAATTAGTCAAAAATGAGCAACAACCAGTTGTTCTGCTCTTAGATATTTTCCCTTCAAAAACAATAGCCGAATTAAAGGACGAGCTTAAAAGAAAAATTTCAGAGCAACCCGACAAATCAATCAAAAATGCTTTAAAAAATTTGGTTCCTGAACGCTTACTAGATTTCATTTTAAGTCAAACTGGCATTTCTGATCAACAAGCCAAACAAGTTTCTGCCCAACAACTAGATCAACTGTTGCTACAGTTAAAGACTTTTAAAATAAATGCTGAGAAAACATTACCCATCGAAAAGTCTTTTGTAACTGGCGGCGGTGTTTCCTTAAAAGAGATCCAACCCAAGTCAATGGAAAGTAAACTAGTCAAAGGGCTATTTTTTGCTGGTGAATTACTTGATATTAATGGGTATACTGGTGGCTATAACGTCACAGCTGCATTTGTCACTGGGCACGTTGCCGGAATAAACGCTTCGGCTATTGCGGAATATACCTACTTACCACCGTTAGATTAAGTATATCTCCTATTCTTCTATAATAATTAAAACGCTGGAGTCTAAGTTGGCACTCTCAGAGTTTTTTTACTATCTAACGTTATTTGTATTTCCAACTAAGACCTTAGCAGGATAAAAAGACTGAATTAAATCAGCCTTTTGCTTGATTTTTATTTTCTTAAAATATGTGAAAATAGCTTTAGGAGGTAATAATCATGAAAATAAAGTTGAAACGACAAACTACATGGGGCTGTGTCCGTTATTTTTCTGTATATAAAAATGGCACTTATCAAGGAAAACTATTTAATAATATTTCAACTGAACTAGAAGTCGCTGTTGGGGATACACTTGAATTCAGAGAAGGTATTTTCCGATTCTCACAAAAAATCAAGGTTACTTCGAAAACAGAAGAAGTTACTATCACAAATACAAATCATCTTCAGCAATTATTTACTCTATTCCTTATGCTATTTTTAGTCATATCATTAGCCAGTCTTACAATTGATTCTTTAAAGATTTTTCTACTGATTGAATTTATAACTTTTATTATACTAAACCAACTCTTTCGTTACCGCTCTTATCAATTTAATGTGGAGACTCACCGCTCATTTTTTAAAGAGGTCGCGCCTACGAAAATTAGTTGAATTATCGCATTTGTACTGCCTACAAAAAACCTGATTTTGCCATTCTTGACAAAATCAGGTTTTTTTAATTTTAATTGCTCTTCATCAATTCTGTTACATAGGCAACTGTATCCGGTTGTTCTTTTTCGATTTTAGTGATTGCTTCAGTAAAGTTTGGTAAATGGTTCTTGTGCGCAATCAATAATTCATCTAACAAGGTTTTAGCCATGGAACCGCCTGGCACTAAAGGATTGATTGTAAATGCATGTAAGGCTGCGCCATAATCACCATCGATCGCTGCGCGAATCACAGTTTCTTCCATTCCTTTCATCACTTGAATAATGCCACGGGCAGCTGGAGGAAATGCTCCCCAGTTATAAGGTTCGTGTCCATGTGCTGTTACAGGTCCAGAAACTTCCACAACGCAATCATAAGGAAGGTCTGTGATCGTACCATTATTTTCTGTTGAAACAACCATATCCGTGCGCTTATCATTATGAATCGATGCAATCAATTCACAAGCTGCGTCGCTGTAATGCGTGCCGCCACGTTGTTCTAATTCTTTTGGTTTGTAATCTAAATTAGGATCTTTGTATAATTCAAACAAACGAGCTTCGGTTTCTTTTACTACTTGAGCTCTTGTTTCTCCTTTTTCAAATTCTTCAATTGAATGCTTCAACATTTCGTCTTCAATATAGTAATAACGATGGTAGCCACATGGCAACATACCTAAATCTTTGATTTGCTCATAATGAAATGGTGCGTTATGAATATTTTTCAAATGACTTTCAGAATCTTCTTGTGGACCATAGATTAAGTCGATCAATTCTTGCGTTCTTTCATTTCCTTGTTTGTCCCAAACACGATGCCAATGAAAATGATTGATTCCCGCAAACTTGAAGAATAGATCATCTTCAGGAATCCCTAATTTTTCTGCTGCTTGTTTTCTGTGACCAATTGGCACATTACATAAGCCAGCCGTTTTTTTCCAACCACCGTGCTTAATTGCAGCTTCGGTAACCATTCCAGCTGGATTGGTAAAGTTAACTAACCAAGCATCTGGGCATAATTCTTTCATGTCTTCAATAATTCCAAGAATCACAGGAATTGTACGGAATGCTTTAAACATACCACCAGCTCCATTTGTTTCTTGGCCTAAAACACCATGTGATAGCGGAATACGTTCATCCTTAATACGAGCGTCAAGTAAGCCTACGCGAAATTGTGTTGATACAAAGTCAGCATCTTTTAACGCTGCTCGACGATCTAAGGTTAAATGGACTTCCCAATCTAAACCAGCTGCTTTGACCATTCGTTTAGCCATAGCTCCTACTGTTTCTAACTTTTCTTTTCCTGCTTCAATATCGACTAACCAAATTTCTTGGATTGGCAGTTCATCTTTTCTTTTAATATATCCTTCGATCAATTCTGGTGTATAACTTGAACCTCCACCGATTGTTGCGATTTTCAATGCTTCTCTAGTCATGTGTTTCCCTCCTGATTTTTTGTTCAGAATATGTTCTGACATCGTTTACATTCTTATCATAGTTTGTGGGAATGTTCCCATGTCAAGCTCTTTTTTTCGATTTTTTATGTTATACTTTATAAGGAAAGAAATTGTCACTCTACTCTGTCCATTTTAATTAGTGAGGTGTTGAAATGACTACAATTATTGATGTCGCTAAACAAGCGCAAGTTTCTAAATCAACAGTTTCGAGAGTGATTTCTGGTAATGGATATGTTAGCCAAGAAAGTCGAGAAAAAGTACTAGACGCAATGGAAGCGCTAGCATATTCTCCTAATTTGATTGCTCGAAATCTACAAAGCGGTGAAACCAAAACCATCGGCTTTCTCGCACATGGTTTTATCGATCCTTTAGGCATTTTTCTCGAAAGTTTTATTTCCATTGCTAAAAAATATAACTATTATGTAACCTTATACTTTACTGGTAGTGATAAGAAGAAAGAAATCGAAGCGTTGAATCAAATGAAATACAAACAACTCGATGGCCTTTTTATATTAACCAGAGCAAACAAGTGGGAAATAATCGAACCATACAGCATTTATGGGCCGATTGCTACCTGGCACCGCATCGATTCGGAAAGAATCTACTCTTCTTACGTTGATCATTATTCTGGCTATCTACGCTCTTTAGATTATCTTTTTCAAAGAGGATATCGCTCAATTGGTCACGTCTTAGGCAATTACGAAAATCTAAATACAAAAGCACGCATAAAAGCAATTGATGATTTCCATCAAACGAAAAATCTTTCTTTCAACGATGAATGGATTTTTTATGATAAATCAAGATTGGACAATGGCCTAAGCATTGCTCAACGCTGGCATAACATGACTGAAAAAACAGATGCTATGGCCTTTTATACGGATTCAGTCGCCGCAGGTTTTATTTCCGAGCTTCAAAACTTAGGCTATTCAGTTCCAGAAGATGTCGCTGTAATTGGCTTTGATAATAGTGAAATCAGTCGTCTGATGCATATCACAACAGTAGATTATTCGATAAAACGACAAGCTGAAAATTCGTTTATTTATATTCATAATCAATTGAATCAGGAGAAAATTCCCGAACAAGAAATGAATGTTAAGTTAATTGAGCGGCAAACCGTTCCTTTACGTAAACTGTAAAAAATGCTCTGAAACATAACTTTGTGTGTTATGTTTCAGAGCATTTTAGTTTAGCTAAATGATCCTAAAAAATCTCTACTTTTCTAAGTTAAGCTTTTTATTCAACTATATTTATTTTTTACGTTCATTTCTTAAAATCGAAATAGATTGTTTCAATGATTTAAGTACGCCGCCTTCACTATAAACCAGTACGTTAGATTTATACAGCTTCGCTGAAAACATTGTTAGTAACAGTCCGAAAACAACTAAAATCACTACAGAAATCATAGCTCCTGCTGTCGTGACTGTTTCACTTGCTAAACGAATTGGCATAATGAAAGAAGAAATCAATGGGATATAAGACGATACTTTAATCACAATATTTTGCGGATCTGTCGTTCCTAATGAAATCCCGATAAAATACCCGATCATTGCGATATAAATGATTGGCTGAACAGCTTTGGCTGTATCTTCGGGCTTGGATACCAATGACCCACATAAAGCTGCTAAAACTGAATAAACTAAGATTCCTAGCACGAAAAATGCTAAAGTGAAGTACAAGAAGCTTCCTAATATATTAGCGGATGAAAGTCCATCTAATAACCCTTTGACCATATCTAAATTCTTTAATTGCGTGTAACCAAGACCAATTGCCGCAGCATAAATTACAATTTGAGTAAGAGCCACTAAAATAACCCCTGTCAATTTGCCATAAAAATGAGTTTGGGCTTTGGTACTTGATAAGATGACTTCCATAATACGCGTTCCTTTTTCAGATGCGATCTCTTGGGCAATAATCGAAGCGTAGGTAATGATGATCACCCAAAGAATAATCGTTATCACAAAAGACATTGCCGACTGAATAGCTGTATTATCTTGTCCTGTCGTCATTTTTCCATCTTCATCAAAGCTAACTTTCGTTTTTTCAAAATTAGCAGGCTGGCTTAGGCTTGTCAATTGTTCGGGAGTCAAATTTAGCTTACTTGCATTCAATGAAGACTGAAGTCCATTGAGCATTTGTCCCATCATCAATTCAGTTGTTGTGCCTAAAGAAGATTCTGCATATAATTTCCCTTGAATCTGTTCTGTTTCAGTGTCTAATACCAGAAAAGCATCCAGCTCTTTGTTCTTCAATTGTTTTTCAGCCTCTTTTTGAGACGTAACAACTTTGAATGTATAATCATCAGTTTTTGATTTCGCTAACTGTTTAGATAATTCTTGATTATCTGAAACAAGACCAACTTTTGTATCTTCAGAAAAACCACCGGCTACCGAACCTGCAATATAAATAATGCCCATCACAATAAATGGTACCAAAATCATAACGACAAAAGAAACTGATTTAACATTCTTTTTATAAACATCACTTGCTATAATCCAAAATTTACTCATTTGGCTCACCTGCTTTCATCTTGAATATTTCTTCTAAGGTTGGTGGCTGTTGATTAAACATTGGAATATAACCAAATTGTGTTGCACGTGCAAAAATTTCTTCACCCGCTTTAGGGTCATTTAAAGTAATTTCAACAACACCGTCACTACGTTTTACTGCTGATTCTACACCGTTGATTCCTAAAATATCTTCTGGTGGTAATGGTGACTCCAAGAAAACTTTCGTACGTCCAAAGCTTTCCCGAATTTCATGGACTTTGCCGTTAAGAACCATTTTACCACTTCTCAACATTACAAGGTGATCACAAATCTTTTCAACATTGTCCATATTATGACTAGAAAAAATAACACATGAACCTTTTTCTTTCAATGCTATGATTCCATCTTTTAAAAGCTCTGCATTAACAGGGTCTAATCCACTGAATGGTTCATCTAATATGACTAATTTTGGTTCATGGATTAGTGTTGCAATCAATTGGACTTTCTGCTGATTCCCTTTAGAAAGTGATTTGACTTTATCCGTTTTTTTCCCTTTGACTTTGAACTTTTCCATCCATTCATCAATTTTAGGCTCGATCTCCTTTTTGCTCTTTCCCCTTAGTTGAGCAAAATAGAGCAGTTGTTCTTGAATCGAAACTTTCGGATATAAGCCGCGTTCTTCAGGTAAATAGCCGATGTCATTATAATCCTTCCCGCTTAACTGATGACCATTCCAAAGTACAACGCCGCTATCTTGTGTTAAAAAATCCAAAATCAAACGAAAAGTTGTTGTTTTACCTGCGCCATTTTGGCCAATCAACCCAAGTATTTTGCCATCTGGAATTTCAAACGACATATTATCTACGGCTGTATAATTCCCAAATGTTTTAACCAAATTCTTTACTTCTAACATTTTTTCTCCTCCTGTTATTCAATTTAAATCGACTTTTTTATATAAAAAGTAATTTACCTCTTTTATAGATCAATGTTTATTTTGATCTTTATCGAATCTTACCATGCCTCAGTATTTCTAAAAAGAATTCTTCAGCAAGATACTGATCAACACACCTATTATAAAACCGATCATTGCCAGAAACAGAGAATCTCTAACTATTTTTTGTCGTTTGGCAAATCGTTCTGGTTGATTGTAATATTTTGTACGATCACTATAAATAATTATTGAAAAAGCAACATTGATTGCCACTCCGATCGGTAATGCAATACATAACATCCCTATAAAAGCAAGTAAAGTCCGAATACCTAAGCTAGATAAAAAATGCTCCTGTAATGTTTTCGTTAAAAATAGTAAAATAAGCAAACCTATCCCTAGTGGGAAATAAAAAAGTGAACGAATTGATAACCAAATCCATTCTTTTTTCATACGAAGCCAATAACTTTCAGAATCCGAATAAATGGTTGGTGTATCACAATCAGCTTTAAAATAGAAATACTTTTTTTTATAATTTGCAATGTTTTCCCAACCAGCTTCTTGATAAATCACTAAATATTCAGACAATTCTTCTGGTAATCCATCAAAAAAATCAACTGAGAATGCTTTGTCTTCTGGCGTTCCCTTTTCAAACACAAGAAACCCGATATGACTCATTTTCTTGAAGTGCCATCCCTTACTTGCTTGTTTTTTCAAAAGCTGCATTTCCTTTTCAGGATAGAAGGCAATTCCCCTAGAAAAAATATATTTCTTCCCCTTAAACATGTTCATTCATTTCTCCTTTTTCAGCTAACAGACAGTTTCCAGCTTGATAAAGAAGTTTGCGGCGCTCGATATCTATCTTTAAGATATGAAGCCCTTTGTCTGTAATCAAATACGTCTTCTTTCGTTCACTACTCTCCTTTAATGTAATAAACTCGTTTTTTTGTAATTTTTTTAAAATAGTATACATACTTGCCGGACCAATATTTACCTGTCCCTTTGTTAAAGCGTTGACTTCTTTCATGATAGCATAACCATGTTGAGGTTTTAATAGTGCTAGCAGAATCAAATAAGTGGAATCTGTCAGTGAATCTTCCATGATAACTTACCCCTTTATATCAGCTGGTGATATATCATCTAATGATATAGTATCGTGAGTTCTGGACCATGTCAAATTTTTTTTTGCAAACCGAGTCTTTTTACTTGACAAATAATATATGATTAAAATTAAATAAAAAGAAAAAAGCTAAAATTAATCATGATTTTTTAGCTTTTTATTCCTATTTATCTAGTTATTTTAATTAATATCCGTTTCTTCTTGATGTAAGTGATCATAGACATTTTTCGCGACATTTTTGGGTAACCCTGATGCTTTCAATTCGTCAATTGAAGCTGCTGAAATATTTTTCAGCGACTTAAATTGTCTCAAAAGCTCCTTCTTACGCTTTGGACCTAAGCCTTCAATGTCATCTAATCGGGAAGAAAAACTATTTTTACTTCGCAATTGTCGATGGAATGTAATCGCAAACCGGTGAACTTCATCTTGAATACGTTGGAGTAAAAAGAATTCTTGCGAGTTCCTTTCCAAAGGAACAATGTTCAAATCAGAACCGAAAAGCAATTCACTCGTCTTATGCTTATCATTTTTTGCTAAACCAGCGATAGGAATATCTAAGCCTAACTGGTTGTCTAACACTTCTTTAGCTGCATCAACTTGGCCTTTCCCACCATCGATGACAATCAAATCTGGAAAGGGTAAATTCTCTTTAAGCACACGTGAATAACGGCGATAGATTACCTCACGCATCGAAGCATAGTCATCAGGTCCTTTAACAGTCTTGATTTTATATTTTCGATATTCTTTTTTATCTGGACGCCCATCGATGAAAACAACCATTGCTGAAACCGGATCTGTTCCCATAATATTCGAGTTATCAAATGCTTCGATTCTAACAGGGGCAGGAATATTCATAGCATTCCCTAGTTTTTCAACAGCGCCGATCGTTCGCTCTTGTTTGCGCACGATTAAATCAAATTTTTCCTGCAAAGCAACTGTAGCATTTTTTCCAGCCAACTTTACTAGTTTCTTTTTTTCTCCTCGTTGAGGCTGTAACACTTTTGTCGAAAGCATGGCTTCCACACTCACTTTATCGATATTATCTGGAATCAACACTTCTCTAGGAATAAAGTGTTCATTTTCTTGATAGAATTGTCCGATAAATGTTAAAAAATCTTCTTCTTCTTCATTGTAAAAAGGGAAGATAGAAACATCTCTTTCGATTAGCTTTCCTTGACGAATAAAAAATACTTGTACACACATCCAGCCTTTATCGACTGCATAACCGAAAACATCTCGGTCAACCAAGTCTGCATTTGTCATTTTTTGACGAGTCATTACCGTTTCAATCGCTTTGATTTGATCACGGTATTCTGCAGCTTTTTCAAATTCCATCTTTTCAGCCGCTTCATCCATTTTTCTTTGAATTTCTTCTTGTATCACTGGATGTCCACCATTTAGAAAACGTTTGATTTCCGCTACCATTTCAGTATAAGTTGATTTTGGAATATCAAATACGCAAGGCGCCAAACATTGCCCCATGTGATAATATAGACAGACCTCTTTCGGCAAAACACGGCATTTTCTTAAAGGAAAAAGTCGATCTAACAAGCGTTTGGTTTCATTTGCTGCTCCTACATCTGGGTATGGTCCAAAATATAAGGCTCTATCTTTTGATACTTTTCGAGTAATCAATAACCGTGGATAATCTTCATTTGTAATTTTAATAAAAGGATAGCTCTTATCATCTTTCAACATGATATTATATTTCGGATCGTTTTTATGAATCAAATTGATTTCTAAAAGTAACGCCTCAATATTTGATTCAGTCACAATATATTCAAAATCCTCTATTTCACTAACTAACCTTTCCGTTTTTGTATCATGGCTACCTGTAAAATAGGAACGTACACGATTTTTTAGAACTTTAGCTTTTCCAACATAAATGATCGTTCCATTTTTGTCCTTCATTAAATAACAACCTGGTTGGTCAGGAAGCAATGCTAATTTATTTTTGATTCTTTCGTTCATAATACTTCCTTTCATGTTCTTTAATAGATTCCATTATACCATCTTCTCTATCCTTAGGCATAAAAAATAGGATGAAGAAGGACTTCATCCTAAGAATTTACTACATATGTTTTTCAATTAAGGCACGTAATTGTTCTTTTGAGTGAACGCCTACCGCTTTTTCTACAACTTCTCCGTCTTTTTTCAAAAGAAGTGTTGGAATACTCATGATGCCAAATGAAGCTGGTGTTTCCGGATTTTCATCTACATCCATTTTAGCAATTTTCACTTCACTCTCATCATATTCTTCACTTAATTGTTCCAAAATTGGCGATTGCATGCGACAAGGACCACACCATGTTGCCCAAAAATCGATCAAAACAAGACCACTATCTGTTTCAGTTGAAAAATCTTTATCTGTAATTACTTGTGTCATCTTATAGACCTCCTACTTCTTATATCTGAATTAATTATATCACTTGATAGCTTATTCGACTAGTTTTCTGCTTACTAAAGGTAAGCAACCTATTTAAATTTAACGATCGTAGCTCCGTTGCCTCCTTGGTTTCCTGGAGCAAACTCATAACTACTCACACTACGATGATTCTTCAAATAATCAGTGATACCAGTTCGTAAAGCTCCAGTTCCCTTACCATGAACGATTGTTACTTGAGGATAACCGGCTAAAATTGCAGCATCTAAGTATTGGTCTACTTCTGCTAACGCTTCTTCATAACGCTTTCCACGTAAATCTAATTGATTCGCTACATGGCTACTTTCACTAGAACGAATAGCCGTCACTCGTTGCAGTGGCTCCTTTTCTGGAGCAACAGGTGTCATATCACTTTCAGCAACAGACATTTTTAAAATACCTAATTGTACTTGCCATTCATGGTCACTAGACTTACGAATCAAGGTTCCACGTTGACCAAAAGTATTGACGATCACTTCATCACCTGATTTTAATTTCTTTTGTTCTTTGGCTTTTTTCAACACTTTATTTTTTTCTAAATGGTTTTCTTCTTGATGAAGCTGTGACAATTTTGACTTGGCATCGATCAGTTGATGTTCTTTCACACCCCCTTGATTTCCACCTGCCAACTGCATTTTACGAATATCAGAGATGATGTCACTGGCTTTTTCTTCTGCTTGGGAAACAAGTTCATTCGCTTTTTGACGTGCTTTGGCCATTTCTTTTTCACGTTCATCAAAAAAGTATCCGTAAGCTTCTTTTAGTTCTCTATATAGTCGCTCAGCTTCGTCAACATAATGACGCACTTCTAAATATTCCGTTTCCGCCATCTTACGGCGATTTTCCAAATCAGCAATCATTTCATTGAGATCTTGACTCTCGCCATCCATAATATGTTTTGCTTCATCAATAATTGATGTATCCAAGCCTAAGCGTTTAGAAATTTCAAAGGCGTTACTTCTCCCTGGAACACCAATCAATAAGCGATACGTTGGACTTAATGTATCCACATCAAATTCCATACTAGCATTGATTGTACCTGCACGATTGTACCCATATACTTTTAATTCAGGATAATGCGTAGTTGCCATCACGTAGGCACTTTTACTACCTAACGCGTCTAAAATTGAAATTGCTAATGCCGCTCCTTCTTGAGGATCAGTTCCTGCACCTAATTCATCAAACAACACTAAACTGTGGCTATCAACTTTTTTCAATACATCAACAATATTCGTCATGTGAGAAGAAAAGGTACTTAAACTTTGCTCAATAGATTGCTCATCGCCAATATCAGCAAAAACTTCAGCAAATATGCCCATTTGACTTTCTTCCCCCGCTGGTATTGGTAAACCCGATTGTCCCATCAACTGAAGCAGACCTAGTGTTTTAAGCGTAATTGTCTTACCACCTGTATTAGGTCCTGTAATGACGACAGCCTGATATTCCTTTCCAATAGTGATATCATTTGGAACAGCTTTGTCTTGATCTAAAAGGGGATGTCTCGCTTGTTTGAAATAGATCTGATTCTCTTCACTGATTTTCGGAACAACGGCTTTTAATTCCTTACCAAAACGGGCTTTGGCATTTATAAAATCTAATTTTCCTATAACATTTGCATTGTGCAGAATATCATTGCGATGAGGTACTAATTCAGCTGATAACTCAGATAAAATACGCTCGATTTCATTTCGTTCAGCAATTTGATGTTGACGTAAACGATTGTTTAAATCCACAATTTGTTTTGGCTCAACGAAAAGCGTTTGACCAGAAGCACTTTGATCATGGATTACGCCGCCAAAAACACTTTTATATTCTTGTTTAACAGGTATAACGTAGCGTTCGTTTCGCATAGTCACGATCGCGTCACTTAGATATTTAGCATTTTTCCCTCTAACTATCCCATCCAATTGCTCACGGATTGTCTGTTCACTTCTACGAATATTATTACGAATTATTTTTAATTCTGGAGAAGCTTCATCCGTTACACGGCCATCTTCATCGATCGACTCTTTCAATCTGCGACTAAGCTCTGGTAGCACAATCAATTGCTCAATCCAAGCATAGAGTCTCAGTAATTCAATTTCGCTATCCTCTAAATCGTTAAAGAAACCAATAACCTCAGAAGTCGTTGATAGTACACGACCAATCTGAGCAAGCTCAACACCATTCAAATCAGCGCCAATTTCAATTCGTTTCATGTGAGGACGAATATTCTCCAACTTAGGAATAGGGATTCCACCACGTAAACGTTGGAGTGTCAAGCCGTCTTCTGTTTCCTCCAGCCATGCTTGAATACGAGTAGCATCATTTATTGGCACTAACTGCTCAATTTCTTCTAAGCCTTGAGCTGTAACAATATATTGAGAGAGCAACTGTTTGACCTTGTCAAAGCCTAATGTTGTTAAAATACGTGTATTCATTTTTTCACCTTCTGTTCTTGTAAGACTTGGAACGAGTCATTACGGCTCAACTGTTTTGTCTGCTGAGCTGATATCTTTTTACTTAATCATCTGCTCGATCCATAGATGATAGATTTGTTTAGAAAAAATCGGCGTGTCTTTGATAATATATCGAGCTAATCCGCTATTTTTGAATTGATTTTGGATTGCATCAACGGGTAACATTGACAACGTACTTAAAACTAAAAAAATACCAACATAAATAACGATCAAACTAATGACGCCACCTGCGAGCCAGTTTGCCTGCTTTAATACTGGCACAAAAACTAGCCCATGAGCAAAAATAGCCAAAAAGCGTACAACTAACCAGCCTACCGCTAAAATAATTAAAAATGCGACTGCTCCATAAAATGCTTGATCCAAATCAAGCGTAAGTTCTTGATTGAAAAAGACCAATTTAGTATCAGCTGTTGGTGAAGGATATGGGATGAATAATTCTAATTGGGCAGCTAGTGTCTTATAATAGGATCTAGCGATAAAATAAGAACAAAGATACCCCAATGTATATAAAACTTGTAGAATCAATCCGCGTCTAGCACCTGTGTAAAATCCAATCGCTAGTAATAGTAAAATGAGTAATGTTAACATCCTGTCATCCTCTCAGATTATTGGTCTTGAGTGCTTTTACTCTGAATTTGTTGTTTACGATTTTCGTTTAAAATTTGTTGTGCTTCCATATGATTATGGATTTCGACATCTTCTTGACCATTTTTTTTCAAGACATCTCTTGCTTCTTCTTCAATTGTTTCAATTCGTTTGATGCGATTTTCAAGTTCTGCTAAGCGGATCGTCCGTTTTTTTAGTTCGGCAACTTCCTGTTCTAGTTTAAGCACTTTTTCTTGTTTTTTGAGTTGATCTGAAATTGCATTGATCGCTAATAAAACAGAGGCTTGTTCGTCATTTGTTTGTGGTGAAATGTGTTTGATCTCAGCCAATTGTTCATTAACTAATTTTGTTACTAAATCCATATGTTGTTTGCTTTCTTGTCCGATAATCGTGTATGTATGATCGGCAATCACAGCTTTATATCTTGTTTTTTCTTTAACCATGATAGTGTTCCCTCCTGTAATGATCCATCACTTGTTATTGTACCATGAAAATCATTATTGTGTGTTCTCAATAACCCTTTCTTATTATATGCTACTGAACTCAAAAATTAAAGGTTTAGTGTTATTATTACGATTTTCATTAGACTTTTCTATTAAAAATCAACATGAACCTCTTGGCAAATAAACGAAGGTGACACAAAAGTACCCAGTACTTTTACATCACCTTCGATCCATCTATTTGGCGAACTTCAATTTTATAACATATCAAATAATGATAATTGATTTTCATCTGGTAAATCTTTTAACACACCATTTTCAGTCATATACTCGATCAAGGTTTTCGATACTTTACCTCTACTTGCAAGGTCTTCTTTAGATAAGAACGGCTCGTTTCTTGCCTCAACAATTGATTTAGCCACGTTAAGACCTAAACTTGGTACGGCTCTAAAAGGCGCAATCAATGTATCACCATCAATTACAAAGTTTTCAGCATCTGATTTATACAAATCGATCATACCAAATTTAAAGCCGCGTTCGATCATTTCATTGGCAAGTTCTAACACAGTCAAAAGATTTTTTTCTTTTGTCGAAGCTTCGAGCCCCTTATCTTGAATCTCTTTCATTCGAGCTTTTACAGCTTCTTTTCCTTGTGACATCGCAACCAAATCAAAATCATCGGCACGAACTGAAAAGTAAGCACAGTAATAAAGAATCGGGAAATAAACTTTAAAGTATGCAACGCGTAAAGCCATTAAAACATATGCCGCTGCATGGGCTTTTGGAAACATGTATTTGATTTTCGAACAAGAATCAATATACCAATCTGGCACATTGTTCTCTTTCATAGCGGTTAAATATTCGTCCCTAAGCTCATCAGGAATTTTATTCCAAAGTCCTTTACGTACAGTTTCCATGATTTTAAAAGCCATACCACTATCTAAACCAGCATGAATCAAATAAACCATGATATCATCTCGACAACCGATTACTTCTGCCAGAGTTGCTTCTCCTCTGCGAATCAGTTCTTCCGCATTGCCTAACCAAACATCGGTCCCATGTGATAATCCAGATATCTGTAGTAATTCAGCAAATGTAGACGGGTGTGTTTCTTCCAACATACCTCGTACAAATCGCGTTCCGAATTCTGGAATACCCAGCGTTCCTGTTTTGGAATAGATTTGTTCTGGTGTGACACCCAATACTTCTGGTCCTGCAAAAATACGCATCATCTCAGGATCATCTGTTGGAATCGTTTTAGGATCGATCCCAGATAAATCTTGTAGCATCCGAATCACAGTAGGGTCATCGTGACCTAGAATATCCAGTTTCAAAATATTGTCATGAATTGAATGGAAATCAAAATGGGTCGTTTTCCATTCTGAATTTTGATCATCAGCAGGGTATTGGATCGGTGTAAAATCGTAAACATCCATGTAATCAGGAATAACAATTATTCCTCCAGGATGTTGTCCGGTCGTTCGTTTCACTCCAGTCGAGCCTTTTGCTAAACGATCGATCTCAGCTCCTCTAAAATGTAGATTGTGATCTCGTTCATAGCCTTTTACGTACCCATAGGCCGTTTTATCTGCAACGGTCCCGATCGTCCCAGCACGATAAACATATTCTTCACCGAACAAAACTTTCGTATAATTATGTGCTTCCGCTTGGTAATCACCCGAAAAGTTCAAATCGATATCGGGCACTTTATCCCCGTGGAATCCTAAAAAGGTTTCAAATGGAATGTCATGTCCGTCCTTAAACAATCGCTGACCACAATTTGGACAATTTTTCTCGGGCATATCAAAGCCAGAACCATAAGATCCATCATCGAAAAATTCAGAATGCTTACAGTTGATACAATGATAATGCGGCGCCAAAGGATTAACTTCCGTAATTCCAGTCATAGTTGCAACAAAACTTGAACCTACAGAGCCGCGTGAGCCAACTAAGTAACCGTCTTCCATGCTTTTATGCACCAATTTTTGTGAAATCAAATAGATAACCGAAAAACCATTTCCGATAATACTATCGAGTTCTTTTTTCAAACGCTTCTCAACGATATCAGGCAATGGATCACCGTACAATTCTTTCGCACGAGTATAACTCAAATTTCTGATTTCATCTTCTGAACCAGGAATTTTCGGCGTGTATAAGTCATCTTTAACTGGCGTGATTTCCTCACACATATCTGCAATCGCATTGGGATTTTCAACAACTAGTCGATGTGCTGTTTCTTCTCCTAAAAATTGGAAAGCCGTCAGCATTTCATCGGTTGTTCTAAAATGAACAGCAGGTAAACTATGACGATTCAATGGATTAGCGCCACCCATCGAACCCACTAAAATTTTGCGGTAAATACTATCTTCTTCGTTTAGATAATGAACATTGCCAGTCGCTACAACAGGTTTTTCTAACTCATCTCCGATTTTAACTAAATTGGTGATGATTTCTTCTAGATCTGCTTCACTTTTCACTAACTCTTGTTCAAGTAAAGGTGCATAAACTTCTTTTGGCATAACTTCTATATAATCATAAAATTTTGCTCGATTTTTTGCTTCTTCAACGCCTTTTTGCATCATTGCCTCAAAAATTTCACCATTTGAACAAGCAGAACCGATAATCAATCCTTCTCGCAACTTACTTAACTGTGAACGCGGGATACGAGGAATTCTGAAAAAATAATTTATATTAGACATTGAAATCAACTTGAAGAGGTTCTTTAAACCAGCTTGAGTAGTTGCTAAGATAGTTGCATGGAACGGTCTTGCTCGTTTATATGAATCGCCTTCTCCAATATGCATATTTAGCTCATCATGATAGTTCATATTATGATTTTCTTTAGCATCTTTTAAGAAAATCCAACATAAATGCCCTGTCGATTCTGAATCGTAGATTGCTCGGTGATGTTGTTCTAAATTGACACCGAATTTTTTAGATAACGTATTAAGTCGGTGACTTTTAAATGTTGGGTTTAGGTATCGGGACAATTCCAATGTATCAATGACTGGATTTTCGGCTTCTGGGATATTATATTTTCCATAACTAGTATTTAAAAATCCCATATCAAAGGAGGCATTGTGGGCTACAAGTATGGTATCTTTCGAGAATTCTCTAAATAAGCGTAAAACTTCTTCTTCTGATTTTGAGCCCCGCACCATTTCGTCAGTGATCCCAGTTAAATTAATCGTCGTTTGCGATAATGGGTGTCCTGGATCGATAAATTGTTCAAATGTATCAATGATATTCCCTTTATGCATTTTAACTGCCGCAAGCTCAATGATCGTATCATAAACAGCTGATAAGCCAGTGGTCTCCACGTCAAATACTACATAAGTTGCTTCGCTCAATTCAATGTGGGCTTCATTATAAGCGATTGGCACACCGTCATCTACTACATTGGCTTCAACACCGTACAAAATTTTGACGCCTGCTTTTTTACCAGCGCTATGAGCATCGGGAAACCCTTGAGCCCCACCATGATCTGTAATAGCAATTGCTTTATGTCCCCACTTCCCTGCTTGGGCAACATAGTCAGCAACGTTATTTGTAGCATCCATTGTACTCATATTACTATGCAAATGTAGTTCCACACGCTTATCGCCTTCTGGTGCATAATCTTTACGAGGCGCATGTTTTACTTCCATTAAATCCTGACAGTTCATTACTAGATCCCGCATGAACGTATCTTCTTGAATACTTCCGCGAACTCGAATCCAACTATTTTTTTGAATAGCATCAAAAACTTGCTCATCTTTTTCACCATTTGAGAATTTTTTGACGATAAATGATGATGTATAATCGGTAATTTTCAAAATCAAAATTTTCCGTTTAGAACGTAACTCACGAACTTCTACATCAAAGACAAAACCTTCGATCGTCACTCGGCGTTCTTCTTCCAGAATGTTGCCCATCGGCATGATCGGTTCATCATTTGGAATATTTCGACCTAAACGGATTGGACCTTCAAGTGCTGGCCCTTGTTGTTGCTGTTGTTTTTTCTTTTGTTCATGTTTCACAAGAGATTCAGCGGCTTGTTGCTGAAAAGCAGCATCTTGCTCTTGTTTGCGTTCTTCAAATAGTGCCAATACTCGTTTAGCTTGTTGTTCATCCATTTTAGGTTCAATATGAAATTTATGAAAACCGTAATGGCTATATAGTTCTTCAATAATTGGTAAATATTGTTGTTTCAAATAAGGAATCACTGCTTCGTTATCGACAGGTAAAATGATTTTTTTATCTTCTATGATTGGCGTTTGCGTTTTTATCACGCGTTGTACCAATGGTGTGTCACATTGACTATTTAATAATGCTAACTGCCAATAATCAGTTAATTGTTCAGCTGTAAATTCATTTTTATCTGCTGAAATCTTTACAGTGACACCTGCGATTTGCTGAAAAGCAAGTTCTAATTGCTGTATAAATGACTGATAAAGCATCACAGGTAAAATTTCAGAAAATCCAAGATGAAATTCCCATAAGCGGCTTTGTTGATGGACAACTACTTTGTCAATTCTCCCTTGCTGAATAAGCGGATGTTGCCGCTCTTGTTCATTTAATTGAATTTGATCAATCAACTTTGCAAATAACTCTTGTGCTTTTTCTGCCACTAAATGAACCTCCTTAAATTAAAAGTGCAGCGGACTTTATCCAATAGAAACACGCTAACTGTAAACATAATGTTTTCTGATACGATCAGATTTTTTCTCTTGACGATTAGCCACACCACAACTGAAGAATCGCTCACTATTCTCAGTCCGAATCCTTATATAACTGTCTATAGTTTAATCATTTGATAAGAAAGAGGCCCTTAGACATTTCTGCCAAGTGCCTCGCCACATTTAAGTATACTATTTTTTTATCTGAAATACAATGTAAACAAAATTACTATTAGTTATAATACGTCTATAATATTTGTTGGCTTGCTAAGAGAAAACATCTACGAAAACCGATCGATGATCTCTTTCGTAGACGTCTCCAATTTATTCTTTATCAGCATTCAGCAAGATAGATAATGTGCTTTCCAGTTCTTCTTTACGAACCTCAACCATTTCTCCAGTTCGTTTGATTTTTACTTCTACAATACCATCAACCGCTTTTTTACCGACCGTGATCCGAATTGGACAACCGATCAAATCAGCATCAGCAAATTTAACACCAGCCCGCTCGTTACGGTCATCAACCAATACCTCATAACCCGCCACTGACATTACTTCTTCAACTTCTTGTGCAAGTTTTGTTTGGTATTCGTCTTTTATGTTCATTTGAACGACATGTAAATCAAATGGAGAAATACCCGCTGGCCAATTGATGCCATTTTCATCAATATTTTGTTCAACGATCGCTGAAAGTAAACGACTAACCCCGATTCCATAGCATCCCATGATCACATGCTTTTCTCTACCATTTTCATCTAAGACAGTTGCCCCCATCGCTTCACTATAGCGAGTGCCAAGCTTAAAGATATGACCGATCTCAATGCCTTTAGTAAATTCTAATACACCATTACCATCTGGAGAAGGATCGCCTTCTTGAACAAAGCGTAAATCTTCGTAGCTAATTGGTGTAAAATCACGTCCTGGATTAACATTAGTTAGATGGAATCCTGTTTCATTGGCTCCAGTAATTGCATTTGCTAAATCTTGGACATGGAAGTCTGCAAATAATCTTACCTCTTCAGACAATTCAACTGGACCAACGGAACCAAAATCGGCACCTAAATAGGTACGAGCATCTATGTCAGTTGCTTCTTCTAAAAAGTCAACGCCTAAGAAATTTTTCAATTTAACATCATTTACTTCATGATCTCCACGAACTAAAACCACTACAGGTTGCTCGTCCGCCATAAATAAAACAGATTTGATGATACGCTGTGGCTCAACATTGAAGAAGGTCGCAACTTGTTCAATTGATCCAACATTTGGAGTAGCTACTTTTTCAATATCTAATTGAGTTTCATGTGACTTTTTAGGTGTATATAGGCTAGTTGCCATCTCTAGATTTGCTGCATAATCGCCATCTGTTGAGAAACAAATCGTATCTTCCCCGATATCAGAAATTGCCATAAACTCTTTAGAATCTTTTCCTCCCATGGCACCGCCATCACCAATGATCGCTCTAAAATCTAATCCGCAACGTTCAAAAATAGCAGAATAAGCTTTTTCATAATCACGATAAGATTGATCTAGACTTTCTTCATCAGCATGGAAAGAGTAGCCATCTTTCATAATAAATTCTCGGCCTCTTAACAAACCAAAACGCGGACGTTTTTCATCACGGTATTTTGTTTGGATTTGGTATAGATTTAATGGTAAACGCTTATATGAATTGATTTCGTCCCGTATCAATTCGGTAAAAGTCTCTTCATGTGTTGGTCCAAGAATATAATCACGTTCATTGCGGTCTTTCAAGCGATAAAGATTCGGTCCATATGTTTCGTAACGTCCAGATTCTTTCCATAATTCTGCTGGTAGTAATGCTGGCATCAACATTTCGATGGCATCGATTTTATCGAATTCTTCACGCATGATTTTTTTCAGTTTTTCAAGTACCCGATTCGCTAATGGTAAATATGAGTAGATTCCAGCTGAGACTTGACGAATATACCCTGCTCTCAGCAACATCTGATGACTTAAGACTTCAGCATCATTAGGCACCTCACGTAAAGTTGGGATTAACATTTTTGACTGTTTCATTAGAACTCTCCTTTGTTTAAACGAATAATTAGAACTCCTCGAATGATTCGTTATGAAATCAAATTAATTAAAAGAAAAAACGTTGAATATCATTCCAAGTGACTAACACCATTAATAACATGATGAACCCAAAACCAATCAGTGTCAGTACACCTTCTTTTTCTTGACTCAAAGGTTTCCCTCTAAGTCCTTCAAAAATATTTAATAAAATTTTACCGCCATCTAACGCAGGAATTGGTAATAAATTAATGATCCCAAGATTGACTGATAACATTGCCATCAACCAAATAACGGTATTTAATCCTGCTTTTGATGCTTCAGCAGACATTTGGAACATCATCACTGGACCACCCAATTTATCTAAACTAAATCCAGTAAACAATGATTTTAGTGCTTTAAAAATTTGCATAGAGCTGCTTAATGTTGTTTGAATCCCACCGATCAGTTTATCTGCCAATCCAGTTTTTTTAGGCGGTAAGATTCCGATCACACCAATTTCTTTATTTTCAGATTTTTGACTTTCTGGTGTGATATCAACTTCTCTCGTTTTACCATCTGAATCAACCATTAAACTCAATTCTTTGTTCGGACTCTCTTTAATGATTTTGGTAAAATCATTCCAATCAGAAACAGCTTTTCCATCAATTGAAATAATTCTATCATCTGCTTTTAAACTAGCTTTTTCTGCAGGGCTACCTGGTTGAGTTCCACCAATCAAATTCGTATTTGTATACGTTACACCACCTTGCATAAAGACATAAACTGTGAATAATACTAAAGCAAGGATAAAGTTATTCATCGGACCTGCAAAATTGGTCAGCATTCGTTGCCAAAGTTTTGCAGATTGAAACTGAACATCGATTGGTGCAATTCTAACCTCCGTTCCATCTTGTTCAATGATCGTTGCATCGTGATTTACTTGGTAAGTCATTTCTTGTAACTCATCACCATTGATGTAGCCTTTAATAAAGAGTTCTTTCTCCAAATCCGCCTCCAACATTTCCATTGGAATACTGTTTGTCAATTGAACCTTTTTGCTTGTATTGATTTTTACAACTTCTTCCTGTTCATTCAATTCAACAGAAAGAGTCATTCCGGGAGCTAACTCTGTTTCATCTTCACCCATACCAGCCATGCGTACATAACCACCAATTGGTAAGATCCGAATTGTATATGCCGTGCCATCTTTTCCTTGATGAGCAAAAATCTTTGGTCCCATACCGATTGCAAACTCCCGTACTAAAATTCCTGAGCGTTTTGCGAAGAAAAAATGTCCAAATTCATGCACTAAGACAAGAATTCCAAAGACAATAATAAAAGTAATAATTGTTTTCATAACCGACCTTCTTCCTTTATCCATCTTTCTACGATAGTTCTTGTTTGTTTATCGATTGCGATCACTTCTGCTAAAGTGATTTCAGTAGTTTCTTGGTAATGATCGACTGCTTTTTGAACGAATTGTTCAATTTTGAGATAGGAAATTTTTCCATCTATAAAAGCTGTTGCAGCAATTTCATTAGCTGCATTATAAACAGTCGGATACGCGCCGCCTTTTTTACCCACAACATAAGCTAATGCCAACATTGGAAAACGGTCAAAATCCATCGGTTCAAAATTTAATTGAGCGATCTGCGTTAAATCAAACATTTTTTCATTTTTGATTGGTAAACGATCAGGATACGTCAATGCAAATTGAATCGGTTCTCGCATGTCGCTAGGTCCAAGTTGAGCCAAATATGCACCGTCCTCTAAGACGATCATTGAATGTACAATACTTTCCTTATGTAAAACAACTTTTATTTTATCATAATCTGTACCAAATAACCAATGGGCTTCAATAACTTCTAACCCTTTGTTCATCATTGTCGAAGAATCGATCGTGATTTTTTTGCCCATTGACCAGTTTGGATGTTGCAAAGCTTGTTCCAAGGTGACTGTTTTTAACTCATCTCGTGTTAAGTCTCTAAAGCTACCTCCAGATGCTGTAATGACTAATTCGCGCAAGTTCTCAACTTTTTGACCTTCTAAACATTGAAAAATAGCTGAATGTTCACTGTCCACGGGTAATACCTTAACGTTATTTTTTGCAGCAGCTTCCATGACCCATTGACCTGCCATAACGAGCGTTTCTTTATTAGCTAAAGCAATATCTTTGCCTGACTCGATTGCTTTCATCGTTGGCGCTAAACCCACGCTACCTGATATAGCTGTCAATACAACGTCAACCTCTTCAAGCGTTGCAGCTTTTATCAAACCTGATTCGCCAACTCCAAATTCTACTGTTGGAAAACGTTTTGATAGTTCTGCTTTAAGTTTTTGCGAACCCACACCAACAAATTTTGGATTCAATTGCTCAATCAACACTGTGCCTTTTTCTTCATTAGAATGAAAAGTTAGTGATGTTATCTGAAATAACTCTGGATATGCTGTAACAACCTCCACAGTATTTGTACCGATGGAACCCGTAGCACCTAATAATGCAATTTTCTTCATAGTAAAAAGAAAAACCCTGAACATTCAGAGTTTTCCACCTTCCCTTCTTGTCTAGAAATTAAAATAGTCCGAATAAATGCATGATTGGAAAAACAAAAAGTAAGCTGTCAAAACGATCTAATATGCCCCCATGTCCTGGCAAAATAGTACCGGAATCTTTGACATCGTAGTGTCGTTTAATCGATGATTCCACTAAGTCTCCAAATTGGCCCACAATTGAAAAGACCACTGTAATGAGTAACATAATTGGTAAATTATACGTAAACAATTCTTTGTTTGGTGTTAAGCTTAAAAATAAAAACGCTACAACCACTGCACATAAAATCCCACCTAATGAACCCTCTATTGTTTTGTTTGGTGAAACCTCTGGCCATAGTTTTCTTTTTCCAAAACGTTTTCCAATAAAATAAGCACCAATATCTGTTGACCAGACAACAAACAACGCATAAAGCAAGACGACTAAACCAGTTTGTCTAGCACTCACAAAATTTTGAAAGCCAACGCCTACATACAAACTTGTAATCACTGGAAAACCAGCTTGAGAGATGGTATACATATTTTTTGAGGCAACTAAGCCACCTAATAAGATCATAACGGTCAGGTAAAATAGAATAAAATTATCAGCTTTGTCTGGTAAGAAGAAAAACCAATGATCTTTTGGCAAAACTAAAAATACTGCACCTAACGCAGACAGCACTCCCTCAAAACTAGCGATTTCTAATCCTTTCATTCTAAATAGTTCATATACTCCCACAACAGCTAAAAGAGCTGCTGCTAACTCGATCACAAAACCTCCGTACCAGATGATTGGTATAAAAACGACTAATGCTACGGCGGCTGTAATAATGCGCTGTCTCATTTTTCTTCCTCCTTAGTTTCTTTTAAGCCGCCGAAACGGCGATTTCTATTTTGAAACGACGCTAAAGCATTTTCTAATAATTCATCACTAAAATCCGGCCAAAGTGCTTCCGTGAAAAACAATTCACTATACGCGATTTGCCATAGCAAAAAATTGCTGATTCGCTCTTCACCACTAGTCCGAATCAATAATTCAGGATCTCTTAGATTTTCCGGTAAAAATCCTGTCATTAAATGCTCGGCAATTATTGCTTCCGTGATGTCTTCAGGCGAAAGTTCAGCTGCCGCCGTTTTTTGAGCAATCTCTTTTACAGCAGTGATGATCTCAGCTCTTGATCCATAGTTTAAGGCAAAGTTTAAAACCATCCCAGTATTATTCTTAGTTTGTGCAATTGCACGCTTCACCGCATCTTGGGTATGTTCAGGTAAAAATTCCTGATAGCCCATCACATGTACTTTAACGTTTTCTTTGATCAACTCTGGCACAAAGGTATCAAAGAAGTCAACAGGTAATTGCATTAAAAAACTCACTTCATCTGTTGGCCTTTTCCAATTTTCGGTTGAAAAAGCATATAAAGTCAAGACTTTGATTCCTAATTTACTGGCATGCTTCGTTATTTTCTTAACAGTGTTCATTCCTTCTTTATGTCCAGCAATTCTTGGCAATCGACGATTTTGTGCCCAGCGTCCATTCCCATCCATAATCACTGCAACATGCTTCGGTATTGGTCCTTCACTATTAAAAGTAAAAGAACTCTCTTCTTGTATGTATTTATTCTTTTGTGGAAAAAAACGTAACATATTTTTCCCTCCATTCCAAAAATCTATCTAGACTATTATAGCAATATCTTTCAGAAATGCCTATGCAAATGAAAAGATTTCGACATTATTTAATAATTTTTTTGCTGATTTGTTGTAATCTAACCAAAACCGAGGTGTTTTAATACTCATTTTCTGTGCCAAATACTCTAAAACGCTGAAAAAAGAAAAGACTAGGACATAACTCCATGAGTCATGTCCTAGTCTAGTCCCTTGTCATCCTAATCCAATAAAGTACAAAAGTTCATCACTCCGCTGCTTTATCGGCTGATTTATTTTCTTCTGGTTTCAAATTCCCTTTACTAATCCCAATTTGAACAACAGAATTAATTGGGATAAACTCATTATATTGACTCATTTTAACCACCGTTCCTTTGGTTACTGTAGAATCAACATAATAAACTTGATACGTGATATTCGCTCCTTTAGACTGATACTCATCATAGAAAATCTTTTGAAGATCACCTTCCAATGTATTATCACGCAAGTCTTTAATATAAGGTTTTCCAATCGAATAACTAACCTGAATCACCGGTTTTTCGTCTTTTTCAGTATATTTTTTGCCAATTTCTACTGATTGGCTGATGAAACGTCCATATGGTATTTCATCGCTAAAGAATTGTTTCACTTGGACTTGCAAGCCATTTGCTTTGCTTTCAGCTTCTTCTGCTGTATATTGAGAAAAATCTGGGACTATTAAAGCCTTGCCCGTTGAAACCGTAACGGCCATAGAATCCCTTTTGGCAACTTTCGTATCTTTTCCGATACTCTGTGAAATAATCTTTCCATTTTCAATGTTATCTGAATCAGATTCATTTACTTTTAGCGTGATTTCATTCTTTTTGGCCCATTCCGTTGTTTCTTCTTTTGTTTTACCTACAAAATCAGGCATTGCAATATCTTTTTCGAAAACTTCTTTTCCTTTAGAGTAATAAACTTTTGCTTTATCTTTGCGTTTGTAGTTTTCAGCTTTTACATCTTTGTTTGTAATTTCAAACTTGATATAATCCTCAGCTGCTAGTTTATCATTATATTCTTCAATGATAGCCAGATTATCCGCTTTTTGTTCATTGATCCATTTTTTTGCCTCTTTAAGTTTCATTGATTTGAAATCTGGTAGTGAAATAGCTTCTTCAGGATCTGCACCCAAGCTCGCATCAACAACTAATTCGTGCCCTTTTTTGATTTTTTTGTTTTTCACCGTTTGATGAATAATCACATTTGCTTCTTTATCAAAATCGTATTTTTGATCCACCTTAAGCTTCACGCCATTATCTGCTGTCCATTCACGAACCTCTGATAATTCTTTTCCTTCAAAATTTGGTACTTTAACATGGCTCATTTGAAAATAAGCAAAGTATAATAGTGCTATTGTTAAGATACTTCCTAGAGCGATTAAACTATACTTTCTAATCTTCTTTTGTTGATAGGTTGGATCCGTTTCAATCACTTCATTTGGATTCTTAGTCTGGTTTTCAGAAACAATAGCTACTGGTACAGACTTTTTTTCGGATGTTCTTTTTTGTTCATTTTTTTTCTTTTTTACGCGTTTTTTGGTATAAATTAGGTCTTCTGGGTGTTTTTTTTCAGTCATCGATTCGTTCTGACTAACTTTTTCAGACATATTATCTGGACTGTTTTTAGGCCCCCATACTAATTCTGCAGAAGGCTCATTTTTCTCTACTACGGGAGATTCTTTATTTATTGAATTCTTGTCAAATTTTAGTTTCTTTTTTATGCTTTGATGATCAGTCTTGCTTTGTTGTTCATTTTTTTCTTGGCGGGTTTTTTCATAGTTTTCACCGCTGAAATTTGATAAGAAATCACTCATACTTTTTTAACACACCTTTTTTTAGGTAATAGGTTTCATCAGACTGGTCTGCAATATCATTTGAGTGAGTTACTACAATAACACATTTATTATGAACCTTGGCAAGATTTTGAAAGATGTCGACAATTTCTTGTTCCATCCCTTCATCTAGATTACCTGTTGGTTCATCTGCTAAAATAATGTCTACATTAGTCGCTAAGGCACGAGCAATCGCTACACGTTGTTGCTCTCCACCAGAAAGCTGATTGACAAGTCGATCTGCTTTCTCACTTGTAATACCAATATAATCTAGAAGATTATAGGCTACTTCTCTTTGGTTAGGTGGCAATTCATTATCCGTAATTGACATTGCGACCAACACATTTTCTAAAGCCGTCAAGTAAGGCACTAAATTGTAACTCTGAAAAATAATACTGATATCGTCACGACGATACTTTTCATAACCAATCGTTTTGATATCTTTGCCTTCCAGTAAAACTTGCCCTTCTTTTGGTGTATCTAAAGCACTGATCAAAGAAAGAAACGTTGTTTTTCCTGACCCTGATTGCCCTAAAATAGTGTAAAATTTCCCTTTTTCAAATGAAACATTAGTATCTTTCAAAATGAACCGACGTTGATCACCATCTTGATAGAAATAGCTAAGATTTTTTGTTTCTAAAATCGCCATTTATCTTACCTCCTACATCATAATTTTCTTTGGATTCAAGCGAACAATATACAACAGTGGTAAAATGGCTGCAAATAATACAGTACCTAACCCAACGACTAAATAAGTGACGATATAGCCTACTGAGAATTTCACTTCATATGCATTCATGATGTCATCTGCCGTAAGCTCAGTAGGACTTAAACTCTCCAAGCCCATAAGCATACCTGCTTGATCATTCGTAGTGCTTAGGATATCGCTATTCAATAGAGACTCTGAGACTAGTTTTCCTAAAAAATTACCTGTGATCAATGACAGAATCAGCGCTATACCACTGATTATCAGCATTTCGATTATAATTTGACCCATAACATGACTTCGTTTATCCCCCAATGACAGATAAATACCTAATTCATGCTTACGATCACGCATAAACAATAAAACTACAAGAGAAATAATAAGCAAGGTTGCAATCACAGCAATCATGACAACATAACCTGAAATTTGCGACATTTTTTTCATGCTTCCGCCAATTTTTTCATATTGATCCGTTGAAGCTCTGACTGTATATAATTTTGGCAAAAGTGGTTCTGTTTCTTGTTTGAAAGCCTCTACATCATCTGGGCTTTTCAATACATAGATTGGTGTATAATATTCACCACTATCTTCGTCTGAACCTTCAAAATAGTGGCTGTCTGGAGCTACTTTTTTCATTTTTTCAAGATAATTTTTATTTGATTCGACGACCGTTTTATTGGGTAAATAAATCGTGTTGATTTGTTGCATCGACATAAATTGCTGATTTATAGTTTGATCTTCTGATTTTTTTTCATCAGTATCTTTCATTTCAATTGTGGTCGGTTCAAATATACCAATAATTTGAATTGGTACATCTAATTTAAATAATTCTTTAGTCCCGCCCTCTTCACCATAATCATTTCCACGCATATCTATAACCATCTGATCCCCCACCGACAACCCATTTTCATCGGCAACTTTAGATGAAATCAAGCCGACGTTCTTGCCATTATCGATGTCTTCTTGCGTAAATACTTTCCCATCCACTAATTTAATTTTCTTTTCTTCAACATCTGAAATTTTAGGATAATTTGATCCTTTTAATGAGAAGCCTTCCATCCCACCGAATTCCTCTGAATCTGAAATAACACTTTTCAAATCCTTTGTTTCGGCCCAGCCAGCTGCATTATAATCAAAATATTTTACATACGGTGATTTACCGATTTCCTTGATCAAATCAACTTTTAGTTGTTCAATTTCACTGCCAGCATTCATGATCTCTTCTTGATTGTTTTCATAATCAATTTCAACCGTTGCCATGGCTCCAAGCTGTTTCTTAACACTTTTTTCAACATTTTGTGTTGACTGTTGGATCGCAATCGATCCTGCAATAACATTACCTAACACAAATATCACTGCAAATAAAATCAGTGATTTCCCCTTTTTTCTAGTAACACTACATAATGCACGTTTAATAAAATTCACTTTCTCATCTCCCTTTAAGAAAAATATAGCTAGTATCATTATTCCATAACGCATAAGGTTTAACAAGATGTTTTTTCTAATCTCACTCAACCTTACAATTTCTATAGATTATAATTTTATAATTATATTTTTTTAATTTTAAATAACAAAATTCTTTAATAAAATAAAAAAAGAAACCCCTACTCGTTAAAGTATGATTTCTTCTTTTGGATTCCTATTGTTAAACTTCTAAAAGTTCTTTCTCTTTTTCAGAAGTGATAGTATCTATATTCTTAACACTATCATCTGTTAATTTTTGTGCTTCTTTTTCTAAACTACGTAACTCATCTTCTGTGATATCATTGCTCTTTTGCTGTTTTTTTAATTCATCAATCGCATCACGACGAATATTACGAACGGCAATCTTTGCATTTTCCGCAGCTTTTTTCACGTCTTTTGCTAATTCTTTGCGACGTTCTTCTGTTAATTGCGGAATTACTAAACGAATCACTGTTCCGTCATTCGTAGGGCTGATACCAATATCACTAGCCTGGATTGCTTTCTCGATATCTTCAAGTGAGTTTTTATCAAAAGGTGTGATCATTAAAACTCGTGCTTCTGGAATGTTGATTCCTGCTAATTGGTTAACTGGTGTAAGTGCGCCATAGTAATCTACTTGAATCCGATCTAACAAACTAGCATTGGCACGTCCTGCACGGATTTGACCAAGTTCACGTTGTAAACTTTGTTCTGCTTTACCCATCTTTTCTTTTGCTGTTGCTAATACAGTTCCACTCATTATTTATTTCCCCCTTACGGTTGTTCCAATATTTTCACCAAGACATGCTCGGCGGATGTTGCCTGTTTCGTTTAGATTGAATACCACTAATGGAATGTCATTATCCATACTAAGAGAACTTGCAGTTGAATCCATTACTTGTAGACCTTTTGAGATAACATCTAAATGCGTTAATTCTTCAAATTTGACAGCATTCGCATCTAGTTTAGGATCGGCAGAGTAAACACCATCAACATTATTTTTAGCCATCAAGATTACATCAGCATCGATTTCTGCTGCACGCAAAGCTGCAGTTGTATCCGTTGAAAAATAAGGATTACCTGTTCCACCAGCAAAAATAACAATACGTCCTTTTTCTAAATGACGCTCTGCACGACGACGAATATAAGGTTCTGCGATTTGGCGCATTTCAATAGATGTCTGAACGCGTGTTGGAACACCTAAATTTTCCAATGTATCTTGTAGTGCTAAAGCATTCATTACAGTTGCTAACATTCCCATGTAATCTGCTTGTGCACGTTCCATACCCATTTGAGCACCGATTTGTCCACGCCAGATATTGCCACCACCAACGACGATTGCCATTTCAATTCCTAATTCATGAACTTCTTTGATTTCTTCTACAATCTCTTTGATTGTTGGAGGTTTAATTCCAAACCCTTCTTCTCCGGCCAAAGCTTCGCCACTTAACTTTAATACAACACGTTGATATTTAGGTTTTACCATTTTTGTTTTCCCTCCACCATTTGTCTAAGAACATTTTAACATACTCTAGGTATTCTGCCAGTCTATTTCTTTTGTTTTGCCTAAAAAAAGGGAGCGCATCTCAATGCGTTCCCAACTGTTACACAAGTAACAGATTTATTTTTTAATTTGGCTCATTACTTCATCAGCAAAGTTATCTTCACGTTTTTCGATTCCTTCGCCAACTTCAAAGCGGATAAAAGATTTAACAGTTGCACCTTTAGAAGCAACATATTTTTCAACAGTCATATCAGGATCTTTTACGAATGGTTGATCCACTAATGAAATTTCAGCTTTGAATTTGTTTAAACGTCCGACAACCATTTTTTCAACGATATTCGCTGGTTTGCCTTCGTTTAGTGCTTGTTCAGAAAGAATCGCTTTTTCGTGCTCTAATTCTTCTTGAGGAATTTGAGATTCGTTTACATAACGAGGATTGATGGCAGCTACGTGCATTGCTACGTCTTTTGCAACTTCTTCGTCAGTTGTGCCTTCTAATACAGTCAATACTGCAATACGTCCGCCCATGTGTAAATAAGCACCAAATGCTGCATTATCATCTTTTTCAACCAATTCGAAACGACGGAAACTGATTTTTTCACCAATAACAGTTGTAGCTTCGATCAATTCAGTTTCTAAAGTTCCTTTATCTGTTTTAAGCGCTAATGCTTCTTCCATGTTCGCTGGTTTGTTCGTCGCAATTTCAGTTGCAATTTTTTTAACTAAGTCTTGGAACATTTCGTTTTTAGAAACAAAGTCAGTTTCAGAGTTTACTTCAACGATTGCTGCAAAGTTACCATTTGAAGCAACGTTTGCTAAACCTTCAGCTGCTACACGGTCATTTTTCTTAGCGGCTTTAGCCATACCTTTTTCACGTAGGTAATCAACAGCTGCTTCCATGTTACCTTCTACTTCTACTAATGCTCTTTTTGCATCCATCATACCGACACCAGTCATGTCGCGTAGTTCTTTTACTAATTTTGCTGAAATATCTGCCATTTTTTGTTCCTCCTAAGTTTTGAAAGCTGAATGAGCTCGTCCAGTCTTTTTCCCGAAAGGCTAGCTCATGAAGCTAGACGATTTAAATTCTAAAATCCGTTTAAAAAAAGCTATCTCAAAGGAGAATCAGGCTTTTTTCGCCTAGCCTTCGAGACAGCTCCGTTATTTTAAATTATTCTGCTGAATCGTTGCTGCCTTCAACAACATCAACGATTTCTTCGATTGAAGTTGCAGCTTCAGGAGCTTCTTCAACAAAGATTTCTTCTACAGCTTGATCTTCACCTTGGTTTCCTTCGATGAAAGCATCAGCCATTTTAGCAGTGATCAATTTAACCGCGCGAATTGCATCATCATTCGATGGAATTACTACATCGATTTCATCTGGATCACAGTTAGTATCAACCATCGCTACGATTGGGATGTTCAATTTTTGAGCTTCTTGAACCGCAATGCGTTCTTTACGCGGGTCAACGATGTACATTACATCTGGAATTCTAGGCATATCTTGGATACCACCTAAGAATTTTTCAAGACGTTCACGTTGTTTGTTTAAACCAACAACTTCTTTTTTAGGAAGGACTTCAAAAGTTCCGTCTTCTTCCATTTTATTGATATCTTTCAAACGTTTGATACGTTTTTGGATTGTATCCCAGTTTGTTAAGGTTCCACCTAACCAACGGTGGTTTACGAAATATTGACCTGAACGAATCGCTTCGTCTTTGATCGCTTCTTGTGCTTGCTTTTTAGTTCCTACGAATAATGCAACGCCGCCGTCTTCAGCAACATTTTTCATGTAATCGTAAGCAGCATCTACTAATTTAACTGTTTTTTGCAAGTCAATGATGTAGATTCCGTTTCTTTCTGTGAAGATGTATTTCTTCATTTTTGGGTTCCAGCGACGAGTTTGGTGTCCAAAGTGTACGCCGGCTTCTAGTAATTGTTTCATAGAAATTACTGCCATGGGTTGTTTCCTCCAATTTGGTTTTTATTTGTTCCCTCTCCAGTTCTCGTTTTTATAAGGAACTACTAACAGTAGCACCGCCTTACAAATCAAATCTGGATGTGGATTTAGTGTTTTCACACCGTTAACTAGTATAACTTACTCTAAGAAATAATTCAACAATAAAAAAGTCTTTTTTTTGATTCCGTTATTTTTTTCACACTCGCTATGATGCGCAACGAAAAAGAAAGGGGCAGAATACTAAAATTGTTCCGACAATTTCTAAAAATCCACTAGCAGTCTATCTATAGTAATAGTAACTTTTATTATCAGGAAACATGGTTTGAATATCAGTGATTTCATCGTCAGTTTGATTTTTCACGTCATCTAAAACTTCTTAAAAACTTTATTTTCCTTACTTTATTCAAAAAAACACCAATTACAACAATGCGCCCATCTTGGGCCTGATTAACAAAGTACGCTGATTGATGACAGCAGTACCAGAATCAGTAAGTTGGATACTATGTCATTTTTTTACCTTTGTGATTTACGAATTGTACTCTAGAATGATGTTTCCTTGATTAATCATGTCTTGTGCTACTGATGCTGGAATATCAATTAGGTACTGCATTTTTTCTGTAACTTGTTCCCATTCTTCATACGCATCGTAATCAGAGTGACTTGCTTCTTTTTTTGCACTTTCTTATGTGTGTGAAGTGTTTTCGCTTGTCTTAGTTGCTGTTTGCTGCCTTCAAGCTGTTACAATTAACAATGATGGCAACACCCATAACATTAGCAATGTTTTTTTCATATTGTTTCTTTCAACTTTAACGTATTTGATTTAAGTCATGTTTCAGTATAATAACCTAGCAGCGATGATCTGATTATTCTTTACCGATTGCAGTATTATAAGGCTTTCGATCACATTTTTATTCAATTTTATTGTGTAAAAAATGATACATTAAAATACCTGCCGCAATCGCAACATTTAACGATTCAGCTTCTCCGATAATCGGAATGTAAATCGATTGGTCCACCATTGTTAATAGCTCTGCTGAAACACCTTTTCCTTCATTTCCCATGATCAAAGCATACTGTTTCTGGCTTGGTAATGTTTGGTAGCTTACTGCACGTTTATTCAGTTCCGTCCCAAAAACTGGAACGTCATGTTGCTTAAATTGATCCACAATTGTTTTAAGAGGTAACTGGAAAATTGGTAGATGGTAATTACTTCCCTGCATGGCCCGTAACACTTTTGTATTATAAATATCAGCACTCCCATCACCTAAAATGACACCTGTCATTCCAGCTGCGTCTGCTGTTCGAATCATCGTTCCTACATTGCCTGGATCTTGAACATTATCCAACAGCAACCAGCGACCAGAATAGCCTAATGTCGTTTCTACATTAGGCATTTTTACTACCGCCATCATCCCCTGTGGTGTTGGGACTTCAGAAAGTGACGATAGTATCTCCTCAGTAACAAGTAAAAAGCGTTCATCCTCATGTGTAGAAACCCACTCAGACCATTCTTCTATCCCCCGCCGACTACACAATATCCATTCAATCTCAGCGTCCGCCTTGACTGCTTCTTCAACTAAATGAAATCCTTCAATTAGATAGCGCTTTTGTGCTTCTCGATGTTTTTTTATTTTTAATTTTTTGAGTTCTTTCACCATAGTATTTTTAGTAGACAGAATTTCTTTCATTATTACACCTCACTTGCCTATTATATCATGACTTTTGACCATCAAACAATGACTAGTTTTACTTGCCAGATGATCAAAAAATCGCTATCATTGATTTAATTAAAAGCGAGGTGTACGAACGATGAGAAAAGTGCGCATGAATGTGCAAGGACGAGTTCAAGGAGTTGGTTTTCGCTATATGACTAAAATGGTTGCGGATGAGTTAGGTATTTATGGTACTGTATGCAATGAAGAAGATGGTTCCGTTTCTATCGAATCTATGGGTGAAGATGCTTCTATGATTACGTTTATCCAAAAAATTAAAGATTCTCCAAGCCCAGCCGGTCGAGTGACTTATGTAGACATTCAAGAAGTCCCAATGATGGAAGACTATACTAGCTTCAAAGTAACAAATTGATGTCGATGAAGAAGAATCGTACTCAGTCTTGAGACGGATTCTTCTGATTTTTATTGAAAAAAAACGCTTTTTCAAGTATAGTTAACCTTGTGCAAATTTTTTAGAAAAGGAAAGAATAAAATGAGAAAATTAAATAAGTGGCTTCTCGGTTCCGGTCTATTCACTTTAGCTCTATTTTTATCTGGATGTGTAAAAACAGGATCAGATGGTCAGCCAACAGGTGAAGGAATCATCTATAATTTTTTAGTAAAACCAATGAGTAATATGATTACATACCTCGTTGATAATTTCGATTGGAATTATGGCTGGGCAATCATCTTTATCACGATCATTGTGCGCTTGATCATCATGCCTTTAGGATTGAATCAATCCAAGAAAAGTATGATCCAAACAGAAAAAATGCAAGCCATCAAACCTCAAATTGATGCGGCCCAAGCAAAAGTGAAAGAAGCAACGACTCGTGAAGAACAAATGCAAGCTCAGGCTGAAATGCAGCAAGTTTACAAAGAAAACAACATGAGTATGATGGGCGGAATTGGCTGTCTACCATTATTAATTCAAATGCCAATTTTCTCTGCCTTATTCTTTGCAGCTCGTTATACTCAAGGAATTAGTGACGCTTCCTTTTTAGGTGTCAATCTTGGGCAACCGAGTATTATATTTGTCGTTTTAGCTGGTGTTGCTTATTTGATTCAAGGATATCTTTCGACTATTGGCATTCCTGAAGAACAAAAGAAAACAATGAAATCAATGTTGATTGTATCTCCATTAATGATTGTCTTCATGTCAATCAGTTCTCCAGCTGGTGTCACTTTGTATTGGGTAGTCGGCGGGATTTTCAGTAGTATCCAAACATTGATCACAAATCAATTCTTGAAGCCAAGAATTAAAGCCCAAGTAGCGGAAGAATTAAAACAAAATCCGCCGAAACAAGTGATTACACCTCGTAAAGATGTAACACCTACAGAAAGAAAAACAGTTGAAAATGGCGCAACGAAAAAAAATACATCAAAAAAAGGCAGAAATGCTGGAAAACAACAAAATAGATAAACTAAAAGCAGAAACGATCACTGATAGCATATGTGATCGTTTCTGCTTTTAGTTACTTTTTGATGAGACGCCATAAATAAAAAAATCTACAACTTGAGCAATAGGCAACGCATGATTGCGTTGCTCTGTTTTAATATAGGGAGACAATGTATTAAGAAAATGTGTTGTTATCATTTCTGTTGATAATCCTCTTCGGATCGAAAAATCACTTTCTTCAAACAGTTGTAACAACGGAGCTTTATAAGATTTGTTCCACAGTACAAACAATTTAAGTTGAGTATCTTCCGTTAATTTAGTTTTAAAATCATGCATCATCAAGTCAAAATCAAAGGGATGTTTTGTTTTTAAACACTCGGCAAATTCGGTTAATTTACTAATAGTATCCAGTGCCTGATTTCCAACAATTTCCACTAATTCTTTATTCACATCACTTAATAACGCTTCAATAACCCCCACGTATACCTCTTCCTTATTTTTAAAATGATGATATAAATTGGGTTGCGTTACCTCAGCTAATTGCGCAATTTGTCTTGTTGAAGTACTTTGATACCCATTATCCATAAATAATCGTGTTGCTACTTGAATAATCTTAGTTCGCGTATTTTTCGTTTCTTTCTCCATTACCTAGCCACCTATAGTTGATTTCTTCACTATTTTAACAGAAATAGTAGCAGAAACATATATCAGATAACATTCTTTTGTTTTTTTATTTCTTGCACTACTTCGTACAAACAAACAACTACTATGATCACCAAACTGATAATAACTGTTGTGATGATCATTGGGTATTTACTATTCCAGCCATCTGCTGCCTGATGTTTTAGCAAAATACCATAATAAGCCCACAGAGTTGCTAAGCCATAAGCTATATTATGATTACGAAGGATTGTTGTACTAATAATGACTAATCCGACAAGTAAAATAATGACTGTCCACAACACTTGATTATTTTGAAAAAGCGGTATTTCTTTATCAACTAAAAAGGCTGTGATATTTGCAATTGTTGCAATGGTGATCCAGCCAAAATAAATACCAAACGGCACTCTTACACAAATAAAACCAATTACTTTGAAAGACATTTTAGCCAATAAATGATTGATGTAAATCAATACACCCAAAAGTCCTAACATAATGATAACTGACAAGTCAATTTGAAGATACTGCCACGCAAATAGCCAAAGACTATTTAATATGGAAGAAAGAATAAATGTCAGTCTTAACGTTTTACGGTTTTTTTGATCTGAAAAAAATGAGCCAGCAGCTGGTTTTAACCATTGATACACCACAAAAGCACCTAAGAATAAGTAAATGACTGACCAAATTGCAAAGGTTAATCCTGCTGGTGCAAATAAGTTCGGATATGTGTCTGATACTTCTTGCGTTGTTAAGCCATTCAATGGTAATAAAACAGCCGCTGCATTTGTACCCAGCATAATAATATAGCTGAGTGTAACCAACCATTTTGCAATACTAGAATCTTCTTTGTTCATTTTCTATTCCTCCTTTTATAAACCTTTTTTTTCAATAAATGGAACAAACTTTGGTGTTTTACTTGCATAGTCAATAAAATCAGGACGGTTCTTGTACTTTTTCTCTAATAACGGAACCCCTGATACAAACAACAGTAACAATGTGATTGTAATTGGTCCAATAATTCCCCACAAATTACGCAATTCATTCAGGCTTATAAGAAAAATGCCCCACCAACTAAATGCTTCACCAAAATAATTTGGATGTCTCGTGACAGACCACACACCTGTCGTTAAAAATTTGCCTTGATTTCGATGATCTTTTTTAAACTGTGTCAACTCATAATCGCCAATCGTTTCAAAACCAAAACCAATGAACCAAACTATAACTCCTATACTATTCCACCAATAAAAATTTGTAGCTGAACTAGTCATTGTAAAAAGAATCGGCATTGAAACAACAAGTAAAAGAACCCCTTGTAGCACAAATACATTTAGATAGGCTTTTAGCCTTGCAAAATGTTTGCCCCAACGCTTTCTCATATTTACATATCGAAAATCCTCTGGTTTGCCAATATTTCGTTTCGCTAAATGTAAAAATAAACGGATACCCCAGATTGCTACTAAAACTAAAATAATCATACTTGTTAAAGTCTTGTCAGGCATCAGTAAATACCCTGTTATAGCTACGATAACAAAACCCAGGCCCCATGCTAAATCGACTATAGAGTTGTTGTGAAGATACTGTGCTAAAAAAAATAGTGTCGTAAAATAAGTAAAAACAACTCATTGGCATTCATTACTAGTAGACCTTGTGCAGCAAAATTTTGCTTAGAATCAATCACCTCTACCTTTGTATTTTTTGAAGAGATTTTTCTAGCAACTTCTTTGACCATTTGAAAAGTACCACTTAGTTTTTGAGCTACTGTAATCGCTAAAATCGACTCGTATTTTGTTTCTAAAAAAGAAAAAGATTCTCTACTGTTTTCATTGTTGGCTGAGAACTCGTTGCTCTTACTCCTTGTTTTTTGTTCATTTCAAAAAACTGACTACTTTGAATCGTTATTTTATCAATGTAGCTTGTATCCCCAAGTAAGATATTCATCGGTAAGACATGAATTTGATTGTCCAATAAATAATCAGCTGGCAAGTCTGCAACTGAATCTGTAACTAAAGCGATAGAAGCTTTTTTATGTTGATTGACTTGATATTGTAACAACATATCATCTGCTTTTTGCTGAATAGGTTGCCCAATCTGGCTTAAATAATTTAATACTTGATCAGGTTCATTGGAATGGATATGGATTCTAGCTTTCTCACGATTGACAGCAACAATGAGTGAATCACCATACACACTTAATCCTTTTTGTATTTCTTGTTTTGTTTGAGTAACATTCTCTAATAACACTTCTGTACAAAATCTATAAGCAGGTTCTGAGTTATATATGTGTTCTGTTTTAGAAATGCTTATATTTATTGCATCATTTGAACCTATTGTTGATTGAGGAACTGTCGTATGATCGACAAAAGCACTAGTAAATCCTTCAATAAAAAGATAAAATCCTTTTGCTCCAGCATCCACTACTTGATTTTTTTGTAGAATTTTTAATTGCCTGATAGGCTTCATTAACAGCTGATTTTACACTTTTTATGAAACTGCGAACAGAATTTTTCTCCTCTAAAAGCAATAGATGATTATAAATCCCATTAAAATACTGCGCAAAAATAATGCCAGAATTTCCTTGAGCACCTAATAAAGAGGCTTCAGCAATTTTTTCAAAAACATCCGTCATCGAAGTTGAACGCGCTTTTGTTTCTTCAATGATCGTTTGCATCAAAGAAGCTAAATTGCTTCCAGTATCTCCATCTGATACTGGATAAACATTGATTTGGTTTAATTCTTGCTTTCCATTTGTCAACTGGATCGCACCTTGATGTACCGCAAACAACAACTTATCGTAATCAATCATCTGCTCCTTATTCGCTTGCATAAAGCACTTACCTCCAATTAAAAGTTTGTGCTATAAAAAAGGTGATCCCACTTGTAGCAGCAGTCACGAATGCTCCCCAGACTAGGTCAATACTTGTGATTAAATATGGCAATCTTTGATTGTTGCAAGATTCGTTAAATCGTAGGTGCCATAACATAATAGCCCTAAAAAAGCGCCCGCCGACAACGCATATGACAAACTATTTTTTTCAAGTGCGGGATAAACAATGAAAAAGAGTATCCCAATAAGATACAAAATTTAGAACAGGGCTGCTGGAATTAGTTTTGTTTGACCTAACAAACCACCTAAATGCTCTTGATACATTTTTTTGGCAATCAAAAGTAACCAAGCAAAATCAAGTACTAACAAAGAAACTGCTGCAATGCTAAATAATTTCAAATAATTAATCATAGTATTCCCTCCAACTAAAAATATGGTACGATTACCTTATCAATCGATAAGGTGATCGTACCATGATTTAAAGAATGATGAAAAGATCTTGCTTGAGGTTTATTTAGACTACTATCTTCTGAGTATGAAAAAGGGCGAGTTCGCTACTTCTAACCGTGGAACTCCCCCTTCCCCTTTTTTTTATTATTTTACAATCAACAGATCAAGACTTGCTAATGATAAAGCCATTTTAGCAATTCGATTGAGTTCTTTCAAACGATTCACCTTTATCTGTTCATCTTCGACCATCACCATCGTCTCTTCGAAATATCGTTCAATCAATGGACGTAACTCGACTAACGCTTGATAATTTTCTGACATTGTATTTTCAGTAAATTTTGCTTCAATTTCATTAACTGCCTGATGTAAAGCTTGCTCAACCTCATTTTCAAATAATGATGTATCAACAAGATTATCTTGGTTTACTAGCTCACGACCCTTTTTAGCTAAGTTGATCACTCGTGTCAAGGCTTCCATCGAAGGTCTAAAATCGTCATCCAACAGATGATTTTTCAGAATCGTCGCAGAAGAGAATAATTTTGCCAAATCTTTTTGCTCAGAAGAAATGACAGCATCAATTACATCATGACGTACATTTTTGGTCATTAATAATTGACGTAATCGTGCTTTTACAAAATCTATTACCTCCTCTTGTCCGCTAGTCAATTGAATCCCGTATTTTTGATTGTCTGCATTAACTGCTGCATCAATGTCCATTTGTAGCTGCACTAATGGGAACTGCCATCCTTTATTTTCGATGATTCTAATTACGCCATAGGTTTGACGACGTAGTGCATATGGGTCATTCGAACCGCTAGGAATCATACCTACTGCAAAAAATGCAAAGACGCTATCTAATTTATCAGCTAATGCCAATACCGATCCAATTACAGAAATCGGAAGCTCACCGTCACTTGATACTGGTAAATAATGTTCACGAATCGCTTGTGCTACAGCAGGCTTTTCTCCTTGCAGCAATGCATACGTTTCCCCCATGATGCCTTGTAATTCTGGAAATTCACCAACCATATTTGTAACTAAATCAAATTTATAAATTTCAGAAGCACGTGCTAAATCAGTCAATTCACTTTCTGATAAACCAACTTCTTTTCCAATAATTTGTCCAATGATTCCTACACGTTGCATTTTTTCATAAATAGTTCCGATTTTTTCGTGAAAAGTAACTTGTTTCAGTTTTTCAACACATTCATCAATCGTTAATTTTTTATCTTCACTGTAGAAAAATTCCGCATCTTCTAAACGGGCAATTAAAACTTTTTCATTGCCTTTAATGACATTTTCAATGTGAACACTGTCTCCATTTCTTACAGAGATAAAATAAGGAAGCAATAGTCCTTGATCATTTCGAACCTCAAAATAGCGTTGATGTTCCTTCATCGAAGAGACTAATACTTCATCTGGAACAGACAGATATTTCTCATCAAATGCACCGACAAACGCGGTTGGATATTCCACTAAGTTATTGACTTCTTCTAACAAATTAGCATCCAAATCTAGTTTCCAATTATTCTTTCCTGCCAGTTGATTGGCTTGATCGATGATCATTGTTTTTCTTTCGTTTGGATCAACAATCACAAATTGTTCTTTCAATTTTTCTTCGTATTCTTTTGAATGGTTCAAAACCACATCATCACCTAAGAAGCGATGACCGCGAGTGCTTTTACCTGTTTTCACATCTAAAATAGAAAACGGAATGACTTCCTCATCAAGTAAAGCAACGATCCAATGAATGGGACGTATATATTCAAAATCATAATCAGCCCAATGCATGGTAACTGGAAAAGTTAAACTTGTAATTACATCTTTTAATCCAGCTAATACATCAATCGTTTTTTGCCCTTGATTGTGTTTTGTTACATAAACATATTCGACCCCATTCAATTCTTTAAACGAGATTGCATCCGTCGTTAATCCTTGACCTCTAACAAATCCCTCAGCTGCTTTACTCCAATTTCCTTCAGCATCTTGTGCAATTTTTTTTGCAGGTCCTTTGACTTCTTCTTGAGTATCTGCCTGTTGGTCTGGTAATTGTGTCACACGAATCGCTAGACGACGTGGTGTCGAAAAGCTTTGGACTGTTTCATAGCTTAAATTATTTTCATCTAAAAATGCGATTACTTTATTTTCTAATTGTAAACGACTTGGGCTGACAATATGGGCTGGCATTTCTTCCAATCCAATTTCAAGTAATAGGTCTTTTGCCATGTTAGTTTGCCTCCTCAGTAGTTTGATTTTCTTTGTTTAGTAGTGGGAATCCAAGTTTTTCACGTTCTACTACGAAAATTTTAGCGACAGCTTTCGCCAAATTTCTGATACGCGCTAAATATCCAGCACGTTCTGTTACAGATACCGCACCACGTGCATCCAATAAATTAAAGGTATGACTACATTTCAAAATATAGTCATAAGCTGGATGTACCAAATTTTCGTCAATACAGCGCTTCGCTTCTTTTTCAAATTTATCAAAATTTTCCAGTAACATTTCTTGATTGCTTATTTCAAACGAGTATTTAGAATGCTCGTATTCAGGTTGATTAAAAATCTCTCCATATTTGACCCCATGCGTCCATTCTAAATCATATACACTTTCAACTTCTTGAATATAAGAAGCTAGTCTCTCGATCCCATAAGTGATTTCTGACGTCACAGGATAACAAGCTAGACCACCAACTTGTTGGAAATACGTAAATTGGGTGATTTCCATCCCATCAAGCCAGACTTCCCATCCCAGACCAGCACAGCCCATAGAAGGATTTTCCCAGTTGTCTTCAACAAAACGAATATCATGAGCTAATGGATCAATGCCTAATAACACCAAACTCTCCAAGTATAATTCCTGAATATTTTCAGGAGAAGGTTTCATAACCACTTGGAATTGATGATGTTGATACAACCGATTTGGGTTTTCGCCGTAGCGGCCGTCTGCTGGACGTCTTGAAGGTTCTACATAAGCTGCATTCCAGGGTTCAGGTCCGATAGCTCGTAAAAAAGTGTACGGGCTCATTGTTCCTGCTCCTTTTTCTGTGTCATAAGATTGCATTAGCATGCAACCATTTGATGACCAGAATTTTTGTAATGTTAAAATCATTTCTTGTACAGTAAGTTTCTTTTCCATTGTGATCCTCCTTATGTTAAAAGCGCAATGTTTTTTTAAAACAAAAAAGTCCCTATGTCTCTAAGAGACATAGGGACGAATAATCGCGGTTCCACCCTACTTCCGATATCAACTATCGGCAGCTTCGTTCAATCATACTCAAAAGCGCCTTTCAAAAGTTGCTTGTATCTGGCTCTCACTATTCCAGACTCGCTCTGACTGCCTCACTTTTTACTCTTCTTTTTCAACGTATTTATTTAATTCTTCTTTATGATAATCTTTGCAGCGTAAGTTGTCAAATCTTTTTCAGTTATTTTAGTGATCTAGAAGTTTTATTTGTTACTATCTCATTATTTCAAGTTAAATTATTGTCTTCAATTTCAGATTTTTTCTCTCTAATTGGTAATTTCAATGTATCTTCCCAACTTTTCATCTGGTCAATAAATTTTTTGCTCTTCAGCTGAATTCCAACATATTCATCGTATAATTCATCAATTGTTTTTCTAATAGCCGCTTTGGTCTCTGATTTAACATTGATATCTTGCACTTTATCATAGGAGACAGATGAGAAAAGTCGAATAAAATGAATAGCTCTAGGATCAGCATGGTATCGGTGATCATCAAGTGACCAATGACGTTCACACAACACACCACTATATTTTGACGAATAATCAAATTTCCCCTGCGTTTGTTGGCAAACACTACAATGTCTCCACTCGGGAGAAATGCCAAAACGACTTAGCAATTGGATTTCAAAAATATTGGTAACAATCTCTGCATCTTTATTCTCATTTAATAATTTGAGTGCTTGTTGTACAAATTGGTACAAATTAGGATCGTACGTTCGATCTTCAATTGCCGCATCAACTAAATTTAAAATATACGTCGCATATGCATTTATAAAGATATCCTCTTGAATGATTCTCAGTGGATAGACCTCTTTACTTCCATTCAAAAAAGATAACCCATCTTCCCTAAAATCACCGATGTAAACCGCTTCAGTAAAGGGTAAAATGGCGGAACTAATTGGATTGTTTTTGCGATGAGCTCCTTTGACAAAAAACATTAGTTTACCAAAAGATTCAGTAAAAATCTTGACAAGTTTATCTTTTTCCTTGTAGTCTTTCGTAAATAAAATAATTCCTTTTGTTTCTCCTAAGGCCATAGGCTCACCTCCTTGATGTTTACTTTTAGTTTACCAGAGATGGAAATAAAAGAACAATTCTACAATGATGCAGAATTGTTCCTTACTAACTCATTTAATAATCATCTTTACGATAGCCAAAATCCTGTAAATGAACTTTTTTATCACGCCAATCTTTTTGAACTTTTACCCAAAGCTCTAAATAGACTTTGTCATCTAATAAATGCTCAATGTCTTGTCTTGCTTTCGTACCGATCATTTTAAGCATCTTTCCGCCTTTTCCAATGATGATTCCTTTTTGACTGTCGCGTTCAACTATGATCGTTGCTTGAATATGCACTTTGTCATTTTCATTGCGCTTCATTGAATCAACCACTACCGCAACAGAATGAGGGATCTCATCACGTGTAAGCAATAATACTTTTTCACGAACTAATTCAGAAACAATAAAATACTCAGGGTGATCTGTTACTTGATCATCTGGGAAATATTGCGGACCTTCTGGCATTTGATCAACCAACACATCCATCAAACGATCTACATTGTTTCCTTCAGTCGCTGAAATTGGTACAACCTCAGCAAACTCCATCTGACTAGCATAATCTTCGATAATTCCCAAAAGTTGATCTGGATGAACGGTATCTATTTTGTTGATCACTAAGTAGACTGGACTATTCATTGTTTTTAAACGTTCGATAATGAAATCGTCTCCCTTACCTCTTTTTTGATCAGCACTAATCATAAATAATGTCGCATCGACTTCACGTAATGCGCTGTATGCCGTTTCCACCATAAAATCTCCTAGACGATGTTTTGGTTTATGAATACCAGGTGTATCAATAAACACAATTTGCGCCTGTGGTACAGTATAAATCCCTTGGATTTTATTCCTTGTTGTTTGTGCTTTATCACTCATGATCGCAATCTTTTGTCCGACGATACGGTTTAATAATGTAGATTTCCCTACATTCGGTCTGCCTACGATTGCTACAAATCCGGATTTATGTTCTTCTGTCATCGTGTCTCTCCTCTATAAAAAATCTTGTAGTATTTGCCAAATTTTTGGAACAAACAGTAGCAAGCCAACAACGACAGCAAATCCTGTCGTTAAAAGTACTGCGCCGGCCGCCATATCTTTGACTTTTTTACCTATCGGATGAAAATGAAAATCTGTTACCATATCGACAACATTTTCAAATACTGTATTAATGATCTCCATGACTAATACCAGAAAAATCGCCAAGAGTAACCATAACCATTCCCAAGTAGCCAAATGGAAAACAAAGCCAATAATCACAGCGACTATCCCCATAACAACATGCGTCCGCATATTGTGTTCCTCTTTAAACACCGTCTTGATCCCTTGTATAGCGAATTCCAATGATGCTACGAAGTGCTTGTTTTTTTCAGTCCGTTTATCTTTTGAGTCCATAGGCATCTAAAATCTCTTTCTGTAATCCAAACATTTCCTTCTCATCTTCAGGTTCCATATGATCGTAACCGTTTAAATGTAAAAATCCATGTACCGCTAAAAAACCAAGCTCACGCTCAAAAGAATGCCCGTATTCTTGAGCTTGCTCTGCCGCCCGTTCAGTAGAAATCATGATATCTCCAAGATTTCGTGGGAAGGCCGCATCTTCATCTTCAAAAATAATCGGCACCTCATCCTCCCCTTCTTCTTCCAAAGCAAAACTAATGACATCTGTAGGGACATCTTTTCCGCGATACTCTTTATTTATCACTTGAATACCTGAATTGTCCATAAAAGTCACAGACATTTCAGTATCATCTGATATTTTCAAATGACTCGCTGCAAACTGCAGCAAGTTTTCTACTTCTTCTAAATTATCCTGCGATAGGTTATTTGTTTCATCAATGAATGAAATATCCATTAGTCATCTCTCTTTTCTTGTTCATCTTTCATTTCTTCAGCTTCTGATTTCATTTTTGGATACTTGATTCTTGAATGGAACGTACTGCACAATCCATTGATAAGTGACTTTTCAATAATCCGAATCTCTTTCATTGTTAAACCACAATCGTCCAATTGACCATCAGAAATCCGATCTTGGATCACATTATGAACAAATTCATGAATTTTTTCGTTTGTAGGATTATCCATTGCTCGGACAGCTGCTTCACATGTATCAGCAATACTGACAATTCCAGCTTCTCTTGTTTGAGGTTTTGGTCCTGGATAGCGAAAATCACTCTCTGAGATATCCGAGTTTCGTTCCTTAGCTTTAACGTAGAAAAACTTCATTAAAGTCGTACCATGATGTTGACGACAAATATCGATCACCACTTCAGGCATATGATAGTCTTCTAAAATTTTAGCTCCATCTATTACATGACCAAAAATAATTTGTTTGCTATCTTCTGGCAACAAGAAATTATGTGGATTCTCCGCACCAGCTGGTAAATTCTCAACAAAGAAATTGGCATGTTTAATTTTGCCGATATCGTGATAGTAACAGGCAACTCGTGTTAATAATGAGCGTCCACCGATTTCAGCTACTGCATTTGCACTTAAACTCGCTACCATCATACTATGATGGTAGGTTCCAGGCGCTTCTTCAAGTAATTGCTTCAAAAGTGGATGATTGGGATTACTCAATTCATTGAGAATAATCACACTGTCATCTGTTACGAGCAATTCTATATAAGGATGCAGTCCCATTGTTGCTAGGAAAGACAATATCGTTCCCGCTAACGCACAAATCATCATTGTCCATGATTTACCATCAAAAAAGTTCATGCCTTGATAAATCATTAAAACAAAGTCCAAACTCACTGGGAAGATGATCACCCAAAAAACAGCAATCAAACCTTGTTCACCAATCCGTGTTCGTTTCACAACTGTTGCTAGTAGACCAGAAAACATATAACTCACGAGAATGATCGTCAACGAGTTCGTTCCTATCGAATTATAAAAAACGAAAAGCGAAAAAATCACTTGGAAGACCGCTGCCAGAACTCCTGCTCTTCTACTGACAAAGTAATTTAAAACAAGCGGTGTAAATGCTGCTGGGAAGAACAACGAGATATACAGCATTTGTTCGCTCTGGAAAATTTGGAAAAACTTCATTAAAACCACACTTAACGACATGGCAACTACATAAAATAAAACAAAGTGTCTACGTCTGCCCTCTTCGGTTACTTGCTTAGTAAAAAACAATAAGACGAAAATTTGTAATACGATAGCTAGAGCTAAAGCAACCATTGGAAATAAGGATGTACTCTGATTTGTCATTCCTAATAATTCAAGTTTTTCCATTGCTTTGCTATCAATTTGTGTGCCTTCCCGAACAATGATTTCACCTTGATAGATCATTGACGGAGGTACAGCATCCATTGCATTTTGGCGCATTTCTTTGGTTTTTTTATCATTGGCAAAATCGTTAGCCACAATTCCTTCATTGACAATATAGCGAATTTCTTGTTGCATCGTGCTAGTAACATCTAAAAATTGAATTTTTTCGATTGCATTTTGGCGAATCGAATCCAAATCAGCTTCCCGAACATGATCTTTCATCTTTTCATCGACGATTTTTAAGCTCTCTGTCTTCACTTGCTGAATTTGATTAGCATCTAAAGAAAATATATTTTGATAGAAAACATTGGGAAATTTTTGATAAAAAGAAACCTCATCTTGATCCAATGATTCGAATTGAGCTTTTAAATTGGCTACTCTTTCTTCGATTGTTGGTTTAGGGATTGTTTCATCTTTTTTGGCTTTGGCTTTTTTTTCTTCATACTCTTTATCTGTTTTTTCGTTTGCAGTGGTAATCAATTTAAATAATTTTTCAATTCTTTTATGTTGAATGTCTGCCGTGTCTTCTTGATAAATGTATTCAGGTGTGACCGCTTCAGCGGCTAGCTTTTTCTTTTGTGCTGTTTCGTAAGTATTTTCAATATTTTTATTTGCTCGAATCGTATTTTCAGCAAGTTGCCCTTCCTTGATTTCGACTCTTTTTTGGTGAACACTGCCAAACATGATCACAAATAAAAAACAAGAGAAAACGAGTAAAAGTATCGGAATATAAGCTTTCCCTAACCTATCGCGTAATTTTAATAATGAGTATTTCAACGGAATTTTCACTCCTTTCCGCAAATCTAAGACTATTGTTGATTTTCTTTTTCGTAAGCTCGAATAATTTGAGCCACTACTGGATGTCTTACCACATCACTAGCATCAAAATGAACAAAAGCAATTTTGTCGATCGACTGCAACGTTCTTTCGGCATGAATTAAGCCACTCGCTACACCCTTAGGTAAATCGACTTGACTTGTATCACCATTGACAATCATCCTTGAGTTAAAACCTAATCTGGTCAAAAACATCTTCATCTGAGCAACCGTTGTATTTTGTGCTTCATCTAAAATGACAAATGCATCGTCTAATGTTCGTCCCCGCATATAGGCTAATGGAGCAATTTCGATCACACCACGTTCCATCAATCGATTTGTATGTTCCATACCAAAAACTTGGTACAATGCATCGTAAACAGGACGTAAATACGGATCAACCTTCTCTTTAAAATCACCAGGTAAAAAGCCTAGACTTTCACCTGCTTCAACAGCTGGACGAGTCAAAATAATTTTTTGAACTTCGCCTTTTTTTAATGCAGAAACAGCCATAACAACTGCTAAAAATGTTTTACCGGTTCCCGCAGGGCCGATTCCAAAAATAATATCACGTTTTCGAACCGCATCGATATATCTTTTTTGACCGATATTTTTAATCCGAATTGCTCTGCCGTGATGATCCTTAAGAATTTCTTCTTCATACATCACAATAAAGGCATCCAAATCATTACTTTTCGCCATTTTCAAAGCTGACACAACATCTGGCGTACTAATTTTGATGCCTCGTTTAATCAACACCTGTAATGTACGTAAAACAGAAGCCACCAATTGTACTTCGTTTTCTTCACCTAACAATTGGATTGTTTCACCACGTGTGTTGATTGTGACCGCTGTATTTTCTTCTAAATATTTTATATGTTTATCGTGGTTTCCTAAAAGCATACTCACATCATCAGAATCATTTAGTTTTAATTCCAAAGATATTGGCTGATTTTCTGTCAAAAAATGCCCATCTCCTTTATTTTTTCATTCTTTATAATCATACCATATTATTTATTTATTAAAAAGAGAGTGGATTAAAACAACTATTTCTATCTCAACTTCTCAGGCTGTTATTTAGACAAAAAAACCAACGGAAATCCGTTGGTTTTTTCCTTTGACTAATTCTCTTGTAGTAATTCTTTTGCAATTGCATTGACTTGATTGCCGTCTGCTTTACCTTTTACTTTAGGCATTACAACACCCATTACTTTACCAAATTCATTTGGTGAAGTTGCTCCAGTCTGATCAATTGCCGTCTGAACAATCTGACGAATTTCTTCTTCTGAAAGTTGTTTTGGCATATATTTTTCAACAATTGCGATTTCGATTTTTACTTTGTCAGCAAGATCGTCACGTCCCGCTTTTTCAAACTCTGACAAAGAGTCTCTACGCTGTTTCATCTCACGAGATAAAACTGTTAACTCTTCTTCTCCGTCCAAATCACGGCCAGCTTTAATCTGCTCATTTTGAATGGCTGCCTTCAGCATACGAAGAACGGATAAAGTCTCTTTATCTTTGGCCTTCATTGCTACCTTGATATCGTCATTCAATGTTATTAGTAATGACATACAACCAGCTCCAATTCATCGAAAACTAGAATTTTTTACGTTTTCTAGCTGCTTCAGATTTTTTCTTACGCTTTACACTTGGTTTTTCGTAGAATTCACGTTTACGAGATTCTTGTAAAGTACCCGCTTTTGAAACGGAACGTTTGAAGCGACGAAGAGCATCGTCAAGAGATTCGTTTTTACGAACGACAGTTTTTGACATGTTAATTCCCTCCCTCCGAGCTTAAAAAGTAACCGTTTTTTATATTTATGAGTTATTCAACATAAATAAAATACCGTTCTTTTTACATTATATCGAATGGTTATTTTAACGTCAACCATTGTATTGAAAAAATGCATAAAAAAGTGCCAAAATGAGTAAAGTTTTACACACATTTGTAATATTCATGATTTTTTCTGAAAAAAAGGATCATTTACACTCTTCACAACGACCAAAAATCTCAAATCGATGGCCTTCTATTTCACATCCGCTTAATTGTTCTTTAAAAAAATCCATCGGACACATGTGGATTTCTTTTGTTTTTCCACAAACCGTACAAATAAAATGATGATGATGTCCCACTTCTTGACAGCAATGAAAACGAAACTTTTTTTCCCCATTCAAATCAGTGGTTTCTAACAGGTCTAAATTTTCAAAATCATGTAAATTTCGGTAGATCGTATCGTAGCTGACCCCTTGATATTCTTGATTCATGAATTCATATACTTCTCGCGCTGAAATATATCGGTTTCTTCTAATTAGATATGTAATCATTGCTTCTCTTTTTTTTGTGTATTTTAAGCCATGTTCCTTCATCACACTCAGTGATTGCTCTACTTTAGAGTTTGATTGTGCCATTTTATAGCCTCCACCCTTCAAATCAGAATCATTACGAATAAGATCGATGAAGATATGGTATAATAAGTAGATAAAAAAAGCAAGAGAGGAATCACTTTATGACAACTAATGAGCAAAAAAAATGTGTAACGATCTTTGTTATATCAGATTCAGCAGGAGAAACAGCTTCAAAACTAGCCGCAGCTTCGATGGCGCAATATCCCACCGTAGATTTTTCATTATTTAGACGAACCTTTGCTAAAGAGGAAGATAAGTTAAGAAAAGCACTCGAAGATGCAAAACGTGAAAACGCCATGGTTTTACATACTATCGTCAATGAACGGTTAGTAAAAATCGCAAATGATTTTTTTGATGAGCACGATTTATATCACTTCGATATATTAACACCACCTGTTGCAGAGATTGAACGATTGACTGGAATTGCACCTACTAGAGAACCTGGGGCACTCCATCACTTGAATGAAAATTACTTTAAACGAATCGAAGCAATGGAATTTGCTGTAAAATATGATGATGGAAAAGACCCTAGAGGATTTTTGGAAGCGGATGTTCTTTTGCTCGGTGTTTCAAGAACTTCAAAAACGCCTCTTAGTTTGTTTTTAGCCAACAAAAATTTGAAGGTTGCAAATTTACCTTTGATTCCAGAAGCACATTTACCAAAGCAACTATGGGAAACAAACCCTAAAAAAATCGTCGGCTTAACGAATGATCCTGACATCTTGAATGGTATCCGCAAGGAACGAATGAGAACTTACGGATTGCCAGCTGATACATCGTATTCAGACATTGAGAAAATTAGAAAAGAATTAGCTTTCGCAAGTGATTTATATACAAAACTAGGATGTGTTGTCATCAATGTTGCTTCCTTGTCTATTGAAGAAACTGCTTCAATGATTTTAAATGCCTTAAACTTAGAAGACCACAGCTATTATGCTACTGAGTCACCTGAAGCTTAAAAATAAAAAAACTAAAAGTGTTGAGATAATCATTCTCATTACTTTTAGTTTTTTATTCTTTAAAAGACTTGAATGCCTTCTTGATCGATCGATAACACGTGAATCGTTGCAGAAATAGATAATTTTCCTAATTTGCGAACCATTTCATCCGTCTTTTCTTCTGGTGACAAAATTAAAACAGTTGGTCCCGCACCACTCAAGAATGCTCCATACAAGCCCATTTCATGACTGAGCAAACGAATTTGTTCCAAGTGAGGAACTAGATTTTTGCGATATGCTTCGTGCCAACGATCCTTTTCCATCATCCGTCCAGCTAGCGGTAAATTGCCGTTTAAGATTGCCGCAATCATAACATTTGCAATCGAGCTTGCTTGTACTGCTTCTTTATAAGGAATCGAAGTTGGTAAAACGCTACGACTCTCACTAGTCAAAAGTTGCATATCTGGGATAAAAGCTATTACATCACACATAGGAAAATGGTGTTTCACTGAATGAACTTCTCCATCAACATAGCTTGCAACAACGAAATCTCCGCATATAGCAGGCGCTACATTATCTGGATGTCCCTCCATCTCAGTTGCGATTTGCACTTTGTCTTTTTGGGATAAATTCAGATTTCCTAAACGATTGGCTAATTCAATACCACCAACGATTACACTGGAACTACTGCCTAATCCTCTAGCCAAAGGGATATCTGAGGTCATTTTCAACACTTTTGGTGAGAGATCAGGCGCTACTTTAAGAGCAGTCTGAATAAGTAAATTTGTTGCATCGCTTGGAATATCTGAGCCTAAAGAATGAATGATTTTCCATTCTGCAGCATTTTCTAGTACTTCTATGCTCAAATATTGCGACAAGGCTATGCCACATGAGTCAAAACCCGGACCTAAATTTGCACTGGTAGCGGGAATCCTTATTTTCATAGTTCTGACACTCCATTACGTAAATGGATCCGCATTTCTTCTAAATCACTCATTTTAGATATTTTTACATCTGTTGCATTAATTGCTGTATCAGGATCTTTCAATCCATTACCAGTGAAAACAGCTACTACCGTTTCACCTTGTTTGATTTTACCGCTTTTGACATGTTGAATGATACCAGCTAAGGAAGCCGCTGATCCAGGTTCAACAAAAACCCCGTCTTGTGCTGCTACTTTGCGATACGCATTTAATATTTCTTCATCAGTTACAGAGTCAATATATCCATTTGACTCGTCTCGTGCTGCTTCTGCTAACTTCCAGCTAGCTGGGTTTCCGATCCGAATAGCTGTTGCAATTGTTTCAGGCTGTTCAATCACTTCACCTTTTACGATTGCCGCAGCGCCTTCCGCTTCAAAGCCATGCATTCTAGGTAAAAGTGTTCCTTTCTTATCGTGCCATTCTTTAAAGCCTTTCCAATAAGCAGAAATGTTTCCAGCATTTCCTACTGGAATCGCTAGGACATCTGGCGCTTTCCCAAGTTGCTCGCATACCTCAAAAGCAGCTGTTTTTTGCCCTTCTAAGCGATAGGGATTTACGGAATTTACTAATGCTACGGCTTCTGTTTTAGCAATATCACGAACAGCTTTCAAGGCTTCATCAAAATTCCCAGGAATTGAAATGATATCTGCTCCGTAAATAATAGCTTGCGCTAACTTACCCATTGCGATTTTGCCATCAGGAATAACAACATAGGCCTTAACACCTGCTCTTGTAGCATAGGCCGCAGCTGCAGCACTCGTATTACCAGTTGAAGCGCAAACGATCGCTTTTGCGCCTTCTTCTACTGCTTTAGCTACAGCCATGACCATTCCACGATCTTTAAATGAACCAGTAGGATTCAATCCTTCATATTTTCCATATAAATTGATCCCCAACTCTTTTGATAGGCTGTGTAGCGGGATTAAGGGGGTGTTCCCTTCTGCCAGTGAAATCATCGGTGTTTGGTCAGTGATTGGTAAATACTCTCGATATTGTTTTAGTAGTCCTTCATACATAGATTTAGTCCTCCAATACTTTAAATGTGTTTAATAGTTCGAATTCATCGGTCGATTCGATTTTTTTGGTTACTTGCTTCATTTGGTGTTTGGTGATCATGTGGGTAATTGCGACGATTCTAGCTCTCGTTCCATCAGATTTTTGCTGAACTAATTGATCGAAGCTGACGTCTGCTTCTGTCATTATTTGCGTTAGTTTTAAAATTTGACCATGTCGATCTGGTACTTCGATCGAGAAATAATATTTCCCAGAAATCGTCTCGTCTTCTGCTAGCTTCGTATCATGTTGATATGCATTGAACATGTGTCCCGTTGTTCCTAAACGAATATTTTTAGCAATTGTGATCAAATCACTAACCACACTCGTTGCAGTTGGCTTAGCTCCTGCACCTGGACCGTAATACATCGACTCTCCTACACCTGAACTTTCAATGAAAACAGCATTAAATTCATTACGAACTGAAGCAATCGGGTGAGATTTTGCCACAAGCATTGGTCCCACTTCGACAGCAATACTGCCATTTTGATTTTCAGAAGAGCCAATCAGTTTCACTTCATAACCTAACTGAGCAGCCATTTCAACATCATCCAACGATAATCCACGAATCCCACGTGTATCTACTTGGTCTAACCGAATATTCATACCAAATGCAAACTGGCTTAAAATAACCATTTTGTAAGCCGCATCGATACCATCCACATCATTAGTTGGATCAGATTCAGCAAATCCTAAGTCTTGCGCTTCTTTCAAAGCCTGATCGTAAGATTTCTTCTCAGAAACCATTTGAGTCAGCATATAGTTAGTCGTGCCATTCACGATCCCTAAAACTTTCTGAATGTTATCTGCTGCTAAACTATTTGCAATCGTCCGCAAAATGGGGATACCACCCGCAACACTTGCCTCATAATATAGATCACAATGATTTTTTTGAGCTAATGCAACTAGTTCACTACCATGCTGTGCCAAGAGATCTTTATTTGCTGTTACAATATGTTTACCATTTTCTAGTGCTTTGGTAATGAAGGTTTTTGCTGGTTCGACTTTTCCTATTAATTCTACAATAATTTTGATTTCATCATCATTGATAATATCTTCAATATTGGTCGTGAGTTGAATATCAAACTTCTCAGCTAAGCGTCTTTTTTCTGCTTCATCACGTACTAATGCTTTTGAAATGATGATTTCCATCCCTGTCACTTGAGAAATTTTTTCTTGATGTTCTTGTAAAATTGTCGGTACACCTGATCCGACTGTACCCAGTCCAAGTAAACCAATCTTTAGTTTTTCCTTCATTCTTCTTCCTCCAACTATAAAATTAGAAACATTTCATTTTTCTCTAATAAAACATGTTTCTAGTATAACGAACTGTCGAAAAAAAAACTACCCTTTTCTGTGAATTTCCCAGAGGAACCATAGAAAAAGGTGAATTATTGGTGTTTGATATGTTCGAACGTTTGATTAAGGATATCAATAACATGATGATCATCCAATGTGTAATAAATTGTTTTACCCTCGCGTCGTGATCTCACTACATGACTGTCACGCAATAACTTTAATTGGTGGGAAACAGCTGATTGTTCCATTGTAAGTTTTTCTCCTATTGCAGTTACATTTAATTCTCCTTTTTTTAATAACAGTAAAATACGCAATCTTGTTGGATCACTCAACACTTTATATAACTGGCTAACTTTTTGAATCTCATCCATTTCTTTCATCGCTGAGCTCCCTTTCCATTGTTCCTCTTGCTTATTATAGCAAATTTTTTTTAAAAATGAATCATTTCTTTCATTAAAATTAAAGAAAGAACGACTAGGAGATAAAAGCGTTCCCTACTCGTCTTTCCGTCATTTTAATTAACTATTGGCTTGGTTAACAGCATCGATCACAGCATATCTAAAACCATTTTTCTCTAAAGCTGCAACACCTTTGATTGTGCTGCCTCCTGGTGATGTTACACCATCTTTTAGTTCTCCTGGGTGTTTTTGTGTTTCAAGTGCTAACGTTGCAGATCCTAGCATCATCTGTGCGATCACCTCATAAGAAAGAGCACGAGGCATCCCTTGTGACACAGCACCATCAGCTAATGCTTCCATAAATATATCAACAAATGCAGGACTACACCCTGCAACAGTTCCAAACGTTCCAAGAATATGTTCATTGACCTCTTTTACTTTTCCTAATGATTCTAAAACGTTCAGAGCGTCCGCTTTTAACGCACCCGGCATATCATTGGCGAAAACCGCTCCAATCATACCAGCGTTAACACTTACAGGAGTATTTGGAATAGCATGAACCACATGGATTTCTTCACCTAACACAGCTTGTGCTTCTTCTACTGTATGTCCTGTTGCAACGGAGATAAGAATTGTATTTTTTGCCATAAAAGGAGCTGCTTGTTTTAAAATTTCTAAAACAATTTTGGCTCCTGTAGCAATAAAAATAACCTGACACTCTTTTAATGAAGTGTAGTCTTTGATCAATCGAAACCCCAATTTTTCTTGCAGAGCCTCAGCTGTACCGCTCGAACCACCTTTTACAAATAAGTTCTCTGGGGCTACTGTGTTAGCCTTTAAAAGTCCTTCGATCATTGCACTGCCCATATGCCCTGCTCCGATAAATCCAATATTCATAGTATCACTCCTTATGATTTTCGCAAACGAAGGGACTGAAATAAACTTTTTATTTAGTTTTCAGCCCCAGGTATTGCTATTCAGTTAATGCATTAATTGCTCGTTCAAAATTTTTAATTTTTTGGTCTGCTTCATTTTGTGAAACAGCCTTAGTTGCTAAATAGAACTTGATTTTTGGTTCTGTTCCAGATGGACGGATTGCAATCCAGCTGCCATCTTCCAAGAAGTATTTTAATACATCTGCAGGTGGTGTCGTTAAAGCTTCGACTTCCTTTTCAGCGGATGTTCTCGTTTGTTCTTTGAAATCTTCTGTTTGTATTACTTTGAAACCAGCAAATGATGTTGGTGCTTCTTCACGGAATTTTTTCATTAATGCTTTAATCTTTTCACTGCCTTCGATCCCACTTAATGTCACTGAAATCGTCTTTTCTTCAAAATAGCCGTACTCTTCAAAAATACCTTGTAGACCATCATATAAAGTTTTCCCTTGTTTCTTGTAGAAAGCTGCAACTTCTGCTAACAAAACAAGTGCTTGGATTGCATCTTTATCACGAACAAAGGACTTAACTAAATAGCCATAACTTTCTTCAAAACCAAACATAAATGTTTGAGAATGATCTTCTTCATATTGCTCGATTTTTTCAGCAATGAATTTAAATCCAGTTAAGACATCAACCATTTTGGTATTGTATTTAGTTGTGATTGCTGTAGCTAATTCACTGGACACGATTGATTTCAAGACAACTGCATTTTCAGGTAAGGTTCCTGCTTGCTTGTGTGCTTCTAAAATGTATTGGATCATGATTGACCCCAATTGATTACCCGTTAATACTTGATAAGTACCATTTGGTAAACGCACAGCCGCACCTAGACGATCTGCATCAGGATCAGTTGCGATCAATAAATCGGCTCCTTCTTTTTCGCCTAAACGAATCGCATATTCAAATGCAGAATGCTCTTCCGGGTTAGGAGACTTAACCGTTGTAAAGTCAGGATCAGGAATTGCTTGTTCTGGAACTAAAATAAATTTCTCAAAGCCCGCCTGTTTTAATGCTTTTTCACCTAGCATTTTGCCTGTGCCATGGAGTGGTGTATAAACTAGTTTTAATTCTTTACCCATTTCATTGATCAATTCTTGGTTGATAGTAACCGATCGAATTTCTTTCAAATATGCATCATCGACCTCTGCTCCAATGATTGTAATCAAATCACTAGATTTTGCTTGATCATCTGCTAAAACTTCAACTTTCAATGGGTTCTCAACTTCTCGCACAAATCGTGTCAAAGCATCTGCATCCGCCGGTGGCATTTGTCCGCCATCTGCGCCATATACTTTGTAACCATTGTACGCAGCCGGATTGTGGGATGCTGTGATCATAATCCCTGAAAATGCATTCAAATAGCGAACTGCAAATGATAGTTCTGGTGTTGGCCGTAAACTTTCAAAGACAAATGCTGGAATGCCATGCTGTGCTAACGTTTTAGCAGCCTCCATGGCAAATTCTGGTGACATGTGGCGAGAATCATAAGCAATCGCAACACCACGTTTTTTAGTATCCGCTCCTTCAGCATCCATGAAACGTGCTAAGCCTTCTGTTGCTTGGCGAATCGTAAAAATATTCATACGATTGATCCCCGCACCTAAGATACCACGCATTCCAGCAGTACCAAACTCTAGCGGCGCATAAAAAGCATCTTCACATTTCGCTGGATCTTCTTTGAGATCGTTTAATTCTTTTTTTAAATTTTCTGGTATATTTTCTTCATTTATCCACTGTTCATAGACTTGTTCCCAAGACATGTTCGCACCTCTTTTATCATTTGTTTTCTTACCCACTAGTAAGTATATCATTCCAAAGCTTTTGAGGAAAGTAATCCCTCAAATAAAGCCATGGGTATTTATTTTAATAGGTTTTGGTATCGCAATAACTGATCAGTAAGCATGGTTGGTTCAGTTGCAAAGTAATCAGCAAACTTTTGGCTCCAACGTTTTGTTTCCCTCGCTTCGCCAAACATATCCATTATTTTATTATATTGTTCAATCACCGTGTACTCATACGGCAAATATCTATCATAGTGAACAACAGCAGCTTCTGGTAAGCGTGGCTTGACCTTCATCTCAACGATTGGTTTTCCAATACTCAACCCAAATAAAGGGAATGTACTATCAGGTAACCCTAGTAATTGACTGATCTCTTGACCATGCTTGCGAATACTACCAACAACGACTGTCCCTAATCCCAAACTTTCTGCAGCAATCACAGCATTTTCAAGCGCTAAAGCGGCATCTGTTGTGGCTAACAGGATTGGTTCGATACTTTCGTTAATTGGATAAACACTGCCATGAGCTTCACTAACCATTTTCGTCCGATGAAGATCACCAACAAAAAGTAAAAAAGCTGAACTCTTCAACATATGGGGATTTCCAGGATTCCACTCAACGAGCTGTCCACGAATCTGCTCATCTTGGATCACAATAATACTGTAAAATTGCCCATTCATCCAACTTGGTGCTTGTCTAGAAGAATCCAATATCGCTTGTAGGTCTTGCTTTGGCAGAATGTAATTCTCGTCAAAATCGCGATAGCTTCGGCGGTTCTTCAATAGTTCGATTGTTTTGTTCATATTGATCTCCTCCATTTCCTTCTATTTTATCATAGTGTAACAGAATCCAAAGTAATTTTTTTAGTGATCGTCTTCAATTTGGTTTCAAAGTTAGGTATTTGCTCATGATCGATTCTAGAAAAATTAATCCTAATACTGTCTTGTTTTTCACTAAAAAAGAAACTTGGAGCGATCAATAATCCCTCCTGTAAAAAACACGCCCAATCTTTTTGTTTAAGCCTTCCTTGTTTCCATTTTGCCCATATGTAAAAACCACCTTTAGGCATACTTACTTCCCATTCCGGCATCTTAGCGAGTATATCGAACACCGCTTTGCCTCTTTGTTCCAAACATTGTGTTAAGTTTGAAACTTTTTTAGAAAAGTCTTCATCGGTCAGTGCTAAATTTGCTAATAATTGTGGAAAAATACTTAACGAAAAATCCATCATCTTTCTAGCTTCCGCTAATTGTCGAATCACAGTTGTTGGTGCACTTAACCAACCAATTTTTGTCGTAGAACCAAGAATTTTCGAGAGCGAACCAATGTACAAGACATTTTCAGGATCTATTTTTTTTAATGGTTGGATTTGTTCTGAAGGAATGAAGTTTAATTTTGCAAATACGTCATCTTCCAAAATCGGTATTTGATAATTTTGACAAAGTTTTACTAACGCTTTTCGTCGTTTCATCGACATTGTTTTCCCTGTAGGATTTTGAAATGATGGATTAACCATGACCATTTTCACTCGATGTTGACGGATCACTTTTTCAAGTGAGGTCAAATCGATTCCTTCTTGATCCATGTTCACGCCATACAAGCGAATTCCTGCTGCTTGAAAGATGGGCAGAGCATAAAGAAAAGATGGATCTTCGATTGCAACACTATCTCCAGATTGCAACAATACTTGTAAAATCAAAAATAATGCTTGTTGTGCACCAGAAGTGATCAATAAACTTTCAGAAGGCAAGGAAAAACCGGATTCTTTTTCGGCTTTTTGACTAATTGATTGCCGTAAAGGGAAATAACCTAAATCATCTTGCTGTTCTTCTTCTAAAAAATGTTTCCAAGTCAATGGTGGAAATGAAAAGCTTGGGATTAAATCTAGCGGTAGTTCTCCCGTATATAAATCTAGTGTCTCGTCACTTGCTTGTTTGATCATTTGTTCGATTTGTTCCATAAAAGGATCTACCTTTGCAAAAGCATTTTGTTCCAAATAACGCCGCCAATCTGTTCTTGGCGTCGTACTAATTCCCCATTTCCCTTCATTGACCATCGTTCCACTGCCCTGTTTTCTAACGATCCAGCCTAAAGCAACAAGCTCATCTAATGCATGAACAACGGTAGAGCGATTCACTTGAAAGTAATCTGCTAGTTTTCTCTCCGATGGTAAACGTTCTCCTGGAAGAAGCATTCCATTTTTGATGTGAGCTAGAATCAGCTCAATAATACTTACATAAATTGGAACGCCTTTTTCTTTATTTAGTGACCACATATATTCCCTCCTGTTTGCTGATGTTTTCTTTTGGTTAGTTCTTTTGAGCACCTCTGACTTTGCTTGTCTTATACTGCTCAACATCAAATCTCTTCGTTCTTTGTGTTTCAAATATCGGAACAACTCTCGCTTTGCTCGTCTTGTACTGCTCAACATCAAATCTCTTCGTTCTTTGTGTTTCGCAGCAATTGGATGACCTGAAAATAACCCAATTGGCTGTTTTTGTCAACTGATGTTTGTTTTACAATACAGATATCAAAATATTTTTGAATAGAGGTTGGACAATGATTAAAAAAGTATTGACAGTTGCGGGTTCTGATTCAAGTGGGGGTGCGGGGATTCAAGCTGATTTAAAAACTTTTGAAGAATATGGAACTTTTGGGTTTTCTGCTTTGACTAGTATCGTGACGATGGATCCTGATGAGGGTTGGAGTCATTTGGTTACTCCAATTGCGGCTGAATTAGTAGAAAAACAATTGAAAACCATTTTTGCCGGTGGCGCGCTTGATGCGATGAAAACAGGTATGCTTGGTACTATCGAAGCGATTGAAATTACAAGAGCTTATATTGACAAGTTTGCCATGAACAACATTGTGATCGATCCCGTAATGGCTTGTAAAGGAACCAGTGAACTCCTGCAGCCTGAAAATGTCGCTGCAATGACTCGTTTACTTTTATCGAAAGCGACAATTACAACACCTAACTTAGTCGAGGCTGGGATTCTATCAGGCCTTGGAGATTTAACTTCTGTGAATCAAATGAAGGAAGCTGCAAAAAAAATCATAGATTTAGGCCCTAAAAATGTCGTGATCAAAGGTGGCCACCGCTTAAAAGTAGATAAAGCAATCGATCTTTTTTATGATGGAAATAAATTTACCATTTTTGAAGATGAGTTGTTTTCAACTGATTATAATCATGGGGCAGGATGTACTTTCGCAGCAGCTGTAACTGCTGGTCTCGCTAAAGGCTATTCAGTCGTTGAAGCTGTTGCTCTCGCTAAGCAATTTGTATCAGCCGCTATTAAAAACGGTCAAAAAATCAATCCATTTCTCGGTCATGTTTGGCATGGTGCTTATAATCAAGCTGAGAGTCGAATGAACAATAAATAAGGAGTGATTCAATGAATCAGAAAAGTTCAACAAATTCAATTGTTTTCATTGGACTATTTGCAGCTTTAACTGTTTTAGGTACAATGATTAAAATTCCAATGCCGACTGGCGCTTTTGCTCATTTAGGGAATTCAGTTTTATTATTAGCCGTACTTTTGATTGGTTACAAAAAAGGCGCTTTAGCTGGAGGGTTGGGGTTTGCAATTTTTGATGTCTTAAACGGATTTGCTGCTGAGGCTCCTTACTTTATTTTGGAAAGCTTTATTGTTGGTGGAGCGGCAGCCTTAGCAATTTTGTTTTTCCGTCAAAATATTGATACTATTTGGAAAGTTGTAGTGGTCGCTATCGCAACTGGTATTGCTAAAATAGTGATGACTCAATTAAAGAATACTGTCATGGGTCTGCTTGCGGGCGCTGACTTTAACGTAGCTTTTGCAAGTGCTTTATCTAAATTACCAGCAACTCTGATTAATGTTGTTACAACTATTATCATTGTGACACTAGTTTATTTTCCACTAAAAAAAGCAATGACTATTATTTTTTCAAAGCAATCATTTTAACTTTTGATTAAAGAAACTCCGCTCATCTTGGTTATTTTCCAAAATAAGCGGAGCTTTTTTTATTCATCTTTGCTAAAGATACTTTCTAGTATCCAAAAGACGATTCCTGCTATAGGAAAAATCGTCCAGTTTGTTACCCAATTTCCTAAGATAAATCCTTGGACTAAAAAGATTGCCACAACGATTGGCCAATAAATCTTTTCAAGCGCTTGGAACCAAGCTGGTCTCTTACTATCACGCTCAGCTTTTGCTCTAGGACCAGGCTCATCTTCATCAGAAATAAAATAAGTCTGATCGATCATTTTGGTGAAACTTCCCATAATAACACCACCAAAAATGAAGAAGAAAACCCCCAAAGACACTACTGCTAATAAAAAAGCGATACTAAACACTTCGGATGCTTCTGAACGATACAATTCTGAAAACACAATCAGAGGAATCACTGAAAGAATACACAATGCCACTCCAGTAACAATACAAAAGACAAACGATCGCTGAAAAAGTTCTTTTCTTTTTTTCATCTCATTTTTCACTTCTATTAAAATAAATCTGTCGTTGAGTTTTTTATTTTCATTCGACATACTTGTTCCAGCAATAATAAAGAGTGGTACACCAATCGCCGCCCCCAACAATACGAATGGTAATCCAAATATCCCACCTATATTTTCACCATAAAAACCCATTGTTGCAAAAAAAAGTGCAACACCTATCATAATTGCCATAACACCTAACCCTATTTGAGTAGCTCCTTTTCGGCGTTTATTAAGAAAAGCAACTGCCTCATCTACCTTAATCGCATCTATTTCAACTCCTTTTTCATCGATAAATTCTTGTTTTATATTCATTTCATCGACTAACTCATCGATAGATCCAAACTCTGAAATCACTCCACCAATGGCTTCATTTTCAGATTTCCCTTGGCTTTTTAAATCTTCGTATCGATCTTCTGCACTTGCTAATAAATCTTCTTTCAATTGTTTTGTTTGATTCGTTTCAGTTACCCCTAAAAATAAACTATCGATATAATTTTTGATGGTTTTCATTATCTTTCCTCCTTGATAAAACGTTCAACAACTTTTTTCGTAAGTGTCCATTCTGCTATTTTTTCTTTCAAATAAGAATCGCCAGAAGCTGTTATTTTATAATAAGTTCTTTTTTTTCCATGAGTAATCTGACCAGGAAATGATTCGATAAACCCATTTTTTTCTAAACGATTAAAGGCTGAGTATAATGTTGTTTCTTTAATTGAATAATTATTTTCAGAAATCTCTGTGATTCGTTTGGAAATTGCATACCCATAAGAATCACCTTCTTGTAATACAGATAAAATGAACGTATCATTGTAGCCTCTTATTGCATCACTACCGATCATTAAAACACCTCCGATTACTCCATCTAACGTACTACGTCTATCGTTGTAATTATCATACCATGATTACCACGACAGGTAAAGTAAAAATCGAAATAAAAAAAGTCTGAGATATAACTCGTAGAGTTATATCTCAGACTCAAGGGATTCGAATAAACAGTGGAAGCAAAAGCAACTTATTTGGAAACAAGTTGAAATTGTTGCATAACACAACAAGGAATGAGTTGATGTTGCACAGTACCTACTTGGTCACAAAAATTTGGAGAACATCAATTAGAAATCATTCAACATCGATAGTAGAAATTTCATGTTTCTTGTCATTTTAGTAAATTCCCTCTTATTTCTCAGAGTTACTACACTTCTATCCCAGCTTCCTTTTTACAATTAAATTGTATCACCATTAAATATAGAATTCTTAACAATCACATAATCAACTTTGCGAATCGCTTCAAGGTCGCGACCGCCTGCATAAGAAATCGAAGATTGTAAATCCTGTTGCATTTCAACTAGCGTATCCGCTAAGCTACCTTTATGCTGAATCCAAATTTTCTTTCCTTCGACGTTTTTCTTTTCACCTTTTTGAAATTCTGAGGCACTTCCAAAGTATTCTTTATAGACAATGCCATTTTCTACTTTTGTTTCACCAGGCGATTCTTCATGTCCTGCAAATAATGAACCGATCATCACCATTGTGGCACCAAAACGAACTGATTTAGCTACATCTCCTGGTGTTCGAATCCCACCGTCTGCAATAATTGGTTTTCTAGCGGCTTTAGCACACCAACGCAGCGCTGCTAGTTGCCAACCGCCTGTTCCAAAACCAGTTTTTATTTTCGTAATACATACTTTACCCGGGCCGATGCCGACTTTTGTCGCATCTGCTCCAGCATTTTCTAATTCACGGACAGCTTCAGGTGTCCCAACATTTCCAGCAATAACAAAGGTGTCTGGTAACAGTTGTTTTAAATGCTGAATCATATTAATCACAGCATTAGAATGGCCATGTGCAATATCGATTGTTACATAATCTGGTACTAGATTGCGCTCTGCCAGCTCTTCTACAAATCCATACTCGGCTTCTTTTACGCCTACACTGATAGATGTGATCAATCCTTTAGCATTCATCTTTTCAATAAAGGGGATTCTAGCCTTTTCATCAAAACGATGCATGATGTAAAAATACTCATTTTTTGCTAAAAACTCCGCAATGTCTTCATCAATAATCGTCTGCATATTTGCTGGTACGACTGGCATTTTAAAGGTATGCTTCCCTAATTTTACGACCGTATCACATTCAGAACGACTGTTCACGATACATTTATTGGGAATCAACTGGACATCTTCGTAATCAAAAACTTTCATACTTTATTGCCTCCTACTAATTTCTATTAAAACACGCAAAAACATGAACATTAAATGAAAAATAGTTCGTATTTTCGAACACCTATGCTAATTTACACTATTCATTTAGAAAAGTCAAAGGTAAATAACGAAAAAACAGCTAATTATTGTTAATAGTTCGTGTTTTCAACAAGAAATCTTTTTTTTATTTTTTATACTGTATTCATTTTCATTCACTTTCTCGCTAGGAAGCAAGCGATTCAATAGTATGGCCGCAATTGATGCGGTTGCAACAGATGAACTGAATAGATATTGCATAAATTGAGGTAATGATTGAATAAACTCTTTCGGAATCAAGGTTAGAGCTAATGTTAAAATCATCGGAATCGCAATCACATACATTTCCTTTTCACTGATTTCTACATCTTTCATTACTTTGATGCCGCTGATTGAGATAATGCCGCAAACGATAACAAAGACTCCACCAATTACGGGAGCTGGAATAGAAGAGATCAATGTTGATATTTTCCCTGACAAACCAAAAACGATAAACCAAGCACCAGCGGCTACAAATACTTTTTTGCTAGCAACTCCAGTAATGGAAATGATGCCAGCATTTGTTGAATAGCCAGTGACCGGTGTTGTCCCTAGCATCGACGAAATAAGACAACCGATTCCTTCTCCGACAACACCTTTATTAATATTATCATCGGTCAATGGTGTTTCACAAACATTACTGACTGCAAACCAAGTCCCCGTTGTCTCTGCCATTAATACAACATAGATAATCATCATCGTTAAAATAGACGACCAATCAAATGAAAAATGAACATTCACAAACGGTAATTGCGGAACACTGATTAAAGAAGCATTACTAACTTGAGATAAATCAAGAATCCCCATAAATTGTGCTGCTAAACACCCAATAACTAACGCTAAAATAACCGATGAAATTCGAAAAATCCGACCTTTTCCTGGAAAACGTGAACCGATCATCGCGAATAATACAAGGGATGATGCTGCGATCATTGCTAATAAAATATTTTGTCCTAAATCGCCTGAAGCTGAAAAGATATTGTCATTCAATGCAACTGGCATTAGTGATAAACCAACAATAAAAATAATCGTACCTCCAACAACAGGAGGCACAAAAGCTTTGATCAATCGGTTAAAAATACCCGTTACCCCTAAAATAATAACCAAGATTGCACCAATCAAACTGGCGCCTAGAACTGTCGACCAGCCATTGCCGTTTTGATTATTCGCAAAATAAATACCGGCAATTGCACCAATCGGAATAAATGACGGACCTTGTGCCACAGGTAGCTTCATACAAAAATAAGATTGAATGATTGTTGCAATACCTGCTGCTATAAAAGTTGATTGAATCAAGACTGAGGATTCCTTCGTCGTCAAGCCAATAATTGAAGCAATAATAAATGGAACGACATAAACATCCATCGCTAAGACATGTTGAATGCCTAAAAAAAGAGACTGCGCATTTGATAAATCATCATTTGGACCTACTGTTAATTTTGATTTTTCCGCTTGAGTATCAGACATTTTACATTTGCACCTCTAATTCTTTCATAAATTTATCATGGACTTTTCTTCCTTGGACCCAGACTTCAACAATATTATCAGGTCGTGATAAATAGAGGAGTTTTTGAAAAATAGCCATTAACGGTTCTTCTTTTGAAAAAATAGGAAGTTCACTACTATCAATAATTTGGACATCCCAAGCGTAATCAACCGCTAATCTGCCAATGGGTAAACTCAGTGCTTGACCGCCACCGGCTGTGGCGAGATAAAAGGCCTCATTTAAGCTGATTCTAGAGTTTGATACACCACGTTTTTCGCTGCAACATTCTTTATCGACGCCATCTTCCAACATTCTTGATGACATGACAGCTTGCTTGATATTGTCAAACAAGCTTGGAGAGAAGCCACCAGAAATGTCACTGCCTAATCCTATTTCTACTTGATATTGATTTAACAGTTTAGCAATTGGCGTGACTGCATTACCAAAGTAGGCGTTCGAAATAGGGCAATGCGCCACTGCTGTCCCTGTTTCGGCAAATAATTTCATATCTTGATCTGATAGAAAACCACAATGAGCCATAACAGATTTTTCGGTCATCAAACCAAAATCATCTAAGGCAAAAGCATCATTTTTACCAAATCGTTCCCGAACAAAATCGTGTGCCCAATCACTTTCACTACAATGAGATTGGATATGGATGTCATATTTCGCGGCTAACGCGCCCAAGCCTTTTAATGAAGCGTCTGTACAACTTGGAATAAAGCGAGGTGTCACAACTGGATAAACGCCTTGTGGTGTCCGTTTATTTAATTCAATTATTTCTTGAATGAATAACTCTGTTTCTGCAAGCGCTGTGCTCGGGGACTCATCACGATAATATTCAGGATTTTGTTCAGGATCGTCCATTACAACTTTTCCTACTAAACCTCTTTGGCCTTTTTCACTACATATTTCAGCTAATCGTCGGCTTGCTTGCCGATGAACTGTAGCAAAATACATAGCGGTCGTTGTGCCATTTTTTATCAATTGCGAAACTAAATCTGAATAGACTTGCTCCGCAAATACCAAATCAGAAAATTTTGCTTCTAGTGGAAATGTATAGGTATTAAGCCACTCATACAAAGGTAAATCTAATGCCGTTCCTGCTTGCGCCCACTGCGGTGCATGAATATGAAGATCAATAAAACCAGGCAAAATGAATTGTCCTTTTTTAAGATTTTGAAATTGATTCTTCATAGAATAAGCTTGGATCGTTGATTGGTATTCTTCGTCCTCTGGTAATATCACTTTAGCGATTGTTCCGGACTCTGAGATACAAAATAGAGCCTCTTCAAAGATTTCAACATTTTTTGGATCTACACTTGAAAAACCAGTTCCTTTTACAATAAATTTAAACAAAATAACGACTCCTTTCATAACAACTCAAGGACCATTATATATAATAATTCGTATTTAATCTACATTTTTATTAAATAAAATAGAAAAACATTCCGAAATAAATCAAAACACGAACTTTATTCGAAAGAACCCCTTAACCAAAAAGATTTTACCTTTCTGTTCAAGGGGTTGCGTTTAAATAAACCGTATATTAATTTCCTATTGCCAAATGCTCTTTTGGATAATTTTGTTTTGGCTGGCTTCTTTTGATAATTTCACCTCAGAGATTTTTGCCTGTACAAACTGTTTTCTTCCGTTCAGAGTTCTAGAGTAAATCAAATCACCTCGAACGGAAAAATAATGTTCGATCGCTTTTTGATATAATAACGCTGACTTTTTGTTTTTAGCAAAGACTTCTGGAACACTAAAAAAGCCAGCTTTTTGGGTATAGATAAAATAGCGTGGATTTTTTATTTCAGAAAGTGCTTCCGCCATTGCAGTATAAAATAACCGTTCCTCTTGGTAACTCGCTTGTGCTAGATAACAACTACATTCCTTTTCTGATACTGCCATACTTAATCGGTCCAACGCATCTGAAGCAACCATATTAAGTTTTATCATTGTCTCTGTAATACTAAATGCTAATTGACGAACATGTTTTATTTCTTTTTGCCAGGCTTTTTTTCTATTATACTTACTATATGCTTTAGAAACCTTCTTCTGATTTAATGTAAATAAAAGTGCTGCTCCATCAAGTCCTAGTAACATACTGCCTAAAGTTAAATTGAAGTATGCAACGACTAGACTAGCAGTAGTAAAAATCGAAGCGGCAATCCATGGATTTCGTTTTCGTTTAATAGAATTTGGTGCTACTTCAGCTTTCACCACGAAATTCCAGCCTTCAATTGGACCAAGCCGCGATTCTTTCCGAACAATTAGCGGCATAGTTAAATGACTGCCTTTTTTAAGTGCTTGTTGCCAAAATGCTGCGAGATGGCTACGTTGCCCGCTCCAATAAAGCATTTCTTGATTGTATACCGCTATCTCTTTCCCTGAATAAACACTTAACAAATCGAAACGTTCGATACCACTTTCAATGCTTGGATCTGTTTCAAAAGTCAATCCACAGACATAACTCATTCGCTGTATAATTCGATTGACATTAACTTGCTTTGAATAATCAACTCTTGGAATCACAACCGCCAAATGCCAAATATTGGTTGTCTTTCCTTCTTCATTGATTCGCAACCCCCGCCCTCTTAATTGTTGCGTTTGAACAAAGGAAGCAGAGTGATTAGCTAATACCACAGTGTTTATCGCAGGACAATTCCACCCTTCCCCAAGCAAACTGCTTGTTCCAATTAATAATTGAATTGTTTTTTCATTCACTAATTGAGTTAAAATAGTCAAAGCTTCTGACTGTTTTTTCTCATTTGGGTAAACAATAGCATACCCAGAGAAATAAGGGTGTTCGTCTATTTTGATAGAAATTGGTAAAAAATGCTCTTGCAATGTTTTAGGAATAATCAAAAATTCACCACAAATCACTCCCATTGCTATTTCTTCTTTAAAAAACGGCATTAAACTATCAAAGATAGGAATCAATCCATACTCCAATTCACCATTTTTTCCTAATAGGACCTCTTTTTTTATAAAATCTGTTAAGACCAATCCTGATAGCTCTCTGCCTAATTTCTCATACTCACAAAGTAAAATCTGAGAAATCGCAGTCTTCTTTTCAATTGGCGCTTGATTTAGTATATTTTCAGAAAAATCTGGAAATAATTGCAATTGATTTTGAGCTACCCAGCCTTGTGTTTCTAAGTAATTAAAAATTAGTAAATTAGGGGCTTTTTCATATAAGTAAACTAACAAATCACTCATATGCTGTTTTTCAAACGTTGGAAATGAAATTTTTTCGCCTTGTGCTTTCGTTAGCCCAAGCAACAACCAATGTTCGTCGGTCAATTGATAGCCATGTAATTGCAAAAATAATAGCGCACTTAAATAAACCTCAAAGGATTGATAAATAAAGGCTGCTTGATTTTTTGGATCTTGTATAAAGGCTTGTGCTAATAAATAATCTGCTATTTCTACACTGGCTACAATTGCTTCGACCACGTTCGCTTGCTTTTGCAAAAAATTTTCATAACAATTAGTAATCTCACTAGGAGCAGAAACTAGATAGAGGTAATCCTGATGAGGCGCTAGCACTTGCTCTTTAATCATATCAGGAATCGTGATTTCTTCATCGATTGGACCGTTTAACAATTGGTATTGTTGCCATTCCTGCACATTTGCATCATACGGAGGTGTTGCGGTTAGTGAAACAGTCAGTAGTTGCGGTACTGATGCCTTTAACTTTAGTAAAAATTCACCCCAGCTTTTCTTTAAATGATGTGCTTCATCCAGTACTAACACGTCAATTTTTTTTCTTTCCAAAAAACCTATATCGTCAGCTAGCCGACTGTACGCGGTTTGGTATGTTTCAATCGTAATTTCTTTTATTGACTCGATTGAAGTGGATATCTGAATTCTATCAGACTTATTTTTCAAAAAAGCTGTCTGAATCGTATCTGTCCATTGTTGCTTTAATACTAAAGACGGAACTAATATCAACGTTTTCCTATTTAATTGTCGAACTATTTCTATCCCTAAATACGTTTTACCAGAGCCTGGTGGAGCTACTAGATGGATAGATTGGTCCTCTTTATATTTTGGTATTCTAGCAAGCAGCTTTTTTTGATATTCATGCCACTCAATGTTTTCATCTGTTAAAATCGTCATCTTTTGAATCTTAATCCTTTCCCTGACTTGACTGGTCTAAACGATCGATTTTTGCATGAAGTTCCGCAATCGTTTTTTGCATCTCTTCATGCATTGTATCATGTTTTTTATGCAAAGTTGATAGGCTATGGTGAATCAGTGTCCCGCTTCCTGCCGCTAAAGATGCACCTAGAGCACTTAAAACATTGGTATAATTTCCTAAGATTAATTGTACATTCGCAGATGGCTGAACATTTTTTAATGACGGAAGCCACATTGTCAGCACGGCAAAGACTACAAGATAGAAAAAAAGAAATAGATAAATAAAAATGGAGATTTTGCTAGCAAGCAAGGCTGGGATCTGCTCTAAAAACTGATTGATTTTTTTCATTTATGACCAACTCCTTTTCAGAGAGATTCTTACAGAGAATCTCTCTTTATTATGAGTGATAGGAAAATAAAAGTAAAACATCCGTAATTTTAACTAACTCCACCTTTTGATTCTACTCTAAATTAGGTTATACTTAGAGAAGAATCTTATTTACTAGGAGGCAAATTATTGTGTTAAAAATCGAACGTATCCCAACTGGTACAATCCAGGAAAATTGTTACTTAATTTACAATGAAACAAGCCTTTTGATTATTGATCCTGGTGCTGAAGCAAAAAAGATTACGGAAATGATCGAGAAAACCGACACTACACCTGTCGCTATTTTACTGACACATACTCATTATGATCATATTGGTGCAGTTGAAGAACTACGTCATCACTATTCGATTCCTGTATATGTCAGCCCACTTGAACAGGACTGGTTATCTAACCCAATTTTGAATTTATCTGGTTTAGGTCGGCATGATGATATTGCGGATATCATTGTGCAGCCCGCCGACATAGAATTTGAATTGATTGATTATGATTTAGGCGGTATTCGTTTTTCCGTTGTTCCAACTCCTGGGCATTCGATAGGAAGTGTAAGCTTTATTTTTGACGACTTTGTTGTCACAGGCGATGCGTTGTTTAAAGGAAGTATCGGCCGTACCGATCTTCATACTGGTGATATGCAACAGCTTCTCCACAGTATCACTACGTATCTTTTTACTTTACCCGATGAATTTCCAGCCTACCCTGGCCATGGAGATGCTACAACCATCGAGCATGAGAAAAAGACAAATCCTTTTTTTAACTAAATTCAGACTATTATCAACGAACTTAAATTATTTAAGATGGTAAAAAAGCAAGTTGAAAAGAAGGAATCGTTGTTCTATTTATACTATCATGATTAAAGGCTGATAGAATTTCTCAGCCTTGAGATTTAGGAGGAAAAATTATGAAACCGACAACACTATATATCATTCGCCATGGAAAAACGATGTTCAATACAATTGGCAGAACACAAGGTTGGTCCGATACCCCTTTAACAAAAGAAGGCGAAGAAATCATTCGCTATTTGGGGTTAGGTTTAAAAGATACGGTATTCCAAGAAGCATATTCCAGTGACAGTGGCCGTGCCATGCAAACTGCAAGGATCATTTTGCAAGAACATGAAAATGGTGCTGCCATTCCATACGGAACCGACAGTCGTATCCGCGAGTGGTGTTTTGGCTCTTTAGATGGTGGTTATGATGGTGAATTGTGGGGAGTTGTTCCTAGAATTCTAGCATTTAAAGATTATGAAGATATGATGACCAACAGAATAAGTTATAAAGACTTAGCAGATGCGATTATTGCGGCAGATACTGCAAATTGGGCTGAACCTTATGACAAAATTCGTGAACGTGTTTGGAGTGGCTTTGAAGACATTGCTCATCACCGAGAAAAAAATGGGGGTGGTAATGTCATGATCGTTTCTCATGGCTTGACGATTTCGTTTTTACTATCACTGATCGATAATCGTTTACCAATGCAAATTGGACTGGAAAATGGTAGCGTAACAAAACTCACCTATGAAAATGGGTCATTCACTATTGATACAGTCAACGATACTCATTTTATTGACAATGGACGTGGTATTGCTTCCGCTCATTAAACTCAAAAGAAGCATCTAGAAGAAAACGTAGCTGTTTTCTTCTAGATGTTTTTTGAATGGTTGAACAATAGTCTAGTTTAAATCGTTTTTTACGATCTGAACAGCTCAATTATGTGATTGCGGCTATACGCTTTATCTTGATCACTGAACATTGGGTCGCTAAGATATAAACTCCTTCTCTTCTAAATCGATTGCAGCTCAAATAGTATATTTGAAACATGATTTCAAGTATGCTGTCATAAAAAGAAAAAAGGTAAGAAATAACCGTTGAAGTTATCTCTCACACTTTTTAAATCCAGATAGCTGATGGAATCATTGGCAAGACTTTCCTTTTTTAAAGTTACAACTTCACTCAAACAGAATGGGACGTCACCTGATCTCGTCCTAATTAGGCGTTAGCAATACCAATTTCATCTCCTGCACTGACATTACCTATCTTAGTAAGTTCAAAGCTTTTCACCGCATCCATATTCGTAATCACAACAACCATATCGATTGCTTTATCAGCTGACGTTATTGCTTCCAAATCAACTTTCGCAATTAAAGTTTCTTGAGTCACTTTGGCTCCCTCGCTTACTTTTATATTAAAAGGCTCTCCATTAAGTTCGACTGTATCAATCCCCATATGAAGCAAAATTTCTAAACCATTTGCCATTTTCATCCCAACTGCATGTTTTGTTTGAAAAACACTTAAGACTTCTCCAACAATAGGTGAATAAATATCACCTGTCTCAGGAATTACGGCAAATCCATCTCCCATCATTTTTTGAGAAAAAACGGGATCATTGACTTCACTAATAGGAATTAGCTTCCCAGTTGCCACAGCATAAAGCGTTTCATTTAATTGAATTGTTTCTTTCTTTTTTAAAAATCCAAACATTTATTTTCTCCTCCAATTTTTATGAATAATAATAGTATAGAAAATTCTCAGAATAATTACAACAAAGAATCCATTATAACTAAATTTTTCTAACACTAATGAAAAGTTAGTTGGTTTTTTTAATATGAAACGGTATACTATTAGTGATTTATTATTTTATTCTAGAAAGGATTGAACCTATGCTTTTATCAAATTTATGGAAAGCAATTATTCTAGGGATTATCGAGGGAATAACTGAATGGCTACCAATCAGCAGTACAGGGCATTTAATTTTAGTGGATGAATTTATTAAAATGAATCTCAGCAAAGATTTCATGGAAATGTTCAATGTGGTGATCCAACTTGGTGCGATTATGGCAGTTGTTTTGCTCTATTTTCATAAGCTGAACCCCTTCTCACCACAAAAAGATGCGACCGAAAAAAAGGATACTTGGATTCTTTGGTCAAAAGTTGTTGTTGCCTGCGCACCGGCTGCGATCATTGGGATACCGTTAGATGACTGGTTGGAGGCAAAATTCCACAACTTTTTTACAGTCTCTTTGATGTTGATTGTTTATGGGATTGCTTTTGTTGTGATTGAAAAACGTAATCGAAATCACATACCAAAATGTACAGATTTACGTAATTTTACTTATAAAGCTGCTGCTGTCGTTGGTTTTTTCCAAGTACTCTCATTGATTCCAGGAACCTCCCGTTCTGGCGCAACCATTTTGGGTGCAATCATTATTGGTGCCTCTCGCTTTGTTGCAACAGAATTTTCATTTTTCCTTGGCATTCCTGTCATGTTCGGTGCAAGCTTTCTGAAAATAGGTAAGTTTATTATGAAAGGTAATTCATTTGGGTTCACCGAAACGTTTATTTTATTAGTCGGTTCGATTGTCGCTTTCGTTGTTTCGATCATTGTAATCAAGTTCTTACTAAACTATTTAAAACGAAACGATTTTACTGCATTTGGATGGTATCGAATTGTACTGGGTGTTTTACTGATTAGTTATTGGTTATTTTCATAGTTTATTTAGAACCGATTTTATCGGTTCTTTTTTTATTTTTCGTGCAGTCCAGTTGTTGGCTTATTTCTATTTCCAATGATAATGATTATCATTACTAATTAGAATAAATATACTTTCAAAAAAACATGAAAGCTTATTTAACAACATTAATGCCAATTGATAATTACTATCGTTCTCATTTAGACATTTCCGTTATCATTTAAGATTTATTTATGCTATGCTCTATTTGAGGAGTGATAAAATGAAAATTTCAGAAGAAAAAAAAGCACTACTAGCCACCATACTTTGTCTAATATTTATGGTGATTGGATTTATTTTAGAAAAATCAGGTACAATTTTTTACCCTATTAGTTTTATAGTAGCTATCATTTTTGGCGGGTTTAAACAAACCAAAGCAGGTCTACTAGAAACTGTTGAAAATAAACGTCTCAATGTTGATTTACTTATGGCCTTAGCTGCTATCGGTGCCTGCATTATTGGTAATTGGTTTGAAGGAGCTATGTTGACGTTTATCTTTTGTCTTAGTGGTGCATTAGAAGAATATACGACAAATAAAAGTAAAAAAGAAATCTCCAGTCTAATGAATCTACAACCTGAAATGGCTTTGCTATTAAATGAGCTAGGTAAAACAACTGAAACGCCTGTGAAACAATTAAAAATCGGTGATTTACTGCTTGTTCCTAAAGGAGCACGCATTCCCATTGATGGTATTTTGACCAGAGGTTGTTCAACGATTGATGAGGCTGCGGTCACTGGTGAGTCTATCCCAACTGAAAAATCAATTAATGATCCCTTGTTTGGCGGAACAATCAATCTAGGCGAAGCAATTACAATGACAGTGAATACTACGAGCGAAAATACGCTATTTTCAAAAATCATTCGTTTAGTGGATGAAGCACAAAATACCCCTTCACAGATCGCAAGTTTTATCGAAAAACTAGAAAATACCTATGTAAAAATCGTTTTGATTGCAATTCCTATGATGATTTTAATTCCTTATCTATTTTTAGATTGGTCTTGGAATGAAAGCTTTTATAGAGGAATGGTATTGTTGGTCGTTGCATCTCCTTGCGCATTAGTCGCTTCTGCAACTCCCGCTACATTGGCAGCAATTTCCAATGGGGCAAGAAATGGTGTGTTATTTAAAGGCGGAATTTACTTAGAAAATTTAGCTTCTTTAAAAGCAATCGCTTTTGACAAGACTGGAACTTTAACTCGTGGTATTCCAGTTGTTACGGATAGTGTCTTTTTAAAAAATAAGCAGGAAGGTTTAAATGTCCTTTTAGCAATGGAAAGACAATCCACACATCCCTTAGCTCAGGCAATAATAACCAGATTCGACAATGAGACAACTACACTCTATGATCAGATAGAAGTAAAGAATATCACTGGATTTGGAATGGAAACCACGATTGACTCAACAACGTGGCGTGTGGGGAAAAATACCTTCAACACACAAATAGGCGAAAAAAAGGAATTGGAAAACGAAGTTGCTCGGTTACAAAATGCAGGAAAAACGGTTGTTTATCTATTTCAAGAACAAGAAATCGTCGCTTATTTTGGACTTTTGGACATTCCTAAACCTGAAGCATATAAGGTGATTGCTTATTTTAAACGATCTGGGATTCATACTACAATGATTACTGGCGATCATGAAAAAACTGCCCTTGCTGTAGCATCACAACTTGAAATTGATGAAGTTCATGCTGATTGTTTGCCACAAGACAAAACAACAATCATCAAGCATCAAAAAGAAACTTATGGTGTCAACGGAATGATCGGTGACGGGATCAATGACGCACCCGCTCTTGCTAATGCAGCTATTGGCGTTGCAATGGGTGAAGGGACAGATATAGCGATGGATGTAGCTGATATAATCTTAATACAGAATGACCTAGAAAAGCTACAAATGAGTCATCTTCTTTCTAAAAAATTAAAACGAATCGTCACGCAAAATATTCTGTTTTCTTCTAGTGTCATCCTATTCTTGATTCTATCAAACTTCTTTCAAATCATCAATTTGCCACTGGGTGTTATCGGTCATGAAGGAAGCACAATTCTTGTTATCTTAAACGGATTGCGGATGCTAAAAACGATTCCTCTTGAAAAAACAACTATGTCTGAAAGCAAATATTCTTCGCAAACAGCAGACTTTGTCCAATAATAAAAATGACTGCAGCCTATAATCTTTTGGCTCCAGTCATTTTTTTACTCATTCCACTCTTTCATAAACTCTTTTAAAAATTCTTCTAAAAATTCTTGACGTTTTTGCCCAATTTTTTTTGCGTAATTTGTATTTAGTCCTGTATTTAGCCGTATGATCTTCTCGTAAAAATGGTTGATGACCGTGCTATCTTTTCGATATTCACTTTTTGATTGAAGTGTTCTAGGTAAAATTTTTGGATCATAGATAGGATTTCCTTTATGGCCGCCATAATAGATTGTTCGAGTAATGCCAATGGCTCCCATAGCATCTAAACGATCAGCATCTTGTACAATTTGGCCTTCAATGCTAAGCTTTTCTCTTGTTCCTGTCAGTGTTTGACTAAAAGAAATGTTTTCCACTATATGAATGATTCGTTCAACTACACTAACAGAAATGGTAAGACTAGCCAAAAACTCACTTAGTTGTTTATAAGCATCTTCTGGATCAGAAACTAATTTATCATCCACTGTATCATGAAGATAAGCCGCCGCGATAACAACAAAGTGATCACATTGTTCTGTATCAGCAATTTTATTTGCTAAGCGGACCACTCTATTGATATGATCCATGCCATGTCCCGTTTGGTCTTTTAGCATAATTGCCTTTGTATAGTTTTTGATTGCCTCTATATTTTGATCGCGCATTCTATTCCTCCAAACGATGTACCTGTAGGGATGTCGAAACTTTTACCTCGAATTATCATCATTCTATGATTAATAACTCATGGTTAACTATTTTTAATGACTAGTCCACCAATTACATTGACTACAGATTCACTTGCATTTAATAATTCTTCTAACTGATCATAGACATTTTTCCAGCGAATAACCTCAACTGGATTTTGCTCGTTAGTGAATAATTCTTTAAGAGATTCACTATATAATTTATCCGCTTTTCCCTCAATTTCACTTACCTCATTAATCATTGTATGCAGTGTTTTGGAATTCTTAAATTTTGCAAATTCTTTTGTAGCAGCTAAAACACCCACCGTTGCCTCTACTCCGTAAGTAATAAATACCATGGCGTTATCATTTAATTCTTTCACAACTAAGCTACTTAACAAATAGGCAATACTGTTGATTGTATCCAAGACATCATCTAAGCGTTGTGTTATTTCAACAATATCTTCTCTATCAATCGGTGTAATAAACGAAATATATAATTCACTTAAAATTTTTTGAACGATTTGATCTCCTTCTTTTTCCAATACGTGAATTTTTTCAGCTTCTTCCTCTAATTTTTCAAGTGAATAATCCATTGCAATCATTTCTAAAAGCTCTGCCGCTTGATGTGCATTCATTGCCAAACGTTCTAATTCACCAAAATAATCGAATTGCTTTTTTCTAGCCATCTTATTCTCTCCTTAAAATACCGCCATAAATAGTTTCGCCATAACAAAGGCAATGATCCCACAACCTGGAAAAGTCAAAATCCAAGCAATCAGCATCTCTTTTACAATGCACCAATCGACACTAGATACACGTTTCGAGGCACCAACCCCCATAATTGCAGTTGTCTTTGTATGTGTGGTAGATACAGGAATTCCAAAAATAGATGCTGCAAACAAACAGACTGCTGTACTTAAATCCGCCGCAAATCCTTGATAAAGTTCCAATTTCACCATATCCATTCCAACTGATTTAATAATCCTCATGCCGCCCACTGACGTACCAAATCCCATTGTGACTGAACACAAGACCATGACCCAAACCGGAATAATAAAGCCTGAACCTGACTTTTCTGCTAGATTATTATAATAGAGCCCTAACATAAAGACTCCCATAAATTTTTGACCATCTTGAGCACCATGTAAGAAGGCATTAGCCGCCGCACCGAACGCTTGACCATAGGTAAATACTTTATTAGCAGTTCTTCTAGTTACACCTCTGAAAAGGATTACAATTAGCTTCGTAACAAGAAATCCTCCACCAAATCCCATTACCGTAGAAACCACTAGTCCAACTAATACTTTGGCCCATTCAGTTCCATTGACAGCTCCAAGTCCTCCTAAAGCCATTGCTGATCCCGTCAGACCAGCGATCAATGCATGACTCTCACTTGTTGGAATTCCAAAATACCACGCTGCAACAGACCAAACTACGATCGAAAATAATGCAGCGGCTAACGCTACTTGCGATGCATTTCCATGCGCATCAAAGCTCACGATATTACTAATTGTTTCAGCAACTTGCGCATTAAAGTATGTCATCACCAACGCACCAAAAAAATTCATGACAACAGCCATCCAGATCGCAACGTTTGGTTTTAAAACCCGTGTCGAGACAGCGGTTGCAATTGCATTTGGCGCATCTGTCCAGCCATTGACAAAAATAACGCCCATAACAAGAGTGACCGTTATAATTAAAGCAATATTCACATTGACACCACCATTTCATTTTTCCCCTGCTATGATAGCATATTTTTTATAAAAAGTATCTAGTTTTCTGATCAAACTTAAAGTCATTAAAGTTTTTCACATAAAGAAAACCGTAATTTCACTGTTAAGGAAAAAAACTTGTCATCTTTTATTGCAATGCCTGTTTGGATTAGGTATAATGATTAGTGTTGAATTACATATGGATTTTCCTGTGTAAGACCTTAATTTATCGGAGGTGAAAGAAATGCCAAATATTGAATCTGCAATTAAACGTGTACGTACTAACGCTAATAAGAATGCTCAAAATTCATCTCAAAAAAATGCTATGCGTACAGCTATCAAGAAATTTGAAGATGCTGTAGCTGCTGGTGCTGACAATGTTGATGCGTTATATACAGAAGCTATTAAAGCTGTTGATATGGCTGAAACAAAAGGATTAATCCATAAAAACAAAGCAGGCCGTGACAAATCTCGTTTAAGCAAAAAATTAGCAAAATAATGATTTGTAGAAGTTAACATTCGTGTTAACTTCTTTTTTATTAAAAAAAGACTGAATTATAAAGCTTAGCATTTTATCATCCAGTCCTTTAAAGCCGAAATTCACAATGGTGCGCACTTTTGTTTCAGTCACATTTCTATAAATTAAAACAGGTCAAAATTTCGTTTGACTCGTTTAAACTACTGCTACTCAATTAGATAAACCGCACTAGCTGATTGAATGATTGTTTCGTTTTTACTTGTTTGACCTGTCTGTCCCCATCTAACGTAAACCTTTTGATCGTCAGCCAGAATTTCTTGAATTTCTAATCCAAATTGTCCATAAAGTTCAAGGATATCCTTTACATGTTCAATATAATCTTGAGGAGATTTTGTTATGATATACTCATTTTCCGATTGAACTTGATGTGCAATAACCTGTACACGCATAAGATCATACACCACTTAAAGATTGCTCCCTGATCGAACCTCTCTGAAAAATATTTCAATGATTTTCTTCGATTCATTCATAATAAATCCTCCTATTTTAGCGAGTCACTTGCCCAGATAATTTGAGAATAAACAATTCAAAGAGCAACTCTTTGTCCATCTGACCTGTTTTCATTCTAAAATCATTTTCTACTAATTCGTCATAAATTGCTTCTAGACGATCTAACTCAAAGCGTCGCACTTGCTGTAAAGCAAGTTTAATACGATAAGGGTGAATTTTTAAGGTTTCCGCAATATTTGCTTGTTGATACCCTAATTTGGCTAAGATTTTTGTTTGTAAAAATAGGCGGATTTGATTTAATAAAATAGCATTTAATTTAATGGTCTCTTCCCCCTGAAGAAGTAGATCTTCATACAATTGAATTGCTTTCTCACTAGATCCAGATAAGACCTCGTTTGTTAAATCAAAGACATTATGTTCTAAAGATTTTGGTACGAGTTCTTTGACTCCATATAAAGAAATTATTTTATTTTCAGAAGCATATAAAAATAACTTTTGCAATTCACCCATTATTTTTGAAAGATTTAGATCTGTCAGCTGTACTAATAAATCAAATGCTTCAGGTCGTATTTCATACCCCTCACTTTGAATTGTTTGTTCTACATACTGCCTTACTTCACGCTCTCCCATGGGATTTACATCAATGACTTCTGCCTGTTTTTTGATTGCTTTCGTTATTTTTTTACGTTCGTCTAATTTTTCGACATTTGCAATAAAAACTAAGATAGTTGTTGGTGAAGGCTGTTCCAAATACTTAAGCAAACTCTCGATATCATGATCAAGTCCGTTCGTTCTTCTTTCCGCCGTTAAAAAATAAGGATTTTCTATAAATACCAAGCGATAGTCTCCAAAAAAAGGAATCGTCTCAGCTTCTTCTATGGCTATAGATAGGGGAACCTCCTCCATATCAAAAGAAGAATAATTGAACTGATCATCTTCTGTTTTGATTAATTGATCCATCAATTCTGTCTTAAATAACTCGCCCAAATAACTCTCTGTTCCTTGAATTAAATAGACAGAAGCAAACTGCTGTTGTCTTACCTGTTTCAATGCCTCTTGTAAATTCATAAATTCCCTCATTTCTCTTTTCAATCCTATCATGTCATTTTAAGAATTGCTAGTCTTCTTTCAGGATTGTTTTAGCTGGAGACATATCTGAAAACGGAGTCCATTCATAATAAATCATGCCATTTTTATTTGTTTGAAACTGTTTGATTTTAAATTGCTTTAATGTTTCTATAGTTTCTTTATGAGGATGATTAAATCTATTATTACGCCCGCAAGAAATAATGCTCTCCTTTGGCTCAATACTTTGAATAAACAAAGGAGTAGATGACGTTTTACTGCCATGATGTCCAACTTTAAGTACATCAACCTTCAAGGATGGAAATTGTTTTACTAACTGTTCCTCTCCCTCTTTTTCTAAATCTCCTGTAAATAGGAAACCTCGCCCAGCAACTTTTGTATAAACTACCATTGAGTCTTTATTTTCTCCAGTGCCTAAATGATCTGGGGCAAGGGTTTTCAGTGGAATATGATCACTAACTGAATCTCCAATTAAAATTGGATAACATTTCGTTCCACTCTTTTTTAAGTACTCAATCATAGAGAAAAAAGCTATTTTCTTATCTGTGCCAACAGGAAAATAAATGGAACGAATTGGAATTTTCTCATTAATTGCTACTAAATCACCAAAATGATCGATGTGTCCATGAGTAATCAATACTTTATCTAGATACTTAACACCTTTACTTTTCAAATACGGAATTACTGAATAATCTGCATTGCTTGTTTGCTTTGTTTTAGTCGCCCACTTTTCCTTTTTATAGTCCAATTTCCCACCAGTATCAATCAATATATTTTCTTGATGAAAGGGGGTCTGTATAAATATGCTGTCTCCTTGTCCAACATCAATAAAGGCAATTGTACCATTTGGTGATACATATTTGCTATACATCAACAAGAATAGCGCAATTCCAACCAAATATACTTGTTTGGATTGGTTTAACAACATATGCAAAAATAGAAGCATCAGCGAAAGCATTACGAGAAAAAGTATAGGTGAAAATACCCCTGTAACAATGGTGTGAGTAGTATTTTGACTTAACCATTCAAAAAATGATTGTTGGACAGAAAAATAAATTTCCAAGGTATCAATGATAAAAGTAGCTTTCAGTAGGAATGAACTAAGTAAACTAATACTTAATACTGGCAACATAAATCGTTCAAAAACAGGCACTAATAAAAATGTATATACACTGCTCGTTACCTGCCATTCAAAAAATGTTAACCCCACCAACGGAATGATCGTCAGATTTAACAATAGAGAAAAATAATACGTTTGCAAATAACGATTGCTGACTTTTCTTACAATAGGATAGACAAATAAAATAAAAAAAGATAAACCATAACTTAATTGACCAGCTGCGGAAAAAAGAAGATACGGTTGAAAAAATAAACATAGCATCAAGGTTAAACTCCAACAATCCAATGCAGATAGCTGCCATTTAAATTCTCGATTACTCAAAACCAGCATACACTGAAGCAATGCTCTAACAACACTAGTTGAAAAGCCAGTGAAGCCTGCATACACAATTGAAAATAGTAATTGTAACCAAAATAATTGTTCTAAGGTAAGTCCACATTTTAAAAATATATACCGAAAACGTCCAATAAAAAAAGTTACATGCATTCCAGATAAACTGAATAAATGAAGAATACCTAAATTTGAAAACATTCCTTCTTTTTGAGAAAATTCACTTGATTTAAACCCAAAAATCAATGTTTTAAGATATAAGGTCGTCTCTTTTAAAAATGTTTTATCACAGTGATCGATTCCTTTTTTTCGATAGCTACTTAACCAAGCTAAGAGTTCATAAAATTTTGGTTTCTCTTCTTGAATTTTATGTATCTTCTCAATCGTCAATGTTTGATAGATCCCATTTTCTTTTAAATAGTTTCGATAATCAAACCCATTCAAATTTGTTTTTGACATAGGGGTTTCAAATTCACCTGAAATATTGACTTTCAATGGCTGATTTACTTTTTGCCAACTTTGCTTTTCTTGTTCAGAGGTCAATCGATAAAATGCGACAATCTTCCGCTTTTCTTTATTAGATATCGTAATATTCCCCTCTAATTGGAGGCGATCACCATCGATTTTAACTTGATCGGGTAATACAGATAAGTCTCCAATTATTTGGTGTGTTTCTGGAAATTTCTCTAGTTCTTCTTTTCTCAAAATCCTTACACAGGAAACGATCATAATACACATACATAAAGAACTAGCACCAATAATCCATTTGTTTCCAGTATAGAGGACTCGACTAATTATATAAAACCAAACAATTCCTGTTAATAGAGTTGGTTCTAAAACTAAAAAAACAGTTCCTATTATTACTAAGACTGGAAAAATCCAGTAATTATTGATCAGCTTGAGGTGCTTCTTCCACTGAAGCAATCTCATCTTCTCCTAATTGTAATTCAGCAAAATACTTCTTAGATAAACTGACTTGATCTACTGTAGCTCCTACTTGTTTGATCAAAGCTAAAGCATATTCATCATTGCGATAATCCTTTAAGTAATGAATTTTTTTGATTCCTGCTTGTAAAATCATCTTAGTGCATTGTAGACAAGGAAAATGCGTTACATAAATCTCAGCTCCCTCTGTCGGGATACCAAATTTAGCACACTGTAAAACGGCATTCATCTCTGCATGGATTGTCCTGACACAATGGCCATCAACAATATAACAGCCATCATCGATACAATGAACATCAGCACTAACTGAACCATTATATCCGCCAGCAATAATTCGTTTATCTCTAACAATGGTTGCGCCTACTTCTAATCTTGTGCACGTACTTCTTAACGACAACAAAACACTTTGTGCCATAAAATATTGATCCCAAGGGATTCTCTCTAATGTCATATTTTACTCCTTTTTAATGATTATTTATTTTCTAAAATTCATTTTGCTGATTTCAATTTAATATTAGGTTATACAAATAGTAAATTATAGAAAAAGTCTCGTCAAGAACCTATACATGATATTTGTAAAATAATTATTTTCTCTTTTTTGAAAATCGTTATCAATTTTTATAAAGTAATCAAATCTTTTAGTTTTTCAAACGTTTTTTCACCAAAACCTGAAATGTTTTTTAAATCTTCGATCTTTTTAAAACCTCCATTTTCTTCCCGATAGCGAATGATTTCCTGCGCTTTTTTTTGACCGATGCCTGGTAAATTTTGTAGTTCACTTTCGCTAGCTTGATTAAGATTGACTTTGCTTGTATCGTTCATTGCTCCATTTTGAGAGTCAGCTTTGCTTGTACTACTTTGAACTTCTTCCCCTACTTTTGGAACGTAAATCACCATTTGGTCAACAACCCGTTCAGAAAAATTGACGTACTTTGTATCAGCTTCATCACTGACCCCTCCTGCAAGCATTACCGCGTCCCAGACTCGCATGTTTGCGTTCCCTTCGTACATCCCTGGTTTTTTAACAGCGCCCTTTATATCGACGTATAGTTGCTGAGAAGACGATTCAGCTTCTGATGAATGAGTTGAAATTATTGAGGTCATGGTTCGTTCAGCTTCGGAAACTTCTTTTTGATTTTTTTGAACAAACAAAAATAAAAAAACAACGCTAACAATAATAACAATCATGCTAACAGCAATTGTATAATACTTATATTTATCTAATAACCTACGAAAATCCATCATTTCCTCCCTTCAAAATTAATATACGCGTTATTTCTATTTTTTCATGATAGAAAAGAACAAATTTGATCGTATAATAGAGTAAGAAGGTGATAAAGAGATGGAGAAGGAAATTGTAGCGTTATTAATTGGTAAAGATTTTTTGGGGTTAGAAAAATTGATTGATCTTTTAGGTACAGATATCGTTAAATGCATCCGCGCAATTTTGAATCATTCTGATGAGATAACTTATCGTAAAGAAGCTGAAAATGAGGTGTTTTATCGTATTTGGCAAAAAATTGATCACTATGACGCACAAAAAAGTAGTCTAAAAACATGGTGTCTGACCCTAACACGCAACATTTGTTTAGATAAAAAACGTGTGATCATCCGTGAACGAAATATTATTCCGATGGATCAGCTACCAGAAAACACTTTAGTCGAAGACTATTTTGAGAAAGAAAATTTCTTAGATTTATTAAAACATCTAACGGAAGAGGATCAATTGATTTTTCTAAAATACTATTATTATCAAGATAGTCCTAATGATATTGCCAAAGATTTAAAAATGGAGGTTTCACAGGTTTATAATCATCTGTCACGTGGGAGAAAAAAGATTAAAGAATTATTTTGATCCGCCCATCGGACTATCTGGCTTAAAAAAAGATAAAATCCGATTGTGGCAAAAGCACCTGCTACACTTTTATTTTAAGGAGGAATTTAAAATGGTTAATCCATTCAAAACAGTCATTAATCAGTTTAATAATGAAATAAATAATCGTTCAACAAAGGAACTTAATGCTCAACAAAAAAGGAATTTATTCAATCAAACTAAAATGTATATATTTCTTCAAAGCTTTATTGAGAAAATCAAGCCCTACCTTGAGGAAGGAGAGGAAATCCATGCGTACTTGCCAATGACAAATGATGGACAAAATGCTTCTGTCGTAGGCCTGGGTCTAATGGGAATGTATCATCCTGAATCGCCCGAAGCAAAAGCGTATGTAAAAGATTTTAATGATCTTAGGGGCAACAGGTTGTTGATTTTTACGAATAAAAAAATGATTTTTACAACAATCATTGAATTTTTAGATCAACGAACTTTTTTTAGCTATCCCTATTCAACGATCAAAGCCATCACACTTAAAGAAAATAAAATGACCTATTTTGATTGGGACGAGTCTTTTCCACCTAAACGTGTTGCTCTTTATACCTACACTTTCGACTTTGAATCTGAAAACCATATTTTTTCAGAGTTGTTAGGCCAACGTGATGCAGATATTTTAAAACGGCAATTGCTGGAAATTCCAGCACTGCAAACCATTCTGGTTACGGAGAAAATATATCGCAAACGAACATTTGATAGAGTTGTTAACAACCCTATCTTGGCGTATAAAGTCACTTTTTACTTTTTTAACATTTTAGCTGCAATCGTTTTACTGCTCTTTGCTTTAGGTGGCTTTTTTCATATTGGTCCGTTTAAATTTATCTTTGACCTTTCCACAGCTATTGTTATAAAAAGTAGCATGTTATTTCATTTAATCTCATAGGCTAGTGTCAACATAAAAATAAGTAGTATTAGCTAGAATAGATTCTAGCTAATACTACTTATTTATTTTTCTTTTAATGTGGCTAGGTAATCTAGTGCATCTTGTACATTTTTTACAGGAACGATTTTCATTTTTGTGCCAATTTTCTCAGCAGCAGCTTTCGCCTCTTCATAGTTCGTTTTGATACCTGGTTCTGCTTTTTTCATTTCTTTAGTAATTTCATCGTCTGGAGCAAAGAAGATTTCTGTCTCGTTTTTGCTAGCAGTGACTACTTTCTTATCAATGCCACCGATCCGTCCGACAACGCCGTCAGTATTAATTGTGCCGGTTCCAGCAATTTTGTGTCCCTTACGAATTCCTTTTTGCGTTAGTTGCTCATATGTTTCCAAAGTGAACATCAGACCAGCTGAAGGACCGCCAATATCCCCAGCATCGATTTCAACCGGAATAGAAGAATTGATCTCAGTATGATCTGTCAAGCCAATGCCGATTCCAGCTTTTTTATCTGTCGACAGTTCGATCAATTTTCCTGTTGCTTCTTTAGACACACCATCTTGCGAATAGTTTACAGTAACTTCTTGCCCGATTTTCTGTTTCTTTACGTAATCGACAAACTCTTCACTGCTTTTAAATGTTTTTCCATCGATTCCTGTGACTGTATCTCCGATAGAAATTTTTCCTTTAAAACTTGAATTGTCATCAACTGCTAAAACATAAACTCCTTTAAATGCCATTTCATAAGGAACTTTAGCAAGTTTCAACGCTTGCTCGATTGCCGCATTTTTAGAAGAGTCCATATAATATTGCTGAATTCGTTCATATTCACTACTTGTACTTGATCCCATCAATTCCTCTTTACTGACCAGCTCTTGAAAATCTGAAAACTTTGCTTTTAAGGCAGAAGCCAACGTTGCTTTACGAACCCCAACGGTCGTTAAATAAAACGCACCCGGTTCTGAATCTTTTTTATTATCCACCGTCACAAACTCTTTTAAATTCTCAGTTGTACCAGGTCCTTCAATATAATAAGGAATTGGGAAAATCATAACAATAATTAATAAAATGATTGCTACAAAAGGTAGCATCGACTTGATTGATAATTTTTTTTCATGCGTATTATTCATCTAGGTTCATCTCACGATTCTTTTGATTTAGTGCTTGATTAACAGACTTAGGTAGATACTGCGAAACATCTCCACCAAATTTCAGCACTTCTTTGATTAAGCTTGAGCTCACGTGTGCATAGGGTTCATCTGCTAACAAAAAAACAGTCTCCAATTCAGGGGCTAAGTGACGGTTCATTATAGCAATATCTTTCTCATATTCATAATCTTTCACATTTCTTATCCCTCGAATTAAAAAAGCCGCGCCTAATTCGGTAGCACTTTCAACAGTGAGTTTGCTTTCTTGGACGATCACTTCAACATTTTTTAAATGTGCTACTGCTTCTTTTATCAGAATCAATTTTTCATCTAATGTAAACAGCGCTGTTTTATTTGTGTTGACAAAAACACCAACAATGACCTTATCAAACATCTTAGTACTGCGTTCAATCATATTGAGATGACCATTTGTCAAAGGATCAAAGCTTCCAGGAAAAAGAGCAATTCTAGTCATGTCTTACCTCCTGTTTGTAAATCGTTATCTGAGTAATCCCATAGGTTGTTTCTCGTGCTTTTTTCAGTATACTGATTCTTTCAGGAAGCTCAATAGATTTATCTGTCTCACATACAATGACTGCCTCTTGCTTTAGTAATCCACCAGTAATCATTCGATCAATTTGTTTTTCAATTTCTTGTTTAGCATATGGTGGGTCTAGCAAAACTAAATCAAACGTTATTTTTTCTTCTTTCAAAAAATCTATTGCCTTATTCGCATCCATCTTTTTGACCATAAATTTTTCAGGTTCCTTTGTTACTTCAATGTTTTCTTTAATGATTTTAAGCGCCGCAAAGTTTTTTTCAATACAAACCCCTAGGTCCATTCCTCTGGATACAGCTTCAATTGCAAGTCCACCACTCCCTGCATACAAATCTAAGACTGTTCCGCCCTCAAAATATGGTCCTATCATGTTAAAAATTGATTCTTTTACCTTATCAGTTGTTGGACGAGTGTTGTCACCATCTAACGCTTTTAAGCGTCGTCCGCCATATTCTCCAGAAATAACTCGCATCTTTTAACGCCCCTTCACTTGTTTCAATCTATTTTAACCATATAACAAATATACAGAAAAAAGATGAAAAATGTTTGAAGTTCGTTCACATTTTCCATCTCAATTTACACATTTTCAGCTAAACGAATTTTAGTACTTAATTCTTCTACTTCAAAACCTTCTTCTTTTTCATACTGATAGGCTTCTTTTGTACCGATCTTTTCAGCAAAGTTCATTTCTACATCTGGACGATACGAGCGTTCTACCTTACGAACAAAATGCAAGCCATTTATTTTAGCTTCTGAGCTTTCGATTGCTTCTTCATCCATATATATCACAACATATTTCATTCGACGAGAAACATAATGTATCAGTCCATAACGCTTTAATGTTTTTAATTGTTTTAGGCTGTATACCCAGACAATTAAACAACGACGTTTTTGGATGGTGAATTCTTTTTCTTCACTAACTTGCATGACAACTACCCCCACATCCCGAATGTTTTCCTTTTTCAAAGAAAGGATTTCCAGCATCTACTTTGATATCATCTGAGATTGTTTTAGCGACAGCCATACCAACTAAATCAAGAATTGTCTGAATCTCTGTTTCAGCAAATCGAAACTCAGCAACTTCTTCGCTCATATCCAATGCTCTTTTAGCTTGGCGAACTGCTCGTTGCTTTGTTCGAAAATCCGGTGCATGATTACCATAGGCTTCAATCCGTTCAAAAGAATCTTTTGCATCTAAAAAAGCCTTTTGCTTTTCTCGAACATCTTTTGACTCGTACATTGACATACGATTCTTTTTATAAGAATCCATACTCTCACTTGTTAAAATCGCTTGAACAAGCTTTTCTGTCTGATCTTCTATTTCAAATAGTTTTTCTGTCACTATCATACTTATTCACTTTCCTCTGTTTGAGATATTTCTTTTTCAGTTTCTTGCATTAAGACTAACATACTTGCTTTAGAGAATGCAACGCCAATATTTTCCTTCTCTTCATGAGAAAACCTAGAGTGGTACAAAGAATCTGAAAACCAAGAAAGTACTGTGAATGTTGGATCATAGATGGGTTCAGCATACATACCTGTAGCCTTTTTCTTGTCTAATTGTCCAACTTTCAATAATTTTTGATACTCCTCATTTGTTAGTGTAAAAATAGCCGTTGTGGCCATTTGTTCTTTGCTGAATTGCCAACTTTCTGCTCTCTCAGATGATAGAATATTTTTCTGATTTTTGTTTAAAACTTCAAAAAGTTTTTGAGCATTTTTTTGACTTTCAGTGTTCACTCGATAGGTTGGTAGGCCTTCTTTAATTCTTAATAAATTGATGATTCGAATCACTTGATTGCTTTTAACTGCATCAAATCCCATTGTTTGTTCCTCTGTAGAAAATGGGATTACTTCACCTTCAAGTAATTGATATGGCATCAAGGTCAATAAAGTTTCTTTATTTAAATAAGTCACTGCTACAAGCTTACTTGTGCCATGGTTAAAAAATAATAATGCAAAAGTTTTATTATCAAAAGCAATCAATGGACGATAGTTCATATCTTCTTCCATCAGTTCAATGTTATACTTATTTTCTTTATATGTAAATGCAAAATTTGAATAGATCGTCATTAATTCTGATACATCTGATAATTTCATCCCAATTGAAAATGGTGCCGTTTCTTTTGAGTCATTGAAGGCTTTGATCATAGAAATTTTTTCATCTTTTACAGTTATCTCTAGATAGTCAGCATCTTTTTTTCCATATATCAGTACTTCATAACCCATACCAGATTTTTGTTGCTCAATTGGTTCCCCAAAATCAGCTGTAAAATCAACAGCCTTCTTACCTATGTATTCAGCATATCCTGATGTTGGAATTTCTTCATAAGGTAAAGCAGTATGGGAGACAGCATGTCTCCCACCCTCTACTTCTTGCCGTGTTTTTTCAGCAGGGAAAAAGACCGGTTGTAAATAACCAACTAGTAAGACTACTAAGAAAACACCTAGAAAAGCTAATACTCGCTTCATCTTCTTCCCCACTTTTCGTTTAATTTTCTTTAACTTCGATCAAGAGATCGCCTGACCGAATTGGCTCCTCTTCAAAAACATAAATATGTTCAACGATTCCATCAAAGCGCGCCTCAATCGTTGTTTCCATCTTCATTGCTTCTGTTACTAATAATGCATCCCCTTTTTTAACTTTATCTCCTTTATTCACTAACACTTGGAGAACAGAGCCCGACATTGTTGCACCAATTTGCTCTTTGTTTGTTGGTTCTGCTTTACGTTTAGCTTGAACAGATGATTTGATAGAAGTATCTTTGATAACAATTTCTCGACGTTGCCCATTTAAATTAAAGAACAATACTCTGTTCCCTTCAATATCAGGATCACCAACTTCATCTAAACGAATAATCAAAGTCTTTCCTTTTTCAATTTGGACTTCAACCGACTCGCCTTGACGAATCCCTTGGAAGAATGTTGGGGTATCTAATAATGTAACATCCCCAAAATTTTGATAAGATTGGCGGTAATCTAGAAAGACTTGTGGATACATCAAGTAGCTTAGTATTTCTTCAAGTTTCGGCTCATAGCCGATTTTTTCAGCTAATTCTACTTTTACTTTATCAAATTTTACTGGCGCTGCCAAACTTCCAGGTCTTTCGGTAAATGCTGGACGTCCTTTCAAGATGATTCTTTGCAAGTCTTTTGGAAATCCGCCAACTGGTTGACCCAAATCACCTTGGAAAAATGTCACAACAGATTCAGGGAAACTTAATTCGTCTCCCTTCTCATAGATGTCTGCTTCAGTTAAATTATTTTGGACCATAAAGAGTGCCATATCTCCAACGACTTTTGAAGAAGGCGTTACTTTTACGATATCTCCAAACATCAAGTTTACTGTATGATACATTTTTTTGATGTCATCCCATTGGTGTCCTAAACCTACAGCTTTCGCTTGTTGTTGTAAGTTGGAATACTGACCACCTGGCATTTCATGCATGTAGACTTCTGTCTGAGGTGCGTTCAATCCATTTTCAAATGGTTGGTAATACATACGAACATCTTCCCAATAATGATTGATTTTTTGCGTATTATCAATATTAACATCCGGTGTACGATCACCATTAACTAGTGCATAATACAAACTACTCATACTAGGTTGGCTTGTCGCACCACTCATTGCACTGGTTGCTACGTCTACGATATCAACCCCCGCTTTTGTAGCAGCAGAGTAAGTAATGATGCCATTTCCGCTAGTATCATGTGTATGCAGATGAATCGGTAAATCAATTGTATCTTTTAATTCACTGATCAATCGATAGGCTGCTTGGGGTTTTAATAACCCTGCCATATCTTTGATTGCAATGATATGCGCACCCATTTTTTCAAGCTCTTTGGCCATATTTTTATAGTATTCGACATTGTATTTTGCTCTTGAAGGATCATTGATATCTGCTGTGTAACAAATCGCGGCCTCTGCAATTTTCCCAGTATCTCGAACTTTTTGAATACTCTTTTCCATCTGTGGTAACCAGTTCAAGCTATCGAAAATACGGAAAACATCAATTCCTTGTCTTGCTGATTCTTTGATGAATTCCTCAATGACATTATCCGGATAATTTTGGTACCCAACAGCATTTGAGCCTCTAAATAACATCTGTAGTAAAGTATTTGGCATCAATTTACGAATTTTGCGAAGTCTTTGCCATGGATCTTCATTTAAGAAGCGATAGGCAACATCAAACGTTGCGCCACCCCACATTTCACTAGAGAATAACTCAGGTAATCCTTCGCCTGTTAAACGAGCGATTTCTTTGAAATCTTGTGTTCTGACACGAGTTGCTAATAAACTCTGATGGGCATCACGGAAAGTCGTGTCAGTCAGTAGAACATTTTCTTGTTTTTTGACCCAATCAACTACGCCGTGAGCTCCGTCTTTATCTAGAATATTTTTTGCCGTCACATACTCACTACGTAATTCTAAATCGGTTGGAATACGTGGTGCATCAAAATATTTTTTCGTTGATTTTTCAATACCTGGAAACCCATTAACGGTTACTTCCCCAATATATTTCATGGTTTTGTTGCCGCGGTCTCTTAATTTTGGAAATTCAAATAATTGCGGTGTATTGTCAATAAACGTTGTTTTCGCTTCACCTGATTGAAATTCAGGATGACCGATTACTTTGTGTAGAAATGGAATATTGGTTTTTACTCCACGTATTCTAAATTCTCTCAAGCTACGTTCCATTTTTTGGATTGCTTTTTCGAAAGTAAAGCCATGCGTACAAACTTTTACTAATAGCGAATCAAAATAAGGAGTGACAACAGCCCCAGAGTACGCATTCCCTACATCAAGACGTACACCAAAACCACCTGGTGAACGATAAGTATCAATTTTTCCTGTATCTGGCATAAAATTGTTCAAAGGATCTTCAGTGGTGATCCGACACTGAATCGCAGCACCGTTCAATGCAATATTCTCCTGTTGTGGGATCTTCATATCTTTATGTAGATCAAGACCTTGAGCAATTTGTAATTGTGATACGACAATATCGATATCTGTGATCATTTCAGTAATGGTATGTTCTACTTGAACACGTGGATTCACTTCAATAAAGTAGAAGTTTTCTCCTTCAACTAAAAATTCAACTGTTCCCGCATTAATGTATTTAACATGTTTCATTAATTGAACTGCAGCCTCACAAATTTCTTTACGTTTTCCATCATTCATTGATACACAAGGTGCTACTTCGACTACTTTTTGGTGACGGCGTTGAACAGAGCAATCTCTTTCGAATAAATGAATAACATTTCCATGTGTATCTCCTAATACTTGTACTTCAATATGTTTCGGATTAGAAATATATTTTTCGACATAAACTTCATCAGAACCAAAGGCCGCTTTTGCCTCACTTTTTGCGCGGTCATACCCTTCTTTCGCTTCTTTTTCATCATGGGCTACTCGCATTCCGCGACCACCGCCGCCAAGAGCTGCTTTGATCATGATTGGAAAACCATGTGTCCGGCCAAATTCTAAAACGCCTTCGACAGAGTCGACCGGACCATCAGAACCCGGTATTGAAGCAATACCTGCAGCAACAGCAGCTTCTTTAGCTTTGATCTTGTCTCCAAAAATATCCAAATGGTGTAGCGAAGGTCCCACAAAAATAAGTCCTTCTTCTTCACATAGACGGGCAAATTCTAAATTTTCTGAAAGAAACCCATAGCCAGGATGAATGGCATCAGCACCAGATTTTTTAGCGATTCGAATAATATCCTCCATATCAAGGTAAGCTTCGATCGGCTTTTTCCCTTTACCAACTAAATAGGCTTCATCTGCTTTAAAACGATGAACCGAATACTCATCTTCTGCTGCATAGATTGCCACTGTCCCGATGTGCATCTCTGTACAGGCTCTAAAAATTCGAATTGCAATTTCTCCACGATTTGCTACTAAAACTTTTTTCATTTTTTCACTCCTACCTGTTTATTAAAATTCTGTTTGATCGATTGTTCCCCTTCATTTATCGATTAATTACCAAGTACTTGGTATTCTTGGTCCATTTTTTGTTTCTTCTCATCTGCGCTGATATTCAATACAAATGCTACAGAGATTGAAATAATCAAAACACTATTTCCTCCTTGACTTAGAAATGGAAACGTTACGCCAGTCAAAGGAATGACCCCAGTAATTCCACCCAAATTGATAAACACTTGTAATAACAACATTGAACCAATTCCAATACACATTAATGAGTTGAATGGTTTCTTCGAGCGTACCCCGACTAAGATGATCCTAGCAATCATAAACATTAAAATCGCCAATATGATCAATGATACTAATAACCCTAATTCTTCAATGGTAATCGCAAAAATAAAATCTGAATGGGCTTCGGGTAAAAAACCTTTTTTCTGAATACTATTACCCAATCCTTTTCCAAACCAGCCACCATTGTTGATTGCGTAGTAAGAATTTGCTAATTGGTGCCCAGCATTTCGCTCATCTTTAAATGGGTTCAAAAAAATAGCAAAACGTTGATAAACATATTGATATCTTTCTGGGATGAAGCTGCCACCCGTTAAAAGTAACGCTTGGATAACTGCTATACTTCCTAAAATCCCAGCACCACCAACTAAATAGGTATACATATAATTAACGCCACTAGCAAGTACCATGATAATCACTAATAAAGTCAAAATTGCTGCATTCCCCAAGTCGGGCTGAATTGCTACAAGAAAAATTAAAAAACCAACCAAAAGCATTGGTCTAAATACAGCTTTCTTAAATTCTTTATCAATATATTTCTGTCTTCGTCCTAAAATATACGCCAAATACCAAATTACCATGATCTTTAGGTATTCCGCTGGCTGCATTGAAAAAGAACCGATTTGGATCCAGCCCTTTGCACCATTGATCTCTGCTCCTAATTTTGTGAATCTAACAGCTAAAAGTAGCACGGAAATGACAACGATCGCAAACATAATAAATCCTTTGATTTGAAACACGGATGTTTTCATCTTATAGATGAAAAACATTGCTACTAAACTCAAAAGCCAAAATTGTAGCTGTGTGATGACCATGCCTGTTGGCGGTTCACCTTTTGATACGAGCAAAGAAGAGGTTGAGCTGTACACCATGATCAAACCCACCGCACTAAGGACTAAGTAGGGGATCAAAATACTATAGTCTAACAAATGCCTCTTTTTTATCTTGTTCGGCAAAGTTTAAACCTCCTTGCCAATCTCTTTTTTTTCTTGAGTTTCCTCATAAACGTCACTATATAATTGATTGAGTTCTTTTTCTAGATCGCTTAACAATTGATGTCCTTGTTTTGAACTTAAAATGCCTAGACGAATAGCATAAGTCACTTGGCGAGAAAAACCATACATTTGTGTATCTACGACTTCCTCAAAAGCCTTACACTGGGAAATACATAGGCTATTTTTTTGATTGCGGATCAACATCATGATCCGTTGTGCATCATCGTTTAACAGCTGAACGGCAAAATCTTTTGAAATGGATTCCATTTGCACTAAACCTCCCATCTTAATTATGTAATTATAGCATAATTTGTCCAGTTATTAACAGAAATTTTCTGAAAATCTATTGTTTAAAATTTTTTTTAATTTTCAATAAACAGGAATGAATAAAAATCTCATTATTATAGCTCTAATCTCAAAAAAATATTCTTCTGGTTCCAGAGGCATGCCTTGTAAATTATAATCAAAGATCAATTGTTCTTTAACTTAAGCCATAGACAATCACGTAATAAATCACATAAACCCAACTTAGGACTCCATGAAATACTGCCCAAAGAATACTATGCCAATTCACATACGAAATGACTAATGCTAATGCACACCCAAATGAAATTCCTGCTTTTGCACTTTCTTTCATCACGTTTCCTCCTAAATAAATCTAAATCACGCTACGATTGTTGCTATTTTAATATTAATAGTAACAGAATCCATTTTAAGAAGCTATCAAAGCACTTATTCAAAATTCTAAAAATATTTATTATAAAAAAAGACCCTTAAAAAGTTAGATTCACGCTTCCTTTTAAGGGTCTGTTCTATTTAATTTATTTTCACTTCATACTAACTTTATTTTTTTAGATCGACAACCATTCTGCCTTTGATTTTTCCTTGTTCCATTTCTTCAAAAATATCATTGACTTCATGTAAACAGCGTGTTTCTACGACAGGTACTACTTTTCCTTCTGCTCCAAATTGGAATGCTTCTTCTAAATCTTTACGTGTTCCAACTAAGGAACCAACGATTTGAATGCCATCTAAAACAGTCTTTACAATTGCTAAATCCATCGTTTCTGGCGGCAGACCAACTGCAACCACTTTTCCAGCAGCTCTCACTGAATCAACGGCTTGATTAAAGGCAACTTTTGACACTGCTGTAACGACTGCTGCATGTGCACCACCTACTTTTTCTTGAATCCAAGCGCCTGCATCACCATCAGTTAACGGGTTACAAACTAAATCAGCTCCTAATTCCTTAGCAAACGCTAACTTATCATCATTGATATCAACTGCAATTACTTTCGCATTAAAAACATTTTTAGCATATTGAATCGCTAGATTACCTAATCCGCCGATACCGTAGATAGCAACCCATTGCCCAGGTTTTACTTCTGAAACCTTGATTGCTTTATAACAAGTAACACCGGCACATGAGATACTGCTTGCTTGCGCTGGGTCTAATCCCTTTGGCACTTTAACAGCATAATCCGCTTTGACAATACATTGTTCAGCCATCGCACCATCTACTGAAAAGCCAGCATTTTTCACTTGACGGCAGAACGTTTCACGACCAGTAATACAATACTCACATGTTCCACAGCCCTCAAAAAACCAAGCAATGCTAACACGATCTCCTACTTTTAAACTCTCAACACCTGGAGCGATTTCTTTAACAATTCCGATGCCTTCATGACCAATCACACGCCCAGGAACTTCACCAAAATCGCCATGAGCAACATGTAAATCTGTATGACAAACACCACAGTATTCAACATCTACTAAAGCTTCACCAGCCTCAAGTGGTCTAATATCTACATCCTTAATTTCTACTTTTCCGTTATTTTCATTTGTTACAACAGCTGCTTTCATTCTATCACTCCTGTATTCAATATAATTTGGTAACATTTACATTCTACCATGTACGAAATCGTTTTGATAGCCCTTTCAGATAAATCGTTCTTAAATAAAGAAATTTTGTTCACATTCTATAAAAAAGAGTAGAAATGAATCACTTTGCATGATTCATTTCTACTCTCTTAACTGTATAATTAGTTGTTTTAGATTGCTGTTGTGGCACCACGATAAACAATGCCGCGACGAGGATCAACAGTAATTAGCTCATCATTGGTAATCAAGTTTGTTGCATCAGCTGCACCAACAATTACTGGAATATCTTTGGCAATTGCAACGACTGCTGCATGTGAAGTCAACCCGCCTTCTTCAACGACCAAAGCAATTGCTTTATCGATTGCAGGCATATAATCTTTATCCGTTGTTTTAACAACTAAGATAGAACCTTCCGTTGCGTTGGCAACTGCTTCTTCAGCTGTATTCGCTACAACTGCTTTAGCAATTACTGAAGCTTCACCAATCCCTTGACCTTGAACTAATTTTGAACCGATCATTTGGATCTTCATTAGGTTCGTTGTTCCTTTTTCGCCGACTGGTACACCTGCTGTAATGATGATCAAATCACCTTCACTTGCAAACCCTTCTTCTTGAGAAGTGTGTGTTGCTAAATTGAACATTTCATCTGTGCTTGATGGTTTCTCAGCAACTGTTGCATAAACACCCCAAGATAATGATAAGCTACGCGCTTTTTGTTCGGTGAACGTAATAGCAACGATGTGTGATTTTGGACGATATTTAGAAATCATACGTGCAGTGTGTCCAGATTCAGTTGCTGCAACAATAGTTTGGATACCCAAGTTACGAGCAGTGTGCCCAACTGATTGACCAATTGCTTCGGCCATATCTGTTTTGCTGTATAATTTCAATGCAAATGAATCTTGGTTGATCAATGCTTCTTCAGTACGAACAGCAATGCGAGCCATTGTTTGAACCGCTTCTAATGGGTAATCTCCAGCAGCTGTTTCACCAGAAAGCATTACTGCATCTGTTCCGTCATAGATTGCATTGGCAACGTCATTTGCTTCCGCACGTGTTGGACGTGGGTTGCGTTGCATAGAATCTAGCATTTGAGTTGCAGTGATTACTGGTTTTCCTAAAGCGTTACATTTTTTGATCAATTCTTTTTGAACAACAGGAACATCTTCAGTTGGAATTTCAACACCCATGTCGCCACGAGCAACCATCAAACCATCAGAAACTTTTAGGATCTCGTCAATATTGTCGATTCCTTCTTGGTTTTCAATTTTAGGAATGATTTGGATATGTGTTGCGTTTTCTTCTTCTAAAATTCTAGTAATTTCTAAAACGTCAGTTGCACGACGAACGAAACTTGCAGCGATGAAATCGACACCTTGTTCAATCCCAAAACGGATATCAGCAGCATCTTTATCAGTGATACCAGGAAGATTGACAGAGACACCTGGAACGTTTACGCCTTTTTTATTTTTTAATACGCCTTCGTTTTTCACTTCAGTAACGATTTCGTTAGCCTTGCGGTCAATATCTGTTACTTCTAAATCAATCAAGCCATCATCTAAAAGAATATGAGAACCAACGTTTACATCGTTAATTAATTCTGGGTAAGTAATTGAAAATTTTTCGTTTGTTCCTAAAACTTCTGTCATAGAAAGACGTACTGAATCACCCGTTCTTAAAGTAATTGCGCCATTTTCCATCTCATTAGTTCGGATTTCAGGACCTTTCGTATCAAGCAAGATCGCTACACGTTTACCTGTAATTTTTGCAGCTTCGCGAATATTCTTGATGCGGTTGCCATGTTCTTCAAAATCACCATGTGAGAAGTTCAAACGGCAAACATTCATTCCTGCATTCATTAAGTTTACTAGCATATCTACCGTTTCGCTAGCTGGTCCGATCGTACATACGATTTTCGTTTTTTTCATTACCAAACGCTCCTATTCCATTTTTGTTTATACGTCATGAAGATTATCTATTTTCCTCAAGGGCTTCTTTAAATAACACTCAATTTCAAGTGTATTCTTAAAAAGAAATCTCTTGATTTAAATCATAAAGTGATAAATCTGGTTTGTGTTTGTGGTTTTCTAATGTATCAACGATATCAGCTGAAACGACTTGATTGTCAAGCATCCCAATACATTGTCCACCTTTTCCAGCTTTTAATAATTCGACAGCATAAGAACCAAATTTACTTGCCAATACACGGTCACGGGCACTTGGTGAGCCACCGCGGACAACATGTCCTAAGATAGAAACACGTGTATGGAAGTCGCCATGTTCAGAAAGTTTATCGGCAAACTCGTTTCCACCCATAACACCTTCGGCTAAAATAATCAAACAATGTTTTTTACCGCGATCACGGCCTTCTCTAATTCGTTGTGCTACATTGACCATATCAAAATCATGCTCTGGAATGATGATTTCATCCGCACCACCTGCTACACCAGACCAAAGAGCAATATCGCCTGCTCCACGTCCCATTACTTCAATAACGAATGTACGTACATGTGAAGTAGCAGTATCACGAATACGGTCAATTGATTCTAATACGGTATTGATCGCTGTATCAAAACCGATAGTAAAATCAGTCCCTGGGATATCATTATCGATTGTTCCTGGAATACCTACGGCTGGAAATCCACGTTTAGTAAGTGCCATTGCGCCATGGTAAGAACCATCACCGCCAATAACAACTAAGCCTTCGATACCAAATTTTTTCAATTGTTCGATTCCTTTTAATTGTCCTTCTTCTGTTGCGAATTCTGGATAACGGGCAGAGTATAAGAAAGTTCCTCCACGTTGAATTTTGTCGCCAACATCTGCAATGTCTAAACGGCGGATATCGCCTGCTACTAGACCTGCAAAACCGTAGTTAATGCCGTACACTTCGATTCCGTCAAAAATCCCTTTACGTACCACTGCACGAATAGCAGCGTTCATTCCTGGGGCGTCTCCCCCACTGGTTAAAATACCGATACGTTTCATTCGTTCTTTCACCTCATAATAATATACTTTTAAGCTGCAACAAGATTTGCTACAGTTATTCATTACTCAAAAATATTACGTCACTCATTTTACCATTAATAGTGCAAAATGTCTTGATTTAAGAAGAAATAATTGAAAAAAGATGAAAACAATTAGTAGTTTTTACCGTAAATCATTTGAAAACAACATTTTGACTACCCAATATTGCCTCTAATTGTTCTTTTACATCTATTGTTTCACTTAACCAGTTCTCTTCACCTAAGACTAATTTCTTGTTGCTTTTTTCAAAGTAAATGATTACTGGCGTATTTCCTTTATGCTTTTGCAGCACTTCATGAATACTGTGTAAAACTTCTTTTTGGTCTCTTTCTTCTGAAATTTTTAAGTAACACGTTGTTGCACTAATACTAGTTTCAATGTCACTCGCTTTTTCTATTTGATTGACTAGTAATTGCAACTCTTGATTATAGTTACTTTTTTCTACTTTACCTTCGACGAAATAAACCTGATTTTTTTCAACAGTTTGACGAAGTGTTCTGAAAACTGCTGGAAAAAGTGTCAAAGATAACGAACCTGTTAGGTCATCCCCTTCTACGAAGGCCATTTGTTCTCCTTTTTTGGTACGAATCACTCGGACATCTTTCACATAAATTAATAAACGCGCCGTTTGATTTTCAACCACATCGCTGACTAACATTACTTGTTTAGCTAAACGAGTTTTCTTAAACTCTTCAGTCGGATGCCCAGATAAATAGACACCTAAATATTGCTCTTCCTGTTCTAATTTCTCTTCTAACGAATAATCAGCTACCTCTACTTCTTTTAGTTTCAAAGTATCTTCTAAAAGGTTCATACTACCACCACTGTAAATAATGTTTTGAATCTCACTATCTAAGCCGACTACTAATTGCCGGCGATTCGCTTGTAATTCATCGAAAGCACCGATGGCGATCAGTGGCTGAATATTTTCTGCTTTTAACCATTTGCGGTCAATACGCAATAAAAATTGATTGAACGTTTTAAACGGACCATGTTCTCTACGTTCATCTAAAATATTCTGGATAAAATCTCTACGTATTCCTTTCAACGAGCTAAAGCCAAACATGATTTGATCATCATTATTTAGGTAAAAACTATACTGACTAGAATTGATCGCAGGTTGCATGATTACCATCTTATTTTTGCGAGCTTCACCGATGTATTCCTTGATTTTAGTAGGATTATGTCGAACAGAATGGAGTATAGCAGCATAAAAAGCTCCTGGGAAATGAACTTTTAGATAGGCCATTTGGAATCCAATAAAAGAATAGGCAAATGCATGAGAACGATTAAAACCATAATTCGCAAAGCGTTCGATATAATCGTAGATCGTGGTTGCGACTTCCTCACTATGCCCTTGTTTCATTGCTCCCTCAACAAAGTGTTTACGTTCTTCATCTAGCACATCTTTTTTCTTTTTACTGACGGCTCGTCTTAAAATATCTGCTTGCCCTAGGCTAAAGCCTGCCATCGTTGAAGCAACTTGAATGATTTGTTCCTGATAGACAATAACGCCGTAGGTATTGTTTAAAATTGGTTCTAAAACAGCATCTGGATACTCAATTGGTTCTTGTCCTTTTTTTCTACGAATAAACAAATCAATATTTTGCATAGGTCCCGGTCGATACAATGCATTGACTGCTGCGATATCTTCAATACTAGTTGGACCTAATTTTCTTAAAACATTTCTGATGCCCGCCGATTCAAACTGGAAAACACCGCTTGTTTCACCTCTTCTAAATAAAGCCAATGTTTGTTCATCATCTAGTGGAATTTGGTTTAAAATCACTTCTTTTTTATAGACTCGTTTAACCGATTTGATCGTATCATCAATAATTGATAAATTTCTCAAACCTAGAAAATCCATCTTCAACAAACCGATTTTTTCCACATCATTCATCGTAAATTGCGTAAGAAAAATATCATTTGATCCAGGTTGCAACGGAACAATATCAATCAAATCAAGATCACTAATCACCACACCTGCTGCATGTGTCGATACGTGACGTGGCAATCCTTCTAGGCGAACTGCTGTATCATATAATAAACGGTTAGTATCAGAAGAGTTTACTAATTCAACGAGTTTTTTCGAATCGTTATAAGCCGTTTCCAGTGTCATTTTCAGAGCACTTGGTACCGAATTTGACCATCGATTGGATTCACTTTGTGATAATCCAAAGACTCTTGCCACGTCTCTTAGAACCATTTTAGCTGCCATCGTTCCAAATGTCGCAATTTGAGCCATATGATAATGACCATATTTCTCTCGAACATACTGCAATACTTCTTCTCGGCGATTATCAGGAATATCTAAATCGATATCAGGCATCGAATGTCTTTCGGGATTTAAAAAACGTTCGAAAAGCAAATCATACTTAATTGGATCGACATCAGTGATTGACAAGACATAAGAAACTAATGAACCTGCAGCAGAACCACGACCAGCGCCTGTCACGATTTTTCGATCATGAGCAAATGCCATCACATCCCAAACAATCAAAAAATAATCGTCAAAGCCCATCGTATGGATAATCGTGAGTTCCTTTTCCAGTCGTTGCTCATACTCAATTGAAGCATCAGGTATTCGCTCAGGTAATTTCTGCAGACACAGTTCTTTTAAGAATACACCTGCTTGCTTCCCATCTGGAATGGGAAAATGCGGCAACAGACGCTGATGTAAGGGGATTTCTACAGTACAAGCAGCAGCCATATTTTCTGCATTTGAAATAGCTTGTTGGCTGACCCTTACTGTTAGTTGATCGACAGCATCATTTTGACTTCTTAGATAAAAAGGGCCTTCGATTTCCGTTTCTTCAGCATTCAAAGTCATCTGCTGGCCTTCATCGATATGTCTTAGCACTTTCAACGCAAAACCATCTTGTCGATTTAAATAACGTGTTTCTTGTAATGCAATCAATGGTTGGTTTTGGCTTTCATAAAATTGAAAAAGTAATGGATCTGTTTCTTGATTACAGGTAAAAGAAGCACTGGCAAAAAAGGAAGCTGGATCAAAATAATCGGTTAAGCGGTTTAAGCTCTCTGACGCTTCCTCCACACTTCTTTTCAAGGCAAAAGTAACTTCTCCTTTGTCAGAAGGCATTACAGCGAACAAATGACTCAAGTAGTTTTTCACTTCATCTAGATAGAAAATTTTTTCACTATTCATCTTAGCCGTTGAAATTCGCATCAAGTTTTGGTACCCTTCTAAATCTTTTGCATACAACAATAGTTGAGCAGATTGTTCAGACTTGTGAGGTGTATATTCTACTGTTAAGCCAATAATCGGTTTGAGCCCTTCCTTCATACAGGTTTCAAAAAACTCGATTGCGCCATGAAGTACGTTGATATCCGTGATTCCAACGGTTTGGTAGCCCAGCTTTTTAGCTTGCTGAACAAATTGTTGAATTCGTATTGTACTGGAAAGTAACGAGTAGGAAGTGATTGTATATAATTGTGGAAAAGACATAGGACATCTCCTTACTTACATAATGGTTTTAAATCAAAAAATGTAACTTTCAATTCCTTTACATTTAGAAAAATTGTGCTAAACTATAGCTAGAAAAGAGGTGCAATCCATGCGTTACATTCTTGTATTGTTGTGGTCTTTTTTACTTGGACAAGTCGTTGGCTATATCGGTGGTGCCTTAAATGGCGGAACTTATGATTTTATGCTGACAACCGTTATATCATTGATTACCGGCGTGATTATCTTATTGATTGGTCAATTTGCATTACCAAAAAAAGAAACCACTAAAAGTGTTCAATAACTAAAAGTAGTATTTAGCTTTTAACCTTAAAAAGCATGCTTATAAAAAAACCAGTTACTACAAACATTGTAACTGGTTTTTTTATGTTTTCAACCGTTTAAAGTCTTTTATTTAAAATTTTGCGGAAATTAAACAACGATAAACAGATATTTCCTAGTACAAAACAAGCTGTCACAATAAATACAGCACTATAGCCCATTCCGTGTGCGACAGTTGAGCCAATCATAGGACCTAAAACTTGTCCGAAATTGCTAAACATCTGATTATAACTGTATATTCGGCTGACGCCTTCGGTTGGCGTGATCTTACTGATCAATGTATTAATCGAAGGCATTAAAGCACCCGTTGAAAAACCTAGGAAGAAACGTAATAGTCCTAATTGAAACGGTGTTTTAACAAAAGCCATCGGGATATAACAAATCATTGATAAAATCAATCCCGCTAGTAACACTTTATGATTGCCAATTCGATCTCCAAGTTTTCCTAGTATCGGAGAAGAGATCACTGCTGAAACCCCTGCAACAGAAACAATCAACCCACTAATAAATAATATATTTCCCGTATCTTGACTCAATGAGCGGATATACAACGTTAGAATTGGACTAATACTTGTCACACCAATTTGTAAAATCAACGTGGTTACAAATAAACCAATGAGAATTGAGACATGTTCCATTTTTGAAAAAATCTCTTTGGTACTTAATAAGTCTTTTTTCTCAACAGGCTGAAAATCTTCTTTCACCATAAAAATGGTCAATAATGTTGTGATCAGCAAGACGATTCCCGTAATAATGAAAACATTCTCCATGCCAAACCATTGAGCTAAGGCACCGCCGATCGAAGGTCCAATCAAATTTCCTGCAATAGCCCCTGTTGATAACGTACCTAATGCCCAACCACTTTTTTCCTTAGGTGCTTGTGAGGCGATCATTGCTGTTGCATTCGGAATATATCCTGAAAGAATCCCATTAAAAAAACGCATGATTAACAACCAGTATACATTAGGCACAAAAGCCAATGAACCCATCGTGATCGTCATTCCGGCAGCAGCCCGGATCATCATGACTTTGCGTCCTTTTCTATCTGCTAAATTCCCCCAGATTGGTGCTACGATCGCCGCTGCAAATGCAGTAACCGCGATTGCAAGACCTGAAAACAGCTCAACTTGACTTTTTGGCGTTCCTAATTGTTCAACATAAACAGGAATAAACGGCATCACCAAGCTAATACTGGCTCCTGTGAAGAAACAACCTAACCAAGCAACCATCAAATTCTTTTTCCAATCAATTTTCATTTTCACGCACACCTCACAAATTCTTCACTATTAACTATACTCCAAAATATGCAATCTCTCAAAAAATAATTGTCAAAAATGAAAAAAGCTCAACTATCAATAGATAGTCAAGCTTTAAAATCAAGTCATTTTATAAAATTGCTAAAATAATAAAGTTTAAAATAAACAAAGCATTGACCACCCAGAGAATCGGCGAAACTTCTTTGATTTTCCCTTTTGCAACTTTAACCACTGCGTAAAAAATAAATCCTGCAGCAATTCCGTATGAAATACTATAGCATAATCCCATAAAGATCGATGCAAAAAATGCTGGTACTGCTTCTTCTAGATTAGTCCAGTCAATATCTTTGAACGATGCTAACATCATCACACCAACTAAAATCAGTGCAGGAGCTGTTGCTTGTGCCGGGACAATTGCAATCAGCGGAGACAACAAACTGCTCAATGCGAATAAGGCAGCAACAACAACAGACGTTAAACCAGTCCGACCACCAGCACCAATCCCTGCAGCACTTTCTACATAAGTCGTTGTATTAGATGTTCCAAATACCGCACCGATCGATGTTGCAATCGCATCTGCAAATAATGCCTTATCCATTTTTGTAGAAAAACCTTTACTATCCTCTAAAGCCAATTCATCTTCTTTCGAGAAGATCCCCGTGCGACGGCCAGTACCAATAAATGTACCGATCGTATCAAATGTATCGGATAAACTAAAGGCAATGACTGTCATCAACACCTGAGGGATTTTCGAAGCATCACTAAACAGTGATTGCATACCATCAGCACCAAAAGCGGCACCAAAAGTCGTTCCTAAAGCACCAATAGAGTTTCCTAAAGAATTTTCCTGCCAGTTAATCGATGAAACATTGACCACACCCATTGGGATTGCAATGATTGTCGTTACAACGATACCGATTAGAATCGCTCCGCGAATATTTAAAACGACTAAAATCGTTGTAATCACTAAACCTATCACCGCTAATATAATTTCAGGATTATTAAAATTCCCCAAAGCAGGAACAATACTATCCCCATTAACAGCGCCATTTTTTGGCTCAGCTTGAACTGTAAAATCTAATAATTTTGCATTTTTGATCCCCACATACGCAACAAAAATACCGATACCTCCGCCGATGGCATGCTGCATACTCTCAGGTATTGCATTAATGATCAATTTACGAATTTTTGTAACAGTAATCAAAACATTGATCAAACCACAGATAAAGACCATTGCTAATGCCTGTTGCCATGTATAACCCAAACCAAAAACTACTGTAAAAGTGAAAAAAGCATTTAGTCCCATTCCCGGAGCTTGTGCATAAGGAACATTTGCAAAAAGTCCCATAATCAATGTTCCAATGATCGATGCGATAATCGTTGCTAGAAATACTGCTTGAAAAGGCATTCCTGTTTGAGATAAAATTGATGGATTAACGAATAAAATGTAGCTCATCGCAAAAAATGTGGTTACCCCTGCCATCATTTCAGTTGAGACGTTTGTTTTGTTTTCCTTTAATTTGAAAAACTTTTCCATGAAATTGTTTCGCTCCTCTTTACTAAAATTTCATCAGAATACTAACACGTTCGTTAAAATAATAAGTGCATCTTGCTTTTCCTGATGAATACTTTTAAAGTATAAGTTAGAGTTTAGTCTATTTCAACAAAATATTAACTATAATCACATTAATTGTTTTTAATGTTCGTGTTTGTGTCTGTAGATGTAAAAAAAGCGATACAATCGCCAGTTCTCTCCAACGACTATAACGCTTTTTACTATTATAAAATTTTTCTTTTTATTAGATGAGTCCCACATACTCCCAAAGTCACTATACCACTTAACATAATAGAAGCGGCTTCTTTTTCACCAGTCTTCGGTAATTCTTTTCCAGTGCTCGTTTTGGCAAGCTCTTTAGTGTTCGTTGTCTCTAGAGTCACTTCTCTTTTTGGTAAAATAGCTAATGAGAAAATTGCTTTATTTTGTTCTTCATCTAACACTATTACAGTCAATTTCTTTTTATCTTTGATTTTTAACGAAGTAACGTTGAGCTTGATCCGTCCTTCTGAATCCGCTTGTCCAACTAAATCACCTTCAGGCAGTGCGATGGTTCTAGTTTTTGTCTCTGGAAGTTCGCCAACATAAAGAACGATTTTTGCATTCGGCAACGTCACGCCTCTTAAAAGCTCATCATCTTCGTACAAAGGATCGAAAATCGTTGCTTTCTTGATTCTTTCTTCCGCCTCATTGGGCTCAATAATTGGTGGATCAACTGGATCTGTGGGATCAGCTAATTTTTTTCGATTTTCAATCGATGCTGCAATCAATTCCCCTGTAGCTTCCTGACTTTCAATATATCCAATAAAAGTCTCTGTATCTGGTTGTATCGCATTGACTAACGTTGCTTGTGTAAACCCAGCAAAACCGTCTCCTCCACCATATAAAAAGTCATTGATGACGACCTGATACGCTTGTTCTGCTTGCATTCGTGTACCGTCTTTTTCATACATTTCTTGTACTTTGAACGGTTGTTCCTTGTTATCAGTTGCTACATAGGTATACGTTAAACCAGAAATCTGTAAGAAGTAGCGTTCCTCTTCATCATATTGCTCATTTAAGACTTGTTCAATCTGAGAACCAGTCATTTCAACGACTTGCAGGATATTCCCAAATGGCTGAACAGCTTGAGCAGCGCCCCAAGTAATTGTGCGATCTTCGCCAACCACTAAATCAGCACGAATTCCGCCATTATTAGTCATGGCAAAATCAGCATTGATCCCTTGTGCATGAGCCATTGCAACTTGACTGTCCGTAATCAGATTTCCCAAAGGAGATTCTTTCGATCCATTAACCTCTCGTGTAATTGCAGAAGCTTCTTTCGCCGTTCCAATTTTTTTATTTGTTACCATGGCAACACGTTCTTCCGCATCTTTCACCACAGCATCTACTTTTTTATCTATTTTCGGAGCCGTTTTATTAGCTGGATCAACTGGTAAAACTCTCGCATTCGGTGTCTCTACAAAATCATTAGTCTTTGGATCAAGTGTTCCTTGTAAATCGATATATCCTTTTCCTTGAGAGGTGGACTGGACTACTCTCGTTTTATTGACTACACCGTTTGTATACTGGTGATTATGTCCCGCAAAAAAAGCATCTACACTGTTATCAGGATATAATTTATCGACTTGTTTGATGATTTCAGCTGCTTCACCATCAACCTTATTAGCCTTACTTGTTGCAGGTACATGAGCTAAAACAACAATGGCATTCACGCCAAGCTTCCTTAATTGACTTGAGTAATAAGCAATTGTTTCAGCTTCATCTAAAAAATCATACGCTTCATAATGTTCTTTTAAAACTAGGTTAGGAATTTCAGTTGTTACCACACCAATAAAGCCAACCTTCACCTTATTATTTGCTGTCCCTACCTCTTTGATCGCATATGGTTTCCACCCAAAAGGAATTTCTTCTGTTCCTTTTTTAACAACATTGCCAATCACGATCTGGGTTTTGGATGCTTCTCTTGGATACGCTGTCAGAATACCATACGGATCATTTTGCGGATTTTCTCCAAGCATAATTCGATTAAACTCTTGTAAACCTTCATCAAATTCATGATTACCTAATGTTCCTATGGAAAAATCCATTTGGTTCAATACCTTTATCGTTGGCTCATCTTGAAGCAGACCTGAACTTGCAGGACTTGCACCAACCATATCTCCTGCTTGCACGCGTATAGTTTGTCCCCCAGTATTTGCTATAGAAAATTGTTCCTGTGCATGATTCAAATAGGCAGCTAGTAACGGAGCGGTTCCTGTGTTTACCGTTTTTTTACCTTCATCGTCAAAAAACGAACCTGATGTATTCAAAGCACCATGAAAATCATTGATACCCAAAATTTGAAAGGGAATTTCTTCAGTTTGCGTCGGTTGTTGTTGCATCGATGTATTTGTTCCATTTTCTGTTTGGGCAACAGCAACTTCAGCCCCAACTGTAGTACTGCTAACGATACCAATCATCAATAAACTAGTTAATAAAGAGCTTTGCCACTTTTTCATGTATGTAACTCCTCTTCAATTATTTCCAAATATACTTAGTTAAAGAGTAACAATTTCCAAACACACTGTCAATATAGCTTTTCACCGTCTACTTCTGAGTCTAACGCTCTTACTCCAATAATAGAAGCGAATAAAATAAGCTGCAATCCTGTCAATAAAATAATGAATAACCCTTTATCCACCGACCACTGAAGAAAAATAATTTGGATTGTTTGAATAGGTTTCGTCAATAAATGGACACTGTGCAAACGATCAAAACGTCCAACAAATATAGCCAAGCTAGATAATGCATTAATAACTATGACAAAAATAACACCGTGCCATCGGCTTTTAAATAGCCCTCTGCGATAACATTCCTTTATTATTGTAATCAATGTCGCCATACCTAAATAACCGTACACACAAATTCCGATAGTCAGCAAACTGAAAGATAACCACGCCGACAATGATTGCCCGAACAACTGATTCATCCCATGGTAAATAGGTAATTGTTCTAAATGAAAAAAATCAGTAAATAAGTATGGTGCATTGGGATAAAATAATAGCCAGAACATTCCTAACAGAAAAAAGAGTTGCTTGGTCGCTTTTTTAAAATGAAAGCTTAGCTCTAATGGAATATAGGCTAACAAAACATTCAGCGCCATAAAATGATACACCTTAGCAAAGAACAGCATATACAAGCAGTAGAACACCGTCCCTATTCTTACTAACCAACGATATCTTTGATTCAAATGATTCACCGTCCTTTTTTATCTAGTGTATCATATAGACATTATTTTCAAAAATTTTCTTGAAAACTTGTCATTCTGCTATTTTGTGCTAGACTAAGTGAAAGAAAACTTTCCGGGAGGAACGACTTTGAAAAAATTAATTGCAATCGATTTAGATGGTACAACGTTAAATGGACAGTCACTGATTAGTGACACGACTGAACAAGCCTTAAAAAACGCAATGCAACACGGGCACTATGTCAGCATTGTTACTGGTCGCCCTTATCGAATGAGCGGTCAATTCTATCGTCAACTGGGGTTATCAACTCCGATGGTCAATTTCAACGGTGCTCTTGTTCATATGCCAGAAAAACAATGGTCTGACGAAAAAGAAACTGGAATCCAAAGAGATTTAGTTTTTGATATTTTAGCTCAAAAGAAAGCCTTAAATCTTGATTTTGTAGCGGCAGAAAATAAAGAAACATTTTATATTGATAGCTTAGATTACTTTGATTCAGGTTTCTTCGCCTCAGAAGCAACGCCTAGTAACCTTTTGACAACCAAAAATTTACTGACAGATCCAACTTCAATGATGGTTCGGACTTCCAAAGAGCAAGCAGAGCATGTTTCTGACTCTTTAATGAAACAATATGGTGATTATGTAGATGTTCGAACTTGGGGTGGACCCACACCGATTTTAGAGATCGTTTCAAAAGGCATCCAAAAAGCGAAAGGGGTCGAACAAGTCGCAAATTACTTAAACGTGAAACGTTCTGACATCATCGCATTTGGTGATGAACACAACGATGAAGAAATGCTCGATTACGTTGGTTGGGGTGTTGCAATGAAAAATGCAACAGATAAGATCAAATCTGTAGCCAATGATGTTACGGATAAAACGAATGATGAAGATGGTTTAGCTGATTATCTTGAACGATATCTAGACTTAAAAAAACAATAAAAAACGTGAGTGGAATGAAACTGATTTTTTAGTTTTATTCCACTCATATTTTTTATTTTCAGTTTTGACAAAATCAATACTTCTTGCTAAAATAAGAACATATGTTCCGTGAATTTTAGAGATGAGGGCTTGTAATGGATTTATCTAAAAAAATAGAAATTCTTGCTGAATCAGCAAAATACGACGTATCTTGTTCCAGTAGCGGGGTTACTGATAACTCGCGAAAAGGAACTGTAGGTAGTACTGCAACAGCTGGAATTTGTCATTCTTTCACGAGCGATGGCCGGTGCGTCTCGCTTTTAAAACTACTTTTTACAAATGCTTGTATTTTTGATTGTCATTATTGTATCAACAGAAAATCTAATACGATCCCTCGGGCCACCTTCACGCCAAAAGAAGTGGCTGATTTAACGATGGACTTTTACATGAGAAATTATATTGAGGGGCTTTTTCTAAGTTCGGCTATTATAAAAAATGTCGATTATACGAGTGAATTATTGATTAAAACATTGAAGATCTTACGCTACGAAAAAGGATTTAAAGGGTATATCCACGTGAAGGCCATTCCAGGTGCAGATGAAAAATTAATTGAAGAATTAGGCTTTTTAGCTGATCGTATGAGTGTGAATGTCGAATTGCCTTCAAAAGAAAGCCTGAAATTATTAGCACCTGACAAAGATCCTTTTGCTTTATATAAACCTATGAAACAAATCACGCATAAGAAGAAAGAACTTGTCCAAGTACCCGCTTTAAAAAAACAGTCCCCATTTGTTCCTGCTGGTCAATCGACACAAATGATTATCGGTGCTTCTCCCGAAAGCGATCATGCAATTGTTAAGATTGCCGAAAATTTATATAAAAAATATGAATTAAAAAGAGTCTATTATTCTGCATATATCCCTGTAAATCAAGATTCTTTACTACCAGCGATTACAACTGACCCCCCCTTATTAAGAGAGCATCGATTGTACCAAGCAGATTGGCTGTTACGCTTTTATCGATTTTCTGCCGATGAAATTTTATCCGAAGATAAACCGAATTTTAATTTATACTTAGACCCTAAAGCCAACTGGGCAGTCCAAAACTATGAGCAGTTTCCAATCGATGTACAATCGGCTTCTTATGAGCGTTTGCTAAGAATCCCTGGAATCGGACCAAAAAGTGCACAAAATATTTTAAAAGCTAGAAAGTATTATCAATTACATTTATCAGATTTAAAAAAATTAGGCGTTGTTATCAAGCGAGCGCAATATTTTATCAGTTGCAATGGTGTTCGCCAACCTGGATTGAACGACGATCCTGAATGGATCATTTCTTCTTTGATTTCTTCTCGCCAATACGAAACATTAAAAAAGAGCAACAGTCAATCACAGCAAGAACAATTATCCCTGTTTGATGTCGAACGTTTTGAGACAACCAAACGAAAGGAATCCCGTTATGCACATTGAAGAAACCACAGAAACTTGGGAATATGATGGTAGTTTTTATGGTTTTTTAACGATTATTTATCATGCCTTTAAAAAACGAGTATTTCCTGAAATCATTGTAACGTCAGATAATGCGATCGAAAATTTATTTGCTAGTCATTGGATCGCAACAGACGAAGTACTGGCTCAAAGAATTCAAGCTCGCCTGACCGAACGATTACGAAAAGAAAATTGGCAATTTATTATTGATGGTTTTTATTGTTCATTGAGAGATAAAGAACGCTGTTTGCTAGACGCTGTTAAAATCAGCTTGACAACTGATAGTTTATTGACTAATCACTTAGGACACCCGTCCATTTTAGCTCTTCAAAATGCTTTAAACGCTTTATTTAGTGAAGTCCATGCATTAACTGGTTTTATTCGATTTGAGTATGTAGGTGATTCACTTTACAGTACTATTGCTCCTAAACACTTTTCATTACCGTACCTTTGTCCCCATTTTGCCAAAAGGTACCCCAAAGAGACACTTATAATTTATGATGAAACACACCGCTTACTGGGAATTATCGAAAATGGACAAATTAAATTTATTGAAAATAGTGCGCCACCAACATTTGATTCCAACGAAACTGAACAAGGGATTCAAGAAAACTGGCGTTTCTTTCTTAAAGCCGTTACGATTGAAGAAAGAAAAAATGAACGAGCTCAACTTTCTCATTTACCAAAACGCTATCGTGGCCATATGGTTGATTTCCAATAGCTTGTTCTACATATTTGAAAATAAAAGGAAAACGTACAAACAGTGGGAGCAGAAGCAATCGCTTCTGTCCCACCTTGGTTTTTTCTGATTCATTTGTACAATCTGAATATTTGATTAATCCACTCTAAGATGAATTTTTTTCACAATTAATTTATCTGATAAATGAGATTGATTACTTTGTTCCCCAATCACTTCAGCTAAAATGCTTGTACGATCTTCTTTTTTCTGAAAATGATAGTCAATTTTACCAGTTTCATTTAATTCATTCATCATTTCACTATAATCTTCTATTTCAATTTTCTTCGTAATAAATCCTAATGAGACCAAATGGTCATCTAAAATTTTAGTTGATGTTAAGGAGCCAAAAGCAATTTTTTGGCGAATTGCTTGATTCAATTCTGCCACTTTTACGTCCTGTCCTTGCTCTTGCGTTTTTTGCTTAATTAGCGCTTCATATTGTTCAGCCGTTAACATCACTCCGGCGATTTTTTTTCTATTGTAAATGTAAACACCTGTATTTTTCTCTTTTGCTGTTTCAAAAATGCTCATTGGTGATTGTTTTACATCTGTAATAGAAACTGATACATGTTTATTTAGTTTATCTTCCATTAGTCAACTTCCCTTCAAACTGATTATATCACACAGCTCAGCGGTGTGAAGGGGCTTTTAAGAAAACAAATCAAAAAGATCGAGTCTAAAACAACGTATAGACAACTAAAAGAGGAGGAAAAATCCCTCTTCTTTTAGTTGAACGTCACACCCTTAAAACCAATATCTCTACGGTAAAAAGTTCCTTCTGTATTGACCATATTTAGAATGCCATAAACAGCATTCTGTGCTGCTTTCAAGGTTTCCCCGCTAGCTTCTATAAGATAGATACGACCACCATCTGAAATTAATTGTCCAGCTTGCTCTTTTACACTTGCATAGTAAACTTGTCCTGTTTGTATCCGCGAAAAATCTGGAATTGGATAGTTTAATTCACTATTGCTTGGATAACCTTTCGCTGCAACAACTACTCCTAAGCTATAGCCATCTTTTTTCCACAGAACTGTTGGTTGTGTCCCTGTTAGTAAATCATCAATAATTTGAGCAAAATCACTTTCTAAACGTTGCAAGACAACCTGAGTTTCTGGATCCCCGAATCGTGCATTAAATTCAATTACTTTAGGTCCTGTTTCTGTGGCAATCACCCCAGCATACAAAATCCCTGTGAACGGTCTGCCTTCATCCAATAGTCCTTGGGCAGCTGGTTTGATGATCGTCTCTATTGCTTCTTTGACGATTGCATCAGAAATTTGCGGAACTGGGGCATATGCGCCCATACCACCTGTGTTCGGACCTGTATCTCCTTCATATGCACGTTTATGGTCTTGTGAAATCACCATAGGAAAAACTTCATGATCACGAACAAACGCTAGTAACGAAAACTCTTCTCCGGAAAGGAATTCTTCCACCACGACTTTCGCACCGCTCAAGCCAAATTTATTTTCTTCCAGCATTGCTTTTAAAGCTTCTATTGCTTGTGCCTCACTATCTGCTACTACAACACCTTTTCCAGCCGCTAAACCATCTGCCTTAATCACAATAGGTGCACCTTTTTCTAATACATATGTTTTTGCCAATTCAAAATCAGCAAAGGTTTGATAATCGGCTGTTGGTATTTGATATTTATCCATAATTTTTTTTGCAAAATTTTTAGAACCTTCAATAAGTGCCGCAGCTTTAGTAGGACCAAACACTAGTAAACCCGCAGCGGTAAAATCATCAACTAAACCATTCAATAAAGGGACTTCTGGTCCAACGAAAGTCCAACTCACCTTCTTTTTCTTGGCAAATTGGATCAATTGTACATGATCATCTTCCGCAATATCGACTAATTGAATACCATCATTTATCATTCCAGCATTTCCCTTAGCACAATAAACTGTTGTAACTCTAGGACTTTGAATCAATTTTTGAGCAATCACATGTTCTCTGCCGCCACTTCCAATCACTAAAATAGTTAATCCCATCTGCTTCTCCTTTTAATGTCTAAAATGTCTATTATCAGTAAACACCATCGCAATACCATACTTGTCTGCCATGTCGATTGATTCTTGGTCTTTGATACTACCACCCGGCTGAATAATTGCTTTGATTCCCTGTTTGCCAGCATACTCTATGCTATCAGACATTGGGAAAAATGCATCACTCGCTAAAACAGCTTCCTCCACTTTTTCTCCTGCTTGTTTGATGGCTATTTGGACAGAACCAACGCGATTCATTTGGCCTGCACCAATCCCAAGCGTTTGCTGACTGTTGGCAACAACGATTGCATTGCTTTTAACATGTTTGACCGTTTTCCATGCAAATTCCAGCGCTGTTCGTTCAGCACTTGTTGGGTTTCTTTTCGTTACAACTTGCCATTTTTCGACATCTTCTTTCATAATATCTTGATCTTGGATTAGTAGTCCACCCAAGACTGAAACTTTTTCATCTTCTATCGCTTGAGATTTCTTAGAAAAATCAAGCGTCAACAATCGTAGATTTTTTTTACTACTTAAAATTGTAAGTGCTTCATCCGAGAAACTTGGGGCAATAATAATTTCTAGAAACAATTGGTGCAACTTTTCAGCTACTTTTAGATCAACTTCACGGTTTAAAACAACGATCCCTCCGAAAATTGAGAGTGGATCTGCTTGATAAGCATATTGATACGCTTTATCAAGCGTCTCACCAATTCCCACTCCACAAGGATTCATATGTTTAACAGCTACTACTGCAGGTTGGTCAAACTCCCTAGAGATACGAATAGCTGCATCTGCATCTTTGATGTTATTATAAGATAATTCTTTCCCATGCAATTGTTTCGCACTGGCAATCGAAAATGAAAGTGGCAGAGCATTTTGATAAAATGCCGCTTTTTGATGGCTATTTTCCCCATAACGCAAGCTCTGTTTTAAATCATATGTCAAAGTTAGTGTTTCTGGTTCTTTTTCTCCTACTGCTTCAGTTAAATATTCTGCAATCAAAGCATCATAAGCAGCTGTATGTCGAAAGACTTTTGCAGCCAACCTCTGTCTTGTAAGAAGGGTTGTTTCTCCTGCGCTGGCTAGTTCCGATAATACCTCATCATAATCATTTGGATCAACGACGACTGTGACAGATTGGTAATTTTTAGCGGCACTGCGTAACATACTTGGACCACCAATATCAATGTTTTCAATTGCTTCTTCTCGGGTGACATGCTCTTTTAAGATTGTTTTCTTAAACGGATAGAGATTGACACAAACAAAATCAATCGGCTGAATGTTATGTCTTTCCATAGCCTCCATATGCTCACTCAAATCACGACGACCAAGTAAACCACCATGAATCTTTGGATGTAAGGTTTTAACACGACCGTCCATCATTTCTGGAAAATCAGTCACTTCTTCAATCGAAATTGTTTGAATACCTGCTTGTTCAAGCATCGCTTTTGTACCACCTGTTGAAATAATTTCGATTCCCTGTTTCGCCAAGCCTTTGACAAAATCTGCTACGCCTGTTTTATCTGACACACTGATTAATGCTCTTTTTTTTATCATTCAGATTTCTCTCCCTGTTTTGTTTGAATAAGCTGTGCTAGGACACTCGGATATAGCCTGTGCTCTACATTATGAATTTTTCTTTCTAAAGAATCAAGAGTGTCAGTTGGTTCAATCAAGATTTTTTCTTGTGCTAAGATCGGACCTGTATCAACACCATCATCCACATAATGAATCGTCACACCTGTTTCAGAAACATTACTACAAAAAGCATCTTTGATCCCATGAAGACCAGGAAAACGAGGTAATAGTGAAGGGTGTATATTGATCAAGCGATTTGAAAAAGTTTCTAACAAAGTTGGGCCAATGATCCTCATGTAACCTGCTAAAACAACTAAATCGATTTGCTCTTCTTCAAGTAAATGAAGGATTTCAGCTTCATATAGTGCTTTTGATTCAAAATCGTTTGGTGAAAATGAAATAACTGGAATCAATAATTCTCTAGCTCTCTGAATCACATAAGCATCTTTTTTATCACAAAATAATAACGTAATTTCAGCAGCAATCAAGCCAGCTCTTGACGCTTCAACAATTGCTTGAAAGTTGCTGCCATTTCCTGAAGCAAATATTGCTAACTTCATTTTTACACCTCTTTAAACACAATCGATTGTTTCGATTTAGCCGTTATCTTGCCGAGAATATAACTTGGTTCATCGCATTTAGTTAACATCATTTGAACGGCATCAATTTTTTCTGGGGAAATAGCTAAAACCATGCCTATTCCCATATTGAAAATCTCATACATTTCCATAGCTGGAATTTCTCCGTATGTTTCCAATGCAGTAAAAATCGGCAACTGCGGCCAACTTCCTAATTTCACTTCTGCCGACAAATGATCTGGAAGCATTCTTGGAATATTTTCTATAAAACCGCCTCCTGTAATATGGGCGATTCCATTCACTAGTTCCTGTTTGATCAGTGGGAGTAATGATTTTACATAAATTTTAGTTGGGATCAGTAATTCCTCTCCTAATACTTTCCCCATGAGTTCTGGTAGTGCGCTCTCTCCAGTCAATCGATGGCTTTCAAAGAAAATTTTACGTACAAGTGAATAACCGTTTGAATGAAGCCCACTTGAAGGTAATCCTAGAAGAACGTCTCCTTCTTGAATCTTGTTTCCCGTGATTAATTGACTTTTTTCAGCAACCCCTACAGCAAAACCAGCTAAATCATAATGATCATCCTGATACATCCCTGGCATTTCAGCTGTTTCACCGCCAATCAGCGCTGCACCTGCTTGGATGCATCCTTCAGAAATGCCTGCAACCACAGATTCCAAACGCTCTGGTACATTTTTTCCTGTCGCAATATAATCTAAAAAATAGAGCGGTTCCGCGCCCTGAGCAACGATGTCATTTACACACATCGCCACACAATCGATCCCAATCGTCTCATGTTTATTTTCTTGGATCGCAATCATTAATTTGGTTCCCACACCATCTGTTCCTGAAATCAATACGGGCTCCTTCACATCCACCACACTTAAATCAAAACAACCGCCAAAACCGCCAAGCGCGCCCATCATACCCGCACGTTCCGTTCGTTCGACATGTTTTTTGATTCTTTCCACCACTTCATAACCAGCTTGTACATCAACTCCAGCTTTTGCATAGGCATTTGCCATCATAGTTCCTCCTTATTTAGAAAACTGAGCAGGCTCGTTTTATCTTGATAAAGATTAGTTTTCTATCGTTTTTCTGACTAGACAAAACTGATCTTCTCTTTCAAAGATGCTTGGTATTTCTCCTCATAATCATATAATGGCGTTGGATAGTCTCCATTGAAATAAGCCATACACAGTCCTGAATAAGGCGCATCATAGTTCAATCCAATCGCCTCAATCAAGCCTTGTTCACTTAAAAAATTTAATGAATCAGCAGTAATCAACTTCTTGATTTCAGCTACCGAGTGATTAGCTGCAATCAATTCTTTTCTTGTCTGGATGTCAATACCATAAAAACAGGGAAACCTCAACGGCGGAGACGCAATTCGTACATGAACTTCTTTTGCTCCTGCATCTTTAAGTAACTGCACAATACGACGGCTTGTCGTGCCACGAACAATTGAATCATCTACCATGATCACTCTTTTACCTTCTACTACACCACGAACTGCAGATAGTTTCATCCTAACGCCTTGTTCTCTCAACTCCTGAGTAGGTTGGATAAAGGTGCGTGCAATGTATTGATTTTTCACTAAGCCCATCTCATAAGGAATACCGCTTGCCTCAGCGTAACCACTCGCAGCTGATAATGATGAGTTCGGTACTCCAACCACCATATCGGCTTCGATCGGTGCTTCTTTAGCCAAGCGTTTCCCCATATTTTTACGTGCTGTATGCACATTCATTCCGGCAATATTTGAATCTGGTCTAGCAAAATAAATATATTCCATTGAGCAAATCGCATACTGAGTATCATCTGTGTATTTCTCTATTTTATAACCCGTATCGTCGATAATGACCACTTCACCTGGTCCAACATCACAGACAAAGGCTGCCCCGCTAACTTCTAATGCACAAGTCTCACTAGCAATCACGTACGCTCCATTCTTCATTTGTCCGAGAGATAACGGTCGAAAAGCATTAGGATCAAGCGCTGCGATCATAGCTGTTTCAGTCATCAGCAGGTAGGCAAAACCGCCTTTAACCGTTCGTAAACTTTCCTTTAGTTGTTCAATAAATGTTATTTGTTTGCTACGACGAATGAGATGCATCAAAATTTCGGTATCTGAGTTAGAATGAAAAATCGCACCTTCTTGTTCTAATTCTTTACGAAGGCTTTTCGCATTGGTCAGATTACCATTATGAGCTAAACCACATGCACCATCATAAAATTTAAACAAAAATGGTTGAATATTATCCACGCTTCCATTTCCAGAAGTTGCATATCGAACATGACCAATTGCAGAATTTCCGCTTAACGAAGCGAATGAACGATCATCTTTAAAAACATCTGAAAGCAATCCTAGCCCTCGATAGCCATTCAATTTCCCTTCATTATTAGAAACAATTCCCGCACCTTCTTGGCCTCGATGCTGTAAACTATGCAAACCAAAGTATGTCACCCGTGCGGCATCTGGATGTCCCCAAATGCCAAAAATTCCGCATTCTTCATTTAAACTTTTCATTTCATAAGACATGGAATTGCTTCCTCCCATAGTTCTTTGGCCTTTTGCGTCATGATACTGATTTTTTGATCATTTGTTTGAATTTCAATTACGCCTGTATCTGTTACTTTTCCAAGGAACTGTGCATTTCTTTGACTCATTTCTTCAAACAACGCTTGATTATCCGGCCTGATCGATACAATAAATCTTGACTGCGTTTCAGAAAATAGTAGTGCTGTTGGCGTATCTACAGCAACATCCATACCAAATTCATTTTTAAAGGCCGATTCAACTAATGCGATTGCTAAACCGCCTTCTGAACAATCATGGGCACTTTCAATCACTCCAGCTTTGATTGCCGTTAATACAAACTGCTGAATATCTTTTTCAATCGATAAGTCAAAATCCATCAATTTACCTTCTATAAAACCCAACATCATTTTTTGTAGCTCACTGCCATTGAAATCGGCTTTTGTCTCACCTATCAGATAGATCAAATCACCTGCATGTTTAAATTCTTGCGTTGTTATATGTGATAAATCTGTGATCAAACCAACCATGCCAATTACTGGTGTTGGGTAAATAGCCTTACCATTGGTCTCATTGTATAAAGAAACATTTCCTGAAATTACTGGTGTTTCCAATACTTCACAAGCCTTAGCAATGCCATCAGCTGAAGTCCAAAGCTCCCAGAAACCTTCTGGCTTATCCGGTGATCCATAATTTAGACAGTCTGTGATAGCTAGGGGTTGTCCACCGCTAGCTACAATATTTCTTGCGGCTTCCGCCACAGCAATTTGCCCGCCGATTTCTGGATTTAAATAAAGGTATCTAGCATTACAATCCGTTGTCATCGCAAGCGCCTTTTTCGTTCCACGTACGCGTAAAACAGCTGCATCACTCCCTGGTAATACAACAGTATTGGTGCGTACTTGGGCATCGTAGGTTTCGTAGATCATTTTTTTAGACGCGATTGTCGGCTGCTGTAATAAACGTAATAATGTTTCTGTACCATTGAGAATGTTTGGATGAAAATCAGCCTGTTTCTCAAATTTTTCAATTCTTGCTGGTACTTTTCGCTCCTTATTGTACACAGGGGCATCCTCTGCTAATGCATCGACTGGTAAATTTGCGACTTCAACACCGTTATGATTTAAGCGATATAATCCATCATCTGTAACGATGCCAATTGAGACAGCATCTAATTCATATTTTTTAAAAAGCGCAACGACTTCTGCTTCATGTCCTTTTTCTACACAAATCAACATCCGTTCTTGTGATTCTGATAACATCATTTCATAAGGCGTCATTCCTGTTTCACGCTGAGGCACATTATCCAACTCTAAAATCAAACCAGAACCTGCTTTAGAAGCCATTTCCGCACTTGATGAGACTAATCCTGCAGCACCCATATCTTGAATGCCCACCAAAATATCCGCATGCTCTAAGATCAACTCTAAGCATGCTTCAAGCAATAGTTTTTCCATAAACGGATCACCGACTTGAACGGCCGAGCGCTGTTGTTCTTCGCCTGCTACAAATTCCTCTGAAGCGAATGTTGCGCCATGAATGCCGTCGCGTCCTGTTTTCGCACCAACATACATAACCACATTTCCAACTCCTTTGGCTTGGCCTTTTTGGATGTCTTTATGAGCGATCAACCCGACACACATTGCATTTACCAAAGGATTATCTTCATAGCATGGATCAAAAGCTATTTCACCGCCCACTGTGGGAATGCCAATACAATTGCCATACCCACTGATCCCTGCTACAATTTCTTCTAAAAGATAGTTGGTTCGCTGGTTGGTTAGCTCCCCAAAACGTAGCGAATCTAAAATGGCAATCGGTCTAGCGCCCATACTAAAGATATCTCTGATGATGCCGCCAACACCCGTTGCTGCTCCTTCATACGGTTCAACAGCTGAAGGATGATTATGACTTTCCGCTTTGAAAACAACTGCTTGACCATCGCCAATATCTACAATTCCAGCACCTTCGCCAGGTCCTTGTATGACTTGAGGACCTGATGTAGGAAATTTTCTTAACACGGGCTTTGAGTTTTTATAGGAACAGTGTTCACTCCACATGACAGAAAAGAGTCCTGTTTCCGTATAATTTGGCATACGTTTTAAAATATCTTGTTCAATCATTCGATATTCTTCATCGGTCAATCCCCATTCAGCATAAATGCGTTGTTCTTTAATTTCTTGTGGTGTTGGCTCTTTTCCTTTCATCATGCATCTGCCCTACTCTTTCCATAATTTTTTACAATTGATTTGAAAAAGCGTAGCCCGTCATCCGATCCTAACAAACGTTCGACTGCGCGCTCTGGATGCGGCATCATCCCTAAAACATTCCCTTTTTCATTAATGATGCCTGCGATATTTGCAAGACTGCCATTAGGATTTTCATCCGCATAAGTAAAAACGATTTGCTGATTCTCTTTTAATTGCTTCAAAGTTGCGTCATCACAATAATAATTCCCTTCTCCATGAGACACAGGGAGTTCAATCACTTCATTTTCTTGGTATTCTGAGGTAAAGTTTGTTTGATTATTTGCGACTTTTAGACGCGTTGTCTTACAAACAAAATGAAGCGATTCATTGCGAAGTAAAGCTCCAGGTAAAAGTCCTGCTTCTGTCAATATTTGAAAGCCATTACAGGTACCAAAAATTGGTTTTCCTTCATCTGCTAAACGGATCACTTCACTAATGACTTTTGAGAATCGAGCAATCGCACCACATCTAAGATAATCTCCATACGAAAATCCACCTGGAATCAGCACGCCATCAAATCCAGCCAAGCTGTCTGCATCATGACGAACATATTCAGCATCTTCACCTAAAATATCCTTGACCGCCCATAGTAGATCCATGTCACAATTTGATCCTGGGAAAACGAGTACTGCAAATCTCATCTTATCTTTCCTCCTGGATTTCATATCGATAGGTTTCCATATTGACATTGGCCAACAACTTATCACAAATGGCTTCAATGACGCCTTTAATCGGTTGATCTGTTTTCATTACCTTCATTTCAAAATACTTACCAATCCGAACAGCATCAATCTCATCAAATCCTAGTCGATGAATAGCTCCTTTGACTGCTTCACCCTGTGGATCTAGTACTGAATCTTTGTACGTAACATAAATTTTCACATCATACATCATCGTCGATTCTCCTTTATTTTTAATCAAACCTTTTGTTTAAACGATTAAGAACTTCTTGATAGACTGGAACAAGATCTCCTAAATTTCTGCGATAAACGTCTTTGTCTAGATGTTCATCTGTTTGTTTATCCCACAAACGACAAGTATCAGGTGTAATTTCATCTGCCAATAAAACTGTCCCATCTGCTCGTCTGCCAAACTCTATTTTAAAGTCCACCAACCGGATATCAATTGCTTCAAACAAAATGCTCAGTGCTTTATTTATCTTATAAGCTTCATTTTTTATTCTCTCAATTTCTTGATTCGATGCAAGGTTCAAAATTTTAACGTGGTCGTCATTGATAAATGGGTCATCTAAATCATCATCTTTGTAATAAAATTCTAAGACTGGAAATTCAAGAGGCTTACCTTCTGGTATTGCCAAACGTTTCGCAAAGCTGCCTGCGGAAATATTTCGAATTACCACTTCTAAAGGAATTATTTCTAGTTTCTCCACTAATTGTTCGCATTTTGATATTTTCTTAATAAAATGATTTTGAAGATTTGCTCGCTTTAGCTGTTCGAAAATGAGAGCGGTAATTTCATTATTCAAACTGGCTTTTCCATCCATAGCATCTTTTCTAGCGCCATTCAAAGCCGTTGCTTGATTTAGATATTCTACCCATAAAATCTGTGGATCATCTGTTTCAAACAATCGTTTCGCTTTCCCTTCGTATAACAAAGACTTTGGTTTCACGGTACACAACGCTCCTTACGTACATTTTTTAAAATAAAACTAAAATAGTTCGTATTTAACTTGTTTACAGTTTAACAAGAGTTAAACTATCAGTCAACTTTTCGTTAACATTAATTTGCATAAAAATAAAGAACGTTCGTATTTAGACCTTTTTTGGAAATCAGCTAACGAATGTGGAAAACAGAAAAAGCTTGTAAGCATTTACAACTATCAAGAAAAATGATATGCTAAACAAAAATAGATTAAAAAAACTATTTTAATTTTTCCAGTAACGATTTTTGGGAGGGAATACAAGGATGACTAGCGATTATGACAATTTGGCGCAGGAATTTTTGGCAGGACTGGTACCGGAAGAAAGAACAAAATTATATAACGATTTACTAGCATTAGAAGAAGTCCACAAATTAAATCAGTATAGTTCTTATTACACATTTAAAAATTTGAAACGAGCGCTACATCGACATTCAGAAAGACGGAAACGAACTTTCCGCTATCTGAATAAGTTTAATAACGAATTAGTGATCCACCAAATACATGAGCAACATTTTTTCAAAAACAATTACTGTATCCATGTCTATTTCAACTCACAAGAATGTAATTATCTTTTTATTGATCACTTACTTTCTATGTTGAAAGCTCCAGTAAAAGCACCAATGCGAAATTTTCAAGAACTTACAGTTTGATAATACTAGAAGTTATCTAGAGCAATGGCTAAAACGCTTAACGTTTTAGTCATTTTTCAACTAAAAAAAGGAAAACACTATGGAGAAATTAAAAGTTAACGTAACAATTGACCGACCAATCGGCTACAAAGATTCATTCGGGACGATCTATCCAATCAACTATGGCTATATTGCTGGTGTGATCGGCGGAGAGGAGGAGGAACAAGATGCCTATATTCTGAACGCAACGTCCGATCCATTGAGTCATTTTATCGGTGTGATAACAGCCGTGATTCATAGAAATGACAATAATGAAACAAAATGGGTCGTAATTCCTGAAAAATCATCAATCACTGAAAAAGAAATACTTGAGCAAACTCATTTTATAGAACAATATTTTGACAGCTACATAGAGATGCTTTGAGCAAAAAAATAGCAGCAGGATCACACTAATGTGACTCCGCTGCTATTTTTCAGTTTACGATAGACCAACGCGATCAAAAATAATATCAACATTCTTTAAATGATAATTATAGTCAAATGCGTCGTCTAATTCTTCTTTTGATAAAATTGACGTGATCTTTTCATCGGCTTCTAAAAGTGGTCGAAATGCTGTTTGATGATCCCAAGCATACGCCGTTTTCGGCTGAACTAGGTCATATGCCGCTTCTCTTGTCATGCCATGATCGATTAACTTCAACAAAACACGTTGGCTGTAAATCAAGCCATAGGTCGCTTCCATATTTCGTTTCATATTATCTGGAAATACGGTTAAATGTTTAACAATGTTCGAAAAACGGTTCAACATATAATCCAATAAGATCGTTGTATCAGGGATAATGATTCGCTCTGCAGAAGAATGAGAGATATCACGTTCATGCCACAACGTCACATTTTCATAGGCTGTCATCATATGCCCGCGAATTACACGAGCAAGACCAGTCATATTTTCTGAACCAATCGGGTTGCGCTTATGAGGCATCGCTGACGAGCCTTTTTGCCCTTTAGCAAAGAATTCTTCCACTTCGCGAGTTTCTGATTTTTGCAGTCCACGAATTTCAGTCGCAAATTTCTCAATACTTGTCGCCACTAAAGCCATAGCAGATAGATATTCTGCATGGAGGTCTCGTGGTAACACCTGGGTAGAAATTTCTTGCGCCCGAATCCCTAGATGTTCACAAACATACTCTTCTACAAACGGCGAGATGTTTGCAAATGTTCCTACTGCACCACTAATTTTCCCAGCTTCTACACCTTTGGCGGCATGTTCAAAACGTTCTACATTTCGTTTCATTTCAGAATACCATAAAGCTAATTTCAACCCAAAAGTTGTTGGCTCAGCATGAACACCATGAGTTCTTCCCATCATTACAGTATGTTTATGCTCTCTCGCTTTTTCACCTATAATTGCAGTAAACTTGTTTAAATCTTCTCGCAATATATCATTCGCTTGTTTTAATAAATAACCATAAGCAGTATCCACTACATCAGTGCTAGTTAGACCATAATGGACCCATTTGCGTTCTTCACCTAACGTTTCTGACACTGCACGAGTAAAGGCCACTACATCGTGTCTCGTTTCTGCTTCTATTTCTACTATGCGCGCTACATCAAAAGAGGCATTGTCACGGATTTTTTGAACATCCTCTTTCGGAATATCCCCTAATTCAGCCCAGGCTTCATCTGCTAATATTTCTACTTCTAGCCAAGCATTGTAGCGATTCTCATCTGTCCAAATAGCACCCATTTCAGGTCGTGTATAACGATCGATCATTCGATTTTTTGCTCCTTTTTAATCCCAAATATTGGTTTGATATACCTCTTCTAGTGTTTCAAAAATATCCTCGGTCAAAATAGTGATATGTCCCATTTTTCGCCCTTTTTTCGCCTCTGCTTTGCCGTAATAATGAAAATGCCAATCCGGCTTTTCAGAAATCACATCCATCGTTTCATAAATCTCATTGCCTAAAATATTGACCATCACTGCCTCAGACAATAGCTCAACTTCTGGTAACGGCCAACCGCAAATCCCACGAATATGGGCATCAAATTGACTCATAGAACAAGCTTCAATCGAGTAATGTCCCGAATTATGTGGTCTTGGTGCTAACTCATTTACATATATACCGCCGTTACTTGTCAGAAACATTTCGACAGCCAATGTACCAGCTAAATCGATCGACTCTGCAATCACACGTGCAATTCGTTGAGCTTCCTCAATAACTTCTTCATCGACTCTTGCCGGAGCAATCGTTTCATGTAGAATATTATTCCGATGAATATTTTCAACAACAGGAAATACAGTATACTCTCCAAGGCCATTTCCGCTAACTAAAACTGAAATTTCCTTTTCAAAAGGAATCCAAGCTTCTAATACACAAGTCCCTTCTCTAAGAATATTCATCGAAGGGGCCAAGTCAGAAGTGCTATATAAAACAAACTGCCCTTTACCATCATACCCACCACGAGTTGTTTTCAACACACAAGGATAGCCAATACCATCAATGGCATCTTGGATATCTGTCGGACTTACAATTGTAGCAAATGGTGCAATAACGATGTTGTTTGATTCTAAAAAAGATTTTTCTAGTAAGCGATCTTGTGTAATAGCCAAAAGATCCGTCCCTTGAGGAATGCTTACTAGATCCTGAACATGAACTAATGCTCCTACATCAACATTTTCAAATTCATACGTTAAGACTTGGGAACGATTAGCCAGCTCTTCTAAAGCCTCGATGTCATCATAATCAGCTAATAAATGCCAATCAGCGACTTGAGCAGCAGGACAGTCGACAGTTGGATCTAAGACGCCCACACGAAAACCCATTTCTCGTGCACTTAAAGCCATCATTCTACCTAATTGTCCGCCACCGATAATACCGATCATTTGTCCCGGTAGTAAAGGTTTATTCAAGTTCATCACTACTTTCCATCACAGTTTCTTCAAGAAATTGACGTTTTGCATCTAATTTCCCTGCTAACTCTACATCATACATGGAAAGCATCTGAACTGCAAGTAGTCCGCTATTAAGTGCCCCAGCTTTTCCTATCGCAGTCGTTGCAACAGGTACTCCACCTGGCATTTGAACGATCGACAGTAATGAATCTAATCCATTCAATGTTTTAGATTGAATTGGAACACCAATTACTGGTAAAGTTGTTTTAGCTGCAATCATTCCAGGCAAATGTGCCGCACCGCCAGCACCTGCAATGACCACTTTAACACCTCGTCCACGTGCCTGTTCAGCAAATTTAAACATATAATCTGGTGTACGGTGTGCCGATATTACTTTCTTTTCATAAGGAATACCAAACTCTTCTAAACAATCACAGGCATATTTCATTGTTGGCCAATCAGAAGTACTTCCCATAACAACTGAAACTATGACAGACATACTATTCCCCTCTCTTATTCTATTCTTCTTTATTTTAGCAATGGAATAAGAGCGTGTCAAAATAAAATCGAATATTAAATTTATTTTTAATATAAACGTTCGGAATAGAGCGACAAAAAAGAAAAACCGAAACAAACTCCGGTTTTTCTCTACACTCATTACTCGACTCACGTTTCACTTTTTAGACCGTTGAACAATAAATTTAAAATAATTGCTGTCAAACTACTCATCACGATCCCATTTCCAGTAAACATTCTTACCGTTTCTGGCATATGTTGGAATAATGTCGGTATCATATTAAAGCCTAGTCCAAAACCAATTGAAATCGCAATGATCAATAAATTTTTGTCGTTATTATAATCTACCTTCGATAACATCCGCATCCCCTGAACGGCTACCATACCGAACATCACTAACATTCCGCCACCCAATACTGGTTCTGGGATGATTTGAGCAACTGCGCCAACCTTAGGCAGCAACCCTAAAGCGATCAGAAAAAATGCCGAATAGTAGATGGGGCGTCGTGTTTTGATTCCTGAAAGCTGTACTAATCCAACATTCTGAGAAAATCCGGTATAAGGGAACGTGTTAAAGATACCGCCTAAAATAACAGCTAAACCTTCTGCACGATAGCCTTTTTTCAATTCTTCTTCCCCAATTCGCTTGCCGGTGATATCACCTAAAGCAAAATAGACACCTGTTGATTCCACCATGCTAACAATCGAAATAATGATCATCAAGATGATTGAAGAAATATCAAAAGTCGGTGTACCAAAATAAAAAGGTTGAGGGAAATGAAACCATGTTGCTTCTCCAACTGGTGCTAAATCAACTTGACCTAAAATTGCCGCAAGGACAGTCCCAGCAACTAAACCAACTAAAACCGCAATTGATTTGATGAAGCCTTTACCCCAAACCTGAATCACAATGATCAAAGCAATTGTTACAAAAGCTAAAAGTAAGCTCGTACTATCTCCAAAAGCAGGATCAGTAGCTAATCCTCCCCCCATCTTTTCAACAGCAACAGGTATCAGCGTTAAACCGATAACAGTAATCACAGTTCCAGTTACTAAAGGCGGAAACAATTTTTTGATTTTTGAAAATATACCTGATACTAAGACCACAAAAATACCAGAAGCAATGATCGAGCCGTAAATCGCTCCAATTCCTTTATCGCTACCGATCATGATCAATGGCGCTACTGCTTGTATAGCACAACCAAGCACTACTGGTAAGCCGATACCGAAGAATTTATTTACAGTCAGCTGCAGCAATGTTGCAATACCACACATAAAAATATCGATTGAAATCAAATAGGTCATTTGTTCGGAATTAAAATTTAAACCTGTTCCAATCAATAACGGTACTGCTACTGCTCCAGCATACATGGCTAATAAATGCTGCAATCCTAAAACAGCTGCTTTTCCATTTCCAGTTTCACTTTGCTGGATTTGTCCTTTTTGATTCCCTTTACTTTCCAAGTTTATGCATCCCCTTCAAGAAATTCAACTGCACCATTATTCAATGAGGCAATACGTGCTAACGACACAACACGTAAGTCCATTTTTTCTAATAAATCTCGTCCATCTTGGAAAGATTTCTCAATGACAATCCCGATCCCATCAACTGTTGCACCAGCTTGTTGGCACAATTCGACTAAGCCCTTCGCCGCTTGACCGTTCGCTAAAAAGTCATCAATGATCAACACATTATCTTCGCTTGATAAAAATTTTCTTGAAATAGAAATTTGGCTAGTTACTTGTTTAGTAAACGAATAAACAGAAGAAGTCAATAATTCTTCATCCATTGTTAAGCTTTTTGCTTTGCGGGCAAAAATCATTGGCACTTCTAATTTTTTAGCTGCAAAAAGCGCAGGTGCAATCCCCGATGCTTCGATCGTCACAACTTTTGTAATACCCGATTTTGCAAATACCTCTGCAAAGCGATAGCCGATTGCTTCCATTAGATTAGGATCGACTTGATGGGTAACAAAACTATCTACCTTTAAGACACCTTCTCCTAAAACTCGACCATCTTCTTTGATTCGTTGTACTAATTCTTCCACTTTTTCCGACTCCTTCATCAATTTTTATAGGGTTGATGCTTATAAAAAAACAAAAAGACCTTTTCTGCATAAGCAAAAAAGGTCAAAGACTCTTTTTCACTTATAGACCAACGTTTACGGTGTTGGGTAGAAACGGTCAACCATATTATGACCATATATAAGCTTCTTGTATTAGTATACAATAGTACAAAACTCTGAAAATTTCAATGAAAAAAATGAATTCCGTTGAAATTCTCAGAGTATCTGTCGAATCCTTATTTGTAATCAGTTTCATTTCCTACATTTTTATCACAATACGAACAATCTTAATGATCATTCTTTTTTTCCAAACTGCGATATTTGTCCATTTTATGACTGAAAAGCTCACCATTACTAGGCGGCGTATATGTAATTGCATTCGCTCCGGCAGCAATTGTTTCAGTGATTGATTCATCTGTTGGCCCGCCTGTTGCAATAATTGGTAATTCAGGATATTTATCTCGGAAAAACTTAACTGTTTTAGCAGTGTCTTTACCAGCACTAATATTGATCATCGTAACACCCGCTGTTATTTTTTCATCGATAGGCGTATGAATCGAAGTGACTGTACTGACCACTGGAATATCTACGACCTCACAAACCATCTCTACGGTCTCAATAGGTGTGGGGCCGTTTAACACGACGCCAATCGATCCTTGTGCTTCTGCAAACAAGCTCATATATGCAGAGCGTTGTCCTTGTGTCAGTCCACCACCTACACCTGAAAAAACAGGGATGTCTGCGGCTTCAATAATACTTTTAGTAATCGCTGGATGCGGTGTAAAAGGATACACAGCGATTACTGCGTTTGCATCTGTGTTTCGAATAATAGCAATATCAGTCGTAAAAATAATTGATTTGATTTTTTTCCCAAAAATCCGAATACCACTGGCCTTTTTGATTACTTTCGGTACTTGTACAATATCTTGTTTCAAAGGTGTAACAATTTCTGGTACCCACTTTTCATCCATTCCCACCACTCCTTTTTACTTCATTGATCAATGATCATATTGATTGAGATCATAACTCTCGATCACGTGAATCACCTTATCTGCATACGTAGGATCTGTTGCATAGCCGGCCTCTTGTAATGCGCGTGCAGCCTGTTTATAGTTTTTCGCTAAAAGGACATTTTCATACAGTCGGGGATTCCATGTCACACCATTAACAAATAAACGCGTGTGATCGTCCATTGATTCTTCCCAGGTATTGTAAACTCTAAAATCTCCCTGAATCACAATCCATTCTTCATTGATGTATTCTCTAGTCTCAAGATTGATTTTTTTTTGGTCTCCATACGCTTTGATCCCAAATAAGTTGTTATACTTTGAAGCAAGAGTACTCTGTCCCCAATTTGATTCTAAAATGCCTTGACCTATAATAATACTGGGTAAAACACCATAAGACGCTTGCAATTCTTTCGCATGAGGGCTTATTCGATCGATAAACTGTTCTTTTGATACTTCTTCTTTTTGCTGAGCAGTTTCTTCTATTGTTTTTGAGCTGTCTGATAATACATTGATTGAAAAAACAAACGCTATACCAACGATCAGTAATCCTGCAAAAAGCATTGGTAAATTAGTTTTTCTTATTTTTTTCTTCTTATACCTTTGACTATTCATACATTCCCTACTTTGTTTTGTATTCGTTTCCGTATTAATCCTTCTTAGTTTAGGATAATGGCTGACTGATTATATCAGTTTTTTTTCATACAATCAATCAATAGCTGTTGTAGTCATAGTTGTCGATGTTTTCATTTGTATTTCAGACGTAGATATACTGGTTGAAACGGTTGTACTTGTTTCTTCGGTGCTCTCATTTGTATTATTATTTTTATCTTTTGAGGCTGGATGACCAAATAAGACAAAAATTACAGCACCTAGTACTATGATAACCGATAAAATACCTAAAATTTGTTTCAAAAAAAAACTCCCTTACTTCCTTATTCACCAACGTAAGTACCCATCAAATTTTCATTTACCCAATCAAGCAATTCTACTTTTGAGCCTTCTAATTGTCCTTGTAAGGTAGCTGGCAATCGGAAAGTGACAATATCATCAAATCCCCATTCACCGTAAGACAGCGTGACTTTTAAATCAATAAATGCTTGTTCTTTTTCTTCATGGTTTGCTTTTGATGGAATCAACTCAGCAATACCAGCTCCTGATTGCAGCCATTTTTTAGCGATTAGTGTTTTTAAACGTTTGTATTCTGAAACAGCAATATTTCTTTTTTCTGGGAACAGAACGGTTTGACGTAATATTTTTTGTGTCAACATCCATTCATAATCAGAAAATAAGTTTTTTACTTTTTGCATTTGCTCACTCGTTAAATTGACTCTACCTTTTTTCCAGTTATCCCAATTTTCTTTTGAGGTTTGGAGATAGTCTGTATAAAATTTTTCTTCTGTTTCAAATTGCTCAATAATTGCATCAATAAGAATATCTATATACATTTGGTGCATGACTTTCGCCTCCTTTCCTTATTTTACTGAAAATATCCGAAAAATGCATCTCTTTGGATCACTTATTTCTATTTTTTTAAGAAACATTCAATTTTTCCCGATAAATAATCAAACATCTTCAGACTTCTAATCAAAATATCCCTTCATTTCCAACTTCTCATGTATAATAAAATTACTGAGTTTCCCAACCTGATACGTTTGTTCAGCATCAACCAAAAATTACTTTACTCAGTAGCTGGATTAAACCATCCGCTTCTAAAATTAGGAGGAATCATTATGAAACAATACAACTGGGGCATCATTGGACTTGGAGATATCGCAGCCAGCTTTGCGAATAGTTTCCACCAAGAGAACAGCCGTATCGCTGCGGTTGCATCTAGAACCTTAACAAAAGCGCAAACATTTGCTAAGGAACATGCTATTTCTACAGCCTATGGATCATTTGAAGAATTATTAGCTGACGACTTGATCGATATTATCTATATTGCTGTACCTAATCGACAACATATTTCACATATTTTAAAAGCATTGGAAGCTGGTAAACACGTTCTTTGCGAGAAAGCCATCACGATGAACAGTGAAGAATTGACCGTAGCAATAAGATTGGCTGAAGAAAAAGGGTTGATACTGGCCGAGGCGATGACGATTTTCAATATGCCTTTATATCACGAATTGAAAAGGCTGATTGATGCGAATCGTTTTGGTAAATTAAAAATGATTCAAGCACCTTTTGGTAGCTATAAAGAGCCTGACCCTAACAATCGCTTCTTTAATCCAGATTTAGCTGGCGGTGCTCTTTTGGATATTGGAACATATGCAGTATCTTTTGTTCGTTGGTTCTTTACTGCTCAGCCTAAGGTCATAGCTTCAGTTATGCAGCCATTTTCAACTGGTGTAGATGAGCAATCAGCAACGATTCTACAAAATGACGTACAGGAAATGGCAACTGTTTCCTTAAGTTTTCAAGCAAAAATGCCTAAGCAAGGGATTGTAGCTTTTGAAGAAGCGTATATTGTGATCAACGAATACCCACGCGCAGATGAAGCAAAAGTCTATTTTAATGATGGAACGGTGGAAACAATCATTTCAGGTGATACTAACGAAGCATTGAATTATGAAATTACAAACATGATCAAAATGATCGAAGGAACATTACCGAATCAATCACTTTTTTTAACAAAAGACGTCATCGATCTATTAGATCAAATGCAACAAACTTGGATAAATTAATATAATCGCCTCTAATTGTTGTATTCATTTACGACAATTAGAGGCGATTATTCTTAAATCAATCTTTAATCAATAGATCAGATTACATTTCATTTGGCGCATGTAAACCAAGCAATCTTAAATCTTCCTTGATAATTGTTGCCATGGCATAAACTAAAGCTAAACGTGATTCTTTTTGTTCATCGTCAGCTAAAATTTTAACATGAGCATAGTATTTGTTAAAGGCTTGTGCAACTTGGATCGCATGTTTTGCAATCACTGATGGTTCATATTTATCAGCTGCTTGGATAACAACTTCTGGGAATTTTTGCAATAACTTGATCACTTCCCAGCTCTCTTTATCATCTAATGCATATTCTTTTGTCTCATCAATCGTAAAATCAGCTTTCCTTAATATACTCATTGCACGTGCATGAGTATATTGCACATAGGGGCCTGTTTCCCCTTCAAAACGAACAACTTCCTCTAAGGCGAAGTCAAAATTATTCAAGCGATCATTTTTCAAATCATGGAAAATAACTGAACCGATCCCCACTTGTCTAGCCACTTCTTCGCGATTTGGCAAATCAGGATTTTTTTCCATAATTTGCTGATTTGCTAGTTCAACTGCTTCGTTTAATACCTCTTCTAATAAAACAATTTTCCCTTTACGAGTTGATAATTTTTTACCACCTTGAGTAATCAACCCAAATGGAATATGATGCATATCTTTAGACCAATCAAATCCAAGTTCGTTTAAAACAGCTTTCAATTGTTTGAAGTGATTACTTTGCTCATTCCCTACAACGTAGACTGCTTTTGCAAAATCATATGTCCGTTTGCGATAAACAGCCGCAGCTAAATCCCGTGTAATATAAAGCGTGGCCCCATCTGATTTTTTGATCAATGCTGGATTCAAATCATAAGCAGATAAATCAACGATTTCTGCTCCTTGATTTTCTTGTAGTAAATGTTTTTCTTCTAACATTGTAACGATTTCAGTCATTTTATCATTGTAGAAGGCTTCTCCATTATAAGAATCAAACGAAACTTCCAGCATTGCATATATTTTGTCAAACTCTTTCAACGATTCTGTACGGAACCATTGCCATAGTTCTGTTGCTTGTGCATCGCCTTCTTCTAGTCGTTTAAACCAAGCACGAGCTTGTTCATCTAGTTCAGGTTGTGTTTCAGCTTCTTCATGAAAGTGCACATATAGACGTAATAATTCAGTGATAGGTGCCGTTCTAACAGCCTCTTCAGAACCCCATTTTTTGTAAGCCACGATCAACTTACCAAATTGAGTGCCCCAATCGCCTAAGTGATTGATGCGAATCGGGGTGTAGCCGATTTTTTCAAGAATAAAAGCAATCGAATTCCCAATAACAGTCGAGCGCAGATGTCCCATCGAAATTGGTTTAGCGATATTAGGTGACGACATATCAATCGGGACGTTTCCCTTTTCACCGATCGAACTATCTCCGTAATGTCCTTTTTCTTTTGCAATTTGGCCGATGACTGTTTGACTGACCATTTTTTTATTCATGAAAAAGTTCAAATAAGGTCCAACTACTTCAATTTTTTCAAAGTCTGTTCCACCAATTTTCTCTGCTAGATCAGCCGCAATTTGTTGCGGTGCTTTGCGGTATACTTTAGCTAATGAAAAGGCTGGAAAAGCAACGTCTCCATGATCGGCAGATTTAGGATTTTCCAATAATTCTGTAACTGTTTCTAATGATAGGTCTTCTTTTACCACTTCAAAAATGGCTTTTGCTACGATTTCTTTGTTGTTCATAAATATCCTCCTGATGGTTGATTATATTGTTTAAAAGGTAACTTCTCTCACTTTATTTTTCAACTATTCTTCATCCTCCACTCTAGCTATGCCAATCGTACTCCTTCGATTTTTAGAGCTTTAGCTCTTTAAATTGATGAGATCACACAAAGTGGAGTGATGAACAAAAAAAAAGTCTCTAGTGTTAAAAAACACCAGAGACGAGATTTTCCCGCGGTACCACTCTAATTGTTCATTCTTTGCAAAAGATGAACCCTCTTAATCTAGTAACGGTAGATAACCGTCTGCCTATGCAGATTCTCCAAAGTGCGTTTCCTTCATTTGATTATCTTCGGCTTTCACCCTCCCGAAATCGCTTGGTTAATTCTAATGAAGTACTCTCTTTTTCAATGAATCAATATGAAACTGGATTTATTATAGCAAATATTTATCGCTATGCCTAGTGTTTGGTTGTTGATTTTTACTCTTTAATAGTCATAAAGGTCAAACTAGGATCAGCATTTAATTGATAATCGGCAAAATGACCCTTTTCTGCTTCAACAAAAGCCGCAGCTCCGACCATCGCCGCATTGTCACCACATAATCTAAGCGGTGGCACAATAAAGGTTACTCCTGGTAGTTTTTTTGTAACTTCTGCTCTTAGCCGATCACGTAAGCCTTGATTCGCTGCGACACCACCGGCCATCACTAGCTGCTTAATTGGATACTCTTGGCAAGCACGAATTGTTTTGGCTACTAAAACGTCAATGACACTCTCCTGAAAACTTGCCGCTAAGTCTTGAATCACTAATTCCTCATCTCGTTGCTGCGCATTATGAACTGTATTGATGAAGGAACTTTTCAACCCGCTAAAACTAAAATCATAATTATCTTCCTTAATCATTGCTCGTGGAAATTGATAAGTATCTTGACCTTGATGCGCTAAGTTATCGATTTCTTTCCCACTCGGATAGCTTAATCCTAAAACTCTACCCACTTTATCATACGCTTCACCAGCTGCATCATCTCGTGTTTCGCCGACGATTTCAAATGAGCCTGTTTCTTTCATGTAAACCAGTTCTGTATGACCGCCACTCACTAATAGTGCCATTAAGGGAAATTGCAACGGTTCTACAAATTGGGCTGCATAAATATGGCCAGCCATATGATTCACTGGAATCAACGGTAAATCGTGTGCCCAAGCAAATGCTTTAGCAGCCGAAATCCCAATCAATAACGCCCCAACCAAGCCTGGGCCATAAGTAACACCAACTCCACTCAATTCACTGGGTTTGACATCCGCTGTTGTCAAAGCGTCTTCAATACATAATGTAATCTCTTCCACATGATGACGACTAGCCACCTCTGGCACCACACCGCCAAAACGCTGATGACTTTTGACTTGAGAAGCTACGACATTCGACAATATCAGGGAACCATCTTCAATAATGGCAACACTCGTCTCATCACAACTACTTTCAATAGCGAGTATTAATTTTCTTTCCTTATTAAAAAAAGTCATTGACTCATTTTCACTTCCTTAACAGTTAAACACATGACCACTCCGTCTTCTTTAGGATGACTATAATAATTTTTTCGACGGTTGATGGGTTTGAATCCTTTTTTTTCATATAATTTTTGTGCGTTTGAATTAGACACACGTACTTCTAAAAAAGCCTGAGAAACGTTTTGTTCAACAAAGCGTTGGATCAGTTGATCGATTAATCGACTACCATACCCTTGGTGTTGAAAATCTTTGTTGATCACAACATGAGTGATCTCCACTTCATCTAAAACCAAGTGATAACTGACAAAACCAAGCCATTGTTCTTGGTCGATCAGCACAAGATAATCACTCGTTTTTTGAGTTAAGTCAAGGCTAAATTGTTCTAGGGACCACGGCGAACCATCGCTGTATGACTGATTGCTTAAAGTCCAAAGTTTTTCCGCCGCCTGATTTACTGGTAATTGTTCTTTTGAATAATACATCTTTCACTCTTCTTTTAAGTGTAACATCATTTCTAATGCATCTTCTTTATTTTCCGAATAATAGGCTGGTTTGATCGTATTCGAAACAAAACCCAGTTTCCGATATACACGTTGAGCATTTTTATTGCTGATCCTTACTTCTAAAGAAATTGTTTGACAATCGTTGACTCTTGCAAATTCCTGGACCTCTCTGATCAAAAAACTACCAATTCCATTTCCTTGATATTGAGTCAAAACAGCGACATTTGTAATGTGCGCATCTTTACCAAATATCCGACATCCAACAAAACCAATCGTTTGCTCATCCTTTTGAATAAGTAAATATAAGTGCGGCTCTGCTGCTTGAAGTTCCATCAAAAATGCTGTTTTTGTCCAAGGTAATTCCCCAGCATAGACTTCTCTTTCAATCGAAAGAAGATCTTTGATATCATCAAGTACAATTGCACGTATAAAATATTCTTGCTTTGAAATTTCGACCGTTCTGGCATCATAGGGTCGATTTTTAAAGAATTTTCCTAGAATACTATGAAAAAGATTAAATTTTTTCAACATAATTTTCTACCTCTGATGTATGTTCTTTTAGCCAATTTTCTTCTGCTTCCACACGTTTTAAATAATTAGGCAAAAAGTGGTGAATTTCTGGTTCTGGCTCCGCTTCTCCACCAATTTCCGCAAGAGTCACACCACTGGGAATTTGCCACTGAGTAATTGGATTGATCTGTGCATGGGGTAATACTGATTCGATTTGAACACGGAATTTTTCAACATCTTCTCCAACGAAATAAACTTGTTCAAATTCTTTTAATTCTTTTAACCACACGTCTATTGCAATATGGCGATCTGCTTTGATCATCTTCAGCTTGCCATCAACATATTCATAAGCCCCAGTATAAACATTATTTCTTCGGGCATCAAATACTGGAATAATGGGGCCTTCAATCCGCACACAATTGGCAGCTAAGGTCTTTAAACTTGAAACACCAACTAATTCTTTCTTTAGTGTATACGCAAGTGTTTTCGCTGTCGTTACACCGATTCGTAAGCCTGTATAAGAACCTGGTCCTTGAGCCACAACAATTCGATCAATGTCAGTAGGTGTCAACCCAATATCTTTTACTAATCGTGTGATCGTAGGCATCAAGGTTAAGCTATGGTTTTGTTTTACGGTGATTATATATTGTCCTAATAGTTTCTTCTCTTCACAAACTGCAACTGCCAACGTTTGATTCGAGGTATCGATTGCTAAAATCCGCACAAAAAAGTCCCTTTCTTTCATCATCTAGTTGGTCTATTGTAGCATATTTTTATTCTTTCGTAAAAACACGAAGAATTAAAAGCAAAAAGAGGCAAAATCGCTTGTTGCGCTTTACCTCTCGCTTGATTGATTAGTTGCTATTCGCTTCTAAATAATCAATCAACGGTTTGCTGATATTGGTTGCCGTATCATTTTTTCGAGAATCTTCTACCATGATCATCGCAGAGAATTTATTATTACTACGATCCATCGCTAAAAGAAAGCTATTTTCTTTCCCAACTGTATCTTGCTTCTCTTTGATTTCGGCAGTTCCAGTTTTGGCTGCTAAGGAGAAATCTGGATTATACATATTATGAACGTATCCCGTTTCATCTTCTACGCTACCTAACAAATCAGTCACAATTGTATTCGCTGCATTTGCACTGATCACATTTTCTTTCACTTTTGTTTCTTTATTCAGTTCAATTTTCGGATAAACAAGTTTCCCTTCATTTTGGAAAACAGTATACATAGCAGCCTGTTGAATCGGTGTCACTAACAGTTGTCCTTGACCATATCCTGTATCTGCCAATAAAATTTCCGAATTAAATTTATCTTCATTTGAGATTTGTGCTGGATTCATCGGGATCGACAAATCTAGTTTTTCGCCAAAGATAAATTTGTCCAGACCTGTTCTGAATGTTTCTTCACCCATCCGTAAGGTTTGTTCTGCAAAATAAATATTATCAGAATTGACTAATGCTGTTCTTAAATTTACTGGGCTAGCTTCTTTAACTCGGGTCACGAAGTAATCCCCCCAAGAGGCATCTTTTTGCCATTTCAAGCCATTGATTGCAATTTCTTCTTCTGGTTTTAAGGTGCCGGCATCTAAGCCAATTCCGCCGGTGATTGTCTTAAAGGTCGATCCAGGCGCATATCCTGTCGCAAATCGGGCAGTAAATGGTAAGTTTTCATTGGTTGCATACGCATCATAATCCGTTTGAGAAATGCCATTCGCCATCTTATTTGGATCAAAGGATGGTGAACTAGCTGCTGCTAATAAATCGCCTTGTTGAGGGGCCATGATCACAGCACTTCCTGGACGATTATTGAAAATGTTATAGCCTTGAGATTGTACATTCTTATCAATCGTCAACTGGATTTTTTCGCCATCCTTTTTATCCACTTGCTGAAGGACACTTTTTGGTGTACCGTCTTCCTGAGTAATCGTGATACTACCGCCGTCTTGTCCTCTTAATTGTTTATCATAAGCCTGCTCTAAACCAACTTTCCCAACAACGCCATTACTACTTAAAGTTGGGTCTTTCTCAATGTCCTCTGCTGTGATTGTGCCAACATAGCCAACCAATTGCGCAGCTGCTTCCTTCAATGGATAATAACGAACAGTCGCATCCTGAGAGGCAGCTCCTTTAGGCAAAGTCGTAACTGGTTCAAAAGAGACTGTTAACGGTACGAAAGAATCCGCTTGGACCCATGATTGCTTGAGTTTTTGTTCGATTTCATCTACAGAAATCTTGAACTGATCACTAAATGCTTTGATATTATTCGTTTTTTCTTGTCCGTCTCCTAGTTTCCCAGGTACAATGCCCACTTGATCAAAAGCTTGGTTGACAGCTAAGCCTTCTCCATTGCGATCGATGATTTCTCCTCGGTTTGCTGCATCTACCCCAATCGAAATTTTGTCTTGTCCTGTCATTTCAGGGAAAATCAGATTAGGCGCCCAGTTGATTTTATATGTGTCAGTATCCTTTTGGATCGTTGTTTTATAGGATAAATCTGTCAGATTGCCAAGTGGCGTAGTCATCTCTAAATTGTAAGTAAATGTGTATTTTCCTTCTTTTTCTTGGGTGACTTTGATGTTTTTGCTCTTGATTCCTTGCGCTTGAATACCAGAAAAAATCGTTTGGTATTTTTCTACAACTTTGGCATCATCATAACCACTTTCTTTTACAGAAGTTTCATTTAGTAATTCAGGTAATTGCTCAAATTCTTGTTTTGAAAGATAGTTTAAAAAAGACTTCGCCGATTTTTCTGCTTTATTCAACTCTTGATTTTTCTGCCACGAACTATAAGCAAAATAACCTCCCGCCAAAACTATTACAGCTGCGGCAGCGCTAATCACTATGATAACTGGTTTATTTCCTTTTTTTTTGGTTACTCTTTCCATTTTCCAATCCCCCAAATCTTGTTTCTTTCTATCTATTCATTATACCTTATTCATCTAAACCTATGATAGAAAAAAGAAGTATTTATCAAAATTATAAATAATTCGACTTTTTTTGCGCTGATAATTATTATAAGTACAATTTTATTTATAGTCAGCGATACAATAATGTTTTCATCTATTCATTTGCAGGTATAGTCAAAAAAATTATGGTAGCAAAAAACTTTATGAAAGCCATAGCTTTTAACCCTAAAAAAGGAAAGCCTCGTATTTTACGAATGACTTTCCTTGTATATTTTAAATTCTATTAAAACTCTTTAGTACAAATTCTTCTGCTTCTTTACTCCAAATACCATCAGTCTTGTGAAGGATATCAGCTAATTGAGCATTATGGTTTTCCATTTCCGCTAATGGAAGTAATTTAGAAGACAAATGTGTGTAAACTAACTTCTTCCCTCCACCAATTTCTGATTGATGCAAGGTTGTCTCGGCTACCGCATCCAACCCTAAAATATGCGTGACGACATTGGCAACTTTTACTTGTTTTGTTTCAATCAGTTCAACAGCCTTGCGCATGTCCTCTGTATTTCCACCTGAAGTTCCAACATAATGAGTGAATGAATAATGTACATCATAGAAATTGATTGGCGCTGAAAATGATTTGTCTTGCGGCCCTGCAAAGAAGTTCAGACAGCCATCTGGGTTCAGTAATTTAGAAGCATCCGCGACAACGTCCGAAACAGGAACCATTACAAAAATATCATCAAATCCTCCAGAAACCGTTTGTTTTAGCACCTCAACTTGATTTTCTAACTCTTTTACATTGAGATATGTCACTTCAATACCATTTTGACTTGGATATAATTTTTCAGCACGTTTTAATTTTTCGTCACTCATATCCGTGATCACAATTTTTTTAGGTGTGGTCGGCCCATGCAAGGCATAATCGATTGCTAATAAGCCCATTGGACCGGTACCGCCCATAATTAGTAGATGACCATCTGATTTGATTCCCATTCTATGTTCATAAGAGCCTTCAATCAAATGATAATTTGCTTCAAATGCGCCAATCACACATGATAAAGGTTCGATCAATGAGCCTTCAAAGTAAGTCTCTCCTTTATATGGAATTAAGCAGTCCTGCTCCATAACATCTCGCGATAAAATGATGTACGTTGCATCTCCTCCTGTATAGGCATAGGAATATCCTGGACAATCTGGACGATCTGGCAATTGAAGGTTTGCTTGTACTACGTAGCGCTCTCCTGCTTGGTATTTCCCTTGCCATTTACTACCCACTTCTAAGATCTCACCGCAAAACTCATGTCCAATAATAATTGGGTTGTGCTCTAAATCTTGCGGTGCCTTTTTGTGTTCTTGACCTTGATTAGCCAGTTTCCATGTAGACATGCAAATACTATCTGTCACAACAGAGGCCAAAATTTCATCCTCTTTAATTTCAGGTAATTCAAACGCTTCTAAGCGTAAATCTTTTTTTCCATATAAACGGACTGCTTTTGTTTCCATCCTAAAATACCTCCAACTATTTTAATTTAAAAGACCTAATCCATACCCTACAATTCCCACTGCGAATAAAACAAAAATCAATACAATCGGACTTACCTTTTTCTTCAATAATTTCATCATTAATAAGGTCAATCCTAAGGCTAACAGCCCAGGAACTAAATCATCCAACACATTTTGAACTGTCGTAACAATCATTTTTCCATCTTGTCCAGGTGTTTTTGACACAACTAAAGGGATATTGATCGTTGTCCACTTAGTCACAAGGACACCCATGATAAATAGCCCTAAAATGGTCGCACCTTCCGTCAATTTCTGCAAAAGATTACCTGACAGATCTTTAACGATGTCTAAACCTTTTCTGAATCCATAAGTTAAACCAAACCATTTCATGCTCAGACGAACGGCATTAAAAGCTATAAAAAAGAGAATAGGACCCAAAATATTCCCAGACAAAGCAAGTGAGGCACCGATTGCTGCTGCAATCGGACGCAGAGTCCCCCAAACTAAGGGATCGCCCACACCTGCTAACGGACCCATCAAGCCCACTTTTAAACTATTGATCGTACCATCATCGATATCAGCGCCACTTGCTTTGGCTTCTTCCATCGCAATCGTTACACCAATCACAGGACCACAGACAGCTGGTGTTGTATTAAAGAATGTTAAATGTCGTTTTAGCGCTTCTGACTGTTCTTCTTTTGTATAGTAAATTCTCTTGATTGTCGGAATCATGTCCACGCAAAAAGCAAGTGCGTGAATCCGTTCATAATTAAAAGATGCTTGTTGAAAGTTTGAAAAAACAAACGTCATCATTAAATCTTTTTTTGTGATGACGGATTGTAAGGGCTGCTCCTCAATCGTTTCGCTCACTATTGTCTCCATTTTTTTCCTCCCTAATCATCTAATTCATCGTCTGCAACAATTGCTCCTGAATAAACCATCTGTTCGTTTGGTTGTAAGGTGAGTGACTTAGTAAAATTAGGATTCAATTGAACATAAATCAATGCAATGATTAAACCAATCACACCAAATGAAAGCAAACTAAATTCCAAATAGCCACCTAAAACAAACCCTAAATAGAAAAATGGCATCAAGTATTTTACACTCATCATATTTAGAACCATGGCATACCCGACTACCACAATAAAGCCGCCAGCAACTGCCAGCCCACCTGTAACGACTTCTGGAATCATTGCCAACATTTTATTGACCATTTCCGCACTAACAAATATGGCAACAATCGTCGCAGGAATCGCTACACGTAGCGCTTGAACAAATAATGCACTAAAATGAAGAAAAATAATTTTGTTAAAAGCTGCCGTCTCGGCTTCTTTATCCGCAGCGTGTTGAAAAGCGACCGTAATCGTCCGAGCAATTACTGTTAAAACTTGGCCTGCTGCGGCCACTGGCAAAGCAATTGCAATACCGGCTTGAATGTCCTGATGCCCGACTACTACTAAGATTGTCGCAATCACACTTGCCAAAGCAGAGTCTGGTGATTGTGCCGCGCCAATATTCATCCAACCTAAAGCAATCAGCTCTAATGTTCCACCTAAAATAATTCCTGTTGTCAGGTCACCTAAAATCAATCCAACAATGGTACATGCAATTAAAGGGCGATGGGTTTGAAATTCATCTAAAACACTCCCCATACCCGCAACACATGAAAAGATAAAAATCAGTACAATTTGAATTATCGATAACGCCATTTTGCTCCTCCTTAATTCGTAACTGCTTCTTTTAATTTCCCTTCAAAATCGATTTTAGGATCTGTTGCAACAACACGGCAATCTAACGTAACTGCTAATTCTTTCAGCTCATAGAATGCCTCTATATCTCTTTGACTAACAGAGATGGCTTTCGTGATCTGTGTTTTACCATTTCTAAATTGCATACCGCCGATATTGATTGTCTTTAATGGGACCCCACCTTTAACTAATGCTACAACTTCGCTAGGATTCGTAAATAAATAGAACACTGTTTCTGTTTTGTATTTAGGATTTTGATACACTTTGATGGCTTTTTCTACGTCAACAATATTGACTTTGATCCCTGGAGGTGCGGCTTGTTTAACTAAGGTTTTGCGGATCTCATCTTCATTTACTTCTTTGCTAACAACGATGATTCGTTGAGCTCCTGCTTCTTTAGCCCAAACAGTTGCTACTTGTCCATGGATCAATCGATCATCGATTCTTGCTAATTTTATTTCCATCTCAAAATTCCTCCTCGTCTTTAATAACTTGTTCTTTAAATGATTTTACAGTTTCAGCCGCAGCTTCTTTCACTATGTTAACGACTTGACTGAGCGGTGTTGCATCAATCATAGCCGCTACTTCCAACACCATTGGTAATGACATACCTGAAATCACTTCGATCTGCAGTGTTGGTTCTTTCATACAAATACTACAGCTAGCATTGTAAGGTGTGCCGCAGAAAAGATCCGTAATAAGCAGCGTTTCTTCATTTGATTTTTTAAGGTCTTTCATTATTTTTTCAGACAAGCTTTCTAATCCATCATGCTTGGAAAATTCAATCGCAGAAAAATGAGATAATTCACCAAAAATCATTTCAGCAGAGTTTTTCATCTCTAAAGCAAGTTTTCCGTGCGCTACTAGCACTACTTTTGTCATTCAAGTTACCCCCTCGTCTTCCCACCAGCAACATTGATTGTCACCCCACTGAGATAACTAGAACGATCTGATATTAAATAAACGACTAAATCTGCCACCTCAACCAATTTTCCACTTCTCCCCAGTGGAATTGTACTTGTTTGACTGTAGCCCGCTCTGATTTCGTCCACTGTCTTTCCTCTCGTATAAGCTAAAGCGGATTCATAACTTGCTGTCCGTAAGCCCGTTTCCTCCATAATACCTGGTGCAATCCCTACTACTCGAATGCCTAATTTGCCTAATTCTTTTGACCAAGAACGAGTAAAGCTATTGATTGCCGCTTTAGTTGCAGCATAACAACTTTGTCCTTCTGAACCCTCAAGTCCACTTTCAGAAGACATATTGATAATCACACCAGCTCCTTCTTTGATTAAGTATCGACTAACAGCTTGACTCATTAGATAAACGCCTTTTTGATTAATATTCACCATCTTTTCAAAAAGTGCGTCATTTAATTCATAGGGACTATCCAATTGATTTGTATCTGCCAACAGCGCTGGAATGTTAATTCCCGCATTATTTACCAAAGCATCAATTTTTCCAAACATATCTATAGTAGATTTAACAGCTTGTTCCACAGATACACGTGACGTTACATCCGTTTGAATAAAAGAAAGGTTTTCATGCTCAAAAGTCCCTTCTTGCAAATCTGTATTTACTACTTTGACGCCTAAATGACACAATTCCTTGACTATCGCCGCACCGATACCTGAAGATCCACCTGTTACGATAACCGTTTTTTTCTCTACTTCTAACCAGCTCATTAGAACACTCCTCACATTAGTGATTTAATATTAACTTATGTGATATCACAAACTCATTATATGTATGTGCTTTCACAATGTCAAGCACTTTTTCACATTTGTTATTCCCAAATCACAAATAACGTCCTAGAGAACTAAGTTTTTTAGTTTTCTAGAACGTTATAAAGTTAGGGTTTCAACTTGATTGAACCAAATTTAATGAATTATTTTTTTCTTGATTGTGCCAAGATTTCTTTTGCTGTTTCTTCAGTAGTTACAAGGGTCGTCAAGAGTTGTCCTTTTAATGCAGCCACAATGCTTTGCGCTTTTTCTTTTGACTCAGCTATACCAATCTTTATTGGCGTTTCTCTCAACTGATCAATGGTGATGCCAATGATGCGATCATCTAATTCACTAGCTATTGGTAATCCTGCACTATTAAAAAAATGAGAAACAATATCTCCTGCGATATCTCTTTCTGCCAATTCACTAAGTATATCTTTACCATAAAATGCTTGCCAAATATCCTTTTTGCTTAAATGAGGACTTCCAATACCGAAAACCGCTATATCCAATTGTTCCCATAACTGAAGCAATTTCTGATTAAAGGCATTTTTCATCAAAGCCTCTTTAAGTTCCAATGTTTCAGGAATAGCAGGTGCATCAATCATCAATGCTTTAGCCCCCATTTTTTTTGATGCAGTGTATGCAATGGTATTGACATGATACTCACTAGCTAATTTTCCTGATGGGCCGCCGATCATAGGTAGACAAACAATATCTTTTGATTCAGTATGCCCCATTTCGTTCACCATTGAAGCTAAAGAATGTCCCCATGAAAAACCAACATTCATCCCCGTTTCTAATTGCTCAAATAAATAATCGGCAGCAGCTTTTCCAATCACTTGTTCTTTTTGCTGTATACTTGCCTCAATGGCAATTGGTACAACAATAGCTTTATGTAATCCAAATTGTTGCTCTAAGGCTTGCTCCAACGAATACGTCTCCGAAAGATCATAATTGATCGAAATTTTAACGATCCCTTCCTCTCTTGATCGTTTTAATAATCGACTGATTGTTGTACGGTGAATATTTAATTCTTTTGAGATCTGACTCTGATTTTTATCTTCTTGATAATACATTTCTGCTATCCTGATTAATAATTTTTCTTCATCCATGCAATTACTCCTTTTTCCCTTTTCAACAAAATATATCATAGGTATCACATTTGTGAAAGATAAAAGAACAATCATCGTACTTTTAATAAAGATAACTAACTATAAAATGGAACAAACAATAGACCGAAACATCAGCATTTTTTCAATTCTCACATTACTAGTAAAAGTCACCTTGTTATTTAACAAGATACAAGGTAGTATAGAATAAAATGTCCCTATAAAAAAGAACATCGCTTTTATTTTATAGGGTCTTCTGTAACTATTATTTGATAAAGTGAGGATATAAGAATGAAAAAATTGGTGAGTATAGGAGTCTTAACTCTATGTTGTGCAACCTTGGTTGCTTGTGGTGGAAATACAGCATCAAAAGAGGATAAAAAAGCAGATAATTCTTCAAGTTCTGAAAAAAATATGGAAAAAGTCTATTTTAAAGATGACACTTTAAAAATCGATATGGCTACTCTTAAAATATTATCCACTGAAGTTTTACCTGCTGACGAAAATTTACTTAGAGAAAAACCGCAACTGGCCATTACCTATGAAGTAACAAACGATAGTAAGGATTTAATTTCAGCTTCAACTGTTTGGATTGCTTGTATGTCATTAACTCAAGAAGCTGAAGAAGTTCTCAATAAATTAACTGTTGGAATGACTCCACAAGATGAAAAATTTGCGCAATACACCGAACATCAACTAGACGACATTAAACCTGGCGGTACAGCCAAAGCACTTATTTCTTATGATCTAGATGATTCACAAACACCTGTCATTTTGAAAGCGACGCAAGGAATGGCTGGAGAAGAGCTTGGTGAAAAAACAATCAATTTGAAATAGCAAGTGCCTCCAAGTCGTTTTCTAGATTCAAAAAAAGAGCATCAGTCATTGAATCATGGCTGATGCTCTTTTTTTGTATAAAAACTTTCACGTATTTTTCAAAATAGTTTCATCTGTAAAAAACTATTTTCTTTCAAAAAATTAATTGACCTGAGGAAACAATCGTTTTAAATCAATATACGCGTATAAAGTAACTTCACTCATCCACACTTCTTCTGAAATAAAATGCCCTGAATCAGCCAGATCAGTAAATAAATCATAAGCCATACATTCCAGTTCTTTATTTGTTTCCCCTACTGGCTCGTTATAAAAGGAATGACTTTTGTAACCTGTTCTAATTCAACAACATCTTCTGCACTCAATTTTAACACGTCTATTCCCTGATCACACTCGTTATATTTTTCACTTTCAGACAAAAAAAGGCCTATAAGCCTTGATAAATCGATCATCTAATCAGACACATGGCGACACCTACTTAATTTTAAATAACAAGTACATATAATTGCAAATCCTTAGAAAATCTGCCTTCCTTCGTCTTACCTATCTTAATAAAAAGAATATAATTACATATGGTTACAAATTTCTTAATTCTTTTATGCTTCCTAATTTCATTTTTAAAATAACGATATTATAGTTCAAATCCACTCTCTTAATATTTTATCTTTTTAACATATTTACTAATCATTTTACAACTGGTTAAGTATCTCACGCTAGACAAACGAGAACAAACGTTTGTATAATATGCTTAGGTGATGATAATGAGATATGTAAAAACTGTACATTTAAAAGAGCATATACGACCAGCGCAATATTTTTACTCGTTGCACCTGGTCCCATTTCGAAAAGTATCCTCTAAACGCTTAAACATAGAGGGAACGATTTATAATCTATGGTCCTTTCCTAAGATAAAGAAAAAAGACTATTTAGCTGCTTTCCCGCTTGAGAAGATCGACCACTTTATTGTTTTAGAATATACTGACCCCTATCAATATTTGACTTTATCAAGTAAAAAAGTTTATAACCTGGATGATTTTAAAATGGAAACAAGGCGTATGGAATATATATTTGACCAGTGGAATTATAGCGAGATGGAGTGATCTTGTGAATATAATCGATGAATACGAATCCGGTCTACTGACCTACCAAGAATTTCAAAAGTACATATGGGGTTGTGGTCAGAGGCTAATTAATGAGGTTGGGTTGGATGAATTTATATTTTACTTAAATGCTGAGGAGGGTGAATATCATGGACGAGAATAGCTATGTTGCAGTAGTAGATAAGATTAGGGTAATAAAGTTGTTCCCCGATATGCTAGTGCGTTTTACGTTGCATACCGCTTTCGCTGATGTCAATTGCCTTGTCAGTAAGAAAGAACTCGCTAACCTTATTCTTTTACTTGAGGACGGGAAGTTCGAGGTTGCTACCTTTGGTCATTATAATAATCGTCAGCAATTTGTGATCGAGAAATTTGCAGTAAAAAACCCTGATAGCTTTATACGCGAGTTTGTCTTAAAACCATTAAAATCAATTGCATAAAATAATTTCCTCCCCTCTTTGCGCATTTATATGTAATCGTTTTCATACAGAGCAGATAATTATATTAGATGGTAATGTAGTAGGATTGGTTAGCGATAGCGGTGCAGCTCGTTGGGAGTTTGAGCGTTTAGAGGATGCTGTGGAGTTGTGGAGGTTGGTGGTGTTGAGTGTGGAGGTTGAGGATAGGATTGCAGAACTGTGTGAGGGTAGTTTATAATAATACCTTAAAAGTAAATTTAAAGGAGTTTATCTTATGAAAAAGAAAATGCTTGTTGGTTCCGTTGTAATTATTTTGGTTTTACTGTCTTTTGGCTTGTATCATTGGTACACCTCTCAACAAAATACTATTACAGATTTATTTAACGATATGGATATTTCTAAATTGTCTTCAGATGATATAGAAAAAAAGATGAAGCAAAGCAGTGACAACCACGGGTATCAATTCAAAAAAGAAGGGAATAATACATTGATTCTTGCTGAAGAAAGTAAGCACGGAGCTTCATTAAGTTATCAAAAAACCAACGATGTCATTGCTATTCTAAATTTTGATGCTGGATTCAACAAAGTTAAAAACAGTAAAATAACTGATGACCAAATAAAAAAAATAAAAATTGGCATGACCTACCAAGAAGTCTGTGAAATATTAGGTTCCCCCACAAGAGCATCAAAAAACCAAACTAATAATCTTGTCTACGCTACGTGGTCAAAAGGGGTTGGCGATTCTATAGAATATCGATTTGATGATGATGAAAAGGTCAAATCAATTTGAGCCCCCACAATCGTGGGAGCTTTTTAACGTAAAAAAACCCTAAAACAAATCAATCATTCTATCATATAAATTAAATTATTCAAAAGGAAAACTCTCATGAGCTTTGTATATGAAAAATTATTGTTTATAGCTTATACTTAAAAATATTAAAGAAGGAGGAATATATATGAAAGCTTTAGATTCTGTTGCATTAGCGTTGGTTATTGTCGGGGGATTAAACTGGTTATTAGTCGGACTTTTTGAATTTGATTTAGTAGCAACTATCTTCGGAGGATCAACTACAATACTTGCAAAAATCATTTATGTCTTAGTAGGTCTATCTGCGATTTATTGTTTAAAATTATTTCCATTGATTGCTAATAAAGATAGAATAGATACAATGTAAATATCAATCACTCTGCAGCAACTGCCAATAAAGGTAGTTGCTTTTTTATTTTCCAGAAAACAAAAAATCCCACCTCAAAAGAGATGGGAAAAGGAGTTTAGTACTCTGGGGAGTGAGTACCTTGAAAAAATGTTAGGGTCAGAAATTGGTAATTTCAATTTACTACTTCTTCTGATATTTTGCAAATAATATCATTATTTAATTAAAAAATCCTCTACCCAATGTCGTATCAATCTGTCCGTCATCAGGACCAACAGCAACATAACGGCGACTGTCACCGTAATCAATGTAACTGATCCGAACGTAGTTAGCAGATTGTACATAACTATCATAAACAATTGATTCGTACGGATCATACCAAGCTAATGCTGCACTATCAACTGTAGTATGTCTAGATACAGGCAAGCTTTGATTTGTTGTAAACACGCCTGACATCGCAACTCGTTGTCCTGTTTGAGGTTTTGTTGGTGCTGGTTTAGTTGGATTGGTCGTACCATTCTCTGTCAATCCATTAAACAAATCATGTTGCAACTGCACTTTACTAATACCCCAACTTGCCAAATAGCTATAAGGATCAGTGTGATCGCCCAACCAATTTTGAGTAACCCACAAGTGAGTTTTGATCCCATAAGGTGTACTATCATCTAAATCAAATGTAAATCCAGTCTAACTAGCAACTATATCTTTGTAGGTAAAACCGGCAAACTTATACAGGTCAATTCATTAAATAGATCTTTAAAAACAATGAATGCTAATTTAGGTAAGTATGGAATTAAGAATAAACAACTTTCTAGCCATATTTTTAGGCACTCTCACATCTCTTTACTTGCTGAGTTAAACGTACCAATAAAAGCTATTATGGCACGTGTAGGCCACAGTGATGAAAAGACAACTTTAGAGATTTATACTCACGTTACGAAAAAGCAAAAAACTGACATTGTAGAGAAATTAAATAACATAGGTTTATAGCACAAAAGAAGCATTCTAGCAATGCTTCTTTTGTGCTTCCTAAGTATATTTTTTAATAAAAAAAACGTCTCTAGCATCGCTAGAAACGTTGATATAATCACATTCAATTCAGACACATGGCGGCACCTACTTAGTGCTGCTTCCTTCCGGATCTGACACGCTTCGTAAGCCCACCATTGTCCTAGCCTTTCGGCAAGATTTAGTATACCGCATTTTTGGTTACTTGGCTAGTCTTTCTGTTGATTTTTTAAAAGTTTCTTTTCCTCCCTTAATTTTTTAAAAAAATTTGAAAGAAGTTGCCCGCATTCTTGCTTTAAAATGCCTGATTCTACATAAGCTACGTGATTAAAGCGTTCATCTTCTAACAAGTTCATTAATGTTCCCGCTGTTCCGCCTTTTGGGTCTACGGCTCCATAATAAACTTCGTTGACTCTAGAAAGGATCATCGCACCACTACACATCGGGCAAGGTTCTAAGGTGACAAATAACTGCGCTCGCTCTAAACGCCAATTATCAATTGCCTCACAAGCTTGCTTGATGGCAAACATTTCTGCATGAGCAGTAGCATCTTGACTTTCTTCACGAAGATTATGTCCACGACCTATGATTTGTCCATCCAATACAACAATCGCCCCGATAGGTACTTCTTTAATGGCTCCTGCCTTTTTTGCTTCACTGATGGCTTCTTGCATAAATCGTTCTTTTTCTGCTATCGTTAGACTGCTCGTCTTCTCACTCAAGTCATTTCCACCTTTCATTCACTTTAATCATTAAACCTTTTTCTCTTGTTCATGGTACAATAAAGTTGTGAGGTGTGTCTATGACTATTGAAGATTTAATCGAATTATATCCTACCGGAAGAATCCAGCAAACAAAAGCTTCTAGCGAATGGCTTTCACTACCGATTGCTGGAAGCTATTTTATCCTTGCTAAAGAAGCATTACAAGAAACAGAAATTCGTTTGTTAGAAACAATTTTCCCTTCAAAAGAATCAATTGTTGATCACAAAAAACATCCTTGGTATGACTATTTATTTAATCAAACAGCTCTAGAAAGTGACGGAACATTCCGCATCATTCAATTCCAAATCAAAAAGCCCAAAGATTTTTTACAGTCAGAATGGGAAAACAGTATACAAGAAATCTTTCCCAATTTTGAAGATTTTTTCTTTACTACCGAAAATGATGGCGCTTTAATTGAAAAATACTATAAAAATCATTACACTCTAGAAGATATTCAAAGTATCTTTTTAACTTTGGATGCTGACTTTGATTCATCCACAACTGCATTTGTTGGAAATTTTTTCCAAGCTAACGAACATTTGCCAAATTTATTTCAAGAAGAGCAGTATATTTTTAAACAAGAAGCACAAAACCTTCGGGGAAAATCTGCATTCTCATTACCCGATGTGGCTCTACATTATTTTACTAAAGAGGCCATGAACCAAAGCAAAATCATTACAACTTTTGCTAGCCAACTGGTTTTGACTAGTGAGATTCGACAAATCATTCTTGCTCTTTGGCATAACCAAGGAAATATTAGTTCTGCTGCTAAAGATTTGTATATGCATCGCAATACCCTCCACTATCGCTTGGAAAAATTTTATGAACAAACTGGTCTTTCTTTAAAACGTATGGATGATCTTGTATTTTGCTATTTATTAATCACAAAATAAAAACACAAAAGGACTGAGATATATCTCAGTCCTTAATATCCATATACTCTCTGCTTTTTTACATCATTTCTTCTACAAAGGTAACCAAGCGATCTTTTAAATTCTCAGTATTGCCTTTTAATGATTCCCCGTAAGAAGAGATTTTCTTTCTGCCGTCTTTGACTTTGCCTAAAATATTCATCATAGAATCAAGCTCATCATCAGATAAATCATCTACAATTCCTAGCAATTTTTCATTTCCACCAAATTTATCGTTCACGAATTTTTTTGCCTTGAAACGATTCGATACATGGTAAACTTTTTTGACGATTTTCTCAGATGCGATCACGGCAACTGAAACACTTGCTACTGCTGCAATGCCTAAGCCAATACTAATTTTTGTTGATGTTTTCATTCTTTTCAGCTCCTTCTTACTATCTATCATAATGATAACACACTCTTAAAAATTGCGGTAATAAAACAAAATCGTCTACTATTTAGTTCCTACGATTGTTTCCTCCAAATAAAATAATCAGACGAAGCAGTTGTAAAAATGTAGCTAAGGCCGCGGCTACATAGGTTAAAGCTGCGGCAAATAGAACTTTCCTTGCCATCGGTACTTCTTCTTCTGTCAAAATATTTCCATCTGACAGAATCTTTAGCGCTCGTCTTGACGCATTAAATTCTACCGGCAATGTAACTAATTGAAAAAGTAACGCCAACGAAAAAGCGAAGATTCCAATATTGATCAACGTCTGATTCCAGCTAAACAAGACACCAATTAAAATAATTGGAAAAGATAACGCAGAACCAAAATTAGCTACAGGAACTATCGCCGCACGTATTTTTAACGGACTATAGCCAGTATGATCTTGTACCGCATGTCCACATTCATGGGCTGCAACACCAATTGCTGCAACAGAAGTTGACTGGGCTGTTGCTTCTGATAAACTTAAAGTCTTATTCCCAGAATTATAATTATCAGTTAAATTACCATTAATTTGTTGAACGCCAACATCGTTGATCCGTTCTTTTTGCAAAATATATTGAGCCGCTTTTGTACCCGTCACTTTATTTCGACTTTGGATTTTATCGTATTTTTTAAATGTACTATTTACATAAGCAGATGCAGCCATTGAGATCAGTAACCCAACAATAACTAGAATATAGGTTGGATCAAACATTGCATAAAAAGGCATCATATTCTCATTCCCCCTGTCTTTCTTCTATTGTATCACGAGTTTCTAAAAAAAGTGTAACTATACCTTGACGAATTTATGAACTCTCACAATTGCCACTCTAACAAAATTGTCACATTATTATAAGCCAATTCTATGGCATCTTGATTAAAAAAAAGGCATACTACATAATAAGAGGTGACGATAATGAAAAAAATACTACTTTTCATCCTACCATTCGTACTTTTGTCAGTTGCGGTTGGGTTTGGCTATAATTATTATTACGGTGGTAAAGACTACTATACTCGAGTGGGAACACCTGATGAAATAAAAACAGGGAAATTCGACAATGGCGAGAAATATACAGAATATGATTATACTCAAATTGCGTTTAATAAACAAGGTGAAAAAGACGTCCAAGTACTAAGAGAAATTCGTGAGAAACCCTTACGAATAAATGCTTATTTAAAATTGAAAGTCAATCCTAAAAAAGGTGTACTAAGCTGGGAAGAAGTGCCTGAAAACACAATCCCTAAAAAAGCACTTGAGCAACTAACTGATTGAACCCTATTGAATCATTAAGAAAGCACTTCATCACAAAGAATGAAGTGCTTTTTAGCTATAACTGATTACTGATTTTTTCGATATTTTTCAAAACGATCGAAACTGTTCCGTCTGGGTTATTTACAAATTCAATCAAATCCCCATTACGATAAACCTCAATTGGAACAATCAACTCAATACCATTACTCATTTTTAATTTTTGCTTCCCAAATTTTTTCTCTGAAATCTCTCTTGCTTCTCGAACTGGCGGTGTCTTATCAACAAATTTTGACTCATTGACTTCATCTTGGTAAGCCATCCGAGCTGAAATATTTTCTTTAAACACTAATTCAGCTACTTGTTCATTATCAATTGTGCCAGTTTCTTCAATACTTTCATACACAGCCTCTTTGACGGACGCAATTAGTTCAAACTCATCTTCATTAAATTTTTTTCCAATTCGTTTTACCGCTTTTTTTATTTCTTTCATGTTTTCTTCTATAGAAGGTGCTGGTTGTGATTCAATTACTTTTTCTGAAAAATACCAAATTTTTTCGCCAGAAAATTCATAACGCTTTTCTAGTAACTCATATGCTAAAGTATCTAGATTAACCGTCATACCTTCATCTGGTTTTTGTGATTTTGAAGGTAAAATCGCTCGATTAATGATCAATTTATTGAAGACAGCTTCATCTTCATAATCCACATAATGCGTGTAACTTTCTTTATAGTTCAATTTGATCATAGCTAAATGCATCACAGTATCCAACTCGTATAAAATAAACAGAACATCGGCACTTGGTGCATCTTCACTGCCTGAGTATACATCATACCAGTGTTGCGCTAATAGCTGACTTTTTTGAACAAAATCATTGGGAATTCCTCTCATCTTATCCACAAACATACTTTCTTCAGCTAAAATACCCGTTTTTGTTTGGGCAGTTGATAATTTTGTTATTTTACTCGTTAGATAGACCCGAATATACTCTGTTGTTAAATCTAATTCCTTTGCTGAAAATACCGGAGTTCCGGTTTCACGATCAATAATATGCAAAATAGCACTTTTTAAATAAATATCCATCTGACATTCTCCCTTTTCTTAAACCCTATTTAGTCTACCTGAAAGAAGAAAAAAAGCCAACTATTTTCTTAAAAGAAAAAAGAGATAACAAAAAAAGTAAGACAGTCAGACACCGTCTTACTTTTTAAATAAAAATAATTTTATTTCATTGACTAACTTTCTTTCACAAATAATTTACCTGTCACTTCATCCACAGGATCAAGCTTATTAAAAATACCTTTTCTTCTAAAAATATACGTTAAAATAAATGGAACAACAACGGCAATTATCATGGCACCAAAAAATGCTAGGTAATACTGTGGTACGATTGACAGAATTCCTGGTAGCCCACCAACACCGATACTGATTGCTTTAACATTCAAAAGAGTAGCGAATAGTCCGGCACAAGCAGAACCAATCATTCCAGCCACAAAGGGGTATACATATTTTAAGTTGATTCCAAACATTGCAGGTTCCGTCACACCAAGGTAGCAAGAAATCATCGCTGGAATCGACACTTGCTCTTCCTCTTTATTTCCTCTATGCATGAATACAACAGCCAATACGGCAGACCCTTGAGCAATATTTGATAGTGCGATCATTGGCCATAAATTGGTAGATTGAAAATCAGCAATCAATTGCAAATCGATCGCATTTGTCATGTGATGCAGCCCCGTAATGACTAATGGCGCATACATGAAACCAAATACGGCACCGAATAACCAGTTCAATGACGAAGTTAAACCTGCATTTACGATATCTGATATCCAACTACCGATGGCCCAACCAATTGGTCCTAAAATGACATGAGCTGCCATAACAGTTGGAACTAAAGCAAATAACGGTACGAAAATCATAGAGACTGCTTGTGGAATAACTTTTCTAAAAAATAGTTCTAAATAAGCGAGTAAAAATCCAGCTAGCATAGCTGGAATAACTTGCGCTTGATAACCGATCATACTCACTTGGGCAAATCCAAAGTCCCAAAACGGAATATCAGCAGCAGCTGTACTTGCTACGTCATAAGCATTTAATAATTGCGGTGATACTAATGTAATCCCCAAGACAATTCCCAAAATCTGCGTTGTTCCCATTTTTTTAGTAATACTCCAAGTAATACCAACCGGCAAGAATTGAAAAATTGCTTCACCAATCAGCCATAAAAACGAATTGACACCACTCCAAAATTGTGAAACCTCAACTATTTTCTGTCCATCTAAAAAGCTAAATGGAATCCCTTCCAACACATTACGAAAGCCTAAAATCAGCCCACCGATCACTAATGCTGGAATCAAAGGTGTAAAAATTTCAGCTAAAACAGAAATTGCTCGCTGAATCGGATTAAGATTTTGTTTAGCCGCAGCTTTTCCTTGTTCCTTAGAAACGCCTTCAAGTCCGGATATAGTTGAAAACTCATTATAAAATTGCGGTACCTCGTTTCCGATGATCACTTGAAATTGTCCAGCATTTGTAAACGTCCCTTTTACCGAAGGAATTTTCTCAATCGCCACAGTATCTGCTTTACTAGGATCATTTAACACAAAACGCATTCGAGTTGCACAATGTGAAACAGCAGCGATGTTTTCTTTGCCCCCTACATTCTCTAACAGTTTTTTTGCATCTTCTTGAAACTTACCCATTTCCTTTGCTCCTCTCAAGTAACTTGTATATACAATTAACTTTATGTTTGTATAATACTTTATAATTCAAATTTTTACAAGCGTTTTCTTTTGAAAAAATACTTTCTGTTGCCCCTCATTGCTATAGAATAGAAAAAGAATTTTCTTATTACTGGAAAATATTCCGTAAAATGGTACACTTGGATTTATCAAATAAAATAAAAAATACTGTACGATCATAGTATTTTTCCCGAGGAAAAGATGAAAAAAAATAAAATTGTGATTAAAGTAAAGAAACGTTTATCAGCGGTTCAAATTATAGCTCTGGGGTTTATTGTGTTAGTTTTTGTTGGCGGAACGCTGCTATCTTTGCCGATATTTTCACGTAGCGGCCAATCAACACCTTTTATCGACGCCTTATTTACTGCTGTTTCGGCTGTTTGTGTAACTGGTCTAACTACTCTTAATACAGCTTTGCATTGGAATGCTTACGGACAACTACTTATTATGATCTTGATTGAAATTGGCGGCTTAGGCTTTATGACAATGCCCGTCATTTTATATTTTATTCTGCGTAAAAAGATTACGCTGAGTACACGTATATTATTGCGCGAGGCTCTTAATTTAGACGATATGTCTGGTGCCTTCCGTTTGATGATGTATGTGGTTAAATTAGCTACTGTCATTCAATTAGCCGGGGCTGCGCTACTTGCAATTGAGTTTGTGCCAGAATTCGGCTGGAAAAAGGGGTTGTTTTTTGGACTTTTCCATTCGATATCTAGCTTTTGCAACGCTGGTTTTGATTTATTAGGGGATAGCTTGACGCCTTATCAAGCGAAGCCTTATGTTTTATTCGTGATTGGTTTCTTGATTATTTCTGGCGGACTTGGTTTTATTGTTTGGCAAGATCTATTGCAGTTTAAAAAGAAACGAAAATTCTCTTTACACACGAAAATTGCGCTCATTACGACTGGATCATTGTTGCTTGGAGCATTTGCCATCTTTTTCCTAACTGAACACAATGCCAGTCAGTTAACAACTGGAACAAATTTTTTTGATCGACTGGCCAATACTTTTTTTATGTCTGTCACCCCAAGAACTGCTGGTTATTATTCGATCGATTATATGCAGATGACTAACGCCGGACTGATTACGACAATCTTTTTGATGTATGTCGGCGGGACATCCGGCTCAACAGCTGGTGGTCTAAAAACAACAACATTTGCTGTATTGGTCATTCAGATCGTCTCTATTTTTAAAGGTAGAACACGAGCAGAATTTCAAGGACGAACAATCCGAAACAGTACCGTATTTCGCGCACTGACACTATTCTTTATCACATTGACTTTGTGTGTACTTTCAATCATGCTTTTAACAATCACCGAACACATCCCAGAAACTTCTGGGATTGAATATGTTGCCTTTGAAGTCTTTTCAGCTTTTGGTACAGTGGGTTTGACTATGGGGCTGACACCTGAACTTACTGGTATTGGAAAAGTGATTATCATGTTATTAATGTACATCGGACGTGTGGGTATCTATACTGTTGGCTTCTCACTATTAACGAAAGGACAAAAACAACAAGCGAAATTTAAATATCCAGATGAAAGTGTTATGATCGGATAAAAAAGATAAAATCCCAAAAAGAAATGCGCTCAATTGATAAATTTTCTAGCGCATTTCTTTTTGAGGTTTTTTATTTCATTTTCCAATTATTATAAATATATAAATAAAAAAATCCCACCTTCAAAAGAAGATGGGAAAAGGAGTTTTACTCTAAAGAGTAAAATGAAAAAATAAAAAGGGTTGTTGTTGGTATGTATTTATAATACTATCCTTTTAAAAAAATATCAACTAATATCCCTCGATGAATTAACATTTTTTTTAAATAAAAAAAGTACTTTTTTTTTATTGCTAATGAAATAGAAAGTAGTTAGCCTAATCCACATCATTAATCCATTTTTTCGTTTGTTGTTTTTCTCTAAAATATAATAATAATCAAAAAATCCCGGCTCTATACTTTCTGATGTTGGTGAGAAATCACCGGCATCTTTTTAATGCAAAATAATAGAAAAGACACCCTGATATCCTTTAGAATTAAGTCGTCTAAAACCATTCAAAAAGGAGGAAATCAAGATGTCCTACACCAATCTTATCAAAGAAACCTTAGATATTCTAGACTTAAACATTACTTTTAATGAAAATGGCTTAAAAAAAGAACGAATCAAAGGTAGAATCTGTCAGGTCTT
>NZ_MIKC01000039.1 GCF_001730315.1 Enterococcus ureilyticus
TCTCAGTCCTTTTCTTGATGGTTTTAATGGAGAAATCATTGCCTATCAATTTCAGCAAAAACCAACGTTGGATTGCGTATTGATTCCTTTAAAAACAACCATTAAAGAAAGTAAAAAGACCAACTTTCGAACAACAATCCATTCCGATCAAGGGTGGCATTACCAAAATCAACAGTATGTCAGACAATTGAAGCAAGCAAAGTTATACCAGAGTATGTCACGAAAAGGAAATTGTTTGGACAATGCATTAATGGAAAATTTCTTTGGTCTAATGAAACAAGAAATGTATTATGGTCGTAGTTTTTCTAGCTTTGAGGAATTAAAACGAGCAGTTACAAATTATATTGATTATTACAATCATCATCGGATAAAAGCAAAATTGACTGGTATGAGTCCGGTTCAATACCGAATTCATACCAGTCGAATGACAGGTTAATCTACGTACAACTTTTAGGGCGCACATCATAACTCGTAGAGTTATGTCCCAGACGTTTTTATTCAATAAAAGTTAAATATTTTCTTAGTAAGAGGATTCCCTCTATTTTTTTTTGTGTTTTTTCGTTACAATAGAGAAGCGAGAATTTTCTCATATGGAGGATTAACAATAAATGAAAAAAATGAGCTTTTTAGATAAATTAAAAAATAATAATGAAGAACCTATGACACAAAAAAGTAAAAAATCACATATCCCCTTTCGACTAAACCTACTGTTTTTTGTGATCTTTGGTTTGTTTGTGGCTTTGATCGTTCGCTTAGGATACTTACAAATTGCTGAAGGACAGCAATATGCACAAAAAGCAGAAGAAAATTCAACGTTAAAAATCAAAAGTACTGCTCCTAGAGGACAGATTTACGATGCAAAAGGGAACATATTGGTCGGCAATAAAGCCAACCTTGCGATTACCTATACTCGTGGGAAAAAGGTTCAACCCAAAGACCTCGTTCCTATTGCACTCAAAGTAAATGAGTTGATCCACGTACCAGCAGATGACTTGAGTGAACGCGATAAGAAGGATTTCTGGTTAGCAGATCCTGAAAATTTAAAAGCGGCGCAAAAGCGTTTGACTGATGCTGACAAGGTGGATGAAAAAGGCAATAAAATTACAGATGAAGCAACGTTGTATATTAAAACAGTTGAAAAAGTCACTCCTGAAGAAATCAATTTTGATGAGCAAACGTTACAAGCTGCGACCATTTTTAAACGCATGAATTCTGTGGGGGAATTAAACACAGCCTTTATCAAAAATGAAGGGGTCACTCAAGATGAGATCGCAATAATTGGCGAAAACTCCTCAGAAATAGCAGGTGTTTCAACTGGAGTGGATTGGGACCGGGAATACCCAAACGGCACCGATCTTACGAATTTAGTCGGAAAAGTATCTTCTCAAAAAGCTGGTTTACCAGCTGAAGAAGCTGATGAGTATATCGCAAAAGGTTATGAATTAAATGATCGGGTAGGGACTAGTTATTTAGAGAAACAATATGAAGACGTTCTTCAAGGTCAAAAAGCGATATCAGAAGTAACACTGGATAGTAATGGTAAAATCGTTACACAAACACCTGTATCAGAAGGTAAAAAAGGTGAAAATTTGAAATTAACGATCGATATGGCGTTTCAGGCTAAAATAGAAGAAGTAGTGCGGGAGCAATATCAACAACTATTAGCAACTGGAAATGCTGCTTATTCAGACGGTGCCTACGTTGTTGTTATGAACCCGAAAACTGGAGCTGTTATGGCGATGGTAGCATTAGATCGTGATGTGGCCACGAATGAAGTGACCTCTAATCCACTAGCCACAATCAACAAAGCTTTTGAGCCTGGATCTGTGGTAAAAGGTGCCACGATTTCAGCTGGTTATGAACAAGGTGTGATCAGTGGAAATGATGTACTGATCGATGAGCCATTACAAATTTATGGAAGTGAACAAAAGTCATCTGTATTTAACAAAACCCTAGGGAACCAAATACCACTTAATGCAGAACAAGCATTAGAATATTCATCGAACGCGTACATGATGAAATTAGTCTTGAAAATGATGAACACAGATTATCAATACAATATGGTTTTACCTTACAAAACAGGGGATCCAACATTATTTAATGTGTTGCGTAAGACATTTGGTGAATATGGAATGGGTGTTTCTACGGGCATCGATTTACCAGGGGAAGAGACTGGTTTATCTAATACAGCTTTTGATACTGACGCAGCACCTATGCCAGGACATTTACTCGATTTATCCTTTGGGCAATATGACACGTATACAGCAATGCAGTTGGCGCAATATGCTGCAACAGTCGCAAACGGTGGTACTCGGATTGCGCCACATGTCGTTGAAGGTATTTATGATAACAAGTCAGATGGAACACTCGGTGATTTAAAAGAAGAAATGAAACCAAAGGAATTAAATAAAGTTGATATTAGTGCAGAACAAATGAACATTATTCAAAAAGGTTTCTATGATGTAGTACACGGGACAGGTGTCTTTACGACAGGTCGGTATATGCAAGGAGCAGCCCTTGATATTGCTGCTAAAACTGGTACTGCTGAGACTAATGTGGGAGAACATGTTACAGTGAATAGTAACGTTGTCGCTTATGCCCCAGCAGATGATCCAGAGATTGCTGTGAGTGTCATTTTACCTCATTTAACTAGCGAAAGTACTAGACCAAACCAATCAATGGTCACAGCGATCGTCAATGCTTACGCTGAATATAAAGCACAATAAGATTTGTAAAGTAGTTTTCCTTTACAAATTTCGTCAAAAGGGTAGAAATTCGTAGATAAACATGATATGATATTTGAGGCTAAGAAATTCTTAGAAATACGAAATTAGATATAGGAGGGAAAACACATGCGCGTAAACATTACTTTAGAATGTACTTCTTGTAAAGAACGTAACTATCTTACAAGCAAAAATAAACGTAACAATCCTGATCGTTTGGAAAAACAAAAATATTGCCCACGTGAAAGAAAAGTTACTTTACACCGTGAAACTAAATAAGGTTTTTAACCTAAAAGCTTTGAATCCATATATAACAGGATTCAAAGCTTTTTTATTATTACTTTTACAGTAAAAAGGAAGAAAATATAAAAATAAACTTTTCTTTATGATAGAATTTATTTATACTGTTAATGATATGATTTGTTATTTAATGATTCCATCTCAAGAAATATTTAAGTTCTTGCTGATGTTTATGCAATGTCATTTATAGTGCAATGAGATCATGGTTTTGTTGGAGGAGTTTTTATATGAAAAAGAGTTTATTGGTCCTTGGTCTGCTATTTGTATTTCATCCTACTATTTGCTATGGAGAAGAAATTGGTGAGTTTACTCCTGAATTGAATTTTCAGGCTTCCTTTGATTTGACGAGTCGATATGCTCGAAAACAAATTCTAAATGGGGAGACAACAAGAATTAAGGCAAAGAAAGATGGCGTTTATTTGGAGTTTCCTTTTGAACATAGCCCGTATATGAGTTTTGCACGTTTTGTATTAAATGGGCCAGTTCATATTTATAGTGGTTTTATTGAAACTATTTTTTATCGAGAGAATATTAAAATCAGAGATATGTATTATGAGAATAACCCTGTTAAAACAGATAAAATTGGTCTTTACTCAACCGATCTCTGTTTTACTTCTGAAGAAGGCACGATTTATCATTATAAGAATGTGCCATACATTGTTTTCAGTGATAAACCTACTGTCTTTTTTTCAGAGATAAATTTTGCTAAAGAAAATTCTATAATATCTGGTGAAATCAAAATGCCAGCATCTAAAAATACCTATCAAATCGAACTTTTTTATACAGATAATGATGAATATCATTATCAAGAAACTTCTGCTGATAGAGAGGGCAATTTTATGTTCAAGTTAAATAGAGAAGCAATTGAAGGCAAACTGTATTTGCGGGCAAGTGATGGATTAGGTAATTATGCAGATGCATGTGATATTGAACGGCAAGGGCGTACGACCTATCAAGTTTTGCCAGAAAATTTAAAAGTGATTGAGGCGAGTTATAAGAAGATGAAAAAGGAGAAGTCTCTCTTAGCACTGGTTAAGATTATTTTCCTTAGATTTTTAGGAATATTTGTTACTATTTTAATATTATTACGCTTAAGAGTTATTTTAAAAAGGCATAGAAGAAAAAAATATAATAAAAACAGATGATATAATTTTTTCGAATAAACAAAAGGTGATGGTCTATTTTAGTTTGAGGTGTATACTTAGATAAATAAATGAGTACATTTTTAGGAGTGAGTAGGATGAAAATTAGTATTAGACATCGCTATATCAAAAAAATTCCATTACTGGAAGTTGTTTTAGAAGAGAAGAAAAGTGATGCTTTACCACTTGTCATTTATTATCACGGCTGGCAGTCAGCAAAAGAGTTATCTCTGACTCAAGCTAGGAAGTTGGCAAGAAAAGGAATCCGTGTGATTTTACCTGATGCAATGAATCATGGGGAACGAAAATCGGGCCCTATTTCATCGATTCCTTCAGTGACATTTTGGTCTAGTATTCAATACAATATTATTGAATTTGTTCAGTTAGTGCGTCATTTTGAGAAACAAAAGCTGATCGAAGATGGAAAAATTGGCGTAGGTGGTGTGTCAATGGGAGGGATCACAACCAGTGCTTTATTGACTCAGCATCCAGAAATCAGTGTTGCTGCTTGTATGATGGGGACACCAGCGCCTTTGCGTTATGTTGAACGGGTAATGGAGCGTTCAGTTGAAATGGATTTTTTTGTGCCGCAAGATTTACCCCTATTACTTAGTTGGGTAGTAAATTATGATCTTTCAAAAGCACCTGAAAAGCTGGCACAACGTCCTGTCCTATTTTGGCATGGAACGGATGACCCTAAAATTCCTTATGAAGATACAGCGGACTTTTATCAAATGATTGAAGCGGAACCTTATGCTGAAAATAGTCAGTTTATTGTAGGTGAAGGTGAGGGGCATTTGGTCAAGGGAGAAATGATGGATGTCGTAGCAGCATTTTTTGAAAGAGAATTAAAAAAGTAATAGGAAGACCTTGTGTTTTAGAAGTGCACACATCTTATTGAGAGAAGAAGATGTCGATTAAATTTCTAAGAAAATGTGCTCAAGTATGGCAGCTCCTATAAGTTACTTTTTTTTACGGTTTAATTGTATGTAGTAGATTACCTATATTTATACAAAAGAAATATAAAATAACTATAAATGATTTGATCGTTATAATGACCTGAATATATTGATTTTTGTGGGAATTTAACACTTTACCTTGTCGTATTAAATAGCAAAGTGGAAAAACTAAATTTGTTTTTCATGATGTCTTCATCTTTGATATAATAGTCAAAGAAGAAATAGAAGCTGTAGGAGAGGAGCAGTAAAAATGAAAAAAGCAACAATTACTAAAACAGTTGATTTATTAGACGGTGGTTGTAATGTTTGCGGGATAATTGAAAATGAAAACTATACATTAATAATAGATGAAAAGTCTATTCTGTTAGATGAGCTGACTGTCAATTCACTTGTTACTGCGATTGCTTTAAATAATGGTTATAAACGAGAATATGAGATAGACGTTCTCGATGATTATACGTTATATAAAAAAGAGGATTATCAAGTCAGAATGAAAGAGGAGTATGATTTTTTAACCTATGCAAACGAAACAATCAAAATTGAAACAAAAGATCAAATTTTAGATAAAAAGGAATTAATCACAAAGGTGAATGAAATAACGATTAGACTTTTTGGAATCGAAGAGTTAATGCTTTGTTTTTAGAAGTGGTTTAGTATAGGAAGAGCAAACATTGTTTAGATAAAGAGAGTTACAAATGTCGGCTTACGTTAAAGAGAGCGAGCAGAAACAAGAATTTTCTTATCCTTGAGCTAAAGTAGGCATTTTTGAAAAGAGCCCAAGAATAAAATCTGCTGCTCGCTTTTTGATCAATTTAATTGGAAATAGTCAGATGTTGTTAATTTTTCAAAGCGTTCTTGCGAGTCAGCTGCTTCTTCATCATGATCGCAAACTAATACTTTAAAATCAGCTGCTTTAGGAATACGTTCAAAGGTGTCGCTATCAACTAGCAAAATGAGTTGTTGACTAATCCATTCAAGAACCATTTCAATGGCTTGCGGATCTTCCACCCAATCATCGAATAGGTGAAGAGAAGCAAATTGTTGGTCTTCATCCCAATCCTTTGCATTATATTTCATCTCTTGTAATTGTTGGTCAGTGTATCCTTTAGTTGCATAATAGTCAGTTGTGTCTTGCCAAAGCTCAACAGTATTAAGGTATACGTTGATTTCGCCTTCTTCATGAATATTACAAACTAAGGCAAATGCATAGTAGGTTTCATCAGAATGATCGAGTAAAAAGTTATCGATACTATCTGTTAAAAAATTAAAAAAGAATGCTTGTTGTTTTTCTAAAAAATTTTCCATGGTATCCTCCAAGTATCTGTCTTTTAAACATTGAAACAGATAACGCAAAGAATGTCTATCTAAAATTTGAATTTAAAGAGAATAAACGAATTTTTAAGAAAGGGTAAAGATTACTCTTAAAAAAAATTTATTCTTCTACCCCCCAGCTACGTTGTAGCAATGATAACGGGGTAGCGGACTTATTATCCTAAAGGTTTCAGGTAGAATTTAATTTGACTTTGTGATTGGATACGCTTATAGTTTAAAATGAATTAAATACTTGTTAGGTGAGGCTCCTATATAAACACAGGCTACTGCTCAGAAATGTCGAAAGACTGGCACGGGTAGGACAAAATTCGTCGAATTAAGGCGTGTTTCAAAGTAGCTAAAAGCAATGCTTTTTACGTTATATAGTGCTAAAACTCCACGAAGAGATGATCTAGGTAATTTGTCGATACATGTTGTTTGTCATGTGTTTAAGAGACTGTAATCTAATCCCTTCGCTGAGTTTTCTTGGTGAAGTTTTTTTCTTTTAGTCAAGAAAATAGTTGAGCTAGCCCATCTAACGCTGAAGTCTAGAAAGGAATGTACAATGAAAAAATCTGTAAAAATAATGATCATTAGCTTGCTATCGGTTTTGCTAATCGTTGTGAGTGCAGGCTGTTATGCAGCAGTATCATTTCAAACAGCCAAAGAAGAGAGTGAAGCAAAACTACCTACTAAAAACCAAAATTTTACTGGTGACGAACAAACAAGTGATAAGGAATTAACCGTGATGATCGTTGGGAATGATTCTAGAGATGATGATGAAGATCAAGGTCGTTCGGATACCTTGATGGTCGCACATTATGATGGAAAAACGAAGCAACCCAAATTGATTTCAATCATGAGAGATAGCTATGTAACATTTCCCGATGGTGGACAAGACAAGATCAATGCAGCTTATGCATATGGCGGGGCTCAAATGACCAAGGATGTACTAAAAAATAATTTTGATTTACCAATCAATTATTATGTGGTCATGGATTTTAAAGAGTTCAGTGATATTATTGATGAGCTTTATCCTAAGGGTGTCACGATCGAAGCTGAAAAAGATATCAATTTAGATGGTGTGGATATTTTTAAAGGTGAGCAAACATTACATGGTAATAGTTTATTGCAGTATGCGCGTTTTAGGATGGATGAAGAAGGCGATTTCGGCCGTATCAGACGTCAGCAGCAAGTGATGGATGCGCTAGTTGAACAATCAAAGGATTTGATTCCGATTTGGGAATTGCCTCAAGTAGCAGGGAAAATGGTTGGGAAAATCGATACGAATGTACCGACCAGCCTTTTGATCGATTTAGCAAAAGATTTTTTAACTGGCAAGGTCAAACCTTTAAAATCATTATCCGTTCCAGTCGAAGGATCATGGCAATTTAACGATTATACAGATTCTGGCAGCGTGATCGAGTTAGATGAACAGCAAAATGCTGAAGCGATCAAAGCGTTTATGAAAGACAATTAACACATAGCTGGAAAATTAAAATGACCTGTTGACTCTGGAGTAGAATAGAGCAAACAGGTCATTTTTTATTAAAAAATCAACTCAAATCAGCGTATGTCTATACGTTTAGGTCAAGCGTATGCTATCCTTTAAGAAAACGTTCTACTTATACAGAAAGAAGGTCTTATTGTGAAAATCGTCATCATTGGGGCTTCTTTTGCAGGAGTGTCGGCTGCTGTGGCAATCAGAAAAAAACACCCTGCAGCTGAAATTCATTTAATTGAAAAGCAAGCAACGATTGGCTATCTACCTGGCGGCATCAATCTTTATTTTAATGAAACGATCGATCCTATTGAAAAAGCGCAATTTATTTCGGAGCAACAACTAGAAGAATGGGGCATTTCTTTACTACTAAGTGCAAAAGTAATTAGCATAGATTCAAAACAACATATTGTTAAATACATGGAAAAAGATAAAGAATGTGTGATGTCGTTCGATAAATTAATTTTAGCAACAGGTTCTAGTCAATGGGCTCAGAATATTCCGGGAAGTGATTCGGAGAAAGTGCTAAAATATAAATTTTTGTCTGGTGTGTTAAAGGCGATTGAGCAATTACAAAACAGTGATAAAGTAGCCGTAATCGGTGGGGGACAAATTGGCGGAGAAGCGGCAGATACGCTTTTAAAGATGGGTAAAGCAGTTCATCTTTTTGAGCGTATGGATTACTTATTGTTTAAATATTTTGATGAAGAAATGATTAGACCGGTCCAAGAAGAAATGACCAACCGCGGTGTCGTGTTTCATTTCGATGAAACTATTGCAAAGATAACAGATGGAGATGAGGGGCTTATGATCGAAACCAAAAAATCCCAGTTGTTATGTGATAGTGCAATTTTTGCCATGAATGTGCGCCCAGACTTAGCTTATTTGGATGGTCAGATTAAAATGCATACGGATCAGACAGTTTTTGTGGATGAGTACTTACAAACTTCTCATGTGGATATTTTTGCAATAGGCGACTGCATTCAGGTACCTTATAGTCTGTCAGATGAGTCCTTTTATATCCCCTTAGTCAACAATGCAGTTAGGACAGGATTAGTCGTGGCTGAAAATCTAATGCAACCTACAAGACCATTTGTTGGTTCGATTCGAACGATTGGAACAAAACTTGTTGATTATTACATAGCAAGTACTGGACTGACGGAAGCAGAAGGTTCTTTTCATGATCAGCCTATTTCTACAGCACATGTACAGCAAAAAGGTTCGTTATTTTTGGGAAGTGAAACGATTTACGGAAAAATTATTTTTGAAAAGGAAAGTCACAAGGTTTTAGGGGCACAGCTGGTTTCAAAAGCCGATATATTAGAGAAAATCAATACGTTAGCAATGAGTATTCAAATGGAGCAAACACTTGAGGAACTTTATCAGAAAGATTTTTTATATCATCCTTATTATTCAAATGTTCTCGATATCACGAATCAGTTAGGCTTAGAAGGTTTGTGGAGTGAAGCGGATGAAAATTGAAGAATTATTAGATAAAAAAGAAGCAAGAGAAGTTGAGATTTTAAAAAAGGTGATTTTAGCAGGCGGACGAATCACTGATATTGAATTGTTGGATCATTTAGGTGTTTCAAAGGCTTCTTTTGAAAGTGATTTAAAAGAACTAGCCTATCATTTAAAACCATATGAAAATAAATGCTCGCTATTTTATGATGGACAATGGGTGGTCGTTCAGATGTCAGACCAGTTTTCTATAAGTCAAGTCTTGGACGATTATCTTCGTGCCTCAATCAAATTTGAACTGATCGATTATTTATTCCATTATCGTGAATTTACAATCGCTCAGTTGACCACGAAGTTTATGACCAGTGAGTCTTCATTATTTCGAAAAATTAAAGAGCTAAACCAACTATTAAAGGAGTTTGGTCTTAAAATCCGCAATGGTCAGTTAAAAGGGGAAGAACTACAAATACGTTATTTTTACTTTCAAGTCTATTGGTTTTTAACGCCATATGAAGTTCATCAAGAAAAAACACTGACGGTTCAAAATGCTAGAATTATCGAATCTTTAGAAAAAGCGTTGAATCTTTCATTTGAAGAGCATAGTCGCTTAAAAATCAGTTTATGGCTGACAATCAGTAAAAAACGAATCGTAGTGCAACACAAAATATTTAAAGAATTGTCTAGTAAAAGTCAGTTATATGAACAGGACCCCTTTTTTAAAATAGTTCGTTCTTTTGTTTTACGCTTTTTTAGTCGCTATCCATTAGAAATCGATGAAGAAGAGGGCTTACTTCATTTTGTTTTTTTAACAAGCATGTCAGTGTTGACAGAGACGGATTTTGCTGACTATAGTTTGATTCGAGGGCGACGGACACCAACATCTTTGGCGGATACGTTTGTGTTGGAACATGTGATTTTATATTATCGTCCACAAAAATTTTTTCCAGCATTAGAGAAAAAGATTTTTTATTATTTTTCTCAAATTCATAGTCGTTTGTACTTTTTTAAGGGTGAATTGGAACTGTTTGATCGAGAAAATATTTGGCAAAAAGAACAAAACTTTTCTAGTTATCAATTAGCAGACTTCTCACATGTACTTTTGGAGAAAAGTTTGGAATATTTTGATGAAAGTTATGAAGAGGGCAATAGTTTACATGAATGGTCATTAGTAACATATTTAAGCGTTTTAGCAATCATTGATTTTGAGATTGTTGGTGAAACATGGATCGGTATTGACTTGAAAATGGATCATTTGTATAAAGAAGTGCTGACACAAGTATTAGTTTTGAGTTTGAAAAATTTGAATGGGTTAACAATAGAGACATATGATTCAAAAAAAAAGTATGATTTGATTATTACAAATGTTAGTAAGCCGAATGCTTATCGTTCTGTAAAAGAGGTTTATGTGTTGTCCGAATTAGGTTCGACCTATGATATCAATCAAATTAGAATGAAAATTCGAGCGTTGCGTCATAAAAAATAAATTCGTTTAAAAGGACCAAAAACAAAATGCTGGTTGATTTTGTTCTTGGTTCTTTGTTGCTAAAAGAGCGATCCACGGAAAAACTTTCAATTATTTTGGAAATAAAAAAAAAAATGACGTTTTTAAGAAAGCATTTGCGATATGATGAATACATAGGATATAAAGCGTTTACAAAAAAGCTGACTTTACGAGCTAACCTCTCGGAAAAAAGATAAAAATGGAGTGAGGCAAAGAACACCTCAATCAATTTTTCCTATTTTTCAGTCGAGGTAAGACGAGCTCGTTCAGCTTTAAAATTAGGAGGAATCATCAATGACAGAGCAAAAGTACATCATGGCGATCGACCAAGGGACAACGAGTTCAAGAGCAATTATTTTTGACAAAAAAGGGAATAATATTGGTAGTTCACAAAAAGAGTTTACACAAATTTTTCCTAAGGCTGGTTGGGTAGAGCATAATGCAAATGAAATTTGGAATTCTGTTCAGTCTGTTATCGCGGGCGCATTGATTGAATCAGGAGTTAAACCTTCTGATATTGCAGGTATTGGTATTACGAACCAACGTGAAACGACCGTCGTTTGGGATAAGCAAACAGGTTTGCCGATCTATAATGCGATTGTATGGCAATCTCGACAATCCTCACCAATCGCTGATCAATTAAAAGAAGATGGACATGCGGACATGATTCATGAAAGAACTGGTTTGATTATTGATGCTTATTTTTCAGCAACAAAGATTCGCTGGATTTTAGATAATGTTGAAGGAGCCCAAGCACGAGCTGAAAAAGGTGAACTGTTATTTGGAACCATTGATTCTTGGTTAGTGTGGAAGCTGACAGGTGGGGAAACGCACGTAACAGATTATTCTAATGCGAGTCGAACGATGCTATTTAATATCCATGATTTAGATTGGGATCAAGAGATTTTAGATATTTTAAACATTCCTCGTGTAATGTTACCAAAAGCCACATCAAATTCTGAAGTTTATGGACTGACAAAAAATTATCATTTTTATGGAAGCGAAATTCCCATCTCAGGTATGGCAGGTGACCAACAAGCAGCATTGTTTGGACAAATGGCTTTTGAACCTGGAATGGTCAAAAATACGTATGGCACAGGTTCATTTATTGTGATGAATACAGGAGAAAAACCACAGCTTTCTGATAACAATTTATTAACCACAGTAGGCTATGGTATCAATGGAAAAGTCTATTATGCTTTGGAAGGAAGTATTTTCGTAGCTGGTTCAGCGATTCAATGGCTGCGTGATGGTTTGAAGATGATTCAAACGGCTGCAGAATCAGAAGCTGTAGCAAATGAATCACATAATAAAAATGAAGTTTATGTCGTACCAGCATTTACAGGTTTGGGGGCACCTTATTGGGACTCAGATGCAAGAGGTGCTGTGTTCGGTTTAACTCGTGGAACAACCAGAGAAGATTTTGTAAAAGCAACACTGCAATCGGTCGCTTATCAAGTGCGGGATATCATTGATACGATGCAAAAAGATACAGGTATCGCTATTCCCATCTTAAAAGTAGATGGAGGCGCCGCTAATAATGATTTATTGATGCAATTCCAAGCAGATATTTTAAATACGTCTGTTCAAAAAGCCCAAAATTTGGAAACAACAGCCTTAGGCGCAGCCTTTTTAGCAGGTTTAGCGGTTGGCTTTTGGAAAGATCTTGATGAATTAAAAGCGTTCTACGAAGATGGCCAAGTGTTTGAAGCGAAAATGTCTGATGAAGAACGTGATGATTTATACGAAGGCTGGCAACAAGCTGTCGCTGCCACACAAATGTTCAAACATAAATCAAAATAAAGGAAGAAGTGAGTGGTATGTCATTTTCAATTAAAAACAGACAAGCATCCATTGAAAAGATGAAGTCTGAAGAATTAGATTTATTGATCATTGGCGGTGGTATTACAGGTGCGGGTGTTGCCTTACAAGCTAGTGCTGCTGGCATGAAAACAGGGTTGATCGAAATGCAGGACTTTGCGGAAGGAACCTCTTCACGCTCGACGAAATTAGTCCATGGCGGGATTCGTTATTTGAAAAATTTTGATGTAGAAGTTGTTGCAGATACAGTTCAAGAGCGGTCAGTTGTTCAAGCCATTGCACCTCATATTCCAAAGCCTGATCCAATGCTATTACCAATTTATGATGAGCCAAAAGCAACATTCAATATGTTTTCGGTCAAAGTGGCAATGGATCTTTATGACCGCCTAGCAAATGTTATCGGCACTAAATATGAGAATTATACACTGACCAAAGAGGAAGTATTAGAAAGAGAACCTCAGTTGAAAAGTGAAGGTTTACAAGGTGGCGGCGTCTATCTAGATTTTAGAAATAATGATGCTCGTCTTGTCATCGAAAATATCAAGCGTGCTGCAACAGATGGTGGATTAATGGTCAGTAAAGTTAAAGCGGTAGGCTTTATTCAAAATGCTCAAGGCAAAATCATCGGTGTAAAAGCAGAAGATTTACTGACTGGTGAACAATTTGACATCAAAGCGAAAGTTGTTATCAATACGACAGGGCCTTGGTCCGATAAAGTTCGTGGTTTGGATGCGAAAGAGAAGCTAGTGCCGCAACTGCGTCCGACAAAAGGGGTCCATCTTGTGGTAGATAGTAGCAAATTGTATGTCCCACAACCAACTTATTTTGATACAGGTAAACACGATGGGCGGATGGTCTTCGTTGTTCCTAGAGAAAAGAAAACCTATTTTGGCACGACGGATACAGATTATACTGGAGATTATGAACATCCTACTGTTACCCAAGAAGATGTCGATTATTTGTTAGAAATCGTCAATAGTCATTATCCTAAAGCAAACGTGACGATCGATGACATCGAAGCAAGCTGGGCGGGACTTAGACCGTTGATTTCAGAAAATGGCGGCTCAGATTACAACGGCGGTAATAATGGCAAAGTCTCCGATGAAAGTTTCAATCAAGTAATTGATATCGTTGATAAGTATAAACATCAGCAAGCAACCCGTTTTGATGTGGAAAATGTTTTGAATCACTTAGAAGATTCACTGGCTGAAAGTAAAGAAAATCCTTCTGCAGTTTCTCGTGGTAGTTTGTTAGAACGCTCAGATGATGGTTTGTTGACCTTATCTGGTGGTAAAATTACCGATTACCGTAAGATGGCTGAGGGTGCTTTGAAAGAAATTCAACGTATTTTGAAAGAAGAATTTGATTGTGTATTTGAGTTGATCGATTCTAAAACATATCCTGTTTCTGGAGGAAATCTTGATGCAGCAAACGTGGAGACAGAATTAAATAATCTTGCCACAATTGGTTTGGAAAAAGGGTTGAGCCAAGATGCAGCAGAATATTTGGTTCATCTCTATGGTTCAAACGTGACTGAACTTTTTGAAAAAATCAAAGTAACTGAACCAGTAGCCGGTTTAAGTTTAGCTGAAACGTTAGCCTTACACTATGCTTTAGATAATGAGATGGTGCTGACACCAGCCGATTATCTTGTGCGTAGAACGAATCACTTGCTCTTTATGAGGGATACGCTCGATGAAGTCAAACAAGGCGTGATTTTAGAAATGAGTCATTATTATGAGTGGTCTAAAGAACAAAAAGAACACTATACACGTGAGTTAAATCAATTGATAGCAGAATCTGACTTGAGTACTTTGAAAGAAGGGGCGAAGTAACATGGATACTTCCAATATGACACAGATTTTCAGTGAATTTTTAGGGACAATGATTTTGATTCTTTTAGGTGATGGTGTTTGTGCGGCTGTTAATTTAAAGAAAAGTAAAGCTGAAGCTTCTGGCTGGATCGTGATTGCTTTTGGTTGGGCGATGGCTGTGACGATTGCTGTTTATGTTGCAGGGTACATGGGACCAGCGCACTTGAATCCAGCAGTGACGGTTGCAATGGCGATGACGGGTAGTTTTGACTGGAGTTTGGTTGTACCGTTTATCATTGCACAAGTATTAGGTGCGCTATTAGGTGCAGTTTTAGTGTGGTTAGCTTACTTACCTCACTGGCAGGTCACAAAAGATCAAGGTGCAATATTGGGAACATTTGCCACAGGTCCAGCTATTCGAAATTATCCAGCGAATATGATTACTGAAGTGATTGGTACCTTTGTTTTAGTTTTAGGATTGCTGTCATTTTCACAACATAGTTTTACAGATGGGTTAAATCCATTGGTTGTGGGAGCGTTGATTTTATCAATTGGTTTGTCTTTAGGCGGCCCAACAGGATATGCGATCAATCCAGCGCGTGATTTCGGCCCTCGTTTAGCACATCAGTTATTGCCGATTTCGACTAAAGGTGATTCTGATTGGGGCTATTCCTGGGTTCCTATTGTTGGACCAGTTGTGGGAGCAGTTGTGGCTTCTGGCGTCTATATGATGATGGTTTGATTGTTTTCATATAAAATAACCTGACTAGTTGTTATTTTTACTTCAAGATTTAGGGAGATTTTAAGAGACTGGGTGTGACTCATAGAGTTGCGTCTTAGTCTCTTTATTTTGTTTTATACTACTATTAAGTTAGCTTCTGATTAATTTTTATGTGAAAGAATTCAATATTCCATTTACAAAAGGCTTGATTTTTTGTACCCTTAAAAAGAAGTTGCTTTTTCTGATAGCTAAAGAGTACATGACTAGTCTATGATACTTCTAATATAAAGGAGGAACAAATGTGTCCTATCAAGAAATATTATTTCCTTTTCTCGGTGGATTAGGGATTTTTCTATTTGGTATGAAGTATATGGGGGATGGCCTGCAGAAGTCTGCGGGAGATTCGCTGCGGGAAATTTTAAATACGTTTACATCAACGCCGTTACGTTCAGTCTTAGCAGGATTGATCGTCACCGCTATTATTCAAAGTAGTTCAGGTACTACAGTACTTACGGTTGGTTTAGTTAGTGTTGGATTCATGACTTTACGCCAGGCAATTGGTGTCATTATGGGAGCTAATGTGGGAACCACAGTCACCGCATTTATCATTGGATTTAATTTAAGCTCTTATTCTTTACCGATTATTGGTGTGGGCTCGATCTTGCTTTTCTTTTCGAGAAGAGAGCGAGTCAATAATATTGGACAGATTTTATTTGGTTTCGGTTGTCTATTTTATGGACTGAAATTAATGGGTGAAGGCATGGCTCCCCTAAGCCAGTTACCGCAATTCGCAGATTTAATGGTGGATGTTTCTCATCATCCAGTTTTAGGAGTAGGAATCGGTACGCTCCTTACGATGGTGTTACAAAGTTCCAGTGCCACGATTGGTATTTTACAACAATTGTATAGTCAAGGAAGTATGGCAATTGAATCGGTTTTACCGATTCTGTTTGGCGATAATATTGGTACAACGATCACCGCTGTGATTGCTGCATTCGGCGTTAGTGTAGCTGCCAAGCGAACGGCAGCATCTCATGTTGTATTTAACCTAGTTGGTGCGATTATTTTCACAATACTATTAACTCCGTTTACAGCAGTGGTGGTTCGTATTTCTACTGTGCTAAATTTGAAACCAGCAATGCAGATTGCTGTAGCCCATGGATTGTTTAATGTATCTAATTTACTGATTCAATTTTGGTTTATCGATAAAATCGAGCTGCTTGTGCGCAAAATTATTCCTGGAAAAGACAAAAGCATTGATTTTAAGCCATCCAATTTGAATGAATCGATTATTCAAAACTCAGCTACTTTAGCTTTAAATCAGGCAAAAATAGAATTGCTGCAAATGGGTGAGTACGTCTTAGGTGCTTTTGAAGCAACGAAGGCTTATTATGAAAATCAAAATAGTATCGATATGGAAAATGCAAGTCAGTATGAAACGGCGATCAATGATACTGACAATCGTTTGACTGAATATTTAGTTCAGCTTTCAGCAACCGAATTAACCATTTCTGAAAGCCATGAGCAGACAATGATGTTAGAATTGACCAAAGACCTAGAACGAATCGGCGATCACTGCCGCAATATCATTCAAAATCTTAATGAAGCGATTCAACTTGAAAAGAAACAACAAGCAAAAGAGAAAAAAGCCGGTAAGGTTTCTGACCGTGACACCTTGATTTTATATGATGAAGATGTGGTAGATTTGTTTGAAAAAGTTCTGAAAAATATTCGAGATTCCTTGATTGTTTTTGAACAGGATGATAAAGAGATGGCTGAGCATATGCTGAGTCGAGAAGCACAAATTGATCAAATGGTTAAAATGCTCCGCAAAAAATATATTTCGATCATGAATAGTGGAAAAGGGCGTGCAGCAGATGGGGTCTTGTTTATTGATACTGCCTCCAATTTAGAACGTATGAGCGATCGAACGATTCATATTGCTAAATATGTTTTAGGTGAACGTTATGGAACAGAAGAAATCTCGGTGGATCAATCGGTCAATCCCTTGATTACTTTCCAGTCACAAAAATAAAAGAATCCTTTATGTCTTGTCTAGAAAGTCATAAAGGATTTTTTCGCTTGATCTATTTGTGAAATTGCTGGTGATTGAATGCTGTCAAGTATCAAAACTGTTTTTTTAGAATGCTTGATTTAGTTACACTAATGATCCAACCAATGTCAGAGTATCCGATTCGTTGTATTTTCATGTTTATTCTTTTCAAGTTAGCTTTAAAAGAATAATACTTAAAAAAGCCCATTTGACTATTTCATTTATTAAGAATACTTTATAATAGAAGGTATCAATTGAGAAGAGGGAAAAATATGGAACATAATACTTTTTTGTCATCAGATCAACAAACAACCAGTCATTTTATCTGTTGGAAACCTAAACAAAAAGCAATCGGAACGATTCAGATCATCCATGGAATGGCGGAATATATCGAACGCTATCATGATTTTGCTCTGTTTTTAAATAACTTAGGTTTTATAGTGGTCGGACATGATCACTTGGGACATGGTGCATCTGTTTCCGAGATAGAACCGAAACACGGTTATTTTGGCAAGGATGATCCTGTGACATTCATTTTAGAGGATATCGATCAAATCAAAGAATGGATCGAAACGAGCTATCCTGATTTGCCGCATTTTATGTTAGGACATAGCATGGGTTCTTTTGCATTACGCAATTATTTACAATTGTACAAAGCAGCTATTCAAGGAGCTATTTTTATGGGAACAGGTCAAAAAGCGTCTATGTTGCCATTAGCTCTTTCTTTAACAAAAGGTTTAAATAAAACCGCACCTGAAAAACAAAACAAATGGTTGGATAGAATGGCTTTTGGTAATTTTAGCAAACAATTTCCTGAAGCAAGTAGCTTCAACTGGCTAAGTAAAAATCAGGAAAATGTGAAACGCTATGAAGAGGACCCGTTAACGGGCTTTACATTTACAAACAATGGTTTTTATACTTTATTCCGTTTGGTTGATGGCGCAAATCGCAGCGGTTGGGCGAATAATATTGAACAAGAATTACCAATCTTAGTTATTAGCGGAGAACAAGATCCTGTAGGAGATTTTGGCAAGGGACCTAGACGGATCGCTAAAGAATTGAATGAGGCTGGAATAAAGGATGTTTCACTTGCTTTGTTCACCGATTTGCGTCATGAAATTTTATTGGAAGAGGAAAAGTTGGAGGTCTATAAAGCAATTACTAACTGGCTGCAAAAAAGACTACAATTCAAAGGAAAAGACTAGAAATCCGTTTGCTATTTTAGCAGTTTTTCTATAAACTACAGAGTAAGGTTAAAAAGATATAGGAGTTAAAATTAAAGCCAATTTATTGTGGGGATTTTTCAATCTAGCTTCTCGGGCGATTCTCTTAGAAAAACGCAAGATGGAAGGATATTGAACTCAGTTTTCCTTATTTTTCTGGTCGGAATCAATCCCAGCAAATATCTAAACTTAGGAGGGGTTTGTTGTGGAGAAGACACATTTAAGAAAATTAGGGTTAGCAAATTTGAAATGGCTCCATAAACAGTCTGAAGTAAAAGCAAAAAAGGAACAGGACATCAGTCAAGCGTTATTCAACGATTTTTATTGGAAGAAAGCCCAAACGATTGCTGTCACGAAACCATTAGATTTTGAATTTGATACTCATATTTTACTTGATCAAGGGTGGCAGGAAGGCAAACAAATAGTGATGCCGATCGCAGGGGCTAAACGTCAGTTAACGTTTCATTCAATAACCCCAGAAACTATTTTTAAAAAATCGCTATTTGGTGTTGAAGAGCCAGTAGCTGCGCCGGAAGTATCAGCTGAGGTAATTGATTTAGTTGTCGTGCCGGGAATTGTATTTACCCTTGAAGGTTTTCGAATTGGTTTTGGTGGTGGCTATTATGATCGCTTTTTAGAACAGTATCAGGGGGAAACGTGTAGTTTGGTATTTAGTGAACAGATCCAAGAAAACTGGCAGGTAGAGCCTTTCGATCTACCTGTGAAACGATTATTTATCAGCTAGGAGGAACACATGAATTATCAAACGCAAATGAAGATCAAAAGAATATTGAAGCAACCGTTGGTCACGTATATTTTATTAGGGATCACAACGATTGTTTTTTTAGGAACTGAAGTTTCCGGAGGTTCAACAGTCGGACAAGTATTAGTTGATTGGGGGGCGATGTCACGTCCACATATCTTTTATGGTCATCAATATTGGCGCTTTTTCACGCCTATGTTTCTTCATATTGGCTGGCTGCATTTTGTTGTAAATATGGTGACGTTGTATTATGTTGGGTCACAAGTTGAGAGTATTTATGGTCATTGGCGTTATCTTGCAATTTATTTATTGAGTGGTGTGGCTGGAAATATTGTAAGCTTTACTTTTGGTACGCAAACAAGTATCTCAGCTGGAGCAAGTACATCTTTATTTGGATTGTTTGGTGCTTTTATTATTCTTGGACGTCATTTCCGAACGAATCCGGCTATCTCATTCATGGTTCAACGTTATGCAACGTTCATTGGAATCAACTTGATTTTTAATTTATTCAGTAGTTCTGTTGATATCATGGGGCACATCGGTGGTTTGATTGGCGGACTTTTAGCAGCATCTGCTCTAGCGGTTCCTGAGCGCTCGGAAGAGTTTAATATCCACGAACGAATCATAGCTGGAATTCTATTCGTATTTTTGTTAGGTGTTTTCTTAGTCTTGGGTTTTAAAAATTACAGTTTACTTGTATAATAAGGAAGTGCATTCAAATGGAAACGTTATATGATGTACAACAGTTATTTAAACAATTTGGCATTTACATTTATGTAGGTGCCAGAATTTATGATATCGAGTTGATGATGATTGAATTGAAAAACATTTATGAAGGTCACTTGATTGATAGAGACACTTATCTACACGCAAGAAGTATCTTGCAAAGAGAACACCGGATTGAAGAAAGCAGGACGACTGAGAAAGGAATCGAGTAAATGGATAAGAAATTGATCGGGATTGATTTAGGCGGAACAACGATCAAATTTGCGATTTTGACAACTGATGGAGATGTTCAGCAAAAATGGAGTATCGAAACTAATAGTCTAGATGAAGGCCGTCATATTGTGCCAGATATCATCGAATCAATCAATCACCGAATTTCTCTTTATGAGATGAAACAGGAAGATTTTATCGGAATCGGGATGGGCACCCCAGGCAGTGTAGACATAAAAAAAGGTACCGTAGTCGGTGCTTACAATCTTAACTGGACAAAAAAGCAAAATGTAAAAATACAAATCGAAGAGGCAACAGGAATTCCTTTTGTTTTAGATAATGATGCCAATGTAGCCGCTTTAGGTGAACGCTGGAAAGGTGCTGGAGAGAACAATCCTGATGTTGTTTTCATCACACTTGGAACAGGTGTTGGTGGCGGTATTATTGCTGAGGGCAATTTATTACATGGCGTTAACGGTTGTGCTGGCGAGATTGGTCACGTAACAGTTGATCCTGGTGGTTTTGAATGTACTTGCGGTAAACGTGGCTGCTTAGAAACTGTTTCTAGTGCAACGGGTGTTGTTCGGGTTGCACGTCATATGTCTGAAGAATATGCTGGAGATTCTCAGCTTAAACAAGCAATCGACGATGGGCAAGATGTGTCTAGCAAGGATGTTTTTGACTATGCGCAGGCAGAGGATGCATTTGCTTTGATGGTGGTTGATCGTGTCTGCTATTTCTTAGGTCTCGCTGTTGGGAATGTAAGCAACACTTTGAACCCTTCAAGCGTAGTAATCGGTGGCGGAGTATCTGCGGCTGGTGAATTTTTACGCAGCCGTGTTCAAAACTATTTTGAAGAATTTACTTTCCCAGAAGTTCGTAATAGTACCCAGGTCAAATTGGCTCAATTAGGAAATGAAGCTGGCGTTATTGGTGCTGCTTCACTAGCTTTACAATTCATGGAGAAAGTGTAAGAGAGGGATTTTGGAATGAACGTTTTATGGATTATCAACGGAATACTATTAGCAATATTATTAGCAATGGGGATCAATGAGCTATATCTTCGTATTATGGCAAAACGCTCAGCTAAAACCATTACAGAAGAAGAATTTAAAGAGGGGATGAGAAAAGCGCAAATCATTGATGTTCGTGAAAAAGACTCGTTCGATGCAGGCCATATCCTTGGTGCGCGCAGCATGCCTTACACAACGATCAAAACAACATTGAATTCACTTCGTAAAGATCAACCTGTTTATATTTATGATCAAAAAAAATCATTAAGTATTCGTACGGCAAATCAATTGCGTAAAAATGGCTATAAAGATCTTTATATTTTAAAGGGCGGCTATGAAGGCTGGACTGGTAAAACGAAAAAGAAAAATGCTTAACCAATAAAACACAGAGAGACAAACCTTGGTTCGAAAGCCGAACAATGCTTGTCTTTCTGTGTTTTTTTATCTATAGGATAATCATAAGTCGTTTCTTTTTTGATTAATTACGTTAAAATAAAGATGAGGTGATCAGAATGATTCAAATTAAACGAGCTTATGAGCAAATAGCACCTACAGATGGGTATCGAGTTTTAGTCGATCGTTTATGGCCTAGAGGCATGTCTAAAGAAAAAGAACATTTAGATTTATGGTTAAAAGAAATAGCGCCAAGTAATGAATTGCGTAAATGGTTTAATCATGAGGCTGATAAATTTCCTGTATTTAAGAAGAAATATCTAACTGAATTGCAATCTGATGAGACACAATCTGCACTTCAAGAACTTCTGGATATTACGAGAAAGTATCCTGTGATTACGCTAGTTTATAGTGCCAAAGATGAAAAATTTAATAATGCAGTAATCTTAAAAGAGCTGCTAGAAACAATACAGTCAGAAACTACATAATGATACAGGTTTGAAAGGAGGAAAAAATGAAAATTGCGATTGTTGGCGGTGGGCCTAGAGGCCTTTCAGTGTTAGAGCGAATAGTTGAATGGTCAAGAGGAGAGCAAGTAATACAGATTACAATGTTCGATCCGTATGGTCCAGGAGGCAAAATCTGGCGAGAAGATCAATCCTTATCTTTATTGATGAATTCGATTGCTGCTCATGTGACCTTATTTACAGATGAAACACTGAGTACAAAAGGACCTATAGCGAAAGGACCAAATCTTTATGAATGGGTACAAAGTGACGCTATTCCATTTATCAAAAATCATAATATTAAAAATAAATCAGCATTGCTAGAAGAGTGTGAGACCTTAGGACCGAATGATCATTGTACAAGGGTCCTTTATGGGGTATATCAAAAATGGTTTTATGAATATGTGCAGACTCGAATGACAGAACAAACATCTGTGAAATTCTTTAAAGATACTGTGCGAGCTGTAAAAATGCAAGATAATCAATTTTTAGTCTATACAAAATCAGTAGAGACTACAGTAGAGACCGTTATTCTAGCGTTAGGTCATCAAGAAAACGAATTAGTCGGAAATGAAAAAGAGCTAGCAACATATGCGAGTGAACATCGCTTGTTTTATGCCTCACCTAAAAATGCGGCTGATGCTTATCTTGAAGCAATAACGGAGAATACCTCAGTATTACTTAGGGGGTTAGGCTTGGTCTTTTTTGATTATCTTACACTATTAACAAGTGATCGCGGGGGCATATTTGAAGAGTTGGATGGAAAATTGATTTATCGACCTTCAGGGAAGGAGCCTCGAATTATTGCGGGTTCTGGCAGAGGTATTCCTTATCATGCTAGGGGGCGTAATCAAAAAGGCTATGGACAAAAATACCAACCCCGTTTTTTAAAAGAAAAGAGTCTCAATAAGATTAAACGTAAAGGCCATTTTTCTGCTGAACAATTTTTTGAACTTATGAAAAAAGAAGTTGAGTTTGCCTATTATTCCACCTTGATCGAGACTTCTTATCCTAACATAAATCAGCAACGATTTAATGAAGCATTTATTCGAACAAAAGGTGAGCAATCAGTTTTAGGAAGATATGGAATTAAGTCTAAAGATTTTTGGAACTGGTCGATGATTCAACAACCTGTACAACAAGTAGAAGATCATACAGATTTTCAGAAGCTTATCGTTGATTATTTACATCGTGATTTTTTGGAGGCACAGAAAGGAACGCTATTTGGACCTTTTGCAGCGGCTTTGGATAGTTTGAAGGATTTGCGTGATGAAGTTCGTTTTATGTTGGATCAAGAGTTGTTTTCAGATGAAGAGACCAAAAAATGGTTATGGGATTGGTTCACACCACTAAATTCATTTTTGTCGATCGGTCCCCCAGTTGAAAGAATTGAGGAGCTTCAAGCCTTGATCAACGCAGGAATTGTCACATTGATTGGACCAAAAATGAAGATAGAAACTGAGGCAGGCAGATTTGTTGGCTACTCTGATAGACGCCCATTGAAAAAGTACAAAACACATTTTTTAATTGAAGCTAGACTACCAAAAACGGCGAATCAATTTAGCTTAAATCCTTTAGTACAGCAGCTTTTAAGCGATGAAATAGCGTGTCTGCATCAATTGAAACTAGCTTCAGGCAAAGAACATCAAACTGGTGCACTTTTAGTTGATCGAAAAACCAATCAAATACAGACAAAAACCGGTTCGATAATTGCTAAGTTATTTTGTTATGGTATTCCAACAGAGGGAATTCATTGGTTGACAGCAGCAACAGCTAGGCCGGGAACGGATGCTTGGAATTTGCGGGAGGCAGATGTAATTGCTAGTAAAATTTTTGAAGAAGAATAAGATAAAAACTGTTCGAAAGGTATACGACTTTTAGGGTATCAAATAAGCGATTTTTTTCAATTTCTAGAAATTTCGTATACATTAAGGCTAGTTAATTGGAAAAAGGAGTGTTTCTTATGACAGACTCAGAAGATTAAACGATAAAAACACCAGGTTGTCTAGAATTATTATTTTTTTTACTTTCCAATAATTTCTTTGGAATTTTTAGTTTCAGTAACAGCACTTTTGGGTGTTGTGTCAGAAGTCGAACTTTGTTGCTCTGACAAAGTAGATTGTGAGGTTAAGGGGTTATTTGCGCTATTTTCTGTTGATTTGGAAACTGGAGCATTTTGCTCAGGTGTCTCTTTCGTTGTTTCTACGTTTTTTTCAGAACTAGTTTGTAATGTTTTTGGCTTGGAGACTTTTTGCTCAGTTGTTTCAATAGTTGTATCAGTAGATGTGGACGTTTCATTTGTCTCTTCAGAAGACGAAAGCTCTTTATCTGGACTTTGTGATCTGGCAACGCCTAAAATATCCGCTTCTAAGCCAGCTCCAATAACTGTATCACTTTTTTTAGGCTATGATGTCCCCATTTTCGTATATAATAAAGTTTTGTCCATCGAGATGGATGGTCGTTTTGTCTGCTCCTTGTGCAAAGGTTTGTTTTGCCTGTGTAAGAAAAAGAGCAGAAGCAAATAATACTGCTATGATAACGAATTGGGTCGTGTTTTTCATGTGTCTACTCCTTGTGATTTTCATTTTGTAGTTTAAGAAATGTAGTGTAACTATAAACTTCTATTTTGAAAAAAACATGGATGGTCCAGTATTTGCTACCTAAAACTATTTATTGAGAAAAAGAAAGCGATTGCTAATTGGAATCAGATCAATAGTTGTTCGTTTTTAGTTATTCACCCCAGATAAACACTTTGTTTCGCATAAACTAACTCTTCGGAAAAAAGATAACCTGACTATGGAACAAGAAGCAGTCCATAGTCAGGTTATCTTTTTTCAAGAAAGCTAAACATTTTGTTTCGCTTTTCGTTGATCTAGCTACACACGTTAGATTTTTCGACGATAACGAGAATTAATTCACAGGGAAAACCCCCCTGCTAAAATTATTTCTCTTATATCGCTCAAAATCTGAGCAAACGTGTTTCACTTTTCGTTGATCTAGCTACACACGTTAGATTTTTCGACGATAACGAGAATTAATTCACAGGGAAAAATTTCCCTGCTAAAATTATTTCTCTTATATCGCTCAAAATCTGAGCAAACGTGTTTCGCTTTTCGTTGATCTAGCTACACACGTTAGATTTTTCGACGATAACGAGAATTAATTCACAGGGAAAACCTCCCTGCTAAAATTATTTCTCTTATATCGCTCAAAATCTGAGCAAACGTATTTCGCTTTTCGTTGATCTAGCTACACACGTTAGATTTTTCGACGATAACGAGAATTAATTCACAGGGAAAAATCTCCCTGCTAAAATTATTTCTCTTATATCGCTCAAAATCTGAGCAAACGTGTTTCGCTTTTCTTATTATCGAGAGATACGTTTACGCATGGCTTTTTTACGGTTTTCCTCGATCATATCTTCTTTTTCTTCGATTGGATCAAGAACCGTTTTTTTGATGGTAGCTGCAAAGCCAACGACTGCAGCGCATGTTACGGCTGTTCCTACAAGCATACCTGAAATAAATTTTTTCATATACATTCTCCTCTCTGTTATTTATACACTTCTATTATGAACTAAAGTAAGAAAAAAATCCAATAGAGTGAAATTTGTAATCGTTTTACAAAAAAACTTGTAAAAATTTAGTAAATGTTTTACAATATATTTACTAAAATGAATGAAGAGGTGACAAGGATGGAAAATGAATTAGAAGAACTATTTCATACACTTTTTGGAGTAGAGTCAAAAGATGTTTATTTTGCTCCTGGAAGAATCAATTTAATTGGAGAACATACCGATTATAATGGTGGCTATGTTTTTCCAGCAGCGATTACGATTGGAACATATGGTGTTGCTAGAAAACGTGAGGATCAAATGATTCGATTGTATTCAAAAAATTTTGCTGAATTAGGAATTATCGAACTTTCATTATCTAATCTAGCTTATAAAGATGAGGATGATTGGACAAATTACCCGAAAGGAATGATTCACTTTCTAATAGAGCAAGGGCATGTTATTGATCAGGGAATGGATATTCTTTTTTATGGCACAATTCCAAATGGAGCAGGACTTTCGTCATCAGCTTCAATCGAATTACTGACAGGTGTTATTCTAAATGATTTGTTTGATTTAAACGTTACAATGCTAGATTTAGTGATTATTGGGAAGCGCGTTGAAAATGATTTTATTGGCGTAAACTCAGGAATTATGGATCAATTTGCAATTGGTATGGGACAGCTAGATCATGCTATTTTATTAGATACAAATACCTTGGATTATGAAATGGTACCTGCAGAATTTGGAGAGTATGTAATTGCGATCATGAATACCAACAAACGTAGGGAATTAGCTGATTCGAAATACAATGAGCGTCGAGCTGAATGTGAAATGGCCTTGAGCCGTTTACAAACAGTACGATCAATTGAGTCATTGGGTGAATTAACTGAAGAATATTTTGAACAAAATAAAAATGTTATTGTAGATGAACGGTTGATTAGGAGAGCGAAACATGCAGTTACAGAAAACCAGCGGACGATCAAAGCAAAAAAAGCGCTAGTCAACAATGATTTAAGAAAGTTTGGGCAATTATTAAACGCGTCACATGCCTCTTTAAGAGATGATTATGAAGTGACAGGGATTGAACTAGATACATTAGTAGAAGCTGCTCAGAAGCAAACTGGCGTATTAGGTGCAAGAATGACTGGCGCTGGATTTGGTGGATGTGCAATTGCTTTGGTCAAAGAATCCGAATTCAATCGATTTACTAAACGGGTTGGAAAAGCTTATCAAGAAAAAATCGGGTATCCTGCAGATTTTTATATTGCTAACGTTGATGATGGCGCTAGAAAGTTGTAGAATGAACAAGATGAAAACGGTTAGTCATAGAGACTAGTCCAATAAGGAGGTAGGAAACATGTCAATTTTAGTATTAGGTGGAGCAGGTTACATTGGTTCTCATGCAGTGGATCAACTGATTAATAAAGGCTATACAGTAGCCGTTATAGATAATCTTCAAACAGGCCACAAACAGGCGATTCATGACAAGGCAATCTTTTACGAAGGGGATATCAGGGACAAAATGTTTATGCAGGAAGTTTTTACCAAAGAATCAGTTGAAGGTGTGATTCATTTTGCAGCAAGTTCATTGGTGGGGGAATCGGTAGAAAAACCATTGCTGTATTTTAATAATAATGTATATGGAACTCAAATCGTACTGGAAGTCATGGAAGAATTTGGTGTAAAAAATATTGTTTTTTCTTCCACAGCAGCCACATATGGAGAACCAAAAGAAATGCCGATCGTAGAAACAATGGCAACTCATCCGGAAAATCCTTATGGGGAAAGTAAATTAATGATGGAAAGAATGATGAAGTGGTGCGATAAAGCTTATGGAATACGCTATGTTGCGTTACGCTATTTCAATGTAGCAGGGGCAAAATCAGATGCTTCAATTGGAGAAGATCATGTTCCAGAAACGCATCTGATCCCGATCATTTTGCAAACGGCATTAGGACAAAGAGAGTATCTGGGGATATACGGCGATGATTATGACACACCTGACGGAACGTGCATTCGTGATTATGTATATATAGAAGATTTAATTGCGGCTCATATTGCGGCTTTGGATTATTTACAAAAAGGCAATAAAAGCAATATCTTCAATTTAGGTAGTAATAATGGTTATTCAGTTAAAGAAATGTTGGAGGCCGCGCGCGAAGTGACGGGCAAAGAAATACCTGCTAAAGTATTACCTCGCCGTTCAGGTGATCCAAGTAAATTGGTTGCTTCAAGTGAAAAAGCTAAAATGACTCTAGCTTGGGAGCCCCAAATCACAGATATCAAACAAATTATTAAAACTGCTTGGGACTGGCATATCAGCCATCCAAAAGGGTATGAATAATTCTGTCAAAGCGAAATAGAGTGACGGTATAGTGTCTATAAAGAAGATAAATAAGTTTGTAATAACAAGCGCTATAAACTTATTTTTCTATTTTTCTACGAGACAGAATGAGCTCATTTCGCTTTTAAATTTAGGAGGAACTGTTATGTCAATTAGCCAAACGATTACTGATTTTGTGACATTAGCGATTCAAGCTGGTGGGTGGATGGAGTTAGATCGTCTCTATTTACAAAACCGTATTCTTGCAATGATCGGCGAAGAGTCATTCGAATCGTCTTCTCCAAGACCTGTGACCGAAAACTCGTTGGATCTGTTAGATATTTTGGTAGCACAGGCTACAGCCAATGAAGTCATTCAAAAAGATTCGACTGATTTAGAAATTTTTGAAGCACAATTGATGGATTTCTTAACCCCCCCGCCTTCTGTTGTAAATGCTCTATTTGCCCAGCACTATGAAAAAGATCCGGCACAAGCAACATATTATTTTTATAAGTTAAGTCAAGAAAATGATTATATCAAAACGCGGGCGATTGCGAGAAACATTGTCTTTCCAGCAGAGACTGAATATGGTCAACTAGAAATTACAATCAATTTATCAAAACCAGAAAAAGATCCAAAACAAATTGCCTCAGAGCGCTTAGCAACACACATTGATTATCCAAAATGTCTCTTATGCATGGAAAATGAGGGGTATAAAGGTCGATCCAACTATCCAGCAAGAACGAATCATCGAATTATTCGAATGAATTTAGATGGCGAGAGCTGGGGATTTCAATATTCACCGTATGCTTATTATAATGAGCACTCGATTATTTTGTCGGAAGAACATCGACCGATGATTATTTCAAAAGAAACGTTTCAGCGGTTGATTCGAATCACAGAAGTGCTACCGCATTATTTCGTTGGTTCCAACGCCGACTTACCAATCGTAGGTGGTTCGATTTTAACGCATGATCATTACCAGGCAGGTAAACACGTTTTTCCAATGGAAAAAGCTGAAATCGAACACTATTTTGAATTGAAGGATTTTCCTTTGTTGAATGCAGGAATCGTTAAATGGCCGATGTCAGTGATTCGACTGCAAAGCCCTAACTCAGAGGATTTAGTTGCAGCGGCAACCTTGATATTAGAAAAATGGCGCAAGTATTCCGATGAAACTGTATCGATCCGAGCTTTTTCAGCTGACGGGACTTCTCATCATACGATTACACCAATTGCTCGCCGCAAAGATCAACTATTTGAGTTGGATTTAGTTTTACGTGATAATAATATCTCCACTGAACATCCAGATGGTATTTTCCATCCTCATAAAGATGTTCAACATATCAAAAAGGAAAATATTGGTTTGATTGAAGTAATGGGATTAGCGGTATTGCCTCCGCGCTTAAATGAAGAATTAAAAGAGGTAGAAAATTATGTGTTAGCGAAAGAAAATCAACTAGCAGAGCACCATAAAAAATGGGCAGATCAGATGAAAAATACTTATTCATTTACTAAAAAAAATGTGACAGACATTATTCAAAAAGAAGTCGGACAAATCTTTACCCGTGTTTTAGCAGATGCCGGTGTTTATAAACGAACTACAAAAGGTCAAATAGCCTTTAAACGATTTATTGAAAGTTTGAATGAAGGCAGGTGAAAAGATGGCAACAATTAAAGATATTGCAGAACTAGCGGATGTTTCGCCAGCTACAGTTTCTAGAGTTTTAAACTATGATCCAGATCTTTCAGTAGGCATTGAAACGAAACAAAAAATTTTTAAAGCCGCAGAAGAATTGAATTATACAAAGCATAAAAAAAATATAAAAAGTGCTAAAGCCAAAATCTTATTCGTACAATGGTATGATGAAGCTGAGGAATTAGAGGATATTTATTACCTTTCTATTCGCTTGGGGATCGAGAAAAAAGCGGAAGAATTGGGGCTTGAACTAATCAAGCGTTCTTTAGAAGAGGTAGAACAAGCAGGCGCAGACGGAATCCTTGCTTTAGGTAAGTTTACAAAAGAGCAAGCTGACTTTTTATTCGAACTAAATCCCAACCTTTTATTTGTTGATTTTGATGCATTGGCTCTTGGTTATAATTCTCTAGTGATTGATTTTCATCAAAGTATGTCGTCAGTTTTTGAGTATCTTACTCAACATGGTCATCAGAAAATTGGGATGATTGCTGGGGAAGAATATACGACTGGAAGCCAAGAGCCACTTGAGGATAGGCGATTGACTATTTTTAGAGAAATGCTGACCCAAAAGAAAATAGTAAATGATAATTATATCCTAAAAGCACCATTTACAGTTATTGGTGGTTATGAAGTGATGAAGCAATTTTTACTAGAATATCCAACGGATTTCCCAAGCGCTTTTTTTGCTTCCAGCGATGCTTTGGCGATAGGCGCTTTAAAGGCAATTCATGAAGCAGGACTTAAGGTACCAGAAGATATTTCGGTGATTGGGTTCAATGATATCAGTGTGGCAAAATATGTTAGTCCACCATTGACAACAATCAAAATTCATACAGAGTGGATGGGAGAATTAGCTGTTGAAACGCTTCTTTCGATTATTCATGGGCGAGCGCCAGTGGCAAGAAAAGTAACAATTGCGACAGAATTGATAGAAAGAGCATCTACGAGATAAGACTCGTAGATGCTCTGTTGATTTATTTATAAGCAATCACAAACAAATTAACATCATCATTGATACAACTTTGTAGAGTGATTCGTTCACCGCCGCCAGTTCCTACAACAAGGTCCCAGTAGTTCGTTCCTGTACCAACTTCAGCGCCGTAATCGTCCAGTTGAAGTAACGTTCTTACCGTATACGTTGTAGGTGTTCCATTTGCATCAGTGACTACGATTTGACTGCCAGTGTTTAAAGAGAAGACGGTTGAAAAGACACCAGGATTATGACCGATGAAGTGAGTATTTTGACCATCGTCACCTGATTGGACGGCTGCACCTCCCCAAGTTGAAGCAAGACCACCAGGATTTGAATCAATGATGCTTTGTCCACTACCTTGTCCACCGTTTTGATAAGGAATTGTTTGACCATTGAGTGTGAGTGTCGTTGCACCATAGGTTGGTTCAATAACAGCTGTGGTTGTGGTTTCAGGAGTTGGCTCTGCTTGAATAGGTTCTGGATTGATATTTCCTTGTTCAGCTTGTGGAACATTAGCTACAGGCTCGTTTTTAGGAATGATATGGAATATACGATCGGCCACTCCTGTATTTCCACTAGCATCTGTTGCGGAGAAGTGAACTGTTTGAGTTCCAAGAACAGAGGTATCCAGATTTTCTTCAGTTGTTATTTTTGCTGTAAGGTCACCATCTTTATTATCGACAGCAGTAACTTCTTCATAGACATTGACTTGAGCATTTTGTTCAATGGTTTCCTCTGGTGCAATGATAGTAGGCGCAGTAGTATCTTTTGTATTGTTTACGGAAACAATTTTTTCTTTTTTCTTTGAAACATTTGCCAATTTACTTAATTGTGCGCTTGTGGGCACATTTTTTATCAAGGTCATTTTTTCTTTTTTAGGTTCCGTATTCGAAGGATTAGCTCTGCTTAAGCTATCGGTGAAAATAGAGCCACCAATAAATAAAGCAACACCTAAAATACTGATGACACCAAGGATGATCGTTTGTTTGATTGTGTTTTTTTTCATGTAGAATCCCTCCAAAAATGTGGTGAGATTTTCCATTTATCGATAAATTTTAAATCCGCGTTTTTTATACTTTTATAATAAGACCACGTTCTAAATAAACCAATTGAGTTGCGCTTTAGATTAATTCAAAAAAGGACTGGAAGATGCTATAATGACTGTTATATAGGGATTTATTCAAAAAAATCTTAACCAAGGGAAAATTTTGAAGAATGCAGTTAAAAAGGGGAAAAGAGGAGAACAAAATGGAAAGATTGTTAGCACCATCTATGCATCGAAGAGTGCTGTTGTTGAACTTATTAAATGGATCAAATAGCTGGATTACTTCTGATTATTTAGCTGAGAGTATTGAGTGTTCCAAAAAAACGATTATGCTGGATTGTCAGTACATAGAAGATCGCTGGTCAGATTATTTGACGATAGAGACATCCAGAAAGCATGGGATTCGATTGATTACTTCACCCCATCGATCGATTCACGAAATTTATATAGAAATCATTCAAGAATCAAATGCCTTTTCTTTATTAGAATCTGTTTTTTTTGAACCAAGACAGGCGGCTGCATATTGGGAGAAGAAATTATTTTTAAGTAATTCCAGTCTCTATCGATTATCAAATGTAATTAGTTCGGCTTTAAAAGATCGGAATATTCAAATGAGTCGCTCACCGTATTATGTTCACGGAAAAGATGAACGACAAATTCGTTACTTTTTTACCTGCTACTTTATTGAGGTTTATGGTATTCGTGAGTGGCCTTTTCATTTAGATAGAGAAAAAATCTTTAGATTATCAAGTAAGATCAATAAAAAATTCGATTTAGAGTTGAATGATAGTCAAATCGTTCATTTAGCCTATTCGATTGCTGTAACCATTATTCGAGAACGTCAGGGATTTTTGATCCAGAATAGAAAGGATCCAATTAATAGTTTTGTTCAAACAACAATCGATGTTAGAAAATATCAGAAAGATGTAGAAGAAATTGCTGAGCCGCTCCACGTCGTTTTACCTGATAATTGGTACGAAGATTTTTGTTATTCTATTTTTTGGTGGGATTTCGGTTGGGATAATGAACAAGAGAAAGTCAATGTTATTTATCAGGCTGAAAATTTAGTGACAACGATCCAAGAAGCACTGTCTATTTCTATTTCAGAACCAAGCAAGGTCAGTATTATTCGTTTGATTGAATATATTTATGCCAAACATAAGCTTTTTCCATATAAAAAATTTATGGTTTATGACCGCTATTTATATTCAAGTAAAGCCATCAAACAGAATTTTATTGTTTTTACAGCAGTAGTGTCCAAAGCGTTAGGTGTGTTGGAAAAGAAAATGAAGTTTCCGTGGAAAACGATGTATTTGGATGGTATCTTGCATGAAATGGCGATTCGCTGGCAAGATTTGAGTAGACTGACCGATGAAATGAGACATCAACTATCTGTTTTAGTTTTAAGTGATCTAGGTAAGGAACATGCGCAATTACTCAGTTCGGTCCTAAAAGAAAACTTTCGGAATAAGGTGAGTTTGTCTGTTCAAGAAACGCATTTTTATGAACAATCGGTTAATTGTGCGGAGCAGTCATATGATCTGTATGTATCCAATTACGCAATTGAAACCGTAAATGAAAAAATCAATATGATCGTCGAAGATATTCCTTCTTTCAAGAACTTGACAGACCTAAGGAAATACATTGATAAAAGACGTTTGGTTTTACCTAAAGATATTGCTTACTTAAATACTTGATTGTTATTTAAATGAATTTATAAAACTGATTTTTCTTTTGAAATTAAAATAATTATTGTCATTTAATAAATACTAATGCTATACTGAAAGAGTATTATTAATTTTAAAGGAGAGAATTATGAAAAAGAAAGCGTACAGAAACACACCTGCATTTGTCTTTCTAAGTTGGGGATCATTTGCCTTTTTTGTGGCATTGATGTTGATTGGCTTGTACACACTAAAAGAACCATTGATGGTTAAAGGATACTATTTGATGGGATCGGTGGGATTGATTTCTTCATCATTTACACTTTCAAAAGTAATTAGAGACAATCAAGAAGATGAAGAACGTTACAATCAAATGTTTCGAGCAAATGATGGATTAGTAAAAAAAGAAGACACCGATACGCATATTTAATCCATGTAAAAGAAGACAGGAACAAGGGCTTGCTTTTGTTTTCACCGTTTATTCAGTTTTCAAGTGGTTAGGCTATAACTCGTAGAGTTATAGCCTAACCACTTTTTTTGAAGATTTTTTTAATCCGTTTGCTTTTTTTAATGCCTTATCCATAAAAATCACGTATAATAGAAGATAGTGAAATTTCGAGGGAGGGGTAAATTATGGCGTATCAAGCTTTGTATCGTGTCTGGCGCTCACAGCGTTTCGATGATGTTGTTGGACAAAAAGCAATCACCCAGACATTAAAAAATGCGATCATCCAAAAGAAAACCTCGCATGCCTATTTGTTTACCGGCCCAAGAGGAACAGGAAAGACCAGCGCAGCAAAAATTTTTGCTAAAGCAATCAACTGTAAACATAGTGTAGATGGGGAACCCTGCAATGAATGCGAAACCTGTGTTGCGATTACAGAAGGACGGTTGAACGATGTAATTGAGATCGATGCGGCAAGTAATAATGGTGTTGAAGAGATTCGTGATATTCGTGATAAAGCAAAATATGCACCAACACAAGCGGATTATAAAGTCTATATCATCGATGAAGTCCATATGTTATCAACAGGAGCCTTTAATGCATTACTAAAAACCTTGGAAGAGCCTCCGCAAAATGTCATTTTTATTTTAGCGACGACAGAACCGCATAAGATTCCACTGACAATCATTTCACGGACACAACGTTTTGACTTTAAACGAATCAGTACTCAAGATATCGTTGATCATTTGGGTTATATTTTAAATCAGATTACTATCGAGTATGAAGAACAGGCGTTATATGTAATCGGACGAGCAGCCGAAGGTGGAATGCGGGATGCATTAAGCATTCTCGATCAGACGATTTCATTCAGCGATGAAAAAGTCACACTGATAGATGCGATGCAAGTCACTGGCAGCTTGACCTATGAAATGATGGATCAATATATCTCCAGCTGTGTTACGGGTGATGTCGAGCAAGCACTCGAAATATTAGAGAATATTCTTAGCTCTGGTAAAGAAGCAAGACGATTTTTAGAAGATTTATTATTGTATTGTCGTGATTTACTTATGTTTCAGCAAGCACCAAATTTGTTAACCGAAAAAGTTGGAAATCTAACAGAAAATTTCAAAAGCTTAGCTGAACAAACAGAGGCAGAAAAAATCTATCAAATGATTCAAATTTTAAGCGAGACTCAAAATGATATCCGTTTTACGAACAACGCCAATATTTATCTTGAGGTAGCGACTGTCAAGCTAGCCAAATCTGTTAAAAAACTGACCGCTATTGCTCCAGATACACACCCGACAGGTGGCATAGAGCTGACTGCCTTGCAGCAAAAAGTCGAACAGTTACAAAAAGAATTAGCAGAGCTAAAGAAAAATGGTATTACAGCTAAAGAGACTGAACCTGTTAAAACAACACGAGTAACCAGTAGTAAGAATGCACTTCGGATCCCAACAGAATTGGTGTATAAAGTCTTGAATGAAGCAACCAAGGATCATTTAATGAATGTTAAAAATGTTTGGGATGACTTATTGCAAATGATGTCGGTGACGCAAAGAGCGATGCTCAAAGCCAGTGAACCAGTAGCTGCTGGTCCGAATGGCTTAGTGATCGCTTTCGATTATGAAATTGTTTGCGGTCGCGCAATGGATGACGAAGAATTACAATTAGCGGTTCATAATAATTTAAGCCGTTTAGTAAATAACTATGCGCCTGACATGGTTTGTATCACAAAAGAAAGCTGGCCAAAATTGCGTCAGTCCTTTATCAGTCAAAATAAAGAAAATTCAGGAGAACAATCAAGTAATGAACAATCTGCGACTCATGAGGATCATCTAATGACTGCAGAAGAACCAGCTAAAGAAGTTAATAATCAAGTAGTAGACGAGGCAATCGCGATGTTTGGCGAAGCGCTTGTTGAAGTAATAAATGATTAAGAGGAGACGATAGTTATGATGCGTGGTATGGGAAATATGCAAGGAATGATGAAACAAGTTCAGAAGATGCAAAAAGATATGGAAAAAGCACAAGCTGAACTAAACGTGCGAGAATTTGTGGGAGCTGCAACGAACGAACTTGTTACAGCAACTTTTACTGGGGATCGTAAAATGAAAGATATCTCTATTAAAGAAGAAGTTATTGATCCAGAAGATGCAGAAATGCTGCAAGATCTTGTAATCATGGCAGTCAATGACGCATTGACTAAAGTAGAAAAAGAAACAGAAGCGACCATGGGCAAGTATGCTAAAGGAATGCCTGGTTTCTAATCAAGGCTAGTAGTGGTCCAAAAAATAAAAGAGCCAAAGGATAAATGCCTAAACATTTATCCTTTGGCTCTTTGTTTTGCTCTATTTCCAGCAGACAAAATGATCTGTATGATTAGTGACAATTGTGCGATAGGGCAAGAATCAATGGAGCATCAACACAATTATTACATAATCAAATCAAAAAGTAGCTGATTATTTAGCTAATTGTTTTTTTCTGAAGATATAAGCTCCTGCAATCAGCATTACGCCAGCTGAAGCAACCATCATACCATTATTTGTTTCACCTGTTGAAGGTAATTGTTTTGCTTTTGTTTGAGCTGAAGCAATTGGTTTTTGATTTTTATTAGAAACAGGATTTGCGACTGGTGTAAGAAGATCGTTACCAGGTGCTTTAGTTTCATTATTTTCTTCAATTGGCGCAACCGGTTTTAATGGGTTAGCATTTTCTGGAAGAATCGTTAAGGTAATGATTTGTTCAGCGATAACATTTGCTGTACTACGTGTTAGTTCACTGATGTAGTATCTGATTGAGTATGTTCCAGGATCAACTAAGGTATTACCGATTTGTGTAACTTGGATAGGTGCTCCAATTATTTCAAATCCTACCATGTATCCATCCGCATTTTCAAAAGTCGCCCAACTTAAAATCATTTCTTCGGTTAATGATTGACCAACATACATTGTTTGGTCAGCAATTTTAATCGTTGGTTTTAACTCATCTGATGAGCTAGAGTCAGTTGAACTAGAGTCCGTCGAGCTAGGTGTAGTTGAACTAGAATCAGTTGAGCTAGAGTCAGTCGAACTAGGTGTAGTCGTGCTAGAACCAGTCGAACTAGGCGTAGTTGAACTAGAATCAGTCGAGCTAGAGTCAGTTGAACTAGGTGTAGTTGAAGAATCAGTCGACTCAGGTGTAGTCGAGCTAGAATCAGTCGATTCAGGTACAGTTGAACTAGGTTCAGTCGTACTAGGTACAGTTGGAGCTGCAACTAAAGCCTCTAATTTAAATGTCAATGCTTGGATAGAACCAGCATAGCCAGCTTCTGTATTGTGAGTTAAAACATCTTGTGCAATTGATAATGTAAGTTTTAAACTTTCAATAGATTCTGCAGTGTATTCAGCTGCAGCTGTTGCGATAACAGAATTTGCTTGATCTACTAAATCCTGTAATCGCGCACGTTGTACACTAGTGTCATCACTTGTAGAAGCTGTTGTTTCCTCAGCGTGAACAATCGTGTTTAACGTTGGTGTTGTAAAAAGAACTGAACTGAATAATAATGATGCTGCTAAAAATTTTAAACTCTTTTTCATAAAAACTCCCCTTTAGTATTTCTAATTTTTTATTTTCTCACCCATAATTAATATATAACACCTGTAATAAATGTCAATATTTATTTAGTAAAAAGAATATAATTTTATAGATAACTTTAATTTTTTTGACATTTATGTATTAAAAAGAATGTAACACCGGATTTATGAGTGAAAGTAGTCATATATATTAATGGAACAAAATGTTAAAGTAAACGTATGAATTTATTGAATGTACTTTAGACCAACGACATTTGATAAAATAGATTGTTCAAGATTAGTCCTTTTTTTGATTCCTTTTAATTTAAATGCATCAGCACTTATGAAAAAATAGTGAGAATTTTTTATTATTGGTTGAACTAAGAGAGAGGATTTATAAGCAGAGAAAAGTTAATATTCTGTAAAAACACTTATAAAAAATGGTATAATATATGTTAGTTCTACAATGAATATATAATTTACAACCAATCGTCCATCGTTTGTGTTTGAAAGGATTTGTTGAAATGCATTACCCAGAACCAATGAAGTTTGTGTAAGAGTTAAGTATTGTTATTGATTGAAATGTTGATGTTAAAGGACTTTCAACTTTTGTGGTTATTAGTGAAAAGTTTATACATAGGTTAATGTTACCCTTATTGTTACCTTTTAAGTAAATAAATAGAAAAAACAATGACTGTTAATGTGAGTATTAGCAATCATTGTTTTTTCTATTTATAATTTTTAGTAAGTGTCTTTGATTAAATTGATAGTGTATTTTTCATTTCTCATGAATATTCTCAGTAGGTAATTTTTTTCAATTTGTTTTAACTCTCTTTGATCAACCCGATGGCATACAATACATTTTCATTACTATCTTTGCTGTGAGTTAATTCTTTTACCTCTTGTTTTATGTTGTTGGCATGTGTGGTGTCTCCAATATCACTTAATATAGTTATGAAATTGTTGATTTGTTGCATGTATTTTATTTCTCCTGTTAGTAGCCAATCAGTTAGATTTTCTAAATACTTCAAATTCATTCGATAGCTATAGTTACTATTTGACTTATCTAAAGTTTTGGCAATCTTTATGTATTTTCTAGTTGAGTCGTAATCTTTATTGTAAAGAGTAACGGTGATTGCGTTTATCAAAGTGTTGTATGCGAATTTTTTAGTAGTGTAGTCTCTGTTATCTTCGTCTTTTATTGGATAGGCTTTTTGAATGAGTATTTTTGTCTGTTGTGGATTGAAAAAAGAAATCAAGTTAGATAGTAATTTATATTCAAAACAAAAATAATATTTCGTATTAGATAATGTTGAGTAAATCACATTTATTTCATCCAGAGTAATTGATGAAACTTCTTCCCAAATAGTATGGAAATAACACTTAATTGCATAATAATTAGATATTTCTTGTATGTTTCTGTATGTTTTGCTATCTATTTGGTAGTAGATATCCAATAATTTTTTTTTGGAAGCTTTATTGTTTGGGTGATTACCACAGTAATAATAAAGATAATTAAAGGTTTCTTGGTGATCATCTAGGCTGGTTAAAGAGAAAAATTCTTCGGATTGGATATTAAGCTGTTTTAGGATAGTTGCTAAATCATTTAATTTAACAAACCTTTGGTTATTTTCGATTCGTGAATATGTAGAAGAATCTTGATGATTGGGTAACATTTCTTTTTGCTTGATATCTTTTTTAGTGCGTATGAATCTTAATGTATCGCCTAAGTTCATTGAAGTTAGCTCCTTTCAGTTGTCATTATAGCAAATAAAATAGTTGTTATCTTATCATTTTAATTAATTATATAAAATAAGTGAATACTTTTTGTCATACAATCAATTATTAATAAAGGTGCTTCAATTTTGCCTAAATGTTTGGTAATCTTGTCTTGTTAACATGAATAAAGTTTTAGGAATATTCAGAAGGAGGTCGTGATATGAATTTACTAATTTTTGTTGTAAGTGCTATATCTGTTTATGTGATTACTGTAGGTGGTTAATAAAAAAATAAAAAAGGTCTTTATGTAGTGTTAATAAAAAGTGCGCAACATAAAAAAGAGCTGTCTCTAACATCCGTAGGTTGGTAGCCTACGTCAAACGCTAAAGACAGGCACTAAAGTAAGTGGCTTTGGTGCGCTACTCTTGTTTGTAGCAATTGCTACAACTATTTTAGTATAACAAAGTATTAATGAGATTTCATTAGTATTTGACAATTTGTTAAATATTAGATTAATACGGATGTAGTTTTTGCATACATATTTAATTGAGTAGTCTCAAATCCCAAAAGGTGGAGATACGGATTTGAAGATAGATGATAAAGAATTACTAATACTATTAGAGAAATTTTGCCAAAAGTTAAATATTACGTTGGAAGAGGCGTTGTTCTTAATTGTATTTAAAGAAAGTTAAAATTTTTCTTTTAGTTCAAACATAAAAAATAATAATGCTTCTCGTGATTCAGGAGTATCAGGGACGTTAAATGACTTTAGAATTTTTCTAATATTGTCATAGCGTTCTTTTTGTTTGTTTAAGTAATTTGGGTCAGAAAGTTTTGCTTTGATTTGTTTTTTGTTGTTAAATTCAATTCTATTATCTTCTATTTTAAAACCCTCGTTATTAGCAGAAGATAACTGTTTTAAGTAATTTTCTTGTTCAGGAGTTAGGTTCAGATACTGTACATTCGGGTTATTAGTTTGCCCTAAAATGTAATCAGTTGTTACCTTATATAAGGAGGCTATTTTAGTAATCATTTCAGAATCTGGTTCACGAGTGCCGTATTCCCAATTTGCGTAAGTACCTAAGTTTTTAAGTCCTAATAAATTAGCGACATGTGTTTTTGTCCAATTTCTTTCTTCTCTAAGTTTAGTTAATCGATCAGCTAGTATATTCAAAATAATGTCCTCCTTTTTTTGAATATTATAAACGTTTTGAGTATTAATATGTATAAGTTAAACAAAAAGTGTTGACTTGCTTTTGGAAAAGGTGTAATATGTAGATAAGTTAAACGAAACGTTTAACAAAAATAAACAAAAAAGTGTTCCCGAAAAGAAAATGAATTTCTGTTTCGCAAACACCTTAGATAAAACCTAGACACTTTTATTCTAATGGATGTTGCTAAATAATACAAGGATGAAATTTTCCAATTGAGTTATAAATCTTTTTGAGGTGTTGAGGATTGACCTATGAACAATCTTCAAGGTGGCAACAAGTATTCGTAAATGAAGCCGAATATTTTATTGATTTTTCGAGATTAGAATTTCTTGTTTACTCCTAAGGGCTAGGTTTTCTGTTTGACTTCTAATTAAGGAGAAGGGCAATGAAAACATTGAATAAGATTCGCTTAAGGTAAATCAGTGTCTAATGGAACAAGATCACTTTAAGTCTATAGTCGTGTTGTGATGATACTGCTGACGATAAAGGTTGATACATTTCAAAAGAAGTGTATCAACATAAAATTAGAGGAGGAGAAGTTGTACACCGTATGTGGTAGGTCTATCTAACGTGCTGTGATATAGGTTTATTAAATCTATTAGCCGTTGAACGATGATTCTATGTTCTACCATGAATTAAAGAATCACTTAAACGAATCAAAATCATTGGTCAAAACAGGATGGAAAAGATTTTTTTCAGAGACTGATTGATTTTGAAAGAACATATTTTGAAGGGCATTCTCTAAAGGGTGTCCTTTTTCTATGTTCTACTAAAGGAAATTTAAATAGTAGGTTTCTTTTAGTAGAATTTAGAAATCACTAAAAAGGAGGAAATCTATTAGAAATAAAAAGTTATTAATCAAAGTAATACTTAAGTTCTTTCGTTAAGAACGAAATGTTTCTAGTGACTAATTGGCTAGCGAGTAAATGTCGATCCTTTCTTAATTTTAATTCCCCACAATCGTACCACCACTTTTGTTCAGGTTGAACACTTTTTCTTGTAATGGAAATTGAATACGATTCAGGAAAAAGAACGCTAGGTTCCTTTTTAGAAACGTAATAGTGTTCACCTCTTGAAGCTTGGCTATTCAAAAGAGCTTCCAATTGTTTAGCGATGTGTTTCAAAATCTCTTGATCTTTAACTGTATCAGATATATATACCATAATTTAACCACCTTTAGGAGTGTGATGTGAGATGAGAAGCGATGTTGATTTTTTTGTTTATAAAGATAATAAAGATAAAAAAGATTGTGTTCTATCAAATAATCTAATTATATCAAATGGTGAGAAAAAAATGAAGTTGAACTGTTTAGGAGATTTACCAGAACTAATTGAATTACGTTGGATAAAAGGTATCGCTCCGTTGATGGAAGAGCATGAAGGAGTAAAACGTCCATCTTTAAATGGTATTGACATACTCTTAGCAGATGGAATAGAAGCGGAAGATGTTTGGGATATGGTAAAGCAACCAGCAGAAGGCGAATATGATTACTTACAAATAACGGAGCCGACTAAAATTATTTACCACAATGCCATTATTATTCATGAAAGACTTACAAAACTTTTTTTAAATGAATCATGGACAGAGCAAGAAAGAATTGAGCACGCTGAATTAAGGTGGCAATTCGATCAACTAGGTTATTTAAGTTCGTGTTTACAAAAAGGTGCTAATGTAGCGTTTAATGAGGAAACGGAACTATTCTATTTAGTTCCTTAATAAATGTAGTAAGAAGGCAAATAAAGAGAGGAGACAAAAAAGTACCTAACGAATAGGTGCTTTAATCAAAAACGTTCAATCTTAATATTGAAAGGATGATTTTAATGAAACAAGGAAAAAGACCAACAAGAAAACAAAAAGAATTGATTGGGGAACAAAGAATTGGAAATCAATATCTCAATCCAGAAAAATGGTTAGTAAGGCAATTATCAGGAAATGATGTTCTTCTTATTCATAGAGTATCTGGTAAAACTAGAAAAGTAGAAATTGGCTAAAAAAAGGAGGTTAAAACTGTGTTTGCTATCTATTGCAAGGATGTTAATTTATCAGGATTTGTAACTGGACAATTAGTTCATCAAGGAGGAATTTTTGTCACAACAAGTAGATTAGATGGAAGTACAACGGCAAGAATAAAATTATATAAATCTAAAAAAAAGAGCAGAGAAGGGTATCAGAAGCTACATGAATGTTAAAAAAGATGAATTTGAGGTACGTGAATTATCTGACGGTGTTGTTCAATTGATAATGGATGCTAAAAAAAATGTCTTAACCAAAAGGAGAATTTTAAGATGTCTTTGTTTAATCAAACGATTAAGGATGTATATTCTAGGGCTTTTAATAGATTGATGAGTAAATATCCTGAACTGAAAGAGGAAGAATTGAGAACTTTCATTGAGAATAAATCTACTAGTTTTGAAGAACTACTTTTATCTAGTGAAATGAGATTCTTTTTGAAGTCTGAAACAACAATGAATCAAATGAAGGCGGATTATGTAAGAAGAATCGTTGATGAAGTTAGTTTATATCAATTAACAAGTTCTGGATAAAATGGAAATAATAGCAAACATTTGTTAAACTATGTATGAGGAGGAATAAGAAATGAACTTAAAAGAAATGATCAAGAATAAAAAAATTGTAACAGCAAGTATTGTAGTACTGTTAGTGGCTGGTGTTGCCGTAGGTGGTAAAGTTTATGCAGATAAAGAACAAGAAAAAAAGGCAGAAATAGCTAAAGTGGAGAAAAGAAAACAAGCGAAATTACAATCTGAAATGGTTGCTAAAGCTCAAGAAGAAGAAAAGAACAAAGAAGCAAAACAGGTGGAAAAAGCCAAACAAAAACTTTTAAAAATCTATAAAGATAATAAAGTGATTTCCACCGATTCTAAACTTTATGAATCGGCAAAAAAGGAAATTGAATCTGTAAAAGATGATAAAGTAAAAAAAGAATTGCTTCAACAATTAGCAAAAGTGAAACAAGAAATGGACAAAAAGGCTAAAGAAGTAGCAAAGAAAACAGAAAACGAATCTAAGCAAATCGATACCAAACAGAATCAAGCGAAACAACAAGAAGTTCAAGAAGAACAACCAGTTTCACAACAACAAGTAGCAGAACAACCAGTATATCAAGAAGCAGTTGCTCCAACAAGCAATAATGATTGGGGCGGTCAAGATCAACAACAACCAGTACAAGAGCAAGTACAGTCTGTACCAGCTCCACCGTCTAGTGGTGGGAATCAAGCTCCAGAACAACCAGTAATACCTCCATCAAGTGGTGGATCACAAGATCATGGGGAATGGGTTCCTGATATGGGATGGGGAGAACAAACTGGTGATATTGATGGTAATGGAGGAAGTTGGACAGGTGGCTGGGAAGAAGTAAAATAATATATTGATTTAGAAGCATATAAAAAATATGCTTCTTTTTTTATGCCTAAAAATGGAAAGGATGTGGAATATTAGGATGATACGAGCGCCTACTAATAATTTGTATCGATAAAAAACAAAAAAATAGGAGGATATATTTTTGAAGAAGAAAAATTTAGTGTTAACAAGTCTTGTTTTAGCATCAACTTTATTTCAAACGTTGGTGCCATTAGGAAAAGTTGTGTTTGCAGAAGAGAATGAAAATGAAATGTATGAAGTAGGAAAAACAGAAGATGGCAAAGTTATTTTGTCCAGTGCTAAAAAGTTGAAAAATAGCCGAGCAGTTGGGAATGTTCAAGGAGATGTAATTAGAATCACTATTGGAGGTGTTTTGTATGAAGGGGCTAGAATTACAATTGATGGTAAACCAGCTTTTTGTATTGATCATGAGCTGAGGGCTCCTTGGGAAACAGATACTCCATATGATGGTGGTAATCCTTATGATGACATTGGGATTAAATCAATTATGAGTTATGGTGCTTTTAGTTCTGTTAATCCTAATCCAACTGACGAAGATGTGTTATTGACTGAAATTGCTATGAATAATTGGCTTAAGAAAAAAATCACTCCTGAATCGTCAGTAGCAAATTCTCATCCGTATGTTTGGGCGTTGATCCAAAAAGCGATTAATAGTGATTATCCAAGAACGGAAGTAAAATTTTCAAAAAATGATGTAAAAAGCGATATCGTAGGTAATGAACAAGTTTCGGAAACGGTAACTCTTAATGGAACTAACAATCAGGTAACTGTTAATGTTCCGATTGATGTGACTTTTACGAATCTAACAACTGGAAAAAAAGTAACTAATGGAAAAGCAACGGTAAAAGCTGGAGAGAAATTTCAAGTTAAAGCGCCGTTGAATTACAATAAGAAATATACTACTGGAAAAGTTAAACCAGAAAAAGGTGAATTTATTCCGATTATGTTTAAGCCTTTTCCTGTCGGGTATCAACGACTAGTGCAAGGTTCTTTTAGTGATCCTGTACCAATGATGGAGCTTAATGTTGATTTCTTTGCTCGTACTGGAGATGTGAAAATCACAAAACTTGATGAAGGAACAGGTGAACCAGTTCCACATACTGAATTTGATGTGGAACATGATGGTAAAGTGGAAAAAGTCAAAACAGATGCCAAAGGTGAAGGTACTGTAAAAGGTATCACTGGAGATTCTAAAGCTAAAGTAACAGAGACTTTTGTACCAGCTCCATATGTTAAAGCTAAGAATAATACAAAAGAGGTAACGGTTAAAGCTGGTCAAGTAACACCAGTTGAATTTAGAAATGAACGTGCAACAGGTAAATCAACACTAACAAAAGTTGATAAAACAACAGAAACAGACAAACCATTGAATTCTAATTATCCTATGACTGGTGCAAAATACGGCTGGTTTAAAGAAGATGGTAAGTTAGTTAAAGAATTTACATTAGACAAAAATCAAACGGCTACTATCGAGGGACAGCCATTAGCAACATATTATTGGAAAGAAACAGTTGCTCCAATAGGTTATGCACTTGATCCAGAAAAACATGTTGTCGAATTGACTTACAAAGATCAAGATACACCAGTTGTTATTAAAGACAGTCAGAGTAAGGACGATGCAATTCGTATGGATATTGATTGGCAAAAATTGATCCAAAATAAAACAAATGAAATGTTTAAAAATGGTGTAGAATTTACTGCTACAAATCAGCGCACCAAAGAAGAAATTGTAAAAACTACTGCAACGGTTGATGGTAAAAAAGGCTACTTAAAATTTGCTGACCTTGCAATTGATGATTATTTAATTACGGAAACAAAAGGCGTTGAAGGATATGATCCAGTTGATCCTATTCTGATCAAACATGTGTATGACAAAGAAACGAGATCATTTACATTTACAGTAACCGATCAAAAAAGCGGAAATATCTTGAATCAAGAAACGTTTACACAAGAAGAACTTTCTAAAGGCGAGAACGTTGATTTAGGTACTTATACGCTTAAAGACAAAGCTGTCGTAAATGAAGAATCAATTGTAGGTATCTCTACACAAGCACATACTGGAGACGGTAAAACACAAACATTTACGTGGGGTGAAAATGTTAAGTTTTATGATGATGTTACTATCACGCATAAAAACTTTCCAGAAAACACTATCTTAGCGTATGAAACAATTCAAGTTGCTGTTTATACTGACAACGAAGGTAAAGAGACAGAAAAAGATGTTTGGACGTCAGGTAAAGTTGATTTGAAAGAAACAGATGAAAAAATTACTGAGCGTGTTCTTTCAGAATATGATTATAAAAAAGACCCGAAAGGTACGCGTTACTACTTTAAAGAGTTAGTATATGTTAAGAAATCGGAAAAAGAATATGAAAAAGTTGCTGAACACAACTTTGACGGTAAAGAAAAAACACAGGATATTACACCAGATGTAAAAGAAACACCTAAAGCACCAGATACACCAAAAGAAACGCCGAAAGGTTCATTACCATACACAGGTGAAGAAATGATGCGTGGTGCTACTGTAGTTGGGGTGTTATTGATCGCTGGTGTTGCTGGTGCTATGTTCTTAAAACGTAAGAAATCAAATGAAGAAACAGAAAAAACAACAGAAGAAAACGACTAAGAAGAAGTGGAAAAAGCTTCTTCTTTTTTTATTGTAAATGAGTATATTCAATTTTTATTAACAACAAAAATATTATAAGAAAATAGAAATGAGGAAAAGAAATGGCAGACAAACAAAACAGATGTTTTATTGATCCAGAAATTATTTTAGGAAAAGATATTGAGGTAGCTCCAAAATTTGTAGATAGACCCATTACAGTTGATGGTGTGAGATATCCAGCACGTAGATTTTCGGCGAGTAGTGAGTTACAAGCAGATTTTGATATTGTAGTGTTGAATCCAGCTAAAAATGCAGATGCAATTACTGAATTAACAGATGTTATTTTAAAAGGTGTCGAGATTGTTAATACTTTCAAAGCAACAGTGTTTGGTGATAAACAAGAACGTAGACAAGCTTATGAAGTTTACGCAAAAGAACTTAGAGTGAAGGGGTAGAAAAATATGACAGTAAGATTTGAAAATAGAAAAGTACCAAAAATCGATGAAGTAGCAACATTTGGAGATTTAACATTCCGATCATTTACATTAGGATTTGAAAATGGGATGAATGGAGAAGTTGGAACAGATGTAAAATCTGTCAAAGTCTTATTTTATTCAACTGGTAAAAAAGATTTTGTGGAAATTGAATTTCCTAGTGAGTTACAAGAAAAAATTGAAGGATTGAAACGGAAGCAAGCAGTAGTTTTAAAAGGGGATGTAAGTGCTTTTGGATGGTATGCTTCGTTAGAACAGGCAAATGGCTTTGTTAGTGCCGAAAGTGGTTTGAAGTTCATGGCATCAGATTTTAGTACTACTAATACTAAGCCAACTAACTCTTCTGGTCAGCAAATACCACCAAAAAAAGAAGAAAAAACTAATCAATAATTGAAGATTGAAAAAGGGACATTCTGAAATAATAGGGTGTTCCTTTTTTATATAAATTAATCTGTGATTATGTACAGCATAGTTAGATATTAGTTTATATAAAGAGAGAGGGTGAAGCATGACTGATAGTAAAAAGTATTTTGAAAGGAGGAGGTAAGTACGTGTCAGGTTTGATTCAGTCGCAAGAAGATGTATACACCAGTTTTAAAAAAAGATTGCAGCAAGTGTTTAATATGAAATTTGAATCAGAAAGAAGACGTCAATATTTTGATGCATTTTTTAATATCTCAAATGGGTGTCAAGAGTTCAAAAAGGAATTATTTTCGTCTGAAAAAAACTGGGATAAAAAAAATGCTACTGATTTAATCTCTAGCTATTTTGAGATAGCAAATTATGAAATTTGTACACAAGCGACACAATTTTTTAAAGAAAAGGGGGTTCAGTGAATGAGCGAAATAACTAATTATTCTGAATTGGAAAGGTTTTGGATTTCTTTAGAAGAAGATTTTTTTAATCGATTGGACATGGTGTTAAGAAGTACTGGCATGGATTTACTTTTAGAAGAAACGAAAATTCATGAATTGAAAGAAAAGTGTGGAAATGAAATGGAACAATATTTGAGTAGATTGTCAGATGAAATGCATGATAAAAACTTAAATGACAAAAGAGTTCGTCAGGTGTTCGCTAATCTGGAATTTAGATTGCAAGCGAAAGTGAATGAGTTCGTTGGGAATTGGTTTATTGGTAGTGCGTGGAAGTAAGGAGAGATAAATGTTAAAAAAGATATTTAAATATCGTGGTAAACGTATTCGCTATTCAAGTAGAAAGCTTATGACTGTTTATCAATTTGTTCTGTTTATTCCAGTATTAATTGCTATTTGTTATTTTGTCGGATATAAGCAAGTATACTCTTTAGTAAGTTCAGGTGAAACAGATTGGAAACTTTTTATTCTGCCAGCAGTTTTATTTTTGAGCGTATCTGTTGTAGCGAACTTGCTTATTTTGTTGTTAAAAAGAGTATCAATTATTCGTGATGGATTTTTTGCTCGAGTGGAACAGCGACAAATTTTAGCAAAAATGGTTATAGATAATGGCTATTACAATAGAGAACAATCAAAAACTAGTGATGGGAAAACCAAAGAAAAGATTAAATTTCCAAAGATTTACTACAGAAAAAGGAAAGAAACTTTTGAAGTTGTTTTTGAAACAAAGGGTAGTAAATTTCAGGACAAATTTTTAACGATTGGGGGCTTTTTAGAAACGGCTTTAACTGCTGATATGATAAAAAAAGTGGATGAAAAAGGCTTTGTTATCTATGAATTGAGGGCGAATGTCTTTAATAAACGAATTTCCATTCGGGAAATGGTTGCTGACAAAGGGAAAGTTCAGTTAATGAAAGGTTTATACTGGCACTTTGACAAAGACCCACATTTATTATTAGGCGGTGGTACAGGTGGAGGTAAGACGTTCACGTTGCTATCGCTTATTTATGCATTAGTTCGAGTGGCAGATATTGAGATTTGTGATCCAAAACGTTCTGACTTAATGGCGCTAGGGAAATTACCTTTGTTTGAAGGGAAAGTTCATAGTGGCAAAGATATGGTTATGTGTTTAAAAAATGCTGTATCAGAAATGAATGATCGTTTTGAAGAAATGAATACTTCGGCAAAGTATAAAATGGGCAAAAATTATGCTTATTATGGATTGAAACCTAAATTTATAGTCATTGATGAGTTTGCTGCATGGATGGCTGAACTATCCAATGATTTTAAAACAGCAGGAGAAGTAGAAGAATACTTAACACAAATTGTGTTGAAGGCTCGTCAATGCGGTATTTTTCTTATTGTTGCAATGCAACGTCCAGATGGTGAGTTTATCAAAACGGCTCTACGAGATAACTTTATGTTCCGTATGTCTGTGGGACGTTTAAGTGAAACTGGTAACTGGATGATTTTTGGTGATGAAAATAAAAACAAGAATTTCAAATTTGTTGAAAAAGTTGACGGTGAAGTTGTTTATGGTCGTGGCTACGTTGCTAAAGGCGGAGATGTGGCTAGTGAACTTTATAGTCCGTTTGTTCCTAGCGATTTTGATTTTATCGAGGAATTTTTGAAAATTAGTGATGAACTAGGATATGAACGAATTGCAGAAGCAGAAGTTCAAAAACTATCTAAAACAATTGAAAAAACATTTGATAGAGAAGCGTTATCAATAAATGATGAAGAAAGTAAAGAAAAGGCATTTCTTGAAGAATTAAGTCAAAAATATTAAGAAGATTTGAGGTGTGAAATGAAAATTTTTGATAGATATAGTTTTGCTAGTTTCTTTGAAGATTTTAATTCCATTTTTGCGAATGAAAAAAATGCAGATGAATTAAAAGAAATATACATGAAGAAGGCAAGAGAACAAGATATTAGTGATTTTAATTATAAAGGTGCAAGTTTTAAGTTTGATGAAGGTTATGAAGAATATGAAGATACTGGAGGTCATATTTTGTATCTTAGATATCGTGGTATGAACTCAATGTAGATAATTTTAAAACTAGGAGGAACAAATATGTATAGTCAAAATGAATTGCTAAAAAAATTGAAAATGGATATTTATAAGCGAGTAGGAGCAAAGTATACTGTTGAAGATTTGGATAAGCGTTTTGATCTTGTTTATAGCAAAACAAATGGATTTGCTGATTTAATGGCACGAGTAAGAATGGACGGATTAACAGAGTATCATTTTGAAGATTATTCAGAATATCAAGACTTATTTGTTGATGAAATTGTCAGTGAAATTCTAGTATTGTTAAATAAAGTTCCGTCTAAAACGGTTGAAGAATACCTTGCAGAAGTGAAAAAAGAAGTAGTGAAGGCGGTTTTGAAAAATGGCAGAATTGATGGAACTGAATTTGATGATCGCTACTATGATGCTGAAAATTATAAGTTGATGGAAAGTCTGTAAAACAAAGAGCGGATGCAGAAGGTATTATCCGTAGTGATGATTTTGAAATTTTACTTGCTGGAGATGTTACGGCGATCATTGAAGAATTAGTATAGAGGAGAAATTTATGATAATAAACATTTGTAAGCTGAAACAATTTAAATAGTGAAAAAGAGAAAAATAAATTTCTATATGTTTTTATCTGTTTAATATATGAAAACAATACTGTATAATCAGTTGTGAGAGTTTGCATTACATCAAAAAATTTGTGATAATAAGAACGTTCGTTCTTGTTGAGGAGGAATTTAAGGTGAAAAATGATTACATTCAGAAAAAGAAGTTTGGGGAATTAGACTTGTCTGATCCATTTTTTTCTAGTTTGATTGCTGATTATCAGGGATTTGAAGGATGGTTTTTATCAAAAAAAAATCAAGAAGCTTATGTGATGTACAATGATAAAGGCTTACTGCAAGGGTTTCTCAGTTTAAAAGATGAAACAGAAGAAGATTCAACTATTGTTCCAGGATTTGATCTTAAGCGAAGATTGAAAGTAAGTACATTCAAAATAGATGCTCATGGTACAGTCTTAGGTCACCGTTTCTTGGGAATTTTGCTGAAAAAAATGATAGAAGAAAATTTTGAAGAAGCATATGTTACGGTTTTTCCTAAACAAAGAAAACTAATTGAACTCTTTGAAAAATTTGGATTTCGTTTGTGGGGGAAAAAGGCTGACGATGAACTAGTTTATATTCGTAAAAATGAAAATCCTATATATGAGGAAGATATATATAAGTATTATCCTAAATTCGATGTAGTGAATAGTAAAAAGTATCTGTTATCAATCTGGCCAAGTTTTCATACTAAGCTATTCCCAGATTCTAGATTAGTTACAGAAAAAAATCATATTGTAGAAGATTTGTCATTTACGAATACAGTTGAAAAAATTTATCTTACTGGAATAACGGATGTAGCTAAGTTGAAGCCTAACGACTTATTGGTGATATATAGAACTGCTGAAGGAGGAAAAGTTGCAGAGTGGAATGCTTGTGCAACTACTATTTGCACTGTAGTTGAACAAATAAACATTAATACGTTTGAGAATGAAGATAAATTTCTGAAATATTGTGGAAAGGGGTCAATTTTTACTGAATCCGAATTGAGATCATTTTGGAGAACAAAAAAATATCCATTTATCATCAAAATGTTGTATAATGTCTCATTAAGTAAAAGAATAGTTCGACATGATCTTTTTGAGAAGGTTGGACTAAGTAGAGAAATTCCTTACTTTGGGTTTTTTGAAATGGATAATGATTATTTTAAAAAAATAATAGAAATAGGTGGAGTTAATGAAAGTTTTATTATCAATTAAACCAGAATTTGTAAAGGAAATAGTCGAAGGTAGGAAGAAATTTGAGTATAGAAAAAATATCTTCAAAAGAGATGATGTTTCTTCTGTTGTAGTGTACGCTACTAAGCCTTATGGAAAAGTAGTCGGTGAGTTTGAAATTGATAGTATAAAGCAAAATAAGCCATCTGAGTTATGGAAAGAAACAAAGGCATATTCGGGTATAACAAGAACTTTTTTTAATGAGTATTTTAAAGGTAGAGATACAGCTTTTGCTATTCAAATTAAAGAATTTATTGCATATGATGAACCACTCGAACTACAAGAATTTGATGAAAAAATAAAAGTTGCACCACAATCTTTTTGTTATGTGAGGTAAGTTTAATGGTATATACTTTTTTTTCAGGAGTTCATGGCGTTGGGAAAACTACCTTAATGAGTAGATTGAAAAAGAATAAAGAAATAAAGTGCTTCTCAGCCAGTGATTTAATTAGAAATTCAGGGAAAAGTATTATTAAGAATCAAAAATTTACTAGTGATATTGATGAAAATCAATTGTTATTAAAACAAGAGTTGCTGAAAATAGCTGATAAGGATCAAAGAATCTTTCTAGATGGTCATTTTTGCTTGCTTAACAAAGAGGGGAATATTGAAAATATCTCTTTTTTGACTTTTGAAGGAACTCAACTTGAAAAAATAGTTTTTTTGGAAGAAAATCCAGTTGTTATTTGTCAGAGGTTGTTTGATAGAGATGGAAAAAAATATGATCTTGAAGTGATAAGAGAATTTCAGAAAGCTGAAAAATTACAAGCTTTTAAATTTTCTGAAGAAAATGACATTCCTATCTTTGTTTATAACAATGAATCAAATTTTGAGGAATTGATGCTTTTTGTGTTTTAAGTAATATCGAGGTGACTATAATGGTTCACGAATTGAAGATTGATAGAGAATACTTCATTGCTGTACTTGAGGATTTGAAAAAATTTGAAATAAGATTTAATGATAGAGATTTTAAAGTTGGCGACATTGTAATCTTGAAAGAGATTGATAAAGTTAATAGAAAGCCTACTGGGAGACAAATAAAAACGAAAATTACTTATATTACTAATTATGAACAAAAAAATAATTATGTAGTGTTTGGAATAGAAAAAGTATAATTTTATATAATAAAGACTACTGATAGCTATTTTAGTTCAGTAGTCTTTTTTGTAGTAAACTTTGTAAAACTACTTAAGGGAGAGCAAGGTTATGTATACATTTGATGATGTAATTCAAGAGCTCGATTTTGTTATCAGTTTAAAAACACTAAAAAACTGGGCAAATAAAATTGAAAAATTAACAGATACTCGTTTTGTAAGAAAATATGAAAAAAATACAACTGGTCGTTCATATGGGTACAAAGTATTTAGTTTCGATCAAATTGAACAGTTTAAAAAATTAGTTTTTATGAGGGAACAAAATATCTCGCTAGAAAAAGCAATTCTAAGCGCTTTTCTTTCTAATGAAGAAAAAGAACAAATGGAAACAATCGAAATTAGAAAGAAAGAGTATGAGGAGTTCAGAAATGATACAAAACAACTGATTAAACTGGCAAAAAAGGTACTAGAAGAAAATGAACAGCTCAAAAGTAAGATTTTATCGATAGAAGAAATGGTAAAAAATAAGCAAGCTGCCACCTAGTATTCGCTAGGGATTGGTACGTACTTCATAAGTAATAGAGAGGGCGGTGCCGTAAGGCACATGCCCTCTCTATTACTTTGAATGCAAGTCGTACCGTATATCCCAAGTAATACTAGGTGCAGGTGGGCGAAGCCCACCTTTTGATTTCTACCCCCGTTTTATAATATGGGGGTAGAAATTAAAAAATAACGTAAAGTAGTCGCTGTAACTCCTTGTCTGGCAAGGGATTGAGCGATTATTATTTTGTCACATTTTTTACAGTAGTTTGTCACATTATTTGAAAGTAGGTTTGTATAAGTGAGAGGTATTGATTTAAAGCGATATAGAAATGAATTAGGACTTAAGCAAAATGAATTAGCCGAAAGGCTAGAGATTGAAAGAAGCTTAATTTCAAAAATTGAATCTGGTAAACGAACAATTTCAAAAACGATGGAGAAAAAAATTAAAACAGTTTTACACCTGAATGGCGGTGTAAATTCCGTTGAAGCCAAAATTGATTTTTTGCGTGTCCGATTTAAAACATTGGATGTACAAACTGTCATTGAAAAAATTCTGCATATGGATATGAATTGGTTTACTCATGAAAATAGAGGATTTTATCACTACACCGAAACATTTTATTACGGTTCAATCAGGATATTCAGAAATCCAGAAGATAGCAATATGGGTATCATGTTAGATTTATCTGGTGAAGGTTGCCGTCAATTAGAACAAATTTTTGAAGAGGACAATGATCGATCGTGGACAGAATTTTTCTGGTCGCTGTATGAAGATGACTTGTTTGGACAAGGGGTTGTTATTGATACAAAAATAACACGAATCGATATTGCATTAGATGAATTGATTGTTGATGGTGAAGTGAATTTTGATTTGTACGATTTAAAAGAGAAAATGGAACAAGGGTTAGTTGATACAACCTTTAAAAATTTTGATTTCAACGGTGGTTTTGCTTATGAAGGTGGAAAAATGGTGAATAAAGGACTATCTCTTTATTTTGGTAGTCGTCAATCACCTCTCTATTTTAACTTTTATCAAAAAGATTATGAACTCGCACGAAAAGAAAAAATGTCGGTGGAAGATACAAGACTTAAACATGAAATAAAGAATAGATATGAGATTCGTTTAGCTGATGAAAAAGCATTTCTTTTTATTGAATACTTTTTATCTAGTGGCGAAAGTTTGGATTGGTTAGTTAAGGAAATTATTAACGCATCATTGACTGTATATGAAATTGAAAATGATTTAAAAGTTTTTTGTCAGTCTTGGTATAACGTCATTGATAAAATGGAGGGTTTAAAACTCTCTGTCAAAGGAGAAAAACCAAGTATCGAAAAAACACTTCGTTGGTTAACAAATTATCTGGCACCGTCCTTGAAAATGATCAAACTGATTGATAATTATATGGGAACAAATGAATTGATGGAACGTATTGATTTAGCAGAACTAAAAGAAAAGCATGAAGAAATGATTGACATGGTTTGTGTTGATGCTAAAGATTTACTTTTAGGGAACGGAAGCAATAGTGATTTGAGGGAGTATATGAGCCAAGAGTTCGATTTAGAAGAAGAATATGCTTTCTAAAAAATTAAAGGAGAGGTATTTATGAGTCAAGAACTTGCTACAAAATTTACACGAGAAGTTCGTCAAAAAGTAGAGCTAGTAAAAATGACAAATAGTTTATTGGAAAGGACAATGGAAGATATCAAAACTCTAGATGATGGAGACGATTTGACCATTCCGTTTTTGAAAAAAACATTTGAAAATTGCTTCTTTGAAATTGAAGAGCGCGAAAAAGAGAGTAAGAGATTTCGTCATTTATTCTCTGTGTATGAAAAAGACATTCAGAATGTAGATAAAGGAGTTTGGGAGGAATATTTTAATACTTTAAAATATTATAGTTTTAGGGTTGCTAATTTTTGTGATATTCGTAAAAAATATAAACATTATCAGCCGAAAAACAAAGGTGAACTGGAAGCGAAAGTAAGGAAGCTGTTGTTAGCGAAAAATTTTGTACCAGATAGTTATTTTGAAGGTGATTATGCAACATGGATTGGCGTGTATGCTCGTCCAAAAGATAAGCCAACTTATTTGGATGCCAATAATCATGAAGAATATTTACTTCAAGGAAAATATAGTCAAAATGGATTCAAACAAGATTTTTCAGAATGGTTTGAATGGGAAATTGCGAATAATGAATTGCTTGAAACAAAAGATTAAAAAATATAGAAGGAAGTAGTCATGATTGAGTGGCTACTTTTTTCTTTTAGAAAGAGAGGTTATTTGATGGTTCGTTTTTTAACGGAAGAACTGGATAAAGACTATTTTGTGAAACAATATATCCAATCATTTAAACGAATTTTATTAGTTGGTGATGCCAATAAACTATCTGCTCGTGAAGAATCTTTGTTAGAGCTAGAAAAGAAATCTAGTGAGCTGTTCTTTGATTCTTTTCTAAAACAACATGGACGTGCGCCAGACGAAGATAGTTTGCTGGAACAAGTAAAAGTAAATTTTTTGAAACGATCACACTTTTTCAAACGTTCGGCGCAAGTCATTGATGAAGAACATTTTATTTTGTCTCATGTGGATCAAGTAAAAAGAATGAAAGAAATGAAACGAGAAATCTTTGTAGAAGGTGGCTACTCTTATATTTTAGAAAGAGAGAAAAAGCTTGCTAGGGACTACTTTAGAAAGAATGATGATTACCCAGAAGGTTATGAGGAGTTAATCATTAGTCGATCGATTACAGCGGTTAATTGTGGCTTAGAAAAGCTAGCCAATAATTTTATAGAGAGTTTTAATTTCTTCTATAGAGGTTATATAAGGGGGAATAGTATGCATGAGCTTTAAAAATATTATGCCGATTTTGAAGCCGAGAAGTGAATTTTATAAAAAATATGGTCCAATACCTGTCGTTAAAATGCTAAAAGATTATGGGTTTATTGTAGATGAAACACCTATTGATGATGAAGATATAGTTCATTTTGAAGATCATAAGAAAATGATTCAAGAACGTATCGGACTTAGTGATGTTCCTTTTAATGTAAAAAAAGAATTTAGTGCAGAATACTCATTATCAGCTATAACTAGTGTTTTTGTAGAAGGACGATATACCCGAACGTTAACTGGTGAAAAAATGTATGGTAGCTATTTCTATTATTTCTATAAAGAAGGCTTCTTGTCATCAGGTAGAAAAGTAAATGGGCGGATATATGCCGATCGAGTGACCAGATTAACGTTTTTGAGAACTTTTGAAAAACAAGCAATTATGTTCAAAAAAAATGAATTAAGGAGCAAGTAGTGAATATAGAAAGTTTAAGGTATTTATTGGATGCATTAGATAATAGTTTAGAAGTTAGAATTGCAGTAGAGGAGAGAAAAGAAAATCGCATACGAGATCAAACAATCATTGATGAAGATTCTCAACTATTGATTGGACTCGCAATTAAGAATGGTGTTCTTTATCTAAGAGGTCAAAAATAGAAGCTTGATTGGAGGATGAGAAAGTGGCAACGGTACTAGTAACTGAAAAGAACTTAGGAAGGTTAAATCTAAATGCAGATAATGTTGAATTTTTAAGGAAAGCGAATGCTGAAAATGGTGTTCGTTTTTTAATTTATCTTCATAGTGGAAAAGTATTAGATGTTGATTCGGTTTCTTATCAACATGTATCAGCAGTTTTTGGTAGTGAACGCTGGAATAGAAAAGGAGGATAGTGAATGATTTTTAAGAAAATCAAAGACACAAAAAATAATGTTCAGAAAAAAGAGAAAGTTCCACCAGCACCAAAAGTAAAACAAGTGACAAAGAAGAAAGCGAGCATTCTTGTTACTGGAGGTGTTGTTTTAGTCGTTGGGCTATCTGTTTTTGGAGCAATGCGAGCGATTAGTTTTGGATCAACGTTAGATGAAATAAAAAAGGAAGTAGTGACTGTTAAAAAGAAAGATGCTGAACCAGTAGAAGAGACGATTGATTATGGTTTAGTCAATCGATATATGAACGATTTTGTGTCAGTTTATATCAATACTGGTGAAGAAGCAAAAGACGGTCAAAAACGACTAGATAATTTAGAAAATTATGTATCTTATGATTTGGTTGAAAATGCTGAAAACCTATCAATTGATACGTCAAGAAAATTAAACTCCTATCATTTAGTAGGAATTGAAGAGAAAGAAAATTTCTATTTGGCGCATTGTCAAGTTTCATATACGTTAACGCAAAGTAATGGAAAAGTTGATGAAAAGACAAAGAAAAAAGTGCCTTCTAAAAAGGAAATTAAAAGTGATTTAGTTGTACCATTTCAGTTTAAAGATCGGTTAATTTCAGTTATATCTAGACCTTATTTTGTAGCTGATAAAGCACCTCTAGGTAAAACGAAAGGATTGGAACAGTCCAAAGGAATTACAGAGGAAAATAAAGCATTAGAGAAAGAAAAGCCTGCTATTACAAAATTCTTGAAAGTCTTTTTTGTGAAATATGCTAACAGTGATAAGAAAGATTTAGAGTTAGTGATGAAGGATGTTGAATTAATGGGCGGTGAATATGAGTTTGTGAAAATGGAAGATACTAGCATGTCAATCTATCCTATTGGTGATGAAATTGGCGTTCAAGTATCAGTTGTCTTTAAGGGAAAGGGAACTTCATTTGAACATAAAGAAAGTTTCACCTTGAAACTAAAGCAACAAAATAACTCGTATTTTATCGAAGAGATGAAACACTATTTTAAAATAGACGAAAAGGGGAAATGATAAATGGATTTTGGAAATTTTCAAGATTTTCTGCATAGTAAAGTACCAATTCTTTTAACTGCCGTATTAGTTTGGAGAGGTTGGAAGTGTTGGAAGGATAGTAAATGGTTTGAATTGATTGGTTCAGTTGCTTTTTATTTAGTGTTAATGGATATCACTACTGAAAAATATCTCATTTTAGCTTTAGTACGTTGGTTCTTGAAGTTATTTGGCGTTCAGATTTAGGTGAAGCTTATGGATAAATATTTTGATTATTCAGGGGGCTTAAATGCCCCTTATTTAGTACAAGAATTAAGAGACAAAAAAGGAAGACTGATTTGGGCGTTTACTACTCCAGTTAGTCTTAGTTATTTTGTCATTCTGGTATTGTGTTTGACTATTCTAGCCGTTGTTTTAACATTGTTTCCTATCATTGACACAATCCTTCTAGGGAATGCTTGGTTGCTCTATCTCTTCTTACCTCATAAATTAGCTAGATTATATGTGGAAAATGAGATTGATGGAAAACCAATGCACCGCTTTCTGATTGACTTTTTTAAATTTTGTAAGGAGTTTATGCTTGATAAAAGAGAGATTTATCAAGGACAACGAGTTGAAATTGTACCAGAGGAACTTACTTTTGATGAAGTGATTTTATAAGAAAGAGAGGTATTACATGAAGTTAGACTATCCAATTAAAAAGATAGAAGAGAACGTGGCTTTAACGAAAGATCAAGAAGTTATTGCCTATTACAGGGTTGATAGTGAAACAGTTACATTAACCGATTTTGTAGAAAAAAATAAGATAAAAAGAAAAGTGGCGCAAGTCCTCAATCGCTTAGTTGATAATCAAGCGTTTGAAATTCGCTTGTTGCCAGTAAATTATGATATACGAGGAAAGATGGGAGCATTTTTAAAAACCCTATCAGAAGATAGCATTTCCTTAGCAGAGGATAAGTTAAAGAAAACGATTATGATGCTAGAAAAAGAAATGGGAATGCCTTATGAGTATCAGTGGGTCATTGGTGTTCCTTTGAAGAAAATGACTGCTGGAGAAACATTTGCGGAGACAGTTGTTGAAAAAGGAACAGAAGCATTAGAAACTGTGATTAACGGTTTAGGTTGGGAATTAACCTTGCCCGAAAACTGGTTAGATCGTTACAGAGAAGCAGAAGCAGAGGTTTTCCAGAACTTAGGTGAGTTAAAAGTTGAGCGGTTGAGAGAAGATGATTTGTATTATATTCAATGCTATCAATATTTAAGAAACATTACTCATGAGAAAAAAGAAATTTTATCTGCTCGATCAACAAGAAATATTGCTGAAAGTAAGATTAAGGTTTTACGCTCTGGAGGGTTACGTTTTAGATCAGAATTTGGTGATAGCTATGTTTCTTATTTACCAGTTGGAAAAATGAATACTTTATTGAACGGTGCGAATCTATCAGAAGTTATTCAAAAAATGCCTTTCCCTATTGAAATGATTATTCAAGGAAAGTTTGCCAATCCGTATGGTTCAAACGGTTTAAAAGGAAGGAGTGGACGTGCAAGAAGTCGAACAAAGAATATTATTCAAGAAGCTCACAATACTGGAAGTGTTCAGCAAGATCGCATATTAGAAGGTAAAGCAGCTTTAGATGATTTGGACAAACAAATTGATAAGAAAGTACCTGTTGTTGATTGGGGTGCTTATTTAGTTGTAACAGGTCGTACTTATAAAGAAATGAGAGTTCGGCGTAAATATTTAATCAATAGATTTAAGAGTATGAAAATCAATTTAAGTAAAGCTACATTTGATAATCCGTATTTATTCCAATCTACGTTGTATGGGAATTTTCAAAGTGGCTATCAAAAAACGTGGGAACATACCAGCATTTTAAATGGATTGGCAGAACTAGCGCTTTTTTCTTCTAGTCATAGTGGTACAAAAATCGGTTTTTATTTAGGACGATTAGATAATGAGTTTGCTCAAGCTGACGACAGAAAGCAGGTCGTACAAAATTCAAAAAATTTGGTGCTTCTGCAAATGTTGATTGCCAATAGTGAAGATGTAGCAGGGAAACGAACAAGCAATCCTCATATAGCAGTAACAGGAGTTACTGGTGGGGGTAAGAGTTTCTTAGTTGGAAATATCTTTATGCAATTGTCTCTCACGCTTGCTAAGATTTTATATATTGATCCTAAAAAGGAACTGCGAAAACAGTTTATGAAAGCGATCAATGATGAAGAATATCAGAAACAATATCCACTGGATGTTGAACATATTAAGAAATTTAATTTTGTTACTCTTGATAGTCGTGAAGAAGAAAACTTGGGTGTACTTGATCCTTTAGTTATGTTGGATGCAACAGATGGTATTGCAACGGCTAAAGCTATGTTGTCATTTTTAAATGCAAAAGGTTGGGAAATAAAAGAACAGACAGCAATAAATAAAGCTGTTAAAGCAGTAAGTAAGCAACGAGGTAAAGGTGAAAAAGTAGGTTTTTGGCATGTAGTAGAATACTTGAAAAATGACGAAAAAGAATTTATCAGAGATGTTGGAGAATATATTGAAACGACAGTTGAAGGGTCAATTCTTGAATTAGCCTTTTCTTGGGGGAACACAAAAGGGTTATCTTTTGATGAAAAGACAACGATTCTAGAAATTTCTGATTTGAAATTACCTAAAACTGAAGGTAGTAAGTTAAATGATACTGAGCGGCTGTCGGTAACGTTAATGTTTGCATTGGGTGCGTTCTGCAAGAAATTTGGTGAACGTGATATTGAGGAAGAAACAGTCATTTTCTTTGATGAAAGCTGGGTACTCTCTAGTTCGCCTCAAGGAGAAGAAATTCTTATGAGTATGAAGCGTGTTGGACGATCGCAAAGTAATTTTATGGTTTTGGTTACTCAATCTGTAAAAGATACTGTAAGTGAAGAAGATGGCACTGGGTTTGGAATGATCTTTGCCTTTGACGAAGATAAACAACGTGAAGAAATTTTGAAACATTTGAACTTACCTATTACTCCAGATAATGTTAAATGGATTGAAAATATGGTTAATGGTGAATGTGTATTTAAAGATTTCTTTGGCGAACGAAATAGAATTGTTGTTCATTGTCCGTTCCCAGAGTGGGAAAGATTATTCAAGAAAGATAAGAAAAACAAGTCTGCTGAAATTGAAAATGATTATTTGCAGGTAGCGTAAGGGGGCAATATAAAATGGATTTAATTTATAGAACGTTCCAATTTTACCGTCCGTATTTGACAAACGAAGGAGAACTTTTAAATATTTGGGGTCCAATTAATAATATGCTTATTGAGGTTCCCTTTTTTATCTTGAATTTTTTTGTAATGGCGAATTGTGTGGTATTAGAATTGTTGGATCAAAGTTCTTCTTTTATTGCACAACAAGATACTGTTTATGATTTAGGGAAAAGAATATTTAATGAGTTTGGTGGAACAGCTCTTGCTAAAGGAAGTTTGATTTCTTTATTCGTTATTTTTTCTGGTATCTATTTAGGGTATCATTTTCTTGCTAAGAATGGGCAATTTACTAAAAAGTTAGTACATTATTTTGCAGTAGTTCTCATTATGTTTATGTGGTTTGCTCCAATAAAAACAACGAATGGATCAACACAAAGTGGTGGACTGTTTATTATGAAAACTGTGAATACAGTTTGTATACAAGTGAAAGAAAAAGCCACATCGGTAAGTTTCTCAATAAAGGGACAAGATGAAAATATGAGCCCTGAAAAACTTGGGTTCACTAAAATGTATTATCAAGAAACAATAGGTCGTACATTCATGTACTTAAATAGTGGTTCATATGATGGCGTTCTTCCGAATGGTAAAAAATTAGATGTAAATAAACTAATACCGAATAAGAAGATTGCAGATAGTGTGCCAGATGGTGGCGTAGGTTTATGGGATAGTCTTTTCGCTATGATGTCGGGGGATGAAAACCAAAAAGAAGCAGTCAAATGGGCAAAAGATAGACAAAAATACATTAATGAGACAGCAAAAACTAACTCGTTCATGGCTTTGTCAGGCGATACTTTAGCTTATAAAATGATTGCTACAGGCATAGCTATTGGCGATAGTATCGTTTTAGGGTTCCCTGCAGCGTATGCTAATTTGATGTTATCAATTATCCAACTACTTATTTTAGTAGTTTTATTCTTGATGCCTGTAATTATCTTAGTATCATTTGTTCCTACAATGCAAAATATATTATTTAAGGTTTGTAAAATGGGGGTAGGCTTATTATTTGCTCCTGTTTTATTAACGCTGTTTTTAATTGTATTTTTTGCTTTAATCAGAATGATTAATCTAGGGGTACAGACTGGAATTGAAGCAATACCAAATGCAGTTGTGGTAGCTCTTTTAGTTACTGGTAGTGGAGGATTGATGATCAACTTGTTACTTCTACTTTTAAAATTTGCTGTATTGCGAACCTTCTGGAAAAATAAGGATAATCTAATGAATCTAATAACGGATGGAAAATATAAAGCAATTGCTGAACTTGAACAGAGAGTAAAAGATAAAGTAAATGAAACGACAGATAAAGTTGTTGGTGGCGCAGAGGTTGCGGTAGGTATGTATACTGGCAATGCACAATTAGCAATGGATGGCGCAAGTCGATTAACAACTGATGCACAAGGAAATTCAGGTTATCTCGTTGATGTAGGACGTGAACATTTTGTTGATGATGAAGCAAATCAATTCAGAAGTTTTTCAGAAGGTATGGAAAGTTGGAAACAGGCGAAAGGCTTTGGTAATGGTCCAATGCTGGAAGAGGATGAGGAAAATATCGAAGAAGAGACACCTTCTTATGAAGATGTTTCCCTTGAACCGTCTGACGGCAATTATGATGGTGAATATGATGGGAGCTATTCAGAAGATGATGTGGATCAACTAGAACAACCAGATTTATCAATAGAAGATCAAGGGTGGAATAGTGAAATTGAAGAAGCTCCTGATTTTGAAGGATATGACGAAGAAGAACAGGGACAAGATACTTTTACTGAATCTGATCAACCAGATAATCAGGAAAATTTTGAAGTTGGAGAGTTTGAGCAAGAAAGAGAACAAAATTTACCAAAAGATCAATCACAAATTGAAGAAGAGCCAGAAGAGCATAACAGTTTTTTTGAGGAAACTTCAACTTATGAAACGATGGAAGCAGAAAAATTAGATAAGAATGAAGAGGACATTTTCAATTAAGAAAATGTTTTCTTTTTTTGAAAGGAGAAATATTTTTTGAAGAAAAGACACGTTCTTTTGTTGTCTGTAATGATTACAATTTTTCTTCCTATCATAACCGTTTTTGCAATAATTTTTGGTGCGTCTAATACAGGAAGTAGTGATACTAAAGATTTCACACCAAAAACAGATCAAGAAAAAGTAGCATTTGAAGTGTATCAATTTGTATTAAAGAATGGTGGCACGAAAGAATTTGCTAGTGCTTGGCTAGGCAATATGGAACACGAGAGTGGATTGATTCCTAGTCGTATTCAAAGTGACTTACCGTTTCAAGATGCGATAGCTTTCAATCCAACCCTTGGTGGGTACGCAATGGGACTGGCTCAATGGGATAGCGGTAGACGAGTCAATTTACTGAATTTTGCCAAAACACAGAAAAAAGATTGGAAAGACATTTCTGTTCAAATGGACTTTGCATGGAACCATGATTCTTCGGATAGTGCATTACTAAAGAAGTTTTCTAAAGGTACAAATATTAATCAAATAACAATTGATATCTTGGTACATTGGGAACGTGCGGGAACAAAGTTTGATCCAATGCAACAAGCACAACGGAAAACAAGTGCGAACAATTGGTACAATCGTCTTTCTAAAGGAAGTCAAGGTGGCGGTTCAGCGAATGTTGGTGGTGGCAAAATTGATGTACTGGAAACAAAAATGGGACAACAAGTCTATAACGGTGAATGTTATGGATTGACAAGTTTTTATGTCGATAGTTTCAATACAGGGATTCATTTGGGCGCTGGAAGTCCTAACGGCATTTCGGGAAATATTGGTGAGACGATTAGTGCGTCATTGATTGGGTCAAGTTATGCTTGGGAAAGTAACGGATGGACTGTTATACACAATCCTAGCTATTCTGACATTAAAGCTGGTGATATTATTAATTGGGCGCAAGGTGGAGGTGCGCCGAGTATCTATGGTCACACTGGTATCATAACAAGCGTTCAAGGAAATAATAAGTATACAACGTATGAACAGAACGCTAGTCAGGGGCGAATTTGTGCTAAATATGATCGAACGTGGGGAATGGAATTTCCGAATACTACGAGTATTATAAGAAAAAAATAGGAGTGAAGAATATGTTTGGAAAAAAAAGTGTTTTATCAAGAAAACAGGTAAATGCGGTATGCATATTGTTTAAATGTGAAAAAAATGATTTCGTGGTACGTAGATTTGAGGATGGCTTTTTAGTGTCGATACGAAGCAAAGAATATCGAGTAAAGTTTTCAGAAGGATTTAGGACAAAAATTGTTTATGCAAAAGAAGTTCAACGAGTAGCGAATAAGGGGGACAGATAATGAAAAAAATCATGTTATCTTTTGTGGCAGTTATACTTATAGTTGGTTTATCAGCATGTAAGCAAGAAAAAAAAGAAGTAAAAACAACAGAATCAGCTACTTTGGATTTGGAGATGAAACAAGTTGAAGGAACAGAAAATGACTCTCATGTAAGTAGTGGATCAAAAGAGACGAAAGATTCTAGTGTAAATAGTAAAAAAGAATCAGTAGACATGAAAAAGTTGTTAAATGATTTTGGTGAAGCATATGCGAATTATGATAGTATCAATGATCGAAACAGTAAATTAAAAAAATATATGACAGATAAATGTATTAAAAGTAATGGAATTAACTTTGATTCTGCGGTGATGCTGGCATCGAGAGGGGAAGTTGTTAGTATTTATCAGCCTATTGAGGGAGAAAAGGATCAATACGCTATTTTATTGAATTGTCAGCAAAATGGCTCTGAAATACGCATTTTATTGCTGGTAAAGGTAACTGGAAATAAAGTATCAGAAATGACGTACAATACTGTCAAACAAGAATATTGAATATATTATTCTTGAGTAAGAAACAGATACTACTAGGTTGATTGACATATAAGAAACTTTTAACAAGATTAGTTGTAAATTTATTTAGATGTAAGCTACCTTATTTCAAGGTAGCTTTTCTATTTTTAGATGAAAGGTGTGGTAAAATGAAAACCATAACTACAAAAGAAATCGAAAGTCATGGTTTTAACTCAACGCAAGCAAGAAGAATTTTCCGATGTGCGAAAAAATACATGGTACAAGAAAAAGGTTGTAATTTTTATGCTGGTAAGAAAGTACAACGTGTTCCATTGTATGCAGTTGAATTGCAATTGGGTATGGAGTTGAACTAAAATAATATGGCGAAAATACAGAATGTTTATAGAGACAAAAAGACTAAAAAATGGTTTTATAAAAAGAGACTTCCAAAAAATAATCCATTAGGAAAAGAATGGGCAATAAAAAAAGGTTTTGAGACTGCAAGTGAAGCAAAAGAAATGCTAAATATTTTTTTGAATGATTTAGAAAAAAGAACTATAGAAGATCAAGACACTGATGGTGTAGAGTTTATGGAATTTTTTGAATCTGTAGCAGTACCTCATTTTGAACGATCGTTAAAAGCTAGCACATATAGGAACCGTATGTTTGTTTATAGATATTATTTTCCGTATTTTAATGGATTGAAAATTACAGATATACAAAAAAGAGATATTGCTATATTTAAAGATCATTTACAGAGCAGAACTAACATTGATGGTGAAATCTTATCTTCACACTATATTAATAATATTTTGATTGGAATAAATCAAGTACTTGATTTAGCTCTTGAAAGAGAGATAGTAAGTGAAAATGTTGGTCGTAATGTGAAAAGAGTTAAGGAACGAACTAAACGAGAAATATCATATTGGACTTTAGAAGAATTTGATATGTTTTTTGATTCAATATCAAAATATAGATACATCGACATCATGAAAAGAGCTGGATTCTATACTTTGTTTTTTAGCGGTCTCCGAGTTGGTGAACTAATGGCTCGCAAGTGGACAGATATTGATTGGGAAAAAGGTTCTATTTATATCAATAGTACATTAGATTATAGAAATAAAATAGATTGGTCAGCTAGTCCTATGGATGGGGCTAAAACTTTTGGAAGTAAAGGTTGGGTTAAATTATCACCAAAGAATTTAGAATTACTAAAAAAATGGAAGGGTCAGCAACAGCTTGTAGGAGATATGGAATATATATTTATGTATGATGGTAGCATGTATGCTATAAGAAACTGGAAACTTTGGCAAGATCAAATAATAGATAAATATAATGTTGGGAAAGAGAAAGGCGATCAGCTTAGAAAAATACGTACACATGATTTTAGAGACAGTCATGCTATGTGGTTGTTAAGTATGGGCGTTGACATAAAGACCATACAAAAACGGCTTAGACATGAGAATGCCAAAACGACTATGAGTTACTATCTTGATAAAATTCAAGAAAATGAAACGAATGTACTTGAATTATATTAATTGTTTTGTTACCCTTTTTGTTACCTTAACAAAAAGATTATTCTTTGAATGACTGATATGAAAGGAATTGTTATAAAATATGCATTATCCAGAACCTATCGCTAAATTAGTTGAAAGTTATATGAAATTACCTGGTATCGGTCAAAAAACAGCTGTTCGATTGGCTTTTTATACACTTGATATGAAAGAAGAAGATGTCAATGCTTTTGCCAAAGCTTTGATCAGTGTGAAACGTGATCTGCATTTTTGTAGTATTTGCGGCAATATTACAGAAGAAGATCCTTGTGAAATTTGTCAGGATACAACAAGAGACCGCAGTATCATTTTAGTCGTAGAAGAACCAAAAGATGTGATGGCAATGGAGAAGATGCGTGAATATCATGGGCTGTATCATGTGTTGCATGGGGTTTTATCGCCAATGGAAGGCACAGGTCCAGAGGATATTAATATTGCATCATTGATTCAACGTCTTCACGATGATGAAGTCAAAGAAGTCATTATTGCAACAAATGCTACGACAGAAGGGGAAGCAACAGCGATGTATCTTTCTCGTTTGATCAAGCCCGCTGGAATCATCGTGACAAGATTAGCTCATGGCTTGTCAGTAGGCAGTGATATTGAATATGCGGATGAAGTAACCTTGTTAAAAGCTGTAGAAGGACGACGGGAACTTTAGATTATAAAATAGAGGGGAGACTCATCTACAGATGAGTCTCCCCTCTATTTAGTCTTACTCTTCAACAATGCTGATTGTAAAGCCATCATATCCTTAGCTGCAAATCGATTTTCCCAAGAACTCACACCCAATTTTTAATAGTTACTCTAAAACAATTATAGCATGTTCGAAATTAAACCAGTTCATTCTTGCATGCTCAGACTAAATCAGAAATGTTGTTGTTATTGTAAATGTTTTTATCATTTATCTTTTCACTAAAATAAATACAGTTTATTAATTTTATTGTTTTAAAATTGATAATATAATACGTATTAGTTTTTATATGATTAAAAAGACGAATGGGAGATGTAGGATGAAAAGCAAATTTGATAAAAGAACTAGTAATTTCATTTTTATTGTAATTTTATTTCTTATGTGTATTAGTTCAATTATGCTGGTCAAGACAAAAGTACAAGCCAAAGAGCTCAATGATGTGATTCAAAACGTAAAAGTCACTAACGAACAGGGAGAAGACCAAGCTTCGTTTCAATCATGGGATATTATCCAAGTTCATATGGATTGGAGTATTCCAAATGGTAGTGCTCAAGAAGGTGATACGACGCTGATCGACCTACCAGCTGAGTTAGATTTAGTAAATAGTTTGTCTTTTGATGTGTTAGATGAAAATGGCTCAGTTGTAGCGACTGCGGTTGCAGACAAAGGCTCAAAAACAGTTTTACTGACCTATACCGACTTTGTTGAAACACATTCCAATGTTAAAGGGACTTTGCAATTTTCAACCCGTTTTGACACAAAGATGATTGATGAATATGGCACAATCAAATTAGTTTTTCCAATCAACAAAACAACGGAAGTATCTACAGAAATCGAAGTGGAAGAAGCAACAGATGATCCAAATGAGGTGATGAATAAATGGTCTTGGTTTTCAACAGATTCCCGTACACTTTATTGGGAAATTCGAGTAAATGCTAGTGGACAAGAATTCCCTAACGCTGTAGTTACTGATACGTTTCAGACGAATAACTATCAATTAGTTCCGGGATCAATCAAAGTAACATCAGCCGAATTTCCAGATGCCGACAAGGGAATTTTTGATAATCCAGTCAACAAAATCGACATCACAGATCAAGTCACTATTACGTATCTTCCGAACGGTTTCACCGTCGATTTTGGCGATATGCCTGAAGGAATCGGTTATCTGATTGCTTACGACACAACGATCGATCATCAACCGTACGACCAAGAAGAATTTTCTAATCTTGCAACTTTAGAAAGCGATCAAATAACGATCGATTCAAAAGAATCTAAAACCCAGTACTCTGATGGGAGCGGTACAGGAACGGGTGAAGTCTTTTCGATTGAATTAGTAAAAACGTCAGAAGATGGAGAAGCGCTGGCGGGTGCAGAATTTGATGTTTTTCGAGATTCAACCAATGAACGTATTGGTCAAATTGTTACAAACACAGAAGGATTAGGTAAAATAAGTAATTTGTTGCAAGAAGACTATACCTTGATAGAGACGAAAGCACCACTAGGTTTTATCTTGGATACCACTCCTATCAAGGTGTCTTCGGCTGACTTTAAAAATCAAATTGCCTTTAAAAAAGTGACAAATAAAGCAGAACCAGTGTTAGGAGCAGTCCGCCTAGTTAAAATCGATCAAGCAACGAAAGAGAAGCTTTCAGACGTGATCTTTGAATTGCAAGATGAATCAGGAAATGTCATACAAAGTGAGCTAACGACGGATGAAAATGGGGAATTGTTTGTCCAAGGATTGGTTGCTGGGCGTTATCAATTTGTTGAAACAAAAGCCTTGAAAGACTATATTTTAGATGGAACTCCGATTTCTTTTGAGATCAGTTCAGGACAAAAAGCACCCCTAGAAATTATTGTTGAAAATAAAAAAGAAAAACCACCAGTGCAACCGAAAGGAAGCAACAGTGATCATCGCTTGGAAAAAATGAATAACAATTCTTCAAAAGAGCACTCATTACCTAAAACTGGTGAAAGCCAAATGAGTCATTTATTTTTACTAGGAAGTCTGTGCTTAGGTGTTGCCATGCTCATTTTATTGAACAGAATTAAAAAAGTATAAGTGAATCAACGCCATATAACTGGGAGAAGTCCGTCAAGATATTCTTTCCAGTTTTTTTGCTATAAAATCACTACTTTTTCATTGATTCGTCAGGAAAATTTTAATAATAAGGAATTCAATTAGACTGATAGTGATAGATAAAGTATAATAGATGAAAGGAATCAAAGTAAGTAAGGGGATTAGTAAAGTGCAAGGTATTTTTATAACAATCGAAGGGCCAGACGGCGCAGGTAAAACGAGTGTATTGAACGAGTTATACCCAAGGCTGGATTTGGCAGCAGAACGAAGCATCATCAAAACAAGAGAACCTGGCGGCATTCCCATTGCTGAGAAGATTCGTCAAATTATTTTAGATCCAAGAAATCAAGAGATGGATGAGCGGACAGAAGCGTTGCTTTATGCAGCTGCTCGCCGTCAGCATCTGATGGAAAAAGTTTTGCCAGCATTAGAAGAAGGCAAAATCGTTTTGTGTGATCGTTTTGTGGATAGCTCTTTAGCGTATCAAGGAGCTGGTCGACGGATCGGTGTTGAAGCAATCGCTGCAATCAATGAATTTGCAATCGAAGGCACCATACCTGATTTTACAATCTATTTAGATGTAGATTCAGATACAGGCTTGAACCGTATCAAAAATCATCGTACGCAACAGATCGATCGACTGGATTCAGAAGGTCTTGAGTTTCATCAGCGAGTACGCCACGAATATTTAAAACTAGTGGAAGAAAACCCAGAAAGAATTACGAAAATCGATGCCAGAATGGGCTTGGTCGATGTTGTAGAAGCAACTTTTCAAGCAATCGTAAATCGTTATCCAGAATACTTTAGAAACTAGGAAGGTGACCGAATATGAAAATTATTTTAGCAATTGTCCAAGATAAAGATAGCAACCGTTTAGCCAATGAGTTCATTGACGCCAATATCCGCGCAACAAAACTTTCATCAACTGGTGGTTTTTTAAAAGCTGGAAACAGTACATTTATCGTTGGGATCGATGATGACCGTGTTGACGAAGCATTGGAATTGATCAAACAAACCTGTCAATCTCGTAAACAATATGTGTCAACTCCTGTAACACTAGATATTACGATGGATGGACAAGTGCCTTATCCTGTAGAGGTTGAAGTAGGCGGTGCAACTGTCTTTGTTCTTCCAGTAGAAGGATTTCATCAATATTAAGATGAATGAAGCTCACGTTTTAAATGAGCAGCAACCACTACTATACCAGCAACTTCAAAAAAGCTTCGAGCATGGTCGTCTTGCCCATGCTTATCTTTTTGAAGGCGATACAGGAACTGGTAAAAAAGAATTTGGCTTATGGATGGCAAAACATGTTTTTTGTACTAATTTGACAGAGAATAATCCTTGTAACCACTGCAATAACTGCTTACGAATCAACGAGAACGAGCATCCAGATGTTTTAAGAGTTACGCCTGACGGCCAAACGATTAAAGTGGACCAAATCAGAGCTTTAAAAGCCGAATTTAGTAAAAGTGGTGTTGAATCTGCCCAAAAGGTTTTTTTGATTGAGCAATCTGACAAGATGAGTGTTGGCGCAGCGAATAGTCTATTAAAGTTTTTAGAAGAGCCAGAAGGAAAAGTCTTAGCCATTTTAGAGACGACCTCTTTAGCGAAAATTCTCCCAACGATTCAATCTCGCTGTCAGGTGCTTCATTTTCAACCGCTGGTTAAGGATAAATTAGTCAATGCACTAGTTGAATCAGGGGTCAATAAAAATACAGCGAATCTTTTGGCTGAACTGACAAATAGTTTCGACAAAGCAGTTGAAATCTCTCAAGATGAATGGTTTAATGAAGCTAGGGAAATTACTCAACAATGGTTTGATTACTTGATAAAAGATGATTTACAAGCGTTTGTCTATGTTCAAAAAAAGATGATCAAAGTCTTTAAAGAAAAAGACCAACAAGCGTTGAGTTTTGATTTATTACTTGCTTATTATCGCAAACAGCTCACTGACAGTGTGGCCAAAGAACAGCTTAAACGTGTGATCGAACAACAGGCACAACGAGTTGAACTGATTTTGAAGGCTCGCCAAAAGTGGGAAGCCAATGTTAGTTTCCAAAGTGTTTGTGAACAATTAGTGGTACGAATGATCCACCCTAAAACATAAATAGGAGGATGAAAATGGTAGAAGTAGTAGGAGTTCGCTTCCGCGAAGCAGGTCATATCTATTATTTTGCTCCTGGAAAATCAGAGTATTTTTACAATGATAAAGTGCTTGTGGAGTCACAGCAATCTAAACAGCTGGCCACAGTTGCCATACCGAAAAAAACGATCGATCCAGAAGATTTACCTGAGGATCTAAAACCCATTTTAAATAAAGCATCAGAAACTGATTTAGAAAAGGAACAAAAAAACGTAGACGATGCCAAAGCGGCATTAAGTGTGGCCAAAGAGAAAATTCGTGCGCACGAGTTAGAGATGAAATTGATTCGTGTTGAATATACATTTGATCGCAGCAAAATGGTTTTTTATTTCACCGCAGACGGACGAATCGATTTTCGAGAACTCGTCAAAGATTTAGCAGCAATTTTCCGTACGAGAATCGAATTACGTCAAATCGGTGTCAGAGATGAAGCGAAGATTTTAGGTGGTATTGGTCCTTGCGGCAGACAATTATGCTGCTCAACCTTCTTAGGTGATTTTATGCCAGTGTCGATCAAAATGGCAAAAGATCAAGGATTATCGTTAAATCCGGTGAAAATTTCTGGCTTATGCGGGCGCTTGATGTGTTGTTTAAAATATGAAAATGATGAATACGAAGCAGCGAAAAAGGAATTACCAGATTATGGTAAAGATGTGATCACACCAGATGGAAAAGGTCGCGTAGTTGGCTTAAACTTATTGAGTCGAATCATCAAGGTTCGTTTAGTAGGTCGTGAAATCGCTGTAGAATATGAATATGACGAAATTAAAGAAGCAACGCAAAAAGCTCAAGCCGAAAAAGGTGATCATAATGGATAAACGTTCTTTATACGACGGACTGAGTTCTTTAGAGACAGATTTACAAGGAACTTTAGGACAATTATCAGAGATTAAAGAAGCACTTCATGAGTTAGTAGAGAAGAATACAACGCTTGAAATTGAAAACCAACGCTTACGAGAACATTTGCAGGAGCTGACAAAACTAGCCAGTGATCCGAATGATCCAGCAAAACAAGAGCTATCTAAATCTCGTATGAATTTGGAAAAGCTTTATGAAGAAGGCTTTCATGTTTGTAATATTTTATATGGCTCACGTCGTGAAAATGATGAAGAATGTGCGTTTTGTTTGGATGTCATTTATGGTGAAAGATACAAATAAATAGTAATCAATTCAAATTTAGAGGCTGTGACAATATTTGTCTCAGCCCTTTTACATTTAGATGTTGAAAAGGAGCAGTTATGCAAAAACAAAAAAGTTTCGATTCATCCAGCATTGGACAACTATATTTGGTGCCGACACCAATCGGAAACTTAGAAGATATGAGCTTTCGCTGTGTTAATAGTTTAAAGGAAGCAACGATTATTGCGAGTGAGGATACTCGAAATACTCAAAAATTACTCAATCATTTTGAAATAGCAACGCCTCAAATTAGTTTTCATGAGCATAATTACAAAGAACGAATTCCACAATTTATAGCTCGTTTAGAGGCAGGCGAAACGATTGCACAAGTAAGTGATGCAGGGATGCCGTCAATTAGTGATCCAGGTCATGAATTGGTAGAAGCGTGTATTGAATCAGGCATCAAAGTAATTGCCTTGCCTGGACCGACTGCTGGAATCACAGCCTTGATTGCTTCTGGTTTGTCGCCTCAACCCTTTACATTTTATGGTTTTTTGCCGCGCAAGAAAAAAGAACAAGTTGAGATTTTGGAACAGTTGAAAACGGCTATTCCAACACAAATATTTTATGAGTCTCCCCATCGAATCGGGACAACGATAAAGCATTTCTCTGATGTTTTTGGTGAAGAACGTAAAGCCGTGATTTGTCGTGAGTTGACGAAGATCCATGAAGAATATCTTCGCGGAACATTGGCTGAATTGAGGGATTATTTGGCTGAACATACGTTAAAAGGGGAATGCTGTCTTTTAGTTGAAGGAGCTAGTGAACTAGAACCAATCGAAAATGAGGATCTGGAACTCTCTATCAAGGAGCATATTGACGTTTTGATGAATACAGGTAGTACGTCTAAAGAAGCAATTAAAGAAGTAGCGAAGTTGCGGGGCTTGAAAAAGCAAGAGGTGTATAAAGAATTTCATGTCGAATGAATTGAATAGTGAAAAAGGATGAGAGAAAAGCGTTTAGCTCAGAGAAATAAAAAGGAGTTGCTTTTGCCTTGCCATTTTCTGAGATTTAGAGCGCGAAACAAAACTGACCTTTAGTTTTTGTCTCGCGTTTTTTATTGGTTCACTAAAGTATTCCTTATTTTTAATTGGAAACGCTACATTGGTATAGATGTTATTTTTTATAACGTAAATTGTCAGAAAAATGAAATTATTTTAGTTGATTAAGTGATTTTTGCTAGGATAAATTAATAAACGATGCTAAAATAACCGACAAAGCTAAAATGAAGGTTGGCTTAATTTGGAAATTGGAGGGGTTTTATGGAAACAGGAAATAGTGCATTTATTTTGATTTGTTCTGCAATGGTTTTTTTGATGACACCAGCTTTAGCCTTTTTTTACGGTGGGTTAGAACGAAGGAAAAATATTCTCAATACAATGATGATGGTGATCTGTGTAATGGGATTGGCTTCAGTTCTTTGGATTATATTAGGCTATTCGATGTCTTTTAGTGGAGATAATCTATTCGTCGGTAACCTAGATAAATTATTTTTTGAGCATGTATCAATGACCAAAGGAGATACGATACCTGAAGGCTTGTTTGCAGGGTTTCAAATGATGTTTGCCTTAATTACCACTGCTATCATCACAGGTGCTGTAGTTGGTCGTATGCGGTTTTCCGCCATCTTTTTGTTTATCGCTATTTGGTCGATCGTGGTTTATTATCCGATGGCTCACATGGTTTGGGGCAGTGGATTTTTAGATAAAATAGGATCGATCGATTTTGCTGGTGGCAATGTAGTCCATATTAGTTCAGGAATTTCAGGTCTTGTATTGGCGATTGTTTTAGGACAGCGTCGTGAATATCGACAAACAGAATACCGTCCCCACAACATTCCATTTGTAGTGTTAGGTGCTGGCTTACTTTGGTTTGGCTGGTTTGGTTTTAACTCAGGCTCCGCACTAGCGGCAGATGGTCTAGCAATTCATGCTATGTTGACAACCAATACAGCAGCGGCTAGTGGCATGCTTTCGTGGATGTTGATCGAAAAGTTAGCGCTTGGTAAACCAACTGTTGTGGGTGCTTGTACTGGTGCTGTTGTAGGTTTAGTAGCGATTACGCCAGGTGCAGGATTTGTTTCTCTTTGGAGTTCTTTTGTACTAGGTGCTTTAGTAAGTCCGTTTTGTTACTATTTTATTTCATTTGTTAAACATAAAATTGGTTATGATGATGCATTAGATGCTTTTGGTTGTCATGGTGTAGGCGGAATTTTTGGCGGAATCATGACAGGTGTTTTTGCAGATCCAGCTGTAGGTGGAAAAGTTGGGCTATTATATGGTGGAACAGAGCTGTTCATCGCTCAAGTTGCTAGCATCGTGTTTACGATTCTTTTTGCTGGTGTTGCTAGTTTTATAATCATCAAAGGGATTCAATTGTTTATACCGATCAGGGTATCCGCCAAAGAAGAAGCTTTGGGATTAGATAGAATCGAGCATGATGAAACTGCTTATCCAACATTTATGGGACTAGATTCTTAGGAGGAAAATGGATGAAAAAAATAGAAGCAATCATTCAACAAGAAAAATTAGAAGAGCTGAAAACAACAATGACTGACAATTTTGAAACGATTGGACTGACCGTGAGCCAAGTGTTAGGCTTTGGAAATCAAAAGGGGTTAAAGGAATACATACGTGGTCAAGAAATTATCACCACATTACTTCCTAAAGTCAAAATTAGTATGATTGTTTTGGATAACGATGTAGAAGCTGTGATTGCCTTGATTTTAACGATTTGTCAGACTGGAAAAGTAGGGGATGGCAAAATATTTGTGTACAATGTAGAAGAGGCGATTCGTATCAGAACCGGTGAACGGGGATCAGCTGCGATAAGATAGTCTCATAGGCGGAGTAGTACTGAAAAAGTACTGCTTCTTTTATTTTAGCCATAATCAGTTGTAAATGAACAAACGTTCGTATATAATATGTGTAAAAGCGAGTAAACGATTTAGGAGTGAAAGCAATGATTGTTGAAGATCCCTTATATGGTTCGTTTGAAGTAGAAGAGGTCCTAAAAGCCTTACTCTTATCGAAAGAGATGGAACGATTAAAGGATGTTCATATGGCGGGGCCAGCATTTCTGATCAATCCCTTTTGGAATGAAACTAGATATGAACATTCTGTTGGCGTTATGTTGTTGATCAGAAAGCTTGGTGGTTCCTTGGAAGAGCAAGTTGCAGGATTACTGCATGATGTATCACATACAGCATTCTCTCATGTCATTGATTTGGCTTTAGCCAATAAACAAGATGATTATCACGAGCAAATCAAAGAACAAATGATCGAAGAATCTGCGATTCCAGCAATTTTGAAGCAATTTGGTTTTGATTATCAGCAGATTTTATTTAATGATGCCCAATGGCAATTATTGGAACAAGAAGCACCATTGTTATGTTGCGACAGGATCGATTATACATTGAGGGAAATTCATCGCTATTTTTCAGTTCCATTACAGGAAATTCAACAATTTCTGACTGCAATCAACATTGTCGATGAAAAAATTGTTTTAGAGTCATCGGAATGGGCTATTTGGTTTATGGATCAATATAAAAAAATAGTGATCGACTTTTTTTATGATCCTCGAAATATATGTAGTTATGAATGGATGGCCAAGGCAATCCAGCTTGGGTTAGAAAGTCAGGATATTACCCCTCAGGATTTATTGTTGACAGATTCAGCATTTTTGATGAGATTACAAGCAAGTAATTCGATTGAAATTCTTCAACTGTTGACTAACATGAGCCAGCCACTAAAATATAGCATTTGTTCAAGTGAAGACAATTATGATATCTGGCAAAAAAAGAAAATAAGATTTGTCGATCCACTTGTTCAAACAATCGATAGAACAGTTCCAGTTTCTACACTTTCCACAATTGCACAAACTAAGATTGAAAACCTGCTCAATGATAGTAAAACAGGAATTTTTCTTAAATTTCATTAAGAGTGAGAGATCATCACATCAAGTTTTGAAGGAGGCTGGCAAAATGATCGGTGAACTGCGTTTTCCGTTGAAAAAGGACATTTCTCGCAAAATTATCCATATCGACATGGATGCCTTTTTTGCTTCTGTGGAAGAACGAGACCATCCTGAACTCGTCGGTCACCCCTTAGTGATTGCAAGGCACCCAAGTGATACAGGTGGAAAGGGTGTGGTAACGACAGCCAATTATGAAGCTCGGAAATTCGGGATTCATTCTGCAATGAGTGCCCAAAAAGCCTATGAATTATGTCCGGAAGCTATCTTTAAACCAGGAAATTACGAGAAATATTCTGAGATTTCTCAGCAAATTAGAGAAATTTTTCGACGCTACACAGATATTATCGAGCCAGTTTCAATCGACGAGGCCTATTTAGATGTAACTGCTAATAAAATAAATAGCAAATCAGCGATTAAAGTTGCTAAATTGATTCAGTATGATATCTGGAATGAGTTGCATTTAACCTGTTCAGCAGGTGTTAGTTATAATAAATTTTTAGCTAAATTAGCTTCTGATTTTCAAAAACCTAAAGGCCTAACGGTTGTGAAGCCAGAAGACGCCGAAACTTTTTTGAAAGCTTTACCGATCGAGGCTTTTCATGGTGTTGGGAAAAAAACGGTTCCTAAAATGCATGATTTAGGTATTTATACTGGTGAGGATTTGTATAAACAAGATGAAATGGAACTAATCCGTCATTTTGGTAAAATGGGGTATTCTCTCTACCGAAAAGTTCGAGGAATTCATGACTCACCTGTAAGTATCACAAGAGATCGTAAATCAGTAGGCAAAGAACATACATATGGAACTCCACTAACTACAGAGGCGCAAGTGACAGCTCAACTAAGACAATTGGCGCAGCGAGTAGAGGAGTCTTTAGAACGAGTCCAAAAACATGGCAAAACGGTTGTTTTAAAAGTGCGCTATGCGGATTATAAAACAGTGACAAAGCGTCGAACCCTACCGGAATATATTTCTAAAAAAGAAGAATTGTACTATCAAGCAAACTTGATCTGGGAAGAAATTCTAGGACTTGAACAAGGAATCCGATTATTAGGAATAACGTTGACAAACCTGGATCCCATGTCGTATGAGAATATGATATTACCTTTATGGGAAAAACAAAAAAATGAGAATGGTGAAGACTAGATTGATTTTGGGTAATATAAGACGCTAATCCTGATTATTCGTTGTCTCGTGAAATCTGTGCTACTATTAAAGGAGATTAATTGTTACGAAAGGAAAAACACAATGAGTAAAACAATTATGTGGTTTCGCAAAGACCTTCGTTTAGATGATAATACAGCTTTTAATAAAATGATTGAACAGAGCAAAAAGACCGAGGAACTTATCTGTATTTTTCAATTAAACCCATTACAATTTTTAGAAAATAGTTACAATCAAGAGGCTTTTTTCTGTAGTTTAAGTAATTTTTATGAACATCTTAAAACACATCATATCACCCTTCATTTTTTATATGGAAATGTAGCAGAATCCTTTTCAGAACTTAAAAAGGCTTATCCCGATTGGCGTACAATTTATTTTAATAAAGATGAACGCGGCTTCGGCAGAGAGCGGGATCAACAGATGCTTGATTCTTTTGAAAGTATGGCTATTCAAGTTAATGCGTATCAAGATAGTCATTTACATGGTGTAGAGGAAATCAAAAAGCCAACAAATGAAAGCTATAAAGTATTTACCCCTTACTATAAAAAATGGATGCAAATGCCTAAACGTCCTTATGAGAAAATGTCTAAGCATTCTCAATCATTTGTAACGCTTACGCATCCTTTATTTCATCGTGGCGAAAAAGAGTTTAGAAAAATTGTTGAAAAAATAGCTTTACCATTCGATTACGAATGCGGAGAGGATGTAGCGGAAAATGTGTTAAAAGAATTTATAAGTAAGCATTTACAGGATTACCAAAAAGCCAGAGATTACCCTGCATTAGATCAGACAAGCAAATTATCAAGATTTTTGAGAACAGGGGAAATCTCGATTCGCAAAATTTGGCATGCTCTGAATGCTGAACCAGAATCAGACGGGCGCCAAACTTTTATTTCTGAGCTTTGCTGGCGTGATTTTTACAATATGATTTATTTTGAGAATCCGATCCAAAAAACGCAGGAAATCAAAGAACAATATCGACAACTAAAATGGCAGGATAATCAAGAGTTGTTTGAACGATGGAAAAACGGTCAGACAGGTTTTCCAATCGTCGATGCAGCAATGAGACAACTAAATCAAACCGGCTGGATGCATAACCGCTTACGAATGATCGTCGCATCTTTTTTGACGAAAGATTTAATGATCGATTGGCGTTGGGGCGAAAAATATTTTCAACAAAAGTTGATTGATTATGATTCAGCAAGTAATATTGGTGGTTGGCAATGGGCCGCTTCAACAGGTACAGATGCAGTGCCTTATTTTCGAATCTTCAATCCTACGAGACAAAGTGAAAAATTTGATCATCATGGGGACTTTATTCGTCAGTTTATCCCTGAGCTAAAACATGTACCTAATGAATATATCCATGAACCAAATAAGATGCCATTAGCTCTTCAAGAAAAAAATGGCCTTTCAATTGGAAAGGATTATCCAGAGCCAATTGTAGAGCACAGCAAAATTCGTTCAGAGGTTCTTGATTTTTTTAAGGCAAGTATTACTTAAAAAGCAAGTGGGGAGACAAAACCGTTTTTAGGTTGAGCTCCCCACTTTTTTTATCGAATTGTATTTTATAGTAAAGATTCTGCGCCATCTACATAAAGCTCTGTGCCAGAAATATTTGCGGATGCGTCAGTTGCTAAAAACAAAACAGATTGAGCAACTTGTTCACTTGTTCCAGTGTCATTTTTTAATGGGCGATCGCCTTCTGGAAACTCTACCTTGATTTCAACTTCTTTTAAGGCATCAGAGTAAGTTGTTTTTTCATTGATCGCAGTGTCGATTGCTCCAGGACAAATTGCATTTACACGAATGTTATAACGGGCCAGCTCTAAAGCTGCCATCTTTGTAAAGGCTACTTGTCCAGCCTTTGATGCACTGTAAGCGGAAGCTCCAAAATTATTAAAAATTCGCGTACCATTGATAGAACTAGTGATAATAATTGAGCCGCCGTTTTTCTTCATGTGTGGAATGGCAAATTTTGTACATAAAAAGGTACTACGTAAATTTGTATTTATTGTTTGGTCCCATTCACTAATACTTAGCGTTTCAATTGGAGCCCACGTTCCATTGATTCCGGCATTACTGAAAAAAATATCGAGTCCACCCAAACTATCGGTCAGCTCATCGATCGCTTTTTTTAAAGAAACTTCATTCGTTACATCAACGCTACGGTAATAACAGACATCGGTATCCTGTTTAAATTCTTCCGAAATAGATGCTAGGCGCTTTTTATCAGCATCGATCAAGCCAACAATAAACCCTTTTTCAATGAATAGTTTAGCTGTAGCATACCCAATTCCAGAAGCAGCACCAGTGATGATCGCCTTTTTTGAAGAGTTAGACAGAGTTGATATCATAATAAGTTTATCCTCCTAAATTTTTAATTGATTTTTAATCATTAAGTAAGTGTTTATTTTATTGTAATATACATTTAGAAGATGAGCGAATGATTTGATAGGAGGACAAACTAAAGCCAATGGGGCCACAAGAGAAATCTTGTGGGCCCCATTGGTTAAGTTATGGACTAAGTGATAATAATAGTACCTAAGGATAGTCTTTAAATCAATTTAGCTTTTTCAATTTGTTCATAAGATTGTTCGGCATCATGACATTTTTCCCAGACAACAGCTTGCCCGCAAGCCAAGGATTTTTTTACATCAATGATTCGTTGATTGCTACTACCTCTGAATTGTAGATTCAAGTTTTTTTTTGACAATTCAAAGCGGCCATCAACTAAAATATCAATTTTGTTTAGTAGCTCAAGTTTATCAGCTGATTCTACTAACAGCTCCTCAAAGGTGTAGCCAGACCAAGACCAGATGTCCTTCTTATGTCCAAATTCTTGATGAACTCGATCAACTATAGTCAAACAAACTTCTGTATTTAAAAAAGGTTCGCCACCTAGCAAAGTCAACCCTTGCACGTAATCATGTGCTAAGTCTTCGATAATTTTTTCCTCTAGTTTTTTGGTAAATGGTTTGCCATAGCGGAAGTTTTGGACGGCTTGATTAAAACAACCTTCACACGCAAATAAACAGCCGCTGACATATAAGCTATTTCGCACACCTTCACCATCTACAAAATTAAACGCTTTATAATCGGCGATATAATTTTGACTTAGCTCTGTTGCTAACCATTCCTGTGGGTTGGGATTTCTCATTTCTAATCCTTCTTTCAAAGAAAAACGATGCTTGTATAGAGCCACAGGGGGCATCGTTTTTTCTGGATTTCATTAAAGTGATTGGTTTGATCCACTTTTTATTGAATCTAGCTACACAAACCAACTCTTCGGAAAAAAGATAACAATTGCTAGTGTCAAAAAGCGTCACAATCAATTGATCCTATTTTTCAGTCGGAGTTACCGGTTTGATCCCCTTTTTATTTCATATGTTTTACTCTTGATGAGATTTCTTTATGTCTTCCGTGAACCATAGGGCGTGCTTGCGGGTTGCCTAGGTAGCCGCAGGTACGTTTGACAACATCGCATGATTTGGGATCATGATTGCCGCATTGGGGACATTCAAACCCTCGCTCAGTTGGATGAAAGTCGCCTTCAAAGCCGCATTCATAGCAATGATCGATTGGTGTATTAGTACCCAGATAACCAACGCGGTCATATGCGTAATCCCAAACAGCTTCTAAAGCTTTAGGATTTTGTTGTAAAACTGGGTATTCGCAATAGTGGATGAAACCGCCTGAGCAATATTGTGGATAATCTTTTTCAAAATCTAATTTTTCAAAAGGAGTTGGATTTTTACGAACATCATAATGAAAACTATTCGTGTAATACTCTTTATCTGTAATATTTTCAACAATCCCAAATTTCTCTGAATCTAAACGGCAGAAACGGTCAGTTAAACTTTCACTAGGGGTTGAGTAAACACTAAAATGATAGCCATAATCGTTGCCCCAAGCATCTGCATGAGCCTTCAAATCTTTTAAGATCGCAATCGTAAAGTCTTTTGCTTCAGGATTTTGTTCCCAATCACCACCATAAAAGGCAGAAGCGACTTCATATAGCCCGATATAGCCTAGTGAAACAGTAGCCCGTTTGTTTTTGAAGAGTTCATTGACAGATTCTTTTTTCGATAATCGTTTTCCAAAAGCACCATACATATACAGAATTGGTGCATTAGCTGGCGTAGCTTCTTTACAGCGTTCAACGCGATAAACCAGAGCATCTTTCATTGTTTCTAAACGTTCTGCCAAAAGGGTCCAGAATTTTGACTTATCACCGTGAGCTTCCATAGCGATTCTAGGTAAATTCAATGTGACGACACCTAAATTCATACGGCCCACGTTGATTTCTTCACCCTGTTCATCTTTCCACCCTTGTAAAAAAGAGCGGCAACCCATTGGAACTTTAAAACTACCAGTAAGCTCAACTAAACGATCGTAATTTAAAACGTCAGGGTACATGCGTTTTGTGGCACATTCTAAGGCAAGTTGTTTTACATCGTAATTTGGATCTGTTTCATTTAGATTGACGCCACGTTTCAAGGTGAAAATCAATTTAGGGAAGATAGCTGTTCGGTGTTCACTACCCAAACCATTGATCCGAATTTGCAAGATGGCACGTTGAATCTCACGTTCAAACCAATTCAAGCCTAATCCAAATCCTAAAGAAGTAAATGGAGTTTGACCGTTTGAGGTAAATAATGTATTGATTTCATATTCTAAACTTTGCATGGCATCGTAAATATCTTTTTTTGTTTTGCTTTTAGTATAAGCTTCTTGCCGTTCAGAACCTTCGATCCATTCTTTTGCATCAGCTAAATGTTTTTGATAATTTAATTCAGCAAAGGGGGCTAACAATTCATCTACACGGTCTGCTGAACAGCCGCCATATTGACTTGAAGCAACATTTGCAATGATTTGAGAAATTTGGGCAGTAGCTGTTTGGATCGATTTTGGCGCTTCAACTTCAGCATTACCGATTTTGAATCCATTATTCAGCATCCCTTTAAAATCAATTAAGCAGCAGTTAGTCATTGGAGTATATGGATGGTAATCCAAGTCATGATAATGAATGTCACCTTTTTGGTGAGCATTTGCAACATGAGCTGGCAACATTTTAAGGCCAATTGATTTACCAACGATTCCGGCAGTCAAATCTCGTTGAGTATTAAAAACATCACTATCTTTGTTTGCATTCTCATTGACGACAGATTGATCTTTATTGATTAATTTACTGATGGTAAAATTGATATCGGTTGCTTTACTCCGCTCAAAATCACGACGAGTTCGGTAATTGATATATTCTTCTGCCAATTCATATTCGTTTCTAGCGAGTAAAATATGTTCGACGATATTTTGGATCTCATAGATTTTCACATCTTCAGTGAAACGGTCAGAAATTTCTTGATCGATTCTTTCGACGATTTCTTGAATACGTTCATGGGCAAGAGGGTCTAAAGAACCATGAATCTTTTGTTCAGCTTTGATCAAAGCGTCATAGATTTTTTGATCATCAAAATCAACTAACCGTCCATCTCTTTTCACTATTTTCATCGTGTGCAAGGTCGAATCAGTAGAACCCTCTTGATTATTTGTGTACTTCATTTCCATCATTACTACCCATCTCCTCATAGATTTATTCCATCCTTATCATAAATCAATTCAATGAATCTTTCAACTATATGTAGTGTGAAATTTAATTTTTATTCCTGCTTTACAACTACATATAGTGTTTATGAGGAATGAAAAAATAATGAAAACAACTACCTAAAAGGTTTGTGGAAATTGTCACAACATTTTGGACTTGAAAAATAAATGATTGATGAATCTTTTTTTATTATTACTTAATTGTAAGGGAAAACGATGTTCAGTTACACAAAATATTGGTAGAATAAGGACAATGAAAAAACTGGAGCGAAATGTATGAAAAAAATTTTAGAAGTAAATCATCTAAGTCAAACATATGGTTACCGAAGTAATAAAGTACAAGTATTAAATAATATTTCTTTTTCTGTTGATCAAGGGGAATTTGTCGGCATTATGGGTCCAAGCGGTGCCGGAAAGTCGACGTTACTGAATGCCATCTCAACTATTACTTTACCAACGACTGGAACTGTGAGGATCGATGGACAAGATATATTGAAAATGCGTGGCAATCAAATCAGTGATTTTCGCCGAAAAAAATTAGGCTTTATATTCCAAAACTTCAATTTAATGGAGACCCTAAATGTAAAAGATAATATCTTATTACCCTTGGCAGTAGACCGGATGCCTCTGGCAGAGATGGAAAAACGCTTGATGCACGTTACCAGTATTTTAGGAATCGATCAGTTATTGACAGACTATCCTAATGCCATTTCAGTAGGACAAAAACAACGAGTGGCGGCAGCACGTGCCCTTATCACAAAACCTACAATTATTTTTGCAGATGAACCGACTGGATCGTTGGATTCTAAATCAGCCGCTGAGTTACTACAATATATGACGAATATGAATCTACAAGATGATGCGACGATCATGATGGTTACGCATGATCCGTATACAGCAAGTTATTGCAATCGGATTTTGTTTATCAAAGATGGTGCGATTTTTTCAGAAGTGGTTCGTCAAGGATCTAGGAAAGAATTTTTCAATCGAGTAATCGATATGCAAGCGACGATCGGCGGAGGTGGTCGGGTCAATGATTTTTAATCTGTCTTGGAAAAACTTTAAGGGACAATTTCTTAATTATCTTGTTTATTTTGTCAGCATGACCTTTGCAGTCGTGGTTTATTATTGTTTTAGTGCGATTACGTATAACAGGAATTTAACTAATAGAGTAGAACAAGAGATTCATATTGATGGTGCCATGAATTTAGGCGGTATTTTAGTTGTGATTATGATTTTAGGCTTTATGTTTGCAGCAAATCATTTCTTCTTATTAAAACGAGGGAAAGAAATAGGTTTATATCAGTTGATTGGCATGCGAAAAGAGCAAATTTCCTTTTTATTTTTTATCGAAACGGTGATTTTAGGGGCTCTTTCTTTGATCACTGGGATTATTTTGGGGATTATTTTTTCAAAGCTATTCTCAATGATCTTAGCGAAGGCGATGTTTTTACAAGTGGAAAGTCTGTTTTATATTTCGATCCCTTCGATGATTCAAACAAGTATTGCGTTTGCTTTTATGTTATTAGCAGTATCTTTGCGAAGTAGCTGGTTGATTTATCGTTATCAAGTGTCAGATTTACTTAGCAAAAAAAGGAAAAAGACAGCTGAGATAGATAAAGTGTCAACTCTAAGTATTTATTTGGGTATTTTGGGCGTAGTATTGATCCTTATAGGCTATATTTCGTCGTATAATGTGATCCCTTTCGCCACATTTTTGATGCGGACAGCTTTTGGTTTTGCTGGTTTTTTGATTGCACCAATAGCAATCATGTTTATCTGCATGTTAGGTACCTATTTATTTTTTAAGTACACAATGTATTTAGTTGTCTATTTATTGGGGAAAAGTAAATCAAATTATTATCGAAACTTAAATATGTTGGCATTGGGCAATACGAAGGTACATATTAAAAGAGTGGGAACGACCTTATCATTTGTGACTATTTTTATTGCGATTGCATTAGGAATGATCGGAGGTGCAGCATCGCTTTATACGATTGGGATGAATTCTGTGAATATTACAGCCCCAACCGATTTTATTGTCGCTGAAATGGATTTCAAAAAAGTGACCCAAGTCATTGAAAAGGAACCGGATACATCAATTAATTCGTCAGTCACATTGAATTATAAGTTGACGGGTAGTCAATTTCATCTTAAAATTGGACAGGAAGTAAACGAAAATAATGTCAGTCCAATAAATATATTGTCACTTTCAAATTATCGTGAATTTCAAAAAATAAATCCTTATTTGAAAACGATTGACTTAACAAATAAGCAAGATATCGTTATTTTAGACAGTATTCAAAATATATTAGGTGGCTTTATTCAATATGGTTCTGAATTTTTATTACCAGATGGCATAAAGCTTAATGTTTCAGATGTTCGTCCAGATTATTTAGGACAAGAGTTATTAAGGTATAATTTTCCTACAGTCGTTTTATCTGATGAGCAATTTGATGAGATCCATTCAGGCATAAGTTATAAATTAATGGCTTTCAATATTACGGCCAAAGATGAAGAAGCATTGGCAAATAAATTATCAGAAAGTGTAAAACCCAAATGGATATCTCCTATTTTTTATCAATATCAATGGCGTGATAACCAGTTGGAAGGTTACACGTCAAGTACCAGCCAACAGGCTGAAAAAGATCAAGAGTTTTCTGAAGAGAGCGAACAGGAATATTGGCAGTTGAATTATACCAGTCGTTTCTCAGAGCTAAGCTACGAGAGGCGAGAAATGGGATTATTTATTTATGTTGCCATGTTTTTAGGAGTCTTAGCGCTGATCATTACAGGCAGTATCTTGATGCTGCAGCAATTTTCAGAAGCCGAAAGGGAAAAAGAACGCTATGATCTATTAAAAAAAATGGGTGTTCCTAAACAGGAAATCACTAAGTTAGTTTATCAACAAAATAGTATCATCTTTTTTCCACCAATGATTATCGGTGTCTTACATGCTGCCTTTGCGATTTATGTGTTTAGTAAATTTATCACGAGTTCTGGATACTGGCTGGCCTATCTCTCTTGTGGCTTACTGATTTTGATTTATCTGGCGTATTACTTTTTAACATCAGCGATTTATTCCAGTATCATTCAAGGGAAAGACAGATAACAGCTTAAACTTTTCTTAAAAAGAATTAAAGCTTGCAAAGTAAACAAACAGTGAGCTGGATTTTGCGGTCATCAGTGTATGAACTCTTTAAATTTATAGACAGCCATTATTGCGTCTTATTAGGTTGCGGTTTGAAGAGTAAAATCATTTGAGAAAAATCTTTTTTTGTATTTTCTTTTCTTTAAAAGAGGGTGGAACAAAATTTTTTCCTTTTGTTCTAGCCCTCATTTTATGTACAGGTGACAAAACTGTTAGTAGAAAATTAGGGTTTATTTACGAATTTAGTTTCTTTTCGAGCTTGTTTTGATTACAATAGCAGTACAAAAATGATGAATATGTGGAATTTTGGAGGCATTAAATAGAATGAAGAATTTTTTTAAGCAACCTAATGTGCAATACTGGGGGAAGTTCTTTTTAAAGACCGTATTCTATTTTGGAATACTTCTCATGTTGATTTATTTATACCATTACAAAAATATTGATGGTGGCTCATTTATTTACAATGAGTTTTAGGGAGGAAATACTTCATGACGATTTTAAATATTATTGAAACAATCGATCGTTGGGGGATGAAGGAGCCAAACCGCCCCGTTTATATTGAAAACAATCGAACGTATACTTACGGAGAATTGAAGGAAGACTCCGATGCAATTGCTGCATATTTACAAAAAAACATAGAACGATCTCGACCAGTAGTCGTTTACGGTGAATTAGAATATGAAATGGTCGCGTGTTTTTTAGGGGCGTCAAAAGCTGGTCACGCCTATATCCCAATTGAAGCACATACACCAAAGGAAAGAGTTGAAATGATACTGGATGTCGCAGATCCTGCAGTGATCTTTTCTGTTAGAGAATGGCCTAAGGTGGAGACGAATGCTGAAATCATTTCGTTAGAACAACTTCACACTATTTACGCTAAGACGTGGACGCTTGAATCAGCTCTAAAACCAGTGCTGGAAACAGAAACCTATTATATTATTTTTACCTCTGGCACAACAGGTGTCCCAAAAGGCGTTCAAATTAGCCATATGAACCTTTTAAGTTTTGTGAATTGGGAACTGACTGATTTTGGCATCACTGAAGGGATGCGCTTTTTATCACAGGCACCTTACTCATTTGATTTATCTGTAATGGATTTATATCCTGCCTTGACTTCTGGCGGTTCGTTGACGCCGATGGGAAAAGAAGTTATCAACGACTTTAAGCAATTGTTTACTGTATTGCCGACTTTAGAAATCGAAGTTTGGGTTTCGACACCGTCGTTTGTAGATATTTGTTTGATGGAACCGACATTTGATGGAGGACATGTTGATAGTTTGAAGCTATTTCTGTTTTGCGGAGAAGAGTTGCCTAAAGCAACGGCTCAGAAATTATTGGAACGTTTCCCTAAAGCACATATTTTTAATACGTATGGACCAACAGAAGCCACTGTTGCTATCTCTAGTGTAAAGATCACACAAGAACTTTTGAACGAATATAATCGTGTACCAATCGGCCATGTAAAAGAGGATACGACTGTTTATATCATGGATGGGAAAAAGGAAGTTTCTGCTGGAGAAGTAGGCGAAATCGTGATCGCAGGACCAAGCGTTTCTAAAGGGTATTTGCATAATCCAGAAAAAACAGCAGATGCTTTTTTTGAGTATCAAGGTCAATCAGCGTATCGTACGGGTGATGCTGGAAAATTACAAGAAGGTATGTTGATTTATGATGGACGGATCGATTTTCAAGTGAAACTACATGGCTATCGCATCGAACTTGAAGATATCGATCATCATTTGGCGAGTGTGTCTTATGTGAAACAGGCAGCAGTCGTGGCAAAATACCAAAATCATAAAGTTCAGCAACTAGTCGCTTTTGTAGTTGCCCATCCACATGAGTTTGAAAAGGAATTTAAGCTAACAAAAGCCATCAAAGCAGAATTAAGTTTATCTGTAATGGATTACATGATTCCACAGAAATTTATTTACGTAGAACAATTGCCACTGACAGCTAATGGAAAGATCGACCGCAAAGGATTGACAAATGAGGTGAACGCAACATGATCGACTTTCCCCATATGATTCCTTATGCGAATCCAATTTATTTTATTTACTTACTGATCGCTCTAGCACCAATGATTCTCACCTTATTGATCAAAGGAAAACGCTGGGCATGGTATCAAGTGTTGATCACGTTATTATTTTTATATATGAGTTTTGGCGGTGAGGACTGGAAACAAGGCGTAGCGTTGATCGTTTATGTTATTTGGCAGACGATTCTAGTCTGGTTTTACTTTCATTATCGTCAAAAGAAAAATGCAAGTCTAATTTTTTATTTAGCTGTATTTTTAGCCATTTTGCCGCTGACCTTAGTAAAAGTTGTACCTTTTGTTTCAGGTCATGCGTCACTTTTAGGCTTTTTAGGAATTTCTTATCTAACGTTTAAATCGGTACAAATCATTATGGAAATGCGTGATGGTTCGATCAAAGAATATAATATTTTTCGTTATATTGAATTCCTATTATTCTTTCCAACAATTTCGTCGGGTCCAATCGATCGCTACCGACGTTTTGAAAAAGATGTGGAAAATCCGCCGACACCTGAAAAATATGTCGACTTTCTAGGAAAAGGAATTCATAATTTTTTTCTAGGATTTTTATATAAATTTATTATTGGCTATTATTTTGGCCAAGTATTGATGCCAGTTGTAGCGAAGATGGCTATAAAGACAGGTGGTTTCTCTTGGGAATTAGTTGCTTATATGTATATTTACAGCATGTATTTGTTTTTTGATTTTGCTGGTTACAGTTTGTTTGCAGTTGGTACAAGTTATTTGATGGGGTACGATACACCCATTAACTTTAACAAACCTTTCTTGAGTTGGAATATCAAGGAATTTTGGAATCGTTGGCATATGACCTTATCTTTTTGGTTCCGCGATTATGTGTATATGCGCTTAATGTTTACTTTGATCAAGAAAAAAGTCTTTAAAAGTAGAATCGTTGCTTCAAATGTTGGTTATTTTGCCTTATTCTTGTTAATGGGTGTCTGGCATGGGCTAACATGGTATTATCTGGCTTACGGATTATACCATGCCGCACTGATTTGTTTGACAGATGCGTGGCTGCGTTTTAAAAAGAAACATAAGAAACAGATTCCTTCGAATAAATTCACCCATGCGTTTGCGATTTTCTTAACGTTTAATGCAGTTTGCTTTAGTTTCTTGATTTTTTCAGGATTTTTAGATACATTATTCTTTAAATAAAAACAAAATAACTTACAGTTAACAGCTGTACAATGAAGGAGAATAACACATGAATATAGAAGAAACAGTTTTAGATATTTTAGAAGAAATTGCGGGAACAGATGAAGTAAAAGAAAATAGAGAGGTTGATTTATTTGAAGAAGGGTTGATGGATTCGCTGGCAACAGTTCAGCTGTTAGTTGAAATCGATGGACAATTAGGTGTACAAGTACCAGTTTCAGAATTTGACCGCGATTTGTGGAACACCCCTAATAAAGTTATCGAACAAGTGAAAGCATTACAATAATGAGCATGAAGAAAAAAATCTTTGGAATCTTTGGGCCAATCTTGATTTCTGCGGTTCTGTTAGTCATTTTTTTCTTTGCACCGTTTAAAATTGATATGGGGAGTAAACGTGTTTTATCGAATGCTTCCACTTCTATGGCAACGAATGTATTAAGAGGAAATGCAATTAAAAATAAGGCAATAGGTTCAAAGGATTATATTCCATTCTTTGGCTCATCTGAATTGAGTCGGATTAGTCCGTTTCATCCTTCTGTTTTAGCAGAAAAATATGATCGGAATTATCGCCCGTTTTTATTAGGTGCTCCTGGTACACAATCTTTAACACAGGCGTTGATGATGCAATCCATGGGGGAGAACCTTTCGCATAAAAAAGTAGTTTTTATTCTCTCACCTCAGTGGTTTGTGAAAGACGGCGTAACCAATGATTACTTCAATGCCTATTATTCTGAGTTACAAACCTATCAGTGGGTCAGTGATTTGAAAAAGATAACGATAGATGATATTTATCTAGCTAAGCGCTTAAAGGATTTTCCAAAAGTAAAAGAAGATAAACGTTTAGATAGTTCTTTAAACGATATTATCTCAGAACGATTACCAAGTAAATCAGACAAGCAGTACATTGATTTGATGATCAATATGTTTTCCCATGAAGATGAATTATTTGGAAAAATTGGTATGGTAAGCAAAGATAAAGCGATTGAAAAAGCTGAACAAAAATTACCTAATGAATACAATATTAATGAATTAGACCACTTAGCGACAGAGATTGGTCAAAAGGCTACTAGTAATAATTCTTTTGAAATTTCTAATTCCTTTTATAATAAACGACTAAAAAAGAAATTAAATCATTTAGAAAATTCACAGGTGAAATATGATTATCGTTTCTCGCCTGAGTTCTCAGATTTACAACTAGTTTTAAGCCAGTTGGCTCAGGAGAATGCTGAAGTATTGTTTATTATCCCACCCGTGAACAAGCATTGGTCGGATTTTACAGGACTTTCTCAAGAAATGTTGCAAGAATTCGCAAAAAAGGTCAAATATCAATTGACTAGTCAAGGATTCACCAATATTGCAGATTTTACTAAAGATTGTGATACGCAATATTTTATGGCAGATACGATTCATTTAGGTTGGCGTGGTTGGCTCGCTGCGGATCAACGAATTCAACCTTTTCTTGAAAAAGAGTCAGCTAAAAAACCAAGTTATCAGCTCGATCCATCATATTATTCAAAAGAATGGCAGCTAAAAGAACCTTCAAAGATAAAATAATTAAAAGCAAGGTTGGGACAGGAGTGTTTAATCCCGAGAAATAAGAAGGGATTGCTTCTGCTCCCACCGTTTATACGGATTCCTTGAGTCTTATTTAAATTAAATTTTTAGTAGTGTTGGTAATGCTTTTTATGGTTACTAATAGTTTGGTTCCTGTAATCAGTCTGGTTGAACCGTTAATATCAGAGGGAACGTCTGAAACTTCAATTGGAAAAAAATAGAGAAAAGATAATTTTTTAGTGAAAGCCAAATAGTGATAGAAGCTCCTCAGTTGGAGGCTGTTTCTATCACTTTTTTCACTATTCAGTTAGTTTTTCAAGAATGGTAAGAAGTGATATAATACGATTAATGATAATTGAGTCGGACCAAAGCTGAACGAGCTCGTTCAACTTTTAAATTTAGGAGGGAATATTTTGGATCAAAAAGAAGAACGTTTATTAATAGACTTGACCACTGCTAAAGGAGTACCAGGCAACGAAGAGGAAGTCAGAGAGCTATTTAAAAAATATGCTGAACCTTTTGCAGATAAAATCATGTATGATGGTTTAGGCAGTATCATTGCAAAACGTGTCGGTGATAAAGAAGGACCAAAAATTTTCTTCTCAGGACATTTAGATGAAGTTGGTTTTATGGTGACTCAAATCACAGAACAAGGGTTTATTAAATTCCAAACACTGGGTGGCTGGTGGGGACAAGTAATGCTGGCACAACAAGTTCAAATCAAAACAGGCAAAGGAGATTTATTTCATGGTGTGATCGGCTCCAAACCACCACATGTTTTGACAGCAGAAGCGAGAAAACAACCTTACGATGTTGCAGATATGTTTATCGATATTGGTGCATCTAGTGACAAACAAGTCGCAGAGTGGGGCATCAAACCAGGAGATATGATCACGCCTTACATTGAATATCGTCGGATGAATGGGACCAAGTTTAGGTTAGCCAAAGCATGGGACAATCGTATTGGTACGGCGGTATCACTAAGAGTATTGGAAAATCTAGCCGCACAAGGACATCCGAACATCTTATTTGCAGGAAGTGATGTACAAGAAGAAGTTGGTTTACGCGGTGCACAAACAAGTACGCATTTAGTTGACCCAGATATTGCCTTTGCACTTGATACTGGAACAGCAGGGGACACGCCAGGCATGACGCCTAAAGAAGCAGACTCTGAATTAGGAAAAGGCCCACAAATCTTGATTTTCGATGCGTCGATGATTCCACATAAAAAATTACGCGATTTTGTGATCCAAGTGGCACAAGAAAATAATATTCCGTTCCAATACACTGTCATTACAGGTGGTGGTACTGATGCGGGTAGAATGCATCTAACTAAAAATGGCGTACCATCATTAGCAATCACAGTTCCAGTTCGTTATTTACATTCTCACACATCAATAATCCATGAAGACGATTATTTAAATACCGTCAAATTAGTAACAGAAGTAGTGAAACGACTAGATAAAGAAACTGTAAATAAGCTTCGCAGTTATTAAACTAAAAAGGAGAATTTTCACATGAAGAGTCAAATTACAAATGCAATGCATCGAGAGCAAGCTCGAATATCATTAAAAGATCAATGGGGAACGATGGCCTGGATTACCTTTTTAGCTGCCTTTATTCGTTTTATGATTGGTTCAGTAGTTGGCGGTATTGCCAATCTACCAAAAGAGAGTGCTGGAAGTAATGTTATGTCATTTTTGCTAAATAACTTTCTCTTTTTTGCGATTACCTATGGTACTTATTATTGTGCGTTACAAGTATTACGTGGTAAAAAAGTTCAGTCGGGCATGTTAACAACTATTTTTCAAGGCAAGTTTTATCTGCCAATGTTGCTGATCAATCTTATCCAATACCTTGTTGAATTAGTGATGAATTTAATTTTGTTATTACCAGTCCTTATCTTCTCAGGAGGCACACTGTATTTTGGCTTGATGTTTAACACCGTTTCTGTTGATCACATTCAATCTGAAATGGGTGGAGATATCTTTTTGGGTTTACTGCTAATTGGTTTTGGATTTTTAATGATTTTAATTGGGGTCTTTATTAGTGGGGTCTTCCAATTTGCTATTTGGGTAAAAATGGATGATCCAGAGCTATCTGTCGGAGATACTCTTAAATACGCATTATTCTTGATGAAAGGCCGTTTTGGTCAATATTTACTTTTACAAATTTCTTTTATCGGCTGGTTCATTATCGGTGCTTTAGTTTTTGGAATCGGTTTGTTTTGGGTGTTTCCTTATCATGACGTTGCTATCGCAAGTTTTTACGATACAGCTCGTGAAGAAAAAGGGGCACCGGCAGTTGTAGAATAAGTATTTAGTAACTTATCGATAATTGAAAAATATATCTTTAGTAGATTAAAATAGCAAACGACCGTTGGTTCAACAGCTTTAGTCTAAGTGCTTTGTAAGAAAGTAAAGAGGTTGGGACAGGAGTGTTTAATCCCGAGAAATAAGAAGGAATTCACGAAAATTGCTCTTCAAATTTTTGTGAATTTCAGCTTATTTCCGAATCCTTCAAATCTTAGTGCTTTAGCACTTAGAATTTGATGTGATCGAAGCGAAGCGTAGTGATTGCTTCTGCTCCCACCGTTTATACGGATTCTTTGAGTCTGAGATAACTCGTAGAGTTATGTCCAAGACTCTTTTTTTGATTTATCATGTTTGTTTCTGTCAATGATTTCCTTTTTTGTGTTACCATTAGGTGAAGACGAATCAAGGAGGTAGATGAAATTGAAAATAACCATTTTGGGCTGCTTAGGCGCTTATCCGTATAAAGGAGAAGGAACCAGTTCTTACCTGATAGAATCAGATGATTTTAAGCTGTTGTTAGATGCTGGAAGCACAACCTTAGTCAATTTAGAGGAGCATCTTGATCCCTTAAAGCTAGATGCCGTGATTTTGTCCCATTATCATTACGATCATATTGCTGATCTTGGTGTGCTGCAGTATTACCGTCAATTATATCCAGTGATGGAACCAACACCTATATTGCCAATTTATGGACATACAGATGATGCTGTTCATTTTGAATCGTTGAATATGTCTGGGGTATCAAAAGCCGTCCCTTATTTTGAAGCAGAGGAATTAAAATTAGGCCCCTTTCTCATAACCTTCATGAAAACCATTCATCCAGTTCCTTGTTATGCGATGCGTTTTGTAGAGGAAAAAACAGGTAAAGTGTTTGTTTTCACTGGTGATTCGGGCTATTTGGAAAGTTTTGTTGATTTTGCGAAAGATGCAGATGTTTTTTTAGCAGATACTTATTTGTTTGAAGGAAACGAACACCACCATGCTCATTTTACTGCCAAAGAGTCTGGAGAAATCGCCAAAGCAGCGCATGTCCAAAATCTTATTCTGACCCATTTACCGCAACATGGTTCATTAGAAGAACTAAGAAGACAAGCTGAAAATGCCGCTGGTAGCCATGTGTCCGTTAGTTTAGCAAAGAAAAATTTAGTGATTAAAATTTAAGGAGTGGTAAACATGATTTTTGTTCCAAATGAAAATAATGATCCAAGAATCAACTTAGCAATTGAAACGTATTTATTAAAAGAAAAATCGTTAGATGAACCGATTCTCCTATTCTATATTAATGATCCCTCCATTATTATTGGACGCAACCAAAATACGATTGCTGAGATCAACAAAGAATATGTAGATGAACATGGCATTCATGTTGTTCGCCGTTTAAGTGGTGGTGGAGCTGTTTATCATGATCATGGAAACTTGAACTTTAGTTTTATCATGCCAGATGATGGAAATTCTTTCCGTGATTTTGCAAAAGTGACTCAACCAATTATTCAAGCACTCCATGAGCTAGGTGTTTCGGGTGCTGAATTAAAAGGGCGCAACGATTTAGTTATTGATGGAATGAAGTTCTCTGGAAATGCGATGTATGCAACGGCAGGGAGAATGTTTGCGCATGGTACTTTGATGTTTGATAGTGATATCAATGAGGTAGTGAACACATTAAAAGTTCGCAAAGATAAAATAGAATCAAAAGGGATTAAATCTGTCCGTTCTCGAGTGACAAACATCAAACCGTTTTTACCAGCGGATAAGCAAGAAATGACGACAGAAGAGTTTTGTGAAGATATTTTATTGAAAATATTTGGTGTAAACGACGTTGATCAAGTAAAAACATACGAATTAACGGATGAAGACTGGGAAAAAATCAACAAAATTTCCGATGAATACTATCGTAATTGGGATTGGAATTATGGCAAGTCACCAGCGTTTAACTTAGAACGTCATCAGCGTTTTCCGATTGGTTCCATCGATGCTCAGATGAATGTAGAAGAGGGAATAATCAAAGAAATCAAAATCTTTGGCGATTTCTTTGGACTCGGTGAAATCAAAGATGTAGAAGATATTTTGACTGGTACAAAATATGAAAAATCAGCAATCGAAGCAGCAGTTGATCAGATTGATATCAAAAAATATTTTGGTAACATTGAAAAAGAAGACTTGGTAAACTTATTGTATTAAACGAAAGAATAGTGAAAAGCGCGCATTGCTTGTTTTTATTTAAAAACAAGCAATGCGCGCTTCTATTTTTACCTCACTCATTCAGATTATAAGGCACTAGGATAGGATGTTTCGTTTTATCTCATTTATTTAGATTTTTTCCTAAAAAATCTAAATAATTTACATTATCAATTGATAAGGATATACTTAAAAAAACGAGTTGGTGGTGTATAATAGTGAAAAAAGTTATAGTAATTGGTGCAGGAGCTGCAGGATTAGCAGCAGCTATTCGTCTGCAACACGAAGGGTATAATGTTCATTTGTACGAGAAAAATGAACAAGTCGGTGGTAAAATGTACCAAATAAAAGAACAAGGATTTACCTTTGACGTAGGTCCGACCATCGTAATGATGCCTGAAATTTATCGTGAAGTTTTTGAACAATGTGGGAAAGACCCAGATCAATATATACCGATGAAAAAAGTTGATCCCATGTTATCCTTGAACTTTCCAAATGAAGAAACGTTGAACATGTCTTCGGATCTAGTGTCTTTAACGTCACTTTTAGAAGGTATTTCAGAAGAGGATATGCAAGGATATCTAGAATATTTAGCAAGTATTTATAAACGGTATCAAATAGCGAAAAAGGCTTTCATCATGAAATCATTTCGTTCTTTTTGGGATTTTTATAATCCGAGATCATTGATTGATGGGTTTAGATTACACACATTTAATGATGCCTATAGTTCTATTTCAAAATTTGTAAAAGACGAAAGATTACGGAAAGCATTAGCCTTCCAAACTCTTTACATAGGGGTTTCTCCTTATAATGGTCCTTCTCTTTATACAATTATTCCTATGATTGAACTAATTTATGGCATCTGGTTTATTGAAGGTGGGATGTATACCTTGGCTACAGGAATGGCCAAAGCTTTTGAAGAGCTTGGTGGTACGATACACCTTAATACACCTGTTAAAGAAATCATCATAGAAAATAAACAAGCAACAGGAATCAGGACAGAAGAGGGCATTATCCCGAGTGATTACGTCGTGTGTAATGCTGATTTTCCTTATGCAATGAAGTCATTGTTACCAGATGAAAAGACTAGAGGAAAATATACCGATAAAAAAATTGATAAGTTGGATTATTCCTGTTCATGTTTCATTCTTTATCTTGGTCTGGATAAAAAATATCCAGTGGATTCACTTCATACGATTCGATTTGCTGAAGATTTTGAAAAAAATATTAATGATATTTTTGAAGATGGAAAATTACCAGATGACCCTTCATTTTATATTTATGTTCCGTCTTCAATCGATGAAAGTTTAGCGCCAGAAGGGCATGAAGGGGTTTATATTTTGGTGCCTGTTCCTGAACTCTCACAAGGAGTGGATTGGAACGAATCAACAACGCAGGCATTTCGACAAAACGTTCTCGATTTAGTCAAAAAAGAAACTATTTTCTCTGATATAGAAGAACATATCGTTTATGAATCTGTCTATACACCTAAAGAGTTCAAGCAAAATTTTAATGCTTATAATGGTGCAACGTTCGGACTGAAACCGACCTTAAAACAAAGTAACTATTATCGTCCTCATAATAAATTCGATTATGCAGATAACCTTTATTTTTGCGGTAGTAGTACACATCCAGGGGCGGGAGTTCCGATTGTTTTAACAAGCGCTAAGTTAGCTGCGGAGGAGTTGTTGAAAGATGATAAAAAGAAAAGATGACGTAACGAAACTATTTTCAATGTACGAATCAGATTTCGCTTTGTGTGAGGAAACGATTCGCAAACATTCAAAAAGTTTTTATAAAGCCTTTTCTAAACTTCCAAAGCAAAAAGCACTAAGTATTTTTGCTATTTATTCTTTTTGTCGTGAAGCAGATGATAGCATTGATGTATTCCGTGATGTGGATCGTTTAAACAAATTAAAACGTGAATTAGATGACTTTTTAGCAGGGAAAATTCCAGATCGTTATTTTTGGAGAGCCTTAGTGCCAGTATTCGAAACCTATGAAATGAATCAACAGTCTTTTTATGATATGTTATTGGGGCAAGAGATGGATTGGACGTTTCAACAACCTGAAACACAGACTGAATTAGAAGAATATTCTTACTATGTCGCAGGATCAGTCGGATTGATGTTGTTGCCAATTCTTTCTGATCGTCCTGATGAAATAAGAAGCCAAGCAATCCAATTAGGTGAAGCCATGCAAATCACGAATATTTTAAGAGATATCGGAGAAGACTACAATAATCAGCGAATCTATCTTCCAAAGGAAATCATGGAAAGATTTGATGTTTCACTTGATTCGTTGGAAAAAGGCATCATCAATGATTCTTTTATAGAATTATGGGAATACGAGGCAACAAGAGCTGAGCAACTATACTCAAAAGCCCAAACAATGCTGGATGCTATCCACAAAGATTGTCAAGAAGCGCTATTACTATCTATCTATTTTTACAAAGGAATTTTAAATTCAGTTAGGCAAAGCAACTATCAATGTTTTAACAAGAGAAACTTCGTGAAGAAAAGTCAGCAACTTGAATTGTATCAAAAAGCAAAAAACTATTTGAAAACATTATAGGATAATGGATACTCTTTAAATGTTTTATGATTGCTTTTAGTTTAAGTCTAGTAAAATCGTAGTAGATTAAAAAGAATGAATCGTTGTTAAAAGACATGAACGAAACTATTTTCTCAAAACAGCTAAAAAAGGCTATTAACCGAAAATGATTTCTGCTATATTACTAGTAGTGAAAACTAGAAATGATTGACTTTTGGAAGGATGAATAACGTGCGCAACGAAATGATGCATCGACCAGTTGTGAAACCAGAACTTGTTGAATTTATGCGAAATAAACAAAAAAAAATCCAAGGTGAACTTGGTGTAATAGAAGAAGAAGCACACGAAGCGGGAGTACCAATCATTCCCCATGAAACAGTAGTGTTCTTACAATTTTTCTTAGATCAAATCAAACCCAAGAACATTTTAGAAATAGGGACAGCAATCGGCTTTTCTTCTAGCCTTATGGCGCAATGTGTCGGGGAAGACGGACATGTTACGACGATCGATCGATTTGATGTAATGATCAGAAAAGCGAAAGTAACCTATGAACGTTTAGGTCTAACGGACAAAGTAACTTTATTAGAAGGACAAGCGGCGGAAATTTTGCCGACACTAAGTGGTCCTTATGACTTTATTTTTATGGACAGTGCAAAATCTAAATATATCGAATTTTTACCAGAATGCTTACGCTTATTACCCGTTGGCGGTGTGTTGATGGTGGATGATGTTTTCCAAGCAGGCACGATTTTAGACCCAATCGAAGAAATTCCACGTAGCCAAAGAACGATTCATAGAAAATTGAATCAATTTTTAGAGACAGTTATGACCCATCCAGATTTGACCTCAACATTATTGCCGTTAGGTGATGGCGTGATCATGATCACAAAAGAAAGAGAACTAACTGAATAACGAATAGACAACTTGGGTCAGGATTTAATTATTTTGATCTGAGTTTTTTTATGTGACGATAAAGGAGTAGATAAAGTTGAAATCAGATAAAGAAAAGCTTCAAGTGTTAAATAATTTGGTCGCACATTACGGTTTTCAATATTGGTGGGAAGATGAAAATCGGATTTCTGATTGGGTTTCGATGATCTTGATCCAGCAGACGACTGAAAAAAATGCGCATAAAGCATTGGCTAATTTGGAACCTTATCTAACAGTAGAAAGTCTTCATGAAATGGAATTAGAAACACTTCAAGAACTGATCCGTCCAGCAGGATTTTTCACTCAAAAAAGTAACTATATCAAAGCATTGATCAGTTGGTTTATTTCCCATGATAGTGATTTTGATAAATTTCGTGCTTACTCTACTGAAGCGTTAAGAAAAGAGCTGTTAACGATCAAAGGTGTTGGATCAGAAACAGCAGATGCGATGCTCCTTTATATTTTTGAACGAAATGTTTTCATCGCGGATCAATATGCCATTCGTTTGTTTAATCGTTTGGGGTTTGGTCCCTATAAGACGTACGAAGAAATGCGGAAAGACTTCAATCATTTGACGGATGGAATTCCTCATGATTTATGTAAAGAATGGCATGCAGCAATTGATGTTCATGGTAAGCATTTTGGCAAAGACAAGAATATGGATGAATCATTTTTAATCTCCTAAGCTTAGTTTCCTTCTTTCGATTGTGTTTAATGTTCGTTTAAGTTTCAAGGCGTACACTTTCTCTATGAGAGGAGGGAAACGTCATGAATACTACTAAAAACATAAAAAGAAAGATTCCTAAAATACTTTTGATTGTAGGTGTTATTCTAATGCTCTTTCTTTTATTTCAAAAAAGCCTAACGGCATTCGCCGAAAAATTTACATCAACAAGTGCCCCCGTGGCAATTCAAACGCCAACGATTTTTGTTCCAGGCACAAATGGGACAGTGAATCGATTCAATGGCTTGATCAAAGCCTTAGATTCAAAAGCTGACGTGTTAAAAGTGACCGTAACAACAGACGGAACGGTTTCCTCTAAAGGAAAATTAACAACTGCAGCAGAACATCCTATCATCGTGATCGCGTTTGAAGACAGTAGTGATGAGACACTACCCGTTCAAGGAAAATGGTATCAATTAGCATTACATTATATCCAAGAAAAATACTCATTTGAAACATACAATTACTTAGGGCACTCCAATGGCGGATTAGTCATTACCTCTTATCTGGAAGAATTTCAACAAACTGGTGACCCTGAATTAGCCAAACTAATCACACTAGGAACGCCTTATAATGATACGTCAAAAAAATATAATGAAGCGGTGACTTCATTTACCCAACTAAAAGAAACTAGCGACCTGCTTAAAGGCTATTTAACGAATCTAGAAAATATCCCTGATACAATTGAGATGTTGAATATTGCTGGAGAGGTTGATGATACGGCATCTGATAATACCGTTCCTGTGCAAAGCGTCTTTTCTGGAAGGTACATTTATCAGGATCAAGTAGCGGAGTATCAGGAAGTGTTGATCGAAGGAGAAAATACAAGTCACAGCGAGTTAGTTGAAAATCAGAAAGTCGTTCAATTATTGAAAGATTTTTTTTGGTAGAATAGAATGAAAATGAAATAGGATAAAGAATCTTGTCTTTGTTCTGTTTTCATTTTATGATGTAAGTATAATCAGACAAGTAAAAAACGATTGTTTTTTTGCTTAATGAGAATGAAAGAGCTATTTTCTCAAAGAAAAGCCGAAAATAGCAAAAATAAAATAACTAAACTATAATAATTCTATTGACATAATAATTTTAAATTGATACGCTAAGAGTGTAGAAAAATGTCTAGCTACACAGGCTAGCTTTTAAAAATTAGGAGGAATATGTAGATGAACTTAATTAACACAAAACTATTAGATTTCGAATGTGACGCCTATCAAGATGGAGATTTTATCAAAGTATCAACAGCAGATGTATTAGGTAAATGGAGTATTTTCTTCTTCTATCCAGCTGACTTTTCATTTGTTTGTCCAACAGAACTTGGCGACATGCAAGATCATTATGATCACCTAAAAGAGTTGAACTGTGAAGTATACTCAGTATCAGAAGATAGCCATTTTGTTCATAAAGCTTGGGCAGATGCGACAGATACAATCGGTAAAATTAAATACCCAATGTTAGCTGATCCAAATGGAAAAATTGCTCGTTTCTTCGGCGTTTTAAATGAAGATTTAGGTCAAGCATACCGTGGAACATTTATCGTTAGCCCAGAAGGCGAAATCAAATCATACGAAATCAATGATATGGGAATCGGCCGTAATGCAGATGAGCTAGTTCGTAAATTAGAAGCATCTCAATTCGTAGCAAAACATGGCGATAAAGTTTGTCCAGCAAACTGGAAACCAGGCGAAGAAACAATTGCACCAAGTTTAGACTTAGTTGGTAAAATCTAAACGTTTGAATAGACAACCTTAAGACTTCCTTTATGGGAAGTCTTTCTTAAAATTTACAGAGCAAAATAATGAGATAGACAAAAAGGAGAACATACATGAGCCAAGAAATATATGATTTGATCGTAATTGGTGGCGGATCAGCGGCATTATCAGCAGGAATTTATGCAGGTCGTGCGATGTTAGATACATTGATCATCGAAAAAGATAAGATTGGCGGACAAGTAACCACAACTTCTGAAATCGTGAATTACCCAGCGATTCGAGCAACTACCGGTCCTGAATTAATGGAAGATATGCGTTTACAAGCGCTAGATTTTGGGGTTGAATTTACAACTGATGAAATCATTGATGTCGATTTAAGCCAAACGGTCAAAACAGTCAAATCCGCGACTAAAACCTATCAAGCGTATGCGGTGATCATCGCAACAGGTGCATCAGCACGAAAAATCGGCTTTCCAGGGGAAGTTGAATTTACAGGACGTGGCATTGCGTACTGTTCAACTTGTGACGGTGAATTCTTCCAAGGTTTAGATATTTTTGTACTTGGTGGTGGCTATGCGGCGGCAGAAGAAGCGGTTTATTTAACTCGTTACGGTAAATCAGTCACAATGATCATTCGTGAACCAGATTTTACTTGTGCCAAATTAACAGCAGAAGCAGCCAAACAACATCCAGATATCAAGATCATCTACAATACAGAAGTCAAAGAAATTACAGGTGATGATTTTGTTCGTAAAGCGGTCTTTGTCAATAATGAAACAGGCGAAGAAACGACTTACGAAGCACCAACTGACAGTACATTTGGGATGTTTGTGTTTGCTGGAAATAAACCAAGTACAGAAATTTTTGAAGGAAAAGTCGAATTAGATCGTGGTTATGTCCCAACCAACGAAAACATGGAAACCAATGTTCCTGGTGTTTATGCTGCCGGAGACCTACGTATCAAAGAATTACGTCAAATCGTTACAGCAGTTGCTGATGGTGCAATTGCCGCAACGAATGCGCAAAAATACATCACCGAAGAAAAAACAAAAGCAGGCCTATCAATCGTCAATGAACGGATGGAAAAACGTTTAGCGAAGCAACATGCCGAAACAAAAGAAACACAACCAAAAGCAGAAAAGAAACCTGCTAAAGCAACAAGTGGAAATAACACATGGTTCCCAGATGCAATGAGAGAACAATTGGGTGGTATTTTTGGTAAATTAACGAAAAATGTAACCTTATTACAAGTGATGGATAGCAGCGAAGAAAAATCGCTAGAATTGAATTCTTTCCTAACGGAATTTGCCTCATTAAGTGATAAAATTTTGTTGGAAACTGTTCAAAAAGGTGCGGACTCTGATGTAGAAGCGAAATATGGCATTGATAAATTACCAAGTGTTGTTGTCTTAAATGATCAAGGCGAGTACACAGGAATCAAATTTAGCGGTATTCCAAGTGGGCATGAAGTCAATTCAATCGTGTTAGCTGTTTATAATGTTGGAAGTGCTGGACAACCAATTGAAGAGCCAGTCGTAAATAAAATAAAAGAATTACCGAAAAAGAAAGTACAGATTTTTGTTTCATTAACCTGTCATTACTGTCCAGATGTCGTGGCAGCGTGTCAACGAATTGCTTCTATTAATCATAATGTTGAAGCAGAAATGATCGATATTGGTGTTTTCCCAGAATTGAAAACAGAGAAGAAAATCATGAGTGTTCCTGCGATGATCATTGATGATAAAGACATTGTTTTTGGTTCTAAAAATATGGATGAGATCATTGAGATTTTAGAAAAATAAAGAAAAAGCCGAATCAAAAGAACGAATTGTTCTTGATTCGGCTTTTTTTATTTGACTGTAACAAGTTTTTTCAACGGTTCAACACCAAAATGTTTTTCCTGATACAGTAAAATTTCAGCGCAAGCTCGGCTGTCTTCTAGTGCATCATGATGATTGTTCAACTGGATATCTAGATTATCACAAATCGTGTTTAATTTATGATTCGGCAACTCTGGAAATAACTTGCGACTCGTTTTAACTGTACACAATGAAAGATAATTCGGTTGTTCGATCCCATAATAATCCAAGGAACCAGCTAAAACACCACAGTCAAAAGGGGCATTATGAGCAACCACTAAACTATTGGGTTTAAAACAGGCTTGGATCTGCTTCCAAACATCAGGAAATTTAGGGGCATCCGCCACATCTTCTGGTTTGATTCCATGAATTTGGATATTTTTCCAGAAAAAGTCGGTTTCTGGTTTAATTAGTGAGTAATATTCATCAACGATGCGGCTATTCTCTACTTTTACTAAAGCAACAGAACAAGCGCTATGTTTAGCGTAACTGGCTGTTTCAAAGTCTATGGAATAAAAATTCATAGTCATTATTCCTTTCGGTTCAAAATTAATTCATACATGCAGTATAACAAAATAATAGATACATGGTAAGTCCAATTCAGTAATATTAACAGAAATTAAATAAAAAGAGGATGAGACAGAAGTGTTAAACCCCGAGAAATAAGAGGGGTTGCTTCTGCTCCCACCGTTTATCTGGATTCCACGTGAGCGGGATATGACTCGAAGAGTTATGTCCCACTCACTAAGCAATCGTTAAATCAACCTCTACTGGACAATGATCACTGCCAGTAATTTCGGTATGAATTTTCGCACTTGTTAAAGCCTCTTTCAATCCATCAGAAACAACAAAGTAATCGATTCTCCACCCAGCATTATTTTTCCGAGCATTAAAACGATAACTCCACCAAGAATAAACGCCTTCTTGGTCAGGATAGAAATAGCGATAAGTATCAATAAAACCACTATCCAATAATTCTGTAAATTTTTCACGTTCTTCCGGTGTAAAGCCAGCATTTTTTTGATTGGTTTTCCAATTTTTCAAATCGATATTTTGATGAGCAACATTCAAATCACCACATAAAATCACTGGTTTTTCTTTGCTCAATTCATTTAAATAAGCACGAAAGGCATCTTCCCATGTCATACGATAATCTAATCGTTTCAGCTCATTTTGCGAATTAGGTGTATAACAAGTAATCATAAAGAAGTTTGGATATTCCAATGTGATCAAACGACCTTCTTGATCATGTTCTTCAATTCCCATTCCGTATCGTACGCTGAGTGCTTCTTCTTTGGCAAAAATGGCAGTCCCTGAATACCCTTTTTTCTCAGCATAATTCCAGTATTGATGATAACCTGGCAACTCTAAGTCAATTTGACCTTCTTGTAATTTAGTTTCTTGCAGACAGAAAAAATCTGCATCTAATTCATTGAAAACTTCCATAAAGTTCTTTTTAACAACAGCACGTAAGCCGTTAACATTCCACGAAATACATTTCATCTTGAGGACCTCCTTCAAAATTGACGCGATTTATTGATTTTTGTAAGTAAGACTTTAGATTAGTTTAACATACATAATCCAGATTTTGGTATTCTGTGTCGACTTTCTGATTGAAATCAACAAGTATCATTTTTGTATTCAGGTATTTAGATTTATGATAAAGTGAAAGGGAAGTCATGGAAACTATAAATATTTTGAACTGAAAGGAACTATCAAATTGAATACAAAAGAAATTGGGTTGCTGGTTTATGGCGTGGTACTAAGCAGTATGATTGGGGTTATATCGTTTATCTTTTTAAGAGTGGAAGGAATAGGTTCTGAATTACTTTGGAATTTAGTTTCGCCGGATACTCCTTTACGTGTGTTCTATATTTTAGGGCTTACGTTAACAGGTGGCGTTTTACTAGGGTTTTTACGAGCAAGATGGGGGAATTTGCCTCATACAGTTCATGATTCTGTAACAGAATTAAAGCAAACAAAAACACTCGATCATAGTAGTGTTTTCCGTAGTTTGTTGATAGCTCTTGTCGTATTGATTTTTGGTGCAGGCGTAGGACCAGAAGCGGGGTTACTAAGTGCGGTTATTTATTTATCTGTATGGCAGGCGGATAAACTGCGCTATTACTACTTTCACTTTAACGAATTGAAAGAGTTGTCTCTAAAAGATCAGATTGCACGTCTGATTCATCCTAAAAACTATTTGTTGACGTATGATGAAAAAAGAGCTGCTGATGCAGGCCAGAAGTCGAAGAAAAAGATTTTTTATCTACTATTTATTATTAATGGCTTGATCACTTTTTTCCTTTTAATGAAACTGACAGGACAACCTTCTTTTGTTTCTAAAATGGGCGAATCAAATTGGATAGGGAAAGAGCTGTGGATAGGCTTGCCGTTGATGCTTTTTGGGGTAATAGTTGGAAAATGTTATCTTCTGTTTAAAATCTTTCTAAAGAAACGGTTAGATTTTTGGCAAGAGTTTCCGATTCGTAAAGCATTGATTGGATCTATCGCAATTTTTCTAATAGGTGTTTTTCTACCTAATTTACTTTTTTCAGGGCAACTATCGCTTTCATTGGCACCATTTGTTGGAAGTCAAGCTTCATTTTTAGTGTTAACGATGATTGCGTTGATCAAATTAGTATTCTTGCAACTATGCCTTAATACAGGTTGGATCGGTGGCGATATTTTTCCTATTGTATTTGCGGCAATCATTCAAGGATTTGCTGTATCACAGTTATTTACCCAAACGGATCGTTTGTTGATTGTTGCAATCGTGAGTACCAGTATTGCAATTGCAATCATAAATTCACCGTTTCCAGTAGGTGTGTTTATGATGTTGTTTTTCCCACTAAATCTAAGCCCAATTATTTTAGCGGTAGCAATTATTTTATTTTTCGCCAAAAAAGGGTCAAATCGATTCATCCAAAAGAAAACAGTGAATCAAAAAATAGAATAACATATCATGTATCGGACTAGAGGAGTTATTATGAAAATAGGCGTTATCGATTTTATAAATATCGTGCAAAAAGCATATTTACTTGTGTACCCTTATCCAAGCATACCTTACTTATTATTAAGGGAGATGCCACTAAATGGACACCTCCTCATTTTTACTTCTTAACAAAATGAGTAGTTACTTTTCTTTCACGATCTAACTTCTTAATTTTGATTTGTTCAGCTTCCACCAAACGGATAAATTCTGTGAAAAAAGTGTGGAACAAATGACCACAAGCATAATATTCTTTGATAACTTTTTTCTTGTTGATTGGACCCGTTCGGAATTGGAAGAAATGATCCAATACGGCAAGAGGTTCTTGCCAAGAGTCAAAATGATCTAGTAAATCTTGTAAATCAGTAATATCTTGATAGGGAATTGCTTTTAGGGTATGTAGCTCGTTTTTCATAATGGTTCTCTCCTTTTTTGAAGCACTGAATTTCGTACTTCAGCGCTTCTTAATGTACGCATTGACTTAGGCAACTTATTAAATTAGCGGTAGAAATGACTTGTGGATGAATAGTGTCAGTCTGGTAGAATTTCTATCGCCTTTTTTGGGATAAAACAAAAAACGTTATTGGAGCAGTTAGTGAGAAAAAGTCACTTTTTCAACAACTCCCTAAAAATGCCTCAATCCGAAAAGTGCATGGATTCCTTTTTAGTCCAGTTGCTCAAAATTTAACGACTTTTTATCATCCTAAAACTACCAATACCGCTATCAATTATCTAGAAAAAGTATGCAGACTTTATTAAGTACATGATTTTAACAAAAAGTTTCCAGACAGACTAGAAAATTCCAGTAAAATTAGGTACAATAAAGAATGCTAGGACTTTGTGCTAGCAATTGGCAACTTGTATAGATAGTGTTCGCTGTCTATGCAAGGCTTCATCAATTGGTTGTCGCCAAGTGATGAAGTGCCTTTTTGCTTTGCACCACTACGTTCCACTTCGATCTCATCAATTTCTAAGAACTAAAGCTCTAAGAATTGAAGGACTACGACTGACCAAAGGGCAGAGTGGATGATGCAAAGTACAAGGTGAACGAAGTGAACGTTGTCTCCTTGTCTTATATCTATAATTGATCATTTGTTTTAATTTGAAGTGAACCTCCTTTACTTGAATTTGTAGAATAGAAAAAACGATATCAGGAAATTTCCCAATATCGTCAACAATAGTCTCTAAAAATCATCTACCACTTCTTCTAAAATAGCCCAAAAGTTAACAAACCTATGGCAAAATAGGTAAACTTTAGGTATAAGAAAAGAAGCTAGTACATGTTGCTAGCACTATTGGCAACTTGTTTGGGCAGTGTTCGCTGTCGTTACAAGGCTTCGATTATTTGGTTGTCGCCAATTAATGAAGTGCCAATTTATTTTATATTCTGATTTGAACAGCTCATTTATAGATGGGCTGTTTTCTTTGTTCTATTCTACCTTCTAAGTATATACGAAAAGAAGGCGAACACGCAACCTAATTTTCCTCTTAAACGCCATTAAATAACACGAAAAATCATTTCCTTATATATAAGATAAAATAACAGAAAAATGTTTTATTTTCCAAATTGGAAGTCATAGACTTGCAATTTTTTGTTTGATAAAGAAATTCATGTTAGAGATAGCTAGAAATATGTGATTTACTTCAATATTTTATTAAGATATACTTGATATTAGGGTTGAAAAAAATATAAAGGAGTATGAAAAATTGATTGATGTTAACGGTGCAGAAGCACAGAATCAGGCGACCAAGATTGGTCAAGCTAACGATAAATTAACGATCTCCCAAACCGTGACCTTTTCTTCTGGGACAACGGTGCCAGGAAATACCACAGCAACTACTACTTTTGAAGAATTTAAAACCTCTTCCACAACAATCCAACAACTGTTAAATCGTGATGTAGCGAATATTCACAGCGCTGTTGCGGCGTTTGAACGAGCAGATTCCCAGACGAAACAGTTATTTGATAGACCCTTTACCGGTTTGATGAAATAGCGATGCATTGAAGCGTTTAACTTAAGGAGTGGATGATATGAAAGAGGACGACATTAGAAAGAAGCGAATTGAAAACGAAGAAAAGCAAGAAGAAACTGTTCAGATTAGCCTGTTACTAGAACGCAAAATGGAAGAATATGGACAGCTAGCTACGAGGGAACGGATACATAATGAACGGATATTAGCCTATTTTCATGGACAAGAGGAATTTTCTTTTTTTGAAGAGATTGTTGAAGAAGCTCGTATAGAAGAACGTCGATTTTTTGATGAAATGAATGAGGGTCAGGAAATAGTAAATAAGGAAAAACGACAATTAGAAGAGTATTCTGAAACCTTGTATGAAGCAGAATTACAAGCGCTGAGAGAGGAGGAAGATGCTCATGGTCAAAATGGTGATTGGTGAAGTCCAAACTCAAACAGAACAAATAAAATCATATGCTAAAACGTATAGTCAGGCATTGGAATCTGTTTCAACCGCAACGCAAGGGATTCAGTTAGCGGTAGGAATGAGCGGAGAAGGAATGGACGCCATAAAATCCTATCTTTCAAGCGTTTATCCAGCCCTATGCAAAGCAGCGATTCTTCATAGTGAGGCGGTTGTACAAGCGAATGAACAATATGTGGAAGCCTACATCTCTCAGTGTGGTAGTGAAGATTTAGATTCCGAAGAATTACAAGAGCAAATCAATGAAGCGGATAAGTTGATTCAAGAGTTTCAATCGTCAAAAGACAGCTATACTCAAGCCAAACAAAATTTATCAGACGACAAAGATAAATTAATGGGCATGATTTTCCAAGCCGCAATCACTATCATGGATGCAGGCATCACACGTAATCAAGCGAAGAAAGCCAAAATAGAGGAAAAACTTCAAAAATTTCTTGCATTTTGTGACCAGTCTACCAGTTATTTTGATGGGTTGAGTGATACAAGGAATTTGCTTTCAAAAGGAATGCAAGCTTTAGGTGTTAACGGTAACGGCAGTATTGGTCCTGGGAGTTGGAACGGTAAAGGATTTTCATTGAAGGATACATCTTGGATGAAAGATGTGAATAAACGTTGGAATGATCGCCATCAAACCAGTGAGCAGAAATTTGTGCGAAACTTGAAAGAGCAGTATGGATTTGATGATGAGACAGCACAAATTATTTTGAAAATGAAAGAAAATATTGATAAAAATTATCCTAATCTTTCACAGAGAGAACGAGATTATATTTTGAATCGTTTACTTGGTGGTTTGGTATATGGTGACATGAGTAGTGATGGACTAAAAGACACATTAAAAAAATTGTTAAACGGTAGTATGTGGGCAAATACAGCAGGTGTGGGAATTACTGATAGCAGTGGTGATGCTCTGTCAATCGAGGATCAGTTAAAGAAATTGCTTGGATTAAGTGATAGCGACTACGATTTATTACGTTACAAAGTAAGGATACAAAATCTGATTTCATCGTCACCAACATCGTTAAATTGGGATGATTTAAAAGATTCTCAAAAGTCAGAATTTAAAGAAACTATACAACAAGTTCTAGGTTATAATTTAACCATGGAAGAGTTTGAAAAACTATGGAGAGAACAATTTAATAATATGAAAGACAAAGGAGACTTTGCACATCAGTCTATTACGCAAGCCACAATTTTAAATCCAGGTATTCCAGCAGCGGCTGGGAATGGAGGGCGTGAAAATGCTAATCGTTTATCTGGTTGGAAAGGTGATGCAACAAAAGCGGCTGAAGCAACACCAAGCTTAGGTCCAGATGATTATAAAGCGGATTTGGATTCAGAAAATATAACGTATTTAATGAATAAAAATAAATGGTCTTACATGGATACAATGAATTATTATCACAATCACTTACGATCAGGACAAAGCAGAGCAGAAATTTTTACTGAACATACAGCATATAGTGAAGTGAAAAATACCATATTCAATAATTTAAAGGTTAATTCCATGAAAGAATTAAAAGAGAAATATTATGATTCTTATCGATTTTTATGTAACTTAAAAGATAAAAATAATGAATTGAAGGACTATTAAATGAAAAAAAAGCTGTTAATCATTGTAGCATTGGGAATAATGATTATTATTGGATATAAAGGTTTGGAGTATTTGAAAATTAAAAATGTATTTGACGAAATTTATAGTGGAGAATATGATGATCTTGGTTATGTTTTAAATCCAAAAGGGTTTCCAAAGATGAAACAGATTGAACGGTGGGACAGAAAAGCAGCAGATACTAATAATGTTGCAGGTCCAATAATTGAGAGTTACAAAAAAGAATTTCTGGGAAATGGCGAGTCATTATCAATTAGTTTTATGTTTTCTAAAAAAAAATACTACATTGAATATACCGAAAAAATTTCTCCCGAAGTTTCTATTTATTTTACGTTTACTTATTTTTTTAATGATAAGGTAATCAAAGAAAATTTTTCTTTTTTAGATAACACAAAAGAAAATCATACGATAACAAATTATAGTGAAATAAATAAATATTTAAGTGAATATAATATATCTAAGAGGGAACTAAAGAAAAAAGCTTATGATATTTTATATGATAGAGTAATCAAAGATTGGACGAATACCTATCCTAGCCGCTTTTCTGTAAAAGATATAGGCGAAGTTGACATTGAAAAAGATGAGTTTTTGAAGTAGATGAAGAAAAGATTAATCATTGTTTTCATACTCCTGATAACTATTTGGGTCGGGTACAAGAGTTTGGAGTATTTGAAAATTAAAAATGTATTCGACGAAATTTATAGTGGAGAATATGATGATCTTGGTTATGTTTTAAATCTAAAAGGGTTTCCAAAGATGAAACAGATTGAATGGTGGGACAGAAAAACAGCAGATACCAATAATGTTGTAGGACCAGTAATTGAGAGTTATAAAGAAGAATATTTGGAGAACGGTGAGTCTTTATCAATTAGTTTTATGTTTTCAAAAAAAGAGTTTTATATAGGATATACTAAAAAAATAGATTCCAATATCTCTTATGAAATTGGATATAGATATGATAGTGAAACAAAAATTTTAAATGAAGACATCAGTATTATAGATGACAACATAGAAAAATGGGATATAGAAAAAGCGAACGAAATCCAAAAATATTTTGATAAATACAATATTTCAAAGAAAGAAGTACAAATAGTAGCGGATAAAGTCTTATACAATAAAGTTATCAAGGATTGGATCAATACTTATCCTAGTCGCTTCTCCGCAAAGAATATTGGAAAATTGATAATCAAGAAAGATCCATTTTTAGAATAAATTGAAATGAGTAAAATAATGAAGAAGAAACCAAAGCTTGTTGTACTATGTATAGTTATATCTTTTATTGGATATAAAGGTTTGGAGTATTTGAAAATTAAAAATGTTTTCGATGAGATGTATTACACTGAAATTAAAGATATAAAAAAGCAGACAGCAAACGGATTTCCTAAAATGAAACAAATCAAAAGCTGGGATAGAAAAAAAGTACAAACATTTGATGATTTAACCATAATAAATGAACAATATAAGAAGGAGTTTTTGAAACAGGACGAAAATCTGACGTTTCATTTTGGATATACAGACAAAATATTATCTTTTGTGTATACAAAGAAGATAGATAACGGTGTTTTTTTGCAAATGGGTTATAGTTATTTTGTAAAAGAAAAGTTGTTAAAAGTGAAAGTCAACGTTACCTTATCGGGTGTAGATGAATTAGATCCAACTACTAATAAAGAAATAGAAAAATATCTTGATAAATATCAGATATCAAAAGAATTTTTAAGGAATAAATCTAACGAAATTTTATATAACACTGTGATAAAAGATTGGGTAGAAAGTTATGATAGCTCTTTTACTGTAAAGAATATAGGTGAAGTTACTATTGAAAGAGATCAGTTATTAAAATAGACGAAGAAAAAATTAATCGTGATTTTATACTTTTGATAACCATTTGGACCGTTTGCAAGGGTTTGGAGTATCTGTAAGTCAAAAATGTATTTGATGAGATGTATTACACCGAAATTAAAGATATTCAAAAACAAAAAGCAAATGGATTTTCTGAATTGAGAATAAAGAACTTAATTTTTAATCGGAACTAGGAGAGTACAGAAATAGAATCATGATTTCAATTCAGTTTTATTATAAAGAGCTTTAATTTCAGACATTTCCTCCCAATCAATAGTATAATAATCGTATCAACTATTGATCGTGAGGGAATCATATGAAAATCGGAATCATCGGCTTAGGAAATATCGCGCAAAAAGCATATCTACCTGTGTACTCTCAACTAAGAGACCAAGCAACGTTTATATTATCCACCCGAAATGAACAAACCCGAAAAGAAATCAGTGAAAAATACGGCTTCAACGAAATGGTTGCTTCAACAGAAGAATTGATTCAGACTGGAATAGTAGCTTGTTTTGTTCATGCGGCAACCAAAGTGCACGATCAACTAGTAAAACAACTACTAGAAGCGGGCATCCATGTTTTCGTTGATAAACCGTTAAGTGAAAACCTAGCAGAAGTCAAAGAAATCCAAGCTCTAGCAGCAGAAAAAAAGCTGATTTTGATGGTAGGCTTCAATCGCCGTTTTGCACCATTTGTAGACGAATTAAAAGCAGTTGACAATAAAAATATGCTGCTGATCCAAAAAAATCGAATAGCATCGGAATCTACAGCTAATTTTGTAATTTACGATTTATTCTTACATGTAGCTGATACACTTGTCTATCTCCTTGATGATGATATCCGCCAGGTTCAAACCAAAATCATTGAGGAAGATGGCTTACTAAAAAGAGCGATTCTTCACGTAGAAACAGAAACTACGACAGCCATTGCTTCAATGAATCTCTACGCAGGAGCAAATACAGAAACTTACCAAGTAACAAGTCCAGAAGGAACGTTAGTATTGGAAAATCTAACAGATTTAACTAGCCAAAACCCGTTAGGGACACAACAACAAAAATTTGGCGATTGGACAACAACAGTAGAAAAACGTGGCTTTCAACAAATGGTGGAGGAATTTATCAAAGCAGTTCAAACTAATGATGGCACGTATTTAAAACAAGAAAAAGTCTTTACAAGTCATGAACTATGTGCGCAAATGTTGCGTAAGCATCAAGAACATATTTTATAGAGTCAGACTAGAAAGTTTCTCTTTGACATGCTAGAATAAAAAGGATGTTTGAAAGAAAGGAACGACTTTCGATGAATAAAATTGAAATGATGAATGAATTAACAGATATAACCTTACTATTTGATGAACCTTTGATGAATTTTACGTTTACTAAAACAGGTGGACCTGTGGATGTTCTAGCTTTTCCAAAATCAAAAGCGGAAGTGGCGACATTAGTCGAATATTGCAAAAGTCATGAAATCCCTTGGCTTGTCCTAGGAAATGCCAGTAACTTGATTGTCCGAGATGGCGGTATTCGCGGAATGGTAATTATGTTGGAAAATATGAAACAAATCTCTGTTTCTAAAAACCAGATCATTGTGGAAGCAGGAGCAAAATTGATCGATACAACCTATGTTGCTTTGGAGCATGATTTGACTGGTTTTGAATTTGCTTGTGGGATTCCTGGAAGTATCGGCGGCGCTGTCTATATGAATGCGGGTGCTTACGGTGGAGAGATTAAAGACGTTTTCACAAGTGTTGATGTGTTGTTGGAAGACGGGACGATTCAAACCTTTACAAATGAAGAGATGGCATTTTCTTATCGTCATAGTGCGATTCAAGATATGCACTGTATTGTATTAGAAGCAACTTTTTCTTTAAAAGAAGGGGAAAATAGCGTAATCAAAGATCAGATGGTTGAGTTGACTGCACTAAGAGAATCGAAGCAACCATTGGAGTACCCATCTTGTGGCAGTGTCTTTAAACGACCAGAAGGACATTTTACTGGGAAATTGATACAAGATGCCGGCTTACAAGGCCTGAAATGGGGCGGCGCTCAAATTTCAGAAAAGCATGCAGGTTTTATCGTCAATATCGATCGCGCTACGGCTACTGATTATGTAGAATTGATTGCGCATATCCAGCAAGTGATCAAAGAAAAATTTGATGTTGTATTAGAAACAGAAGTCCGCATTATTGGAGAAGAACGTTAAAAAGAAGCCTTTCAGCAGGAAGGCTTCTTTTTCTTCTTATTCAGCGTTCGCTTGTAAATCTTCAATTTCAACAACTTTAAGATTCTTACGCTCTAAATTTTCAACGATCAAAGCACAAGTTTCTTCAGTAGTTTCTGCTGGTAATGTAATCAAAGTACGACGAATGAATTCATCTTCCCCGATATCCAAGGTAATACAGCTGGCGATACTGCTATGTTTGGCAATGATTTTTGTCATTGCAGCAAGGTCACCCTGTTTACCAGTCGTAGCAATTGTTAATACATAGCTGCCACGTTCTATATTCCAAGACTGAGCAAGGATATTCAATAATGTACTATGAGTTAAAATACCATAGAAATGATTATTTTCATCCAACACAGCGATATACGGTAATTCTTTGATTGTAAAAAAGACTTTGAAGAATGACGTGTTCACAAAAATAAATTTTGTTGCATTTTTCAACAAATAGGTCACTGGTAGACTCATGTCTCCGCCGTTTGCTTTGTGGCGGTAGATGTGCATTTTATAGATATTTCCTCTAAAAATCTTTTCCGATTCATCTAGGATCGGTACACAACGATATCCTGAATCTTCAAGGATCGTCAGTGCTTCTTCCAGAGTACAAGATTCATTGACGGTTGTAAGATTTTTCTTTTTGATAACAACGGATTTTAATAACATGTTAATCCTCCCGTAGGTTAAATTCTTCTAACAGGGTAATGATAACATAATTTGAAAGAAAACCATAGTTTATTGAGTATCCATTGACATTTTATTAAAAGAATGATAATGTTATTGAGTAAATTTGTGAATAGAGGAGGTTGAACAATGGCAACAAAAAAATCAGCACTTGCTTGTTCAGATTGTGGCTCCAGAAACTATTCTAAAGCCGTCAGTGAAGGAAAACGTGGAGAACGGTTAGAAATCAAAAAATTCTGTAAATACTGTCAAAAATACACGTTACATAAAGAGACGAAGTAGATATTGGAGGAGTTCAAATGAAATTTTTACGTAGTGTTAAAGATGAGATGAAGCAAGTTACTTGGCCATCTAAAAAACAATTACGCAAAGACACGTTGGTGGTTATCGAAACATCGATCATTTTTGCAGCATTATTCTTTGTGATGGATACAGCGATCCAAACTGCATTTGGCTGGATTCTTAAGTAATTCAAACTAGTATTTCATTAAAAATGGTGCTATAATAACTTGTGAGGAAAAACTTCGGGGAACTGAGGTTTTTTTATTTTCAGACGAAAAAAAGCAGTTTCAAGAAATAGTTGTTACTCTTAATGTATTGTATGATCACTATATAAACCTAAAGGAGCCGAAGCAGAAATGGAATCATTTGAAAAAAATTGGTATGTACTGCATACCTATTCAGGGTACGAAAACAAAGTGAAAGCGAATATTGAATCGCGAGCACAAAGTATGGGCATGGGAGATTTTATTTTCCGAGTAGTCGTTCCAGAAGAAACAGAAACAGAAGTAAAAAATGGCAAATCAAAAGAAATCGTGCATAAAACGTTCCCTGGTTATGTCTTAGTTGAAATGACAATGACCGATGATTCTTGGTATGTAGTGCGTAATACACCAGGTGTTACTGGGTTTGTTGGTTCACATGGTGCGGGAAGCAAGCCAGCGCCGTTATTGCAAGAAGAAATCAATCACATCTTGCGTTCAATCGGTATGAGCACACGTCAATCTGATTTGGATGTTGCACTAGGTGACACCGTTCGTATTATTGAAGGGGCCTTTTCTGGCCTTGAAGGTGAAGTAACAGAAGTTGATGAAGAGCGCCAAAAATTAAAAGTGAACATCGACATGTTCGGTCGTGAAACAAGTACCGAGTTAGATTTTGAACAAGTAGATTCAATCTAAAAAAATAAAGAGCTGAGGCATAATGGTTTTGGCATGGAGAGAGTGGAACAAAACTAATCATAGTTTTGTCCTGCTCTCTTCTTACTATAGCGATAATTGAAAAGGTGATAAAATGAAAAATAAGAAGGATTACGTCATTCTAATAGTCTGTATCGTGTTATTTTTTGCTGGTTGCGCGAATAAAAAAGGAGCGGATAATGGAAAGCAGCAGATCGGTAAACAAACAGACACTAGCGAGAATGTACAAAAGACATCTGTTCCGACACTATTTATCCATGGCTATGGTGGTGGAAATAATTCCTTTGGTCGTATGATCAAACGATTGGAAGGAAACCACCGTACCAAAAAAGAGTTAGTTTTGACTGTTAGTGTGGCTGGAAAAGTCCAAGCTAAAGGCGAACTTACTGGCAAAGAAAATAATCCTAGTGTTCAAGTGCTTTTTGAAGATAATAAAAATAATGAATGGAATCAAGCAGAGTGGATCAAGAATTGTCTGGAATTCGTTGGGAGCAATTATGGAATCACCCAAGTCAACTTGGTAGGACATTCTATGGGTGGCGCTAGCACTTTACGTTATTTGACAACATTTGGGGAGGATAACAATTTACCGAAAATCAACAAATTTGTAGGCATAGCGGCACCATTCAATGATTTCGTAGAATTATCTAATGGAGAGACGCTTGACGATGTTTTACAAAATGGTCCTGCAATTCAAAGTGAGCGCTATTCAGATTATGTCAATGGAATCGACAAAGTGTCCAAAGGGATGAAAGTCATGATTGTTGCAGGAGATGTAGAAGATGGCAGTTTAAGTGATGAAGCAGTTCCTGTTGCGGATGCAGTAAGTGTTGTCGCGCTATTTCAAACACATGGGAATGAGGTACAAGAAAAAATATTCTACGGAAAAGCTGCCCAGCATAGTAAATTACATGAAAATACGGAAGTAGATCAACTTGTTGCAGATTTTTTATGGCAATAAAGGATTAAGTCAAGTGGATGGAACGATGAAAGTCAGAATGAAAGACATTACGAAAATGGCTAATGTATCTGAAGCTGCGGTTTCTTTGGTATTAAATGATAAACCATCTAGAATTCCGGAAAAAAGAAGCAGAAAATAAAAGCAATCGCAAAAGAATTTAACTATATCTCAAATATAGCGGCCCAACGTCTTGCTAAAAATGCTTCACAAACCATAGGGGTTGTTGTTCCTAATCTTGAAAATAGAAACATAGACCGATAGAAAGAGCTGTTTTTAAATACTAAAAAAATAAAAAGTAAAATGGTACGTGTTCCTTAAAAAGAGGAATACGTACCATTTGATATTTTTAGGCTAGACATTCTTTTTTTATCAGATATAATGACTTAAATTATTTAATTTCTTTTTGAGTTGATACATGCGGATATCAATGACTCAAATATTACCAGGGTTCTTCCGAAAAACAGTTGTGGCTGAGCAATATTTGTTGAAAAGGGACTATATGAATCAGTAGAAAATATTAAGTCAGCAGCAACAGCGATAGCCGTGTTTTTGTTACCTAAAAAAGCAATAATCGTGTTATTTTTTTTTCTAGCTAGTTCTACTGTTTTTCTTAATGACTCTTCTTCACCGGAATGAGAAACAACTATAAAAAGAATGTTTTGATTATTCTGATTATTTATTAATTGCGTGTGAGAGGTAGTAATGTTAGGAATCGAATGGAAATTCAAAACCTCACTAATATAACTAGAAATGTGAGAAGAAAATCCTTCACCGAGAACGACTACTAAGTTTTTACGATTTTTTTCAATTAGCATGCAAAATTGATCGATTTCAGTTGTAGAAGGCAGTATTTCATTTACGATAGGAGTTGGTAAATGCGATTCTTTAATTTTATATACTAGTTCGTTGTATCCAGATAAATTTAATTTTTTAGCTAAACGAACAATAGAGGTAGGGGAGGTAAAACAATCTTTAGCTACTTTACGAATACTGAGTTCACGTGTATTTCCGCATTGTTCATCTAAGTATGCAAGAATTTGAAGTTCTGTTTTGGTTAAATTGTACATTTCTTTCAGGTAATGTAAATTCATGGTGTAACCCCCTTAATAAGAATATAAATAATTTTAGCAGAAAAAAGTGTTTTGTGTTGATAAATCAAAAAATGAGGTGTTTTAAAATGAAAATCAGAAAAAGTAAGATGTTATTAGTAAGTGCGGTACTTTTAACTTTAGCGGGATGTTCAGGTGGAAAAGATGCGGCAACAAAAGAAGAACAAGTGCTTCGAGTGGGTATCGATTCAGAATTATCAACAGCGGATGTTTCATTGGCAATGGATAATACCGCTTGCAGTGTGATGAGTCAAGTTGGAGAAGGCTTGTTTTCTTTTGACGAAAAGGGAGAAGCAGTTCCAGCATTAGCAACGGATAAAGTAGAGCCATCTAAAGACGGTTTAACCTATACCTTTACCATACGAGATAATGCAAAATGGAGCAACGGGGATCCAATCAAAGCGAAAGATTTTGAATACTCATGGAAAAGAACCGTGGATCCTGAAACAGCGTCACCACAAGCCTATTATTTCGAAGGAATCAAGAATTATAAAGCAATTGCCAATGGGGAAAAAAATAAAAGCGAACTTGGGGTCAAAGCTGTTGATGATCTAACGTTAGAAGTTAATTTAGAATATCCGATGAGTTATTTCCAACAATTATTAGCGGTTCCTGCCTTTTTTCCATTAAATGAAAAGTTTGTAGAGAAAACGGGCAAAGAGTATGGGACAACTGCAGAAGATACCTTGTATAATGGCCCCTTTACAATGGAAGGTTGGGATGGCACTAATAATACATGGTCATATGTCAAAAATAAAGAGTATTGGGATAAAGACGCAGTCAAACTTGACAAAGTTGAAGCTCAAGTTATCAAAGAAATCACGACGGCCAAAAACCTATTTGATGACGGCCAACTGGACGAAGTAAAAATCACTGGAGAAATCGTTGCGCAAGAAAAAGGCAATGAGGCTCTTAAAATAAGAGAAGTACCAGGAACTTATTATATCCAATTAAACACAAAAAAAGATATTTTTGCTAATTTAAACGCAAGAAAAGCTATTGCCTTGTCATTAGATTCAAAAAAACTAGCAGAAAATGTATTAAATGACGGATCAAAAAAAGCATTAGGATTTGTTCCAACGGGCTTTATCAATCAAGCATCTGAAAAAGATTTTGCAGAAGAGGTCGGAGATATTAATCCTACAGACGAAGCGAAAGCAAAAGAACTGTGGGCATCGGCAAAGAAAGAGTTAGGAATTGAAAAAACCGAGGTAACGATTTTGTGCTCTGATTCAGAAAACGCTAAAAAAATTAGTGAATACATTCAAGGTTCTCTGGATAAAACGCTTGATGGATTGACTGTTAATGTTTCAGCAGTGCCATTCAATAATCGTTTAGAAAAGAGTCGTAGCGGAGATTTTGATATTGTACTTGGTGGTTGGACACCTGTTTATGCTGATCCCATTGATTTTTTAAGTTTATTACAAACTGAAAATTCTAACAATTTTGGGAAATGGTCAAGTACAGAGTATGATCAGTTATTAAGCGAGGCGAACAAAACTTATGCAAATGATTATGAAAAACGATGGGATGTAATGAAAAAAGCAGACCAATTGATTGCAGAAGAAGTGCCATTGGTTTCTTTGTATCAATTATCAGAAGCATACTTGATCAATGATCGAGTGAAAGAGTTACCGTTTGGACCTCTAGGTTCTGTTTATTATAAAAATATTTACATTGAAGAGTAGGTGGGAAATAAGTGAAAAAAGATCAAGCCGTAAAATTAATTACCCAACTTTCAGACGCAAATGGAGTATCTGGCTTTGAAAATGAAGTTGTCAAGATTGTTCAAAAAGCCACCAAAGAGCTTGGCTCTCAAAAAACTGATGGCATGAAAAATCTTTATATAGAAAGTCAGAATAATACTGGTGAAAGACACCTAGTTCAATTTGATGCCCATAGTGACGAAGTTGGATTTATAATACAAGCAGTCCAAACAAATGGATTACTAAAATTTTTACCATTAGGCGGTTGGATTCCAAGTAATATTGCTGCTCAAAAAGTTAGAGTGAGAAATCGTTTTGGTGAATACATTACAGGGACTGTTACAAGTAAGCCACCACATTTTATGTCAGAAGCAGAACGCAATAAAACTTTGAAAGTAGAAGATTTATTCATTGATGTGGGTGCTATTTCAGAAGCTGAAATTAATGAAATTTACAAAATTGATATAGGAGCACCAGTTGTACCAGCTGTAACTTGTGAATATGATGAAAAAACGAATAAATTCTTAGGAAAAGCTTTTGACTGCCGCATTGGTTGTGCTTGCATGGTGGATGTTTTAGATGAACTAAATAAAGAAAAACTTGAAGTTGACCTAGTTGCGACATTGACCTCACAAGAAGAAGTTGGTCTGAGAGGAGCGCTTGTCGCAGCCAAACAAGTGAATCCCGATTTAGCAATTGTATTTGAGGGATGTCCAGCGGATGATACTGCTGCACCAAATTACTTAATCCAAACAGCTTTAGGAAAAGGACCAATGCTTAGGTATTTCGATGTATCAATGATTACAAATCCTGAATTTCAACAATATGCGCTAGAAATCGCCAAGGAGCACAATATACCCGTTCAAGTTTCTGTTAGAAGCGGTGGTGGAACGAATGGTGCTGTGATAAACCAAGTAAAAGGAGCTCCGACTATCATCGTTGGAATTCCAGTTCGATATGCTCACACACATCATGGCTATGTTGATTATCAAGATTATCAACATGCAAAGGATTTAGTGGTGGAAATTATAAAATCATTGGACTGGCAAAAAATAGAAGCATTGACTCATCCGTTATAAATGAGGAGGAATAAAATGAAAATTTATATTTCATGTGATATTGAAGGATTGGCAGGCATTGCTACTTTTGATATGGAAAAAGAAGACACACTGCTTTTTAGAGAATTATATCATAACCATGTTGCTTGGTTGATTGAAGGGATTCAAAAAAGTGAACGGCAGTCTGAAATTGAAGAAATTACTATTTCCGATTCTCATAGTCGTGGTGTTAACCTTTCTTTTAGTCGACTTGCTGAAATTGACGATCGGATTTCTTTGATCAGTGGATTTCCTCGTGAAGACTATATGATGAGCGGTTTAGATGAAAGTTATGATTTAGTTATGTTTTTAGGCTATCATGCGGGAATTGGAAAGTTGCATGGAAATATGGATCATGGGTACAGTGCAAGTGTTGCGTATGATTTGAAAATTAATGGTCAATATATGAATGAAACGACGATCAATGCAGCTTATGCAAGCGAACGTGGTGTTCCAGTAGGCTTGATTATTGGAGAGTCTGGCTTAAAAGAACAACTTCATGATGAAGGGATGTTGCCCTGGGTTTCATATGTTACGACTAAACAATCACTAGGTCGTTATGCAATCAAAAATTATCCCATAAAAAAAGTTAAAGCGGAGATTATCCAAGAAACAATAACTGTTATGAATAGTGATTTTGATCAATTAAAAAAATATAAAATCGCTACACCAGCTGTTGTTCAGTTACAATGTGTTACTACGGCTCAGGCAGATAGAATCGAAATGCTCCCAACTGTGAAGCGTATTGATGGCAGAGTAGTTGAATTTTCTGGTGAATCAATGAAAGATATAATGAATGGTATCGTTGGGATTGTAGGATTAGGAGGAACAACATATTAAAAAATACACCTGTCTGACTGTTGAGCTAGACGGGTGCATTTTTTTAATTTTGCTGACTGGCTAACTCTTTAGCTAGTCTTTTAGCAGTTGGTGTTACAGCTAAACCGCCTTCTGCCGTTTCTTTGAAAATCTGTGGCATTTGACGACCAACCTGGTACATTGCGGCTACCACTTCATCTGGTGGAATCACGCTGCGAATTCCAGCTAAGGCCATATCAGCAGAAATGAATGCTTGGGAAGAGCCCAAGGCATTACGTTTCACACAAGGAACTTCCACAAGGCCTGCAACAGGATCACAAATCAACCCCATCATATTTTTCAACGTAATCGCGATAGCTTGGGCTGCCTGATCAGCTGAACCACCTGCCGCACAAACTAAAGCAGCACTGGCCATTGCACTAGCTGAACCGACCTCGGCTTGACAACCGCCTTCGGCTCCACTGATTGAGGAATTATTAGCGATTACTAATCCAAAAGCGCCGGCGGTAAATAGGAAATCAAGTTGTTGCTCATGGGTCAATTGTAGTTTTTCGATAGCAGCCATTAAAACGCCGGGGACTACCCCCGCACTGCCTGCTGTTGGTGTGGCACAAATCAATCCCATATTTGCGTTGACTTCATTGACAGCGACAGCATTTCTAACAGCCGTCAGAATCGTTTCACCGCTCAAAAAATTACCCGCTTGAATATAGTCATTCATACGAGTGGCGTCACCACCTGTAATTCCAGTAACTGAAGTCACACCGTTCACACCTTCTTCGATGGATTGTTTCATCACAGCAAGGTTTCGTTCCATTGTTTCGAGGATTCGCTCTCGACTATGCCCATGGTTTTCAATTTCTGTTGCAATCATTAATTCAGCAACTGAAGGAAAATCTGCAGCTTGTTTTACTAATTCTTCTATGGATAGAAACATAACAAGTTTGCTCCTTTAAGTAGATTAATCAAAATAATTTACACTATAAATATGGGGAATCTGAACCAATTTCATTGTAATATCACCAATATCAGCATGATCGATCTCAATGATCATGATTGCTTTTTCTCCTTTAGATTCCCGAGTTACTGTCATCGTTCCAATGTTGATATTTGTATCAGATAATAAATTGGTGACTTTAGCGATCATACCAGGTACATCTTGATGAACGATAATGAATGTTGGCGTACCCATTGTCAGAGAAATTTTAAAACCATTCAGCTCAGAAATTTGAATATTACCGCCGCCAATAGAAATCCCCGTGACAGAAAGCTTACGCTCACCTTTAGAAACAAGCAGCTTAACTAAATTTGGATGCTCCGCTTTTTCTTTTAAGGGAACAAAGAGAACTTCCATATGTTGTTCATGCGCAATTTTCAAAGAATCAGCCAAACGCTCATCATCAGGTTCCATATCCAGTAAACCGCCAACTAAGGCAATATCTGTCCCATGACCACGATACGTTTTTGCAAAGGACTCATATAAATAAATGTCAACCGTGTCAGGCTGCTCCCCAAAAATACTCCGGACGATTTTTCCGATGCGAGCAGCGCCAGCCGTATGAGAACTGCTTGGTCCGATCATAACTGGACCGATGATGTCAAAAACACTTTTATAACGTAAACTTTCCATTATCTATTTCACCTATTTTCTTATTTGAAACTAACAAAAGTCTATCACAATTGCCTATAAGAAACTACAGAAAAGTTGAAGAGAGAAAGTAAGCGAACAATTTTTTTGAGTTGACGAATCGAAAAATAAAAAGCTAACGTTAATTGCCTTTTAAATTACAATATGTTAGAATAAATAATATTGATATAAGAAGGAGATGTTTAAATGAAAAAAATAATTGGATCGCTATTTGTAAGTGCAACGCTAGTCAGTCTTTTCGCAGTACCAAAAACAGCACAGGCAGCAAGTCGCTGGAATATTTTCGATATTGAAGGATCGATTGAAATTCCAGGTTGGGCGAGCGGTAATAAAGAGCCAGAATATGTTATTCATGAAACGACTACGACAGGAGTTCCGCCGCTGATCATTCAACATACCAAAGGTGGCAAAACTGGCTTCTTAACTAGAAAAGAATATCATAAATTACCAGGTGCTACTGAGTGGTATGCTAAATATAGTGGGCACATCCAATAAGCGTAACAACCATAGAAAAAGCTGAAGGAGAAATTCCTTTGGCTTTTTTTGTTCTCATTTGCAAGGTTTATTTGAGTTGAATAACAAAAATACTATTTCATAATAGAATACTTGAAAAATCAAAAGAGAGAGAGTATAATAATTAAGTGTGCATTTTTGCATGCAGAATTTCTTTGATTTGTCAAAGAATGACGTGGGAGGAGAAATCTTCATCTCCAATTAACCACATCACGGACCCAAGGAGGTATGTCTCGTGGCAAAAAAAGTAGAAAAATTAGTTAAATTGCAAATTCCTGCAGGTAAAGCAACACCAGCTCCACCAGTAGGTCCAGCATTAGGTCAAGCGGGTATCAACATTATGGGATTCACTAAAGAATTCAACGCTCGTACAGCTGATCAAGCTGGTTTAATCATTCCAGTAGTAATTTCTGTATATGAAGACCGTTCATTTACATTTATTACGAAAACACCACCAGCTGCAGTATTATTGAAAAAAGCTGCAAAAATCGAAAAAGGTTCTGGTGAGCCAAACAAAAATAAAGTAGCGAATGTTTCTAAAGAACAAGTGAAAGAAATCGCTGAACTTAAAATGGCAGACCTAAACGCAGCAGACGTTGAAGCGGCTATGCGCATGGTTGAAGGAACTGCAAGAAGCATGGGAATCACTGTAGGATAATTTTTTATTCTAAGGAACCCAAAGAAGTAGCTTCTCAGTTTATTTCATATTTAAAGATATGAATTACGTGGGAGGTTCGACCGTTATAACCACAATCAAGGAGGAAACAAAATGGCTAAAAAAAGCAAAAAAATGCAAGATGCATTAAAAAAAGTTGAAGCAACAAAAGTTTACCCTGTAGCAGAAGCGATCGCTTTGGCTAAAGATACAAATATTGCAAAATTTGACGCAACTGTTGAAGTTGCTTACCGTCTAAATGTAGACCCTAAAAAAGCAGACCAACAAATCCGTGGTGCAGTAGTATTACCAAACGGAACTGGTAAAACACAAAGCGTTTTAGTTTTCGCTAAAGGCGATAAAGCCAAAGAAGCTGAAGCAGCTGGTGCTGATTACGTAGGTGACGCTGACATGGTTCAAAAAATCCAAGGTGGATGGTTTGGATTTGACGTAGTAGTAGCAACTCCAGACATGATGGCTGAAGTTGGTAAATTAGGTCGTGTCTTAGGTCCTAAAGGCCTTATGCCCAACCCTAAAACTGGTACTGTAACAATGGACGTAACAAAAGCTGTTAATGAAGTAAAAGCTGGTAAAGTAACGTACCGTGTTGATAAAGCTGGAAACATCCATGTACCAATCGGTAAAGTTTCATTTGATAATGAAAAATTACTAGAAAACTTCAACACAATCAACGATGTATTGTTGAAAGCTAAACCATCAGCAGCAAAAGGTCAATATATCAAAAACATTTCAGTAACAACTACATTTGGACCTGGAATCCACGTTGACCAAGCTTCATTTTAATTAGCAAAGCTAGTTCATGAAACTAGACAATTAGAAATTTTACTTGACTCAACTACCTTTCCCGTGGTAAGGTAGTTGAGGTTAATAATTAACTGTACCGAAGACAGTAGGTGACGTAAGTCTTAATTTCCTACCGAGGACAATTGTTGATACATACAATTACGTCCCTCTATGTCAACGGTGGCATGGAGTTTTGTTGTTTTACACGACTTTTTGAAAAAAAGACGATGTAAAACAATACTTGGCGAACAAAGTGAGCGAAGTTTCTTTAGAAGCTTTTAACTAACATATGGTAAACCAAACTCCACCATCAATCATCAGGAGGTGAAAATAAATGAGTGAAGCAGCAATCGCTAAAAAAGAAACCCTAGTCGAAGAAGCAACAGCTAAATTCCAAGCAGCAGCTTCTGTAGTCATCGTTGACTACCGTGGTTTAACTGTAGAAGAAGTGACGAACTTACGTAAACAATTGCGTGATGCAAATGTTGAAATGAAAGTTATCAAAAACTCTATTCTTTCACGTGCAGCCAAAAAAGCTGGACTAGAAGGTTTAGATGAAGTATTTACAGGCCCTACAGCAGTCGCTTTCAGTAACGACGATGTAGTAGCACCTGCTAAAATCATCGACGAATTTGCAAGTACTGCCAAAGCATTGGAAATTAAAGGTGGCGTTATTGAAGGTAAAGTATCTTCAGTAGAAGAAATGACATCTTTAGCAAAACTTCCAAGTCGCGATGGACTACTTTCTATGCTATTATCTGTATTACAAGCGCCAGTCAGACAAGTGGCTTACGCTGTCAAAGCAGTGGCAGAAAAAGAAGACGAAGTTGCATAATTGCAGCCTAGTAACAAACTAAACTAAAAAAATAATGAATTATTAAAACGGAGGAAACCATAATGGCATTGAACATTGAAAACATTGTTGCAGAATTAGAAGGCGCAACTATTTTAGAATTAAACGATTTAGTAAAAGCTATTGAAGAAAAATTTGACGTATCTGCAGCAGCTCCTGTAGCAGCAGCAGCAGGACCAGCAGCAGCTGGCGAAGAACAAACTGAATTCACTGTAGAATTAACTGCAGCTGGAGACCAAAAAGTTAAAGTTATCAAAGCAGTTCGTGAAGCAACTGGCCTTGGCTTGAAAGAAGCTAAAGCAGTAGTTGATGGCGCTCCTGCACCAGTTAAAGAAGGCGTTTCTAAAGATGAAGCAGAAGCTTTAAAAGCTGCTTTAGAAGAAGTTGGCGCTTCAGTAACAGTAAAATAATCTTTTTAAGATTAAATTTCAAGCTAGAATCCATTTGGACTCTAGCTTTTTTATTGCCATAAAATTTAAAAGCATATCAATCGAATTTTTTGTGCTATGCGTTTAAAATTATACATATATAGTAATCGATCATGATATGAAGGAGCAATGACAATGGAAAGAGAAATCAGCGTTGCTGTAACATGTAAGAAATGTGGAAAAGAAGAGTTAGGGAAATTCTTATTAAATACAAGAACTGATAAATCAAATCAGCAAAGAGTCAATATTCCCTTAGGTGAATTAAAGCTTTCAGAACATGAAATTGAATTGATTTGCGAGGATACCATAGTTGGAGAGGAAATAAACCTGCACTATGTATGTGAGAATTGCCAAACTAAAAATCATGTGGTTATCCTAGTGACAGAAGAAATGAGATAAAAATGAAAATTAAATAATATAAAATAGACTTTATAAGCATTTATTTCGCATGAAAACAAATAATCTGTTAGCATAATCAAGTAATCATTATTACATTTATTCTATTTAGCTTTACGAGCTTACGGCTTGTGAAAAATAGAAAATTCGCACACTTTTTTATTCTTCAGTTGGAGTCAATAAGCTTGTTCAGCATCAAATCAAGGAGGTTACATTATGCATTGGTTATGGGTTTTAATCGTAGGTGGTGTTATCGGCGCAATCGCTGGTGCAATCACAAGTAAAGGAAAATCAATGGGTTGGATCTTCAATATTATTGCAGGTCTTGTCGGCTCATCGATCGGTCAATCACTTTTAGGAAGTTGGGGACCGCAAGTTGCTGGAATGGCACTATTTCCTTCAATTATCGGCGCTGTAATTTTAGTCGCAGTAGTATCATTTTTTGTTGGTAAAAATTAATATCTTAAAAAAAAGAGCTTGGAGAGCTAAATCTCCAAGCTCTTTTTTGCTAGATTAGACTTATAAGTCACAATTTCATGTAAATAATTCCTCAATAAATCCTTCATAATGTGTAACATTCAAAAGCCTATTCAATTTTGCTCGATTTGAAAAAGTATCAATCATAAAATCAAATAATTGCCGAAATTTTTTCATGTCTTTTTGATTCATAACAATCATAATAATAACCTGAACATCTTGATTTTCCCATTTTATAGGTCGATCATTTAAGACAATAGCAATGCCTGTTTTCTTCGCGCTCATTTCAATAGCATGAGGCAGAGCCACCGAGTTGTTAAAGGAAGTCGCTGACATTTTTTCACGATCTTTGATCAATTCAATAAAATGAGGATCAATATAATCTGCTTCAACTAGCTGTCTGCCTAAATGCTCAATGTATAAACTAGGTGAATTCAAATAAATATTTCGTTTAAAGTGTTCAGGTGTTAGATAAGTTTGAACGCTTTCCTTTAAAGTTTTTACTAGTTTTTCTTGCTTAACGACTTGGATCACTTTTTGAATCTTTTCAATATCTTTGACTGATAAAAATGGAGAAATCTGAATCATATGGTCGAAATCTTTCATTTCAATCGTGGATAAAACAAGATCAGCTTGTTCCATTTCGGCTAAACTTTCACTATTCAATTGATAAAAGCTTCCTGAAATATTCAAGTTAGATTTGAATGTATCACCAATTTTATAAATCAAACGTTTATGCATGTCATAATATTCAGGCGTATAGATCACGCAATTTAATTTATTTTCTGTTTCAAATTTTTCCTCAAAATATGAACCAATATGTAACGCAATGAATGTAATTTCATCGTCTGAAATCGGAATATTAATTTGTTTTTGAATGTGCTTGGCAATAAAAACTGCGACTTCATAAATAAAGGGGTAGGATTGTTTGATTTCATCGGATAAAGGATTGTAGACTTGTTTCGCATTTTTAGCACGAGCAATCAAATTGGAAACATGCAGGGCTAAATTTAATACTAATTCGTTCGATATATGGGTAATGAAATATTTTTCAGCAACAGTTTCCATCATAGTTGAAATAAATGTGTAGATTGAACTTCCCATATAATTTTTTAAAAAAGCATCATTTGATGGGGAAATTTTAGTCATTAGTAAGAGAGTTAAATTATTGATTTCATAGAGATCCATTTCCACGGCAAAAGACTGATCGATATCCTTTCCGATTTGAGTAGCTAGCTTGTATTCAATTTGATTTTTTGAGAATAATTCGGTTACAAGGCTCAATTCAGAACGCTGATGATGCAAGAGACGATTAATCGCAATTGCAATATGGAGCAATAAGCTATTGATCGCATAACCATTGATATAAAGGTGTTGACTACTTAATCGATCGATGACGATTTGTTGGATGGTTTCAATTGAGATATCTGGGAAGATCGTTTGAATATAATCTACAGATTGGAAGTTTTGTAAAGTTTCATCCTGAAGCATGTCACCGGTAAGTTTTCTGAAATTGGTTTCTTCTCCTTCTAGGCTTAGAGTATTTCCAGTCTTAACGATTTTTAATTCATACTTGGTCATTTTTTTGCGTAGTCGAAGAATATCTTTTTCAATCGTCGGAATACTGACAAATAAGGTATCAGCGACATCAAAATAATCAATATTTTTATGCTTAATCAATAAATTCATCAGGTGATTTATGCGATCTTTTGGTGTATTCAGTTCTTGTTTATTATGGGAAACGAAATCTTCGATGCGGGTATTACTGTCGATCTTATATCCTTGTCTAGAAGATTGGATTATTTCAAGTTTAGTATCTTGATTGATCCTAGCGACATAATTACGAATCGTTCTGGTCGATGTAGATAACGCTTTCGCTAGATCTTTTGCAGATAGCCAGTTATCTTCGCGCATCAATAACTTGATCAATCCAGTTTCTTTCTTATTTAAGGACACATTTTCCGCTCCTCTCCACTTTTTATAGCTTTTATTATTCGTTCTTTTGAAAAACAAAGCAAGTACATTTTTTTCCGCCAACCTAACAAGATGAGGAAAGAAACGTATTTGATAAAGGGCTCCAAAATATAGAAGATAAGAGTGTACTAAATGGGCGGGTAAATCAGATTTGATTGACTAACCTATAATGTTTTTTAATAGAGAGGAGAAGAAATATGAGTGAATTAAACGTACTATTAGTCTGTGGATCAGGTGCCAGTAGTGGTTTTATGGCCGCTAATATGCGCAAAGCCGCAAAAACGAAAAATTTGGACATGAGTATCGTAGCGAGAAGCGAATCTGAAATCGAAAATTATATTGAGGAGATCGATGCTTTAATGGTAGGGCCCCATCTGGAGTATATCCTTGACGAGATTGATGAAATCATTCATGGGTTTCCAGTAAAGGTCATTTTAATGAAAAAAGAGTATTATGCAACATTGGATGGAGATGCTGCCATCGACCATTTACTAAGCGAATTCAATGAAGCAGGATAAGGAAAAAAGGAGATGAAAAGATGAATAAGCTAATCTTTTGGTTGGAAAATAGCTTCTCACCCAAAATGAATAAAGTAAATAATAACCCTTGGATCGTTAGTATCAAAGACTCGATCATGCAGACCTTGCCGTTTATTTTCTTAGGTTCAATTTTTTCGATGTTAGCGATTTCAAATGAATATTTTCCCGCATTACCAAGTTTTTGGGTACCGTTCGGTTGGACTATGGGGAAGATTTCACTATTTGTTGCTTTCTTGATTCCGTTTAATTTAATGGAGAAAAAACGATTACGGAAGCAAAGGATCGTTGCTGGAATGAGCGGATTAGTCTTATTTTTGATGATTATTTCGCCTCAAATCGAAAAAGATAAAGTAATCGGATTTGGTCATGATGCATTAGGTGCTGGTGGAATGTTTGTTGCGATTGTAGCAGGCTTGATTGCAGGTTTTGTTCTTGTTACATTAGGAAAATTTTCTTTCTTCAAAGAAGAATCAGTTATTCCTGACTTTGTAAGAGCTTGGTTTGATTCAATGCTGCCGATTGGTCTGATTATTATTTTTGGCTGGGTTGTTGTGTTGATCATGAAAGTGGACTTATACAATATTGTTTTAAGTATTTTTATGCCATTGTCTAGTTTTATGGAATCACCAGGCGGTTTTATCGGCATGATGTTCTTGATTTGTTTTCTCTATTCAATGGGCATTTCGACTTGGGTTTTGACGCCAGTGGTTCAGCCAGTCTTATTAAAAGCGATTGCTGAAAATATTGCCCTTGTCCAAAATGGCACAGCTTCTGTAGAAACGCTGAACTTGGTGACGAGTAGTACGTTATATTCTGCGTATCTTTGGATTGGTGGGATTGGTTGTACTATGCCGCTTGTATTGATGATGATGCGGGCACGTTCCAAGAAAATCAGTGCTTTAGGTAAAGCCTGTATCGTGCCGTCGATTTTTAATATCAATGAACCTGTGATTTTTGGTGCTGTTGCTTGGAATCCTTTATTAATGATTCCGATGTGGTTGCAAGGAATTATTTTACCTGCTGTAATTTATATTTTTACGAAGGTAATCCCATTCGCTCCAATTCCAAAAGTTCAGTTTGAGTTGTGGTACTGTCCGTTTCCATTTGCTACTTGGTTTACAACAGGAACCATTACTGGCATTCTTTTGATGCTCATTATTTTTGCGCTGTCGACTGCTATTTGGTATCCATTTTTCAAAGCCTATGATGACCAAGAAACAAAAGCAGAAAACCAACTATTGAAGGAGGCTTAATGATATGGATGATTTATTGGCACAAAACGCAATGAAAATTATTTTATTTGCAGGAGATGCCAGAGTTAATTGTAAAAATGCACTTACGGCAACTGAAAAAAATGATTTTGAAAAAGCTACAGCAGAAATGAAAGCGGCGAAGAAAAATATCACAGAAGCACACAAAGTTCAAACAGAAGCCATTCAAAATGAGATGGGCGAAGACTCAAAATCAAAGCCCCACTCATTACTATTCACTCACGCACAAGATACGTTGATGACGATCTATAGCGAAATAAATATTGCGAATCATTTAATTAAAATAGCCAAACAACTAGATGAACGTTTAAAAAATATAGAAAAATAAGAAAAGAGGGCAAGTAAATGTATCAAGTACCAAATGGGTTTCCAAAGGATTTTTTATGGGGCGGAGCAGTTGCCGCTAATCAGTGTGAAGGGGCATTTGAATATGAAGGGAAAGGTACAAGCATTGCGGACATCAATGAGTTCCGAGCTGATCTGCCTCTAGAAAAGAGAGCGAATGCGGAGATTTCTACTGATTACATTGAAGAAGCGCTAAATAGTAAAACAGGAGTATTTCCAAAAAGATGGGGCATTAATTTTAAAGAAACATATCCAGCAGATTTAAAATTATTAGGAGATATGGGCTTAAAACTTTTTAGAACATCCATCGACTGGTCGCGAATCTTCCCAAATGGAGATGAGCTTGAACCAAACGAAGCAGGATTGCTATTTTATGATAAATTGATCGATGAAGTCATCGCAAACGGCATGGAACCGATGATCACGCTCTCTCATTATGAGATGCCACTAAATTTGACTTTGAAGTATAAAGGGTGGTATTCAAGAGAAGTCGTTGATTTCTTTGTTCATTATTGCAAGGTTCTTTTTGACCGTTATCAAGGTAAAGTCAACTATTGGATCGTGATCAACCAAATCAATTTGATCGGACATGAATCATTCAATCATTTAGGTATTGCAGAAGATAAAGTGGATAATCTGCAAGAAGCAAAGTATCAAGGAGTTCATCATATGATGATAGCATCGGCCTTAGCAACAGAGTATGCTCATCAAGTAGATGAACAGTATAGAATAGTGATGATGCTTTGCGGTGGTCCAGAATATGCAGCAACGTGCAAACCTGAAGATGTATTAGCAACCCTGAAAATCAATCAGATGGAGTATTTTTTTGCTGACGTATTACTAAGAGGGTATTATCCAGGTTATGCATTTCGTTATTTCGAAGAACATGATATTAAGTTGGAATTTGCAAGAGACGATGAGGAAATTTTGAAAAATACAGCTGATTATCTGTCATTCTCTTACTATTACACACGAATTTGTGATGCTGGGCACACGGAACCTTATCGGAATAAATCATTACCCGCAAATCCTTGGGGCTGGACGATCGATCCGTTGGGGCTACGAACATTATTGAATTCATTTTATGATCGCTACCAATGCCCAATTTATATTACGGAAAATGGGATTGGTTGTTATGATCGCTTGGAAGAGGATGGAACTGTGCATGATGATTATCGTATTGATTATTATAAGGCTCATATTGAGCAAATGAAAGAGGCAATCAAAGATGGTGTGGACCTAAGAGGTTATTGTGCTTGGGGACCAATCGATATTATCAGTTGTTCTTCATCTGAGATGAGCAAGCGCTATGGTTTTATTTATGTTGATCAAGACGATTATGGTCAAGGGAGTCAAAAACGATATCTAAAAGATAGTTATCATTGGATGAAGCAGGTTATTGCAAGCAATGGTGAAGATTTATAACAATTTTTTTGTATAAAAAGAACCCAGTAACTAGGATGGAAACTAGCTGCTGGATTCTTTTGCTTTAGTATCATCTTTTGGTCAATTTCACGACGACTTCACATCGCGCAGTTTGGGGAAACATATCGACTGATTGTAAGTATTGAACATCAAATACTTTCGCTAAATCAACTAAATCTTTTGCCAACGTTGATACATTGCAAGAGATGTACACCATCTTTTTCGGTGGCTGTTTTAAGATTGCTTTCAGTAGTTTTTGATCCAATCCGGTTCTAGGAGGATCAACAATGATAGCATCGGGTTTAAAACCGCTTTGAATCCATTTAGGCAACAGTTCTTCTGCCGTTCCTACTTCGTAATGCGTATTACTTACACCTAAGCGTTCCGCATTATTTTTAGCATCCTCGATTGCAGCAGGGATGATGTCCATGCCACGAACTTCTTTCGCTTGTTTGGCAATACTTAAACCAATTGTACCGACACCACAATAAGCATCAACGACAGTTTCATTTGGTTGTATATCTAAGGCCTTTAAAGCTTCGCTATATAAAACTTCTGTTTGTTCTGGATTCAGCTGAAAGAAGGCTCTAGGCGACAAATCGAAGGTGACTTCATTGATTTGCTCTTCAATGCTTTCTTTGCCCCATACATGGATCGTTTCATCCCCCATAACGATGGAGGTTCGTTTGTTTTGAACGTTTTGCATGATGGAAACCACTTCGGGTAATTGTTGTGTGATTTCGTCAACTAAGGCTTTTTTTTGCGGAAATTTTACAGATTGGGTAATAAAAACAACTTGGACTTCATTTGTCTTTACGCCAACACGAACCATTAGTGTTCGAAAGATCCCACTATTTTTTCGTTCGTTGTAAATAGGTAGCTGATATTTGTTTAGCAGTTCAACTAAAGCATTCATGACTTTTGTTGTGGCTGGTTGTTGAACAAGGCAGTCATCAATCGGCACTAAACGATGAGAGTCCGCTTGATATAGACCTGCTTCAACCTCGCCATCGATTTTACGTAATTGAAATTGGGCTTTATTCCGATAATTCCAAGGATTTTTCATCCCAATTGTTTTAAGTAATGAATAGTTCTCGAAGTTTCTTGGTCTGAATTTATTCAACGATTGCTTTAATAAGTCTTTTTTAAAGAGTAGCTGAGCAGGATAAGCAAGATGCTGCAGTTGACAGCCGCCACATGCTTCATAAACTGGGCATGGTGGAATAACTCGTTCTGGTGCTGCTTTGACAATTTTTTTCAATTGACCTTCCAGAAAACGAGGGGAAACTTTTGTGATTTCGACTGAAATATCTTCTTTTGGTAAAGCACCAGGCACAAAAACAATCGTTTTTTTATAATAACCGATGCCTTCACCATTGATCCCTAGGCGTTTTATTTTTAAAGGAATCGTTTGTCCTTCTTTTAATTGTTGTGTGGTCATAATTCCATCCTTTTGATCCGTAGATTTATAAATATGCTGGGACTTGTTCAAATGTTGTCCCACTGTTTTGTCATTTCTTATTTTAGCACAATTTGGTTGGTTTAGCTTCTGCTAAATATATGTTATAGTAGAATATATGTTCTCACTAGAAAGGCGGAGAGAGATGGAAACAATCACAAAAATCACTAAAGACAAAGGACAGTTTTATCTTATCTGGCTCTCTTCAGGAGAAAAACTGCGTGTGTCTGAGGATACGTTAGTTCGCCAACGCTTGTTAAAAGGACAAGAAGTAACGACAGCTGAAATCGAGCAAATTAAAAAATCGGGTTCATATGATGTTGGCTTACAGATGTCATTGAATTATCTAAGCTATCAATTACGTTCAAAAAAAGAAATTTTAGATTATTTGAAAGAAAAAGAAATTCTACCCGAAGATCGCAAAACAATCGTGATCCGCTTAGAAGAAATGAACCTTTTGGATGATAAAATTTTTAGTGAAAGCTATGTTCGAACACTGATGCGGACAAGTGATAAAGGGCCCAAGATGATCGAACAACAACTAAAACGAAAAGGCTTGAATGATGAAGACATTCAACATGGGTTAACTTTTTATACAATGGATGATCAAGTAGAAGTAGCAAAAGCAACGGCTGAAAAAGCGATGAGACGGTATCGGACGAAAAGTTTCAAAGAGGCTGTCCAAAAAGTTCAAATGCACTTGATGCAAAAAGGCTTTAATAGAGAAGTGATCGATTTAGCTCTTGATGAGTTATCGTTTGAAAAAGATGAAGAACAAGAATTAGATGTGATCAAAAAAGAGGGTGATAAGCTATGGGAGAAACACCGTAAGCTAGATCCTTATAAACGCTTGATGAAAGTCAAACAAGGACTATTCCAAAAACGATTTGACTCAGATTTGATTCAGCAATATTTTGACGAAAAGGAATTAGAGGATGAAGAATGAAAAATATTGGGAGACTTGGAGTGAAGCACAGCTTCAAGCTTTTCAAGAAGAGTTTCTTGCTTGGTATGAAAAAGAGAAACGAAATTTACCCTGGCGTGTTAATCTAGATCCCTACCGTATCTGGATTTCAGAAATCATGCTACAACAAACTCGTGTTGATACGGTGATCGATTATTACTATCGTTTTATGGAGTGGTTTCCGACAATCAAGGATTTGGCTGAAGCGCCAGATGATAAGTTATTAAAAGCGTGGGAAGGTTTAGGCTATTATTCTAGAGCAAGAAATTTAAAAGTTGCCGCGCAGCAGATCATGACAGAATTTGATGGTCAGATGCCAGAAACAATTGAAGAAATTCGTCAATTAAAAGGGATTGGTCCATACACGGCAGGTGCAATCGGAAGCATCGCTTTTCATATTCCTGAACCTGCGATTGATGGTAATGTGATGCGGGTTGTCAGCCGTTTGTTTGAAATCAGTGATGACATTGCCAAGCCTAGTAGTCGTAAGGTTTTTGAAGCAGCAATGTATAAAATCATCGATCAACATCGTCCTGGAGACTTTAATCAAGCGATGATGGATCTTGGTTCTTCGATTTGTACACCAACATCTCCAAAATGTGAAGAGTGTCCGATTCAATCATATTGTTTAAGTTATAAGAACAATACAATGACGAATTATCCAGTCAAATCTAAAAAGTTAAAACCTAAAGATGTTTACTATATTGGTGGCATCATTGAAAATAAACAGCAGGAATTTTTATTACAGCAACGTAATGCCAAAGGGCTGTTAGCAAATATGTGGCTATTTCCGATAGAAGAAGTCAGCAAAGAACGTTTTGAATTTCTGCAAAAAACTGGTGTGAAAGAAGAAAAGCAATTATCACTTGATTTTGAGGAATCATTGTTAGTTGCGGAAGAAAATCCAGAAATTTTTGACCAATACTCTCATGTAGTTTGGCAAAAACGAGTATTAGGAGAAGTAACACATATTTTCAGCCATTTAAAATGGCATATTTTAGTTTTCTATGGACGAAAAATAGGAGAAACTATTACTGATGAAAATCAAGCTTGGGCAACAAAAGACGAATTTTCAAATTATGTTTTTCCAAAACCACAACAAAAAATGGTAGAACTATATAAAGAAGAATTTGGAACTACAGAATAATTTTTGGTGCGAACCCCAAGTGGACATAAAATCTCTAGGGGATCCGCACCAAAATTTTACTGATTTTAGTTAAGAAATAGACTTTTTCTCATTTTAATTTAATGTTATACTGTGTTTAGTGATGGAATAGTGGAAATATGTCATGTATTTCAACTATTTTCACGGTCTAGCTCTGTTTAGAGCTAGTGGATTGAAATCATATTGGGACACTTGCGTTATCGTCGTTTGGGGTCTAGCTCTGTTTAGAGCTAGTGGATTGAAATAAATAAGCAAAGCATTGAATTTATCAGTACACGAAGTCTAGCTCTGTTTAGAGCTAGTGGATTGAAATATTTAATGAAGATACAGGAGAAACTACTAATGGTGGTCTAGCTCTGTTTAGAGCTAGTGGATTGAAATATTTAATGAAGATACAGGAGAAACTACTAATGGTGTCTAGCTCTGTTTAGAGCTAGTGGATTGAAATGATAAAATTGTTTCACCTGTAAATTTATATTGTGTCTAGCTCTGTTTAGAGCTAGTGGATTGAAATATAAGGAGAATAGTGGTTCCTTTCAAATACAACATGTCTAGCTCTGTTTAGAGCTAGTGGATTGAAATCGTATACATATAATTGTATAAAGTTTCCTCCTGCGTCTAGCTCTGTTTAGAGCTAGTGGATTGAAATGCCCCCATTACAGAACTATTATTATCGTTACTAACGTCTAGCTCTGTTTAGAGCTAGTGGATTGAAATAATCACCTTATTTCGTTATTTATTATATCTTGTGTCTAGCTCTGTTTAGAGCTAGTGGATTGAAATTCCTGTTTTAGGATTATCCCATGAATAATAAATGTCTAGCTCTGTTTAGAGCTAGTGGATTGAAATTAAAGACGAAAGTATTATAGTTAAAGGAAATGATAGTCTAGCTCTGTTTAGAGCTAGTGGATTGAAATAAACAGAACGGATGGAAAATCATTTAACTATATAGAGTCTAGCTCTGTTTAGAGCTAGTGGATTGAAATATTAGATATAAATTCATCATATCCTTATGTTATGAAGTCTAGCTCTGTTTAGAGCTAGTGGATTGAAATCATGTAAAAATAGACAGATTAACTGTTATAGCTTGGTCTAGCTCTGTTTAGAGCTAGTGGATTGAAATCCTAACATGCGCAAGCTGAACATCGGGGATCTGGGCGTCTAGCTCTGTTTAGAGCTAGTGGATTGAAATAAAGATAGCCAGCTTGTCGCATCGATGAGAGCGCAGGTCTAGCTCTGTTTAGAGCTAGTGGATTGAAATTTTTTCTATTTGAGCTTGTTCGCTCAACGTTTTGTCTAGCTCTGTTTAGAGCTAGTGGATTGAAATATTTACAGGGTATTATATTGTAATGTACGCAATGAGTCTAGCTCTGTTTAGAGCTAGTGGATTGAAATGATATAATCGTGTGCCGTTAAACCTAGTTTTTTGGCGTCTAGCTCTGTTTAGAGCTAGTGGATTGAAATTTGTGTGATTGTACTTCCTGCTAAAGCATAAATTGTCTAGCTCTGTTTAGAGCTAGTGGATTGAAATTGGAAATAGCGACATACAAAAATCTACAGAGATGTGTCTAGCTCTGTTTAGAGCTAGTGGATTGAAATACAGCAAACATATCCTTAAAATTATCAATACTAGTCTAGCTCTGTTTAGAGCTAGTGGATTGAAATAGATGCCTCAACGCTTTGTACAGTTCCCAGTTTTGGTCTAGCTCTGTTTAGAGCTAGTGGATTGAAATTTGAAAGTGCAAGCTAAAGCATTGACTGAACAAGTCTAGCTCTGTTTAGAGCTAGTGGATTGAAATCAGATAAATACAAGTCTAAAACGTTGCTATGTAAAAGTCTAGCTCTGTTTAGAGCTAGTGGATTGAAATCTTACGAGCGCCACCAGAATTATAGGATACTTTTTGTCTAGCTCTGTTTAGAGCTAGTGGATTGAAATAGAAATATTTATAGAAAAGTTACAATCTATACATTGTCTAGCTCTGTTTAGAGCTAGTGGATTGAAATAGATATTCTAAATTGCTTAATCATTTGGCGGTGGTCTAGCTCTGTTTAGAGCTAGTGGATTGAAATCTTGTGCATTATCATTTCTTGTCATAATCATAATGTCTAGCTCTGTTTAGAGCTAGTGGATTGAAATTGTACCCATTCAACAATTGGAGCTAAGTCTACTGTCTAGCTCTGTTTAGAGCTAGTGGATTGAAATTTGTTGAAACTCTTTTGACATAGGGAAAAACTCCTGTCTAGCTCTGTTTAGAGCTAGTGGATTGAAATTCATAAAAGCCCTGTTATTTAATCGTGTTACTCATGTCTAGCTCTGTTTAGAGCTAGTGGATTGAAATAACGCTTAACAATGATGATTTTACGTATATAAGGTCTAGCTCTGTTTAGAGCTAGTGGATTGAAATAGTACATAAAACATAGTGTTCCGCGTAAGGTACAATGTCTAGCTCTGTTTAGAGCTAGTGGATTGAAATAAAAAAATGATCGGTTATCTAAAAGAATTAAATATGTCTAGCTCTGTTTAAAGCTAGTGGATTGAAATTTTGATATTGAAACACTTATGTATAATAAAAGAAGTCTAGCTCTGTATAGAGCTAGTGGATTGAAATAATTCAGGTTCAAACGTGACAATCTCACAATCAAATGTCTAGCTCTGTTTAGAGCTAGTGGATTGAAATACGGATCAGTTAAGCAAAGTGAAAGCTGATATCGAGTCTAGCTCTGTTTAGAGCTAGTGGATTGAAATATTTGCTTAAGATAATCAATTTGGGCTGCAACGCTGTCTAGCTCTGTTTAGAGCTAGACCTTCTTAAAATCTATTCCAATGTCAGCCTCCAAAAACTAAAATCGAACGATTTATTTTAAAAGATAGTTCTCATTACTGTAAGAAACCAAACTACTTAGTATGCAAAGTTGAAAATTATGATATAATTATGTTGATATCGGTGTAATGAACACCCAAACGAGAAATTAGTAGCTTTTAGAAGCGATTTTTCGTACTAGGGAAAGTTGGGGGACTATGGCAATTCCAAAAGAAGGTGAATTTGTAACAATCCAAAGTTACAAACACGATGGACATTTGCATCGAACATGGCGAGATACTATGGTATTAAAAACGAGCGAGTATTCTTTAATCGGTGTCAACGATCATACATTGGTAACAGAGTCTGACGGGCGTCGTTGGGTTACTCGTGAACCAGCTATAGTTTATTTCCATAAAAAATACTGGTTCAACATAATAGCGATGATTAGAGAAAAGGGGGTTTCTTATTACTGCAATCTGGCGTCACCGTATCTTTTAGATGATGAAGCATTGAAGTACATTGATTATGATCTGGATATCAAAGTTTTTCCTGATGGTGAAAAACGGTTATTGGATGTGGACGAATACGAATTTCACAGTAAAATTATGGATTATCCAGAAGATATTGATTTTATTCTAAAAGAAAATGTTAAGACGTTAGTGGATTGGATTAATAACGAAAAAGGCCCATTCTCTGAAGCCTATGTAGATATCTGGTATCAGCGTTACCAAGAGCTATCAAAGAAATAGCCATTGTGAGATGTGAAGTCAAAAAAGAGCTTGGGACGTAAGTCCTAGATAAATCCAGATGTTAGTCAAATTGATTATCATCTGGATTTTTCTTATACAAAAATAGAACCTCTTGTTAAAATAAAAGGAACTACAAAAATAAACAAGCATGTTTTTTTAGTTAAAATTATATGATGAAGCACGTTTTTCTTCTTTAAAACGTTAGCTATCAGTTCGAAAAAGTAGGGCGATCATTCTGAATGAGCTTATTCAGATTTTTTCAGATTAGTGCTCTTTTACTTTTCACTATCAAGATATCTTTTTTTTCAAAAAATGATACTAAAGACGATTTTATCTATGTATATGCAACCTAATATTTCAATCAAAGAGCACTTCTTGCTAAATTCAAGTAAAAATGAATTTAGCAGTTTTTTTTTTGAAATCAATTAAAAATTCAGGATGAGAAATCAGTTTAATAAGCTGTAGTGATCATTTGATAAACTGCTTTAAAAAGGATATTTAGTTCTGAAAAATCGACTTGAAGAGATATGTTATAAGGACATTCTCAGTCGTTTTCTTAATTTGTTCGTAAAATATCTATTTTCAATTACATAAGTCTTATAATTTCTTCTTAACCTAACAGACAAATCTTCTATAAAATACGGCTCCATTTTGTAATCTTTGGAATGAAAAAATTAAAGGAATGTATCATATTAATATTATAAATATATTTAGTTAATTTAAAAAAACATTAAGTTTGTTTACTCTGAAGTGTTGAGAATTTTAATAACAATTGTTGTCAAGTATCATTTTAGACTGTTGTTATAAAAAACTAAATGAGTAAATTAACTTTTCCACAATTATTCTAGCGAAAAACTATAGTAGGAAAGAGGAGGATTAACAAAATGAGCAAAAAAAAATATGTACTTTCTACAATAAGCTTACTATCAATCTTATTATCCGTTACGTGTTATTTCTTTAATACATCAGCAATTTTTGCTAAGAGTGAATACAACGGAGACAAGTATGTGATAAATACGCAAATCACCGATAGTTCAAGTACCATTATTGGAAATAATGGTACTATGGAAATAAATGAAATTTATAACTTAGATTACGAGTGGCGTATTCCGGATAATACGTATAAAAATGGAGATATTTTAGAATTTTCTATTCCAAAAGAATTTAAAATTGTACAAAATTTTAAATTTAATTTGTATAAGGATGGAAATGAAGTGGCTCGCGTCACTATTTTAGGGAACGAAGATGCTGGATATTATATCAAGATGCAGTTTACTACGAATTATGTTGAAACGCATTCAGAAGTTTCTGGAACATTTAATTTGAGTTATGTATTAAATGAGAAATACATCCAAACAGATGGAGATAATACAATTGTTTTACCGGATAAAGAAATAGTGGTCCATGTACCTAAACCTGATGAAGGAACTCCTGGTGGGGGTACTGGTGTAGGAGCGGGAGATACAAACTGGAACAAAAAAGAAGGGGATGCTATTTTAGCGAATTTGCCAGAAAGTCCGAATGAGACAAGTACAGTGTTCAATTGGAATATTGGTTTGGGGAGAAATACGCTATTAGGCAAAGCAAGCTCTTTTGATGAAATTAAACATATTTATATTGAAGATACACCCTACGATCAAAAAATGGTTTCTTTCGGAGACATTTCACCAGGGTGGGCTGGTTCGTATGCTTTTGAAGGAGGATTTTTCACCTCTCTACCGTGGGAATATGGTGGTGTAAGTCAAGAAAAAATGGGATTGATGCGTGATCCACTGAATACATATTATTCTGGATTTAAAACAGATATTTTACCAACTGTTCAAAAATATGAAAAACTTGCACAAGACAACAATTCTGAATTTAAACAATATAAATTAGAATATTATACGACACCATTAAATGAAGTATTGGAAGACACAGAATTTACAAATGATGCGACTATTACCATTGTATATAATGATAATTCTGAAAAAGTTTGGAAATTATCTGAGTCTCAAATGTACAACGTGGCTGAGGGGACCATTACCGGGAAAACAGCAGGAGTTGAATTTCAAAAAGTTGATGGAACCACTAATCAGGGATTGGGCTCAGCAGTTTTTGATTTGTATAAAAAAAATATCACTGGGAATTATACTAAGGTAAAAAGTAACATCACCTCTGGTACAGATGGTAAAGTCAAAGTAGACAATTTAACAACCGGTGATTATTATTTTAGTGAAATACAGGCTCCGTCAGGATATGAACAATCAAAAGATAACTTATATTTTACCATTGAATCAAAAGATTTAATGGAACCAAACCAATCCATTACTTACAAAAATATTGGAGCATTTAAAAACGAACCAGAAATGACAAAAACAGCTATTTCGGTAAACAAAGTCTGGGACGACCAAAATAATCAGGATGGTAAAAGACCACAAAGTATCACTGTTCAATTGTATGGTAATAATATAGCTGTTGGTGATCCTGTTATATTAAATGACTCTAATCAGTGGAAGTATGAATGGGTTGACTTGGATGAAAAAGCTAATGGACAATTAGTTTCTTATACGGTTAAAGAAATATCTAATGTTTCAGGATACCAAGCAACTACAAAGGTAGATAAAGAGGGTACAATCGTTTTAACAAATGCACATACACCTGAGACGACAAAGGTTTCAGGCACAAAAACGTGGGATGACAAAAATAATCAAGATGGCAAACGACCGGAAAAAATAATCGTAAATCTATTAGCGGATGGCATAGAAATTGATCAAAAAACAGTAACTGCAGATAATAAATGGAACTACGAATTTACAAACTTACCAAAATATAAAGAGGGTAAATTGATTCACTATACAGTGACAGAAGACCATGTGCCAGATTATTCCACAGAGATCAATGGGACTTCGATAAAAAATAGTTATACTCCAGGACAAACTAGTGTAACAGTAACAAAAGCATGGGATGATGCAAATAACCAAGATGGTAAACGGCCAAATGGCATCATGGTTCAACTTTATGCTGATGGAAAAGCACTCGGAGCTCCTGTTCAATTGAATACTGCAAATCAATGGCAACATACTTGGGCAGAGCTAGATGAAAAAGCAAATGGAAAAGAAATCATTTATTCTGTGAAAGAATTAGATGTGATTGATGGCTATGATATGGCGGTGGATACAAGCGACATAGGAAATATCATCATAAAAAATACGCATGTACCAGAAAAAATAGTGATCACCGGAACAAAGACCTGGGAGGATAAAAATAATCAAGATGGCATTCGTCCTAAGGAAGTAACGGTAAACTTACTGGCTGATGGAGAAAAGGTAGCCGAAAAAGTGGTGACAGAAGCGGACAATTGGGAATATGCTTTTTCAGACCTCCCTAAATATAAAGAGGGGAAAGAAATACAGTATACTGTGACAGAGAATCATGTACCAGAATATTCTGTAGAAATCGACGGCACCAATTTGATCAATCATTATACACCGGGCCAAACTAGTGTAACTGTGACGAAAGCGTGGAATGATGCTGACAATCAAGATGGCAAACGACCAGAAAATATTACGGTTCAATTGTATGCCAATGAGAAGAAACAGGGAGAGCCTGTTAGCTTGAGCGACAAAAATTTATGGCAACACACATGGACAGAATTAGATGAAAAAGCCAATGGACAAGATATTATTTATTCTGTAAAAGAAACTTCAATAGATGAAGAGTATGGAATAACAATCGACAGTGAAGATCTTGGCAATGTCATCATTACAAACTCTCACGTACCCGAAACAATTGAGCTGACAGGTACAAAAACATGGGAAGATAAAGACAACCAAGACGGTAAACGTCCAGAGTCCATTACAGTTCTCTTATTGGCAAATGGGGTGCCAGTAAATGAGCAAGACGTAACCGCGGCAAACAATTGGCAATACACGTTTACGAACTTACCTAAGTATAATAATGGAAAAGAAATTATTTATACGGTAATGGAAAATCAAGTGCCTGAGTATTCAACTGAAATTGTCGGCATCGATTTAATAAACCGTTATACTCCTGGGAAAACAAGTGTAACAGTAAATAAAGCTTGGGACGATGCTGATGATCAGGCGAAAAAAAGACCAGAAAAAATTAGCGTTCAGCTATATGCGAATGGAGAAAAACACGGAGAAATTGTAACACTTTCTTCCGCAAATAACTGGCAGTATTCTTGGACGGAATTAGATGAAAAAGTAGCAGGAAAAGAAATTGACTACACAATCAAAGAAGTGGATATTCCTGAAGGGTATACTGCGACAATGAATGATGCGACCAAGCATGGAATCCTTTTGACTAATACGTATCAATCAGATCCTCCTACCCCAGATTCGCCAGAGAAAGAAATACCAACTAAACCGACGAAGAAGATTGGCACAATAATACCTTTATTAGGAGAAGTCACGACGATAGGGTCAATACTTTTTGGAATTGTAGTGCTGATGTTGGCTAGTGGGTTATATTTACGGAACAAACGCCGCTAAAATGAGATAGTCTAGTTACTCAATTGACGTGGGGCATACGTTCTAAAAGAAAATCCAGATACCAGTCAATTCGATTGGCATCTGGATTTTCTTATATTTAAAAGGTATACAAAAATCTAAGTTATTTCCTATATAGGTATTAATTTCAGTTAGAAAAATATTGAGTTTACCCTTTGTCAATGAATTGAAAATATACCTGAAGGATGTATCGATCCCAAGATTTTTCATAATTACAAAGATTTAGTCATTTGATAATGCTCGATATTCGCATCTAGGAACATGTCCCCTTCTTTGACATAACCCATACGTTCGTAAAAACCAAGCGCAGTTATTTGAGCGCCTAAAGTCATAGTATTATATCCTTGTTCTTTAGAGAACTGCTCAGCATTTTTTACGATCAACCGCCCGTAATCTTTCCCTCTGTAGCCTTTTTTGACAGCCATTCGTTGTAATTTTATAAGATTCTGTTCAAGGGGTAATAAACGGCAAGTTGCAATTGCTTCATTATCATCATCATATAAAACAAAATGAATACAAGCTGCTTCATATTTATCGAGTTCAATCTCACCAGGAACGCCTTGCTCCAACATAAAAACGTGACGGCGAATTTTCACTGCATCTAAATAGATAGTACTCATAGTATCTCTAGTGTGGACGATTTTCATATAGCACCTCAATTATAATTATTTTATTTATTATACATCAAATAAGCAGACAGTAGAACATTACTAAAAATGAAAGGTTATTTTTTTTATGGCGTAAGCAGTTTGCAGTATAAATAAAAAATTCGAAAGGTCATGTTTACAAGGATTACAGATGAAATCGTATAAAAAATCAAAGACGTAATCGGTAAAGGGAACTTAGAAAAAGCCAAATATTATTTTGAAGAGCATAAAAATAATCTTCTGTAAATTTGATTCAATACTTTAAATAAAAATAGGTACAAAGAAGTATTGCTATGTTATTTAGGAGAGGTTATGCTAAAATCTATTAAGGAGCAATTATTATTTCATGAATAAAATAAAAAAGCACAATTTTTAATGTTAAGGGAGGATCTTCTTTGTTTGAAAAATTAAGACAGTCAAAATTATTTTTTTGGTCAGCAGAATTACTAGTAATTGCAACGTTGATTTTTGTCTCAAGTAAAATCAATTTTGTATTTGCACCAATCGGAACATTTTTCTCAACCTTATTTGCACCAGTATTAGTAGCAGGATTTTTGTATTATATATTAAATCCAATTGTCAATTTACTAATGAAAACGAAAATGAAAAGAATTTTTGCAGTTCTTCTTGTTTTATTGATATTAGTAGTAGCTATTGTGTTGATACTAGTCAGTGTGATTCCTAAGTTAGCTTCTCAGCTTGCTAGTTTAGCTTCAAGTATGCCGACTGTTTTCAGTAATGTAGAAGCTTGGGTCTACCGAATGGCTGAGCTACCATTATTTAAAGAGGTTGATTTAACAAGTTATATAGAGAAATTGGATATATCATATGGAACGATTATTCAACAGTTTTTAAGTGGCTTATCAAATAGCTTAGGTTCAGTTGTGTCCACAGTGGCTTCGACGACGATCGTTATTTTCACAGCACCGTTTATTTTATTTTATATGTTAAAAGATGGGGACCGATTAGTACCATCGATCGAGCGTTTTTTACCTGAAAAACGCCAAGAAAGCATCGCTGATTTGTTAAACAAAATCAACAAAACATTGGCAAATTATATTAGCGGGCAAGCGATTGAATGTTTATTCGTCGGTACTTTTACTGCAATTGGTTATTCTTTGATTGGCGTTCGTTATGCCTTTTTATTCGGTGTAATTGCAGGGTTCACCAATCTGATCCCGTATCTTGGTCCTTATTTAGGACTGGCGCCAGCTGTTTTTGTAACTGTTTTTGATGAACCGATCAAAGCCGTATTTTGTTGTGTTGTTGTTTTAATTGTCCAACAAATCGATGGCAATATCATTTATCCGAATGTAATTGGAAAATCTTTACAGATCCATCCATTAACGATCATCATTGTTTTACTAGTTGCTGGAAACATCGCAGGACTATTGGGCATTTTCTTAGGCGTTCCATTTTATGCGATTGTAAAAACCGTAGTGATTCATGTAATGGGAATGATTCGGGAAAGCAGAAGTGAAAAAATTGTATTGTCTGGTGAAGGAAATGAGATAACAATGAAAGAAAAATGACATCGATTATTGAAATTAATCGATGTTTGTGATACGATTTTAGCGTGACTACTTATAGTGGTCACGTTTTTTATCAAATGGATTAGTAAACAGTTTATTACTAAATGAAATTGGAAAACGAAATACAACGTTTTTCGAATAATTTTAAGAGGAGAGAGTGCACATTATGAATGCTGACCCCGAGAGTCAGTCGCTTATCGCGCAAATTTTATTATTGATCGTTTTAACATTGATCAATGCGTTTCTTGCTGCAGCGGAGATAGCAGTAGTTTCAGTCAACAAGAATCGTATCGAACAAAAAGCAGAAGAAGGAGACGCGAAAGCGAAGAAGTTATTAAAGATTCTACAAGATCCTACGAGCTTTTTATCAACGATTCAAGTCGGTATCACGTTAGTTAATATCTTGTCTGGAGCATCTTTAGCTGATACTTTATCAGCAAGATTGGCACCTGTTCTTGGTGGCGGAGCTGCTGCAAAAAGCATAGCAAATATTATTATTTTAGCTATGTTGACCTATGTTTCCATTGTTTTTGGTGAATTATATCCAAAACGAATCGCCATGAACAAATCAGAAGAAGTAGCGCAAGCAACTTCTGGATTCGTGCGAGTATTAGGCGTAATTGCTCGACCATTTGTGTGGTTGTTATCTGCTTCAACAGACTTACTTTCAAAAATTACACCAATGACATTTGATGATGCTGATTCAAAAATGACACGTGACGAAATGCGTTATATGTTGGAATCAGAAGGTGTTTTAGATAATGATGAATTAGAAATGCTTCAAGGTGTCTTCTCATTAGATACGAAAGTTGCTCGTGAAGTTATGGTTCCACGAACCGATGCTTTTATGATCAATATTGAAGATGATATTCAAGAGAATATTAATGCTATTTTATCCGAAAACTATTCGAGAATCCCAGTTTATAACGAAGACAAAGATAAAATTATCGGTGTTCTTCATACTAAAAATTTATTAAAAGCAGCCCATAAATTAGGCTTTGACAAAATTGAATTAAAAAATATTATCCAAGAACCATTATTTGTTCCAGAAACGATTTTTATTGATGATTTATTATATGAACTAAAACGAACTCAAAATCAGATGGCGATCCTATTGGATGAATATGGTGGTGTCGTTGGTTTGGCTACGTTAGAAGATTTATTAGAAGAAATTGTTGGAGAAATCGATGATGAGACGGATGAAGTAGAGAACTTGTATGATAAGCTCAGTGAGCATGAGTATTTAGTTCAAGGTAGAATGCTGATTGATGAATTCAACGAAGCATTTGGCACAGATTTGCACATGAGTGATGTCGATACAATGGCAGGTTATCTGATAACCGCTTTAGGTACGATTCCTGATGAAGGGGAGAAATTGTCATTTGATGTTGGCAACATTACACTGACTTCTGAAGAAATGGAAGGAACGAGAGTTTTAGCATTAAAAGTTGTTTTCCATGACGAAGAAATCGTTGATGAAGAACCTGAAGAATACCGTCGTTTTTTCCGTAAAGAAATGGAAGATGACGAGCCAAGAAGATAAACCAAAAGAAGGAACAGAAGTAGTGAAAGCTACTCATGTTCCTTCTTTTATTTAACTCACTGTAAACTGTTATATAGGAAAAATCAACGTAAGAGAACGTTTCAATGATTTTATGAACGGATAAATAATCAAAAGCGAATATTAAGGCTTTATTACATCTAGTTAGGAGTGAGACTTAAATTCGTTGCGTGTTCATTTAGTCTCTGCAATTTTTTTAGAAACTTAGTTAAAGACTTTGAAAACTAGGGTAATTCCATGATATACTACATTAGTTGAAGAATAAAGAGCAGGGAGAATTTTCCAATGTAAATAACTTTTAGATAAACTAGGATAAATAAATGAAGTCTTTTCAAGAAAAAATGATAGATTGGAGCAACGAATGAATAATCCGCATTTAAAAGAACAAGTAGATAGCCGCCGCACGTTTGCCATTATTTCCCATCCGGATGCTGGTAAAACAACGATTACAGAACAGCTTTTACTATTTGGAGGCGCAATCCGCCAAGCTGGAACTGTAAAAGGAAAGAAAACAGGAAATTTTGCGAAATCTGACTGGATGGAAATCGAAAAACAAAGAGGAATTTCTGTAACCAGTTCAGTGATGCAATTTGACTATGATGGGAAACGCGTAAACATCTTGGACACACCTGGACACGAGGATTTTTCAGAAGACACGTACCGGACTTTGATGGCTGTGGATAGCGCTGTTATGGTAATCGATAGTGCCAAAGGGATCGAAGCCCAAACCAAAAAATTATTTCAAGTTGTAAAGAAACGTGGGATTCCAATTTTTACGTTTATCAATAAATTAGATAGAGATGGTCGAGAACCGTTAGAGTTACTTGAAGAATTAGAAGAGTTGCTAGATATTGAATCATATCCAATGAATTGGCCGATTGGTATGGGAAAAGGGTTGGAAGGATTATATGATATCTACAATAAGCGTGTAGAAGTTTACCGTCCCGAAACCAATAATGGCGAACGTTTCATTCCATTAGTGGATGGTGACATTCCAAGTGATTTGCCATTGCATAAGGATAGTGTTTACCAACAAGTATTAGAAGAAGTTGAATTGTTAGTTGAAGCAGGTGACGAGTTTGATACGGAGAAAATTGCTCGCGGTTATCAAACACCAGTCTTCTTTGGTTCAGCATTAACTAACTTTGGAGTCCAAACAATGTTGGAAACTTTCTTGCAATTTGCACCATCACCATATGGACATAAGACAGAAGAAGGACAAGAAGTCAGCCCTTATGAAGAAGAATTTTCAGGCTTTGTATTTAAAATCCAAGCAAATATGAATCCAGCTCACCGAGATCGTATTGCTTTTGTTCGTATCTGTTCAGGAACCTTTGAGCGTGGCATGGACGTTACACTTGGAAGAACCGGTAAAAAAATCAAGTTAAGTAATGTAACACAATTTATGGCTGATGCTAGAGAAAATGTCGAAGAAGCTGTAGCTGGTGATATTATCGGGATCTATGATACAGGGAATTATCAAATTGGAGACACGTTATTTGAAGGGAAATTAAAAGTTCAGTACGAAGAATTACCCTCATTTACACCAGAGTTGTTTATGAAAGTCAGTGCCAAAAATGTGATGAAACAAAAATCATTCCATAAAGGCATTTATCAGTTGGTTCAAGAAGGTGCGATCCAGTTATATAAAACGTATTTAACGGAAGAGTATATCATTGGGGCCGTTGGGCAATTACAATTTGAAGTGTTCCAACATCGTATGCTGAATGAATATAATGCTGAAGTGATCATGACTCCAATGGGTTCAAAAATAGCTCGATGGATCGATCCAGCCGATCTTGATGAACGAATGAGCTCTAGTCGGAATATCTTAGCTAGAGATCGCTTTGATCAGCCGCTGTTCTTATTTGAAAATCAATTTGCTATGCGTTGGTTTGCAGATAAGTATCCTGATGTTGAATTGAAGAGTTTGATGTAGGGTGACCAATAGGAAACGACAATGGTTTTGAGTTGTTGCTAAAACTATTGATTATTAAATGAAGTTATAAAAAAAGTGATTCTTTGTCAACTAATGTTGGTGAAGAAAATCCAAAGAATTAAATCAATGACGAAGCCTAGAGGGAAATTCCTCTAGGTTTTTCTCTGTGGTTGAAAAAGAACAGAACCAAAACATAAAGTAATTCTCAATTTAAAATTATAGAAGTTACGGAAGCTGTAGTTCTCTTTAATACTTTGATATGGTTATTCAAGCATTCTAACGGTCCGTTGGAATGAGGCAAATCCAACGCATTTTTAATGCCCGTTTGAACTTTTTTAAAGGTATTAATGGTCGTTTGATAATAAGCTGGAAGCCTAGAATAATCTTGTTCTAATAACGCATGAAACTGTCGTAATCTCTTGTTTGTATGGCATAGAGAAACTTCTGATAACAGGTATAGCCAGCTCTCAATTCTTCATCATAAGCAAGTAACCGATCCACGAGTTCTATTTCTGTTAAATAGGCACGGAAAGAAGGACGCCACTGGCGTTTTTCAAAATTGAGCTTCGATTGATTCTTTTGAAGCAGTTTCCAGTATTTCTTTAGATGACGATATTTTTTTGCCTCTCCATTTCCCTTATGAAGAAAGGTATTCATTCGTTGAATTCGGTGTTTTAAGAACGTTCGCCCAATGTGTTGCACAATATGGAAGCGATCAAGAATAATCTGAGCCTTTGGAAATAGTTTCTTAATTAAAGAAAAATAAGGCGCATACATATCGCAAACAATGTATTTTACCCCTTCACGAACAGAGAAAAAAATCGTGAGAAATAACGTTCTAAAAAAAAAGCTGCCGATTTTCAATGACATCAATTAATTGCCTTTTTGCCCGTCCATCATGATAAAGCTCATAGAAGCAGCGACTTGTTTCACTGATTTAAATTCATCAAAACAAAGAACTTCTGGCAATGTGAGCCGATTGATTTTTTTTGGTTCGTAAAACTGTTTCAATACGCGATAAAAAGAGGAAACAGAGACCTTCTTTTGACAGGCAATTTCGCTTATAGACGTAGTGTTTCGTAGACGCTCGGCAATCGAAAGCTTGACTTTCTTCGAGATTGAGCAACACTTTTCGATATGACTTGTTTCAGCGACAAAGGTTCTATCACAAGAATGACAGAAGAAAGGTTGTTTCTATAAGCATGAATACGTTTGAACCTCAGAGACATCATTCAGTAAAATCAGACACGTTGTAAAGCTCCAAAGAATAATCGAACCGTTTTCTTTGGCACCACAATGATGATAGGAGTGAGCGAAATAATCCAATGTACCAGAAAATACGTGGCAGATTCGTCCTTTGATTCGTTCCTTTTTTAAAGAATTTTCATTAAAAGTAATATTTAAGTCTAGAATATCTAAGGTATTTTTGATAAGATTTGTATAGGACATCTTGATTTCTCCTTTTTGAATGGTTTTAGACGACTTAATTCTAAAGGATATCAGGGTGTCTTTTCTATTATTTTGTATTAAAAAGATGCTGGTGAGCTCTCAAACATCAGAAAGTATAGAGCCCTTTTTTGCTGTTTTAAATGTTAGGAAAATTCAAGAGTTTTTTTGCCTTTTTTTAATTAGGATCTTGTTGCAGAATAATTCGTAAAATTTTGAGAGATATTCTGATCACTTAGCCTTGTAAGAAGAATTGAGAGTGTTCATAATGATAGTAATTTTTGGCGAAATCAAAGGGATCGCCAGTATTTGTATAATATATTTCTTCTACTAATAGCACGGGGGAATCTTCTGGTAGTTCTAAATACCGGGAGATTTCCCCCTTTGTTTTATGAACACTTAAATATTTATCAGAAAAGCCTATATGAATATTTAAGGCTTTTTCTAAATAGTGGAATATTGAGTCCTCTGCAATCGATTCATTCAAAAAAGTGACAACACTCATTTTGTAATAAGATTCTTCTACACATAATATTTGTCCCCGAATCGATTGAACACGTTTTACTAGGTATACATCATCATCAAGCGTGCAATGCAAATTATTTGCCACTTCTTCCGTTGCTTTGACAATTGTCACGTTAATTACTTTTGAAACAACATCAAAATAAGTCAAATCTCCTGAAAATCCTTGATTTTCTAACAAAGTGATATAGCCTTTGCGCTTTCTTCGGCGCACGAAAATACCGCTACCTTGAACTTGATAAATGACGCTACGTGATTCCAACACTTTTAATGTTTGTAAAATTGTATTTTTGCTAACCTGATATTCGGTGACTAATTCACTAACACTAGGTAATTTTGTTCCTTGAGGAAGATTTTCAGTTTGGATTTTAGTTTCAATTTGTTGTGCGACTTCTTGATATTTCAGCATAAGTTCCTCCGATAAAGATTTTCTGATTTCAATAGATCAGTTAATTTTAAAAGGTTTTCTAGTTAAGTTTATCAGTAAAAGAATATTTGTAAATAAAAATAGTTATTGACAAATTGTTTGGTTACATTTATATTATACCCATACAATTGAAATGTAAATGTATAATTTATAAAAAAAGGGAGTTTTTAATGTTGAGCGGAAAAGTCAGGGATTATTCAAAATTAGCAAGTGATATTTTGACTATCGTAAAAGCGGATAATATTGTGAGTGTTGCTCGTTGTGCCACGCGTCTGCGACTTGTATTGAAAGCGAGTACACCTGAGATGAAAGAGCAATTATCTCAATTAACAGGTGTGATTACTGCGGTTGAGTCTGGTGGTCAAATGCAAATTGTAATCGGTACTCATGTTGGGGAGGTTTACGATGCGTTTATTAAGCTAGGAGAGGTGGAAAATCTATCAAGTGATGATGCGCCGAAAGGATCCATTTTAAATCGCCTTGTTGCGACAATGTCAGCTGTTTTTGCCCCGTTCATTTATGTTTTAGCGGCAGCAGGAATTTTACAAGGGATTTTGATTTTAGTGAATTTGGCATTTCCAACGTTTGCGGAAACAGGTACGTATCAAGTATTTAGTTTTATCTCTTGGGCTCCATTTACCTTTCTACCTATCTTTATTGCAGTAACAGCTTCTCGCCATTTTAAGTCAAATATGTATATAGCCATTGCCTGTTGTGCGGCATTAGTTTCGCCGACTTGGGCTGAGATGGCAGGTACGATTGCTTCAGGTCAAGCAATTACTTTTTTTAACATTCCTTTATCTGAAACTGTTTATACATCTTCAGTTTTACCGCCACTGATTTTGGTTTGGCTCTTATCTTATTTGGAGCATTTTATTGAAAAAAGAATTCCAAGTGTAGTACGTTCATTGTTTGTACCATTGATCTGTCTAATCATTATGGTACCTTTAACTATTTTGATCATCGGACCGATTTCATCAGGTGCAGCAACAGCGATTGCAAATGGCTATAACTTCTTAGCGGAAAATGTGCCGTTTTTAGCAGCTGGAATTATTGGGAGTATCTGGCAAGTCATTGTAATTTTTGGGGTTCATTGGGGTGTTACGCCGATGGTTCTAGCTAACTTTGATTTGTATGGTCGGGACTCTTTCCAAGCATTTCAAACTATTGCTGTGATTGCGCAAGTCGGAGCTGCTTTAGCTGTTTTCTTAAAAACACGTAATAAAGAAATGAAAGGTGTTTCTTTATCAGCTTTTATCACTGGGATTTTTGGTATTACTGAGCCAGCTATTTACGGTGTCACTTTACGTTTGAAAAAACCGTTCATTTACGGTTGCATTTCTGGTGGTATCGGAGCCATTGTAGCTAGTTTCTTTAATCCGTATTACTATGCTTATGCAGGGTTACCGGGTGTCTTAACAACCGTTAATGCGATTAGTAAGGATAATCCAAGTTCGTTTATCGGGATTGTAATCGGGTCATTAATTGCATTAGTAGGACCAGTTGTCCTAGCTCAGGTTTTTGGCACTGGTGAAACCAGAGCAGATGATCAAGAATTAACCCAGGAGCTAGCGACTGGAGAACCTATGATGACAGTAGATGGACCAAAAACTCCTATTTTAGCACCCTTAGCAGGGGACGTTGTACCGTTGAGTCAAGTGCCAGATGAAGTGTTTGCTAGCGGTGTTATGGGCAATGGAGTTGCCATTGAACCGAGCGATAACAAAATTTATGCACCATTTTCGGGAACGGTTAGCGCTGTTTTTGATTCAAAACATGCTGTGGGCTTAACATCTAAGGAAGGTGTAGAGTTACTGATTCATGTTGGGTTGGACACAGTGAATATGCATGGTGAAGGCTTTGACTATTTTGTGAAACAGGATCAAGAAATTCAAGTCGGAGAGCTACTGTTAAGTTTTGACAGTGAAAAAATTCAAGCTGCAGGTTATGTAGCAACAACGATTGTTGTGGTACCGAATAGTAATGAACTAAAAGACATGTTAATTACAGAAAAGACTCATGTAGATCGAAACGATATAATTTTAGACTTTAACTAAATAAACACAATTAAACAATTGGAGGAATAAGAAAATGGTACAAAAAGATTTTTTATGGGGTGGCGCTTTAGCTGCCCATCAATTTGAAGGTGGTTGGGATGCTGGTGGTAAAGGCCCAAGCGTAATCGATGTAATGACTGCAGGAGAACATGGCGTTGCAAGAGAGATTACGTCAACAATTGAAGCGGATAAATTTTATCCAAATCAAGTTGCGATTGATTTTTATCATGAATATAAGAAAGATATTGCACTGTTTGCAGAAATGGGTTTGAAGTGTTTACGTACCTCGATTGCGTGGACGCGGATTTTTCCTAAAGGTGATGAAGCTAAACCGAATGAAGCGGGATTGAAATTTTATGATGATGTTTTTGATGAATTGCTGAAAAACGGCATTGAGCCAGTCATTACATTATCTCACTTTGAAATGCCTTTACATTTAGCGCGTGAATACGGTGGTTTTCGCAATCGTCAAGTGATTGATTTTTTTGCTAAGTTTGCCAAAGTAGTGTTTGAACGGTACCAAGACAAAGTGAAATACTGGATGACGTTTAACGAAATCAATAATCAAATGGATGTTAATAATCCGATTTTCTTATGGACGAATTCAGGTGTTTTGGTTGAAGAAGGCGAAAATGCTAAAGAAGTGATGTATCAAGTGGCTCACAACGAACTAGTTGCCAGTGCTAAAGCTGTGATGATCGGGAAAGAAATTAATCCGGCGTTTCAAATTGGCTGTATGGTTTCTCATGTACCTATCTATCCTTATTCATGTAATCCAGCCGATATTATGGCAGCTGAAGAAGCGAATCGTCAAAGGTTTTTCTTTGCTGATGTACATGTTCGTGGAAAATATCCAAACTATGCGTTAAAAGAGTTTGAACGGGAAGGATACAATATAGACATACGTTTAGAAGATTTAGCCGTTTTGAAAGCTGGAACAGTCGATTATGTTGGATTTAGCTACTATATGTCGACAGTAGTAAAAGCAGATGCTAGAAATGATGTCGACAATAATATCGTCAATGGTGGACTTGCTAATGGTGTTGAAAACCCGCATATCCAATCAACTGATTGGGGTTGGGCGATTGATCCAGAAGGACTACGTTTTACATTGAATCGTTTATATGATCGTTATCAACTACCTCTATTTATCGTAGAAAATGGGTTTGGTGCAATTGACGAGTTGGAAAACGGAAAAGTACATGACGAAACTAGAATTGAGTATTTAAGCAAACATATTGAGGCGTTAGAAAAAGCAGTTGATTATGATGGTGTAGAACTTTTAGGTTATACGCCTTGGGGAATTATTGATTTAGTTTCATTTACAACTGGAGAAATGAAAAAGCGCTATGGAATGATTTATGTAGATCGTGATAATGCAGGAAACGGTACAATGCAGCGCTATAAAAAAGATTCTTTTGCTTGGTATCGCCAAGTTATCGAAAATAATGGATTAAAATAGGTAGTTTTAATCCATTATTATGAGAGAGAGACACCTTGAATCTCCTTTTGTACTAGGTTTTGGTGACTTAGTATCAAAGAGAGTCAGGGTGTTTTTTGGGATGGGATAAAAAGCATATCTAGGTAATTTAAAAAGGCTCTTTGTCAAGTATTTTTGGTGGAAAAGAACTTTTTATTTTGTACAAAAACTAACTAATTGAAGAGTTGCAGATTAGAATTGTGGTTTTTGGGGAAAATAAATCAATTGTTTGGTAGAAATACAAAAAAAGATTTTGGAATAAAGCAAATGAAAGGAGTCTGGGACATAACTTTACGAGTTATATCTCAGACTCAAAAAATCCGTATAAACGGTGGGAGCAGAAGCAATCCCTTCGGAAATAAGCCGAAATTCACAAAAATTTGAAGAGCAATTTTCGTGAATTCCTTCTTATTTCTCGGGATTAAACACTCCTGTCCCAACCTCCTTTTGTTTAATTCTCCACAAGTGCGGAAGAGATTGGGATCGAAATTTCAATGACATCTTTTAACTCAATGATTGAAATTTGATCGTGGTCATATTTATCCTTAGGAATCCGTTTTAATAGATACTTTAGAATTTCATTGATTTCCGTTTTTCGAACAGCGCGTTTTTTGTTCACAATCAATATTTCTGCATGTTGGGTAGCTTCTGTATAAACGACGGTCGTATTACCCGCTGAATAAACTTTAACAAAGTATGCATCGGTATTTTCTAGTTGTTTATTGACTAACCGTTTATAACTATTAGTTACGTTGACTAGTTTCATGTTTTTCACCTCATTCGATTCTTTATTTTTGACTTTGATAATAAAAAACAGAATATTCACAGCTCAAAAAAGCTGAAATAGTCTTTTTCAAATTTGATATAATCCTTATTCATCTTAATTATAAATTTTTTTAGCTTAAATAAAAAGAAATTTGTCTTAAAAAGCACAAAAAAGTCAATCAGTTTGCCTGATTGACTTCACTTTTTATTCTGTTTCAGTAGTTTCTGTGCTGATATCACTAGGATCTGATGTTATCTCACCTGTCACAATGATCTTACCATCATCGTCTAGTTTAGCCAGCAATTGATGCTCTTCAGGATGGTCTAAGAAGTATTCGGCGATACCATCTTCGATTTGTTCTTGGATCGTGCGACGTAATGGGCGAGCGCCCATTGCAGGATCGTAGCCTAAATCTACAAGTTTTTCTTTCACATCTATTGGGACATCAATGTGAATTTTTTGATGAGCAAGTAAGTCGTTGACATCATCTAACATGAGGCTAACGATGTTCATCAAGTTTTCTTTACTCAATGCTTTAAACTCAATGATCCCATCAAAACGGTTCAAGAATTCAGGTGTAAAGAAATTATTCAACTGTCCTAAAACAGATTTTGTTAGACCGTCACGAGCAGCGCCAAACCCAACATTGGCTTCGACATTACCAGTTCCAGCGTTACTTGTCATGATAATGATTGTATCTTTGAAGCTGACTGTTCTACCTTGGGCATCTGTTAATCGACCATCATCCAGAATTTGTAAGAACATGTGCAATACATCAGGATGAGCTTTTTCAATTTCATCTAATAAGATCAAGCTGTATGGATTACGACGGACTTTTTCAGTTAATTGTCCTGCTTCATCATAGCCCACATAACCAGGGGGTGAACCGATCAATTTAGAGACACTGTGTTTTTCCATGTATTCACTCATATCAAAACGGATCATCGAATCTTCTGAACCAAATAACTCGTAAGCTAATTGTTTAGCCAATTCGGTTTTCCCAACACCTGTTGGTCCCACAAATAAGAAAGAACCAATTGGTCGGTTTTGTTTGCCTAGACCAACACGGTTACGGCGAATCGCTTTTGAAACACGATCAACGGCATCGTCTTGTCCAACAACATGAGCTTTTAAGTCGACTGCTAAGTTTTTCAATTGTGTTTGTTCTTTTTCTTTCAAATCACCAACGGGGATACCTGTTTTTTGTTCAACAATGGCTTCGATATTTTTTTCATCGATCACTGGTGTTTCTTCGTCACTGATCTGTTTTTCTTTCATAGCTTGTAATTTATTGATTTGATCACGGTAGTAGGCCGCTTTTTCAAAATCTTCTTCTGCAGAAGCCTGTTGTTTTTGTTTTTCAGCATCTGCTAGTTTTTTTTCAATTGTTTTGGGATCGACGATTTGGATCGTTAAGTTCATTTTAGAACCTGATTCATCTAATAGGTCGATTGCTTTATCCGGTAAAAAACGGTCTTGAATGTACCGGTTGGATAAAGTTGCTGCTGCTTTGATTGCTTCGTCTGTGTATTTTACATGATGGTAATCTTCATAACGTTTTTGTAGCCCTTTAAGGATGGCAATCGTTTCGTCTACGGTTGGTTCATCAACACGAACTGGCTGCATCCGACGTTCTAAAGCTGCATCTTTTTCGATGATACGGTACTCATTCAAAGTAGTTGCACCGACCATCTGTAATTCACCACGAGCAAGTGCTGGTTTTAAAATATTGCCAGCATCCATATTACCGTCACCAGCAGCACCGGCCCCTACGATTTCATGAACTTCATCAATGAATAAAATAATATTTTCTGCTTGTTTGATTTCTTCGATCAGCTTTTGCATCCGTTCTTCAAACTGTCCACGAATACCAGTACCTTGAACAAGTGAAACCACATCTAAGCGAATGACTTCTTTGTCTAATAGTTTTTGCGGTACATCACCATCAATGATTTTTTGAGCTAAACCTTCAACAACTGCTGTTTTACCAACACCAGGTTCACCGATTAAAACGGGATTATTTTTAGTTCGGCGGTTCAAGATTTCAATCACTCGTTTGATTTCTTCATCACGACCAACTACTGGATCGATATCGCCATTTCTAGCAGCTTCAGTGATGTTGATACCATATTCGCCCAAGAGCCCATTTGATTGACCAGCTCCGCCTCTTGGTGGCTGGCCACCATTAAAGCCATTACCGTCGCCAAATTGAGTTGGCGGTGTTTGACCATTAGGATTCCCTTGTTGTTCTTGCATTTGACGGGATAAAGAGCGATATAAATCATCTAAACTTCCAAAACCAAATGGATCTTGTTGAGACATTGTTGGTTGATTATCATTTGCTTGTGCTTTTAGTTTTTGATAGCAACTTTGACAGTAATCCAATTGTTTTCTTTGACCATTAACATTGGCATATAAATGAATCGTTGCTGGATTTTGTTGACAATTTTGACAAATCATAGGATAAAACACGTCCTTTCAAAATAAGACTAATTTTGTATCAAAGTCCTTTAGATAAAGTCAAGTAGTCTGTTGACCATTTTTGACCTTTGAGATTATTATAGCATCTTTTTAGTAAGAATCAAGCAATTGAACTCTAGATTTAGTGAAGAGAATAAAGAAGAAATTCCAATCAATTATGCGTAATAATCTACAATAATGAAATTTATTCTATTTTTATAAAAATAATCCGGTTTATTTATAGTGAAATCAGTGGAATTTAGACAAATATCTAATTTTGTCATACAATGACCACAGGTTAAAAATAAAAATGAAAGCTGTGATCGATTAATGAACGAAAATTCGTTTAAAGAACAAATCAACGCCTTGAAAGAGGGAGAAATTTCTGAATTTACAGTTGAACCGCAGGATTTTACCGCTTTTAGAGAAGTCTGGAAAAATCTGCCTGATAGAATGTCTTTTGTCGGAGAAGCTGGATTAAATGGACGAATTATATATCGTTATATGAAGGAAGAAGAGTAATCGATGTTTTGATTCAATAAAAAATAGGTGAAAAGTGTTGTAACTACTCACAAAAAATGGTAATCTTAAAAATTGAAAGGGTATTATCCAGATTCTAGTTTCTTTTGAAACGTATCATGAAAGGAAAACCCTAACATAAAAAATTATTTTACTTACGAAGGAGACCGATTTATATGGAAAAGAAAGAATTTCACATCGTAGCAGAAACAGGGATTCACGCTCGTCCAGCTACATTATTAGTACAAACTGCAAGTAAATTTAACTCAGATATTAACTTAGAATACAAAGGTAAATCTGTTAACCTTAAATCAATCATGGGCGTTATGTCTTTAGGCGTTGGCCAAGGTTCAGACGTAACAATCTCTGTTGACGGTGTTGACGAAGCAGATGCATTAGCAGCTATCGTAGACACAATGCAAAAAGAAGGATTGTCAGAATAATGTCTGAAATGCTAAAGGGAATTGCCGCAAGTGATGGTGTCGCTATTGCTAAAGCTTACCTGTTAGTTCAACCTGATTTGTCTTTCGATAAAAAGTCTGTAGAGGATACAACTGCTGAAGAAAGCCGTTTAGACGATGCTTTAGCAAAATCTACGACTGAGTTGCAAGCAATCAGAGAAAAAGCAGCGCAAAGCCTTGGTGAAGAAGAAGCACAAGTATTTGACGCACATTTAATGGTTTTAGCTGACCCAGAAATGATCGGTCAAATTAAACAAAACATTCAAGATAATAAAGTAAATGCTGAATCTGCGTTAAAAGAAGTAACAGATATGTATATCGGTATGTTCGAAGCAATGGATGATAATGCCTATATGCAAGAACGTGCAGCAGATATTCGTGACGTTGCAAAACGCATTTTAGCTCATTTATTAGGTGTTACTCTTCCTAATCCTTCAATGATCAACGAAGAGGTAGTTGTGGTTGCCCATGACTTAACACCAAGTGATACTGCTCAATTAGATCGTACGTATGTGAAAGCATTCGTAACGGATATTGGCGGACGTACATCACATTCAGCGATTATGGCTCGCTCTCTTGAAATTCCTGCAATTGTAGGAACAAAAGAAATCACTGCCAAAGTCAAAGAAGGCGATATCTTAGCTGTTAACGGAATCGATGGCGATGTCATCATCCACCCAACTGATGTTGAAAAAGCTGATTTTGAAGCAAAAGGCAAAGAATACGCTGACCTTAAAGTTGAATGGGAAAAACTAAAAAATGCTGAAACAGTGACTGCTGATGGTAAACATATCGAGTTAGCTGCCAACATTGGTACTCCTAAAGATTTAGAAGGCGTACACAACAATGGTGCTGAAGCTGTTGGTCTATATCGTACAGAATTCCTTTACATGGATTCTCCAGATTTCCCAACAGAAGATGAACAATACACAGCTTACACAGCAGTTCTTGAAGGCATGAACGGCAAGCCTGTCGTGGTTCGTACAATGGATATCGGTGGAGATAAAGAATTACCTTATCTTCAATTACCGCATGAAATGAACCCGTTCTTAGGTTACCGTGCTTTACGTATCAGCTTATCTGAACGTGGTGACGAAATGTTCCGTACACAAATGCGCGCATTATTACGTGCTTCTGTTCACGGTAACTTACGTATCATGTTCCCGATGGTTGCAACGTTAAAAGAATTCAGAGCAGCGAAGAGCATCTTTGAAGAAGAAAAAGCTAAATTAGTTTCTGAAGGAACAAAAGTTTCTGATACGATTCAAGTTGGTATCATGATCGAAATTCCTGCAGCCGCTGTAATTGCGGATAAATTCGCCAAAGAAGTTGATTTCTTCAGTATTGGAACAAATGACTTGATTCAATACACAATGGCAGCAGACCGTATGAACGAACGCGTTTCTTACTTATACCAACCATATAACCCATCAATCCTACGTTTGATTAAAAACGTGATTGACGCATCTCATGCAGAAGGTAAATGGACTGGTATGTGTGGAGAAATGGGTGGCGATCAAATGGCTGTACCATTATTGGTAGGAATGGGATTAGATGAGTTCTCAATGAGTGCGACATCTATTCTTCAAACTCGTAGCTTGATGAAACGTCTAGATACTAAGAAAATGGCTGAACTTGCGGATCGTGCGTTGAATGACTGCGATACAATGGAAGAAGTTATTGACTTGGTTAAGGATTATACGAAATAAATAAGTACTAAAGTCTTCACCATTCAGATTCTGTTCTGAGTGGTGAAGGCTTTTTTTTAGTGAATGTTTGGTAATTAAGTCTAGAATGAATACTAATATGGTGGCGTTTACAATGAAACGGTTTAAGTATATTTGCTACTCCTTTATTTTTATTCATCTATTATATCGTTTTTAATATAAAGTTTGTAATAAATAGTTATTTTAAACAAAAAATATAAATAAAATGTTAAAAAGTTCAATGAAAAGGACATGGATACCGCTTACAATATTATTTATGATAGTTCAAAAAGATTCAAAAGTAGTGAAACTCAAGAAACTACGTTGATTACATGTAAGCAAGATTAGCAATCATTGATTCTGAGTCTACAAACAATAATCACACGAATCAAGTAGAGTATTCTCGTGATAAAAGGTCATAGGAGACCATATAGCATATATTGTTATCAAAACCTAAATATAATCAAAAAGGAGATTTTCTAAATTGACTACATTTACAATTGCTGCAACAGGATTATCAATGAACTACATGCCACAATACATCGCAGAAGAACAAGGTTTTTTTGATGAACAAAAGCTAAAATTATGTTCGTATTTACCTGATCCTTGGACAAAAGGACTTGATGATTTAGAAAATGGTCAAGCAGATGTTGTGTTAGGTGGAATGTGGCTGCCTATGATTTATTGTCAGAATATTCAAAAATACACGTCAGTTGCAAAAATAGCGTCTAAATGCCCATTAGTTATTCTTTCAAGAGAAAAAATATCAGGATCATTTGATTGGAAAAATTTAGAAGGAAAAAGAGTACTTGTATCAGGAGGCGATGGGGCAGGTCATTATTTAATGACGGTTGGCAGCGCGCGAGAAGGTGGTGCTGATCCAAATAAAATTCGGTTTATCCATGATTTTTCAACAGCTATGATTTGCGATCTTTTTGAAAAAGGGTTTGGTGACTTTATAGTAGTCCAACCAGATACAGCTCATTCCATGATCGATCGACAAGTAGGTTTTAACTTCTGTGATTTAACCAGAAAGGGAAGCAATATACCCTGGAGTGTTTACTATAGTTTGCCTGAAATAATAGAAGATAAATTAGTTGAATTTGAAAAATTCGCCGTAGGTCTTCAAAAAGGGACGTCATATTTATTAGAACATGGAGGAAAAGCCTGCAGCTCGATTATTAAAAATAATTGGCCGACAATTTCCGTAGAAGACGGTATTAAAACAATTGATCTGTTTATAAAAGAGGGAATGTGGACTCCGACTATAAATATTGAGTCCCAAGAGGTTGATCGTTGGCAAGATTATTTAATACTAGGAGATGTATTAGACAGAAAAATAGCATACGACAAATTAGTCGATAATCGGCCATATCTATATTCTAAAATAAATTAATTTTATGAAAAAGGAGATTCAAATGAAAATTATTGTTGCTAATCCAAATAGTAATACAGAATTAACAAAAGTTTTAATGAAATCAGCAGAAAAAGGATTTAATGATTCATCTACAGAATTGATCCCATATACCAATCCTAAAGGCTCTAAACATATAGATTGTACTTTTGGCGATTATCAATCTGTTTGGTCGTTTGTGCGAGGGTTACTTGATTTTACAGAAGAAGTGAACCCAGATGCGATTGTATTAGCTGGATTCGGAAATTTTGGTTTTTTTGCTTTAAAAGAGGCATTAGATATTCCAGTCATATCAATAGCAGAAGGATCTCAAGTTATTGCGACCATGTTAGGACATAAGTATTCAATTCTAACTGTTTTCAAACAAAATATACCTTATCAAGAAGATCTTACACATTTACTACGTTTAGAAGGAAAACTTGCCTCAGTACGAGGGATTGAAATGGATACGGAGAATGTGAACCAAAACAGTTCCGTCAAAGAATCGCTAAAAAACACAATCATCAAGATGATTGAAGAAGACGGTGCTGAGGCAATTGTATTAGGTGGTGCTAGATTTGCGATGTATGCGGATTCATTAAGTGAAGAAATAGGTGTTCCAGTTATAGACCCTGTTTCAGTATCCGTAAAATTAGCTAAATTATTTGTAGAGTGTCATCTATCACAGAGTAAGATTGGGAAATTTAATTATCCACCACAAAAAATAAGCGACTATTTTGTTGACTGAAAAGGAGTACGAGCAGAATGATTTTAAATAAAGTGAAGAACTCTAGTTTATCTATGAGGATTGTCGTAGGATCTATTATAGGGTTGATCATAGGTTTTGTGCTAGGAGAAAATGCTGAAAGTTTAAAGTTTTTAGGTGATATCTTTTTAAGATCAGTAAAGATGTGCGTCCCCTTATTAATTTTTTGTTCTATTGTTGAAGCAACAGCCTCTTTACCGTTAAAAGAATTAAAAACTGTTGGACTGAAAACATTGGGGGTATTTTTTGTTAGTACGTCTTTGGCGGCAGTTTTGTCAATTATTGCAGTAAAAATCATTCCAATCAATTTAACGTTGACTGCTCCTGGATCAGATGCATATAAAGGAACGGTTGCGGGTGGTAATATACAAGAAACTATTGTAAATTTTATTCCAGATAACGCAGTTGGGGCACTTGCAGAAGGAGTTATTGTCCAAATCATTGTTTTTGCAGCATTGTTTGGTATTTCTGTAAATATTATGAAGGATAGTTTTGAAAGTGTAAACGCACTCTATGAGTTAATATTAGGTTTAAGAAAAGTAATAATGAAAATCGTCTCTATTGTGATGGTCTATGCACCAATTGGGATTTCAGCGATGCTTGCTGGTGTTATTGGCACAAGTGGAGTAGATGCATTGAAATCACTTGTTCAGGTCATTGTAATCGTGAGTATACTCGATATTATTTTCTTTGTGCTCTATACACTTTATGTAGCTATCAGATATCGATTAAGCATTGTTACGCTTCTTAAAAATAGTCTAAATATTATGGTTATAGCTGTAACGACTACTTCCTCAGCGATAACTTTACCAGTATCTCTAGAGGATGTACCAAAAAAGATGGGCGTTAAAGAACGAATATCTGATTTTGTTTTACCTTTAGGAAATGCATTAAATACAAATGGCTCGCCAATTTCAAATATTGTTTCGGCTGTGGCTTGTGCATCTGTATTTGACATCCAATTTACATTACAAAATCTTATTTTATTAGGCGTATTCTCAGTTGTTGCATCTTTTGGGAATCCAGGTGTTCCAGGTGGCGGAATTGTATCTATGGCGATTGTTTTTCAAATGATTGGTATTCCAGTTGAAGGAGTAGCTATTTTTGCAGGTTTGGATTATTTTTATTCTTTAACACGAGCACCATTGAACGTAATGGGGAATGTTTACTCATCAATTATTGTTGGAATTAAAACAGGTGAATTTGATAGAAACGTATTCGAATCCAGTACTAACTAAAATGAGTCATTACGAGTATATAGTTTGTAGAAAATTAGGACAAAAGCATTCAACCGCTAAAAGTGGTTGCTTTTGTTCTTTTTTATTGGAAAAACTGAGTATAGAGTTGATTCACTTAGGAAAGGAAACGTATTTTTTAAAAGGTCAAGATACTAAAATTTTCTTAAAACGGAGCATACTTAGGGACTAACTAAAAGTATTGTTGTATAGTAATGAACAAGTAAATCTTTAGGAGGTTACTATGAAACAGACAAAGACAACACTCGCTGTAGCAATGACAGTTCTTTTGGTTTCTACAGGTTTATCAAATGGAAAAACAGCATTTGCTACACAAAGTAGCACGGTTGAAAGTACTTCAGTAAATGCTAGTAATACAGAAACAACTCAAAGTTCTGAGAAGAATCTACAAATAAACGCAGTCGCTTTAGGCAATGCACTGACCCAAGAGCAAAAGGACTTTACTTTAAAAGAATTAGGTATCAAAGGTGAAACACCACAATATACAACAACAGGACAAGATTTGATGAGTTTTATCCCTGATGGTGGCTTCACACCAGAATGGGCTGTTTATAGTTCAGTTCGAATGGAAACACAGAAAAAAGGTGCAGGAATCTCTGTAGATATTGCTACACCTAAAAATATTACGAAAATCACAGAAGCCCAGTACCAAAATGCGGCGTTAACAGCTGGGATTACAGATGCGAAGTTGACTGTTGCATCAGCTGTTCCGATCGATGGTTCAGGAGCGTTAGCAGGTGTCTATAAAATCGTTGAAGAATCTGGCGGCATTATCAATCGAGACCGTGTAGGTGTCGCTCAAGACGAAATGGATGTACTATCTAAGATCACAGAAGAGAATAAAGATAAAGATGGTTATACTGACGAAGCCTTAAATGCAGCGCAAGAGCAAGCGAAAAAAGAATTGGCTGCCAAAACTGCTGATGGCAAAAATTTGACCCAAGCAGATATTCAAAAAACTGTTGAAGGTGCATTACAAAGTCAAGGAATCAAAGATGTGATGTCATCAGATCAAGTGAAAGAATTGACGACTTTGATGAGCGATATGAAAGATAAAAATATCTTTGAGGACTTTGTTGGACAACTCGATTTGTCTAAAACAAAAGAACAAATCGAGGAAAAATCTAAGGGTCTTTGGGAAAATATTAAAGGATTCTTTAGCGGAATTTGGGATTCTATTACTGGTAAATAAGCTAGTCTAGGATAAGTTTACTTATATGCAAATAATAAAGTGGGTTTAGCTAAAAATAGTTACATATTTTAGCTAAATCCTCTTTTTTTTATGTATTTTTCCTGTAAACTTAATGTATATCTAAAATAAATAGGAAAAAAGGGGTAGCTACGAGTGAAAGTGAAAAAAGGAATGTTGTTAGGTGGATTTATGTGTATTGTGTTAGGTATAGTATTGTACTTTACTGTGAAACCAGAAGCAAAAGTAGAGACAAAAGCACTGAACGATTATGAATATTGTATGGTTTATTATGAGAAAATTCGGTTATTAAACAAAATTGTACCAGATCTTGAAAAGGAATTTACGGCCGAATTTGGAGAACCCAATTTAGATTCACGAAAGTCATTAGTCAAACCCTCTGATGTCAAAACGCTACGGTGGGAGATAACTCGCGGGAAAAAGAAGCTAGCTCAGTTATCTTTTGAGTATACAAAAAGAAAAATTACATCTAAGTATATTATTTTCAATGATCCCACAGTTTATGCAGAAGAGTCGATCATTGAACGGGCAAATAAAATGACGCTTGATGAGAAGGTTTCAGAAAAAGTATTAGAAAATATAGGGATTCCTTCATTTATCAACACCTCAAAAAAATCCTTATTCGATGACGAAACAACAGAATATGAGTACAAGGTTGATAAAAACAGTAATCGACATTTATACTTTTATTTAGAGGATGGAAAGTTATTCGTTGAACCTCAGATCGGTGAGTGAAAATTTGGACACGAGATAAAGGAGAAATGAAGATGGGCAAGCAGATGAAATTTGTTTTAGAAGCTGATTTTAATTATTCGAAATATAGCATTGTGAAGAAAGCAGCGATTGTTTTGTTTGTATTGTGTTGGGCCATATTGATTTTTTCCATAGGAATTAAAACAGCGTATTTCTTTTTAAACACCGGGTATGAGGCAGTTGCTTTTTCTATAAGCTTTTTGATAAGTTGGGTTATTTTTGATTATTTATTGAGAAAACTATACAAAAAACTATTTTCTAAACGAGTCAAAATTTTTCAAGGGCATAATGATTTAACCATTTGGATAAATGGAAAAGAAATACAGATCAAAAAAGAGCAAATAAAAAAAGTCAAAGCGAAGGCAGTGACAAATAAATTACGTCGTGGTGGTAAAGTTGAAAATACTAAGCTGATTATTTACACTACAATTGGGAAATTTCATTTTACGAACGATCAAGCGATTTATGCAGTGAAAAAACTCATGAAGTTTGAACCAGCTAAAAAACAATAGGTTAAAGTTGTTAGAGCAATTTTAGTTATTGGAAGCGAAGCCTCGTATTCTCTTTAGTTGATTATAAATTGAGTGTGTCATTGAAATAGGATAAGAAAGAGAATTGAAGTGTTTCTTTAAAATAGGCGTTCTAATTACGAATGACCAGGCAATTTATGCAGTAGATAAAGTATTAAAAGCGGCGCCTTCAATCAAAAGAAAATGAGCAGACAATAGAATTAAGCTTCAAGGGTAAATTCATCAACGAATGATGCTACTCTTGAAGCGTAGTTTATTTTTATCCAATGATTATTCTAACGATTTGATATGCTGCTTCATTTTTTTAATCGCCCATTCATAATGACTAGACGTTGCGGAAACACAATAGCTTCCCAGTGTAGAGGTTCCAGTCCAAGAGAGTGTATTTTTAGCGAATAACTCTTCATTTGTAAAAGCTTCAATCATGTTTAAAACGTCAGCATGGCTATTGTTAAGAAGTTGCTTTGCTTCGTCTAAAGATGTATTTTGGTGTTTTTCGATAAATTCTTCATTCAGTTTTCCATAAGTTCGCCAATTATATGGAGCAGGTAGAAAGGGCTGGGCTTCTCCTTTTTGATTCGATGTTACCCAGTTTAAGAGTAACTGATGCCATTCATATAAATGGATCAAGACATCTCGTAAATTTTGATCTCGTTGCCAGTGGGCTTCTGTTCTTTTTTGTAAAAATGCTTCACTAAAAGCAAATGGTGCATTCTGTTTTTGATCATCCATCGAATCAATCAGTTGCCATAACTTTGAAAACTGCTCGTCTGCGGTTGTGATCAAATCTATTTTTGTTGTAGGTCTAGGCATAATGTTCACGCTCCTTCATAGTGGTAACTTTATAATAGCATAGTTAAGGTGACAACTATCTGTCACCTTATGGCTCCATATAATTCTTTTTCATTTCTTCAATATAAGTGAGTAACTTTTTTTCCACATGTGGCGGTGAGATAACTTTTACTGAAGCGCCTAGAGATAGGAGAAAGGAATACAACCATTCATCTTCTGGTAATTGTGTATCTACAAGAAGGGAACCATCTTCATTTTTTTGACTATTATGGATATCAAACTCATCGTATGCTCTATAAGCACGCTCTTTTGAGATTAAAAGAGTCAAGTCTAATAGAGCTGGACTGTCTGTTACTTCAATCGCTGGAACTGTAAAATCTTTCTTAGAAAAAACGTCAGCAAGTATAGCCAAGTCGGTCATTCGATTGAGTTTATAGGTTCTATACGCTTGATTAGAGGGGCAATATGCTTGAAGATACCAGGCTTTCAATTTGAAAAGTAATTTTAGTGGATAAACTGTTTTCAAGCTTGTTGCTCCATAAGAATTTGCATAAGTAAAAGAAATGACTTTTTCGGTAAGAATAGCTGTTTTCAACTGTTCAAATTTTTTATTGTCTGGATCAGTTTTACCCCAACGAGAAAAATCCACTTCAATCCAGCTTGTGTCTGTTTTACTAAATAGAGCTTGCAGTTTGGATAAAATAGTTTCAGAATGTAAGGGAGGTGTGGCAGCTAAGCTTTGAAGGGCAAAGAGAATTTGGTCTTGTTCATCTGCTGAAATAATGGTTTTGTCTAATACATAGTTCTCAAGTATTGAAATGCCGCCGCCTTTTCCTTTAGAGGTGTAGATTGGGATTCCTGCGATAGATAAGGCTTCTATATCACGGAGAATCGTTCTTTTTGAGACTTCGAAATGGTTCGCTAATTCGTTTGCGGTAAGCTTTTTTCTTTCGAGTAGCAGATAGACGATTTCGAACATTCTGTTTAGTTTCATGATAGATCACCTTCTTGTTTTAGACTATTTAAGGTTATTATATCATGAAGGGAAACGTTTTTTTGAAGTCAGAAAACTTGGAAGAGTGTAGTTTTAATAGACAGCTATTTTTTGTGTTATACGAAATAAGGACAGGGAGGAATAAAATATGACTGATAAAATAAGCAAATCTAAAAAGCTAAGAAAACTGGACAATACAAATAGTAAGTCATTACCTAATGAAGTTATCCAAATGCTATCTCTAAAAGAATTTTCTGATGATATCGATTTTTTTATGAATAAGTATGATCACGTTTTTAGAGGTTTGATTGAGAAATAATAGGTAGCAGAAACAGTAATTATAATTGGAGGCTGACTCATATAGTCCTTTTTATTATTATAGATTTGGTGATTTTGCACTTTTATCTTGAATTTTTTCTTTTTTTGCAGGACGAATACGCGATTCTAGAAATTTTAAAGTTAGTTTCAAGCAACATTCAACAATTGAGAAAAAGAAAAAACGATAGAGATGGCCGCCTCTATCGTTGGGGTGACTAACAGACTGTAGCAAGTTTCTTCACCCATTTAAAAAAAATTTCCAAAAGTGTCTAGAAATTCTTACAAAAATTAGGTACAATAAAGAAGCTAGTGCTACGGTACTAGTAATCAGGCAACTTGGATAGATAGGTTATGCTTTCTATTCAGGGCTTCATTTACTGGGTGGTACCGGTGAATGAAGTGCCTATTTTGTTTTGAATCACTGCGCTGTTGCTTAGATCTCATCAATTTCTAAGAGCTAAAGCTCTAAGAATTGAAGGACTGCGATTGGCAATAAGACAGAGCAGGTGATGAAAAGTACAAGGTGAATAAAATGAATGTTGTCACCGTATTATCATTTCTTTTTCTCAAATTTTATAGGATAGAAACAAAAAAACGATTACAGATTCCCTGCAATCGTGGACAATAGGCAAGTCAAAGACCTCTATCTTTACTCAGTTATACTTGGAAGGAGAAGGGTTAAAGTCTTCTGGTAGACAACTGAATGCAAAAATAAGAACATGACGTACACTATTGGCGATTTGCTTAAGCAGGTTATGCTGTTTAATCAAAACTTCTCTAGTTTGGTTGGTAGCCAGGTCAGGAAGTGCCGTTGATTTATTTTTATCGTTAGGAGGGACAACCTCTACTCCACTCATTTCTGGCTAAGTGAAAGTTTGCTGTTCTCCTTGTTAATTATTTCTATCCTATGGCTATTAGTATACCGAAATAAATAGCAGTTCGCAATAAAAAATCTGACATTCTTCGATTAAATAACACTATAAAACCTCTCCCTTATATATAAGGTAAAATAACAAAAAATTTTTTCTAAATCTTCTCATTCGCTTCTCTTATTAATATTATTTCTCGTTATTTGTATTAAATTATGTATTAGTGAGTAAATGAGCACTGACGTCGTTTTTTATATATTGTGAAATGTGTCAAGTTACTACGATGACAGGAGAAACGCTTGATTTGTGAAATACATATAATCGAAGAGGAGATTTTAAAAAGAGTTACTCGTTTTGAAGAAGCCAAACGGAATCTTTACAAGCAAATAGAGACCGCTAAACCGCTATGACCTGATCAAATTTAAAAACACAAAAAATTCTTTAACAGTTCATTTTTCTGATAAAATAATAGAGAAGTATTAATAAAAAAAGGAGAAAAATGATGTTGAAAAGGAAAAATAAACTAAGGGATTATCTAATTTTCTATCTATACAAGCTAGTAATTTTACTATTTACATTGTTAATAAGCTGGCTGCTAATCAGTAAAATTGAATTTCTAAATGATTCGTGGCAAGTAGTGACCACTCATTTTACGGAATGGTCTTACTACGAAGATAAGTTTGAGCTTGCTATTGTGACTTTAATTGTGGTTTCCTTGGCTGCACTTGGCGTAACAGGGATGTTTTTCATTTATTGGGGGATTGAGTATGTACTTAGATTCATATTAGTACGAACAAGGCTTTGTCATGTCCAAGAGCAGGAATTAGAAGCTCGAATTAGTGACAAAGTGGTTGCTTCATATCGTCCTCCTGGTGGAGGCCCTAGCGTGATTGTTGAAGAGTGTAATCTAAATCTAGAAATTGATGGGGATAAAAAAATGCATAAACTGACTGTACCATACGATCTTTTTGAGATTTTAGAAAAGGGCCAGATGATCCAAGTCATTGAATCTAAATACAGCATTTTTGGCAGTTGCTTTGACAAAACGATGACTTTAAAGGCTGAACAAGAATTAGATAGTTTATAAGATTAATCGTGAGAAAGTCTATAAAAGTTCGCTAACGTAAAAAAAATTTCACCTATCCATTTGACACCCACCGTCTCATCTGCTATTATAATTAAAAATAAATAAAAAAACACATAGAAAAAGAAAGTAAAATTCTGTGGAATTTCTAAAAGAGAGCCTTGGTAGCTGAAAAGAGGCGGAAGAAAACGAATTTGAAAATGGCTTTTGAGTGGGCATTTCGAAAAATTATTTTAGAGATGCACGGTTATTCCCGTTAGCAAGAATCCTAATATCAAGCAGTAGCGGCGTATTAGAGTAGAGGCAGAAATCGCAAGATTTTTGTAAATTAAGGTGGTACCATGTATGTTTATTACATCCTTAGAAGAGTCTTTGACTTTTCTAGGGATTTTTTTGTTTTCTATTTAAAAAATGAGGGGGAAATTAATTATGTGTCAAAATTCAGTACATCATTATGAAATCGTCGGCAGTTTTTTACGTCCGGAAGCGTTGAAAGAAGCGCGGGAAGAGTTTGCAGCTGGTACGATTTCTGGAGATGAATTAAAAGTAGTTGAGGATCAAGCCATTCGGGATTTAGTTGCTAAACAAAAAGAAATTGGCTTAAACGTTATCAGTGATGGGGAGTTTCGCCGTAGTTACTGGCATCTTGATTTTTTCTGGGGCTTCAATGGAATTGAGCATAATGTAATGGATCAAGGCTATTTATTTCACGGAGAAGAAACAAGAGCGGATTCAGCACGTTTAACAGGAAAAATAAGCTTTAATCCAGAACATCCGGTCTTTGAAGAGTACACATTTTTAACGGAAATTGCAGACGGAACGCCTGTTCGCCAAAGTATTCCTGCACCTGCCCAGTTATTAGCGGAGTTGGTTCGCAGTTCTAATGAAGACAAGGTTAATGAATTTTATCCTGATCGGGAATTATTATATCAAGATATTGCGAAGGCGTATCAGAAAACAATTTTAGCCTTATATGATTTAGGTTGTCGGGATATTAAATTGGATGATTGCACGTGGGGGATGTTAGTGGATAAGAACTTTTGGACCACGATGACTAATGGCGAATATGATACCAAGGCATTACAAGCGTTATATTTACGTTTAAATAATGATGCAATCGTTGATCTACCTGAAGATTTACATGTAACGACGCATGTCTGTCGTGGCAATTATCATTCAACGTGGGCCACTTCTGGCGGCTATGAGCCTGTTGCTGATACGTTGTTAGGCAATCAAAATGTCGAAGCCTTTTTCTTGGAGTTTGATGATGAGCGTTCAGGTGATTTTGAGCCGTTACGTTTTGTTCCAGAAGATAAACAAGTGGTTTTGGGCTTAGTTACAAGTAAGGACGGCACGTTAGAAGAGAAGGAAACATTAGTGAAGCGAATTAAAGAAGCAAGTAAGTTTGTCCCATTAGATCGCTTGAGTTTGAGTCCTCAATGTGGTTTTGCTTCGACAGAAGAAGGCAATGTTTTGACCGAGGAAGACCAGTGGAAAAAGTTGGCGTTAGTTATTGATGTAGCAAATGAGGTTTGGGGTTCAACAAAATAATTAGTTGGAAGGATGTGTGTAATCATGGCAGAAGTTGAAAGTTTTACATTAGATCATAATCAAGTGATTGCGCCGTACGTTCGAGTAATTACAACAGAAGTTGGGAAAAAAGGGGACGAAATCACGAATTATGACTTGCGTTTTGCCCAACCGAATCAGGCAGAAATTCCAACAGCTGCGCTTCATACGTTAGAACATTTATTAGCTGATTTATTGCGGGATCGTTTGGACGGTATTATTGATATTTCACCATTTGGTTGTCGAACAGGCTTTCATTTGATTGTTTGGGGGAATTATCCAGCCCAAGAGGTTGCTCAAGCTCTGAAAGAAACATTGGGTCAGATCGTAGAAGAAATTCAATGGACTGATGTTCAGGGAACAGATGCAAAAAGCTGTGGGAATTATAAAGATCACTCTCTTTTTTCCGCAAAAGAATGGGCGAAAGTAGTGTTAAATCAAGGAATCAGTACCTCTGCTTTTGAGCGAGAAATAATCTAGGGCGAATCATAGTAATATTTGAAGGAGGCTGTTATGAAAAAGTGGATTGGATTTGGCATTTTAGGGGCTTTATTTTTAGTGACGGGTTGTAACAGTCAAAATAAAGCGGAGGCAAATGAAGAACAGCATAAAGCGACCAAAATCGTTTTAGGTTCAGTTGACAGTGATGCCGATATTTGGCGCTTTATTGCAGACTCAGAGTTAGCTAAGGAAGCGGGATTAGCCATAGAGGTCAAAGAGATCAATGGCGGTCCTCAGCTAAATAATGCAACGGTTGAAGAACAGGTCGATGTGAATGCTTTTCAATCATTGGGGTATTTAAGTAGTTTCAATCAAGATAGCGACCAAAAATTAGTACCAATTGCAACAACCTATATGGAGCCGATGGGGCTTTATTCAGATAAATACAAATCAGTCGGGGAGATTAAAGAGGGAGCTGTCGTTGCAATCGCTGATAATCCAGCAAATACGGCGCGTGGCTTAAGATTGATGGAAACTGCTGGTTTGATCAAACTAGCCAAGAATTTTGACAACGGAACAGGAACGCCGTCTGATATTATTGAAAATCCTAAAAACTTAGAGTTTAAAATGATCGATGATACGACGGGACCAAGAGTATTGCAAGATGTTGACCTAGCTTTGATCAGTAATACAATTGCGTTTGAAGGTGGTTTAAATGTTTTGAAAGATGCTTTGTTTAAAGAAGAAATCGATGAACATACGCAGCAAAGCATCAATGTTTTAGTCACAACAGCAGACCGCCAACAGGATCAAGCGTTAAAAAAACTAGCAGATCTATATCATAGTCAAGCAGTCAAAGACTATATCCAAGAACATTTTGGTGGGACAAAAGTCGATGTGCAAGAAGATGTTGGCAAGCTGTGGGAGGCAGATAAATGAAAATCGTCATAGCAGCAGCAATGCAAGAAGAGTTAGAACCATTTCGTGGTTCTTATCAATTGCACTCTATTTTAAAACGAGGGAAAACTGTGATCGAGGAAGTATTAGATCAGCCAGACTATTCCTTATTTTTAGTGGAAACCGGGATCGGTAAAGCCAATGCAGCAGCTTCAGCTAGTTTAGTTTGTGAAACAGTTCGACCAGATGTGATCATTAATACAGGTTCTGCGGGTGGCTTTTTAGGTGAGGTTGAAATTGGTGATGTTATTTATGGCACAAGGCTCACTTATAGTGATGTGGATGCGACTAGTTTTGATTACGCATTTGGGCAAGTGCCACAAATGCCAAAAGACTACCAGTTAAGTCAAAAATGGTTAGAAATGGTTGATTCTTTGGAAAAAACTAGAGATTATGGTTTGCATAATGGATTGATCGTCACTTCCGATTCCTTTATGAGTGAGTCGGAGTTTGTAACACAGGTGAAAGAGCGTTTTCCAGAAGCGAAAGCCTCTGATATGGAAAGCACAGCAATCGCACAAGTTGCGAGTTTTTATGCTATTCCTGTAATAAATATTCGCGGTATTTCCGACATTGCAGGGATTGAAGCTGCTGAGTCTTTTGATACACATTTAGATACAGCTGCACTTCATGCATTTCAAGAAACGAAACGCTTAATTCGTGTATTGGTAGAAGATAATTAGTAGATGGTAAAGATGTTTGAGCTTTTAATAGCTGAACATCTTTATTTGTCTCGGCCTTATTTGCTTTTAAATGTCAACATGTTACTATCTTGAAATATAGAAAGCACATCTAAAGAGCATAGAAACCAATGAACAGAACTTAAAAGTGGTTAAAATTAAAAAGAGACGCTTCAAATAGTCTATAAAATGGCTTTATTTTCCATCTTCTCACCTAAAATGTTTACATTTATCCAGTGATAGTGTACTATTTAAAGGTATGCATAACATAAATTCATGTATAAAATTAAGTTATTCGGAGGGAAACAAATGTCTGCGAAATTTGAAAAAAAAGGCACCAATGATGGTGTGTTAACTTTTTCAGTTGATCAAACTCTAATTGAAAAAGGCTTGAAACAAGCATTCGATAAAGTTAAAAAAAATCTTAACGTACCAGGATTCCGTAAAGGAAAAGTGTCACGTCAAGTATTCAACCGTATGTACGGCGAAGAAGCATTATATGAAGATGCTTTGAACGCAGTGTTACCAGAAGTCTACGAAGCAGCTGTTAAAGAAGCTGGAATCGATCCTGTATCACAACCTAAAATTGATGTTGAAAGCATGAATAAAGGGGAAGATTGGGTCGTAACTGCTGAAGTGACTGTAAAACCTGAAGTTAAATTAGGCGAATACAAAAACTTAACAGTTGAAAAACAAGACCGTGAAGTTACAGACGAAGACGTAGACGCACGCATCCAAAATGAATTAGAAGCCCAAGCTGAACTAGTCATCAAAGAAGACGAAGCAGCTGTTGATGGCGATACTGTTGTTATTGACTTTGAAGGTTTCAAAGACGGAGAAGCTTTTGAAGGCGGAAAAGGTGAAAACTATTCTCTTGAATTAGGTTCTAACTCTTTCATCCCAGGCTTTGAAGAACAATTAGTTGGCAAAAAAGCTGGCGAAGAAGTTGAAGTAAAAGTAACATTCCCAGAAGATTACCAAGCAGAAGATCTAGCTGGTAAAGAAGCTGTTTTCCAAGTGAAAGTTCATGAAGTAAAAGCAAAAGAATTACCAACTTTAGATGATGAATTCGCAAAAGACGTTGATGACTCAGTAGAATCATTAGACGAATTAAAAGAAAAATACCGTAAAGAATTAACAGAATCTAAAGAAGCGGCTGCAACAGAAGCAAAAGACGAAGCTGCAATCCGTCAAGCTGTTGATAATGCAGAAATCGTTGACCTTCCACATGTAATGGTACATGACGAAGTTCACCGTTCAATGGATGAATTCCTAAACAACATGCAACGTCAAGGAATCGCTCCAGATATGTACTATCAATTAACTGGAACAACAGAAGCTGACTTGCACAAACAATTTGAAGCAGAAGCAGAAGTTCGTACGAAAACAAACCTTGTAATCGAAGCGATCGCTAAAGCAGAAGATATTGAAGTATCTCAAGAAGATATGGATAACGAAATCAAAGATTTATCAGAACAATACAACATGCCGATCGATCAAGTGAAAAAAGTCTTAACAGAAGACATGTTAAAACATGATATTCGCATGAAACGTGCAGTAGAAGTAATCACTGAAACTGCAACTGAAAAATAAATGTACAATAAAAGACATTCCTGAATGATCGGGAATGTCTTTTTTTAAGTTAAAGAATGAAACGATTATGTTAAAATTAAGTAGTGCTCAATGTTTTATCTAGCCATAGGATTAACGCTTGATAAGCTTGCAATCCTTCGTTTTTAGTAATGTCTCCATCAAAATCATGAGGAAGAGCTTCAATTTCTTCATAAGTGGCATTAGGGATTTTGCTGCTAGCAATACGTGATAGTTCAACTGGGACATCTTGGTCCGCTGAACTATGAGCCAAAAATACCGGTGGAAGTTCAGCAAGCTCAGTATCAGTTAAACTGAATGTTTCTTTTTCACTAGGTGAGCTGACGAGATAACTTAACCAGTTACCAAATTGCCGACCAGATAAATAAAGTGAAAAACGTTCATTAATTGAAACTTCTGCGATTGGGTTAGGATAGATCAACTCTTGGGCAGCCAAAGGGGCTATTTTAGGAAATTGATTGTAATAACTGCTAGGCTGACTAAATGAAGGACTCATCAGATCATAATAGCCATAAAAACTAATCAGTCCTTTTTGCTCTGGGAAAGGATAACGAGCAGATAATAGATAGGACAGAAAACCACCAGCCGAACGTCCAAACAAGAAATAATCCGAATGTTCTAGACCTAGTGTCGTTTGATAATGCTTCAAGAACCAATCAATTGCTTCTTTTAAATAACTAACAATAGTTGGCAGTTTGACTTCAGGTGCTAATGGATAATCAATGGTCAATACGTTGTAACCATTTTCTGTTAAAAGCTGACAATAAACTTCTGGTAAATCATCTCGTTGTCCATAAAGCAAGCCACCACCGTGGAAGTAAAGTAATGTAGCTTTTGTTTGACAATTGTTTTGAGCTGAGTAATAGGTCATAAATAATTTCAAATTATCGAATTGACTATAACAAAATTCTTGTTTTAACATAATGATCCTCCTCATTTAAAAATTGGACAGGTTTGTTTTGCAGCAATAGGTATTTTTTCTTAAGGGCATTTTATCATTTTTTCAAAGAATTAACCTGTAAATTTTAAAAATTTCACGAACTTATTTCTATTTTAACCCAAATAGCTCTAGTCTTTATGTTTAAAGCGCACAAAGATAGGAGCTGATTTGTGAAATGTGGATAGTGTATGAAAACTGGCAACCGCTTACAATGGTTATGATAATAAAAGAGGGAGATGTATCAAATGGATTTAAAAAAAGTTTTACAAGAAAATATCGATCACTTATCTAGTATTGGCAACGACCCAACAGGCGGAATGACCCGTTTATTGTATTCTGATTCCTGGTTGGAAGCACAAAAATCTGTGAAAGAAACATTGGAAGCTATCGGCATGACCGCTTCATTTGATGAGATCGGTAACCTCTTTGGTAGAGTAGAAGGTACAGAGCATCCAGAAGAAACCATTTTATCAGGTTCACATATTGATACCGTTGTGAACGGTGGTAACTTAGATGGTCAATTTGGGGTCATTGCAGCGTACGTTGCAATCCAATATTTATTAGAAACACATGGTAAACCGAAACGTTCTTTAGAAGTCATTTCAATGGCTGAAGAAGAAGGCAGTCGTTTCCCAACAGTATTCTGGGGTAGTAAAAACTTTGTCGGAGAAGCGAAAAAAGAAGACGTTATTGAAATCGCTGATTTTGAAGGGTTGAAATTTGTAGAAGAAATGCAACGTCACGGTTTTGACTTTAGAGATGAAAGCAAAGCAGCTAGAGATGATATCAAAGCTTTTGTAGAAATCCACATTGAACAAGGAACTGTCCTTGAAAAAGAACAATTACAAATCGGTGTTGTTAATAACATCGCGGGTCAAAGACGTTATACGATCGTTCTAAAAGGTGAAGCAAACCATGCTGGTACAACACCAATGGGGTATCGTAAAGATGCAGTGTATGCTTTTGCGAAGATCTGTTCACAAGCAATCGATCGTGCTTTAGAAGTGGGGGATCCGTTAGTATTGACCTTCGGTAAGGTTGAACCCAAACCAAATACAGTAAATGTGGTTCCAGGTGAAGTGTTATTTACAATGGATTGCCGCCATACAGACAGCGGTGAGCTACACGCCTTTACCCAAGAAATTGAACAATTGATGAAAGATATTGCAGCGCAACACGGTTTAGAAATCGACATTGACTTATGGATGGATGAAGCGCCAGTTCCAATGAATGAAGAAATCGTAACGGCAATCGAAACGGCAGCTAAAGCTGAAAATATGAAATACAAAGTAATGCATAGTGGAGCTGGACATGATTCTCAAATCATCGCGCCAAACTTTCCGACAGCAATGATTTTTGTACCAAGTATCAATGGTATCAGCCATAATCCAGCTGAAGCTACTGATATTGATGATTTAGTCAATGGTGTAAAAGTATTGGCTAGCACATTATATGAATTAGCTTATAAATAAGAGAAAGTAGGAGAAATAGAAATGGGTTATAAAAATAATCAAACGGGCTATCTTGATGGATTATTATCATCTAGAGCCGTTATCAAAAAAAATAATTATGCATTGATTCCACATGATGGGTTAGTAAATAATGTGATTCCTGGCTTTGAAAATTGTGATTGTTCGATTTTAGGGTCAAAACAATTAGGAGCCAATTTTGTTGATTATATCATTACAATACACAAAGATGGCAACAATCAACGTGGCTTCGGTGGCGAAGGTGTTGAAACAATTGTTTATGTGATCGACGGTGTTTTAAATGTCAATGATGGTACTGAAACACACAAACTAACAAAAGGCGGCTATGCATATTTACCAGCCAGCACGTTAATGTATCTAGAAAATGGTCAAGATGCTGATACAGAAATTTTCTTATACAAAAAACGTTACCAACCATTAGAAGGTTATGAAGCACACAAAGTAGTCGGCAATGTAAATGACATGGAGCCAATCGAATACGAAGGCATGAAAGACGTTCTTTTATGGGATTTCTTACCGAAAGATCTAGGTTTTGATATGAACTTCCACATCCTTTCATTTGAACCAGGAGCAAGTCACGGCTATATCGAAACGCATTATCAAGAACATGGCGCCTATTTACTTTCTGGACAAGGCATGTATAACTTAGATAATGAGTGGATGCCAGTCGAAAAAGGAGATTATATCTTTATGAGTTCATACGTGCAACAAGCAGCTTACGCAGTAGGACGTGATGAACCTTTAATGTATGTTTATTCAAAAGATTGCAACCGTGATCCAGAAATTTAATTTGATGAAGAGGAAGTTTAAGAATGAATGAAACTGTTGTAGTGAAACCAGAAGAATTGCATGATTTGATTGAAAAAAAATTAATGACAGCTGGCTTAAAGCCAGAACATGCAGATGAAGTGGCGACACATTTGGTATTTGCAGATGCATGCGGCATCCACTCACATGGCGCCGTTAGGGTAGAATATTATGCAGAACAAATCGATAAAGGCGGCGTAACGCTTGATCCTAAGATTGAGTTTGAAGAAACTGGACCAAGTTCAGGAATCGTTCATGGAAAAAATGGTGCAGGGCAATTTGTTGCGGATGTGGGACTTGGCTATGCGATTGATATGGCAAAAAAATCTGGCGTTGCGGCTGTTGGGATTTCTAAAATCAGCCATAGCGGAGCACTGTCTTACTATGTAAAAAAAGCAGCGCAACAAGATTTGATAGCTATTGCAATGTGCCAATCTGATCCGATGGTTGTCCCATTTGGTGGCAAAGAAAATTACTTTGGGACAAACCCAATCGCCTTTGCAGCACCTAGGCAAGGTCATGATCCAGTTGTTTTCGATATGGCAACAACTGTTCAAGCATGGGGAAAAGTTTTAGATGCCCGTTCTAAAAATAAAGATATTCCAAATACCTGGGCAGTTGATAAAGACGGTAAACCAACAACTGATCCCCACAAAGTCAATGGCTTATTACCGATTGCTGGACCAAAGGGCTACGGTTTGATGATGATGGTAGATATTTTATCTGGTATGCTTTTAGGCTTACCATTTGGCAAACACGTTTCTTCAATGTATGACGATATAAGCAAAGGACGTAATGTGGGTCAAATGTATATTTTGATCGATCCAAAACGTTTCACTGATTTAGAGATGTTCAAAGAATCTGTGAACGGTATGGTAGAAGAGTTACATGAAATTCCCGCAGCTGATGGATTTGAACAAGTCTATTATCCAGGAGAAATCAATCAACTCAATTATGAAAAATCAATGACAGATGGTATCGACATCGTTAAGGATATCTACGACTATTTAAAGAGTGATACTCTTCATTTTGATCGATATGAAAATACAAATGCATTTGGTGAGAAAAAATAAAATTTGTTGAACTATGATGCTTCACGAAAATGTTGTTTGGTTTGTATAAGTATTAGCGAAGCGGAGAATTGTTGTCGTATGGTATCTAGCTACGCGGGCTAGCTTCTCGGAAAAAAGATAAAAATTGAATGAGGCCCAAAGCACCTCAGTCAATTTTTCCTATTTTTCTGTCGAAGCTGAACGAGCCCGCTTCGCTTTTGCTTTGAAACACAGTGAATGAAATGAACTTATGTTAAAAAGTACAAGGTGTAGCGAAGCGCAACGTTGTTACCGATAATAAAAGGAGGCGTTTTAAAATGAGAGTAAAAAAAGCGGATTTACATCAACTAATCAAAGATAAAATACAGAAAGCTGGTTTATCAGAGGAACATGCAGGAATCGTAAGTGATGTGTTAACCTTTGCAGATGCTAGAGGAATTCATTCCCACGGTGCAATGCGCGTGGAATATTATTCGGAAAGAATAGCAAAAGGCGGTATCACGAATGATCCTACTTTTTCTTTTAACCAAACAGCTCCTAGCTGTGGTATGTTTGAAGGCGATAACGGTTCTGGTTTTGTAGCAGCAGAAAAAGCAATGGATTTAGCGATTGAAATGGCCAAGAAAAATGGTGTCGCTGTTGTAGGAGTTCGTAACATCTCTCATAGCGGAGCGCTTGCCTATTATGTAGAAAGGGCCGCAGCACAAGATATGGTCGCTCTTTCTGTTTGCCAATCTGACCCAATGGTTGTGCCATTTGGAGGAAGTGAACCTTACTTTGGCACAAATCCAATTGCCTTTGCAGCACCTAGCAATGATGACCGTGTTATAACGTTCGATATGGCCACAACTGTTCAAGCATGGGGGAAAATTTTACATGCTCGTTCTAAAAAAGAAGCTATACCAGATACATGGGCAGTAGATGCTAAAGGGAATCCGACAACAGATTCGACAGCTGTGAATGCTTTATTACCAATTGCGGGACCTAAAGGCTATGGTTTGATGATGATGGTAGATGTTTTATCTGGTATTCTACTGGGCGTGCCATTTGGCAAACACGTTTCTTCCATGTATCATGATTTATCGAAAGGTCGTGAACTAGGCCAGCTTCATATTGTGATCAATCCAGATTTCTTCATTGGTTTAGATGTATTTAAAAAGAATATTTCAACAATGTTAGATGAATTAAAAGAAATCAGCCCGAGTCCTGGTTTTACTGAGGTTAATTATCCAGGTGAACGAGGGCGCGCACGTGAAAAAAATTATGAAGAAAATGGAATTGAAATCGTAGATGATATTTACGAATATCTAGTCAGTGATGACATTCATTATGATCGTTATGATCACAAAAATAAGTTTGCGGAATAATCTTTTTGCAAAAAAAGATAGCAACCGAATGAGACAAAAAACGGCATAGTCGATTTTTCTTATTTTTCAGTCGAAACATAGTAAGTCCGTTACACTTTTAATCAAATGGAGGAATTTCAATGCTGCATACAATTATTAAAGCAAATAGCTATCAAGATTCAATCGTATTGATGCTATTAACCAACAAATTAAATACAATCGAGGGTGTTCACAATGTTTCCGTTATGATGGGGACACCTGCAAATAAAGACATCTTTAAAACAGGTGGTTTATACACAGATGAGTTAGAAAAAGCTTCTTCAAATGACATGGTAATCGTGTTAGATATTGAAGATGATTCATTGATCGACCAAGTTTTAACTGAAATCGATGTATTTTTAGAAGAACAAACAAAAGGTGGCGGCGATGCCTCAGGTGAAGAAGTTGTTAAAACTTGGGACAAAGCTTTTGAACTTGGGAAAGATGCAGGCGTGGTTGTCTTCTCTATTCCAGGAACACATGCAGCACTTGAAATTGAAAAAGCTTTGGATGAAGGCAAACATGTTTTTTGCTTCAGTGATAATGTTGCTATTGAAGATGAAAAACGTCTAAAAGAAAAAGCACATGATGCAGGTCTTTTATTAATGGGACCAGATTGCGGAACTGGGATTATCAATGGTATTCCTGTAGCCTTTACAAATGCTGTTCGTAAAGGGAAAATCGGTGTTGTTGGTGCTTCTGGAACAGGGATTCAAGAAGTAACAACGATCATCCACAAATTAGGTGGCGGTGTGACGAATGCAATCGGGACTGGCGGACGTGATTTAAAAGCTGAAATTGGCGGAATCACTTTAAAAGACAGTATTATGACATTAGAGAAAGACCCTAACACAGAAGTGGTTGTTGTGATCTCTAAACCACCTGCACCAGAAGTTCGTGATGAAGTCTTAAATCTTTTAAGAAGCATCTCAAAACCTGCTGTAACGATTTTCCTAGGCGAAAAACCAACATCTCATGAAGAAAATCTTTATCGTGCCTATACATTAGAAGAAGCCGCTCAAACAGCTGTTCAATTATTAAATAAAGAAACGGTTACAACTGTAAAAGAAACACTAACTGTTCCTGCTCATTCTTTCAAACCTGAACAAAAATATGTTAAAGGTTTATATTCTGGCGGAACGCTTGCTTATGAAGCGGCAATGTTGATCAAAGAAGGTTTAGCATTAACAGGTGACGAACATGCACCAGAAGGCTTTATCTTACAAAATCAAGGTCATGAAATCATTGACTTAGGTGACGATGTTTATACACAAGGAAAACCTCATCCAATGATCGATCCAACAAAACGCAAAGAAATGTTAGAAGAAGCGGGCCAAGATCCTGAAACGGCAATCATTCTTTTAGATGTTGTATTAGGTTATGGTTCTCATGCCAACATGGCGCAAGAACTAGCACCAACCATCAAAGAGATCAAAGCTCAAGCGGCCTCTGATGGAAGAGAATTATTTGTGATCGGTACGATTGTAGGGACAGACGAAGATCCTCAAAATATTCATGGACAAGAAACGATCATGAAAGAGGCTGGTGTGATCCTTTGCGATAGTAATGCACAAGCAGTACGTTTAGCATTAGCTATTTTAGATCATCCATTGACTCAAACAGATAAAGCAATCGAAGCAGCACCGGCAGTGAATCCAGTTGCAATTGAACCAACAGAAGCGATGTTAGCCTTATTAACAAATCAAGGATTTATCAACGTTGGCCTACGTAGCTTCTCAGAAGCCATCATCAACCATGGTGGTAAAGTAGTTCAATATGATTGGCAACCAGTTGCAGGCGGAAACATTACACTGCAAAAAGCATTACAATTCTTAAATAAAGTAGCATTAGCTAAATAAATTATCCAGCTTACTGAGCTAGCTCCTCAGAAAAAAGATAAAATTAGATTGTGGTAAAAAGCACCACATTCTATTTTTCCTATTTTTCAGTCGGAGCTGATCAAGCTCATTCAGCTTTTAACGGAGGAAAATCAAAATGGCATATAAAACAATCGATGAGGCAAACCAAGCGGTAGCAGCAAAAATCGTTGCTGGTTCTCCTTTCTTATTAGATGTAGTCCCAGCAAATTCAGTGATCGAAGAATTGAATGAAGGAAAAGTCCTATTACATGCAGGTCCTCCAATTACTTACGATAAAATGGTCGATCCAATTCAAGGCGCTTGTGTAGGTGCAGTTTTATTTGAAGAATGGTGTGAAACAGAAGAAGAAGCCAGAAAATTGCTAGAATCTGGTGAAGTAAAATTAATTCCGTGTCATCACGTAAATGCGGTTGGACCAATGGGTGGTATCACTTCAGGAAACATGGCAGTCTTAGTTGTTGAAAATAAAACTGACGGTAACCGTGCTTTTTGTACAATGAACGAAGGAATCGGCGCGGTACTACGTTTTGGTGCATATTCTGACGAAGTAATCACTCGTTTAAGATGGATGAGAGATACTTTAGCTCCTGTTTTAAGTGCAGCATTGAAAACAAAAGAAGATGGCTTAAACATCAATGTATTAGTTGCCAAAGCAATTGCTATGGGAGATGAGTTCCATCAACGTAACATTGCGGCATCATTAGCATTCTTGAAAGAAATGGCCCCAATCATCGTTGGGTTGACTGAAATTGACCAAACGAAGCGTGAAGAAGTTGTTCAATTTTTAGCAGATACCGATCAATTCTTCTTAAACATCATGATGGCATCAGCGAAAGCTGTCATGGATGGTGCAAGACAAATTCAAGAAGGAACAATCGTAACGGCAATGTGTAGAAATGGATATGAGTTTGGTATTCGTATTGCTGGTATGGGGGATGAATGGTTTACAGGACCAGTCAATACACCTCAAGGCTTATATTTCTCTGGATTTAGTGAAGCAGATGCGGCTCCTGATATGGGAGACAGTGCTATCACTGAAACGTTTGGTGTTGGTGGTATGGCGATGATCGCAGCACCTGCTGTAACTCGTTTTGTAGGTTCAGGCGGATTCTACGATGCATTGAATACTAGTAATGAGATGACAGAAATTTGTATTGATACAAATCCAAATTTCCCAGTTCCAACATGGGACTTTAAAGGAATTTGTTTAGGAATCGATGCACGAAAAGTGGTAGAAACAGGAATTCTTCCCGTAATCAATACAGGGATCGCCAATAAAAAAGCAGGCTTAGGTCAAATCGGAGCAGGCACTGTAACGCCGCCAATCGACTGTTTTGAAAAAGCAGTTTTAGCCTATGCGAAAAAATTAGGTTTTACAGAATAAAAGGTGAAAACAATTGTTTATTAATGCTAGTTTTATAGATCAAGCGCTCTTGGTGACAGGTGACGCTGAACAAGAAAAATGGCAGGTTCACAGTAAATACAAAAATAGCTTCAATATACAAGACGAAAGGAAAAAACAGTTAGTGGTCATTACGACCACTGACTATCCTTTTATGCCAAATGGTATTTATATAGAAAAAACTGACTTTTTAGCGTTATTGGCAGCGATTGACATTGGAGAAGGAATAAGTTGGCGTCAAAATACACTTCAATTTTCCCGCAATCATTTATTCTTGATGCATGCTAAGCGCTATTCTTCTGTTATGCAAAAATCAGCAGATATGCGAATTGAAAGTCAAGAAAAGCTATTTTCATGTGTAGATAAATTAGAAGAAAAAACGGGCAGTCAAAATACTTTAGTTGCGTTTATAGCAGCAAAAGAGCCATTTAGCCAGGCTGTAAAACAGCTGTGTTCAAAAGCAGATTCACAACAAAAGTTAGGATTAGAATTTCTTTTGGGTAGAGGGATGGGCTTAACGCCTTCTGGCGATGATATGATTGTTGGCCACCTTGCTGCAAGATTTTTATTAGAACAAGAAAATGATAGTTTGAATAATCTATTACTTACTGAACTGTTGTCAGAACAGTCTTTAACAACAGATATCAGCAAGCACTATTTGTTATGCGCATTATCAGCTCGTTTTAGTGAACCTGTTCTTCATTTAGTTGGCTCGTTAACGATCGATAGCAGCGAAGAACAAATTGAAAAGAACGTTAGAGCAATTCTGTCAGTCGGACACACGTCTGGTGTTGATTTATTAGCAGGCTTAATCACTACAATCAAATTACTAAGCATTAATTGAAGGAGGATTTTTATGGCAAATCGTGTCGTGATCGCATTGGGAGGCAATGCAATTTTAAAACCAAATCAAGAGGCAACACTTGAGGTACAATTAGAGAATGTTAAAGTCAGCGCTGAGCTGGTAGCAAAAATAGAAGAAATTGATTATGAAATCGTTTTAACACATGGGAATGGTCCACAGGTTGGGAATATTTTAAGACAAAATGAAGAAGCCAAAGATATCGTTCCACCGTTTCCTTTAGACGTTTGTAATGCAGAATCACAAGGGTTTATCGGTTATATGTTAGAACAAAGTTTGAAAAATTCGTTGGAAACAAAAGGATTAACAAGTAACGTCATCTCATTACTTACTCAAACTGAGGTTTCAGCTGAAGATGAAGCTTTTAATAATCCGAACAAACCAATCGGAATTTTTTATTCAGAAGCAGAAGCGAAAAAAATGGAACAAGAAAAAAACTGGGTAATGATGGAAGATGCTGGTCGCGGCTATCGTCGTGTCGTTCCTTCACCGCAACCAAAAGCGATTCATGGTGTAGATGCAATCGTTCATTTATTAAGCCGAAATACAATCGTGATTGCAGGTGGTGGCGGTGGAATTCCCGTTGTTCGTGATCAAGATGGGTTGTTAAAAGGAATCGAAGCGGTGATTGATAAAGATCGTACAGGTAAAAAGCTAGCAGAACAAGTTGATGCCAATGTCTTTATGATGCTAACAGACGTGAGTAATGTTTATATCAATTACGGTAAAGAAAATCAAGAAAAACTAGAAACGATTTCTGTCAAACAAGCACAACAATATATGGATGAAGGTCATTTTGCTGATGGCAGCATGGGACCAAAAATGGAAGCTGCAATTGGTTTTGCTGCACAAGGAAAAACTGCGATTATTTGCTCATTGGAAGAGGCTGATCAAGCGTTATTAGGTAGAGCGGGAACAAGAATCACAGGATAAAAAAATATAAATAGAAGTTGGAAGAAATCATCTGGTTTCTTCCAACTTCTATTTTCGTTATTGATGCTGATTTGATCGTTCGGACAATTCTAACGCTAAGCGTAGATTCAAGCTATTTGTTGGATCTTGAATACTTTTACCTAGGAGTTTAGCACAGTGATCGATTCTGTATTTGATGGTATTACGGTGTAAATACATTTCTTTCGCCGTTTTTGAAATCTCGCATTGAAAACTCAAGTAACATTGTAATGTTTTACGAAGTTCAATGAACGAATCCTCAACAGGATAGGCCAGTTCTTTTAAAGTACTCTCACAGAAATAATGAATATCTTCTAAACTCATTTTTTCAAATAAGCTTTTCATTCCCTTGGGATGATAGCGGTGCGTTAGTATGCTGCTTGTCATCGTCAGCATTTCTTCATAGGCTGTTTTGGCTTCGATAAAGGAACTAGCGATCTGTTCAATCGTTTCATATAAATTTCCTAAAGCAAATGTTAAAGTAATGGGCAATTTTTCAGATAATTCTAAAGATAATTCTTGTAAAATTTCCTCTAAATCATCCACTCTACTTTGAATTAGAATCGCGAGATGGTTCGTATTTTTTACTTTGAAAATACTAATATGTTTGATTCTTAATGGTAATGTCTCTTGCAACCATTGAAAAGCGACATCGCTTTCTTCTTGTTGGTATTTGATTTTGGTAGCAGTTGTTGTAGTTTGACTACAAACTGCATATACAATTTGATATTGCGTACTTTTCTTTAAACCATAATTTGCTCCAAGATCAAGCCAATCACGTCTGGTTTGATGAGGTGTCTGTTGGTATTCAACCAGCTGAGCTAGAAAATCACTTTTAAGAAAATCAAGCGATTCTTGGATTTTTTGGTTTTTGTACAGCATAAAGGATAAAACGAGACCAGCTTGTTCTACTGCAAATTCTGACATTGGATAGGGCACTTGTTCGGGGTTTAGAACAAGCAGATAGTGCGGGAAATAACTATTTACAGTCACTGGAAATCCAGCAATCTGCAAGGTAGACTGGTTTAAATCTTTGATCACAAATGAAGCATGACTGTCCTCGCTCCAGCAATCATATTTGTTAATAAGCTGTTCAACATAATACTCTGCAGGTTTTGATGTTTGCGTAAAGTGCTTCGAATGAGCGATAACTTTACGATAAGGACTAAGTAAAATCACTGGTGTATTGATCATTTTTCCAAAATCTGCGACAAAACGTGCGATGCTTACATCATGAATCAATAGATTAGAAAAGCGTTTTTGGATATCTAAAGCGTAGCTTAATTGCTCTGTCTTTGTATCCCACAAATAGTTTAGCAATTGATGTAATAGACCACCTAAAGGCTGAGTGCTTGGAACTTGAACAATTGGAAAATCAACTTCATTTGCATAAGCGACCACCTCAGGATCAATTGTTTCGATAAAGCGACCGACTTTAATACCAATCCCAGCGGCTTCCTGTTCTTTTAAAGAATCAATCAAGGTGATCAATTCTTTTTGATTCTCTTTATAGACCATTGCAGTTGTTAAAAGAAAAATTTTCTTAGGAATAAAACCTGCCACATCAGGCGTTTCAGAAATTTCGATACTTTCAACAATCGTATTAGCTTTTGTCGGATGTGTTAATAATTTTAGATCGGAAAATCTTGGTATTTTCAATAAATCTTCTAAAGTAGTCAATGGATTTCCTCCTAATATAAAAGCTGAATGAGCTCGTAAAGACTCGACTGAAAAATAGGGAAAAACGAATGTGTCGATTTTTGACACAAGCGTATTTCATCTTTTTTCGATAGAGTGATTCTTGAAGCTAGATATGACATCAATAAATTACGTTAACTATCAGTTTATATCGTATTGTATTTTTAGTCTATCTTTATTCTAAATGATAGCGTATGCAGATTCAAGAAAGGTTTGTACGAAATGACCGAAAATTCAATTTTTTTATTCAAATGTGCCAATGACTTTTTTTGATATAAAGGTAGGATGAAATTAAAACGGAAAAGAGGAATAGTTATGTTTTCAGAAATATCAGTACCAAATAGAACAATCATGACACCAGGACCAGTCGAGGCTCATCCTGTGGCATTAAGAGCAATGTCTGCATCGATTTTAGGACAGTTTGATCCAGCTTTTCTAAAAATTATGGATGAAGTGAAAGAAATGATCAAAATTCCTTTCGGTACTAAAAATAAGCAAGCTTTTGCAGTTGATGGCACGTCACGTTCTGGATTAGAAGCTGCTTTGATTGCATTGATCGAACCAGGAGATAAGGTTTTGATTCCAGTTTATGGAAGATTTGCTTATCTTTTAGGAGAAATTTGTGAGCGAGCTCAGGCTGAAATCCATTATCTTGAAAAAGAATGGGATGCACCATTCGATCAAGAGACGGTGATTAAGGAAATTGAAAAATTCCAACCAAAAATTGTTGCAATGGTTCATGGAGAAACTGCAAATGGACAAATGCAAGCAATGGAAAAAATCGGACAATATTGCCAAGCAAACGAAGTTTTCTTCGTTGTAGATATGGTGGCAACTTACGGTGGCGTTCCTATTGAAGTGGATGCGTGGGGCGTTGATATCGCAATTGCAGGAACGCAAAAATGTGTGAGTGTGCCTTCTGGTTTGTCTTTGATCACTTATAACGACCGCGTAGAAAAAGTATTGACTAGTCGCTATCAAAAAGAATTAGGTTTAAGTAAAGACATCCGCAATGATAATCATATCAGCAGTAATTACCTTGATTTAAGTCAATTACAACGCTATTGGAGTGAAGAACGAATCAATCATCATACTGAAGCGACAAGCATGATTTACGGCTTACATGAAGGATTGAGAATGATGATTCAGGAAGGAATGGATCAGGTATACGCTCGTCATGCTCAGAATGATCAAGCAATTATTGCGGGGATCAAAGCTATGGGTTTAGGTTTTTATGGAGATTTATCCACAAAAATGCCTACAGTTACACCAATCATGATTCCAGAAGGAATCGATGGTGAAAAAGTTCGTTCATTGATGCTAGATGAATTCGAAGTAGAAATTGCATCGTCTTTTGGTGCGCTTCAAGGGAAAGTTTGGCGTATCGGCAATATGGGCTATAGCAGCAGAAAAGCGAATGTACTTCATGTATTATCGGCTTTAGAAGGTGCGCTTAATTATTATGGTGCGGATATTGTTAAAGGTGAAGCCGTTAAAGCTGCATTAATGATTTATAAAAATTAGAAATAAATGTAAATTGTTTGTGTAAAAGAACAAGTGATTGTTCGTTTTGCACAAACTTTTTGACAAGTTTGTGAAAAACAATGATGCTTGAAAGTTTGCTACCGCTTACAATTGAAATGAATTAAGAAGTTGTTTGTTTATATAGTTTAGAATAAAATGCACAAACATTTTTATCGTTGCCTATATAAAAAATAACAAATGGAGGAAAAGACATGGATGCAAAAGTTAAGAGTTCGGGAATGGATTATTGGAAAAAAATCGTCATTTTATTATGTGCTGGTTGGGTAACGATCTGGGTATATCGTTCAGCTTTATCACCTGCCTATCCACAAATCAATGCGTCACTTGGTGGAGGTATCTCGGATACAGCACTAGGCTTTATTTCAACTTGTTACTTCTTCGGGTATGTTGCAATGCAAATTCCAGCAGGATTTTTAGTTGATAAGATCGGAAAGAAAAAAGTCTTAATTCCAGGCTTTATTGTTTTTGGACTAGCCGCTTTGTTGATTTCGCAAGCGACAAGCATTTCAATGATATATGTTGGGAGTGTTTTAGCTGGTTTAGGTTGTGGATCATTTTATGGTTCAGCTTATTCATTAACATCTCAAAATATTCCTAAAGAAAAAAGAAGCTTTTCTACTGCTATTGTAAACAGTGGTTCAGCAGTTGGTTCAGGATTAGGATTGATTTTATCTAGTTTCTTAGTTGTTCAATTACAGTTCCCTTGGCAAACAATGATGTATATTTCAGTAGCCTTGATTGCTGTGATGTTAGTAGCGTTTATTGCAATTATTCGTAATAATAAAGAAGATGCTGAATTTTTAGCACAATCAGAAGCAGCAGAAGCGGCAGAAGTTGCTAAAGTGACAGAAGAAGCAGCTGTTTTAGAAAAAGAAAATGTATCGATTAAAAAATTATTTGCACCAAAAATGTTATTTGCTTATATTTTATACTTTGCAACTTGTTATGGTTACTATATGACTGTTACTTGGTTACCAAATTTCTTAGGTACAGAACGTGGGTTTGAAGGTGCCGCAATTGGTTTTTCTGCCTCATTAGTGGCGTTTGCCTCAATTCCTGGCGCTTTATTCTTTAGTCGTTTAGCAGATAAATACATGCATAAAAAAGTTCAATTTATTGTAATTTTAGAACTTTTAGCTGCTGCAATGTTACTATTTACAGTTCAAGCGACTAATTCAACGTTTTTATTGATTAGTTTGATTTTATACGGATTTTTAGGAAAACTTGCAGTAGAACCAATTATCATTTCATGGCTTGGTGAGAATGCACCTAAAGTCGGTATTGGTACAACACTTGGCGTATTCAACTTTTTCGGAATGATGTCATCCGTTATTGCACCAACATTAACAGGTTCTATTTCAGATGCAACTGGTTCAAAAGTAATGGGCTTTTATATTTCAGTTATCCTATTGGTAGTTGGGACAATTCTATTCTTATTAGCAAATTTAAATAAGAAACAAAAAAATTAACTCGAAATGATGTCTAATAACTAGTTATGTCTTAAGTCATCAGTTGGTATCTTAAAAGTGAGGAACCTAGTTATGAAAAAAATTCGCAACATAAGTATGACAAATCAAGTGATGATCGCCACTATATTAGGGGTTATAGTGGGGATCATCTTTCAAGAAAAAGTCGAATCATTCAAAGTCATCGGGGATGTGTTTCTACGATTGATTCAGATGTCTGTGGTCGTTTTGATCATGGGCGCAGTTATTGAAGCAGTTGGTAGTTTAGAAGCAAAAGAACTTGGAAAAATTGGCTTGAAAGTATTTGTCTGGTTTATGGGTTCGACTATTTTGGCCGCAATTATTGGTGTTTTGTTTGGCTTATTGATTCAACCTGGAAAAGGATTAGAAGTTAGTGGTTTTGAAGCAGGATCAATCAAGGCGAGTACGGAGAGTTTACAAGAAATCATTATTGATTTTATTCCCAAAAACATTATTGAAGCAATGGCACAAGCGAATATGATCCAAGTAATCATTTTTTCTTTATTATTTGGATTAGCATTGAGTTTAATCAAAGACAAAGATAAAAATTCAATTCTACTGGATGGTGTTTCAGCATTTAACAATGTTATTTTGAAAATGGTAACATTGATCATGAAACTTGCCCCAATTGGTATTTTTTGCTTGATTGCTCCAGTGATAGGGACGATTGGCACAGGTGTTTTGATAACCTTGATGAAATTTTTACTAACACTGGCAGTCAGCGCATTATTATTTTTAATCGTTTGGTTATTAATAACAGCTTTCTATTGTAAAGTTAGTGTGAAAAAATTAGCACAAAATATGTGGAGAATGTCAATTGTTGCGTTTACAACAACATCTTCAGCGATTACTTTACCTATTCAGATCGAAGACGGTAGAGACAAATTGGGAATTAGTGATCGAATTTCAAAATTAGTTCTGCCTTTAGGGATGACTTTGAATAGTAATGGTCTGGCAATGTTTTTATCGCTAGCTATCGTAACATTTGCTCAATTCTATAATATTCAAATGGGGATTGGGGAATTAATTAAGGCTGTTCTATTATCAACTTTAGCTTGTTTAGGTACAGTGGTGGTGCCTGGTGGTGGTTTAGTGGCACTAGCTACAGTTATGCCGATGCTAGGATTACCAACTGAAAGTATTGCACTACTTGCAGGAATTGACTGGTTTTCTGGAATGTTTAGGACATTGCTGAATGTTGATGCAGATACAACCGTCGCGTTGATCATTGCAGCTGATGAGAAAGAATTAGATTATGAGATCTTTAACTCGTAACCTTTAAAAAGACAAGATCAATAGTACTAAAAATGAAATAAACCCTTGAAAGTTAGAGTTAATAGCCAATTTTCAAGGGTTATTTTATACTAGTAGAAAAGATTCTTTCAATATTTAAGTTTAAGCAGTAAAACCAATTAAAGGAGGCGAATGAATGGAAAATCAAGATTATCAAATTACAGAAGAAGAGCTTCAATCTTTTCGAGAGCGTGGGTACAATGAAGCGTTACTTCCAAAGCCACTATCAAAGAGAATGATGGGAAAATTGAATTATTTTACACTGTGGATGGGTTCAGTTCACAATATTCCGAATTATACTGCTGTAGGAGGATTTTTATTTTTAGGACTATCTCCTATTAATATAATGTTGGCATTGATGTTAAGTGCAACGGCTGTGGCTTTGTTTATGACACTTAATGGTCGTGCTGGCTCAAAATATGGCATTCCATTTGCACTACATTTACGTTCAACTTATGGCGTCATGGGTGCGAAGTTACCAGGCTTTCTTAGAGGATGCGTCGCGGCCATTGCGTGGTTTGGTTTGCAGAATTATACTGGTTCATTAGCTTTACTGATTTTAATTGGTAAAATTTGGCCGCAGTTTTTGACCTTAGGCGGAAATACAATGATTTTAGGGATTTCTATGCCAGGTTTAATCGCATTTACAATTTTTTGGGTAGTAAATGTGCTGATTGGTTTTGGTGGTGGTGAGATTTTAAATAAGTTCACAGCGATTCTAAGTCCACTGATTTACATAGTTTTTGGTGGGATGGCTATTTGGGCGATCAGTGCTGCAGGCGGTTTAGGAGCAATTTTATCCTATGACGTTGCCGGTGCTGTCCATAATATTTCGCCAGTCTTTGTTTATTTTATGATTATTAATTCTGTTTTAGCTGTGTGGGCTGCACCTGGTGCAAGTGTGGCGGATTTTACTCAAAATGCAAAATCAACTAAGGATCAAACAATTGGTCAAACAGCTAGTTTTTTAGTTGGTTATGGGATTTTCGCATTTTCAAGTGTTGTCATTTTGATCGGTGGTTCGATTCGTTATGGTATTCAAGAATGGAATATTTTGAATATTGTGGATCGCTGGGATAATTCATTTGCAATTGTTGTTGCAATGCTAGTATTCTTATTAACGACGGTTTCAACAAATGCTACTGGAAATATCATTCCAGCAGCGTATCAGTTGAGCGCATTGTTTCCTAAACGGATCGATTATAAAAAAGGTGTCTTACTTGCGAGTGTCATCAGTTTCATGATCATGCCGTGGAAATTGATGGAAAATGCAAATAGTATTTTTATTTTTCTAAATACGATCGGCGCTGTACTCGGTCCTGTTGCAGGGACGATGATTGCACACTACTATTTTGTTGAGCATCAAACGATTGATTTGGATCAGTTATATATGGATCAACAGGCAGATAATCGTCATAATATCTATAAAGGGTTAAATAAACCAGCTTATGTTGCGACTGTTTTAGCTTTAGTCATTTGTTTAAGTGGTAACTTTATTCCAGCATTAAAAGTAATTTCCGATATTTCTTGGATTTCCGGGTTTATATCAGCTTTTGGAGCCTATTTATTATTAAGAAATTTTTTTGTTAAATAGCGAAAAAAGAATGAATGAGCTCGCACATTTTTTATTTAGGAGGAAAGTAAATGAGTTATGATTTAATAATCAAAAATGGTTTAGTTATTCTTGATTCAGGGGAGGTTGAAACAGATGTTGCGGTCAAAGATGGTGTGATCGTGGCAATCGGCAGTGAACTTGGAGAGGCTGAAAAGGTTATTGATGCGTCAGGTTTAGTTGTTAGTCCTGGTATGGTGGACGCTCATGTGCATATCACTGATCCAGGGGGCGGTTATCGAGATGAATGGGAAGGATATGTTACTGGAACGGCATCTTGTGCTAAAGGTGGTGTAACGTCTTTTATGGAGATGCCTTTAAATCAAGTACCAGCAACTGTCGATGGTCAATCATTAGAAATAAAGTATCATGCAGGAGTCGGCAAGCTAAAATCAGATGTTGGATCATTTGGAGGAGTAGTTCCGTTTAATTTAAGTGGCGGAATTCAAGAACTACATAAAGGTGGCGTTGCGGCGTACAAGTGTTTCATGGCAACGTGCGGTGATCGCAGTATTGATGGCGATTTTATGAACGTAGATGATTATTCCCTTTATGAAGGAATGAGACAAGTGGCTAAGACTGGAAAAGTGTTAGCTATACATGCGGAAAATGCCGCAATTACAGATAAATTAGGAGAAATTGCCTATAAAAATGGCGAAACGACTTTGAAAGCTTATGTAGCTAGCCGACCAGTTTTCACTGAAGTTGAACCGATTCGAAGAGCAATTCTATTTGCTAAAGAAACGGGTTGTCGGATTCATATTTGCCATATTGCTTGTCCAGAAGGCGTGGCAGAAGTTACTAAGGCAAGAAAATCAGGAGTTGATGTTACGTGTGAAACATGTACGCATTATCTTTATTTTGATACCGACGAACTAGATGCAATCGGTCCAGTAGTCAAATGTTCACCGCCGATTCGTGACAAAGCAAATCAAAATGGGATGTGGGAAAAACTTTTAGCAGGTGAAATCGATTTTGTAACATCGGATCATTCTCCATGTACACCTGATTTAAAAGACAAAGACAATGCTTTTGAAGCATGGGGCGGAATTTCTGGTGTGCAAAATAACGTGGATGTTCTTTTTGATGAAGGGGTTCAAAAAAGAGGGATGTCATTGCGACAATTTGCAGATATTATTGCGGCAAATCCAGCAGCTCGTTATGATTTGGCACAAAAGGGACGGATCAGTCTTGGTAAAGATGCCGATTTTGTTCTGATCAAACCAAATGCTCCTTATACCTTAAAAGCGGAAGAATTGGAATATCGTAATAAAATCAGCCCATATATTGGCCGTAAGATTGGTGCCCAAGTAATCCAAACAATTTTAAGAGGACATGTGATTTATAGTAAAGAATCAGGCGTTTCAAGGGATTTTATCGGTGAGTTTATCAAAAAGTGAGCATATGAATAACTAGTTTTAGAATAAGCTGAGGGCAGGAAATCGCAATTTTCCTGTCTTTTTTGTGCGAGGCATTTTAGTCACTTGATTCGGTTCGATGATGTAATTGTCATTATAGTATTGAAAAATCTTTTTTTCTATTATTTTACTAAAATAGAGCCTCCATTTCCTTAGAATAAGTCTAAGAATCCCTTTTTTTTCTATTCTAGAAGTATATTAGATGAAGTCTGACTTTATTTTCGTTATACTTATCTTAAGGAACGAGGTGGGCAAATGGGAAAAACAAATAAAATGTATATAGTTGCTGCTCGGACTGATTTTTCTTTAGAAGAGTTGAAGCAAGCTATTTTTGATTGGTTAAGTTTTTTACGGATACTGACAATACCTGAAAGCTGTTGCTTTGGCGATGAAGTAGCAGAGGTATTTGACTTATTGACGTTCACACAACGAATCCAAATGCTTACTGAAAAAGAAAATATATGGATCAAAGTGAATGCTCAAGGTGGAGAATTCCAACTCCATATCTCAAAATTAAGCATACACGAACGAACGATTTTAGATAGCTCTATTTTTTTATCACAGCAAAAAATGATTGAAAATTATTGTGATACTCGAATGGTTAAAAATGGTATCTATGGATATATTCGTTCCTTAGATGAGTACTTGTATAATAATGTTGAAACGATTGAAAAAAGAAACTTTGAGACAGAGAGTGAAATTGCTCAATTACCTAAGCGATATAATAGCGATAAAACCGTGATCGTTGATTGTAATCAATTAGCTGGCTATGATATTTATTTTAAAGGTTTATGCTTGACTTCCTGTTGGAAAATGTATTATTCCAGTTTGTATTATCAATTTATTCCAAAACCGATTTTTTTGGAAGTACAGCAGGTGCAGTCTGTAGAGGAGTTGGATAATCAACTGATCAAAATAACCTTGTTCAATCACCCTTCTAATTGGGATTTGCCTATAAATAAAAAATATCAGCGTTTGTTCAGAGATCAGATGGGCTATGACCAATTGGTTTGGAACAATGGAACTGGAGTATTGAGGCCGCCATTTATTGAGTATGCATTTGTTGAAGAGGTGGTTCAAACTGTTCAATACCAAAATAGTTATTATCAACCTGTTGAAAAGAAACAGGCAACGTATTTCGTGACTAGAAGCTATGACAATCTTCGACAAAAAAATATTGTGAAGCGGACTAGAGGCATCTTGAATGCACAAGCGTATTTCCCTTGGATCGATGAGAAGAGCCAAAAAATGATGAATTATCGTGTAGTGGATCCTGAAATGGCGATTGATGAAGGACTTTTGGCGTATGAGTTTTACATCCGGCAATTTTTAGAAATTGAAGTTTTAGATCAAAAATATGATGAGTTTGTTTCGGTGTTGCGTTTTTATCTGCCAAAAGAAGCAATCAAGCAAATTCCTTTAGAAGCATTATGGGATAAGCTATTTGATGTCAATATTAGTAATTTGAAACAGAAAGAATCATCTACGCGGTTTGACTTGAAAAAGGCCAAGAATCATTTACGTGTTGTTTTTTTAGATGCTAGTTATTTAGAGAATGTCAATCAGACGATAGATATTAGCGAATAGAGGTATAATTAAGAAGTCGCGACAAAAGCGTTTAGCTCCGAGAAATGAGAAGGAGCTAAACGCTTTTGTTTTAATGTTTATTTGGATTTAGAGCGTGAAACAAAACTGAACTTTAGTTTTGTCCCACGCCTTCCTACGATTAGTCAAGTGGAAAATGATTGCTCATTACTTAGTGATTCGGTCGCCATGGATCACAATTTCAGCACCAGTAACAAAACTAGCTTCATCACAAGCGAGATAAATGATTCCATTTGCGATATCTTCGGGTTTTCCTAAATAAGGAAATTGTACGAATTTTTTATACAAAGGTTTGATATTTGGGAAACTTGTTTCTATTAACGGTGTATGAATAACACCTGGACAAATTGAATTGATGCGAATGTTATCTTTAGCGTATTCAAATGCTGCATCAAGGGTCTGAGAGCGAAGTACATCTTTGGCTGCGACATAAGGGCTACTTTCTGGAAGTCCTACTAATCCTTGAAGTGAAGAAACAGTGACAATCGATCCACCACCATTTTTCTTCATAATCGGGAGAACTTCTTTTAAAACGTATGTAAAACTATTTAAATCGATCGTTTGGATTTTGTACCAGTCTTCAGCTGACAACTCTAAAAGTATCTTTGGAGAAGAGATCCCGGCATTATTGACTAAAACATCAATTTTGGCATATTTTTTGATAGTCCTAGCAATTACTTTTTGCCAACTTTTAAACGAACTTATATCATGTTCAAACGAGACAGCAGTCCCCCCTTTTTGGGTGATTTCTGAAACAATAGTGGCAAGTTTATCTAAACTTTTGCCGGTACAAACAACGATCGCTCCATTATTTGAAGCAAGTCTAGCTGTTGCAGCGCCAATACTGCTTTGAGCTTCAGTGACCAACACTACCTTACCTAATAGTCTATTCATACAAAAACCTGCTACAATGAAATGTCATAATCGTTATCCTTATCCTTTCTAGTAAAGACATATTAAACCTGTAAAAAATAGGTATCTCTTATATAGTAGTTTAATATAGATATTTTTTTTACGCTAATGATATAGACCAAAAATATTATTGTATAGAAAAAACCTCAAATAATCAAGAAGAAATCTCGATCATTTGAGGTTAGATAAAGCCAGTTATTGTGCAATTGGTTTTTTTACAATACCTAAAATTACAGCTGAAACAATTGCACCAAGTGCGATAAAGACTAAATAGAGAAGTGGATGACTTAATAATAAAGCAACGAAGATTCCACCGTGAGGCGCTAATAGACGAATTCCAAAGCCGCCAACTAAACCGCCAGCTAAGGCTGAACCGACAACAAAACTTGGAATCGTACGTAATGGATCAGCTGCTGCAAAAGGAATTGCACCTTCTGTTACAAAGGAGAGACCCATTACTAAGTTGGTCAAACCAGCATCTTTTTGGTCTTGAGTAAATTTATTTTTAAACAGTAATGTTGCAATAAAAATTGCTAAAGGAGGAACCATACCACCTGCCATAACAGAAGCCATAATGATGCTTCCGCCTTCTGTCACGGTTGCTGCAATAGAGGCAGTACCAAAAACATAAGCAGCTTTATTAATCGGACCACCTAAATCGATCGCCATCATTCCGCCAAGTAGGGCGCCTAAAAGTGCAGCGTTTGTACCATCTAAACCTAACAAGAAATTATTTAACCCATCATTGATGACTTTCATCGGAACATTAACTAAAAGCATCAGCCCGCCAGTAATCAACAATCCGAAAACAGGATAAAATAGAATAGTTTTGATACCATCTAGTGACTTAGGTAAGCCTTTGAAAAGTTTTTTCAAGAAAACAATGACGTAGCCAGCTAAGAAACCACCAATCAGTGCCCCTAAGAAACCTGCACCACCTGTATTCGCTAAAGCACCTGCTGCAAAACCAACGATCAAACCTGGACGATCAGCGATACTTGAAGCAATAAAGCCGGCTAAAACGGGTAACATAAATCCGAATGCTGCGCTGCCGATTTGATTGAACCAAGAAGCGGCTTCATTATAATTTCCAAGCATACTTAATTGATCTTGTGGAACGCCAATAAATTGGTCGATCATAAAGGACAGAGCAATCGCGATACCACCGCCGATAACAAATGGTAGCATGTGTGACACACCATTCATTAAATCTTTATAGATTCTTGAACCGATAGAACCATCCGCTGAAGCATCTTCTTCACTATTATCTGATTCAGAACTATGGAAAATCGGAGCCGTTCCACTTGTGGCCAACTGAATCAATTCTTCTGTTTTACGAATCCCATCACTAACTGGGCGGTTAACAAGCTCTTTGCCATCAAATCGGTTCATTTCTACTTTTTTATCCGCTGCAACGATTACGCCATCAGCGCGAGCAATATCTTCAGCTGTTAAACGATTTTTGATTCCTTCAGAACCATTTGTTTCTACTTTGATATCGATCCCCAGCTCTTTGGCCTTTTTCTTTAAAGCGTCTTCGGCCATATAAGTGTGGGCAATTCCTGTTGGACAAGCGGTAACAGCTACTACAAATTTTCGGGTGCTATCTTGAGTATTTACAGCGGCTTGCTCCTGCTGTTCCTTCTTTTCTTCTGCTTCTTTTGCCTCTTCAGCTGATTGAAAAAGATTTTGAACAGCTTCAGGGGTTGTAGTTTCTTTTAACTTGGCGACAAAATCAGGATCGATCAATAAACGAGAAAGGGCCGCTAAAGCTTGTAAATGCGTATCGTTTGCGCCTTCTGGGGCTGCAATCATAAAGAATAAGTAGGTTGGTTGACCATCTAACGCTTCATAATCGACACCAGAATTACTTTTGGCAAATAGAACCGTTGCTTCTTTAACTGCACTATTTTTAGCATGTGGCATAGCAATACCATCACCCAAACCAGTTGAAGTTTGTGCCTCGCGAGCTAATATACCATTCTTATAAGTATCTATATCGGAAATTCTACCGCCATCATACATTTTTTGAACCATTTCATCGATTGCCCCTTTTTTATCGGTAGCCTGCAAATCCATGATCATAACGTCTTTGACTAATAAGTCTTTGATATTCATTGTTTTTCCTCCTAATTTAAAGCTGTGTAGACTTGTTGCTCTTTTATTGAAAAGCAAGTCTGTAAAGTTAGCTGATTTTTTCTATAATGACTTCTGCAATTAATTCATTGATCAAATCAGCGGTTGCCAAGTCATCTGAAAATGCTGTTGCACTGCCGCAAGCAACGCCCCATTTAAACGCTTCTACAGGATCATTGCTTTTAGAAAATGTCCCAACAAATCCGGCAATCATCGAGTCTCCTGCACCAACTGAATTTTTCAATGGTCGTTTTAAAACATTTGAACGATAAACACCATTTTTGGTAAACAATAATGCGCCATCACCTGCCATGGAAATGATCACATGTTGAGCACCATCTTCTAATAAACGGTTGCCAAATGGTAGAATATCATCCACTGTTTGGAAACGTACATCAAATAATTCAGCTAATTCATGATTGTTCGGTTTGATAAGCAATGGTTTGTTTTGAAGAGCATTGAGTAAATCTTTTCCAGTGGTATCAATCACAAATTCAGCTTGTTTATCTTTAATAATTTGAATCAGCTCTTCATAAAAGCCTTCTCGCAATGTTGCTGGAGTACTTCCAGATAAAACAACGATGTCACCAGCTGAAACCAAACTTAGTGCTTGTTTTAATTCTTGCAGTTCTTCATTGCTGAGCGCAGGACCTAAACCGTTGATTTCTGTTTCATTTTTAGATTTCAGTTTGATATTGATTCGTGTGTCTTCGCGGACCTTAGTAAAATTAGTTTGAATCCGTTCTTGGGTTAGCCAGTCAGAAATGAATGAGCCAGTAAAACCGCCCAAAAAACCAAGAGCCGTAGATTCTGTTTGGATTCGTTTTAAGATCCGGGAAACATTGATGCCTTTACCACCAGGTAACTTAAAATCGTTGGTCATCCGATTCAAGTTTCCTAATTTTAATTCTTCAACATGAACGATATAGTCGATTGAAGGATTTAGTGTTACAGTGTAAATCATTGCGCTGCCTCCTTGATAGTTGTTTTTTTCTGGAATTGTTCAAGTAATTCTGGTAAACAATGGTTGGTGAGAAGTATGACATCTTCAAGATCTGTAACTTTTGTAAAGGTTACTTTGTTCAACTTGCTTTGATCAATCAGAACATAAGCTTCTTCAGCTTGGGTAATGGCCAAACGTTTTAATGCTGCTTCTTCTGGATCAGGTGTTGTTAACCCAAACTCAAGATGTGCTCCATTCATCCCCATGAAAACTTTGTTGAAGCGAAAATGACTCAGTTGTTCCATACTTGTTGCACCGATAATTGCTTTTGTCGATAACTTTAAAGCCCCACCAAGAATCATAGTGTTGATATTAAGGTCACCAAGCTTTGCAGCATGATGCACAGAATTGGTGACAACAGTAACATTTTTACCTGATAGGAATGGCAGCATCTCTAAAGTAGTTGATCCAGCATCCAAGTAAATAACATCCCCATGGTGAACAAATTGAGCGGCTAATGAAGCAATTGCTTGTTTTTCTTGCGTGTTTTTGCTTGATTTTTCGGTCATATTTTGTTCAAAGCCTAAATTTAGAATTCGTTTTGCTCCGCCATGAACTCGCTCAAGTAATTCTGCATCTTCCAAATCTTGTAAATCACGGCGAATCGTCGATTCAGAAGCGTTTAGAAGTGAAGCTAATTCTTGAGATTTCACAACTGATTGTTGGTCTAATAAATGTAAAATTGCTTGATGTCTTTCTTCTGTAAGCATTTTCAACCCTCTTTTCATTGAATATAATAGCACATCTTATTTCACTATGCAATCAAAAACGTTCATAAACGATCATTAACGTTTTTAACCGTTCATTTTTGAGCAGCCGATCTTCCAAATTTTATTATTTGCAAAGTTGTTTAATTTTTGGCTTAATGTAGGTAGGTAAAATCGGAGGGATCTGCATGAATAATCGTACAATATTACAAGGATTTGAATGGTATCTGCCAGCTGATGGGAAACATTGGCAACGGCTGACAAAATTGGCCGTCGCACTACACGACAAGGGAATCAATGGCATCTGGTTTCCACCAGCATATAAAGGTGCAAACGGACTGGAAGATGTGGGGTATGCTCCTTATGATTTGTATGATTTAGGCGAATTTGATCAAAAAGGCACGATCCCTACTAAATATGGGACAAAAACTGATTATCTTAATTGTATTCAAGCCTTTAAGAAAGCTGGAATAGAGGTATATGGAGATATTGTTTTTGATCATTTCATGGGCGCCGATGAAGAAGAAACGGTTGTAGCTTTTAAATCTCGTCCAGAGAACCGAAATGAAACATTAAGTGGTAAAGAAGAAATTTCAGCTTGGACAAAATTTACTTTTCTAGGAAGAAAGCAGAAGTATAATGACTATATTTGGACTTGGAAAAATTTTTCAGGGGTTGATTTTGATGATCGACGAAAGGATCATGGTATTTTCAATTTTGAAGGAAAAGGCTGGGATCAAGAAGTTGATAATGAAAATGGCAATTATGATTATTTAATGGGTTGCAATTTGGACATGGAGTATCCTGAAACCGTTGAGCAGTTAAATAAATGGGGAAAATGGTACCAAGAATTAACAGATATTGATGGATACCGTTTAGATGCAGTTAAACATATTCAATTTAATTACTTTGTTGAATGGTTATTAAATAGAAGAAAAGAAAAAGGAAGAGAGTTGTTTGTCGTTGGTGAATATTGGAATGGGGAACTTGAAAAACTGACCAATTACATTGATAGTTCTGGAACATTGATTTCTTTATTTGATGTTCCTCTACATTATCATTTTTACGAGGCTGCTAGTTCTGACGGTCAATATGATATGCGAAATATATTTGAAGGAACATTAGCGAAAGAACGGTCTGAATGGGCAGTGACGTTTGTTGATAATCATGATACGCAAAAAGGACAAAGCTTGGAATCCTGGGTCGATGGCTGGTTCAAAGTTCATGCCTACGCACTGATCTTACTTCGTAAAGCTGGAACACCGATTGTTTTTTGGGGCGATTTATTTGGGATTCCCTCTCAAAATGTTGAGCCAGTAGGTGAAGATTTGGACTTGTTATTAAAAATTAGAGAACAATTAGCATATGGGAGTGAAATGGATTATTTTGACGATCCTGCTATTATCGGTTGGATTAGGACAGGTACGTTTGACCGAGAAAAATCTGGTTATGCGGTTGTTATGACAAATGCGCAAGCAGGTGTAAAAAAGATGACGATCAGCGCTGTACATGCTGGAAAGATATTTGTTGATATTTTGGGAAATAATACAACAAAAGTTATTTTAGATGAGGCAGGTGCGGGGGATTTTCCAGTGAATGGTGGAGAAATTTCTATTTATGTAAATGAAGCTATTGTAGAACGATTACGTAATGGGTATGATAATGGGATTAATCGGAAGGAAGAATCTATATAAGTATCAAGGTGCTAGGAGCCAAATAGAGCGTGACTTATGACAAGATTGTGATTATACTATATATAAGTGATATAAGTGAAAAGCCATTTGTTCGCATTGAGATTCGGTGCGAACCATAAGTGCGCATGAAATCTCTGGGAGATTCGCACCAAATTTAGAGAGGAAAACAATATAAATAGTTGTTTTTTCTCATCGAAATCACATTTTAATGTGATTTATAATGTGTAAAAGAGCAAATAGGTACAAATTTGCTGTCTTTTCACGGTCTCACTCTTTATTGAGTGAGTGGATTGAAATACTTTATACGTATAATTTTGACGATGAAGACTTGTCTCACTCTTTATTGAGTGAGTGGATTGAAATTATATTATTTACCTTGTTAGTTAGCTCTGTTAAATCGTCTCACTCTTTATTGAGTGAGTGGATTGAAATTAAAAGTGGTATTGAGGTAGAGAAAATAACAAAAACGTCTCACTCTTTATTGAGTGAGTGGATTGAAATATCGGATGCCATCTGCATTCAAAATATACTAAATGTCTCACTCTTTATTGAGTGATTTTTTTTATTTAACTTACGCGTCTATCACTAAAGAAAAAAGCAACACACGATCATTTTATTCTCTTAAAATACGAACTTAAAAAAAGAAAATATGTTCTATAAATTCCATCATTATTAAAGAATTTTCCAGCTATATTTGGTATAATGTATAAGATTGAAAAAAGAGAGAGGACGTTGATGATGGCACAAGAAAACGCCTTGATCCAAGGTATGAACCCACGACAAAAGGAAGCCGTTTTACATACAGAAGGGCCTTTACTGGTTATGGCGGGCGCAGGTAGTGGGAAAACAAGAGTATTAACACACCGCATTGCCTATCTAATTGAAGAAAAAGATGTTAATCCATGGAATATTTTAGCAATCACTTTTACCAATAAAGCCGCAAAAGAAATGAGAGAGCGGGTTGGGAAATTACTAGAAGTTGGCGGAAATGATGTTTGGGTTTCAACATTTCATTCAATGTGTGTGCGAATTTTACGCCGTGATGTCGATCAGATCGGTTATAATCGTAATTTCACGATCATTGATACTTCTGAACAACGGACATTGATGAAACGAATTTTGAATGAACTGAATATCGATGCGAAAAAATATGATCCTCGCTCGATTTTAGGAACAATCAGTAACGCCAAAAATGAGTTGCAGACGCCAGCAAAAGTTGAAGAATTACAGGGAACTCCTTATGAAGAAGTTGTTGCGAAATGCTATAAGATGTACCAGAAAGAATTAAGAAATAACCAATGTATGGATTTTGATGATTTGATTATGAATACAATTCGATTGTTTAATGAACATCCTGATTCGTTGACCTATTATCAAAATAAATTTCACTATATTCATGTAGATGAGTATCAAGATACTAACCATGCGCAGTATACATTAGTAAATATGTTAGCAGCGCGTTTTAAAAATTTATGTGTTGTAGGGGATGCTGACCAAAGTATCTATGGTTGGCGTGGAGCAGATATGCAGAACATTTTGGACTTCGAAAAGGATTATCCAGATGCTGCTGTGATCCTGTTGGAACAAAATTACCGCTCAACAAAAAAAATCTTGGACGCGGCGAACAATGTGATCAAAAATAATAGCAATCGTCGTGATAAGCAATTATGGACTGAAAATACAGATGGAGAAAAAATTGTATATTATCGGGGCGATAATGAGCGAGATGAAACGCAATTTATTGTGGGGCAGATTCAAAAAGAAATTCGAGAAAAAGATCGAATTTATGGCGATTTCGCTGTATTATATCGTACCAATGCTCAGTCACGGGTAATGGAAGAAATGTTGCTGAAATCCAATATTCCTTATACGATGGTTGGCGGACACAAATTCTATGATCGTAAAGAAATTAAAGACATCTTAGGCTATTTGAATATTATTTCAAATCCCATGGATTCGCTTAGTTTTGAGCGTGTTGTCAATGAACCAAAACGTGGAATCGGTAAAAGCTCGGTCGAGAAATTAAGAAGCTTTTCTCAGATACACGACTGGTCTTTATTAGAAGCTTCAAAAAATGTAGACTTAGCTAATATTTCAGGTAAAGCTGGCAAAGAGTTAGGCAGTTTTGGCATGATGATCCAAGACCTATCTCAGATGATTCCATATCTGACAATTACTGAATTAGTGAAAGAAGTACTAGAACGTAGCGGTTACCGAGATGAATTAGTGAGACAAAATAATTTGGAATCTCAAGCGCGTTTAGAGAACTTGGATGAATTTTTAACGGTTACACAAGAATTCGACAAACGATATGAACGTCAGGGAGAAGAAGAGGCTGATGCACCAGAAGAAAAGTTAGCAGTCTTCCTAAACGATCTAGCCCTTGTTTCAGATTTAGATAATTTAGAAGAAAGCACTTCTCAAGTTACTTTGATGACACTCCATGCAGCTAAAGGACTAGAATTTCCTGTTGTCTTTTTGATTGGGATGGAAGAAGGCGTTTTTCCATTGTCTCGTGCAATGTTGGAAGAAAGCGAATTAGAAGAAGAACGTCGTTTAGCTTATGTAGGAATCACTCGTGCAGAGGAAATTCTATTTATTACTAACGCATTTTCTCGAACCTTATATGGTAGAACACAATATAACCGTCCGAGTCGTTTTTTAGACGAAATAGACGAAGAATTGTTAGATTTACAAGGTTCAATCGCGGCACCGAAAGCGCCAAGTAGAACTTTTGAGCCAAAAGTATTTAAACCTGCTTATTCCCAGCCGACTAAACAGCCAGTTACGGATAAAGTGGCTAGCGGTGGTGAATCGATGGCTTGGCAAGCAGGCGATAAAGTCAGACATAAAGCGTGGGGAACAGGAACAGTCGTCCGAGTTGGCGGTACTGCCAAGGATTTAGAGCTAGACGTTGCTTTCCCTGAAAAAGGCATCAAACGCTTATTAGCAGCATTTGCTCCGATAGAAAAAATATAAAAAATGAGAGAGCTCTTTCAACTTTTAATTTAGGAGGGGTATCATGTCGGAAATACCATTAACATTAGCCGCAGCGACAGACAAAGCGAAAGAACTACGGACGCAGTTAAACCAATATTCTCATGAATATTACGTGGCGGATCAACCCACTGTAGAAGATTATGTATATGATCGCTTGTACAAAGAATTAGTCGACATAGAAACTGAATATCCAGATTTGATTACTTCTGACTCACCCACCCAACGTGTTGGCGGTAAGATTTTACAAGGATTTGAAAAAGTCACGCATGAAGTGCAGATGTACAGTCTAAATGATGGTTTCAGTAAAGAAGATATTTATGATTTTGATGAACGTGTTCAAAAATTAGCAGGTAAGCCTGTTGGTTATTGTTGTGAGTTGAAAATTGACGGATTAGCGATTTCGTTGAAATATGAAAATGGAAAATTTGTTCAAGGTGCAACGCGTGGTGATGGTACTGTGGGTGAAAATATCACAGAAAACTTAAAAACAGTTAAATCAATTCCTTTAGAATTGAAAAAGCCGATTTCAGTTGAAGTGCGTGGCGAGTGCTACATGCCTAAGCAGTCATTTGTTAACTTGAATAAAGAGCGAGAAGAAGCTGGACAAGATGTTTTTGCTAACCCAAGAAATGCAGCAGCAGGTAGCCTACGACAATTGGACACCAGTATGGTTGCAAAACGAAATCTCAGCACCTTTTTGTATACAGTAGCTGATTTTGGTCCAATGACGGCACAGACGCAGTTTGATGCTTTAAATGAACTTTCTGAAATTGGCTTTAGAACGAATCCTGAAAAGCAATTATGTCAAACTATCGATGAAGTTTGGGCGTATATCGAAGAGTATCATGAAAAGCGTACAGATTTACCTTACGAAATCGATGGTATTGTCATCAAAGCGAATGAGTTTACGATTCAAGATGAATTAGGTTTTACAGTTAAGGCACCTCGTTGGGCGATTGCATACAAGTTTCCACCCGAAGAAGCACAAACAGTGGTAGAAGAAATCGAATGGACGATTGGTCGGACAGGTGTCGTGACACCAACGGCTGTCATGCAACCAGTTCGTGTAGCAGGAACGACTGTTAGTCGGGCAAGTTTGCACAATGCTGATTTTATTGCAATGAAGGATATTCGCTTGAATGATACCGTGATTATTTATAAAGCTGGCGATATTATTCCAGAAGTTGCCCAAGTCTTGACCGAAAAACGGGATGAAAGCAGTCAACCATATGAAATCCCGACCCATTGTCCTGTTTGTGATAGTGAGCTTGTTCATTTAGATGAAGAAGTTGCTTTGCGCTGTATCAATCCAAAATGTCCGGCGCAAATCAAAGAAGGGTTAAATCACTTTGTCTCTAGAAATGCGATGAATATCGATGGTTTAGGACCTCGTGTCTTAGAGCAAATGTTCGATAAGGAGTTAGTCGCTGATGTCGCTGATTTGTATTTTTTAACAGAGGAACAGTTAATGACGCTAGATAAAGTCAAAGAAAAGTCAGCAAATAATATATACAAAGCGATTGCTGCTAGTCGTGATAATTCTGTTGAACGTTTGCTTTTTGGTTTAGGGATTCGTCATGTTGGGTCTAAGGCAGCTAAAGTTTTAGCTGAACATTTTGGTGACCTAAATGCAATCAGTAAAGCAACGAAAGATGAGGTTGTGGCACTGGATTCAATGGGAGAAATTATTGCGGACAGTTTGGTCACTTACTTTGAAAATGAAGAAGTCCATGAATTGATGGATGAATTGACAAAAGCGGGCGTGAATTTTGAATACAAAGGAATCCGCACCGCTCAATTAGCAGCCGTTGAATCGCCATTCAAAGATAAAACGGTCGTTTTAACAGGGAAACTAACCCATTATAATAGAGAAGAAGCCAAAGAAAAGATCGAAAATCTAGGTGGAAAAGTAACAGGGAGCGTTTCTAAAAAGACGGATATTGTCGTGGCTGGTGAAGAAGCTGGCAGTAAGTTAACGAAAGCTCAAGACCTTGGTATTGAAGTCTGGGATGAACAACAAATGGTCACAGCATTAGACAATAGTACGACCATTGAAGCAACTGAAAATGAAACAATCTAGAACTTTCAGCACAAATTTTACATTTACAGACTATTTTCTTTCATCTCTATCATAATTTCTTAGAATTTTATGATAGAATAAGAAAAAAGCTGTTTTCTTAACGAGAAATATCGTTTAACAGTATAAAAATGAACTAGTGAACTCATCTAAGCTGTCTTTTGGTTGTTTAAACGATCAACTGAAAGGGCTACAGCTTGTCTGAGTTTTTCTAAAGGAAAGAAGGGTATCCATGGCAATCAGTGAAGAAAAAGCAAAACATGTAGCCAAATTGTCCAAATTGTCTTTTTCCGATGAGGAATTAAAAGACTTTACCGCTCAATTAGGCAAAATTATCGACATGGTAGAATTATTAGAAGAGGTAGATACAGAAGGCGTTCCGTTTACCTCTAATGTTGCACAATCGATCAATGTAATGAGAGAAGATGTTGTGACACCAGGTATGGATCGCGATGAATTAATGAAAAACGTACCTGAATCAGAAAATGGCTATATTAAAGTGCCAGCGATTATCGACAATGGGGAGGCTGGTGCATAATGGAAAAATTATATGATAAGTCCTTAACCGAGCTACATGATTTACTTGTCTCAAAGGAAATCACAGCAACTGATTTAACACATGCAACCTTAAACCGGATCAAAGAAACAGAAAAAGATGTAGATTCATTTATTACAATCAGTGAAGAGAAAGCGCTAGAGTTGGCAAAAGCAATCGACCTGAAAGGAATCACTGAATCTAATCCGTTAGCGGGTATTCCAATTGGGATCAAAGATAATATCGTCACCAAAGATATTTTAACAACAGCTGCATCAAAAATGTTGCACAATTTTAATCCAATTTACGATGCAACCGTTATGGATAAAGTCTATCAAGCAGACATGATTCCTGTTGGGAAATTGAATATGGATGAGTTTGCGATGGGCGCAAGTACAGAAACATCATACTTCAAGAAAACAAAAAATGCGTGGGATCACACTAAAGTACCTGGTGGCTCTTCTGGCGGCTCGGCAGCAGCTGTAGCAGCAGGACAAATTCCGGTTTCTCTAGGAAGTGATACTGGCGGAAGTATTCGTCAACCTGCTTCTTTTAACGGAATCGTTGGGATGAAACCGACTTATGGACGTGTATCTCGTTTTGGGTTGATTGCATTCTCTTCAAGTTTAGATCAAATTGGACCAATGACAAGAAATGTACAAGACAATGCGTTAGCTTTGAATGCAATCAGTGGCTTTGATGAAAAAGATGGCACGTCGGCTGGGGCTTCAGTTCCTGATTTTACTGCTGGTTTGACTGGGGATATCAAAGGAATGAAAGTCGCTTTACCTAAAGAATATTTAGGGGAAGGGGTAGATGCTGGCGTTAAAGAAGCTGTTCTTAAAGCTGCTGAAACCTTTAAAGCACTTGGAGCAACCGTAGAAGAAGTTAGTTTACCGCATTCTAAATATGGTGTAGCTGTGTATTATATCATCGCTTCATCAGAAGCAAGTTCAAACTTACAACGTTTTGATGGTATTCGTTATGGCTATCGCTCTGAAAACGTGAAAAATCTTGAAGATGTGTATGTAAATTCACGTTCAGAAGGATTTGGTTTAGAAGTAAAACGCCGTATTATGCTTGGGACATTTTCTTTAAGTGCTGGACATTATGATGCACACTTTAAAAAAGCAGGACAAGTTAGAACCTTAATCAAGCGAGACTTTGATGCTGTTTTTGAGAAATATGATATTATCATTGGTCCTGCTTCACCAACTGTCGCATTTGGTTTAGGTGAAAACATCAACGATCCAATCACGATGTATATGAACGATCTATTAACGATTCCAGTTAACTTAGCTGGATTACCTGGTATGTCAGTACCAGCTGGATTTTCAGAAGGATTGCCTGTCGGCTTGCAAATCATCGGAAAACCATTTGATGAGAGTACGATGTACAAAGCGGCTTATGCATTTGAACAAGCAACGGATTTCCATACGAAAAAACCTGTGATCTTAGGGGGGAATGACTAATGAACTTTGAAACTGTCATCGGACTTGAGGTCCATGTAGAATTAAAAACAAACTCTAAAATCTTTTCACCTGCACCAGCGCACTTTGGAGCAGAACCAAACAGCAATACAAACGTGATTGATTGGGGTTATCCAGGCGTATTACCAGTTATGAATAAACAAGCTCTTGAATTTGGGATGAAAGCAGCACTGGCGTTAAATTGTGAAATCTCGAAAGATACGCATTTTGACCGTAAAAACTATTTCTACCCAGATAATCCGAAAGCGTACCAAATTTCTCAATTTGATCAACCAATCGGTCATGATGGCTGGATCGATATTGAAGTGGAAGGCAAAACAAAACGCATCCGTATCGAACGTGTGCATTTAGAAGAAGATGCTGGAAAAAATATCCACGGTGATGGTGGTTATTCATACGTTGATTTAAACCGTCAAGGAACACCTCTGATCGAAATCGTTTCAGAAGCAGATATGCGTTCACCAGAAGAAGCCTATGCTTATTTAGAAGCAATCCGCTCAATCATTTTATTTACAGGCGTTTCTGATGTGAAAATGGAAGAAGGTTCAATGCGTTGTGATGCCAATATCTCTTTACGTCCATATGGGCAAGAAAAATTTGGAACAAAAGCTGAACTTAAAAACTTAAACTCAATGAGTTTTGTCAAAAAAGGTCTTGCTTTTGAAGAAAAACGTCAAGCGAAAGTGTTGTTATCTGGTGGCGAAATCCAACAAGAAACACGTCGCTTTGATGAAACGACAAACAAAACATTATTGATGCGTGTTAAAGAAGGTTCAAGTGACTACCGCTACTTCCCAGAGCCTGATGTTCCTCGTTTTGCGATCGATGATGAATGGATCGAACGTGTTCGTCACAGCTTACCAGAAATGCCAGCGTCTCGTCGTGCTCGTTATATCAAAGAACTCGGTTTACCAGAATACGATGCGATGGTTCTAACACTGACAAAAGAAATGTCTGATTTCTTTGAAGCCGCTCTAAATGAAGGAGCAGATGCTAAACAAGTATCTAACTGGTTGATGGGTGAAGTTTCTGCTTATTTGAACAGTGAAAAAATCGAATTACCAGATACTAAATTGACCCCTGCCAATTTAGCTGGCATGATTACATTAGTTGCAGATGGTACAATCAGTTCTAAAATCGCTAAAAAGGTCTTTAAAGAGCTGATCGAAAATGGTGGAGATGCCAAAGAAGTCGTTGAAGCAAAAGGCTTAGTTCAATTATCAGATCCATCACAATTATTACCGATCATCAATGAAGTATTGGATAATAATCAACAATCTGTCGATGATTTTAAAAACGGGAAAGACCGCGCTGTTGGCTTTTTAGTCGGTCAAATCATGAAAGCAACGAAAGGCCAAGCCAACCCAGGCGTTGTGAATAAATTATTACAAGAAGAATTGGCAAAACGTTAGAAAGCGGCAGATGATGATGAAAAAAGCAAGAGTGATTTATAATCCAACTTCAGGTAAAGAGCTAGTCAAAAAGAATCTAGCTGATATTCTTTCTGTATTAGAAGAGTGCGGATATGAAGCGAGTGCTTTTGCGACAACTCCAGCTGAAAATTCCGCTAAGAATGAAGCCCGTCGAGTGGCAAAATTAGGTTTTGAGCTAATTGTTGCCGCCGGTGGTGACGGGACCATCAATGAAGTCGTAAATGGTATTGCTCCTTTAGAAAAAAGACCGTCTATGGCGATTATACCAGCTGGAACAACCAATGATTATGCACGAGCATTAAAAATCCCTAGAGATAACATCGTCAAAGCGGCAGAAGTAATCAAAAAAAATCAAACAGTTAAAATGGATATCGGTAAAGCAAAAGATAGTTACTTTATCAACATAGCTGCCGGGGGCCATTTAACTGAACTGACATATGAGGTTCCTTCAGAGCTGAAGAGTATCTTTGGGTATCTTGCATACTTGGCAAAAGGTGCTGAAATGCTGCCGCGGGTCAAACCAATCAAAATGCGAATGGAATATGATGAAGGTATCTATGAAGGCAATGCATCAATGTTTTTCTTAGGTTTGACGAATTCTGTTGGCGGTTTCGAACAAATCGCGCCAGATGCCAAGCTAGATGACGGAAAATTTTCTTTGATTATTGTGAAAACTGCGAATGTTTTTGAAATTCTCCATTTAGCTGCCTTGATGCTTAACGGTGGAAAACACATAGAAGACAATCGCTTGATCTATACAAAAACTAGTCATCTGCATGCTCAGACGCTTGAAGAAAATAGTCGTATGATGATCAATTTAGATGGTGAATATGGTGGAGACGCACCAATGGAATTCACTAATTTACATCAGCATATTGAAATGTTTGCCAATGCTGATGCGATTCCGTCTAATGCAATCATGGGTTCTGTCTTGGATGATTATGATGGGACTTCAGATGAAGAGGACGAATATCATGAAACTAGTAAAGAATTCGTCAAAGAAGTAGAACGTTTGACCGAAGAAGACATTGATAATAATGGAAAAATCGGTTGATTCATGATAACTGCAAAAAAGTATCTAGACACGCGTCTTAGATACTTTTTTGTTGTAGTAGGGTTACGTATATTTTTGTTAGAAGAATCATGAAATGAAATACTAAACACTGTATATAGTGTTTAGTAATCAAAAAAAACGATATGTTGTATAAAAAATGTCTCATAATCGATTAATGAGATGTATTCACATTGACTTGTAATTGAAATAAGAGTAAATTAAATAAGTCGCATCTCTCAAAAAATGATAAACAAGGTAAGCAGGTTTTTCATTTGATAGGAGTTACGATTTATTGGCTGAAAATAATTAACAATAGGTAGGGAGTTCGATGGCAGTGATCGTTTTAGCAGGTACCATTGGTGCAGGAAAATCTAGTTTAACAGAAATCATTTCAGAACATTTAGGATCAGAGGCTTTTTATGAATCAGTTGATGATAATGAAGTATTACCTCTATTTTATGCAGATCCTAAAAAATATGCTTTTTTATTACAAATTTATTTTTTAAATAAACGGTTTGATAGTATTAAACAAGCACTTTCTCATAAAAATAATGTATTAGATCGTTCAATCTACGAAGATTCTTTATTATTTCATTTAAATGCTGATTTAGGTAGAGCAAATGAAACAGAAGTAAAAGTTTACGATTCCTTATTAGAGAATATGTTACAAGAATTACCTTATGCAGCAAATAAAAAACGTCCTGATTTATTAGTGCACATTAAAATATCGTTTCCTAAAATGTTGGAGCGAATTCAAAGACGTGGACGTCCCTATGAGCAAGTTGAACAAGATCCCGCTTTATATGATTACTATAAAGAATTAAATAGCCGTTATGAAAAATGGTTTGAAGAATACAATGAGAGCCCAAAAATCCAAATTGATGGAGATAAGTATGATTTTATCGAGAGTGAAACAGCCAAAAAACAGGTGATCCAGCTTATCGAAAATAAACTTCTTGAAATCAATTAAATGGAAAGATTAATTTTTAACTCTTTTCATTGTAGAAACAATCTCTCTATTGCTTTTCTAGCATTTTTTCATTAGAATGAGAGAAGTGCATTAAAGAAGGAGCGACTTATGAATAATTTTCCAGTGAACAAAAATGAAACAATCGAAGTTGATATTATTGATCTGACACATGAAGGAATGGGTGTTGCCAAAGTTGATGGCTACCCGCTTTTTATAGAAAATGCTTTGCCAGGTGAAAAAATCGAAATCAAAGTCTTGAAAGTCGGTAAAAGTTTCGGCTATGGGAAAGTTTTGACTATCTTAAAATCAAGTGAAGATCGTGTACCAGTTAAAGACGCAAATTTTACTAAAGTTGGGATCAGTCCATTACAGCATTTAGCCTATGGTGCTCAATTGACATTTAAAACAGACCAAGTGAAAAACGTGATGCAACGTGTAGCAAAATTACCAGACGTTCCAGTATTGGATGCATTAGGTATGAATAATCCATGGGGTTACCGTAATAAAGCACAAATTCCAGTCAGAAAAATCGATGACAAGCTGCAAACTGGTTTCTTCAGAAAAAATAGCCATGATTTGATTCCCTTAGAACATTTCTACATCCAAGATCCTAGCATTGATGAAGCAGTCATCAAGATTCGTGATATCATGAGACGTTATAGTATTAAACCTTACAACGAATCTGATAATACTGGTAACTTGCGTCATATCGTTGTTCGTCGTGGGTACCATACGGGAGAAATGATGATCGTTTTAATTACGAGAACCGCTAAATTATTCCCAACAAGTAAAATCATTCCTGATATTTTAGAAGCCTTGCCAGAAGTTGTCAGCATTGTTCAAAATGTCAATTCCAAAAAGACAAATGTGATTTTTGGAGATGAGACGATTCTGTTACACGGAGAAGACAAGATGATCGATACGATTTTTGATTTGAAATTTGAAATCTCTTCTCGTTCATTCTACCAAGTCAATCCCCAACAAACAGAAGTGATGTACAATAAAGTCAAAGAATACGCAGCATTAACGGGTGAAGAAGTAGTGGTTGATGCTTATTGTGGAATTGGTACGATTGGACTAACTTTAGCGAAAGATGCTAAACATGTTTATGGTGTGGAAGTCATTGAAGAAGCTGCAAAAAACGCTGAAAGCAATGCAAAACTAAACAACATCACAAATGCGACATTTACAGCAGGGTTAGCTGAAGAAGCCTTACCGCGAATGATCGAAAATGACATCAAACCAGATGTTGTCATCGTTGATCCTCCGCGTAAAGGGTTAGAAGCAAGTTTGGTAGAAACGTTGATCGAAACGAAGCCCAAACGGATCGTTTATGTAAGCTGTAATCCAGCAACATTAGCACGTGATCTTGCCCTACTTGTTGAAGGAGGCTTTGAAGTCAAAGAAGTCCAACCAGTGGATAATTTCCCGCAAACAACTCATATCGAGTCAGTCACTTTGTTAACAAGGACGGTGTAAAATGGATACAAAAAAGAAAATGCTTGAACTAATCAAGAAAAAACAAAGCGGTGGTCGTTCGAAACAAATGGAGACGCCAAAAAATGACCGTAAAAATATGCGTAAAGGTCCAAAAATTTATAATAAATAACGAACTGATTCTAACTGAAGGAGCTTTTTTTAGCTCTATACGAACTATTACCCGAAACAAAATGAAATAATCATTTTGTTTCGGGTTCTTTTTGTATTTAAAGTGATTTGAAGTTATTTCTTTTGGTCGGCTACTCTTTTTTTATAGACCTCGATTTTATAATCAAGAACCTCAATTCCTTGTTGGATTTGTTCCATCTCTTTCAGAGCAAGTTCCTTTTGCTTTTGTAGTAAATCTAATCGATTCTGATTCGTAGAATCTCCTTCATACCACCAAGTTAAATATTGTTTCAAGTCTTCGATCGTCATTCCAGTTTTTTTCAAATGAAGAAAAAAGTCGATCCACTCTTTGTTTCGATCATCATAAATCCGAATATTATTCTGATCGCGATTCACTGTGATCAAGCCTTCTTTTTCATAAAAGCGCAAAGTATAAGGTGTCAGGCCAGTCATTTTTGAAAATTCGTGGATTTTGTACGTCATAAAAAAATCCTCTCTGATTATTATTTCCTTTATTTTACCACTTAGAGTCGACTCAAGGTCAAATAGAAAATTAATGCTATGTTCAATTTCAGTTGACTTGGAGTGCACTTCAAATGCTATCCTAACTTGAAAGAACAAGAAGGGTGGGACTTTAGTGAACAAACAACTTATTTTTATCGATGAATCTATTCTATTCAAACGAGAAGTGCAAATTGATCATTTATTCGAGCAACAACAATCATTACCAGTAGTTATTAGTAAATTACCTTATGTGCTCTTAAAAGAATCAATTGATTTAAGATTGGACACATTCATCTGTTTAAATGGACAACAAATAATTTTACAAGATAAGATACTCCGAAATAGTTACCTTCCTAAAGAGGAATTAACAGATGTAATCCAGTTGTGCAGCTATACAAAACACCCGATTGCTTTGTATTATGAGGACCGAATTGAGATCAGTTGCATTGATCAAACGGTCAAAGAATACCAGTATTATCATAAAGAAAGCAAATTTGTCGAGGTTGCTAAGTTTAGTAGTTTAGAAAATGTTCTACAGGTTAAAGTATTTAATGAAACACAAAGAAAAGATATTCTTTATGAAACGTTTTACTATAAAAAGCTGTCTTTTAAACGTGCGGATCCTTATTCAATAGTCTTAGGAACGAATCAGCAAGATCAGATGGAAGCAATTGTTTACTTGAAACGAGTATATGAAAATTTTTTATAAAGACAAGCTGTTACTTTAGTTTAAATAATATGCGTTTATCTACAGTTAGATAAACCTGACTTTTGATTCATTATCAAACCAATGAATACAAGCATACAGAGGGAATCATTTCATCTTGGAGCAAGAAAAAGCGATTACTCAGAAAAATTGATATAATAATCAGGAAGTCTAGTATCACATTAATGGAAAAAGTTAAATTAACCAAAAATTCAGAAGAATTTTGGTGACACTGAAGAGAGTAAATATGAATGATTGATTATTTGAAGGAAAATTTGGAGTAATTACACTCTTGAAAAATGAATAATGGAGATGATAGAAAATGTCTTTGGTTGAAATAATGGGTGAATTAGAAAAACTTGGAACGGCCCAAACACGTAAAACGTTCAGAACACATGGTGCACCTACCAATTGCTACGGCGTTAAAATTGGTGATCTTAAGAAATATTTGCTAAAAAAAGTAAAGGATCATCATGAACTTTGCTTAGAACTTTTCGCTACTGGAAATTCAGATGCGCAATATTTAGCCGGCCTTGCAATTGATTCAAAAAAAATGACAAAGGTGGAAATCACTTCATGGTTAAGGCAAAGTAGCTGGTCAGCAATTGATGAGACAATTGTAGCTGGCGTTGCTGCAGAAAGCCCTTTTGCCCTGGAGCTTGCGCGAGAATGGTTAGCTATGTCGGATTCAAAATCGCAAAATGTTGGTTGGCTGACATTTGGAAAATACCTTTCCATCCAGTCCGATGATCAAATTGCTCAAGTGGAGATTGAACAACTTTTGCAACGGTTAAAAAAAGAAATCCATACGGCTCCTAATGAGATTAGATACAGTATGAATCAATTTATTATTTACGTAGGCAGCTACTATACAAACTTAACAGACATAGCATTAGAAACTGCTGCAGATATAAAAGAGATCGAAATAACCCTGGCAACAAGAGGATGTCGCTTACCTGATCCTGCCACAAAAATACAGAAGCTTAAAGATCATAATCGATTAGGTATCAAGCGTAAACAAATTATTTGCTGATTAGAACAGAGAAATCGTAAACGAGGAGAATATTTATGATAGAAACCAAGCGTTTGGCTATCCGAAAGATTAGAGAAACTGAAGTTAATATGATAGCATTGTACAAGATATTATCTGATGAAACGGTTAATAAGTATCTTCCATGATATCCAGTAAAAAATATAGAAGAGACCAAAAAGTTTTACAAAGCTAAGATTAATCTTAATGGCAAAAAAATAATGGGTATCATTTTATGATTATTCTTAAAGAACACAATCATACAATTGGTTATATCTCTGTGAGCGAGGATGACAGTCACGATTTTGGTTGTGGTTTGTTAAAAGAGTATTGGGGAAATGGGCTGATAACAGAAGCTAGTCTTGCAGTTGTTCACTTTTTAAAAGAAAAGGGATGGCAGTATGTTACGGCTACCCACGATATTCATAACATCGCCAGTGGTAAGGTCATGGGAAAAATTGGAATGAGCTACAAGTATTCCTACGTAGAACAATGGCAACCCAAAAATATTAGTGTCACATTTAGATTGTACCAATTAAATTTCGATGATGATCAAGAAAGAGTCTATCAAGACTATTGGGAAAACTATCCTGAATATTTTATAGAGGAGCTACAAATATGAGTATAAGTATAAAACAACCAGCTATTTATCATTATGTTGGTAAAATGGTTGGGTTTGTTATTTACTAAAAAGGAATAGCATGATTGATAAATAGCTGATTGAAATAACAGACTCTGCTAACCTGTTATTTTTTAGGAAGTTAGAATTCTCCTCCGCCAGATAAATTCTAACTATTACTGACACACACGGCATCTTTCATTGTTTTTAACATTCAGTGTTGTAGATCTAAGAAATTATTTGTTTTTGTACGCATTGACTCGGCAACCTTTTTAGACTGAATGAAAAAACTGGTGAGTGATTGATGCTAGTAATGTCAGCTCGTAAATACCAAGTGATTTTAGAAAAATCGTGTCAAGAAAAAAGGAGAACTTGGTATTTACTATTTATAAAAAGAACGAAAAAATGCGGTATTAGTCACCAACCAATACCGCGCAAGAGTGCAATAAATACCCATCAACTATCTAAATTACTAAAAATTGTAGAAAACACTAGTATTTCTTACAATTTTTAGGTAAAATGAATAAGTCAATGTACATTGACTCAGGCAACTTGTATTGTCAGTTCTGGCTGACGATACAGGGCTCTGTTAGAGGATTTGCTGTCTTCTTACAGAGTGCCTGTTTATTTTGTTTTTCGTTCTAATTACCAATAGCAATGTGAAAATCAAAAAATGGTATTAGTCAGCAACTAATACCATGAGCGTTCGCTAAATAAATATTCACTAAATTCACTTATTGCACAAAAAAGACTGGTAATCTTTTCTTACTTTTAGTACAATGAAAATAGTCAATAAACTATTGACGGAGGCACTTGTATTATTAGTTCTGGCTGATAATACAGGGCTCTGCGGGATGATTTGCTGTCCTCCTGCAGAGCGCCTTTTTTTATTTGATTTTGTAATATTATCTTAACTTAAAGATAGGAGTACAGTCAATGGGATTTTAGAAATAGTAAAAAAAATGTGAAGTGAGTAAAAAGGAAAGCTGATAGTTAGGAGCCTTTTTAATTTGACACTAAAGAAATTCTTAATCTTTTGTTCGTTTTTCAGAAATCGTTTCTCTTACATGATTCCTGTATATACAACGATTTTAGAATAAAGTGTTCGTATTTTAGAAAGAGGCTCATCAATTCTAAGTGAAGCACATAAATATATCGTTATCTGTCTTAAAATGATTATGAACTAAAATAAACTTCAATAAAAAGATGAGAAGTAGAAGGGTAAGCTAAGATTTGAAATTGAAAACCAAGAGTCAGTTGATGTATTAAACACAGGGAATATTGCAATGAATTGATGGTTGTAATGATAGAAAAATTTAATCCATAAAAAATGTCTTGTCTAAAAAATCCCACCTCAGTTGAGGTGGGATCAATTTTTGATTTATCTTTGGGGAAGATAAACACATTACTCTTATGACTAAATCATAATAGATTTAGTCTAAAAATGCTACTTCAATAAACTCTTATCGATAGTACTTTTTTGAATGGTTAGTGAACTACTCCAGACTATTCACGCCAAAATTTTGTATAGGCAATTTTTTCTTGAACATTGTAATCAATAATCTTTTTTAATAGCTCGAAATCAATAGCTTGGTCCCAGGTTATTTTTATGATATTCTCCGTATGCTGATAGCCAGCTTTTTCAATAGCTTCTTTGAACGCACTAATCGCTACAGTCTCAGGAGCAACGGAAAGATGTTTTTTAGATGAACTATAAGCGATAATAAAGGTATCATGATCTGTAAACATCGGTTGATTCCATTTGATCACGACGTTGAATTGGGGATAATTTTGCTTAGTCCATTCAAAGAGATCTTCTAAACGAAACCGATGTTCAGGCTTACTGGTACTTGAGAAAAATTCATTGAGATCTTTCATTTTACTGCCTCTTTCCTGCAAGTGATTGCTGCAATTTTCTTTAGTATAATATAGGATGACCTTTGAAGAAACTATTTACTTTAGAGAAATTAGATAAGGTGTGTGTTCAGTGTTCTATTCTTTTCTTTATAGCTTTTTAGTACGGTATAATCTATGTAAACAGGTTAATTAGGAGACGTTAAAGAGGAAGTCTTTGTATCTGTAAGCGAAGCTAAAGTGGAATATGAAAAAGTTGCGTATCATGAAAGAGTGACAATCAGAAATGCGAATACGGTCAATAAGTTAGCAGAATTAATAAAGAAATATAATTGAAAAAATGCTTGTCTTGGAGGTACCTCCAAGGTTTATACTTTCCTTGTTGATCGATCAAACAACAGAAAACAGAGAGGAAGTAAAGTAAGTATGCAGGATAAAAAGGTCTGGTTCGTAACAGGTGGCTCTAAAGGCTTAGGGGTGACTTTGACAAGGAAACTTTTGGAAAACGGCCATCAGGTAGTCACAACGAGCCGAACAAAGGAACTATTGATCCAAAAAATAGGAGTTGAAAGTGCATCATTTTTACCAGTTGATTTATCATTGACAGATGAAGCAGATATTGAACGGGTAATTCGATTAGCTGTCAAAAAGTTTGGCAAAATCGATGTTTTGGTAAACAATGCTGGTTATATGGTAGCGGGAGCTGTTGAAGATTTAACAGATTTAGAAGTTCGCGCCTGTTTTGATATTAATGTATTTGGTACATTGAACATGCTCAGAGCGGTTGCGCCCATTATGAGAAGGCAAAAATCAGGGTATATTATCAATACCTCATCAATATCAGGGCTTTACGCAGGGGCTTTTGAATCAACATATGCTGGAACGAAATTTGCAATCAATGGGATCACTCAAGCATTTGCAGAAGAAATCAAACCTTTTGGTATTCATGTAATCAATGCTGCACCAGGCTATTTACGCACTGAGTTTCTATCTGATAATTCCTATTCAATATCTCAAGAAATCAGCGAACCTTATAAAAAATCTGTAGAAGAGCGTCTTGGATTTGTTGCTGCTATGAATGGACATCAAGCGGGAAATCCAGAAAAAGTTGCTGACTTATATATGGAAATTGTTGCAATGGAGGAGCCGCCTTTAGAGTTGATGGTTGGAAGTGATGCATATGAATTAGCATTAAATATGTCGAATCAAAAAATTCAGATAACAGAAAAATATAAAGAATTATCAAAATCAGTTGATTTTAAAAAAATGAGGAAATAATATGACGATTAAAGAAATGGCAGAATTAGTAGGTGTTTCTGCGGACACGTTAAGATATTATGAAAGAATCGGTGTGATTCCTTCTGTGACGCGAACGATCCATGGCGTTCGCGATTATGACGCAATCGATCTTGAGTGGGTCCAGTCGATTTTAAAACTAAAGGCATCAGGTATGACATTAGAAATGATCATCGAGTACGTCCGTTTAGCGAATCTGGGTGATAGTACGATCGAAGCCAGAAAATGTTTGTTGAAAGAAGAACAGGAAAGAATCACAGCAAAGATTGAATCACTTCAGGAACGATTGACCACAATCGATAGGAAGCTAGATGATTATTACAATGAATTATTGCCTCAAACAACAGCAATGATCAATAAGATGAATAGAGAACACGAAAAAAAGTAGCACATTAAAAAATAGACTGATACTCATTTTATTGTATAATGAGTACAGTCTATTTTCTAGTTAATGATTATCGTAAAAGAAAGAGGAAAAGAAAGAATGAAGAGAAAAATCAAGATTTTACTGAGTATGTTATCTATATTGATGATCATTATTTTAGCGTACGTGGGGTATGTTTATTTTAGTTATTCTAGAATCACTGATGAGTTAGCTGTCAAAATCGTTCAAAAGGCAGAAATAAATCAAGCATCTACCAATAAAGCATACAAAATCACAACCTTTAATGTTGGTTATGGTTCTTATACACCAGACTATACTTTCTTCATGGACGGCGGTAAGCAGTCAAAAGCTGTGAGCAAAGAGAGTGTTATCGATAATATTTCCGGTGTGAATGAACTGACAAAAAAGCTAGCGCCAGATTTTGCCTTATTTCAAGAAGTTGATAAACAAGCGACTCGCAGTCACAGTGTTGATGAAGTACTACAAATCAATCAAGCGTTTCCCAATTATTCTAGCGTATTTGCGACAAATTATGATTCAGCTTTCTTAATGTATCCCGTGCTAGATCCAATTGGTAAATCCAAATCAGGTATTTTGACTTTAAGCAATAACAAAATTGAAACAAGCACACGCTATAGTTTACCAATCGAGACGAATTTCAATAAATTTTTTGATTTAGATCGTGCGTTTACTGTATCAAAGATTCCAGTTGAGAACGGTAAATATCTAATGCTGTATAATGTTCATTTATCGGCCTACATCAAAGACGAAAAAATCCAAAATGAGCAAGTGCATAAATTATTCGATCATATGGAAAATGAATACAAAAAAGGAAATTATGTCGTTTGTGGTGGCGATTTTAATCATGATCTACTAAATTCTTCGAGTGAGACATTTAAAAATGACACAACAGCAGAATACACATGGCTACAACCTTTTCCTAAAAAAGAACTACCAGAAAATTTACAAGTCGCGGCATTAAGTGAAAGAAAAACGCCAGTACCATCTGTTCGTAATTTAGATAAACCTTATAAAAAAGGAGAGTCATTTGTAGCGTTGATTGATGGATTTATCATTTCAGATAATGTCGAAAACATTGATGGGAAAGTAATAGATGCTGAATTTAAAAACTCAGATCATAATCCAGTTGAGATGACGTTTAAGTTGAAAAAGTAACAAAAAAGAGTCTGGGACATAGCTCTACGAGTTATCTCTCAGACTCAAGGAATCCGTATAAACGGTGGGAGCAGAAGCAATCACTACGCTTCGCTTCGATCACATCAAATTCTAAGTGCTAAAGCACTAAGATTTGAAGGCTTCGGAAATAAGCTGAAATTCACAAAAATTTGAAGAGCAATTTTCGTGAATTCCTTCTTATTTCTCGGGATTAAACACTCCTGATGTGACCCCCAAAAGTTGTACGTGGAAAATACAATTTTTGGAGGTTATTTTTTATGAGTTATTATGAGGTAGAATTCAAATTAAAGCTAGTGAAAGAGTACCTAGAAGGCCCTCTGGGCGGACGAGCCTTGGCTAAAAAATACGGACTCCCATCAAATGCCTTAATTTACAATTGGAAACACTCCTATCAATTATTTGGGAAAGAAG
>NZ_MIKC01000040.1 GCF_001730315.1 Enterococcus ureilyticus
TTTTTATCCGCCGTCAAATTAGCCGTCAGAATAAAGATTTAAATAGTGATATTAAAGCATGAAAATCACTATTTCTTGTTTTATCGAAAAACAAGAAATATTTACGAGCATAAAATCTCCATTTTAAATAGTATAAAAACTATTTTATAATACTGCAAATATAATATTGGTTGTGATCAGGAAAAATGAATAAACATAGAATATGAAGGAGAGAAAGGACATGTACAATATTGGCGTTGTTTCGTCTAATCCCGAAATAGAGAACACTACATACATAAAGGCGTTGAAAGAGTCAGAATACAATGTTCACTACTTGAAAAAAAAACACAAATGGGAAAGGCAAACTTGCGAGTTAGATGCACTTATCATTGAAGAAGAGGAATCAGACAATCAAATGAGTCTAATTTGTGAATCTATAATAAAGATTCGTGAACAAACTTCTGCTTTAGTATGGGTTTTATCTCAAAATACAGATAAATCTACAAGAATCGTCTACCTGAAATTGGGAGCAGATGCAATTATCGATACTTCGATTGATTCAGAAGAGCTGGTTTTATTAATTCAAGGTCATTTGAAGCGTTACTCTGAAAAAAAACAAAGAGAACTTAAAGTTTATGAAGAGACTCCGCTTCAAGAATCCGATGTACCTAAGAAGATCGAACTTGTTCACTCTAATTTTAGCGTGTTATTAAACGGCAGCCAAGAAGTAAATTTGACGAAACTTGAATTTCGAACGATTGAACTATTAAGTAATCATGTTGGGCAGGCTCTGACCTATGAGGAGATTTATAAAAATGTTTGGGATGGTGGAGATGAAGACAAACAATACCGAGTGGCGAACATCATTTATCATCTACGTAGGAAAATCGAAAATGAAGATCATGCGAATGGATACATTAAAACAATTCGCTCAAAAGGGTATATGTTGATGAATTGATCGCAGCATAAACCGTAAAAATATTATGAACTTGTTTTCTCTTCTTTCAAAGCTGGTTCATTTATCAATTAGACAAATGAGATAAGCGTGGAAAGAATTGAAATAAACGTGTCGGAATTTAGGACACACTCATTTTTGAGGAAAGGAGGAGAAAATGTTGAAAGTGAATAAAAAAATTCTGTTAATCAGCCTCATGAGTATCTTGGTTGGGCTTGTTCTATTTGGTTCTATTCGGAGTACTTCTGTAATAAAAGCAAATGACACAGACTCTAGTAGTCAAACAAATGAAACGAGCGCTGCAAGTAATCAATTAGCAAATGCGGAAGAGCCTGTTGATTTAAACGCACAAAATGCAAGTGTCAAAAATCATGTTGTTCCCTTTTCGGCATTACCAACACCTACAAAAGAGGCAAATGTGCCAACATGGGCAGCCTTAATTACAGCTTTAAGTGATACAACGATCGATCGCATAAATATTACTGCAGATTTTACCTCTGGAGCAGCATTGCCTGCAGTCAACAGAGAACTAGTCATTAATGGCAATAATCATGTGATTGGTTTTGGTGCCCGCTATTTTAATATCGGAGCGACTGGAAAAATAACAATTTCAGATCTTGAATATACTGGGACAAACTATTTAGCTTCTGGAAGCGGGACGCTTGTTCTAACAAATAAAATCAGCTCATCAGCAGGAAATGCCTCTGTGCTTGCTAATATGAATGGAGCAACCGTGATTTTTGACAATGTTGATCTATACTTTGATTCAACTTCTAGCACTGGTGCTGTAGCGGCCAAGAATTTTTCCATTACAAATCAATCGAAAGTTGACAGTAATTCTGAACGTTTCTATCAAATCACCGCGGCGTCTAATGCAGGAGCGACTTTTACCGTAGATAAACAATCCAAAGTATTGCTTTCTAGTATGAAAGGAACTGGTACTGGAAACCATGGTCAACCGATCCAATCAACTAGACAATTAGATATGACGGTTGAAGGTGCAGGGACTGAATTGAAAATCAGAGGAAATGGAAAACAAAATGTTGATTACACTGGTTTGATCAATATTGATGCAAATGCTTCAAACGTTAATGTAATCAATGAGGCACTTCTAGATATTTATACAGAAAATACCTCTGGCATAAATATGCAAAGCTTAGGTGGAACCTTTAATGTTAAGAACAAATCATTACTAAATATACATCAAACTGGAGACAACAATTATGCTCGAGCTGCAATGATTCGTTTTAGAGCTGTAGGTAACACACAATTTAACATTGAAGGACAGTCAGAAATCAAAATGACGAAAGACAGCGGTTCTGCTCCAGGGATTCGTATGTATGGAGGCGGAAATTCTATCAATGTATCTGGAGGATCTGATTTTACTCTAGTAAATAAAGGCTCTGGTACGCCAATTGATCCTGGTGGAAACGCTGGAAATCAAGGTGTTTTGTATACGAATAGTGGTGCAAACCCAGATTCATTTGTAGTAAAAGATGAAGATTCATCTGTTGATATTCAAGCAGCAAATGGTGCTGCAATCGATGCTAAAGGGCTCGATATGACAATGACAGCAGATTCAGGAACGTATTTTGTTGCTCGTGGACAAACAAGCACTGCTACTTCTGGTATTTTTAATGCCGGTGTTTTAACTGCGAATTTTGAGTCATTGAAATATTTTGACTTTGTGAATACAAGACCAGGTGGAGGTTTAGTTTTTGACACAAGCGCAGGCTCGACTTTTAAAAGCTTGAATTCTGATCTTTCTGTTTGGGTAGCTGGTGTAAATGATGCGACTGGAAATCCAATGCGTTCATTTGTACTTGCTAATGTTGCATTAGCTGGAGCTAACTTTGGAACAATTGGTACTGGAACAGATTCAGAAGTGATTGCAGGATTTAATCAAGACGGCGGGATGCCGAAATATACTCGTTTGAATGGGAATAATCAAAATGCAATTGTGGATGAATTGCGCGTACCGACAGATGCAGATAAATATATTTGGGGACATGTGGGTATTCCAGAAGGAAAACATGATAATAACCGTAATGCATTTACTGGAGAGGTCTCCGTAATTGTCGGTGTGTATGATGTGAATGATACATTGTTGTACAAAACTACAGGAACAATCGTGGAAGATGTTGTTGGATCAAGTAAAGCTTCTGTTTATGGCGATGATGCTCGCGGCGGTTTATTTAAATTAGACACACAGCCTAAAGGCAATTTACTAGAAAAAGGACAAAAGTTAAAAGTTCTTGAAGCATGGCGAGGAGATAAAACATCGGGAAAGGCACACATCAGTGAAGCAAATGATTTGATTGCACCTGAACGAACTGTTTTAGATGTAACGCCACCGCTACCGACAAAATTAACAGATACCAAACTGGATAATGCAACAAAAGTTCTTTCAGGAACAGGAGCAGAAGCTGGTGCTTCCGTTCGAGTTTACTATGATTCTGGTGATAAGGAAACAGGCACATTACTTGGAAGTACAACCGTCGGTGCCGATGGGGCTTGGTCATTCAATTTGCCAAAATATGTAGAAAAAACAAAAGAATTAAGTGTTTATTTGGAAGATCATGCAGGACAACATACAGCTGCACAATTGATTCCAAGTGATCCAACAGATCCAAATAGCGAAAAAGTTTATGATCAAATAGGACTGATCAAGCCGCCAGTGACAAATGTTGCTGCTGGAAATATCAATCCATATAATGATTTAGCATATCACGATGCAATCTTTAAGGGTGTTGCAAAATATGTTGTTGCAGATGTGATCCCCACAGCAACATTGAAAAAAGAAGCCGCTACATACCGAAATGGTGTGAAAGTGGATAATACTCAAGTTGGTGATACTGTCTTATATACACTGACAGCAATGAACTCAAAAGAAGCAACGTATACAACAAATTGGAAAAATATTATCATTTCAGATGTTTTACCTGCTGAATTAGTTTTTGATGCAACGAAAGCGGAAGTGACGATTGCTGGTGTTTTAGCTCAACCTTCTCAATATTCTTATGAAAATGGCGTGCTATCCTTCAATGCTGGTGATTTGAAAACACAAGAATCAGTAAAGGTTACCTTTAAAGTAACGGTAGGCGACTCAGCTGTCGATAAAGAAATATTCAATGAAGGAACGGTAACAGGTGATTCACCAAGAGAAGCACCTTTTGTTGCAGGGCCGAATGAGCCAAATGCAACGTTCGAACAAATAACAGCTAAATCCGAAAAAGTTGGATTAGCAGGCGGCAAAGTATTTGGTGTCTTATCACTATCTTCTGCGCCAACCACTATTGATTTTGGATTGAAAAAAACTGGTAGTTATGGTCAATTTTCAGCTGAGAAACCAGTCTATGATCAGGCCCTTGTCGTTAGTGATAGTCGAGCAAGCATAACGGACTGGGAACTGACTGCCAAAGTGACCAAAGTGATGGAATCGGCAGATGATCCTTCTTATAAACTACCCGAAGCAATTGTCTATAAAAAAGGTTCGACAGAATCTGTTTTACGATTAGATGAGCCAAATGTTATAGCAGATTCAGCAGATTTATCAGCTGGACGAGGTAGTTATGACGTAAGCGAAGAAGAATGGCAGAAAAAAGGGAATGGCTTTAAGATGGAACTTGCCCCAACCCAATACAGAAAACTTGGTGAATACACGGCAACAATTGAATTTACTTTAAGTGCTGTACGATAACAATGGAGGGATAGAATGAAAACAAAAAGAGTAACTTATTTGCTTGTATCTTCCATTGTTTGGTTTGGACTATTGCTAACCCCATTTCAAGCAGTTATAGCCCAAGAAGGAGCAGCAGGCGGTGGAGCCGTTCAGACGAATGGTGAAATTGGATTTTATGAAGGTGAGTCCACTACGGAGCCGCCAACATCAAGTTCAACGACAAACGTTAGTGAGTCAACTATTGCAACAACTAAGCCGAAAGGTCGTTTTCCTTCAACGGGAGAACTTGTAAAAAAAAGTCTGTCTATCAGCGGTGTCGCACTTGTAGTGATTGTTTGTTTACTACTGTTGTTTAAACGCAAAAAGAAGGAGGGGGAAGAATGAAACGTACGATCATAGCCTCTATGCTACTAGTTCTACTAGGTACAATGGCCATTCTTCCTAGTCCTAAACAAACTTACGCTCAAAGCAAAAGCAACGGTCATATTACTTTTACAGGTGATTACGATGAGGTAGGGATTCGTGATCCTGAAAAACCAGATCAACTTGTTGATCCTGGAGCTAGCCCCAGCACTTCTGGCAACCTTAGGATTGACTTTGTCCCGCAATTAAACTTTACAAGTGCCAACAAAATATCAGACAAAGACACTGTTTATCCAGTGAATGCACAACTGTTTCATGGTGATACAGCTGCTCGTGGAAACTTTGTACAAATTTCTGATTATCGTGGAGCTGCTTTAGGCTGGACCTTACAGTTGAGACAGGAAAACCAATTTCAAAATACTCAGACAGCGAATAGCCAATTAGATGGTGCCTATTTATCGCTAGACAAATCTTGGGTCAATTCTACAATGGAACAAACAATGGCACCAAACGTATCTAAAGAAGTTATACGTTTGGATAACATTGGTGCAACATATAATCTAGCAGAAGCCAAATCTGGGACGGGGGCTGGAACTTGGTCAATTTCTTTCGGAGCATCAAGTGACAATCCAGCAGGAATGTCAACTACATTATCCAAAAAGAAGGATCAAACTGATAAACCCATGCTAGATGCAGCGTATGAGAACAAACAAATGCATGAAAATAGTGCACTCACATTATCTGTACCGGGAGCAACAAAAAAAGATCCGGTCACTTACTCAACGGTGTTAACTTGGATATTAGCCGAGTTGCCATAAATATTACACAAAACTTAGGAGGAAATACAAATGAAATTAACACACAAATTATGCGGCGCTGCTTTAGTAGCGGCAGCAGGAGTAGCTTTAGCTTTACCGAATACAACAAAAGCGGTAGACAACACAAAAACAGGTACAGGTCATATCGAATTTACATTTGATACTGGTACATCAGGTGTTATCCCAACAGATCCAGGGGTTACGGATGGAACAACAATCACTAACTTACCAAGCGTAACAAACCCAGGTGTATTTGGGATCATCGCTGTAACACCACTTGAGTTTGAATCTCACGATGTTTTAACTGCAACAAACAAACGTGACTATAATGCCTCAATGTTCCACGCTAACACTGTAGATCCAGCGGAAGGAACAGAAACATTCGACGTACAAAACTTTGTTAAATATCAAGATTTGCGTACACAAGAAGCACATCCTTATAAATTATCAGCAACATTATCACAAAACTTCAAAACAGCTGGTGAAAAGGGTGTAGAACTTAAAGGTGCTAACATTACGTATAAAAACGTAGCAATTACTCAAACAGGTGCACCTGAATTAAATCCAAATGGCGTGAACACTGCTGGTGGAAATATTGATTCTGCTTCATCTAACACAGTTGATTTCATTAAAAACACTGGTGTTGATGGTGTTGGTTATGGCCAATTTGAATTGAACTTTGGTGACAAAACGACTGGAGCGGAATCAGTAACATTAAACATTCCAAAAACTTCTGCAGTCGGTGCTGGTGACTACAATGCTGTTGTTACTTGGACTTTATCAGAAACAATCTAAAACATAAATAAGAATCAATCAGGAGGGTTCGCCGGTTCACCGAGCCGGGAACCTTCTTTTATAATTAGAAAGAAGGGACAACAATAGGATGAAAAAAAGAATCGCACTCATTTTCACTATTATTTTATACATAGCAGGCATTAGTTATTTTACAGCAACACCAACATATGCAGAGGAAACCTCTGAAAAGCAAGGAGCAGGAGGAAGTCCGTTAGGCTTTACCTATAAAGTTGTTCAACCGGAAAATCAGATCAATAAAGAAGTCGGTTATTTTGATTTGAAGATGAACCCAGGACAAAAGCAAACAGTCCAAATCCAGCTTTCAAATGAATCAGAAGAACCTGTAGAGGTAGTTATTACATTAAATGGAGCAAAAACCAACGGAAATGGCGTCATCGAATATGGTCCAAGTAAAATCGATAATGATAAATCGCTAAAATATGACTTTATTGACATTGTTAAAGCGCCTGAAACTGTAACCATACCAGGGAAAAGTACTATACCTGTAGAATTTGCGATAACGATGCCAGAAGCAAGTTTTGACGGTGTTATTTCTGGCGGTATCCAGTTGAAAAAAAAGGTGGACGAGAAAGCTAGAAAAGAACAAAAAGGTGTAATCAATGAATATGCATTTATGGTCGGAATGGTATTGGCTGAAACAGATAAAGTAGTAGAGCCTAATTTAGAACTAAATGATGTGTATGCTGGAATGAATAATTATCGTAACAGTATTTTCATTAATTTTTCAAATGTAGAAGCAGCTTACCTCGAAGAGTTGACTCTAGAAGCACAAATCATGAAAAAAGATGCAGATACTGTATTGTATGATACGAAAAAAGCGAATATGCGTGTCGCGCCTAATAGCCTAGTTGATTTTCCAATTTCAATGAATGGGGAAAAAATGGTTGCGGGTGACTATCGAGCGAAAATAGTAGCTACGGCAGGTGAGCGTAAATGGAACTGGGAACAAGCATTTACGATCACAGATGAAGAGGCAGATAAATACAATAAGCAGGATGTAGAACTAGTCCAAGAAGAAGGAATCAATTGGATGCTGGTAGCAATCGCTGTGGGAAGTGCATTTGTTCTTATTTTAGTGATCTTTTTAATTGTGCGTATGGTACGTAAAAAGCAAGAAGCAAAGAAAAGAGCGGAACGTAAAAAGAAAAAAAATAAGGCTCAAAGAAATTAACAGAGCAGAAAGGAAAAAAGAAGTATGAGTATATTAGACTGGTCATTTGTTGTTCTGCTTTCCAGCGCGCTTCTTTTGTTCCTGTTCGCATTTATTTTTGTGTTCAATTTTTTTCGAACGAGCCGGAAGTACAAAAAAATGAAAATGAAGCGTCCTCCAAAAAACAAAAAAAAGCGGCGAGTATTTTTACGACAACGGAAACAATTAGCTAAAAAACAGAAAAATCAGCGTACATGGAGCGTAATTCTGTTTCTTTTAGCAGGAGTGAGCTTAGGTGGCGGATTTTATTCGCGGAATTATCAACAAAATCATTTACAAGGAGAAGATTCCGAAGCATTGGTGCAAAGCTATTATTTACTAGAGGATGCGAAAATTCAAATAAGCAATATACAAGCAGGTGAAAATCCGCAAAAATCTATCAAAAATATTCAAGAAATCACGTCTCGTCTGGCAAGCTATGGCGCACGTAAATCTTCCCCTAATTTGAAAGAAGATGGGCAAACGCTATTGAATAGGCACTACACGCTTTTAAGAGAAGTAGGCGTCAATTTAAATAGTCAAACCGTAGAAAGTTTGCAAAAAGAAGAAACGGCTGCTTCTTATTTAAAAGATCTTGAGAAGGCGCATGACAGTCAAAATAAAGTTTTTAAACGTTTTGGTGTCAATGAAGGAGCGCTAAAAAAGAAAAAATAAGGATGACGATCAGAGGTGCTGAACGTGGGTGCAAAGAAACAAGGATTGTCTAATGAGAACAAGCGAAAAGTTGCTCTAAACAAGAAAAAAAAACCTCGAAAAGCCAACACAGAACAGACCCGAAATCAGAAAAAACAACAAATCGCGAGAAAAAATGATCGATCGAAGAAAAAGCCGAGGGGTCAAAAAAGTAAGCGAAGAAAACAGCAACGAAGAAAACCTAAGCAAAAGTTTTTTTTGAAAGAATTTTCTATAACGCTACTGATTTCTGTGTTGTTGATTAGTCTCGTACTTTGGTTCACCGTTCAATTACCAAAGGTTGAGGGCTATTCAATGACCCCGACGATCAATGATCAAGATCGATTGTTTGTTTCAAAGAAAAGTGACATTCGTCGATTTAGTCTAGTTTCATTTAAAAGCCCTAAAGAAGAGGACGGAATGATTCGGCGAGTAATCGGTCTCCCTAGTGAGAAACTATATTATCAACAAGGTAGCTTGTTTATTAATGGCGAAGAAATTCCAGAACGATTTTTGTCTACGACATTATCAGAATTTTCAGAAGAGCCCCAAACAGCTGATTTCACCTTAAAAGAAGTTTTAAAAGTGGATCGGGTACCAGAAGATAGTTACTTTGTGTTAGGTGATAATCGTTTATACGCAACAGATAGTCGCTATTTCGGGTTTGTTAAGAAAAAAAATATCACTGGAGTAGTCAAAGCAAGGATTTTCCCGATCCATGCGATGCGTCAGTTTTGATAAGAGTTGAGGAAACAGAAATGAATGAACAAAAACAACCCAAGAGGAAAAAACAAAGAGTTAAAAAGAAGCAGAACATGCAACCAACATATGCTGAAAATAGACCCAGAAAGAAACGGCCTGTATCTTCCAGCCGCAAAAAGAAATCATTAAAGAAGACTTTGAAAAAAATAGGCGGAAAAGTTTTACGGTCTCTCAAACAAAAAGAAACAATTTGGCTACTGATATTATTGACAGTTATTGTCCTTTTTTTCTTGAGATTTTCAACACATCGAGTAGATGGACAATCAATGGAACCAACCTTTCAAACGAATGATCGGATCTTGATTTCTCCTAATAGTACGCTTAGTCGCTATGCTGTTGTTACGTTTGAACCTAAAAATATCAAAAATGAGTCTTATGTAAAAAGAATTATCGGGATGCCTGGAGATCGGATTCAGCTGATGGGCAATGCATTATTTTTATTACCAAAAGAAAATGAGAAGAAAGAGAAGGTTGATTTAACTACTGAGGTACCAGATGGAACAATCAAGATCATGGTATCTGAAGCGGTGATGAACCAACTTCATCAATATGAACGGATTCCTAAAGATCGTTATTTTGTTCAAGGGGATAATCGTCTTCATTCAGATGATAGTCGTGTTTTTGGTTTGATCGACAAAGCGCAAATTGAAGGTGTTGTTCTTTATCGCTATTATCCATTTTCAAAAATGGGCATTGTGCACTAAGAAGATTGAAAGAAAGAGAGAAACCAAATGAAAACTATTCGAGCTTTTATGAGACAACACTATCCAGCGATGATTTTGAGTTTTAGCATACCTGTCGTACTGATGATCGTTGCTTATTATTCTATCGGCATCTATCCAGGGAGTGAACGAAGTATCCTAGCCACAGATTCATTTGCACAATATGCCAATTTTCATGCTAGTTTTAAAAATGTCCTTCAAGGCAAACAAAGCATTTTTTATACTTGGTCAGGCTCACTAGGACTAAATTATTGGGCCTTAGCAGCTTATTATCTGAATGGATTATTTACTCCTCTTGTGGGGTTGTTTGATAATGCAACGATGCCTGATACGATTTATTATCTAACATTATTGAAGTTTGGCGCTAGCGGACTTTCATTTTGGTTTTTTGCCCAACATACCTTCAAACTTGATCGCTGGTTAACTGTAGGATTAAGTATTTCTTATGCCTTGATGTCGTATGCAGTTGGTTATTCTGTTGTTATTATGTGGCTAGATACATTTGTTTACTTGCCTTTGATTGTTTGGGGGATTCATCGCCTGTTTGAACAGAAAAAACCAGTGCTTTTATTTAGCAGTTACCTTTTATTATTTATTTCAAATTTTTATATGGGATTTATGGTCGGCGTATTCACTTTTCTCTATGCAATAATCCGTACGTTATGCAATTGGTCAGAGTATAAAGGACAATTTTTATCCTATCTAGGTACGTCCTTATTGGCAGGTGGTGCGTCAATGATCACCGTATTGCCAGCCGTGATCGATTTGCGGACGAATGGTGAAAGTTTGAGTCCGATGTATACTTTTTTAACACCAGATACAGGACCGTGGGACTTTATTGCTAAGAATATGGTAGGTGTTTACGATACGTCTAAATATGAAAGTATGCCTTTTATTTATATTGGATTAATTCCGTTGGTTTTTTGTGTTTATTACTTTTTGAGTAAGGAAGTGGCTTGGAAAGAAAAAATAGGCTATGGTAGTTTGTTTTTATTATTGATTGCGAGTGTTTATGTATATCCTCTGAACCTATTTTGGCATGGATTACATGTACCGAATATGTTTTTATTCCGTTTTAGTTTCTTAGTTTCCTTTTTAGTGATTTTACTTGCAGGGTATGGACTTGAACGCTTTAAAAAAGAAGACAGTGATCGCTTGGTGAACGGTGTGCTGGGAATCATTGGGATTTTTCTGCTGTTTGTTTTTTTCTCTAATAAGAAACGCTACGATGTAATCACCATGGAGTCATTGATCTTAACAATAGGACTGTTGCTGATTTATTTAAGCATTTGGTTATTATGGGTGTCAAAATATAAAGTCAAAAAATGGATTCCAGTCGTTTTGCTGATCCTGATGATCGGTGAGGCTGGCTACAATGCTCGTTCGATGGTTGTCGGTATTTTATCCGATTGGGGCTATCCCTCGCGGATATTGTACACAAAAAATTATGAGGAAACAAAGCAATTAATTGAACAAACCAATCAAAAAGAAGAGTCATTTTTCCGATTAGAAAATTTAGATGTTGAGTCATTGAATACTAGCTTTAATTTTGGTTCCCATGGCGTGTCAATGTTTTCGTCGATTCGTAATCGCCACTCTTCGCAATATTTAAATGCACTGGGGTTCCGTTCTTTAGGGACCAATTTGACGATTGAATATGTAAATAATACCTTGTTGGCAGATACACTTGTTGGTATGAAATACAACTTGGCTAAAGATGACTTGATGAAATTTGGGTACAAAAAAGTCAGTAGTGCAGGGGAGTATACGCTGTATGAAAACGAGTATGCATTACCTTTAGGAATTTTAACAGATGACAAAATTTATGAGCCGACGGCCGTTCAAAACCAAACAGAATTATTTAATCATCTTTCCGGCATGGAAGGCGAACTTTTTAGCTTTGGTGAAGCAGCTTTGATTGAAACTGAAAATGCAATTGTAACAGAAGGCAAAACGCTCACGATTGCAGAGGAAGAACCCGCGTTGCCAAAACAAGTTACCTGGTTAGTCACCGTTCCAGCAAAATCACAAGGCTATTTAAGTTTGGTAGCAAAAGATATGGCCGAAGCAGTCAGTGTCAATGTCGATTTAAGAGTGGACGGAGTTAGTCGGAAAACGGGATTGATCAATACGGGTCAGTATTACAATCTGGGTTATTATGATGAACCGACAACAGTGGAAGTGACAGCCGCCTTTTCAGAAGGAAAACAAAAAGTAGAATTGTATCGACCAGATGCTGTTTTTCTTAATACGGAACGCTTTAAAACAGCTGCAGAAAAGATGCAAGAAAAAGGTATAGAGATTCAAACACAAGGGCGAACAGCAAAGGCATCGGTTTCTCTGAATAAAGAGCAGGTATTATTAACCACGATTCCTTATGACCGTGGTTGGAAAGTCTTGATTGATGGAGAACCTGCTGAAATTACTACATTTAAGGATGCTTTTTTATCTGTAAAACTTCCAGCTGGTAAACATGATATTGAATTTATCTTTTTACCTCAAGGATTTGTACTAGGAGCGAGTTTATTTGGTAGCTGTATCTTGATTTTTAGCGGATGTTTGTGGTGGCGTAAAAAGCGGCAAAGTGAGGCAGTAAAATGAAACAACGAATAATAGCGCTGATCTTTAGTGGCATACTGTTCCTGACCTTAACAGGATGTCAAAAAGGCCAATTGGAAAAAGCAAATGAGACTTTCACAGCAGATGACAGTGAATACAGTTTTAAGCTTCCGAAAGGCTGGAAAGTCGAAAAAGAGTACAAAGAAACCTTTAATGAAGCTGCGGTATTTGGTGCGGAAGATAGCAACAGTCGTTCAGAGATGTTTGTTCGTGCTCAACCCAGTAAACCTCTTGATGAACAAGAATTAAAACAGGAGACGAAAGAAAGCTTGCTTGCGTTTTATAAATTAGAGGCAGGAGAAGTTGAAAGCTTTGACGTTGATGGTCTGCCTGCGATTCACTATTTAATGCCTAGTGTCTATAAAAAGAAAGCAGTTTGGTTGGATATGTATTTTGTTACTACGAAAACACATCTTGTGAATTTTCAATTTTATCGACCAAGAGATAATAGTGCTGAGAAACAAAAACAAGTGATTTATGAATCGGTGAAAACCTTAAAACAATTGCGCGGCAGTCAAACGCTTACGAGCAGCAGCCAGCAAAAAGGCGCAAAAAATAATCAGAAGTTAGAAAATCAGCGTGTTGCGATTCAACTGACAGGAAATAAGATTGTAGGAAATCAGTTGATTCTACGATATGTAATCACGAATAAGACCTCAGAAGACTTGATTCCAGTCGATGAATGGCAGCAAATGTTCTCTGTAACCGAGGCGGGAGAACATTTAGCTATTACAGAGCAGCCCAAGGCAGATGATACAGAGCTGGATTATTTATTAAAACAAAATAAACAACGATTACCAGCAAACGAATCAATAGAAAGTGCAGTTGTTTATACGCTTCAACCCGAAGGGACAATCACTATTCGGGTGAATGAGGGGCAAGTGAACAGCGATGAGCCAATGAGTTTAACCATTGAAAGATAGGAGGGCGTCTATGAAGCGATGGACAATTTGGTTGTTCCTAGTGACGATTGGATTTAGCTTAGCAGGATGTACACAAAAAACACAATCAACAGCAAACGAACAACTACCTAAAAATGAAGCTGCCTTTACATGGTGGTCAGATCGATCAAAACCATTTGGAGAGTATAACTACACGGTAATGGATGAGAAACAAGCACAAGACGATTTGGAAAATAAATTTCATGTAGTGCTGTTGCCCTCTTTTGATAAAGCCCGTGAATTGATTAAAACAGATTTTTTACTAGACGATGTTGTGGAAGAACCAGAAGAATTTACTATTAATGCAACGAAAAGAGAATTACGCTTCAGCAGTCAAATAAAATTCAAGAACCTGCAAGGTCAATATTCCTCTTATGGAACAGTGACAGCGAAATATGATTATTTAGAAGACCAAAAAAAGGTAAGACTGTCTAATCAACGAATCGAGTTGTATAACGCAACAGCTAATGAAAAATATAATGGTAAAAATTTAGATGATACGCTGAAAAAGCTAGGAACTCTTTTGGAACTAGACGATTTAGAGCAATTGTTGAAGAATTTTAAAAAGGAGACGGCAGATCAAGAGAAACGTAAAGGCAAAGATATTGTCATTTATGAAGATTTTCATGAAGGCCAAAAAAAGCATTTGTTTGGGAAAAGTTTTGGAGTAGAGTATAACGAGTTTGGCGTATTAGAGAAAATCTACGGGTTAACCATGGATTATCGAGTGTAACGATTCTTACAGAAAATTTGTAAAGGAGTACCAATAATCAAATAGCGAATTAACTTATTTTTAGTTATTTTATTTAATTTTATAAATAAAATAAAATAATGGCAGAAATGAGTTTATTTGCTATTTATAAGCGTTTTTAATCCATTGTTTTTTCAAAAAATTATCATTTTAACGAAAAACAAGATAAATAAATCGTTATTTTATGTGATAGAATAAAAGAACTGGAGACAGTAAATAAAAAAAGAAAGAGGTATGAAAAACATGGTTAAACTTAAAAATGTTGCTGGACTTTTATTCGTTGGTTTATCAGTAGGTTTACTAGCAGTAGCAGGAGGGCAAAAAGCATCTGCTGCGGAACTGTTAACAGCCAACACTGATTTGAAAGGTTACGATGCAACCGTAACTACAAAAGCGGATGGAACAAATGTATTGACAACAAAAAAAGGGGAATTTTTGCTAAACGAGAATTCTTCATTGTATAGTTCAAAAATCATTACGATTACGTTGAATAATACAAAACCTGTTAATATGGGCGCAATTCAAGCTAAAAGAACCTTGGAATTCCGTGGAAACGGTGAATTGAACGTCAATACAACAGAAGAGATTGGGATTAACGTAGGAGATCATTTGAAAGCCTTCAAATTTACAAAATATGGGAAAGGTCACGTAACCGCAACTGCTGCCGGAACGGGTGTCTTTGTTCATAATGAAATTCAAATGGATGGCGGAACAGTTGAAGGTTTCGGTACTAATTATGGTGTTTATAGTGAAAATGATATTAAACCTTACAATGATGCTGTATTAAAAGGAACAAGTAGTGAAGGTACAGGAATTTACGCTTACCGTGATATCTATGCATGGAAAGGTGCAACGGTTGTAGGGGAAGGAAAAGTTTCTGGTGCCCGTTCAATCATTGCACATATCCAAGCTGAAGATGCTGGCAGTTCGATAACTGGTATTTCTACTGATATCAACAGCTCCTTGTCTGCCTTACATGCAGATAAACAAATGCTGCGTGCATACTCAGGTGCAGTTGTGCGTGAAGAATACAGAAAACCAACATTTGAAATTACAGATGATGTACCGATAGTTGTTACAGACTTTACGAGTGTTGCCCGCAATATGAGCAATATGAAGAACTATACGTGGGTTTCAGAACCTGACAATGTATTTTTAAACGAACAAGGCGGATTACTAGGTGATGTAGCGAAAGGAACACCTAAAAATCTTAAAATTATTGGCTCACGTCAAGAAAGCAAACTAAATAAAAATGAAGTTAGTCAAATTAAAACAAACGGAAAACATGAAGTGATTTTTTCAGAAACGCCGACTAAATTTACCCTACCAGTAACAACAAAACATTGGGTATTAGATCAGGCTACAAATGAATATAAATTATATGAAGAAGTAGTTTACGATATCGAAGTTGGCGACACATTTAAAGTAAAAGACCATCTATATGATTTTAGCTTCACAGAATGGGATCTGATAAAAATAGATCGCGAAGATTTTGAAGTATTAAAAAATGGGAATGAATATGAAGTAAACTACTACTATGATGTAGATATGTAGAAAAAATCAGAATGATTAGATTCGCAAAAGCGTAAAAAAATCTGATGTTTAAAAGAATAAGCAAAAAAAGCCGACACGTTTTTACGAATTGTAAAAGCGTGTCGGCTTTTTTGCTAAAAACAACTTATGGGACAGTTGATAAGGTCCAAAGCAACTGACTAGAATAAGAATCAATAGTTTTTGTTGTTGCTTCAGGAATCAACAAGTCTATACTAGGAACATTTGTTGTCGGCTCGTTAAAGTGAAACCGCCATCTTCCGCCGCCTTCACCAGCTTTGGCTGTAAGAACATTTTGAACAGAGCCGATGCCTTTTTCATCAAACGTCAAAGTGAAATTTGAATTTATAATAGAGGGAATTTTTGTTTGATCCGTTTTCTCTTCCGCATGAATAGCCGAAATAGACAATAGAGCACCGTCTAAAAGGATATTATTAGCTGTTTTGAACTGCTGGCTTTGCTGGACCTGTAAAACCCAATCACCAGGGATTGTTCTAGTATCCGTGATTTGAACATAGTGGGTAGCATCAAGCGGTTTTTCAGCAGTAACAAGCATGTCATCCTTTGAAATAGGGTGCGTGCCGAAGTGGATCGGCGAGACAAAATCTAGCGATAATTTGCCTTCTTTGGTGTATATATAAGTAACGGATTGTTCCTCAACAGTAAATCGTCCAGTGTTATTTTCAGGTGTCTCTTTTAATGTGTAGTCTTCAATTTGTTTCGGGGATGTTGTATAAGCAGTGCCGATTGTTCCGCTTAAAACATCTGGTGTATGGATAGGGTCATTTTGCTCATCGACGTAGTTGACGGTGACTGTACCAACTAATGCTTCAGGTGTTTCGTATAAGTTTAATCCTGTATCTGTTACTAAAAAGTATTGTGTGGGTCCGCTGAAAGCCTCATATTTTTTGCCTTCAACAAATGCAGTCAACGCCTTTGTAACATATTGTTGGCTATCTAGATCTAAAGAAATCGCTTCTTTATTGATTCTGGCATGCGTTATTTCTATCATATCCCCTGTTTCCAAAGCGATATTTTGATCATTAATCATCTTGGTAAAGGCATTGGCTCGAGTATTATTCTTTACTTCGATCATTGTAGGTGGTTTTTCTTGGTTCGCATAAGTTACTTTAATCGTGATCAAAGGCGTTGTTGAAGGATCTGATCCGTTCATGGTATAAGGATCAGCCCCTTGCGCAATGAGTTTTTTCTTTTCTTTATCAAAGGTCAACATTGTACCGTAGCCTCCGTGTCTTGGAAGAACGATGGTATCCTCAAAGTGATAGTTGAATGGAGCTAGATAGTTACCAACAGAACCAAATAAACTGTTTTGAGCAGTGAGTGATACGGTCTGATTAAGGTAACTGGATAACGATTGACCTTGTTTAACACTTTCTGTAGGAAGTGTTGTTCCAAAAGAAAAGGTCAGATCACCAGTGACTGGGTTGTCATAACTAGCAATAAAATCTTGTGGAATCAATGTTTTGGCGATGGGAAAGTCAGTCGGTTTCCACTGGATGACAGGCGCGAAATCAAGCTCTTTCCAGCCATTAGGCGTAATAATGTAATAATACGTATCTTTATTTGTAGTAACTTTTTTGCCGTTGATGTAGCGAGACACACGTTTAGAGGATTCTCGATGATAGATTTCTACAATATCATTTTCAGCTACTTTAAAGGTATTGATTTTACTTGCAAAATGGACACCTGTATCACGACCATATCCTTCAGCGTAGAGCTTTTTTTCTTTCATTTTTGCGCTATAAACTGTTACTTTGGGGTAGATATTATTGGGTATATTTTGCAAAATTTGTTTTTGGTTTCCGATAGCCACAAGTTCTTTTGTACTAGGGTCATAATCTAAGGCAGCATAAGAGCCATTTTGACCAGCCATGACGTAAGTATTGTTTGGCATGATTTGTGTTGGAACACTAAATCTATTTTTGATCATCCGTTCATTTTCAAAATAGGCATATCCGTCTTGGATACCAAAATTTGTTGGATCAGCAATATCACTTTTTAGATAGCGAACAGGAGATGTGATTGGTTCTGAACGAAGATTAGAAAAGTATGATTCTAAAGAAAAACGATTCATCTCTTCAAAAGGGATCCTGATCGAAGCTGTTGCATCAGTTAAATCTGCATAAGGTAACGTATAAGTACTCTCCGAAATACGATAAGTGCCATCTTGTTCTTCTTGTTCTGTTGCCAAGATATCTTTCCAAATTTCTTTTTCTAGAGGTGGTAACTGAAGAGCTGACAATGTTTGTTTCGTCTCTTCAGTTACCGCAAAATGCCAAAAATCAAAATAGGGAGTCAAATCTCGATTAGCTATTTTTGAAGCCATAATAATGAAAAATTGCTTTTTCTCTTCGTTAGTACTTGGTAAATCAACTGCAGGCGTTGCGCGATAAAGCTTATTCAATTCAGGGTAAAAATCGTAGCCGAATGTTCTAGGTAAAGTAACGTACATCCCTAACGCAGCAAAATAAAAATCCGTTGGGTATTTGGCAATCTCTGCTTCCATAGTCCAGGAAGAATCATTTTGGATATTGGTAAAATAACGAGCGACTTTTGCTCTGTAATTATTATGTTTATTATTTGGACTCATGATTGCATCGTAAGGACTATTATTACCAGTAAGGTGAGATTGGACATAGTCCGAATAAATGTTAACCGTCACTTCACTCATATTATCCCAAGTATAAAATGGATTTTGATAAGAGTGCCCAATTTCATGAAACAACCCCCAGTTTGTCATATTTTCTCCAGAATTAAAGACCTCTCTATCTCCTGTTGTAGCACTATGCATCCCCAAATGGAAATCTGTACAATAAAATTTTCCGATACCATCTGAAGGATTAGCGATATGAATCCGCTGTGGTGCTTTTTTCGTAATGCCAAGACCATTGAAATCAAGACCTGCTGCATCATTTTCAAGACGAATCGCTTGGGACACATAATTCATGAAGCGATCGACTTGCTCATCTTTTAGAAAAATATCTTTAGCCCGATCCATCCTGATGGTAGCAATCGTATCTTCGTTCACGAATTCCATAAAAGGGACATCACTAAACTGCTCTAATGAAGCTTTAAAATCTTCAACAGAAGTTTTGCCTTGGATAAAATAAGGAACATTGATGTTTTTAGATAAGCTGATCTGGACTGTTTGCGTGGTGGAGGAATTAACGAGATAAACCATTCCACCGGTTAAAGAATTGGTAAAGCGATTCTCTCCTTGTTGTAGCTTGACTTTTCCGGAATTGAACTGAAGCTTCCCGTCAGTAAGTCCGGTAACGTTGGTATAATTTCCCCATTGCCCAACATGTAATTCTAAATTTTCGGGTATTTCTTCCACATAAATGATGATTTCTTCATCTTTTGGTAAAAAAATACCTGTGGATTCAAAAGAGGTGTGGGCATTTCGACGTTGCTCTTTGCCTTGCTCCGTTTTTGCATCTCCTCTAGGAATGATCGTCATTTTCAATAAATCTGCTGACTCAGCGTAAATGCTCCGCGGGGAAAACGCTATGTTGAGAAGGATGGTTAAAACGAATAGACAAAATAAGTGTGATATTTTAACTTTCAATTAAATAAGTCTCCTTATCGTTCGATGGAAGTTTATTTTTACAGCGAACGCTAATATGTATTTATTTGCAACAATACATTATATAGTTTTTGAAAAAAAAGTTCTTTCAATTAAATTTCTACAGGAAGAAGAAAAAGAAAAAGAGAATAAAAGAGATATTTGGAGGACAAAATGATAGAGAGAAAGTTGATTTTTTCATGTAATATACTTTTAGAAATTATTTATTTAGTAAATTTAGAACAAGATTGACAAGCTAGAAAGTATAATTAAGTCTCTTGTTCATAAAGGGAATATAACTTTTTTTAAAAAAATAAGAATAAAATTTTTCTTAAAAATAGTGATCTTCTAAAGATGTGATAGCATTGAAGAAAACCGTTAATATTGAATTTCAATGAGTTTATAACAGAAAAATATTAATTTTCAGAATGTGTGATTCTTTTTTTTTGTCGAAAAAAGAGACTTAACTACGTAAGCAAAAAAAGAAAAATATTATATTATTAGTAAATGTTATTTCAAAAACTTCTTAACGAGAGGAAGAAAAGGAAAAAAAGAAAAATGAGAAACAGTTATGATAATAACGATGTCGAAAAGTTGGAAAAAGAAATCAAATCGATAAAAAGAAGGTGAATAAATGTGCGTATTTTTTTGGATGATGTTTATGATAGACGCATAAATGTTTTAAGCTATGTAGATAATCAAAGAAAAGAAGTGAGTTTAGCAGAAATAGGGAAGGCGACAAAGCTTTCAAAAAAGACTGTTTCAATGATTATTAAACAGTTTGAACAGGAACTAGATGTTTCAAAAGAACAATTTGAAGTTTATTATACCAATCAGACGATACAAGGTGTGCATGCAAATAATTTAGATATAGTAAGTATTAGTAATAAACATTTAAAACAATCTATATTGTATAAAATGATCAAACATCTTTTTTTGATGGACAGAATCGATGCGATTACTTTTTGCGATATAGAATTTATAAGTCCTGCGACATTCTCTCGTCATCGAAGAAGACTGCAGAAAATATTGAGTCGATGTGAGCTGAGCTTAACTCGAACCAATGAGATAGAAGGCGATGAGTTAAGAATTAGGAATTTCTTTTTTCTCTTTTTTTCGAATGCTTTAAATAGTTGGACGTTTGATACAGATAGTTATGAGGAGATTGATGATTATTTAAGTAGCAATATCAAAGAGTGGGATAAAATAGACAGTGTTAAAAAGAATAAATTTTGTTTATTAATTTACATTTGTAATGTCCGCTTTAGTCATAAAAAAAGTATAGAGAAAAGTATCCTATCCAAGCTGTCAGCACAATTTCAAGAGGGGCTTTATACAAACTTGTTTTTTGACTATTTTCATTTACATAAGAATAGAACAGAGCAACAATCTTGGGATGAAACGAGTGCTGTATTATTTTTGCTGTATAAAGAACGCTTATCACATGAAGAGTCATTTGAAATTGAGGAATACCCCAAATTTTTTAATGAAACGAATTTTAGCTTTATAAAATACAGTAATCTATTAACTGATAAAATAATCACTACTTTTTTTCGAGAGACAACGAGTTCATCGATTTATTGGGAAATAAGAAAAGAAATAGATATGATGCACTTACTATTTGAGACCAGCTTTATTGATCCTAGAATTTTTTATTATATTTACGATGAAAAAAGTTATTATCATGCGGATACAGCGGAACAAAAAATTCAACTGGGCGTTCAAAATCTTATGTGTGAGTTGATCGATCAGACGGAATATGGTCTGTTTTTTAAAGAAATCAAAAAATCTATCAATCGAGAAACATTGACAGATTACGTCTATTTAGTAGTCTATACCATTTTAACGAAATTCCTGCAAATGGACTTTCCGAAAGTTAAGATTTTGATACAAAATTCTAAGGTATTCGTAGAACCCATTTTACGCCAAAAAATTAATCTCATTTTTAGTGACAGAGTTGAATTTGTAGAAAATCAAAGTGCTTCTCCCGACGTTATTGTGACCGATGTTCAGCTACAGCAAATAGAGCCAAAAGCGAAAGTGATTTTTATCTCTTCTTTTTCAAACAGTTTCGATTTTTCTCTACTGTTAGAAGAAATAGAAGAAAAAATTTTGATGTTTTACTATGAAAGAACACTAGTGGTGAACAGCAAGTAAGCTACGATTGCTTCAATTGAGGATTATGAAGAGCATAAATTTTGCCGCTGACAAATAGAATCAAAGCCTTCCAAGTTTCGGGATCATGAGAATGCTCAAAATGAAAGCTACATACATTTGTTTGCTCCAATTCATAAGAATCAGAAATAATGATATCCGCCTTATCAGCATCAAAAGTAAAACCTAATGTCGAATCGCCAAAAATAATCAATAAGTTATTCTTGATAAAATCATAAATAAAGTTATTAGGCGAATGTTGAATAAAAATCAATAGCTTAGCCTCTTTTTCAGCACTTTTCAAAATGGAATGAAAAAATTTTGCCATTAAAGAGATAAAACCAGGCTTCATATATTTTTTCAATAAAGGTTCGCTAACCATCGCTTCTTTTACGAATGATCGATAAGAATCTTCATTTGGAGCAAACCATTTGGCTTTAGATTCAACAGAGTCATTTACCAAAAATCGTCTAAAATCTATGCCGATATAGCGAATATATAACAAGTTTATGATCAATAAATAATAATTTTTAAGATAATTATCGCTTGTGAGCTTTACATTATAAGCCAATAATAGCTTATTTAAAATTTTTGTAGTTAACAAAGCGATGGGTAGTTCAGAGTTGATAAAATGTTGCGCAATTCTCTTTTTTTCTTCGTCAGAATCAATATTAGCGACAAGGAATCTCGATAAAAAACCAAAGAAATAAGCTTCGCTTTTCACATCGATGGAATCTAAATCGACATGATCTAACTCAGAAAATAAAAGAGTAGGCGATTCTTGCTCAAAAAAGCGAAGATAGTCCATAAATTCACCAGAAAGGGTCAGGCTCTCTTTTCTATAGAGCATACGCCAAAATGTTGCGTTTTGAAAATATCGGATTCTATTTTTTTGTGAAAAAGATAGTCGTTCATCATCAACGACTATGGGCATTGTCTGATAAGCACTCGGTGTTTTTTCAAAGGGCCATTCCAATCCTTTAAATATAATCCAAAACAAAATAAAACCTAAGACACGAATATTTTTCTCTTCCCCAATTATGTTGGTTTGATAAAGTGTGGGTGCAAAAGAAATCTTCAAATGAAATGGAGACAAAAGGTTTTTTAGTTGTTTTAAATTTGAATAAACGTGAGACGGGCTTAAAGATAAATCTTGAGCTAAAGACTCAACGGAAACATAGTGTCTTTTTAACAGAGCAGCCAGAATCGAGAACCGTTGCGAATGCTTGATATAGTAGAGTCTCATGGAATCAATCACATAGCTAAACGTTAAAGAATCAGCTAAATTAATCATATAAAGAAGTTTTATTTTTCTTATTTTTACTTGTTGATATGGAAACACATGGTTTAGGTCGTCATTGAGCTTTTGTTTATAACGATAAAAGGTCTTGCTAGAAATAGTAAACTTTTTCATCATATCCTTAGTGGACACACCATTTGGGGCATAGAGAAGTTCTTTTAATAATTCGAAGCGAAGTGTTTCATTTTTTTTCATAAAAAGAGATTCCATTCTAAACACTCCTTACTTGTATGTAGCATTGCTTAAATACATAGATATAATAGCATAAAGTCTTTAAGGAAGCTTGTAGAGATGATTAGAAAATTAAATAAATTTCAATTATTTCTTAACCCTCTGCCTGTATTGAAAACAATATAAAACGAAATGATTTATCATAACAAATAGATAAATAAAAAATAAAAAAAATAGAGAATAGTTAACTAAATTGAAAAGGAGCGAATATTTTAAATGCATAACATAGGGATACTTTATCTAAACGAATCAACAGATAATGTGATTAACCATGAATTTTTAAGCCAAAAATATAACATAATCGAACTAACAGAAGATAGTAAGCCAGTCGATGAATTACACGCAGTCATTATTCGAGAGGAAGAAACGTCAGATTTAAGTACTATTTGTGACCTAATATTGAAGATTAGAAAACAATCGCAGTGTTATATATGGGTTTCTACTGTAACAGAAAGTTCGGTAGGGAAATTAGTTTATTTACAATTAGGTGCCGATCAAGTATTTGAAGCGAACAGAGAAATAAAAGAGATCGGTTTGATTATCGACAATGCCTTATGCAGAATCGGACAGGAAAATCGACCGAATCAATCAATTGAAGAGATTTCAGAAAACAAAAGCATGTTCCAACTGAACTCTAGTAATATCAGTGTTGTGATAGACGGCGGAAACGAAGTTGTCTTGACTAAGCTTGAATATAAAATCGCGGAGCTACTATTAAAGACCCCAAATACAGCGGTCGACTACGAAACGATTTATCAACAAATCTGGAATGATGACTCATTAGAAAACAAACGCTACCGTGTGGCTAATGTTGTTTATCACTTAAGAAGAAAAGTTGAAACAAACATTAAAAAGCCGAAATTTATTAAGACTGTTCGCTCAAGAGGATATATGTTGAATATTTAACGAATAGCTCTTGCAGCACAATAGAAATAAAATAATAAGTATTTTTATTTGTTTCATACTATAACCGAGAAAATACCTGAACGGACACTTTATTAGGGTCAGTTCATACATAGAAGAATTTTTGCAATCAAAAAGAATGAATTTCAAATAATTCCACACCTTGTGATGATGTTGAAAGAACAGATTAGTGGAATAAGATATCATTATATTTATAGTTTTAACTATTTATTTATAAAAAACATCATTTTAATTAAATTAATTTCTTTTATTATCTATTAATATAAAATGTATTTTTCGGGAATTTAAGTTAAGAGCCGATTTACTATGATTTGAAATGAGCCTAATTTAAGTAGTGAAAGGTAAAATAATCGCGTTTTTTGATAGTGAATGCAAGAACTATCTTTCGCTTACTTCCTTAAGTGCTGAAAAAGATGAAAGAAACATAAAAAGAAATAATATATAATTACGCTTGTTGGTTTTAAAAAATGATGTAAATAAATATGGGGATAGTATTATATTGTTTTCTTCTTTATTAACTTATAAAGTTGAAATAAAAAAATGTAATTCATTTTTTTATTAAATTGAAAAAGATGAATTATGGAAAGAAAGGAGGAGAAACAATGAAAAAAAGAAATGTTGGAATAGCGGGTTCAATATTTTCCCTGTTATTGGTATCTGGGATTGTTTATTGGAGTGGGAGTAGTATAAAAGCCGAAAACGTTGATGCAAATGAATCAGAGCAAGTATCGAAAACAACAGCTCCGAGAAGTATAACAAGAGATCATCAATCAGAAGAATTTCTTGCGAATCCAGAAGAGGAAGGCTGGCAACGAATACAGACCATTGAACATGCATCCATACCGCTGGATGGTGGAAAATCATTTAATTTTGGTATAGGTGGTTATGATCCAAATTCAATAATTGCTAACGTGCCTTCTCAAGCAGTTGTTGGGAAAGATGTCAATCTACGTGGAGATAAGCTGTTTCCAATGACACCAAATATCTATTTAAAATCCGGATCTACCTACGTACCTGCTATAGCGAATTCAGATTCATATCCAAGAAGTCGGCTTTTAAGCTGGAGTTATGATCCTGGTAATGGTAAACAGACGCTGTCAACTTCCGACATGCGAGTAGACGAGATTGGAACTAATTGGAATAAGCCGCCTACTGGTGTAGATGGACGTTATTATAAAAAAGTAATGAAAAATGGTATGACTGCTTATATGTATCGTTATTATACAATAACTAAAAATATACCTAAAAGTACTGGTGGCAGTATGGATAAGAATCCTTATGGTGTGGAAAATGATATTCAATTAGCGACGACAATGATCATGACAGGACAAAGAAATGGCTCGGTCAAAGTTGATTACTTTATCCAGAATTTACCATATTTGAGAACTGAAAATCCAGATTATGATTCTACTCTAGAAACGACTCCGAACAGAATTGATGGATTCTTACCAAGTAACGACCCTAATACAAAAGTTTTAAATGATTTTACACTTAATGGACAGTTTATACCTGCAATAGGCACTAAGAACAATGCTCCTTTGAGATTGATAGGAGATCAGGCTGGATCATATACTGAGTGGCCTACTGTAGCTACTGGTAAAACGAGAATTAATTATTATCTGGGTTTACCGAATGGACCAGATAATTGGACTGGCGGGAATACTACGACTTTTTATGGCACCACCAAGGGGAACCCTTTTGCCTTTTCTGATAGGTATGGGACTGGCTTTGAAGCAATACCAGGAGGTGCTGGAGAAGCAGGAGAAGCAGGGACATACCTATATAAAGATACTACTTCAGGTGGTATTTATATTTATCCTGCAGTACTCTTTAAAAATCAGCCCAAAACATTTAAACCTGGAGACATCGAAGGGTATAGTTTCCAATACGGGATGAGTATTGTTTCTGACGCTCCAACTCTCTATTTGGATGAAGATGAATACAATATAACCGATCAAAAACCGACCGCCAAAGTATCTGGTGTTTGGTATGATGGCTCTAATTTGAATACAACGCTTTACTACTCAATCGACGGTGGACCGGAACAAATATATGAGCCGGCTGGCTACACATCCAGTGCTCAATTAGGAAATGAAATGCCGTTTGAATTAGAGATTCCTAACCTGAATAAAGACGAGCATACGATTACTATCTATGCCCAAAACAGCGAGGAAAAGCCAAAAAAATCATCGACTCAAACTGCTAAAATTGTCTATGTAGCAGGAGAACCAAAGTTAACAGTAGATAAAAAGAATGGCGGTGTAGGACAAGACTTTACTGTATCAGGAAGTGTCATCAATAAGATTGCTGCAGAGCCTGATCGCGAACTTCATTATAATCCTACTAATATCTACATCAAGAAAACAGATGCACCAGATAGTAGCTACAAGCTTGCGACAACGATTGATGCTAATTCAGTAGATAGTAAATTTTCTTATACGATTCCAGCTTCTGAAATACCATTAGTTGCAAATGCCGATTATCGCTTTTCAATTCGGGCAATCAATAAATACGATATGATTTCAAACGTTGAAGATATCCGTTTGGCAGTCAATCATGCAAAACCGACATTTGAGTTAGCAAGCGATATTATTCAGATTTTGGATAATACAAAACCATCTTATACATTAGAGTTGGCGAAATTAAAACACACAGGAGACTCTTACCCACTATTTATTCAATATAAAGTGGATGGTGAGGCGAACTGGACTAAATTAGATAAAGTGATCGGTGCAACTGATCCAAGTAAACCGATGATTGAAACCGCTAATGCGACTTTTGAAATCCCAGCAGAAAAACTTCCTTTTGAAACTGCACACACTTTAACGGTTACAATTGTTGATAATTTTGGTGTGGAAGCGGATGTTCAAAATGTCGAGTTTATTAAGCCAGGAAAACCAGCGTTAGTCTTAGATAACAAGAATGGTCCTTCACTAGGTGAAACGCAAACCGTAAAAGGAACGATCACAACCGAATATTTCCCAGCAAAACTTCAATATAAGATCGTGAAAAATGGAGAAGTTGGTGCAGTTTACAAGGAACTTTCAGAAAACGATGTGGTCATTGATCAAACGAGTGGAAAATTTAGCTTTACATTAGATAAAGGGTTGTTTCCAGTTGGTGCCAGTTACGAAATTTTCGTAAAAGGAATGGATAAATATAACCAAGAAACAGAAGAAGTAAGTTATCGTCTAACCGAAGTCGTTCATTTTAAAGTTAAGTTTGTCAATGCAATAGGAGCTACGATTCATCCAGATATTACAATTGACCGAGAACTAAATGACACGATTGACTTATCGTTAGAGCAAGCAGTGCAAGACACACTGATGAAGCTTAAAGAAGAATACACATTTGATGAGTCTTCTTTACCAAAGGGCGAGGTAGCTGTAGATAGTTCTACCGCTTCTTGGGAATATAAGTTTACAGGACGTTTAGTCTACCTATCGTCTCCAGAATCATTTGATTTCAAGTTGAATATAGCCTCTTATAAAAAAATAAGAGTAGACGATCCAGAAGTTATTGGTCTACCACTAGTTGTCTCAGATACTAGAGAAAGTATGCCTGGTTGGTCATTAAGCGTGAAGCTGACAGAAGAATTGTTAAATCAGGATGGTAAGACTATCCTTAAAAATGCTATTCGTTATAAGAACGGTAAAACAGAAACGATTTTAAATAATCAGGGATATCAGATCGTTTCTCACTTAGATTCTGGAAAGTACGATGTAAGCAAGGAATGGAGTGCTGATGGGAACGGACTTAAGCTAGAAATTGCACCTGGTGCAGTGAATGCTTTAGGGAAGTACCATGGAGAGATTCTATTTGAGTTGAGTGAGACGCCATGATGAGAAGGAAGGATGATAAAAAGATGAAACGAAATCGTTATAGTAAGGTTATCTTTTCCTTAATTGTCATGGGTGCTTTTTTCTGGAGCGGTTCTCTTACTGTATTGGCTGAAAGTGTTCAAACAAATGGAGATATCGTCATTCGTGAGAATCTAACAGAACCATCGACAGAGCCGACAACCGAACCGACAAAGCCAACAGCGTCTTCAGAACCACCTGTAGTGAAAAAGCCGATAGGACGTTTACCTTCAACGGGTGAATTAGTGACGATAAGCTTATCAATCAGCGGTATTCTTTTGGTTGTAGGAATATTCTTATACAGAATGTTCAATAAAAAGAAATCAAAGAATACACAAGGGAAGGGGCTATAAAACAGTGAAAAAGAAGGTAAGAATGAATCTTGTTTTATCAATACTCCTATTGAGTAATACCCTTGGACTGCTGTCTGGAACTGCTGTCTACGCTGAAGGACTTTCTCCAGGTATGGAGGTTGGTTTTTCTGGCCGAGAGGATGAGGGGGATGGCATTAAAGATCCCGAAAATCCGGATCTAACGGTAGAACCTGGTGAGTCCAATACGGCTTCAAAAGAAAGATTACGGATTGACTTCGCACCGAAATTATCATTTAGCACTGGAGAGGTAACGGATAACGATAGTGACTACATCGTTAAAGCTCAGTTGTTTAAAGATGAACAAATTTCAGCAAGAGGAAACTTCATTCAAGTATCAGATTACCGTACTAATCCTACTGGGTGGTTGTTACAGCTACGTCAAGAAAAACAATTTACCCATACAGAAAAGGCTGGAAGTACTTTAGACGGAGCCGTCCTTTCTTTTGATAAGTCATGGACGAATTCAAAGAAAAGCGCTGAATATTCGCCACATGTTTCCAAAGAAATTATCCGTTTAACTAATGTTGGTGAAACATACAACATAGCAGAAGCTGATCTTGGTAATGGTGGCGGTACGTGGTCGATTGTATTCGGAGCGTCTGACCAAAATAAAAATGAAAAAGATCCCACTCTTGTACCAATGGTGGATGATAATGGGAAGCCCGTTATGGATCCGTCACTTGGCAAGCAACTATATACAAACAGTGCAGTAAAATTGTCTATCCCGGGGGCAACTAAAAAAGAACCAGGAACTTACACTACGGTGCTAACTTGGATTATTTCCGAGCTACCATAAATAAAAAATATTTTTAGGAGGAAACACAAATGAAATTAACACACAAATTATGCGGAGCAGCTTTATTAGCTATCGTTGGAGTATCAGTTGCTTTGCCAACAGTAACAAAAGCGGATGTAGCGGATGGTAAATTACCACCAGCAGGAATGGATATCCAATTTACAAAAAATGAGGGACCAGGAGACACTACAATTACTACAACAAATCCAGAGGGTAGTGATGTAGTACTTACATCAGGACTAGTAACAACAGATGCAGGAACTTTTGGAATGAGAGCCGGTACACCATTAAACTTTGGTAAAGCTAATTCTTCAGCATCAGGTTCTGGTCGTCACTTCTTTGCACAAAACTTTGTTGGAAATGCTGGAGCAAAAGATGAAATTATAACTGAAAATTTCGTTGATTTTATTGATGATCGTTCAACAGCAGACCACAAATATGTAATCACTGCTGAAATTACAAAACAACTTTCTACAACATTTGAAGGTGCTGAAAGAACACTTACAGGTGCAGAACTAAACTATTTGAATGGTAGTATTCAATCTCAAACAGATCCAACAAACGCATTAGCTCCAACGGCTGCTGTATCTACAGAGGCTGTTAAATTTGGCGAACCAACAGACATTCTTGTGAATGCTGATGCAGCTAAAGGTCGCGGGATTTACCGTATGTCATTTGGTAAAAAAGGCGCTGGTGATGTAACTGACTCTGAAAAATCAGTTAAATTGAACATTAAAGATGATTCAGAATTGTTTGAAGATACAGCTTATAAAGGTGAAATCACTTGGAAAATGGCTGTTTTACCATAAGCAAATTAACTTGTGAGCATATTTTAAAATAATTGAAATCAAAGATAAGAGTAGAACTACTCTTATCTTTGTTCTTGATGAAGGGTAGAGAAAAAAATGAAAAAGATTAAACATATTATTTTTAGTACACTTATCTTATACATACTGGGCATGACTGCCTATGCTCAAGTCACATATGCAAATGAAGACACGGGGAACTTTAACTATAAAGTGATTAGACCTGAAAACCAGAATGGATATGCTAATTATTTTGATTTAAACATGAACCCGAATCAAAACCAAACTGTACAAATTGAGCTTACAAATATTACAGATAAGGATCTTGAAATAGGAATCTCTTTGAATGGAGCAAAAACAAATTCAAATGGTGTATTAGAATTTGGACCATCTAAATTAGAAAAGGATGCTTCGTTAAAATATGAATTTAAGGACATTGTAAAAGGTCCTGAAAAAGTAAATATTCCGCCAAAAGGTACGGTTCCGTTAAATTTAGATATTGCGATGCCTGCTGAAAGTTATGATGGTATTATCACAGGTGGTGTTCAGATGCAAGTAATTCCGTCGGAAGAGACAAAGAAAAAAGAAGAAAAAGAGCAGCAAATCGTCAATCGTTATGCCTTTGTTGTAGGAATAGTCTTGAGAGAAACAGATACACCTGTGCAACCAGAGGTGAAATTTAATAAGTTTTATGCAGGTTTAACTAATTATCGTAATGCTGTGTATGCAAATTTCTCGAATGTTGAATCAGAGTTTCTAAATAATATGAGTATTGACCTTCAGGTAACGAAAAAAGGCTCCGATGAAGTGCTATATGATACAACAAAAACAGATATGCGTATGGCGCCTAATTCAATGATAAATTTCCCAGTAGAAATGAATGGGGAAAGAATGGAAGCAGGCGACTACACTGGTCATATTTTAGTGAAAAGCAATGATAAAAAATGGGAATGGTCGGATGATTTTACGATTACCCAAAAAGAAGCAGATAAATACAATGCTCAAGATGTTACCTTGGTTCAAGAACGCGGAGTTGATTGGAAATTGATTGCTTTGATTGTTGGTGGTGTCTTTATTATTGCAATTATTGTTTTTGTGATAATCCGAGTTGTGAAAAAGAAACAAAAGCAGAAAAAGAAGAAGAAAAAGAAGAAATAACGTAAATCTTAGAGGTAAAATAATGATTTCAGTAATTAAAGGAGGAGCAGTGCAGTGAGCATTTTAGATTGGGCATTTATTGCATTACTATCGTGTGCTATCCTCTTTTTCATTTTCAGCCTATTATCCTTAGTTTTTGCAATTCAAGCAAAAAGAAAATATACCACTTTAAAAAGAAAAAAAATGAAAGATAAACGCAAACGGAAAAAGCTGAAAAAATTAATCAGTCGAACACAAAAATCGACGAAAAAGCATTTTCGAAGAGCAGCAGTTCTATTTTTATCAGTTCTTATTATGGTAGGAGCAGCATCTTATTCAAGGTATTATCAACAGACGACCCTAGAAAAAGAGGACGCTAACGCTATTGTTCAAAGCTATTTTTTAATAGATGAAGTAGGTAAGCAATTAACAGGTGCTGAAAATGGGGCAAGTGCAGAGTCAATTGAAGAAAGAATCAAAGAAGTGAGTTCTCTTTTAGTAACATATGGAAATAAAAAAGCTTATGCTGGATTGGCTGTTGACCGTCAAAAAACATTGAATAGATATTATACTAAAATCAGGGAATTAGGTGCCAATCTTAGTAATATCGATAAAGAAAAAGTATCGAATATAGAATATATTCAAACTTATCAAAAGACCGTTAAACAATTGCAGACAACTCAAAAAACAATATTCAAATTGTTTGCTGTAAATGAAGTTGCATTAAAACAGAAAAAATAGTAGTTTTCCAGAGGTGATGACATGACCCGGGAAAATAGAAATATTAAAGCTAGACCAAAATCGCCAAATTCTTCGGTAAAGGTGAAATCTACAAAGGATAAGAGGCGGAAGCAAGTCAATAGAAAGCAACAGGAGAAAAATCCTCAGTTGCCCAATAAGAAAAAGCGATTAGCGCACAAAAAGAAAAAGCTTCAAAAAAAAATGAAACAATTGTTTCAAGAGCTAGGTTTAACGATTTTGATTACCTTCTTTTTGTTGATAATAATACAGCAGCTAACATTTTCTTTGACAAAAATAGAAGGTTATTCCATGTTAAACACTTTAATGGATAATGATCGTGTACTTGTAAATAAATTGAGTAAGGTGAAACGTTTTGACTTGGTTTATTATCGTGATACAAAAAGTAATGAGATGGCGGTTAGAAGAATCATAGGGCTTCCGAAAGAGCAGTTTTACTATAGGGAAGATCAATTGTTTGTAGAAGACAAGAGAGTTCCTGAGCGTTTTTTAGTCGAAATAATGAAGACTAGCCGCAATGATAAAAAAAATAGTACTTTTACTAAGGATTTTGGATTACAAGAAGTAACTGGAGATCAACGGATTCCAGAAGGAAAATATTTTGTATTAGGTGATAATCGACCTTACGCCTCAGATAGCCGAGAATTAGGCTACATAGATGAAAAAGATATTGTCGGAGTAGTAAAAATGAGAGTGATGCCTTTCCATCAAATACAATCTTTTTAGATACGAGGAAATGAAAAATGATCAAACGAAGGAAGTTGGAAAAAATTTTTTCTATAGTAGATAAAAAAAAAAATAGTGTATTTCTGATTTTAATCTTAATCTGTATGCTATTTTTAGTCTTATTTAGGACACATCTGGTGAATGGTGTATCAATGTTTCCCACATTAGAAGATGGAGATAAGATTTTTGTGAGAAAAGGTAAAATGCCAAAAAGGTTAGATATCATTACGCTTAAACCAGGAGATAATCCACAAGAATCATATGTAAAACGAGTAATAGGGATGCCTGGAGATTCTTTAGTGTTAAATGGAAACTCTTTGCGTATTAGTTATTTAAATAATGATTATAGAAAGCATGAAGAGATAACAGTGACAGATGGCGTGGCTATGATTTTAGAAAAACAACACCAAATTCCGGAAGACAAATACTTTGTATTAGGGGATAACAGAAATCATTCGAACGATAGCCGAAGTTTTGGACTTATAAATAGGGAGCAAATTGAAGGGGTTGTATGCTGGAGATATTATCCGCTAGATAGAGTAGGTTCTATGAAATAGTTTATTTAGTTGAAGGATAACGGAAAGTAGAGGTTCTATGAAAAAGATAACGATGTTCTTAAAAGAAAATGTTTTTACATTAGCACTAAGTATTATTTTGCCTGTAGGAATTATTGGCGTTGCCTATTATCAACAGGGGATTTATTTTGGTAGTGAGACAACGCTATTAGCGAGTGATGCATTTGCTCAATTCTCCAATTTCTATGCGAGTTTTAACAATATGCTACAAGGAAAACAAAGTATTTTTTATACTTGGAACGGATCATTAGGATTAAATTACTGGTCATTAGCGGCCTACTATTTAAATGGTTTATTTACACCAATTGTAGGATTATTTCATAATAGTCAAATTCCTGATGCAATGTATTGTATTACATTACTAAAATTTGGAGCAATGGGTGGTACTTTCTGGATTTATAGCAATCAAACATTCAAACTCTCTAAGTGGATAACCGTGGGATTGAGTGTTTGTTTTGCGTTAATGTCATATACTGTTTCTTATTCTCCAATGATTATGTGGTTAGATGCTATGGTTTATTTACCATTAATTATTTTAGGAATTAATCGATTGATGGATCAAAGAAAAATTGGATTACTATTTGTTAGTTATTTACTTTTATTTTTATCCAATTTCTATATGGCATTTATGGTGGGAATCTTTTCTTTTCTATACTATAGTGCCCGTTTCTTAATTGAGTGGCAACGCTACAAAAAGAGTCTAATACTGTATTTATCTGTCTCTTTTCTTGCGGGCGGTGCCTCTATGGTTACCATTTTGCCTACTATTTTTGATTTGATGAGTAATGGTGAAAGCTTGACCCAAATTACTCAATTATTAACACCTGATACAGGACTATGGGATATTATAATAAAAAATATGAATGGCGTATATGACACTTCTAAGTATGAAGCTGCTCCTTTTGTTTATGTAGGTCTATTACCATTACTTTTCTGTACGTTTTATTTTCTAACAAAAAAAATTCCATTGAAAAACAAGCTGATAAATGGGTTTATTGGGCTGTTTTTAATGATTAGTATCTATATTCAACCGTTGAATCTGTTTTGGCATGGACTTCATTCACCAAATATGTTTCTATTCCGGTTTAGTTTTTTATTATCATTTTTTGTATTGATGCTTGCAGGTTTTGGACTGGAAAAATTTGAAAAAGAAGATCTGCATACATTGATAAATGCAGGAATAGCATTGATTATTCTATTTATTGTAGCAGTCGTAGCATCTAATAAGAAGCGCTATAGTTATATTAATGGAGAATCTCTTATATATACAATCCTGTTCCTGCTTTTATACATGATTGTATTTATAGCTTTAAAGAAAAATAAAAAAAATCAATTAATGCTTTATGTTGGAATCCTTTTGATTATTACCTGTGAACTTTTTCTCAATACGGGGAAAATACTGGAAGGTGTACGCAATGATTGGAATTATCCAAAGCGTGAACTATATAGTCAATATTATCAGGATATTTCTAGTCTTGTTGATCAGATGCAAAAGGAGAATGATCTGTTTTATAGAATGGCTAATTTAAATCCTGTTTCTCAAAATGAGAGTTTTAACTATGGCTATAGTGGTGTTACCATGTTTTCTTCAATTCGTAATCGAAATTCAGCAAGCTATTTAAATGATTTAGGCTTCCGTTCGACAGGTTCAAACTTGTATATTGATTATCAAAACAATACATTGTTGATGGATACTCTGTTAGGAATTAAATACAACCTATCGAAAGATAATCCGATGAAATATGGCTTTAAAAAAGAACGAAGTCAAGGGGCATATACATTATATAAAAACAGCAATACGTTACCACTTGCAATAAGAACGAGTAAAGAAATATACAAATCAGGACAAAATAAGAGTCAGGAAGATTTATTGAATTATTTAGCAGGTACAAACGAAAAGCTCTTTTACTTTAAGCAACCAAAAGAGGTCAACACAGAAAATCTAATTACTGAATATGATGGAGACGTTGTGTATTATTCAGAAGAAAGACCGGCAAGTGACAAAAGTATTACTTGGAGTTTAGAAGTACCAGCACATTCTCAAGCTTATATTAGTCTATTAGCTGAAGACAGTAGCATGATGAGAGATGCTGTGGTAGATGTTGAAGTAAACGGTGTTGTTCGAACAGCAGACATGCCGAGAGCTGGTCAATACTTCAATGTCGGTTACTATGAGGAATCAACGAATGTGACGATAAAAGCAAGTTTTAGAGGAGTGCCAGTTGTAAAGTTAATTCGACCGGATGGACTGATTTTAGATACAAAGGCTTTTGATAAATTAATGGAGCCCTTAAAAGAAAAGGGCGCCGATTTTAAGGTTGAGGGTAGAAAAGCATTCGGTTCTTTTGAAGTGAGCATGAAAGAAGAAACACTTCTAACAACAATTCCATACGACAAAGGATGGAAAGCATACATTGATGGTAAAGAAACGAAGATTAACTCCTTTAATAAGGCATTTTTGGCAATAGAGGTTCCAAAAGGTAAGCACAAGGTGGAATTTATTTTCCTACCTCAAGGATTTAGGATTGGCTCCTGTCTCTTTGTCTTTTGTATCAGCGTATTTTTAGTACTTTATTGGAGAGAATATAAGATATTGAAAGCCAAAATGAAGGATGAGAGGACTATAAAATGAAAAAAAAGATTAGTATGTTTTTTTTACCTATTTTCTGTTTCATTCTATTGATAGGATGTTCGGAAAAGCTGTCTGGGGAAAAAACAACAGTTGAAGGACAAGAAATAACCTATCAGTTTCAACTCCCTGCGAAATGGGAGAAGGTTGATTCTTTTCAAGAAAAATTCAATAAAAAAGCTGTTTTTGGAGCAGAAGACACAAGAAGTAATTCAAGCATGTTTATTATGATCTACTTAAAATCAACAGTTGATTTAAAAGATTTTCCATCAAAAACAAGACTAGAGTTACAAAAGCGCTACGGCTATAAAGAGTTAGATGGCGTATATATGAAAGAATATGAAATAAATAAGCATAAAGCTATTAAATACACACTAAATACTACTTTTCAGGAGAAAGATGTCTGGGCTCATTTTTACTACTTAGAAACAGAACATGGATTTGTAGAATTAATCTTTTATTCAGCAAATGATGGAGATTATAAAGAAAGGTCCATAATCATTGATGAGAGTGTTGAGACATTAGTTGAGGTTAAAAGTAAGGGAAGCAATGACAGCACTAACAGTACCGAACTAGAAAAGTCTAATGGAGATACTGTAGAAGTGAAAAACGCTAACCTTACGTTTACTATTGATGGTGTGATGACTTTATTAGAGGATGAAAAAAGCAAAAAATTAGTGCTACACTACCAATTAACTAATTTGGGAAATGATAATGTGATACCGAAGGAAATTCAGTCATATATTATTGCTGAGCAAAAAGGGATAAAACTTACACCAGAAAAAATAGCTGATGGCAATCAAGATCTTGATTTAAGAGAACTAGCATTAGCTAGTGACAGAACGGTAACTAAAGGAGAAACGATGGAAGGTATCTGGGTATACTCTTTGCAAGATACAAGCGATGTTGTTTTAACCTTTAATCAGGACCAATTTAAAGATGAAAAGCCACAAACGATTTATCTGCCTAAATGACACATAAATACATTGTACAACGGATTCAGAAGGGGAACATCATGAAGAAAAAAATATTATTTTTATTATTTACTCTAATTGCTGTAAGTGGCTGTAGCAAAGCTAATGGACATACAACACTAAATGCGTTAGATAAACCGCTTGCTTGGCAAGAGAAGAGAGAAAAGCCTTTTGGAAAATATGATTATGGTATGTTAGACGAACAAAAATTTAATAAGCTATTAAAAGAAAAATTTGAGGTCTCACTTCCAAAATACTACAAGGATATGACGATTACTTTTACTAAAAATTTTGTGACAGAAGAAGTCTATGCGGAGCAACCTGATTATTTTATAACAGCACAAGGTGAAACGCTCTATTTAAAAATTGTCAGTCAATACAAAGAGACACAGGAATTAGTTTTGTATACCACGATGGAATTCGAATATGTGTTTGATCGAGAGAATGGACAGGTGACGCTAAAAAATCAATCAGTCATGATAAATGATGCATCAAAAGAAGGGAAATTACTTAATAATACTTTCGATCAATTAATTACAGATATGGGACAAGTAACGAATATTAAGCATATCAATAAGAAATTAGAGGAATTTCATACATTAACGAAAAAGGAAAAAGATAATCTTAGCAATCAAATAATTGTTTTGTATGATGACTCGGCCGTTGGAAAAGAAAGAAATGAACTGCAAAAAGTCTTGTCAGTTCAGTACAATCCGGAAGGGATTTTAAAAAATACGTATTTTTATATTGTAGACGTTATTGATGAAGAAAAATGAAACGACAGCTGAGAACAATTTATAAGAAGTTTGGCTACTAAATCTATAAGGAGTTTACCCATGAGTTTATTCGCTAATCAACTAAATGATCGTACAAGAAAATATTATCTAATAGGTATGTATTGTCTATTTCTATTTTTAAGTATTTTTACCATTTATTTCACGTTAATTAAAAATCAAAAAATGTTTCTTGGAGATGATTTAGAGTTTCATTTAGGGAGAATTGAAGGGCTCTACTTAGCTATTTCGAATGGAGATTATTTGCCAAAAATCAACTATTTTTTTCTTCAAGGAATGGGCTATATTTCTAGTATATTTTATCCAGATCTATTACTATATCCAGCAGCTCTACTTAGAATAAGCGGTCTTTCTACAGCGCAGGCTTATGTTATATATATGGTAATAATTAACTTCTTTACCTTTGTGATTGCCTACCATTCGTTTTATTCGATAAACAAAGTAAGGAATAAAAGTTTTTTGTTTGCCATACTATATGGTCTATCTTCGTATAGGCTTTGTGATGTATTATACCGTGCAGCTTTAGGTGAGACCTTGGCTTTTATGGTTTTGCCAATTGCGTTTGTTGGAATTATTAAAATTGTGTCTGGTAATTACAAACAGTTTTATATTCTAACTATTGGGATGTCTTTGCTATTTTTTAGTCATATGATTACTTCTTTTATTTTTGGCCTTTTCATTTTAATTTTCTTGATATTGAATATAAAGAAGCTGATGAAGGAAAAACAAAGAATTCTTTACATTATAGTAGCGGCTATTAGTACGATTTTTTTAGTGGCACTGTCCCTTTTTCCGATGGTTGAACAAATCCAGTTTCAAAAACTTGCATTTCAGGATAGAACTATGTTTTATCTTGGAAAAACAGCTGAGCCTCTATTAAGCTATGTAAACACTGCATGGAGAAACCAAGGTTTTAATAATTTGGGATTATTCGTTTTGATTTTACTTTTGTTGTATATACTAAGATTTACACAATTGAATAGGCTGAATAAGCAAATTATTGGAATAAGTATTGCCTTTTTTATCATGGCAACGACGCTATTTCCAAATCAATTATTAAACCATACGATTCTAAATATGATTCAATTTCCATGGCGTTATTTTATTATCGTGACACTTGGCATCTGTTGGGTAACTGCAGATACTATAGAGGAGCTACTGCCTAAAAAAGTTAATGGGAAAAAATGGTTTATACCAGCTATTCTATGTCTGTTAACAGTTAATACTTTTTACTATCAGCATAATTTGAGAACAGATCTCTTACAACAGGATAGAAGAATAGCTCATTCTTCATTTTCAAAATTAAAAGGTCAGCAACTTGGGTATGGGCAAGAATATCTACCTAGTGGCTTCAAGTATCTGATGGATTCTCATACGTTAATTATACTACCTGAAGAGACTCCCGTTGATAATATGAAGCGGGTATACAACGTAATGACTCTCGATTTCAAAGCCAAGGAAAGAACCAAACTAATTTTCCCAATTATTTATTACAAAGGATATAAAGTAAATGTAGAGGGAAGCGGCACAGTCAGCGAGATCCAAAAATGTCAAGAGCCCTATGGCTTTTCAGAAGTTTTCGTAGAAGGAAATGGTCGATTAACTTTTTGGTACGAAGGAACAACGATTCAAAGAGTATCCTTCTATATTTCCCTTACTACAGCTGTGCTTTTGATAGGTTATATTGGGGTACAGAGAAAAAAACGTAATGCTGAAGAAATTATTAAGTTAGAAGACAATAATGATTGAATCGCAGTCTCAAAATATCATAAAAAAGTATCTATAATGTAACAATTTTGCAGTGAGCTTGAACAAAAAAATGTATGGTGCCTGGCATGATGAAGGGCGATTACTCAAAACGAGAGAAAAAGCTAAACTTTAGTTGTTTGGCTTTTTTTCTTGCCTTAGAGTTCACTCCATGGTTTATGATAAATACAACAAATAGAAATGGAGAGGAAGCATATGACCAAAACATTATATTTGATGAGACATGGGGAAACAGTATTCAATCAACAGAAAAAAATCCAAGGCTGGTGTGATTCGCCACTTACAGAAAAAGGCATCAAACAAGCGCAAATAGCTGGAAACTATTTCAAGGAGCATGGGATCACGTTTGATCACGCATATGCTTCGACATCTGAACGAGCAAGCGATACATTAGAACAAGTCACTGACATGCCTTATAAAAGAGTAAAAGGATTAAAAGAATGGCATTTTGGGCGATTTGAGTCGGAAAGTGAATTATTGAATCCGCCATTACCATACGGAGATTTCTTTGCTGGATATGGTGGAGAAGAGGAGTTTCAATTTAGAGAACGTGTATCAGAAGCTTTAATGACTATTATGAAAGAAGCTGGTGAAACTGTCCTAGCAGTCTCTCATGGTGCAGCGTGTCGGCAATTTATGCGAAACTGGGCGCATACTAGTGAAGTCGATCAAAAAGATCGATTAGGCAATTGTTGTATTTTGAAGTTTGAGTTTGAGAACGATACTTTTAAATTAATAGAAATCATCAATCATGATTTTTCGAGTTTGATAGAATAAATCAAAGGAGGAAACCAAAATGAATAGTAAAGAAGCAGCTGAAATGTTTGGTTTAACGACAGATACTCTGCGCTATTATGAACGTGTCGGCGTTATCCCACCAGTAGAACGGGATAAAAATGGTTATCGAATCTATACAAACAGAGACCTTAATTGGATTTTCTTAGCAAAAAGTTTACGTCAAGCAGGAGTATCCATCGAATCTTTGATTGAATTTGCAACACTTTCTCAACTTGGAGGGGATGTTCAACAAGCTCAAAAACAAATCTTAAAAGATCAACTACAAGAAATCGATGTGAAATTAAAACAAATGACAGAGACGCGTGATCTACTTCAATATAAAATCGATACGTATGATGACCATATCGCTCAATTTAAATCAGGCGAAGTCACAGCTGATAATGTTGAGAAGCTTTGGAAGAGGAATCAATAAAATAAAGCAGTAATCTTTGGCTATGAAAAACTTGTTCTAATCTATATGGCACTATTAGAGAAGGTAAACGAAATAGAGGCAACCCAAATGCAAACAGTAATTGGCGCAAACTATCAAAAATCAGTAGCCCAAGTTATTATCAATTGGTTGCTTGAAAATGATAATCAACAAGAAAAAGTAGCACTCTCAATAAAGAAGGGGGCTACTTTTTTTGTTTCTATCCAGCTATTTTTTTACATTCCGATACAAAATATCTTCTGTATCACCATTAGACCAAATTTTTCCTGTTGTGGCATCAAAATCTTCATTTCCTAATTGAATACAACGAATGCGTTGATTGTTGTATGTTTTATAGTAATAATTTAACGAGTTATTCACCATGACTGTAGTGTATTGCGTATAGTCATAGGCTTGGGTTGTTTTGACAACTCCTTTTGGAATATCAACATTCGCAAGCACATGAAACATTGAAGTAACGCCGTCTAATTCTGTTTGTACATCTTGTAGGCAAGCTTTCAAAAAGACCGCTCTGACAAATCGTGATGGCGGTGTAAAATCACCTGGTAAGCCAAATGCGCCAGCTCCTTGTCCAAAAGGTTTCATTACCATGTCATTTAAGTGGACTTCGGTTTTTTGTTCAGGTTGTAGCCCAATGTAGTTTCTTAGATTTGTCGTATGCCACTTGTAATCTGGGCTATTTGTCATAACACCAATTGTATTTTCATGAATATGTAACGTTTGTTCCGTATATTCAATGACGATACTTTCGCCAGTTTTATCAGTGACGACCCAGTGAAGAGGTAAAACGATTCCTAAGAAATCTAACGCTGTGTTTTCCACTTGGGCATTTTCCATCGTCCGTACTACTTCTTCAATAGTAGAACACGTAGAGAGTAAGAAGGGAACAACGTCATGGGGCGCTAAAGTATACTTTTTAGCAGTGTCTTGACTATTATAATCAGCGTAACCTGAAAAATAAAGTGCTGCGCAGGAAAGGCCTTTTTCGTTTAAGCCATCGGCGAAAACAAAGTGTTCTTTATCGACTTGTCGTGCCATTCCTACGAACGCATACTCGTTTTTATGATCATTGCTTTCATCATTAACAAATACAAATTTATTTCGCGGAATAAAAGTTGGCTCGCCCTCTAGAACAACTGCAAAATCCATTGTTCTTGCGAGTAAAACATGTTGATCTTTGGTAGACATCGTGATACTTGTGCACATAAACCATCGCTCCTTATTATTTATGAAATACAAACTTTATCTAAAAATGAATACTATAGAATCATTTATGCTAGAGTGAACTTTCTAAAAGTTTAACGTAGTTTAAAATTATAATCAAATAAATAGTATAGAGTTTTACATAAGTAAATTTAGAAAAATGTGTATCAGTAGGGATTGTTTATATAAAGATAGCAAAAAAAAGAAATTTTTATGTAGTGTGAAAGAAATGATTAATGGAGATGACTAGTAGCTATTTAACAGGTGACACAAAATCTCCTTTACGAGCTTGTTCAATTGAGTAACTGTCTACAAAATCTAATTCTATAAATAACAATCATTATAATTTAATTTAAAATGTATATGTTTTGACACTGTTTCATTTATTGTTTAATATCAAAAAGCAACTTTTTATAAGGTGATAAAAAAATTGGTCTATATCGATAGCGAGGAAGGAACGATGTATAAAAGATGTTAAAGAAATTGTCATGGTGTGTCTTACTGTTTGTAGGTTTTTTAGGAATAGTTGGTTTTAGCCAACAGTCACTGGCTGCAGAATTAAGTAGTGGAGGATTTGTTGATTCGATTCATTTTGATAAAACAGAATTATCAGATGGTGAACTGACCTCTATTCGAGTAAACTTTAGTGAAAAATCTAATACAAAGTTAAAAGCTGGAGATACATTAACTTTAACATTACCAAAAGAGCTTGAAGGTCTTGCAGACTCTGATAGTGAACCACGTGAAATTGATTTAAATGGATTAGGGACAGTCCGTGTTTATAAAGCGAAAGTGATTGCCACATTTAATGAGAAAGTAAATCAACTCGATCATGTTCGTGGTGAGTTTACGTTCGGCGTACGTGTAAAAAATGTTCCAGAAAATACAGTAACAGAGATCCCAGCAAACCTGGGCACGACAATCACTGTACCAAATATTGTAATCAAAGGACATACCGGTGGTGGCGTGGAAGGGGAAAATCCATTCTTTTACAAAACAGGAGATTTACTAGGTAAATCCGGCCAAATCCGTTGGTTCTTAAATGCAAATTTGAATAAAAGTGAATTAGGCAATGATATTGTGTTGACCGATACATCAGGTGGCGGTCAAGTGTTAAATAAAGATAGTTTTATCTTTACTATTGATAATTACTTAGGTCGGTCAACGTTAAGCTTGGAAGAATTTGAAAATCAACGATACGGTACAGTGGAATTTGGAGCAGATAATGCTTTTGTGATCCGTCTTTATCGTGAAAAAGCCCGTTTGGCTTCATTTTCAATCATGTATACAGCAACGATAACAGAGGCTGGGGAAAAGCAGCCTAACTTTATCAACGATTGCCAAATCGATTACCAACTGTATTATGAAAAAGCGACAAATGAAACAGCAACTCATAAAGTGAAAAATATCTTTTTAGATGGTAATGCCACGGGTGAAGAAGAGCAACGAGTAAAAGAGCCAATTGAACAGGAAGAAATTATCGAAGATGAATCAGGTCAGTTAGAAGAAATTACGCCTCTTGATCCAGAACAATCGAAGGAAACAACAGAAGAAGAATTAAACAAAGGGAAAGAAGACCAACCAGAAATCAATGTAGGTGAACAAACAGAGATCATCGAGGACGAATCGAGTGAACTAAGCGAGCTTCAACCAATCGAGGAAGAAAAGGCGAACGAAAGCCAAGAAGAAGAATTAAATAGAGCAAAAGAAGATCAACCCGAAATTCATGTAGGTGAACAAACTGAAATCATCGAGGACGAATCAATTACGTTAGAAGAAATAAAGTCAATTGAACCAGAAATTGTCGAAGTAACAGAAGTACCACCGCTAGAACCTGCTCTCTCTAAAAAAGAGATAGAGGTTCGTCAGGATAAGTCTGTAACAGAGAAAATCAAACCAAGCGGTCATGCAAAAGGGGAGCCAATACCAGTAAAGGAAGAAAAGAAACAACCAAAAAATAATCATGTTCTTTTGACTCTTTCAAAACGGAATACTACAAAAGCAAATGAACAGTTGCCTCAGGCCGGTAGTAATGACAGTAGGTTAGCTGTGCTTGCTGGTTTAGCAATGATGGTGTTTACGCTAGGAGCTTATGCATTAAATCGCAAAAAAATAACTAAATAAGAAATAGAAATAAAGATAGAGGATAGGGCAAATTTCATATGTGCCCTATCCTCTATTTATATTCACTCACCAAAAGTCTGATTACCAAGCGATAGGTATGTTTTGTCCAAATGAGAACGCCAACATTTTTCAATGTCTTCTTCCGCCATTCCGTTAATTGGAAACATAAAAGATAAAAATAATGTACCATAGTATATGAGTAATTTTATTTATTAAACATTATTTTATGATAATATTTGTTCTTTTATTTATTTAAGAAATAGAGAGAATAATATTCGAAATATTGTGAGTGATTACAAAAGGAGTGCACAAATGAAGACAAAAAAAACACTATTAATTGTTGGTTTCCTAGCAGTAACTATGTTAATTTATGCAAAGTTTGAATCAACAATAAAGGCTAAAACAGAAGAGCAAAAGACCGAAATGGTCGCAAAAAGTAAAACAACAAAAGAATTAAGTCCTGGACCTCCGAATCCTAATGAAGAGCCTGGATGGCAACAATATACTAAAAATGATCCAGCAGGAATATTTATAGATGGGGAGAAAAAGCTAGAATTAAGGTATAAGTTTGGATCGTCAGAGGAAAGTAAAGTAGAGGAGCCATTTGTAGATGGAGTTCTACAGGGGGATTATCCCAATTTGTCTTCTTTAGTTCCAAATGTCTATTTACATGATTACTCGACATACGAATCTTTTGTAATAGGGGGAGGCACACCGGAAATACTTGAAGTGGGGGATGTGAATGCTTTAGATCGTGGAGACGATATACAAGGTCCAAATACTTCGGCACCTATACTTTTGTCATGGGTAACGGATACAGGAGAACATAAGACCATTTATAAAAATGATCCAAGTTTAAGAATTAGCAATATTAAATTATACCGAAAAATAGAAGAGGATCAAACAATTACTTCTATGTTGAAATACAATTGGCGAATGGAAGACGGTTTTTTTAAAGGGTATCAGTTTGAGGCAACGAATGTTTTAAAACCTTATAAAGGAACTATCAGGGTAGAGACCTACATGAAGAATAGTACGCCAGATGCTGCTAATAAGCCTGTGTTAAAGAATATTACTCTAGATAGTCACTACCCCATTGGTCTTGGTTATACGGAAACTGCTGGATTAGAAAATCCGATTTTTTACATTGGAAGTAATCGCGGGTTGTATATGCAATATGAGAATCACCTAAGAAATGTCTATCGATTGAACTACTTTTTCAATGTACCAAATCCTGTAAACAATTGGCTTGGTGCAACGTCTCTCGTATCAACTTGGGATGCCAGTTCTTCCAAAGAACAACGAGCTGAAGCTGAAAGAAACAACTTTTTAAATGAGCAATATATATTTAATGGAATCACAGGAGTAGGAAATGAGCAGGACAATGGGAAAGCCGGAACAAATGTACCAGAGCCTCCTGCTTGGATTTCGTCAGGTATAAAATCTCCTGCCTTCTCAATGAAGTCTCCTGTTAACGAGAGCTTTGAAGCTGGAGATACGATTAGTTATGCGTTTAACGTTGGGCTACAAAAAATCGATGACACACCATCGATCGTGTTAGATGAAACGGAAGATTTTAGATTAAAAGGACAAAACACCTATTCGCTTAAAGGACAATGGTTTGATAATGATAGCACTGAAATCGATTTATTCTATTCTGTAGATGGTGGTGCTGTAAAAGGACCGTATCGTCAAAGGACAACAGCAGACATGTTAGGACAAGGGATTGAATTCTCTATTGATTTAACTGAGCCTGGTGACCTAAAACCACAAGACCACGAAATAGAAGTATACGCAAAAGATATTGCAGAAGAAGGTACTGGTCTTGAGCCTGCGGAATCAAACCATGAATTCTTAAAATTAGTTTATGTAGATGATGATCCAAAAATCGAATTAGAGGAAACAATGGGAAGTAATCTACCAGGAGGTTACAAAGTTAAGGGGCGTTATACAGGCAAGGATGAAAAATACAAGCCTGCTACAATTTCGTATAAAAAGGCAACAGATCCTGATTCAAATTATAAAGAAATGACAGTAATCAATTCTCCAAATCAAACTTTTGAATTTACGATACCAGAAAAGGACATGCCAGATTTAAATGGAACCTATGTATTTTCAATTCGTGGAGAAAACAAATATGGGGTTCTATCAAATGTAGAAGATGTGCTGTTGTCTAATGAACAAACAAAGCCCAAATTTACACTATCAAAGGACTCCAAAGAAAACCTGTTAGATCAAACAGCAGCAGATTATGAAATTGACTTTACTAGTTTCGCTCATACGGGACTATTTTATCCATTGACAATTCAGTATAAAGTCGATGATGAAACAGAGTGGCAACTAATGACAGACCAGTCAGTAGGGACGATGACTGCGGTCTTGACCGAGGTTACCGAAGGACCTAAAAAGATCAAACTTCCTGCTTCAAAATTACCATTTGGGGAGAATCATGTTGTTCATTTTGTTGTAGCTGATCGATTCGGTATCATATCAGATGAGCAATCCGTAGTATTTATGATGCCAGGAAAACCAGAACTAATATTAGAGAATAAAAATGGACCATCGCTTGGGGAGACACAAGTTGTAAAAGGAACAATTAAGACCGACTATTTCCCAGCAAAATTTCAATATAAAATCGTGAAAAATGGAGAAACTGGTGCTGTCTACCGAGAAGTTGCTGAAAAGGATGTAATAATCGATCAAACGACTGGTAAATTCACTTTTTCAATTGCTGATACCTTGTTACCAGCCGGCGCTAGTTATGATATTTTTGTAAAAGGGTTGGATAAGTACAATCAAGAATCGGAAGAAGTTAGTTACCATCTGACAGAAGTCGTTCATTTTAAAGCGAAATTTACCAATTCAGTTGGAGAGACGATCCATCCAGATATCACAATTGATCGAGAACTAGGGACGAAAATTGATTTAGCTCTAGAAAAAGAAGTACAAGATACATTAACGAAGTTAAAACAACAATACACGCTGGTAGATTCTTCTATACCAAAAAATCCAGTAGATGTGGATAGTTCTACCGCTTTTTGGGAATATAAATTTACTGGACGTTTAACCTATGTATCCTCTCCAGAAGCATTTGATTTTAGGTTGCAGATCGCATCGTATAAGAAAATCCGAATTGATGATCCAAAAGTGGTTGGACTGCCATTAGTTGTGTCAGATACTAGAGAAAGTAAACCAGGCTGGTCATTGAGCGTGAAGCTGACAGAAGAATTACTAAATGAGGATGGGAAAACGACTCTTAAAAATGCAATCCGCTATAAGCATGGAGAGGCAGAAAGTATTTTAAATAGTCAGTTATTACCGGTTTTTCGCAATCTAGACTCTGGTAAGTACGATATTAGTAAAGATTGGAGTCCTACAGGTGATGGGCTTAAGCTTGAAATCGCACCTGGTGCAGTCAATGCCTTAGGAAAGTACCATGGTGAAATTCTATTTGAACTTAGTGAAACACCATAATAATTAGGAATTTTTTTGAACTTAGTTTACAAGAGTGAAAATAAAAAACTGTGTAACGACTTGCATTTAAGCTGTTTTAGCTTAGTGCAGTACGTACACAGTTTTTTTATTTATGACTGATTGAATCAATCAGTTAAACAATTTAGTCAAGCTAAATTCTCACCATTCGACTCGATCACTTTCTTGTACCAATGGAATGACTTCTTACGACTTCTGTCTAGAGAACCATGCCCTTCATCATCACGATCTACATAAATAAATCCATAACGTTTACTCATCTCACCCGTACCAGCGCTAATCAAGTCAATACAGCCCCAAGGGGTGTAGCCAATCAAGTCAACGCCATCATCAATCGCTTTGTCCATTTCAATAATGTGATGTTTGAAGTAGTCGATCCGGTAATCGTCATTGATCGAGCCATCTGTTTTTACTTCATCAAAGGCACCAAGACCATTTTCTACAACCATCAATGGTATTTCATAGCGAGAATAGATTTGGTTCAACGTGTAGCGTAGACCAACAGGATCGATTTGCCAGCCCCAATCACTAGTTTCAAGATATTCATTTGATACACCGCCGAAAAGATTTCCGCCAGTTTTATCGTCACGCTTCTCTAAATCATCTGTAATACAAGTGGTCATGTAATAACTAAAGGTATAATAATCTACAGTTCCTGCTTGTAATACTTTTTTATCTTCTTCGGTGATATCCAGCTGAATATTATTTTTTTCAAAGTACCGTTTCATAAAGTAAGGATAGTTTCCTTTGACCTGAACATCTCCACAGAAAAAGTTGAATTTTTCATTGATTTGTTGGGTTTTTAACACATCTTCAGGTCGACAGGTTTTTGGATACATAGTGATGTAAGCCAACATACATCCGATTTTAAATTCTGGATTGATTTTGTGGCCAGCAGCAACTGCTTTAGCAGATGCTAAAAAGACATTGTGTAAGGCTTGATACTGTTCTGTTTCAGTATAGTCACGATTAAATAACCCGTTGATTCGTTTACCATGATCCATTGTGCCAAAATTGATTTCATTGAATGTTAGCCAGTACTTCACTTTGTCTTTATAGCGTTCAAATAGTGTTGTTGCATAATTTTCGTAAAAACCAATTGTCCGTTTATCTAAAAAGCCATCATAATTCTTTCCTAAGTGAAAAGGCAATTCAAAGTGTGAAATCGTCACGAGTGGTTCGATACCATATTTCGCTAATTCATCAAACACATCATCATAGAACTGTAAACCAGCTTCATTTGGGGTTTCTTCATCGCCTTTAGGAAAAATGCGTGACCAAGCAATCGACATCCGATAAACCTTAAAGCCCATTTCCGCAAATAAAGCGATATCTTCTTTATAACGATGGTAAGAATCGATTGCTGTATGACTTGGATAGTAATATTGATCTGTATCGATCTCTAAATCGAATGTACGATGTGTATTAGACGTACGGCTACCTGCTCGATTGTGATCGCAAATAGAGTCCCCTTTGCCATCTTGATCCCAGGCACCTTCACATTGATTGGCAGCCGTTGCGCCGCCCCATAAAAAATTCTTTGGAAAACTCATTCACTTATACTCCTTTATAAATTAAATTGATATAGCTGTAAAAACTAATTTGAAATAATCGCAGTGATTAGGACATCCCCTTGTTTAACGGAAGAATCAGAGGTTGAAATGACATCGGCGTAATCAGGTGTATTTGTAATGATGATCGGTATCTGTGTACTATAACCTGCCGCTTCGATTGCTTCGATATCAAACGTAACTAGCTTATCGCCTTTTTTGACTTTGGTATTTTGCTCAACAAAGGCTTCAAATCCTTCACCTTCTAATTGGACGGTGTCGATGCCAATATGGATCAGTAGCTCTGTTCCGTTATCAGAGATCAAGCCAATGGCATGCTTGGTAGGAAAAAGCGTCATGACAGTCCCGTCAAATGGGGCTACGATTTCACCGATAGTCGGTTCAATTACAACACCTTTACCCATGATTCCTTCTGAAAATGCAGCATCTTTAGCTTCACTTAAAGGAAGAACTTTTCCGGTTACAGGAGCAAGAACGGTATCTTTTGTTAATTTCTTTTTTTGCCCAGTTGCGGCAAGTTTGGCTTCTTCTTTTGATAATTGAATCGTTGGTTCATCATCTTTAAATCCTAAAGCCCAAGCTACTGCAAAACCAGCTGCAAGAGCACACACATCCAAAATTATTGCGTAAATCGCAAACGTAACATCGCCATCTGGTGAGATAGAACTTGGATAGCGGAATATTCCTAAGCCACCCATTTGATAGCCTTGCATCCCTAATGCCATAGCGATAGCACCAGTAACTCCCCCAACAATACAAGATGCCCAGAAAGGTTTTTTTCTAGGTAAAGTGATACCGTAAATAGCCGGTTCAGTTACACCGAAAATACCTGAAATAAAAGCAGGAATTGATAATTCTTTTAATTTCGCATTTTTAGTTTTCAACATGACCGCTAATACCGCACCAGTTTGAGCAAAACTTACACTACCTGATGGTGTTAATAATGATGTTGGGTCACCTTGAGATAACGCAATAATAGCAAATGGAATAAGCGCCCAATGTAGACCGAACATAACAAGAATTTGCCAAGAGAAACCAAGAATAGCACCGAATAAAATGGGGCTGAAACTTTGAATAGAAAGCAAGCCATTTCCTAAAGCATCAGAAACAGTATTCATGATTGGTCCGATAACTAAGAATGTTAATGGAATCGTTACAAGCGCTGTTAAAAATGGCACAATAAACAATTTAATAACGTCAGGAATCACTTTTCTTAATTGCTTTTCTAAAAAGGCAGCAAAAGCCACCGCCGCAATAATCGGCATAACCGTAGAACCATAACCAGCAGGCGGAATAGAGAATGGAATACCAAAGAAATTAAGCCCTCCTGCTTCAGCAAACTGAGCAGTAGCTGCACCTTCTAAAAATCCAGGATAGACTAAACTTGATGCGATCAGCATCCCAAGGAAGGGGGAGCCGCCAAATTTTTTCATTGCTGTGTATCCAATAAAGATTGGCAAGAATTTGAATAATCCATCACCCATCGCATTAAAAACAGCTGATGTTGATGACTCCGCAAAGCCAGATCCTAAAGCGAAAATTAAAATGGCATTAACCCCTTTTAACATACCGGCTGCAGACAGTGGCGCTAAAATCGGTTGGAAAATAGAGGAAATCATATCAACAAATTGATCAAATAGATTTCCTTTTGGCCCAGACTCAGTTGGAGCTTCTAACACACCTAAAACAGCATCAACGTCTTTTCTGACATCAGGAACGTGATTACCAATAACAACTTGATATTGTCCTCCAGCTTGCATGACGGTCACAACACCATCCATATTTTTTAAGACTTCGGTGTTTGCTTTGCTTTCATCTTTCAATTTAAAACGAAGGCGTGTGATACAGTTTGTTAAAGAATTGACGTTTTCCTTGCCGCCGACTTCTTTTACAATATTTTTTGCTAGTTCTTCATATTTACCCATTTTTGTTCCTCCAAATGTTTAGTTATTTTTTATTCAGAGGTCTCGCCAACTTAATGTCACGATCCAGGTCCTTTCCACAGGCGATAAGTTTCCTACGCTCCTTTTCGAGATAGTATTTAGATGAAGAGAATTACTCTCTAGCTAACACGTTTTGTCGATGATTCGGGCTAAATGTATGGTGATATAAACCTGTTCATCTTTTGACATCGTATAATTACGTCGATTTATTAATAGTTCCGCAACTTTTTTTGTTGCTTCAAAAGCTTCGGGATATTGTTTGGTAACGAGTATAAATAGCTCATTTTCCACCTGTTCTTCAGAACGTGCAGCAGTATTTTCTTGCAATACTCGTTCAGTGAAAAATTTTAAATGTGTGATAAAACGTTGAAAGTAAAGATCATTTTCAACGAAATTGATTCGAAGGGTATATTTTATGACGGTCAACATTTCTTCAATCAACTGTGTCAGACTGATCGCATCTTCGTGATTGCTGTCGAGTTGGGCATTCGTGATATGCAAGGCTAGAAAACCAGCTTCGTCATCAGTCAAATCCACATCTAATTGCTGGTTGACCATTTGGATGGCAGCACGTGCTATTTCTAATTCAACTGGGAAAAAGCGTTTGATATCCCATAATAAAAAATTTTTGACTTGAATATTTTTCTTAGTCCGTTGGATAGAGGAATGCAAGTGATCGGCAATCGCTATAAAAGAGGATTCATTCAATTCTTTATTTAGAGCATCTTTAGCATGAGATATAATTCTATAAGAAATTTCAATGATTTCTTCAGGGATTTCTGCAAAAAGTTGTTCGATTTGCTCAGGCTCCGCTTGGTTTTCAAGTTTAAAAACTTTTTCTATTTTAGCCTCATCAACGTCTGATCCGGCCTTCATCTGAAACCCCAAGCCATTGCCCATAAGGATGACTTCTTCATGATCTTCATTATGAACGATGACCACATTGTTATTTAAAATTTTTAGAATTTCCAAAGAAACCGACCTCCCGTTTTCCTGAATAAAGAGATTGAAAATAGAAAAAAACCCAAACAAAAGCCTAAAAAGGCGTTGTTTAGGTTTAGCTTAACTTAATAATCACTATCCACTTAACAAGGCAAATATACACTATAAGGAAAGCGCTGTCAATGGGTTTTTAAGGAGTTGACTATAGAAGAATAGAAAAAGTAATGGAGATTGCTGTGTAATGAGTAGACTGGACGTACTACAATCAATCTTGTAAAGTAGGTATTTTATACGGAAAAAGCCAGTGTCGATAACACTGACTCGTTAGTTGAGTTTTGACCGATAGTTATGATAGTACGGCTAACTCACTTTATTCGAGAGGATAGTAATCTTTTTTATTTAAACCGTAAATCCTTTGTTAGGCCGAATGGATTTACGGTTTCTTTCTTTTTTATTCGCAAATTACGAAGGAACTTATGAGTATCTGAAACATGTTGATCTAATCGATTGCTGTAATCTTCCAGTCTTTGAAGAAGGCTTCGGTACCGATATCAACGAAGAAACCAACTGCGCCTTTAGCATCAGCACCATGTTTCATATTCTCTACTACTAATGCAGGTTCTTTACTATCGTTCAAATAAAATTCTCCTTTAGCTCCATTGATCACTGCTTTTAAGCTGATCCATTCATCTAGTCCAATATCAGCTGGCCCCTCAAAATCAGTGATGGCAAGATTTCGGAAATAGTCAAAGGTATATTTGGGGTAGGAAAAATATTGCACCCCACGATTTTTTCGGACAGGATCATCGACGCGACCGTTGGTTGGTCTTACATAAAAGGATTCAAATTTTGTATCCTCTTGATTGATTCGAAAGGCAATACCGATAAATCCTCGCGCGAAATCTGGTGCATCTGGCAATAAGCGACTTAACATTTTGACTTCGATTGTTCCATTATGAAAAGTTGAGCCGCTTAGTTTTGCATACGTATTTTCATCAAATTCCATAATTTTATCTTTCTTCACGACTCTTAAAACGGATTCACCATTTAGTGTAGTCTGTTCAACAGCGGTATGAACTGCTTCGATCGGTGTAGATTCAGTATTCATTTAAAACGCCTCCATAATCATTGTTGTGATCTTTCATAAAGTATAGACAATTTTTTTGATAATGTTAAGTAGGCACTAATTTGTAACTATCTATCTAAGCTGCTGCTTATAAAATTGTCCCCACTGTCTCATGGATTCAATAACAGGTAATAAGCTTTCTCCCAAGGAGGTTAATTGATATTCAACATGAGGGGGTACTTTTTGGAAATCGATTCGCTCCACAATACCATCTAGAATCATTGAATTGAGACTTTCTGTCAGGACTTTTTGGGAAATGCCTGTTAACGATCGTTTTAATTCGGCATTTCTTTTTGGACCTGTTATTAGATCGCGGATGATCAATGTTTTCCATTTACTTCCAATCAACTGAACGGTCGTTGCCACGTCGCAAAGCGGCATTTCTTCTTTTTTTATCATTTCAAAATTTCTCCTAACATTTGAAAATGAGTCAGCTTATAGCAGTGACTCTTATATAGAAGAATTGTTGCATGTTTAAGACCGAAAATCAACTTTTCATTGTAAAAGTCAAAATTGGGACGCTACAAATTTCAAAATAGGTTATTGAAATGTTAGCGCTATTATTGTAGACTGAAATGAGTGATATAATTTTTGTCAATTTGTTATGATTTTTATAATGAAAAGCAGAAGAGTAAAAAATGATGAACCTATCGATGAGAAACTATCATGCTTTCTGGGGCACTATTTGGGAAAAATGATTATTTTATGGCCACCAAATACGGAAGCGCTATCATTTTTAGGGGGAATATTTTTTATTGGAATGTATCTAAAAGAAAAGAGGAATAGGAATATGAGCAATGATAACGCAGTACTAGCAAGAAATACGAAAAATGCACCGCAGAATCCACTAGCATCACAAACAGTCGCTTTTTCTCACTACAATAACTTTTCAGCACAATTACCGATCGATCCAGTATCTGGCAAATTGGTAGCAGGAGGCATTAAGGAGCAAGCTGAACAGTGTTTTGAAAATATCAAGGCAATTGCAGAAAGTATTGATCATGCAGTGAGTGATATTGTTCGAATAACTATTTTTGTGAAACAGAGTAAAGATATCGAGGCAGTTGATGAAGTGTACGCTTCGATTTTCACAAGTTATCAGCCTTCAAGAACAGTAGTAGTGGTAGATGACTTACCAATGGACGCTCTAGTACAAATCGAAGCCTTAGTTTCAAATGGTGAAGGGACGATCCCAAATGCACCTCAAGCAGGTGATTTGATCAAACTGACCAACAATACATCAAATGCGCCAACCAGTTCAGTGTCGACGCAAACAGTTTCGTTTTCACATTACAATAATGTATCTGCACAACTACCAATCGACCCTAAAACAGGTAGAGTGGTAGCAGGTTGTATTAAAAAACAGACTGGTCAATGTCTGAAAAATATCAAGGCAATTTTAGAAAGTATCGATGTTCCATTTGATGATATCGTTAAAATTACGATCTTCCTGAAAGATTTGTCGAAGATGGACGCTGTAAACAAAATCTATACAACCTTTTTTCCAGATTCAGCGATTGCGCGAACAGTGGCCTATGTTCCAGCGCGGACAGTGGTTGCAGTAAAAGATCTGCCGATGGGGGCTGCAGTTCAAATTGAAGCAGTCGTTTCGCACGGAGATGGGACACCGCCCCAAGCGATTGAAGACAGACATGGCCTGATCATCGAAGCAAATAATACCGAACAAGCGCCAAAATGTCCATTCTCAACTCAAACAGTTGCGTTTTCACATTATAATAATATTTCCGCACAATTACCGATTGATCCAAAAACAAATGAGAGGATTATCGGTGGGATAAAAGAGCAGACTGGTCAGTGCTTAGAGAATATCAAGGCCATCATCGAAAGTGTTGATCATGTGCTGGAGGATGTGGTCAAAGTGAACATCTATGTTAAGAATATCGGAGACATGGACGCAGTAGATGAGGTTTATGCAAGATTCTTCCCAGATGGTGTACCTGCACGAAGAGTGGTTGGTGTATCGGAGTTGCCTAAAGATGCGTTGATCCAAATCGATGCCATTGTTGGGAATGCGGAAGGAACACCTCCAATTGTTACTCAATAACTAAAAAATGCTTGTAGAGATCCCCTTAGAAGGGACTCTTCAAGCATTTTTTTATGCAGTAGCCATCGATTATTGACGGATTTTTTTTGTTCAAAACTGGTTTATCCTCATGCATTGCTGTGTATAGAATCAAATTATTCAAAAATACTGAGTACCTGATGACCTCGCTGATAGCATCTAACCTACCGTTATAACGTGGTTTAATCATAAATACGTCATCTGGCAGATCAAATGGTACTGTTAGGTTATTTATATTCATCAATACTTCACGTATTAACGCATCGTTTTTTTTTTTGCTAGTCACTGTTGAAATTTTGGTAATCAATTATATAAAATATGTTTAAAGATAAAATAGTAACATTCTCTGTCGTAATCAGTAGCAAATAAGTTTATAATAGATGGCAGTATACAAATATCGGAGGGTTCTCACGTGAAAAAACTGGGTTTTGATCCACAAAAGTACATCGAAGAGCAATCAAAATATATTCTTGAAAGAGTCGACCACTATGATAAATTATATTTAGAATTTGGCGGTAAATTAATCGGTGATATGCATGCAAAACGTGTCTTACCGGGCTTTGACGCAGATGCCAAAATTAAACTTTTGCAAAAATTAAAAGAGCAAGCAGAGATCTTGATTTGTGTTTATGCTGGTGATATCGAACGTAACAAAATTCGTGGCGATTATGGAATCACCTATGATATGGATATTTTACGCCAAATCGATGAGTTGCGAGAATACGGCTTAGCGGTCAATAGTGTGGTCATTACACGCTACAGTGGACAGCCTTCTACAAAAATGTTTATCAACAAGTTGGAAAGAAGAAATATCAAAGTCTATAAACATGCAGCAATCGAAGATTATCCTTCAAATCTTGAAAAAATCGTCAGTGAAGAAGGGTTTGGTAAAAATGACTACATCCCGACAACAAAACCAATCGTGGTGGTTACAGCACCAGGACCTGGTAGCGGGAAATTAGCGACTTGTTTGAACCAACTATATCATGAAAGCCGTAATGGTAAGACTGCTGGCTATTCAAAATTTGAAACCTTCCCAGTATGGAATGTTCCATTAAAGCATCCTTTAAATATTGCCTATGAAGCAGCCACCGTTGATTTAAAAGATGTGAATATGATTGATTCATTCCACTTTGATAAATACCAAGAAGTTGTGGTTAATTATAATCGTGATGTTGAGACATTCCCTGTAATCAAACGGATCATCGAAAAAATTACGGGAGAAGAATCTGTCTATCAATCACCAACAGACATGGGCGTTAACCGTGTCGGCTTTGGGATCGTCGATGATGATGTGGTGAAAGAAGCCTCTAAGCAAGAAATCATTCGTCGCTGTTTTGCCACAGAATGTGACTTTAAAAAAGGCTTGATCGATGAGGAAATTGTTAATCGCATTAAATTGATCATGGAAGAAGTGGAACTGAAAAAAGAAGACCGCAAAGCAGTACTTCCTGCCAGACAATATTCAGAGCAATTAAGAGAACAAACCCAAAGTAATGATACCCCTGCCGTTATTGCCTTTGAGTTACAAGATGGTCGAATTGTAACAGGGAGAACCAGCAGCTTAATGGATTCGTGTTCATCAGCTATTTTGAACTCGATTAAGATGTTAGCCAATATTTCAGATGAAATTTTATTATTATCGCCAGTGATTCTTGAAACGATTCAAACCATGAAACAAAAAGAGCTGCACAGTAAGATAACGGCTTTGAAAGCCAATGAAATATTGATTGCTTTAGCAATCAGTGCGGTGACGAACCCGACAGCACAATTAGCATATGATAAATTATCTGAATTGAATGGTGTACAAGCACATTCTACTGTGATGTTGAGTAAGAATGATGAACAAACGTTAAGAGAACTAGGCTTAGATATTACCAGTGATGCAGTTTATCCGTCTGAGAATTTGTATTATATTTAGAGTGGTTGCGAGAGGCTGACGATAGTCAAAAAGACAATAATGATTAGACAAAAACAGTCGCAAGCTGATTATCAGCTTGCGACTGTTTTTGTCTAACCTAAGAGCATAATTATAAACGCATTGTAATTTTACGAAAGCCAAACCCACAAAAATGAGCTAATTGTAGCAAGTACTCCAGCTACTAATGAAAAGCCAACAACGATTTTTGCTTTATTCCAACGATCCCTTTTTTTATCACGTTTGGCTCTCGCCGTTTCAAGATCGTTCCCATCCATAAAAGCCACAATTTCACTATAGGTTTGCACATCTTTTTCCTTTTTGATTTTCTCGATTTTTAGAGCAGCCACCATAGAAATTGCCCAAAGAACGAGAGGAATACTTAAGCCATACCAATCCCAAAGTAATAGAGCCGGTCCAATGGATAAAACCGCTAGCACAATAAATAAAAGCATAACCCAAGAGAGTCGATTCATTCTTTCTGCTTCAATATCTTGAGTGTTTTTCATAATTTCTACATCTCCTTTGACTAATTCATCTAAGGTGACATCAAAAAGAGTGCTCAGTGCAATCAAATTATGAATATCAGGATAAGTATGATCGTTCTCCCATTTAGAAATTGTTTGCCGTGTAACATAGATTTTTTCTGCAAGTTCCTCTTGAGAATACCCATCTCTTTCACGATAAATTTTTAATTGCTTATTAAAGTTCATTTTGCTGTCTCCTTTGATTATAAGATAATACACAAGGGCTTATTTTGTCTGTCAATAGGCGTGTACGTTAGCAGAAATCTGGGTGTATACAGGTGTTTACATTGGGAGAAACGTTGATATAACTGTTTTTTTAGAATAGGGTTCAATGAAGCGAACGAGTGTCTAGAATAACAATTCCGATACTTATTTTTTATGTATAGTAGAGAATTAAGTAGTCAAGGTTTTGCAAATTTGAGCTTTATGAAGTTACCCTATAAAAATAATTATGACACAAGTGCACACTTAATTACAGTTAAAAAAGAATTTGAAGGGAGTGCTATTATTTAGTCTGTTCCACTTAATTGGCAAGTTCAGTGTTATATTTTACTCCACTTAAGCATTATTTCTAAAATTTAAAAACGACGAATCATCTATCCGTCGTTTTAGCGTGATATTCATTATATAGACACTGTTTAAATCTATTCTTGAGCGTATAACCAATAAAACGATAACTTATTGCCATCAGGATCAGAGAAATCAACGTATCGAATGATACCTGATACATCCTCTATCGCCTCGTCAACGATTACGCCAAGTGTTTTTAAACGTTCAAATTCTGTGTCTAAATCTTCCACTTCTAAACGTAAAACGTTCTCTGAAACATTGATTTTTTCTTCAAAAAGTTGAATCCAAACCGAACCAATTGGATACTCAATAACGCCTTCAACAGGTATAAGTTTTTCCTCACTCATAAGAAGTTTTTCATACCAACTTGCAGCTTCCTCTAAATTACTTACTGGTAGACCTACAGTGATACTCTTTACATTTAAGCCCATAACTAATTTCCTCCATTCCATCAACTTACGACTAGTTTATCATTTCACGATCAAATAATATTATTCTAGATTGTGTTTTTTAAACGGGAGATCAAAAGTTTCCCCACATTCACTAATATGGGTGGGTCTTCTGGTATCGGTTCTCTCAGCTTAATCGTGTAATGATTGCCAGAACAGTTTGGAAAAGATAACTTTTCATCTTCTTTCCCCCTCAAGCTATTGCCTAAGTTAAAGTAAGATAGAACATTAGTGGAACGGCTTATCCCACAAGCTAATAAATAAAAGTCTCCACTTGGAATATTTTTCAATTTATTTTCGATTAAATTTTTAGTCGCTAATCCAGATATAGGCAGATGATTCGGGATAAGTGTCCGGAAAAGTCCAATAAATATAATCCCCATCTCAAATCCATCAGGTACTTCAATCGTTACGGTGCAAAAAGACTGACTCTTTTCTTCAAAATGCGCGATTGACTGATCCTTATCGTTCGTTTCAAAACGTTTCATATCATCAAAAAGGGCACTCATTTCAGTCTTGTACGCTCTAGGAGAACTACCTGTATATTTTTTAAACGTATTCGTGAAACTACCGCTGCTTTCAAAACCTGAACGTTCTTGTAGGTCGAGTATTCGCTTTTCTTCATCAAGTTCAAAGATCGCCTTTTCAACTTTTAAACTAGAGAGAAATTCAGCAACACTGAACCCATTTATCTCTTTAAATTTCCGACTAAAGTGATGTTTATCATAACTAAAGTGAACGGCAATTTCCTCACTGGTCATTTTTCTATCAACAGCTTCTTCTGAAATGAAAGAAAGGATTTCAGGCATTTTGGTTTTCATTTTTGTTCCTCCTTCTCAGAGCGCTAGTTTCTAAAAGACTTGTCAATAAATAAGCTATATCAATTACTTATTTTGCACGAAAAGAAAGAGTTTTTCAATAAAATTTAAACGATTCAATGGTTTATCAAAAAGTTACAAGTACACTGAATAAGTTGATAAAGTCTATAGTTACCAATATGGTATTCTTATCTTACATAATATGTTTAAAACTAATGATATGGTTGGGCAAGTTAGCTAAAAAGATAAATATTATGTCGAGGGTAAAATCAACTAATCAATCAAAGGAGACATTCAGATGGCAGATAAAATCAGTACTGATGCAGCAACCGTAAATTCCTTAACAAGTAAATTTACAAGCAGCCTCTCATCCCTATCATTCAAACCAAAACAAGCAAGTAGCATGAGTTTTTCTGAAAGTAGCGCCGCTAGTGCAATGAAAAGCAGTGTTTCTTCGCTTAGTACCATTGTTTCAACGTTTAAAAGCAATGCGTCTAAAGACATTGGAAACTTACAAAAAATACATCAAGCCATCAAACAGGCTGAAAAAAATGCAGTAAAGTAGGTGCTTTATGGAAGAAAAACAACTACAAATGAAAATCGAAGAATATGAAGGTCGAAAAATAGAGTTAAAAAAAAAAGATACCGAAAGTGATTTTCTACTCAATGATCTACAGCGTGTTTACCAACAACAAGCAGCGATATTAGAAGAATTTCTCTATTACAGCAAAGGAACAGAAGCAGAACGTTCAGCCAGGATAGATTTAGAAATGCTAGAAGATGAACGAACAGAAGCGTTCAGAACCTTTGATGCTGGCAAAGAAGAGTTAACAGAATTAGTAAGTGAAACAGAACGTAAAAAAATCCAAGCAGAAGACGACCTCCTATGGCTGCAAAAAAAGAAACAAGCACAAAAGGAGGAAGAAGATGCCTAAATTTAGATATACGGAATGGCAAAACGTTGCCAGTGAAGTCCAAACGCTACGTTTAACAGTATTAGATCAACTAAATTCCTTTAAAGAGGCGCAACAAGCGTTTCAAAGTGCAGGGAAATTATCGGGTACAGGGTGGGATTCGACCAAAAGTTATTTTGATGCCTACTCAGAAGTATCAACGACAGTGGGCAATGCCTTAAATACCCTTGACGATGCGATCACCTCTTATTTGAGCGCCTTTACCTCAGAAGTTGGACCAGCAGAAAATGATTTAGATACCGCAAAAATGGAAGGGCTAAAAGCTGAGTTACGTCGTTTACAAGCAGAAAATGATGTGATCATGGAAGCTTTGGCAAAAGCCTTTGAAGATGTGCCATTTGTGAACCAATTTTTTAATAAACAAAGTATGCTAGGAACCGCAAAGAAAATTGAGATTCTCGAAAAATATAGCGCCTTTGAAGCATCACATGGCAGTGATTTCTCAGACGTGCAGACAGTTATTACTTCGATTGCCGAAGGGTTAGCTTTTCTAGGTAGTGCCGGGAATTTTTCAGGCGGGAAAGATGGTTATAAAACCATTGATTTTAAAAATCAAAAATGGTATAAAGCACTAAAGGACTTTAACAAAGAACAACCCAAAGACCGAATTGATGTGGTCATCAAAGAATTATCGAATGGCGTCGAATACCAGATTTATCGTAATGGGAAATTGGATGTTCAAAGAACCAAAGAATTACATGAACTGTTTCGTGTTCATAATGTTGAATTATTTAAAGAGTATGGACCAGAGATTTTTAAAATCCTTACGAATATTGATGATATTGAGATTCTATTTGGGAAAGATTCTACGACGATGCAGCGGTCATCTTCAGGTGTTTTCTTGTTGTTAGCTATATTGCCAATCGATCGAGTGAAAGATATTTTGAAGTCGGCTAAGTTGCTTAGAAATGGCGATTATACGCTGGATGCAGTTAAGTTGACTGTTAAAGAGTGGGAAGCGTTGAAAGAGTTTGAGAAGTCGGCGGATGTTGTTAAGACTGTTGATAGAGGGAAAGATGTTGGGAAAGTTGGAATTAATTTTGGAAGTTCTGAAAAATTAGAGATTCATTTTTCAAAACATGGTTCTGAAATGAAACAGGCTTTAAACAAAAAAAATTACACTGTAGCTGATTATTTAAGTGATGCAAATCATGTAATTAATGAAGGGCAATTTGTTCCTGAAATGAACGGTTATGTCAAACTTATTAGTGGTGAAGGCAGTGCTAAATATGCTTTTGTTGGATTAGATAGGACAACAGGTAATATAACAACGTTACATTTGAAATCTGTAAAAGAGCTTGCTAAAAAGGCACCTAGTTTAGGGTTAAAACCGTAGGAGGTAATATAAGATGATTATTGTAAAAAAAGTGAATTGGATAGATATAGATTCAGGAGAGGCAGATATTTTACTTTCAGATGGTACGTATTCTATTGAATGTTTTTGTAGTGATTGTAATTTTTCAGAAGGTGATACGTTTTCAGATATTCTTTATGGATTTAATGTTAGAAATATCGTGAAAAGCTTCAATGAGGAATACGTAATAGATGAAAAAAACGGTAGCTACTCTATTCAAGGTAAACTTGTAGATAAGGACAGTGAGATTTTACAAATAGGAGAGTTTAAAATAGATATATCTGATGGCGACATACCTAAGGACATTGACAAAAATGATTATTTAGAAGTTGATATTTCAAGAATTGATATTTATTAAAATAGTAGTTTCTTCACTTTCCTAAAGTATTATCCAATGAATTTCTTTATTTTTCCAGAATATGAAATAAATGATCAGCGTGAAATTCCGTTTGTGGAATATTCATACAAAGATGAACTAATTACAAGAATAAATGAATATGCACGAGAAAAAAATTTAATTGTAGTGGATATTCAAGACGTGAATGCAATAATGAGGTCTAGAGGAATTTTCTCTAGGCTTTTTTGTTGAAAATGAATTGTGCTAAAACACAAGAAACAAGTAGTTAGATAGCCAACTACTTGTTTAAATCTATCGTTCATTAGTATCAGTTCGGCTAATACTGATGAACTTTAAAATCCTATTTTGCTGCTAGGATTTTAAATTAAAATATTTTTCAGTTTCTTTTTGGTTTTAAGTTTTTGTGTTTCTTGAGCTAATGTTTTTAGTATTCGCTCATGCTCATATAAGAGGTTATCGGGAATAGAATGATTTTGGGTGTTGTTTTTTTGTGAACGGAATGTTTCGTGCCAGTTCTTTAATTGTTGGATTGAATGATTTAGTTTGTGTAGATCTTGATAAGTGATTATTTTTACTGGGTGAGCCATGTTGAACCTCCTAATGATTTCTATTTTTTTCATTCATTGTTTTTGCTCTTAAACCTATTTTAGAGTTTATTGCTCTAAAAGTCAATAGAGTTTATAACTCTATCGTAAAATAAATAAAAAGGAGACAAGTCATGCAATATATAAAACGGATAAGAGAATTACGTGAAGATAATGATTATACACAGAGAGAAGTTGCAGCGTTGTTGAGTGTTGGACAAAGAACTTATGCTGATTATGAATATGGAAAAACGAGAATACCTCTAGATTCCATGATTGTATTAGCTAAATTTTATAACGTTGATATGAATTATATATGTGGAATTAGTAATGTGAAGAACTCATTTCCTAAAAAATAGTTAGTTTAATGCTAAATGATAGATAGCTAATTTAAGAGTTTATAGCTCTAAACAGTGGTTGAGTTTATAACTCTAGGATAGAATAATCAAAAAGAGGGATGGCTATGGATTATATTAAGCGAATAAGGGAATTACGTGAGGATAACGATTATACACAGAGAGAAGTTGCAGCGTTGTTAAACGTGGGTCAGAGAACTTATGCTGATTACGAATATGGTAAGACGAGAATCCCTTTAGAATCTATGATTAAACTTGCAAAATTTTATAATGTTGATATGAATTATATTTGTGGGGTTAGTGATGTGAAAGTGCATTTTCCGAATAAGAAGGGGAAATGAAAATATGTAGTTAAAGGTTGTTAGATTGGTCCGTATGTTGAATGAGCCCATCTTTGAATTATAAAGTCTTTCTAGAATAAATTTATTGTACTTTTCTTTAAAAGAATCAGTACCAAAAAGAAGAAAAACAGTATAAATAAAAAACAGAGGTATCCCAACACGGAATACTTCTGTTTTTAGTTTGAGTCTAAATAAACCAAGTACACATAATTTTTGTGAGGAAACAATTTGTGCAGTTGGTCGTAAAAAGTGGGTTTAGCAAACTGAAGTGAGTTAGCTTGCTAAACTAAAATTTATTTGAATAAATCCTTTCTCAAAGTAGCCACCAAAAGATTGAATGATTTCTCATTTTTTTGTTCTATAAAATTAATGGTTTCTTTGACTACATTAGAGTTCTTAGTAATAAGTTGTAACTTTGGAATAGATATTTTTAAATCATTTAAGGCATTTTCTACACGTTGTTGTTCAGATAGTTCTTGAATATCGTATCTTGCTACGCCTAAAAAAAATTTAGCTTCTTTAGGGGAGAGAACAATTTGAGAAAAAATCGTTATTGATTCATATACTCTCTTTTTTCTTTAAATATATATTTTTTTCTATCTTTAAAAGGTTCTAAAAATAGAGTTGATAAGATAATAGTGACTAAAGAAGAACTCAAAATGTTAATTAATATAGTAAGTATACTAGTATTTTCGATAACGATTGTCTCCTTTCAATTTTATAAAATGATAATAAATGGCAGTAAGATAGTTAGTAAAACTCATAATTACATTATATCAAAATAATATGAAAATAGATAAGTTGTATAAATTTGCCTAGCGTTTAAATTGTCAATAAAACTTCGAATAATTTTAGTCATTATGATATAATAATATTTCTAAGCGTTTGTTTTAATAAGGAGTTAGATTGATGGAAGAAACTACGAATAAAGAAAAAAATTCAACAAAGAAAACTGTGAATATTAAATTGAGATTTTCAAAGAAAGAAAAAATAGTTAATCAAAAATGGTACAAAATAATACGGGTTAAAAATGCTTTGAAAAATTTTTTCAAATCGATTTTTTCACGCCTGCTTACAATTATTATAACTCTAATAGTAGCAGTACCAATGACTTATAATATTCAAGAGCTTATGAAAACAGAAAAAGAAAAGATTGATTATAAAGTAGATTTCGATGCAAAGTATATTACGAGTAATCAAATACAATTTGAAAAAGGATATGAGGGAGAATATCAGTATTCATTTGGTTTAACTTTAACTTTGAATATTAATTCTGGAACTCTACAGCATCTGTATTTAATTTATACAAATCATGATAATGAACCGATAACTAGTACAGATTTTCATAAGTTGAATTTTAATCTTCAATCAAATTTAAATCTGTACAATCTACTTTCAATAGCCGTTTCTGGTGTCAATAATAGGAGACTTTCTAATGCTGAAATAATTACAGAACTTAATTATAGCTCACAAGATAATGAGAAAATAAAAGATATCTACTTGCTTACCATTGATAAACAAAGTAATCCTAGCATTGTTTTACTAACTGTGCAAGGAACTCCTATTTCTCGACAGGAATCAGGAAGTGAACATTCTATCGTGGGAAGTATTAATCCAAAGCCATTTTATTCTCCGGTAGTTTTTGAACAAATAAATTCTTTTGATTTTCTAGATAAAGAAGTTCCACAAAATATTACAGAATCTTTTGTTAAGAACAAAGGACAAATTCTTTCCATTTATTCTGATTTTACATCTTTTAAGTAGTTTGATTTCAGCTACTTAATAACTTTGGAAAGGACAATTCAATAATTGTAAGATAATCTGTTATCATAGACCAAGAAAATGGTTTGGATGGAACCACTATAAATTAAGGAAGCCCAAACTTTGTAGTCTTCTTCCTACTCTATTATATTTTCTAGGTTAAAAGGTAATCGAATATCGATTTTTAGCAGTTTGTAAAGGTTATGGGCACAGAATTCTTATATAATTGAAAGATTTCTGGTAACAATCATACGTTCATTGAATCAATATAGTTATTCACACTTAGGCTAGATGAGAAAGTAAAAGAGTAACATAAATTGGACGAAATTCGAATATATTGGATAAAATATTATAGCAAAATTTTAATCATATTATAATTATGAGAAGCACATGGACGTTTGAATTGTGTAATAGAGGAGGGAATACAGTGAACAGCTCATTTATTAGTAAAAGTTTATTAAGACAAGTCAATGACTTATATATTGAAGAAGGTTTTGAGTCTAATTTGTTAAAACCAATACCGTCTAGAATATTTAAGTTTACATCTGTTAACGAGTTTGTAGTGAAAAACATAGAGAATGATGAAATATCCTTTTCAAAAGTTAAAACATTTAATGATTATGATGACTCCATCTCTATTTCAAAAAAAATTGTATTTGAAATGCTAAAACAACATAATTTGAAATTAGAAAGTGATTTTAAAAAAATCTTTCCAAATTCAGATGAGATAACATTATCAAATGATGCTGCTATGAAACAAATTGCCAACACTGAATTTAAGAATCTTCAAAGTTATGGCAACAATTTAATGGTTTGTTGTTTATCTGAAGGGAATAACCAGTCATACATGTGGGGTCATTATGGTGATTCAAATAGAGGAATTGCCATAGAGTATGAGACGGATAGTTTTCTAGAAGATACTCTAATTGGTGTTACTTATTCACCAAATTATTATTCTAATAAAACTAACTCAATAAATTTTTTTGATGATGATGAAAGTATTGAGAATATTATATATTTGAATATTTTCTTGAAATCTAATCAATGGTCTTTTGAGGAAGAACATAGAATTGTTCTTAGTTTACCATTTCTTAACGAGAATTATTTATCTGTGAAGTTTAGAAAGCCTAAAAGTATTATTTTAGGTAAGAGGTTTTTTGAAGATTTTATCAATGAAAAGGATAATAAAATAAATCAACTGAAGAGAACCTTACTAGATACATTGTGTAATAAGGATATCAAAATTCAATATGTAGATTCAAATGAACAAGGTTATGTTATAAAGAATAATATCGTAAACTCCGAAATTCAAGAGTTATCAAAATATTTTGAAAAATTTGAAGAAAATAAAATATCTTCTTTTCAACTCGAAGAAATTATTGAAAGAGTTTTTCATACATCGTTTGAATATATTTAAAAATAATTAATTGGACTAGAAGATTATTCCGAAGAACTAATTTTTTAGCTAAAAGTCTAATAAGTATGTTTCTGTTAAAAAAGATTACATGGTAAGTTAGCGAAAGTAAAGGAAATACAGCCAAAAGGTTTAAGATATAGTCATACAAGTTTGCTTATTAATGAGTTAAATGCCAATTCTTTAGCAGTGCAGAAACGTTTAGGGCATTCAGATATTCAAATTACATTAGTACCTATTCTCATTTATATCCAACAATTGATAGGAAGGTTGCTGAAATTTTGAGTGGTAAAATTAATATTAAAACCTCTAAAGAATCTTTAATTAATTGGAATGGAAATCAACATTGTAAAAATAATGATGATTCAGAATTTAATAGTGCTATAATTATTGTGAATTGTAAAAAAAGGTGGGTTTTTATGGAAAATGAAAAGGTATCTTACAATGAAAGACACAGAAAAAATGCATTGAGAGGATTTGCGTTTGAAGATTTTGTATTAAAGTTATTAGAGTATTATCAAATTGAAGATATTAAACGTAATTATATTTTTAGTGAGTTTAAAGAGATGAGAATACCTCCAGAGGCAGATTTTTATTTAAATAATAAGATAATAGTAGAAATTAAATGTTTCAGTACAAAAGAAATATCTTTTAGTCAATTGCTTAACTCAGCAAAGAGATTTCAAAGAGAGTTTTCCGAAAAGATGTCGGAAGATAAAACTTTCTTAATAATAGTCGGAAACGTAGTTGATTTTGATAGAATTGAAAGTTTCATAGAAAGAAGACCTGAATTGGAGTTTATAGAAATAATTGATGTCAGAAATTTGTTTTATTTAACTAGAAATAATGATTTATTAACTGATGAATTAACTTCATTATTGAGTTTTTCAACGGAAGACGAAGAGTTTTTATTTCCTAATTTTAATGATAGTATCCTACAAGAAATGTTTAAAGATGAGAAGGCATTACCTTTGAAATCTGAATCGAATCATGACTACATTCAAGAATTAGAATCTTGGGAGCCTAAAGGGAGATCTAATTGTTTAGAATTTGAAAAATTATGTGTTAAAGTTTTAAAAAAATTATTAAATGATAATTTAATGTTATGGGATGATCAACGAGGGTCAAGTGGTAATATGTATAAATTTGATTTAATTTGTAAGATTAAGACAGAAAGTTCTCATGATTTTTGGAATATTTTGAAACACCATTTTGAAACAAGGTATATAATTTTTGAATTTAAGAATTATGAAGAAAGGATTACTCAAAAAGAAATATATACTACCGAAAAATATCTCTACGCAAAGGTATTGAGGTCAGTTGCAATAATGATTTCTCCAAAAGGAGAGGATGAAAATGCAGGAAAAGCCATTAGAGGTACACTTAGAGAAAATGGTAAACTAATTTTATCTCTTACTATTGATGATTTGATTAAAATGTTAAAATGGCAAGATAGTGGAAATGAATTTACCCCATCAGATTATTTGAGTGAGCAACTGGATGAATTACTTATTGATTTAGAAAAATAAAGGGTAGTTACCAAAAAGGGTACCAAAATAAAATAAAAAAGCTCTAAGCGTTGTAATAAGCAACGCTTAGGCTTTCTTTTTATCTTATTCCCACTCCACGTAATTTTTAAGTTTTAAACGCTGTTATATCAACGTTTATCACCAGAAAACATCGTTTTGGTAGGGAAATGGTAGGGTTAAAATTTTACTGCCTGATTTCCATTAAAAATTGCAACTTTTGATTCTTTAGCAAAAGTAAATTGAATATTGCCAGTCATTTGTTCGGCGATGCCTTCATCATTTCTACTCCACAGGTGAGCGTAATGCTTGAGTGTGATCTCTGGGCTAGAATGACCTAATCGTCGTGAGACAACTAGAATATCAGCGTTAAATTCATTGATCAAGTAGCTGACATGAGAATGTCTCAATCCTTTGCCTTGAATAGCAGGAACTTTAGCTAGTTTTGCATAGCGTTCAATGACACGTTGTACTGTAGAACGATACAATGGCAAGTCAGTATAGCTTAAAATGAATTGTTCTACACCATGCTTCTTTTGGATTTTTTTCCATTCTGCCAAGATACGAACAGTATCATCATCTAATGAGATAACACGCATACCACTTTCAGTTTTAGTATAAGGCTTTCTGGCGAAGTCATTATGATTCTTCATATCTAATGTATGATGAATACGTAATTTTTGACGTTTTAAGTCAACATCGTTCCAATTTAATGCTAAGCCTTCACTAACACGAATGCCTGTCATATAATATAGCCAAATCATCGTGAAGCACATATGCTCGTAGAAATCCTCTTTGTATATGACAGATAAGACCTTTTCAAATTCTTCTTTTGTCCAATAAGCTACAATTGATTTTCCTTTAGGGATTGCTTTTGTTCGTTTAGAGATATTCTCAGTGAGAAACTCTAATAAAACAGCGTAATCTAATGACTTGCGAAACATGCCATACATGAGCGAGCTATACGCTTGGGAGTAGCCACTTTTGGTTAGTAACCAAATTCGATAGCCTTCACAATCTACTACAGAGATATCTCGTAGCTTTTTGTCATGAAAGTAATCAGTGATTTGCTTTAGTCCACATTCACGAGAGCTCCATGTACTACGCTGAACAGATGATTTATAATGAGGAATATAGGAATGTTCCATAAATTCATCATAGGTCAAGTCATAGTTAGCATAGCCATTTCTTTTCATGTATTCACTTTTGATTCGAGTCACTTCTTTATGCGCTTCTTTAGCGGTTGCAAAACGTTTCCCTAATTGATCCTTCGTCCCTTTTTTCTGAATCCGTTTGCCAGTGGTTTTGTCTAAACCAAGTTCAATTAGATATGAAAAACGACCTTTAGCATCTTGATAGACACAAGGGTACTTTGTTTTTGCCATTCGTTATTCCTCCGATTCGAGAGGAACACCGATAATTTCTTCAACTATTTTTCGTGGGACAATTCCCACTCTTTTGTTATTATAATAGGCTACACCACTGTTTACAAGTTTAAGTTTAGCCTGTCGAATAATCGTAGTAGCTTGATGCTTTTTAAATCCTAATTTTTCGAGGTCTACTTTTGAGACCATGTTGTTTTTATACATAAGATTCCTGCTTTCTTTCATCACTTATATATGCGATAATAGCAGCAGCTATGACTACTGCTATTTGTATATTTTGTTAATGAAGCTTACTGCTCATCCCTAGGAAGATTGAAGTAGTGGGCTTCTTGTGGTCTTAATTTACAAATTAGTTGCAATTTATAATATTGATAAAATAGAATATCTTCTCGGTTTGATGACAATAATTCATCAAATTTTTTCTTTTGTTGCACTAATATTTCGTCAGATATTGTCACATCTTCGTCATTTAACTTAATGTTTAACTGATCCCAATATTGATATAATTCTTTAAAAAATTGAATTTTTCTTGAATTAGGAACTGCTGCGGAAGAACAAACATATGCGTAAATAACATGATATTCAAACTTTGATTGCATCGACATTTGTTCAAAAACTTTTCTAAATTCTTCAATATCGTGGTTGATGATTCGGTTGATTGTATCCATGATTATCACCTCCTCTCACTTCGGCTGTACCATTGTAATCCACAAAAGATGCAAACGGATCATACTCAGGATCGTCGTCGACATTATCCTTTTCTTGCGTAATTATTGGGGCGAAATCTGTCAACTCATTATAAATATCTAACCCATCATCTGCGGGAGATATAGCATCCTCAATTAAAGTATTTCTTTTTTTTGTATCAGGTATTACGATATAATCCCTTAATGTTGGTTCGTATCGAACTAATTCATAACTTTCTTTATCAATTTTGCATGTTACTTTTATTCTTCGATTTAATTGTTCGAAAGAATCTTGTTTTGTGAAGAACATGTCTCCAAAAATTTGCTGATAAAATTGGAGAGGATTATAGATAGATGTAATAATGAAAGTATCTACCATTAATTGTTTATCTTGGTATCTCGATGGAGCCATTTTCTCTAATCCGAACGGGTCGAGCATGCGGAGTAGATCATCGTACTGAATCTTCTTGTTTGGGCGAATATCGTCCCAAATCACGATGTTTTCACCTTCATATCCTTGATAAGCATCGTTCGAGCTTCCCGAGAAAAAATAGGGTTTCTCAAACGATTCAGCAAAATGCTTAGCTAAGCGAGTTTTAGAACTGCCAGCTGGACCGAAAAGCCAAATGACTGTGATTGAATCGCCACTTTCTTTTTTATTAATTCGCCATTTCTCAGCTTCTTGCTCTAAATAGCGTTTATATACATTCTCAATTTGTGGACGTGCTCGTGCGTATTGTGCGCCCGTGAGATTGTCCTCAGCTTCTTTTTTTGTGATGGCGCCAGCACCTAGCAAATCGAGGGTATCTTTGATGACTTGACTATCATGTGAACCGCTTTTAGCTACTACAGTTTTCGTAATAGAGTTTAGCAATTCGATATAATCGAAGTTAGCTTTCACAATTTCTGGTTCGTACTGAAATTTATCTTTAGCATCAGTTGTTTGATGAACGAGATAAGAATATGCGTTATTTACGTCTCCTTTCCACGCTTCAAACATTGAACCATTTGGTTCTTCAAGTAATTTTGCGAGATTGGTCAAACTACGTTGTGACTTAAACTGCATGACGACATGCACGTGTTTTTCAACAAGTTTTGTAGAGTCATCTTCTGACATATCTTTATCGTGGATAATCGCCGCATATTTGATTGGTTCTAACCTCTCTCTAATTGTTTTTAATAGACTATCAAGAGTTTTTTTCTTAACAGTTCGTGGAAAATGTATGAACTGTTGCGTGTACATGACATTGATAGCTTTTTTCGCTTCTTTCTTCTTTGACACTACTGTAAGCACTCCTTTCAATCGCTCCTGTACATTTTCATGTGTGAACCTTGCTACGATTATGTTTTTTATGAGAAACGGTCATAACGATAATTTTCGTAAAAATCATGTGAAGTCTACTGTGGATACGATTCTTGTGTTTTTTTGGCTATTATGTTTGGGCGGTATATCAAGTCCTACCGCCCAATAGAATAACGATTTGTTATAAAAATTGGCTATCACTCTTTTGAATGAAGCTTTTGTGCTCTTCACAACTAAACGTTGCTACGAGCACAAAAGTTTTTCATGAATGAGATAGCTTATTTTCTAAAATTGTCAATAATAGGGCGTTGATAGATATAGGCTCAAAAGATATCAAAATCATAATTTGTGTACGCGTCTTCTGATTTACCGATCTCATACGCCTTTTTCATCAAAGAAGGTCGTGCAATTTGATATGTGTAAATATCCATCACATGAAATTTTTGTGGCTGATTAGTGCAGCCATCTAGAAGATAATAACCTTCTCCTTTTTTTACATTAGATTTTACGTTTTCAAAGCTTTCTCCGAGAACCATCTGACGCGCTTCTTTTGTACTTGAACCTAATAATAATCGAAAAGAACATTGATCACGTATTGCCCCAGTTATCGTCGAATTGCTGTCAGGGCGTTGCATTGCGAATATTACACTAACTAGAGCACTACGTCCTTTTAAAACGAGTTGAGATAATAAAGACATAAATTTATCTTTATCTTTCTTTGATTCAAATGTCTGCATTAAAGCGGCTACTTCATCACAAATAATGACTAATGGACGCATGTTTAAGTCACCAGCTGTAGTACCTGCTTTATCGTATGTTGTCGCATACTCAGTTACTAGAGACTGTCTTGCGTTCATTGTTTGAACAGATCGTTCTAAAAGGTCAAGTGCTTTATCTGCATTTGTAACAATATGGTCTTCTTCTAAAAAACTGCTAAACATGCTGAACTCATTTTTAACATCAACGATGATAATTTCACATGAGTCTAAGAAAAATTGTGCCATCAATGAAAAGATTACAGTTGTTTTGCGAGAAGATGTCTTACCTGTGAGCAGCATGTGACTATGTTGTCGAATATCTATTGTTAAATTATTCATTAATTTATAGACATAATGCTTTGAAGGTTTCAACTCTTTAATGTTTCTAACAGTCCAATTTTTATTTATCAGTACATCTTCAAATAGATATTCTACCCAATTTCCAGATTCTGAAATTAACATATCTGAAACTGCAAACCTCTCGAGTGAGCCTTTTAATGCAGCATTCAAAGCTGGAATAATTTCATCTTCTTTTCCAGCAGTTGCGGGTAGCACTTCGATAAATATTTGATAGTTTTTGCTATCTTTTAGCCAGTTGACTCGTGTGCAAGGTATCTCAAAACCATTTACACCCTGAATTTTATTAGTCATTTTCATACGCTTAAACGCTTCATTAAGCCTGATTTGCACTTCATATTCTTTGAACCAATACATCGGATTTTTATTTTTTTTCAATAGTAGAGTTTTTAAAAATAGGTAAGAATTGTAGCTGAGTAAACTAACTGAACTAATGCTGAAAACTACAAGAGCTACAGTAGAAATTTTCTTTACAGTATCAATTGAATAGAATTGCTCTAGCATTAATACCTTCGAGCGGGTATGAATAAACCAACTAACTGTAGTTAATGTAATTAAAAGTATTTCGTGAAACGAGATTCGGTCAGTAAGTCGTTGTTTTGCATCTCGTTCATTCTTGTTCACTACATAGTGTTTCATCCAGTCACATCCTTCAATTGTAGTTTTTATACTACGTAACGAAAAAGAAAAAAGTTACTTCTCTTTTTCGCTAACAGTATCAATTACAGTGGTTTATTCTTTAAGTTTAGAAAGAACAGTGACTTTTTCAGCAACAATTGAAAGCTGATTCTGAAATTCTGAATAGACTTTAGCAACTACACCTTCAAAAGTGACTTTAGAATTTAGAGGAACATCTACGTTCTCTTTAATTTTGATAGTCAGTTTCTCAAATTTATTGTTGAAAGTTGTACCATCTTTTTTAGAAGCGTAAATTGTGTTGTCTTCTAAAATAACGACCTCAATTTTTGTTCCTAAATTTTTTTTCGTTTCAAAATCGACCCACGGTAAAACGTTTGTTACCAAGTACGTCTTCCCCTCTGAAAATTTTTGCCAGTTCCACATTGAAAATTGTGTTAATCCTTTTAGTGACATGGTTTCTCCTCATTCAAATAAAATTAATTTATTTGTTCTGCTTTTCATAGCTAAGCAGTAGCTAAATTTTTAAGTAATTGCGCAATTAACTTATGACATCAGTTTACATTGTTTTATCAGTAATCGATCAAATGCTGTAAAAAGAAAAAAATAGAGCTAGTGTTTAAAGGAAATTTCTCTTCTAAATGTGATTACGTGATAAAATTAATTAATAGTTATAATTGAGGAGTGAAGGTATGATCAAGGATAAGGAATATTATACAATTTCAGAAGTTTTAGAAAAGCTGAATGAGCACCCTAATTCTGACAATAATCACAGAGGTGATTGGCTAAATTATTCTAGAAAAACAATTACTGAAATAGTTAGAAATGATTATCTGATAACGAAGGAGTATCAACTAAATAAGAAAGAGAGGCTAAATGTAGAGGACACTAGTTATATGGAAGTATATGGGATGACTAAAAAGCACATTAAAACCTTTCCAAAATATAACGGAATTTATAGTAGCAATTCAAAAGCAGAATTATATCCTAAACCTCAACAAATTGATGGAAAGGAGGAAAAGATTGAAAGAGTTGGTGGGAAACTCGTGATTATAAATAAGAGAGATGATGAAGAAGGGATGAGGCCAGATGGTTATTTAGTAAAATCTGGAAGGCCTCAATTCTTATTGAGTTATGATTATGTGTATAGTTTAATGCTTTACCTTGAAAATAAAACATATCCATCTAAGCAAATTTATATTTCGATTTTCACAAAAAATGATATATTGAATAAGTTTCAAAAAGAAAATATGAAGTATTTGGCTATCTTTGAAGTTCTGGAAATACTCGAAGAGAAAATAGCACAGGATCTCAAAGGGAACATTGATGCTTTAACTATGGAAATAGCCCGCTTGGAGATAGTTTGTTCGTTCATTAATAACAATAAAATAGAAGCTATATCTACTATTAATGTAGATAAATTATATGATATGATTGATGAAATAAAACAACCTATAGTTTTTTTTGTCAAGACCAAAAAGATTTTAGATAGAATTAGAAAGATACTTAAATCTGAAACTAACTGCGAGAATGAGAAAATTGCGCAACAGTTGTATGAATTTCAAAAATATCAGTTGAAAAAATATGAGAACTATATTGTGAAAAAAAGAAATGGTTTATATCAGAAATCATCATTAATTAGAATAAAGTACTCTGAGACGTTATCAACTGTAATCACTGAACAGGTTGATTATGATGTGCAAAAAGAGTTAATTTATGAAATGAATAAGTTAGATATTAGATTTTTCAATCAAAAAAACGCATGACTTGTTTAAAGTCGTGCGTTTTTTGCTTATACTCAAATTTACTGACTACTTTCATAATTCGTTTGTGACATTTGTTGTGTTAATAAATTAGCCATTTCTTTAGACGAAGAATCAGAGTAAAATTCATTCACTAGTTCAACAAGTGAGTATTCAGTATTAGGCGATTCTTTTGATTCAGGTAAAATTAAGATTTGATCGCCTTTTACTTGAAACTGTATCGAATATGGAGACTCTCCTTGATTGACAACATAATCATCACCATTATTTGTATAGCCAATTACTGGCATGGATGTTGCGGCAGGCCAAACTTTTTGAGCAACTAATGCAGCGATTGTAACAGGTTTTAAATCGGGTATTTGAGCTGTTTCTTTTTTATTTGTAGGTTCTTTTGAATCCTTAGATTCCAGTTGTCCAAAATCAGGTTCATCCCAGACAAATAAAGCATGTTTATTTGTTTCTAATTTCAAGGCTTGGCGAGTGTATTCTTTACCATTTTCAAATGAAGAAACGTGGTTCCAATATCCAATGAAAATATTATCATAAACTACTTGTCCACTAGTAGGCTTATAAAACGTTAATTTATCCTTTTTCTGTTCCTTGTTTGTATAGGATAAGATAATTTCCTCTACATTATTTCCTGTACCATCTGTTTCAGTTGCATAGGTAAGAGGATAGAAATTAAATACTTCATTTTTACCATAGCCTGTATCACCGTTATTTTTATAACGCTGTTCCACTTCTTTCATGATGGTATCTGTTTTTTCTAACTTTGATATTTCACCTAATGTAAGAGGCTTCTTTTCTTGTGCATTTTCATGTTCTGGGTTGGTGTGGTCATAGTCTATAGGATAATCTAATATTAATGAAGCAATTTCATTATTTTTGATTAAATATAAATGATAGACACTAGCATCTTTTGCGTTATCAAGATCATCTGAATCGACTTCATACCAAATTTGGAGCTCTTTATTATCAATAATTGAATTTTCAACAGTTAATAATTTTCTTTCTTCTGCATCATCTTTCTTTGTTGTTGTAGATTGTTCATTATTTTCTTTTACCGTATTTTTTGTTGAACAAGCGCTTAATAGAAAGATACAAATAAGTATCGTAACTAGTGAGGTATATTTTTTCATATTGAAACCACCTTTATAAGATTAAGCATAAAATACTAGGTGACAAATAACTGCCACCTAGAAACGAGTATTATCTTGCTGTTGAGTGATTACCAGTAACAACGGTTGTTGATACAACGTAGCTATTACCTTTTTTCACTACAAATACACCAACTGACATGTCAGTATATCCTTTTGCAGCAATATTAGAATAGTGCATGGCAGCCGATGTATTTCCAGCTAGATACGCAGCACGTTCTTCTTCAATGTATTGTTGGAACATTGCTTGTGCAATTAGCTTGGCTAACTCGCTTGAATCGCCATTCACTTTAGATGCTGAAATTGTAGACTGAGAAATATTTTCTGTTGTGTTCGCCATCTGTGTATCGCCTGTATTATAAGATAATTTGTATGTGCCATCTTCCAAATCGTTTTCTGGTCTAGCGTGGTCGAAATTGTACATTACCTCGACTGCACGAGAAGAGGTGCGATCACCGACTTTATCATCAGTCGTTAGATTCGTTTGATTGTAGTTGTAATTCGCTTGTTCTGCTTGAACCATTTTTGCAAATTCTTCTGCAACTTTAGCGGTCAATTCAGCATCCGTTAATTCACGAGCTTGTTCAAGTGAAACGGCTGTATCATCTTTACTTACTTGATTTTTTATATCAGTAATTTTTTGATCAGTAGAAGATAAAATATTATCAATAATTGGATCAGTTGGAGTAGTTTTTTTCTTATACGTCACAGTAGTAGTGTAAGTTGTTACAGTATCTCCGTTAGGTAGCGTTTCAACTGATTTTACTGGTGTTGATTCTGATATTTTTTCATAATCTGTTAAGTCAGTGAGAACTTTTCCAGATTCGTCTACATTGATGGTTACATGTTTATCTGTATTTACGTTTTTGTGATAAGTGATCGTCGTTGTATAGGTTGTCACTGTATCACCATTAGGTAACGTCTCTACTGTCTTAATGGCTTCTGATTCGGAAACCTTTGTGTAACCAGTTAAATCAGTAATAAAGTTGCCAGCTTCATCAATCGTAATCGTCACATGCTTATCTGTATTGTTCGTTTTACGATAAACAATCGTTGTAATTTGAGTCGTTACAGTGTCACCATTAGGCAAGGTTTCAACTGTTACGCTATTATCTCGACTTAGTTCAACATAATTAACTAAATCTGCTTCATCAATTGGATTTCCTACCTCATCAATATGATAGGTTACGGATTTATCTGTGTTGATCGTTTTATGGTAAGTAACGGTTGTTGTATATGTGGTTATTGTATTCCCATTTGGTAAGGTTTCAACTGTTTTAACCGCTTCTGATTCTGATACTTTTACATAGCCTGTTAAGTCAGTTAGTATGTTTCTAGCTTCATCAACGTTCACCGTCACGTATTTATCTTCATTAGATGGCGTTGTTGTACCACCATTATTTATTTCTGGAAATTCCTTCTCTGTGTTATTCGCTGTATTGTTTGCATTGGTTACTGGTGTTTCATCTGGTAAATTTTCTACAACATTATTGGCGGAGTCTTTAATCTCTTCAAAATCTTTTTTGCTTTGGTCGGCTTGTTGATCTAGTTGTGCAATTTGCTGATCCAGCTGTTCAATTTTATCTTTTAATGTCGTAATTTGTGTATCTAATTCTTTGAGACGTGCTTCAAAATCAGCTAATTGTTTTTGAAGTTTTTTTGCTTCTGCTACTGTTGAAGCTGTCACCGTTTCAGGCAAGCTATTTAGTTCTGTTTCAGCTGTTACTAAAGCTGCTTGAGCAGCTTCTACATTCGCTCGTGCTGTGGCAAGTTCAGCTTCTACAGTTGTTAATTGTGTTGTTGCTGTATCGTAGTTAGTTTGAGCAGTTGCCAAGTTATCAGTGGCTATATTTAATTCATTTTGATAGGCTGTTAAATTCGCTTGTGCAGCATCCATTTCTAATTGCAACGCAGCTAGTTTTGCTTGAGCTGCTGCATCATTTGCAGTGGTTGCTTGTTCTGTTAAAGCATCCATTTGTGCTTGTACATCATTTACACGATTCTGAGCAGCATCTGCATTTGCTTGAGCAGTTGCAAGTGTCGTTTGTGCAATTTCTAGGGCTGTTTGAGCAACACCTTGAGCTGTTGTAGCCTCAGCTACTTTAGCTTCTGTATTTGTTACAGCAGCTAATTGAAGATCATAGGCTGTTTGTGCCTCTTCCACTTTTTGTTCCAAGTCATTACGTTTCGCTTGTAAATCTAATAAAGTACCGTTATTGCTTCCATTAAGAGCTGCCAGTTCTTTTTCAACTTGCTCTTTCTCTTTTTCAACCTGTTCCTTATCCTTTTCAGCTTCTTCTAATTGAGATTCAGCCTCTTCTTTATCTGCTGTAGGATTTTTTGATGGCGTTGAAGGTTTAGTTATTGGAAGAGAAGCATTGGGTTTATTGTTAGTACCTGTATTGGTTTTAGCAGGTTGATTTGTTGTTGCTTGTCCAGCAAATGGCTGTGTTGGATCAACTTTATCCTTGTTGTTAAGTTGTGTTTCGCCAATAACGTCTCCTGCTGCATTAGTTACAGTCATTTTTGAGCCGTCAAAAGAAATCGTTGTTCCAACAGGTACAGAGTATTGAGAGCCTAACTCAAATCCATTAGCGGTCATTAGGTTTTCCCATTTTACGTTCACAGCGAGCGCAATATTATAGAAGGTATCTCCTTCCACAAATGTATAGGATGATTGATTTTCTTTTAGAGTTGCTTTGATTGTTTCCACTGAATTAACTTGCCACTCAGCAGCTTGTACAGTTTCTGACTCTACTAAGAATGCTCCACCAAATAATAAGGTAGAAAATAGCATTCCCTTAATCAGCCAGCCTTTCTTTCCTTTTACCATCTTAGCGCGGTATTTTTGTTCAGTTGCATTAACTATGTTCTTGTTCTTCGTATTTTTCATAAAATACTCACTCTCCTTTTAATATTTACTCTATTTTTTCTGAACAAGTACTATTATATCACGTTTACGTACTTTTAAGAACTATAAATAATAGTTAATCGTACTTTTGAGATGTGATATTTTGAGCAGAAACAGTTTAATCTTAGTTAAGAGGAAGACAAATTTAACATTAGAGGTGAATCCAATGCAGCTTGATAGTGAAGTGTCAAAAAGAATCAGAGAGATTCGCATCAGTAAAGGCATGTCTCAGGAAATGCTAGCACAAAAGGCAGATATTAATTCAAATTTCCTAGGTCGGGTGGAACGAGGCGTTAGTAGTAATTTACAATTAAAAACGCTTGATAAGATAATTTCAGCCTTGGAAATTGATTATCCTACTTTTTTCTCTTTCAATATAGAAACAGCAGATAAGAAAACAAGAATCATGAATAAGTTATCTTTATCTTCTCAGCAAGACGAGATTTTAGATGTCATTGATAGCATTTTAGATATTGAGAAAAACAAAAACAATTAAAGACGATGAGTTGATAGAAGTTTGCATACGCAAGCTTCTTTTTTTATGTGTTTTACTTTTCCAACCTTATGTCTTTCTATCATGTTCCATTCTGCCCTTTCGAGTTCGGACGATGTAATTTAGCAATTTTGTTTGATTGCCTACAAGGAATCAGGCGAGCCTTCGAATACTTCGTCCTTTCCATCAATCAAAAAAATTGCTGTGTCAATTGCGCCGAAAGCGAAGAGCAAAATGAACCATCCATTTCATTGAAAGTTGATACATAAACTTTGAAAACTAAAAGAGAAGAGAAAATCGTCAGGATTGCATCCTAACAACCTGCGCCTCAGCTCGAAACAAAATGGATGGTCAAAAAGACAAAAGAGAGGAAGAATAAGATGGAATTAGTAAAAGTAACGGAAGAAATGATGATGGAGCAAGACGGTAAAAGAGTTGGTGGAGATAGTGAGCATTGGATATATCTAACTAATTTGAAAGCTTATAATGAAGGATTTTTGTTGGGTGTGTATTTACACTTTCCATTTGATGAGGAAGACTTGGCACAAGCTTATCAAACGATTTGTGTGGGAAATGAGTTTGTGGATGAATTTGGTTATTCGTATGAAGAGTATTTTATTACTGATTATGATGTGCCATTTTCTGTTGGAGAGTATGATTTTCCTCAGTCTTTAGCAGAAAGGTATGATAGTTTAGAAGAATATATGAGTTATCCAGATGAAGTTGTTCGGGTGATTGCGGAAAATAGAGATGCTGAGGTAACTATTATTGAATTAGATGATACTGGAGTGAGCGATTACGAGAAGTTGGGATATGCTTTGGTAGATTTGGGATATTATGATATTCCTGAGCATTTGGCGAATTATATAGATCATGAAGCTATTGGGAGGAACTATGATTTTGGGATGAGTGGAGAGTTTATAACAAAGTATTATATTATGTCCAATTATATGTATATAAAAGATGACAGTTAAAAAGCTATCATCTTTTATAAGTTTATGATTCAATTTACCAAATCTTGTATTTGTTCAAAAATATAGTCTTTGCTTAACCACCATGCTTGCTTAGCCATGTAATCATCTGAATACGTATTTTTTTCATATTCTGGTCGATGTATCCATTTTGCGGGGTGGGGTAACTTACGAGAATTGTTCATAAGCATTTTCTTTTTTTTACCGTTCTTTTCTACTATTTTGTAATAGGGTTTATTATATTGTGCTACAGAAGCATCCGGTCTAATGTGTAAAATATTTTCTATGGAAGGTTTAATGAAATTGTTCAATACTTTAACTTTTCCAGTGGAGCTTTTTGTATATGTTAATTCTATTCCATGTTTTAATTTCGAAACATCTTCTTCCCAGACTAATCTGCAAGGCCCGTAAATATCTGAGACAGGCATATTCCAAAATTTCGCACCTACAAAAAATATTTTTTTGGGATTGGTTTCATAAGTACTCTGACCAGCTTTTTTATTGTTTAAATCATTGAACACCAAGAGCAAAAATTTTGTTTTATCTAAAAAATCTGCTACATTTGATTCTTCCCAATTTTCTGTCACTAACTCTACAAAAGAAGGTATACCTTGAAATTTAAAATGTTCCTTGGGTAGTCCATTTCTTAGGGTCACGGTTTTAAGCTTAAAATCAGCTTTTTCAATTTCTTCTGAAGTTACTTCGTCTTTTGAAGCAGGTAAATCGAGTATTTTTCGAATAATCATATTATTCAAGTTTTTCTGACTAGTTTCGTTTGTTTGTATACTCAATGTATTCATTAAATCTTCTTGACTCCACTTTTTTTTTGTAGTTGGGTAAAATGGCGTGAATCGAGAAATAATAATATCTTCTAGAGATTTATTCTTCAATTCATGGGTATCTTTAACTATGCTATTAATGGATTTCTCATGATTATCTCCAATAATTTGATTATTAATTAGCTCATTTATAAACTTAGTTTTAAAAGAATATGCACGTGGTTTAGGCTTGATATCACTCCCAACTTGTGTAGTGTATTCGGATCCGGTTGCAGATTTTGTGCAAGCCCCCAAGTAATTAGTCATTCCTTCAGACAATTCTTCTGCTTTGCTGGCATCAATCATTGAAGAAATTTTTTTCCAATCTTGTCTTATTATTTCAAAGTCTTTATCTGAGATTTCAATTACTGTGTCTTTTGGTAGAGCAAAATCATCTAACTTAACCATAGACAACAACGTTGCAAAAGCTATTTTAAATTTCTTTTTATCCTCAATTAGTTCTTTGTCTGAAATTTTTTTCTTATCTTTCGTATCTCTTCTATAATATTGGATTAATTCAATTAGCTTATTTTTGTGCCAAAAAGAACTTTCTTCAAAAGATTTCTGATATTCATTTCGATAATTTATCTTGTTTAGAACTAGCCTTTCACCTGCAATTAATCGAGTTACTTTTTTTTCATTTCTACTTTTGGTTTGTTTATCTATGGGTGTAACTTTTAGCTCTACACCGGCCTCTGCAAAATCTGGTTCTGCTAAATTATCAGCTGGGTGGTTATACCAAACTTGTTCAATAACATTTCCGGGGTAGGACTTATTGTTAACGTTTTTTGAGTCATTTACATCAATTTCACCTAAAGTTTTTCCAACAGCTTCTAAGGCTCGTTCATGGACCTTTTCTTTTGTATCATAAATATCATTCATTTCAATCTCCCCTTAAATATTCTCACATAATCATTAACTATAGTATATCAAGTCCTTGGCAAAATTAAAACAATAGGTTATAATCAGCAAAGAATATCGTAATTCCATAAACCATAATAGAGGTGTAAAGTATGATACGCTTAAAAATTAATGAGATACTAAAAGAAAAAGAGATGAATCAAAAAGAACTTTGTGAAATCTCTGGTCTTCGTCCAACAACTGTATCAGAGATGTGTAGGGGCGTTAGAAGCACTGTTAATTTGAAACACTTAGAGATGCTTATAGATGCTCTTGAGATAGAAGACTTTAATCAAATTTTAAAGAGAGATAAGGTGTAATAATGAGTTTAAATATATTTTCAATGTTTGATGGCGTAGGTGGATTTATTGTTGGTCTAAATAATGCTAATAAAGCTATAAAAAAAGAAGTATTTAATACAATGTATTCTAATCAATTTGAGCCTAGCAAGAAGTCACAAGATGCGTATGAGGTAGGTATATACAAATTTCCAGATATAAAACATATATCAGATGATGTTATGACTATTCCTGAAAGCAAGTTCGAAGAAATGAAGAGCAACGGAGTAAATATGATTGTGGGCGGATTTCCATGTCAAGATTATTCAGTTGCTCGTTCTTTAAAACACGAACAAGGTATTGCAGGAAAAAAAGGGGTTCTATTCTGGGAAATTATTCGAGCTATCAAAACGATTCAACCAAAGTACTTGGTTTTAGAAAATGTTGATCGTTTATTAAAGTCTCCATCTACTCAACGAGGGAGAGATTTTGCAATTATGTTAGGAGCATTTAATAAATTAGGTTATTCAGTGGAATGGAGAATAATTAACGCTGCAGAATATGGAAGGGCTCAACGTCGTAGAAGAGTATTCTTCTTTGTTTATAAGAATGACACTCCTTGGGCTAAGAAAATAGATGATAAATATGAAACTGAAAAATTAGAAGAAGGAACTTTAAAGGATGTGGTAATTAATTGTAAACAATACGATGAATATATTTTTAATGAAGGTCTTTTTGCAAGACAATTTCCGGTCGAGAAAGAAATGAGGTATGACGGAAAGCGTCCTAGACATTCTAGTCATTATTTAGGAGAAAATATTGACTATAATGAATATATCTTAAATATTTCAGATAATTTTGTTGGTACTGTTTGGAATACTGGTATCATGCGCCATGGAAGATATTTTACTGCTGATACAACTCCTTTAATCGAACAGCCTATAACTTTAGGCGAGATAGTTGAAGAAGCTAAACAAGATTTTATCCATAGATATGAGGACTACAACACTGGTCTGAAAGAATATAAAAATTACGTTAAAAAATATGTTATTTCAGATGGAAATAAATTAGAGAAATTTAAGCAGCTTAGAGGTTCTAAAAAAATTCTAAGGACACGGCCAGATGGTAGTGAATATTTCTATTCAGAGGGAGCTATGTCCCCATATGATAATTTTGATTTACCTGCTAGAACAATGTTGACTAGTGAATCATCGATTAACAGGTCTACTCATCTTCTATTTGAAAACAATAAATACCGTCTGCTCACACCCAATGAGACAGAATTATTGCAAGATTTCCCAATCGATTGGACAAGGTATAAAAAAAATGAAAAAACAAAGGAAATATCTGAGGTTTCAGATAGAATGAGATACTTCTTTATGGGCAATGCTTTAGTTACAGGTATTGTAAAAAGGATTGGTATTGAGTTAGCAAAAATTGATGAATAATTTAAAATGAAGCATACGAACTAGTTCTTCTTATAGAAAGTACTAGTTCTATTTTTTATGTTTGATTGAGAATTATAAAAAAATAGATTTCGACATACGAGTATGAGACAATAGTCCTAGTACATCAATTTTTATAAAGCTGAGGAAAGTGAGAGTTGAAATGGTAGCTAATTCAAATGATTTGAAAACAGGTAATAAGTTAAAGGAATTAGATGACGAAGTAAGAAATCAAATGAGAAAACATGCTCTATTAAAAACTGTAGCAATGATGCTATTGTCTTTTATAAGTCTTTTATTTCTTATTTTTGTTAAGGTTTTTCAAGAAGATATTTCTGGATTAATAGAGAATATTTCTGATTTTTTCATAAAAGGAAGTTTAATAACTATTGGAATCTCAAATATCGCAGGAATAATATCAAATTTCTATATTGAAAAAAGGCTTCCGTCAACCGGAGAAACATCTGAAGCCTCTAAAAAAAATAACAATAAAGAATATATGGAGTTGATATTCCTACTTCTTTTTTTCATTTCTCTATCTTCATTAGGAATAATTTATTCGATTTCAGTTATTAGTGGAATGAATAATTTGATACTAGTAGTGACTAGTATCATTTATTTCTGTAATGCATTTCTAATTTATAAATTCAATTTTTTTAAAGAAGAGTGTTCTCCTGAAAAATATAATAGTTTTGAGAACGAAATGAATACGTCTAAAAATAGTGTTAAAGCAGGAAAAGAAGTAAGTAGAGATGGGGATATAAAATTATGAAGGAAATTGATGTGACTAAAATTAAGTCAAAGTTTTTAGAATTCCAGCAACCTTCTGGTACTATGTATATGGGCGTTTTAAGAGCAGCTGAAATTGATGCATTATCGAAGGTAAATAGATTATCAGAAAAAGATTATGATGAAAAAGAACTCCGGATAGACAAAAAAATTCAAAGAGATGAAAATATCAAAAGAACTAATGCTATTTCAGAATATGCGGAAACATCAGATGCTATTTTTCCTACACCAATCATTTTGTCTGGGAATAGCAAACTTATAAACATTGATTCTGATAGTGGTAATATGACATTTAAGAAAGAGGCAGCTAAACAATTTTCTATTATAGATGGACAGCACAGATTATTAGGCATAAAAAAATCTAAAGCATTTAATACTTTAAACTTACCTGTAGTAATTTGTTTAGACACAGAGCCATATCAAGATGCAATGATATTCATTACAATAAATGGAAATCAGGTGAAAGTTCCTATGTCAATAATTTATCAATTATTTGAAATTATGCCAGGTAGAAGTGTCGAAAAAACTTGTCATACCCTTGCTCAAAGTTTCAGTGAAGATAAAGCCTCACCTTTTTTTAATAGAATTAAAATGTTAGGAACAAAATCTGAAAAACAAGATTTTGCTCCACTTACTCAAAGCTCTTTTATTACACCGCTATTACCTTGTTTTAAAGAGAAAGGTATATTTTATGAGTACTATCAGCAAGAAAAAGATCCAATAATATACAAAATTTTGTTAAATTATTTTAGTAGTGTAGAAAAAGCTTTTCCTGAAGATTGGATCGATAAAAATTCATTACTCCCCAAAGCTATTGGACATAAAGCGTTGGTTGATTTACTTCAACGTGATCTCTTTATTTTAGGTAAAGAGAAAGGGACACTAAATAGTTCTTTCTTTGATGAGATGATGCAAAAAATTGCTTCTGGATTTGATCATAAAATTACAAGTGAATATTACGGTTCTAGCTATGGTGGTGCAAGTGTTCTTTATAAAGATTTTAAAAAGTATCTTAAATAAGATTATTGTGCATAAAAAATTGTTTTTTATGTATGAATATAAAATAAGGTGGAAGGTGAAATTTTGAAGTTACCTAGAAATTTATTGATTATACTAATTAGTACAACTAATTAAAGCCTATATCCAGAGTCCTAATGTTACTAATTGTTGTAAAATAGAATTCTAATATCACTTTTAAATGATTGTACGCTTAAATTACAATACAAAAGGATTTGGTTGAATGTTTGATTATAATATCTACTTGCAAAAAAACGACTCAATGTCTTTCGAAGAAGCATTGGAGATTTACAACGCTATTTTTAATATACTAGAATGCAAAGATGAATATTTACATGAGCTATGGAAAGAAGTCATAGATTCAGCTATAGTGTATTCTAATATGAGAACTAACTGGAATTATTTTTCTAGGGAAGAAAAACAGGAAAAGGATAAATTAAGAACTAGCTATCACAATACCTTTATGATCAATCTAAAGGCATTCCATAAGCTAGCTGAGCAATTAGAACTTGATACTAGTTGGACAGAAAAACTTGGCTCGTCAGAAGATAGAAAACGCTGGGGAGATTTTGCAGGGTATATCTTGTGTTTTGAAAATATTAGAGCTAGATAAAGAAAACAATTTGAGGATGCTATAAAAAGTAGGCTCATAAAAAATAAACCCCTGTCAAGCGTTATCCTGACAGGGGTTTTTGGTAGGGAAAATGGTAGGGAACCATATCATTTTCAATGAAAACCAAGCATTTCATAAGTTGAAAAACGTTGATTTATCGGCATTCCCCATCCTTATTATGTTGGCTCTTTATTCCCACTCCACAGTAGCAGGTGGCTTACTCGTAATATCATAAACAATCCGATTCACATGATCCACTTCATTCACGATCCTCACAGAAATCTTCTGCAACACATCCCAAGGAATTCTCGCAAAATCAGCCGTCATCCCATCAATCGAAGTCACGGCACGAATCCCAACCGTATAATCATACGTACGGCCATCACCCATCACACCCACACTACGGATGCCAGGTAACACAGTAAAGTACTGCCAAATATCACGATCTAAACCAGCATTGGCAATCTCTTCACGTAAAATCGCATCAGAATCACGCACGATTTCTAATTTTTCTTCAGTAATTTCACCAAGCACACGAATCCCTAAACCAGGACCAGGGAATGGTTGGCGCCAAACTAGCGCTTCTGGCATGCCTAATTCGATTCCTAAAGCACGAACTTCATCTTTAAACAACGTATTCAACGGTTCAATCAATTCAAATTGCATATCTTCTGGCAATCCGCCCACGTTATGGTGAGATTTGATTGTTTGCGCCGTTTCAGTTCCGCTTTCTACGATATCTGTATAAAGGGTACCTTGTGCTAGGAAGTCGATGCCATCAAGTTTTGTCGCTTCATCATCGAAAAGATAAACGAATTCATTCCCAATGATTTTACGTTTTTTCTCTGGATCAGAAATACCAGCTAATTTATCTAAGAAACGTTCTTTTGCATCTACTTTAATAATGTTTAAGCCGAATTTTCCGCCTAAACTATCCATTACTTGTTCTGCTTCACCTTTGCGCAATAAACCATGATCCACAAAGATACAAGTTAATTGATCGCCGATGGCTTTTTGTAAAAGCACACCAACAACGCTTGAATCTACGCCGCCTGAAAGGCCAAGAAGCACTTTTTTATCGCCGACTTGTTCACGGATTTTGTTGATTTCCATTTCGATGAAGTTGCCCATTGTCCAGTCGCCTTCGCAATGACAAATATCAAAAGTAAAGTGACGTAATAAGTCATTCCCATATTCAGAATGACGAACTTCTGGATGGAATTGTACACCGTAAAGGTTGCGAGCGGTATCTTCAACTGCTGCAAACGGACAATCTGCGCTAGTTGCCACTGTTTCAAAGCTATCAGGGATCGCAGCGACTAGGTCACCATGACTCATCCAAGCGATTTGTTTCTCAGGTGTTCCTTTAAAAATAGGTGAATCAGGAATCAAAAGTGATAGCTCTGACTTGCCGTATTCACGGTTGCCAGCAGGCTCAACTTTTCCGCCTAAATTATGCATCATTAGTTGCATACCGTAACAAATCCCTAAAATTGGAATGCCTAATTCATAAATTTCAGGATCGATACTAAACGCATTTTCATCATAAACACTATTTGGGCCACCAGAGAAAATAATTCCCTTTGGTGCCATGGCACGGATTTCATCCGCTGTGATTCGGTGGCTCAATAACTCTGAGAACACGCCAAATTCACGAATACGTCGAGTAATCAATTGGTTATATTGACTACCAAAGTCTAAAACAATAATTTTTTCGACAGTTGTCAAATCGGCAACATTGGTCACATTTATTACCCCTATCCATTTAGATTTATCTAAAAAGAGGTTGTAAAAAAAGCGTTTAAGTTCGAGCAATTGGACTAAATCATGTGGAATCCGTTTTTTGGATTGTATATGATTTAGGAAATTGCCGAAGAACCTGCTTTTTTTACACCGTTTATGGAGAATTTTCCGTTAGGAAAATTCTGACCCCTTTAGAATCAAATTAAGTGTTGCTACTGTTGAGTGGGAATAGTAGCAGGTGTTTGAAGCTTAGCGAAATTGATTTTAATATTTACGCATAAATATCTCATCAATAATATGATTTTCAGTCTTATGAAGTATGATATCCGCTCTGCCTCGAGTTGGCAAGATATATTCCTCTAAGTTTTTCAAATTCACCGTTTTCCAAACTTCTTTTGCCATCGCAAAGGCATCGTCACGATTGCCGATCGCATATTGATAATAGTAATTATCTGGATCAAGAAAAGCTGTATCGAGTAAGGCACCAAAACGTTCAAGGTACCATTTTTCAATCAACTTCGGTTCTGCATCTACAAAGACGGAGAAGTCAAAGAAGTCGCTGACGTAAATTTGCTGATTGGCAGGTAATTGTAGTGTGTTGATTCCTTCAACGATCAGAATATCTGGTTGTTGGATCACTTCATATTCGCCTTCGATAATATCATACACACTATGAGAATAAAGTGGTGCTTTGATTTCTTCTTGGCTATTTTTGACTTGGTTTAAAAAGTCGATCAATTTTTCCATGTCATAGCTCTCTGGAAATCCTTTACGATCCATAATGCCCTTTTCTTCCAATACTTTATTCGGATACAAAAAGCCATCCGTCGTAATCAGTTGGACATTGCGGCGTTTAAAGGTTCTGGATAAAATCAGCTGCAGTAAGCGAGCGGTGGTACTTTTCCCAACAGCCACACTACCAGCAATCCCGATGATAAAAGGCGGAACAGGTACATATTCATGCAAAAATAGCCCTTTGCTAACAGTTAAAGACTCAAATTCTTTCATATATAAATGAATCAGATGGGTCAGTGGCACATAAATGTCCTGCACATCCTGCAATGAAATTTGATCATTGAAGCCTTTGATATCTTCTAATTCTTCTTCTGTCAGCGGCGCTTTGCCGTTATGATAGAAGCCCTGCCATTCCTTCCGTGAAATGGGGTAATAATTCATTTTATCGTCCATCGGTTCCTCCACCAAAGCCAACATTTATTTCTGCTCCTATTTTAACACAATTTAGCTAGACCTAACACCAATTCCTGAAATAATTCTTTGCCTCAGCAAAACGGCCTTTTCAATGGTATGATAAATAAAGAAAACGAGTTGAGAAAGGAAAATACGTAATGAAAAAAATCGTTTTATTTGGAGATAGTATCACAGCAGGATATGGCGAGGAAGCCATCACGCCTATTTTACAAAACTTGATTACAGAAGATCTAGCAGCTCAAAATTATGAAGAGGTGATAATCGTAAATGCTGGCATGCCGGGAGATACCACGCAAGCTGCAATGAACCGTTTGGACAAAGAAGTTGTAGCTGAACAAGCGGATATCGTAACGATCTTTTTCGGCGCGAATGATACGAATAGCGACAATCTAGTGCCGTTAGAAAAATACGCAGAAAACATCGAAACAATGATTACTAAAATCGGCAAAGAAAAAGTGATTTTACTCACACCGCCTTATGTAGATTGCGCTAGAAAACCAACACGTGCTGATGATCGGATTCGTGAATATGTCGAACGAGTAAAAGTGATCGGTGCTAAATATGAGATTCCTGTCATCGATTTATACAAAGCAATGGTGGTTTACCCTGGCACAGATGAATTTTTACAAGCAGACGGACTCCATTTTTCTAAAACGGGTTATGACTTACTCGCTGCCTTGATTGTTCGCGAAATAAAAGGTAGACTGATGACAAAAGAAAATAGTTAGGAAGAAGAAAATGAATAATCATTATTATACAGAAAATCCAGATCTAGCTCATGACTTAGAACAATGGTCGTTTGAATTAAGAGGAAAGACGTTTCAGTTTTTAACTGATAGTGGAGTTTTTTCTAGGAACACCGTCGACTTTGGTTCTCGTGTGTTGATCGATGCCTTCGAATGGGAAGTATTACCGGAAGGAAAGTTACTTGATGTCGGTTGCGGTTACGGTCCAATTGGTTTAACGTTGGCTTCATTCAGTGGTAGAACGGTAGAAATGATCGATGTCAATCAGCGAGCAGTCGCTTTAGCGCAAGAAAACGCGAAGAAAAATCATGTTGAAAATGTCGATATCCATACCTCAAATATTTACGCGGATATTCATGAAAAACAATATGCAGCAATCATCAGTAATCCGCCAATCCGAGCGGGAAAAAAAGTAGTGCATGAAATTCTGAGTGAAGCTCACCCGCTGCTTGTTATAGGTGGTACGTTAACTGTGGTGATTCAGAAGAAGCAGGGCGCTCCCAGTGCAGAGAAAAAAATGAAAGACATTTTTGGGAATGTAGAAATCGTAACGAAAGATAAAGGGTATTATATCTTGAAAAGTATGAAAGAATGACTAATTAACTAAGCCACAGAAGTGGAGGTAGAAGTGTTTAACTCTGAGTAATAAGAAGGAGATGATTCTGCCTGCTAGCCTCATCTATTCGGATTTTAAGTGTCTGAGATGTAACTCGAAGAGTTATGCCTTTGATACTTTTTTTATATCTAAAATAATATTTATTTTATATTAAAATAAAAAAAAGTTACTGTTATTTCTTTTTTTTGGTATGATAAAGATAGCTAAAAATTCAGTTGAACTGTATTTTTAGAAAAAAACATTAGGAGGAAAAAATGAAAAAAAGATTTTGGGTAGGAATAGTAGCGATTGGCTTACTTGTAGGAGTAGGTTCGCATGTGTATGCGGAAGAATTGAAGGAGCCGACGATAGCTGATGTTGTAGGTGAAGGTTTGCAGCCTGGTATTCCAGAGAAAAGAAAAAAAGCGCGTACAACGAAGGCAGCCACCGAAGTAGTTTATGTTCCAGCGGAGGAAGTTGAGAAGATCAAAGCTGTTCAACAGAGTTATCAAGATGTGGTTGCTGATGTTAAGCAGACGGATAAGTTTTCAACACTGCCGGTACTGGCAAATGGCACATATACTTTAGGGGAATTTAAAACAGAAGTTGTTGAAAAGGCGGCCGAGCAAGTCAACTTTTACCGTACACTTGCGGGCGTATCACCAATTCCGTTTGCAGCAGAATCGACCGAATACACACAACATGCAGCAATCGGCATGGCTGCTATCCAGAAACAAACGCACTATTTGGATACGTATGAAAAACCAGCGGATATGCCTGAAGAGTTTTGGTTGACGGCGAATAAAGCATCAAGGCAGTCTAATATCCATTCAAACCAAAAAGAAGCGTCTTTAAATAGTCATCAGGATGCGTTTGTTGTAGATTGGGGTAAAGGGAATAAAACAGTAGGACATCGTACAGGTATGTTGAGTTTATCAGGTGTAGATATGGGATTTGGTTATGCCAAAGCAAATCAGTCTGCTACTGAAGCGAGCGAAATGAATTATTTTACCTCTACGTATATTAGAGATGATTATAAAGGAATCAGTACAAGGTATGAAAATGATACTATTGTTCAGTGGCCAAGTTCTGGGATTTTCCCTTATGAATTATACAATGTGGATAATCCTTATATGGATAATTCGTATAAAGAAAACATGCCAGACCTCTATGAAAAAAATATGCGCTGGTCAGTACATTTTAATGAAAAAGGCTATAAGCTGACAGATAAAGTAGCTGTGACATTAACAAATCAAGCAACAGGAAAAAGTACTGTTATTAGCAATGATGCGGATGGTGGTGAATTAACACTTGAAAATCCAAAACCTGGCTACTATGCAAGAGGTGGCTATGTAACAGTCGTTTTTAGACCCAATAATAATTATACGATTGAAAAAAATGATGTTTACAAAGTTGAAATTACAGGGATCGAAAAAGCTGGGACAGCCTATACCCATGTTTATGAAACGCGTTTTGCTGGAATGAATGATACCTTTAAAGCTGAAGTAATTCCAGTGAAGGAAATTGTATTCGACTCAAGCGTTGATGAACTAGAAGTTGGAGAAAAAGCGAAAATTGAAGCTAGCGTGCGTCCGGAAAATGCGACGAATAAGACTCTTGTTTGGAAAAGCTCAGATGAAAATATAGCAACAGTAGATCAAGCGGGAGAAGTAAAAGCATTAAAAGCTGGTAAAGTTGTGATCAAGGTCGAAACAGAAGATGGCACTGTTAGGAAAGAACAAATGTTAACCGTCTACAATGAACGAGTGAATATTAATTATGCTGATTATGACGAGTTGCAAAAAATTATTGGATTTGATGAAGATAATGTAAATGACTTTATCTGGGAACGATATAAAGGATTCTTCCATTCGATTGATGACTTATCACGAGTAGAATGGATTGATGCAGCTCTGATAAAAAAAATCAAAGATCAGGGAATTGCTTATGTACCAGCGAAGTTTAATGGCGTTTTTCCAGCAAAAATAGCCAATATTTTCGAAGATCCGTCAATGGGAAATGGAGTGGCTAATTCACTTGGCCTCTCGGTTTATGATACGGTGAGTAGAGAAGACTTATTGAGTTTAAACTATTTTGGTGCGAGCTATTTAGAAGTTGTTCATTCGTTTAGCGGGATAGAATATTTAGGGAACCTAAATCGTCTGTTTGTTTATACAGATGTAACTGAATTTTCTTGGACCAAGTTTATACCAGAGTTAGAAGAGCTAAATTTATTTGGTGATGTTGTAAGAGGAAATCCTGTTGATATGGAAAATACTCTTCAAGTTGATGCTACAGGATTGGCGAATTTAAAGAAGCTGAAAAGATTAGAACTTTCTGAATCGTATATTCATGATCTTCGTTTTATAAATGAATTACCGATGTTGGAAAGGCTAGAGGTTTTTCGAATGGTGATTGAACAAATGCCGCAGATTGAAACGATGGAATACCTAGAATCAATCTCTATTGGCGATAGCCGTTTCAAAGATATCTCTTGGATGAAAGATTTGAAAGATTTATCGGATTTGACTTTTTGGTTAAGTCATAACGAGCTAACAGATATTTCAGGGTTAGCGAATTTGGAAAAAATTGGGTCCTTGAATCTTTCGAATAACAATATTTCAGATATTAGTTCTTTAGCCAACTTGAAAGAGTTTTACTCCTTAAATTTGAGAAACAATCAGATAGAAAATGTTGATGTTTTCTCACAGTTAGCGATAGTAAACGAAATTGATTTATCAAGGAATAAACTTACAAATATTACTGGTTTTTCTAAGTTAGAACAAGCGAGCACGTTAAACCTATCACATAATCAATTAACAGATATCTCGCCATTACAGAATTTAAAGAAAGCGTCTGTTTTAGATTTATCTAATAACCAGATTACTGATCGCTCACCACTTAATGGTAGTGGAAAATCTTTTTATTATCTGTACTTAAATAATAATCCATTAAAATAGTTGAATGAAGCAATGTTTGCTCTCTCATGAGAAGCAGACATTGTTTTTTTAGGGTCCAACTATCTTTTTACAAGCGTTTCCTCTAAAATAAAGATACGAGAAAACAGGACAGGGGTGCCTTAAATGGTAACAATCAAAGATGTAGCAAAAAAAGCTGGTGTATCTGTTGCCAGTGTTTCCAGATATATCAATAAAAATGGCTATGTAAGAAATGAAACTGGGGAAAAAATTGCAGAAGCAATAGATGAGTTAAACTATGTGCCAAACGAAGTAGCACGTTCTTTATTTCAAAAAAAATCAAAAATCATAGGAGTTTTGTTACCCGATATTGCCAATCCCTATTTTCCTTTATTGGCAAAAGGCATTGAAGAAACGTTAATTAAAAATGGCTATATGATGTTGCTAGCAAACACATCGGATTCAAAAGAACAGCTACAACAATACATCACGACCTTCATCCAAAATAATGTAAGTGGAATCATCACAGCGTTACCAATTGAACCTTTAACGGATATTTCAGTTGTTGGCATCGACAGAGTGTACGCTGGTGATTTTAATAAGGTATTACCGGATGATTATTTAGGTGGCAAGATAATCGGGGAAGAAATTCTAAAGACGAACTTTGAAAATATTTTGATCATTACTGGGGATTTAGCCTTTCAGAGTGCGAAGAAGCGATTGAAAGGACTAAAAGATGCTTTAAAAGGACAGACGGATCATTACCAAGTATTTGAAACAAGCTCATTCAACGTCAATGAAGTGGATAAAATTTCAGATACCTTTTTTAAAGAGTACGAAAATGTAGATACGGTGATTGCCTCGAATGACTATCTAGCATTAAAAATTATGCAAAAAGCGCAACAAAAAGGGTTATCGATCCCTAAAGACCTACAAATAATGGGTTATGATGGGATTCCTTTTTCAGAGATGACGTATCCTAAATTGACAACCATTAAGCAACCAGTTTATGAAATAGGGGAAACGGCTGCATCACTCATGATACAGCTTTTAGCAGGAGCAGCAGGGGAAAAACAAGAAAAAATCTTACCGGTCATCTTGCAAAAAGGAGAAAGTTTACGCTGAAAAGGTTTACATTTTCGCCGAATGGTGTTAATGTATGCTTATAGGTAACCGGTTACACATTGTGAATGGAGATGAAATAATGAAAAAAGTAGCAGTAATTGGCAGCATATCAACAGATTTTGTTGTAACAACTAAAATTATTCCAAATCAAGGAGAAACGTTGGTAGGAGAGAGTTTTCAGACCTTTTTTGGTGGTAAAGGAGCAAATCAAGCAATCGCTTTAAGCCGTTCAGGTTTAGACGTTTCAATGATCGGAGCAGTAGGGAAGGATGTTTTTGGTCAAGCACTGATCGATAATTTAAAAGAAAATGGCATCAACACAGATATGATTCAAACCGTTGATACTGCAGAGAGCGGCTCTGCACATATCCAAGTAATGGATGGTGACAATCGGATCATTATTATTCCAGGAGCCAATGATCGACTATCCATTGATGTTGTGAAACAGTACCAACAACAACTTCAACAAATGGAAATGGTCATTTTACAAAATGAAATTCCGGTAGAAACGATTGAGTATATTATTGATTTTTGTGCAACTCAGCGTATTCAGGTATTATACAATCCTGCGCCAGCCAAAGAAATCTCAGAAGAATATATAGAAAAAGTGACGTATCTAACTCCGAATGAGCATGAAGCAGTATTGCTATTTGGAAATAAAGAACGAGCAGAAGTATTGCGAAACTATCCGAATAAATTGATCATCACCTTGGGCAATCAAGGTGCAACGTTCTTTGATGGTGAAGCAGAAGTGATCGTACCTGCACAAAAAGTAGCAACTGTTATCGATACAACAGGCGCGGGGGATACCTTCAATGGTTATTTTGCAAAGGGAATTTTAGAAGGACTAACAATTGCAGAAAGTCTGAAACTTGGGAATGCGGCATCAGCCATTGCAATTCAAACAAAAGGTGCCCAAAACGGTATTCCGATGTATGAAAAGGTGGTCGCTAGTTTATGAAAAAAAGAGGGATTTTAAATTCTGAGATCGCTAAAATTGTGGATGATCTTAGACATACGGATCGGATTATTATCGGTGATTGTGGCTTGCCTGTTCCAGAAAATGTCAAGCAAATCGATATTTCTTTAAAGCAGGGAACGCCATCATTTTATTCTGTTTTGGAATTGATTTTAGAAGAGGTAGCGGTAGAAAAAGCTGTATTAGCAACCGAAATCAAGGAGAACAATGTTGAATTACATGGACAACTAAAAGAATTGCTCCCAGAGATTGAGTATGTTTCTCATGATGAGTTTAAACAACTTAGCAAAGAAGTAAAAGCTGTGATTCGAACTGGAGAAGATACACCCTATGCAAATGTGATTTTACAGTCAGCGGTAATTTTTTAGAAAATGAGAGGGGTAATCTCATGGAAGTTAAAATGATAGGAATCAGTAAAAGTTTTGGAACGAATAAAGTGTTAGAAGGTGTTGATTTCGAATTAAGATCAGGAGAAATACATGCGTTGATGGGGGAAAATGGTGCCGGCAAATCAACATTAATGAATATTTTGACAGGCTTGCATAAACGCGATGCTGGAAAAATCTATATTGATGGAACAGAACATTATTTTAAAAATGCCAAAGAAGCAGAAGAATTCGGCGTAACTTTTATTCACCAAGAAATGAATACGTTTTCTAATATGACGGTATTGGAAAATATGTATCTTAATCGAGAATTAAAAACAAAGTTAGGATTATTGGATAACAAGAAAATGGCAGCAGAAGCCAAGAAGATATTCAATGAACTGCATATCTCATTAAACTTGGAAGCGCAAGTTGATACGTTATCTGTAGGGCAACAACAAATGTTGGAAATTGCTAAATCACTGATGACAAATGGAAAAGTGTTGATTATGGATGAACCGACAGCAGCATTGTCAGAAACGGAAATTGATAATTTATTTACAATCATTCGTGGATTAAAGAACAACGGGGTAGCAATTGTTTATATTTCTCATCGGATGGAAGAGATTTTTGCCTTGTGTGATCGGATTACAGTGATGCGTGATGGGATATCAGTCAGCACCCATCAAATTTCTGAAGTCAATGTGAATCAAATAGTACGAGATATGGTAGGGCGTGACATTGGAGACTTTTATCCAGAAAAAACAACCCCGATCGGTGCTATAAAATTTGAAGTAAAAAATCTAACGTCTACCGGTCTTTTTGAAAACGTTTCATTTTCAGTTAGAGAAGGAGAAATACTTGGTTTCTCAGGATTAATGGGGTCGGGAAGAACGGAAATTATGAGAGGAATCTTTGGGATTGATCGCTATGACTCTGGCGAAATTCGATTAAATGGAGAGCAAATCACTATTCGTAAGCCCTCTGATGCAATCAAAAAAGGCATTGGTTTTCTAACAGAAAATCGCAAAGATGAGGGATTGATCCTTGATTTTAGTTTGGAAGATAATATTGTGCTTCCTTCAGTGGATGAATTTAGTAAGCGAGGGTTGCTGGAGCAAAAAACAATAGATGAATTTGTGGCGTTATTACTCAAACGTCTCGTAGTGAAGGCAGAAAATAAGGATGTCCCTGCCAGTAGTTTATCAGGTGGTAATCAGCAAAAAGTGGTATTAGCCAAATGGATCGGGATAGGTCCCCAAGTGCTGATTTTAGATGAGCCGACTAGGGGTGTAGATGTTGGTGCAAAGCGCGAAATTTATTTATTGATGAATGAATTAGCACAACGTGGTGTGGCGATCCTCATGATTTCCAGTGATTTACCAGAAGTAATGAGTGTCAGTGATCGTATCATCGTGGTGAGAGAAGGACAACTCGCTGGAGAAGTTTTAAAAAGCGAAGCAACACAAGAAAAAATTATGAACTTAGCTACGGGAGGGAATTGAGCATGGAAAATATAAAAAAGAAAAAGATTGCCTTAGGATCATTAGGCCCATTACTTGCATTGGTCGCTTTAGTGATCGTTGTAACGGTGTTAAACCCTAGCTTTATTACACCCAATAATTTATTGAACCTATTGCGCCAAGTGTCAATTAATGCCTTGATTGCATTTGGGATGAGTTTTGTTATTTTGACGGGCGGTATTGATTTGTCAGTGGGCTCGACATTAGCTTTGTCGGGAGCGTTGACGGCAGGACTGATTGCTAACGGTATTTCTCCGATTTTAGCGATGCTGTTTGGTATGATTTTGGGCGCTTTTTTAGGAATGGTCAATGGACTTTTGATCACGAAAGGGAAAATGGCACCGTTTATCGCGACTTTAGCAACAATGACGATTTATCGTGGTGCGACACTGGTTTACACCGATGGTAATCCAATCACAGGAATTGGTAAAAGTTTTATTTTTCAATTTATGGGCAAAGGCTATTTGTTTGGCGTACCGTTTCCGATCATTGTTATGTTGGTATTTTTCTTCTTATTATATATGTTGCTTCATAAAACTGCGTTTGGAAAAAAGACCTACGCGGTCGGTGGAAATTTAAAGGCCGCAGAAATAGCTGGAGTGAAAACAGACCGAATTCAAATTATCATTTATACGATTTCAGGATTGATGGCGTCAATTTCAGGGATCATCCTCACTTCTCGTTTAAATTCGGCGCAACCTACGGCAGGTCAATCTTATGAAATGGATGCAATTGCTGCAGTTGTGTTAGGAGGGACTAGTTTATCAGGTGGAAAAGGGCGTTTATTTGGAACCTTGATAGGTGTGTTGATTATCGGGACAATCAATAATGGCTTGAATTTATTAGGGGTATCCAGTTTCTATCAACAAATCGTCAAAGGATTAGTGATCATTGTCGCAGTATTGCTAGACCGAAAACAAAATAAATAACTAAATAAAGGAGAAAATGACTATGAAAAAATTGTTCATTTCAATGATGGCAGCAAGCTTACTTTTATCAGGGTGCGGTGCAGCAACTTTAGGGAATAATGAGTCTAAAGAAGATAACAAAGTGGAAGAGAAAAAAGCTGGAGAGCTAAAAGTGGGTGTAAGTATTTCTACATTAAATAATCCATTTTTCGTTTCAGTTAAAGACGGGATCACTACGCTAGCAAATGAAAATAAGACAAAGACGATCGTTTCCGATGCGCAAAATGACGCTTCAAAACAAAGTAATGATATGGATGATTTAATCCAACAAAACGTCGATGTCCTGTTGGTTAATCCCGTTGATTCTTCAGCGATCCAGCCAGCAGTGGAAGCTGCTAATGAAGCAAATATTCCAGTGATTACGCTAGACAGAAGCTCGGATGGAGGGGATATTTTAACGTTGGTTGCATCTGATAATGTCAAAGGTGGAGAAATGGCCGCAAGCTTTATCGTGGAAAAAGTTGGTCAAGGCGCAAAAGTGGTTCAACTTGAAGGGACTCCTGGCGCTTCAGCTACTCGTGAGCGTGGAAAAGGCTTTGAAACTATTGCCGAAAAAGAGCTGAACGTGGTACAAAGTCAGTCCGCTGATTTTGATCGCGCTAAAGGATTGAGCGTTATGGAAAATATGTTACAGTCTAATTCTGATATCACGGCTGTGTTTGCTCAAAATGATGAAATGGCACTTGGTGCGGTGGAAGCATTGAAAGCAGCGGGCAAAAAGGATGTACTTGTTATTGGATTTGATGGTAATGAGGATGGCGTAAAAGCAGTAAAAGATGGAACAATGGCCGCAACGGTTGCTCAACAACCTGTTGAGATGGGGAAATTAGCATTACAAGCAGCATATGATCATTTTGAAGGGAAAAAAGTAGAAAGTAAAATAGATTCACCATTGGAATTAATGAAAGCAAATAAATAGTCAATTCTGAGAAAAAAACGCACGCTCTGATTCTGCTAGATAATCTAGTGGGAGAAAGACGTGCGTTTCTTTTTTAGAAAGGTTTGTTCTAACTCTTTGTAATTAAGGTATGTTAAAAATATAGAAAACGTGCGATTAGTTTAATAAGCGTGACTATTTTTCTCTTGATTATTGTGCCGTAAGAAAATGGCGATTGAGTTTGTTTTATTTAGATGAAATCTATATTTTTTATAACAATACCTATATTTTGTTTATTCTTATCCTTTTTTGAAAGCGCTACAATATTAATGTAGACAATTTAATGAAAGGAGTTGGGGAAATGAAGAAAAAGTCAAAGAGCTCGCTTTTTTTTACGAATGTATGGCGATATAAAGCGTTGATCTTAATGGCGATTCCAGCGATGGTTTGGATGATTTTTTTCTTTTACATTCCAGTTTTGACCAATGTGGTAGCTTTTAAGGATTTCCATATTTCACCAGATGGATTTATTGCTAGTTTAAAAGCGAGCCCTTGGGTTGGCTTAGAGAATTTCAAGTTTTTATTTTCTTCTAATGATGCCTTTTTGATTACGAAAAATACAGTGTTGTACAACGTGACTTTTATTATTTTGAACCTTGTCATTTCTGTATTTTTTGCAATCGTGATGAGTGAACTGCGGAATAAGCGTTTGGTAAAAGTCTATCAAACAATGTCTCTTTTGCCGTACTTCTTATCATGGGTTATTATTGGGTATTTTGTGTATGCCTTTTTAAGTCCAGATAAAGGGATTTTCAATCAATGGATTGTAGGTCAGGGCGGTACGCCAATCAATTGGTATAGTGAACCGAAATTTTGGCCGTTTATCTTGATTTTTATCGGAACATGGAAAGGAATTGGGTATAATAGTATCATTTATTTTGCCTCGGTTATGGGAATCGATCCTACTTATTATGAGGCCGCAATGGTCGATGGTGCCAGCAAATGGCAGCAAATCAAGAATGTCACGATTCCTCAATTATTGCCGTTGATGACGATTATGACGATTTTGGCTGTGGGCAATATTTTTAGAGCTGATTTTGGTTTGTTCTATAATGTTCCAAGAAATTCCGGTTCCTTGTATCAGGTCACCTCTGTTTTGGATACGTATATCTTTAACGGATTGACTGCTACAGGAGATATTGGAATGACAGCAGCGGCTGGGTTGTATCAATCAACAGTCGGTTTTGTCTTATTGATGATTACAAACGGAATCGTTCGTCGCTTTGACAATGATTCGGCATTATTCTAAGGAGGGTGAAAACATTGAGGAAAAAGCCAGTTTCAAAAGTAGCAATTCGGTCGTTTAATCGACCTGTCAATTTATTTTTTAATGTGTTGATCGCAGTTTTCGCTCTATCTTGTATTTTGCCGTTTCTATTTGTTGTGGCAATTTCACTTAGTAATGAAACAGCATTAGCCGCTCATGGGTATAGTTTTTGGCCTAAGGAATTTAGTATTTTCGGCTATACTTATTTATTTGATCAGATGCAAGAAAAAATCTTTCAAGCATTATTTGTAACTGTTTTGGTAACAGTCGTTGGAACCTTGATCAATAGTACTGCAACGTCATTGTATGCTTATGTGATTTCAAGATCTAATTTTCCGTTTCGTCGTTTTTTTACGATATTTTGTTTGATTACGATGTTATTTTCTCCAGGGATGGTGGCGAATTACTTAGTGATGACGAATTTACTTCAATTGAAAGATACGATTTGGGCGTTGATTTTGCCAATGGCGGTCAGTCCGTTTAATATTATAGTGATGCGGACCTTTTTCAAACGTTCAGTGTCTGATTCGATCATTGAATCAGCTCGAATCGATGGTGCTTCTGAGATGCGGATTTTTATTCAAATCGTGTTGCCACTAGCCGTTCCAGGGATTGCAACAATCAGTCTATTTGCCGCTTTAGGGTATTGGAATGACTGGTTTAACGCACTTTTATACATTCAAAAGGATAGCTTGGTTCCACTGCAATATTTATTGATGAAGATCCAAAATAATATTCAATATCTGACCCAAAATGCTGGAGCCAGTAGTCAATTATCTGGTGGGATGGCGGCGATACCAGGAGAATCTGCGCGAATGGCGATTGTCGTTATTTCAACATTGCCGATTGCAATCAGTTATCCATTTTTCCAAAAGTATTTTGTCAAAGGGTTAACGATTGGCGGAGTTAAGGAATAAAAAGTTCGCTCATTTAGCTTTTGCTTTAAAACAGAGTGAATAAAATGAGCGGACGTTGAAATTTACAAGCTGAAGAGACGTGGAATGTTGTTACTATTTTAAATTACGAGGAGGAACAGTAATGAAGACGTGGAAAAAAGTAGTCGGTTTAAGTACAGCAGTTGTTCTTTTAGGGGCGTTAACAGCCTGTGGCGGAAGCGGTAAAGAAAAAACGGATGGAAGTAGTAAAAAGACGGATGAGAATACGTTATTGATGTATCAAATTGGAGATAAACCGGACAATTATGATGCATTGATGGAAGTGGCGAATAAGAGAATCGAAGAAAAAACAGGCGTTAAACTAAATATCCAATACATTGGCTGGGGTGATTACGAGAAGAAAATGAGTGTGATTGTCTCATCGGGTGAAAATTATGATATTGCGTTTGCTGATAATTATGTACCGAATGCGCAAAAAGGTGCCTATGCCGATTTAACAGAATTAGCGCCTAAGTTTGCCAAAGATGCATACGATCAGTTAGATGAAGCGTATATCAAAGGAAATTTAGTAGATGGTAAGTTATATGCATTCCCTGTAAATGGGAATGTTTACTCGCAACAAGTATTGACATTCAATAAACAATATTTGGATAAATACAATTTATCGATCGACAATATCAACTCTTACAAAGATGCTGAAAGTGTCCTAAAAACGTTCCATGAAAAAGAACCGAATATCGCAGCATTTGCGATCGGTCAAGGGTTTAAAGCACAAGGAGACTTTGATTTTCCAATCGGAAATGGCTATCCATTTGCTGTCGACTTGAATGGTGATACTAAAAAAATCGTCAACCAATACGAAAACAAAGACTTTATGGACGTGCTGAAAACAATGCATAAGTGGTATCAAGCGGGGTATATTCCATCAGATGCAGCGACAAGTAATACAGAGTTTCCATTAGAAGGAAATACATGGTTCATTCGTCAAGAAACACAAGGACCTTACGATTACGGTGATACGATTTTGAGCAATGCTGCGGGACAAGCGTTAGTTTCTAAAGCCTTTACGGTACCATTGAAATCAAGTGACCAAGCTCGAATGGCCAATTTTGTTGTTTCAAATACCTCTAAAAATAAAGAAAAAGCAGTAGAAGTACTAGGACAAATCAATAGTGATCCAGAACTGCTAAATGGTTTGGTCTGGGGCATTGAAGGCGAAGCTTGGGAAAAGATAGACGGTAAAGAAGATAAAATCAAATTGCTAGAGGGGTACAAACCCAATACGCATTTACCAGCTTGGAATACTGGAAACAATAGAATCTTATATACACAAGATACGATTACAGATGAAATGATCAAAGAACGCGATGAATCGATTGCGAACGCTGAAACTTCCCCAATTTTAGGCTTTAACTTTGTGACATCAAATGTGAAAACTGAAATGAGTAATATCGCTAACGTTATGAGCCAATATTTAGATGGCCTAAATACAGGGACTGTTGATCCAGAAGAAACAATTCCTAAACTGAAAGAAGCACTTGCTAATGCCGGTTATGACAAAGTCTTGACTGAAATGCAAAAACAATACGATGACTTTTTGAAAAAATAAAACTCGGATAATAGCTGGAACCAAGTGATTCGATGATTTATCGTCTTTACTTGGTTCTTTTTTGAAAAAATAATATTCAGCATAAACTGCGTAGTATATTAGAGACAGCAGTTTTTATATTTGGAATATCTTGAAGAGTTATTTATTATAGTAAAGAAGTAGAAAGGAAGAATTAGATGGTTGGAAAAGCGTTAGAAACGTTATTTATTAAAATTTGGGTCATTATAAAATTGAATTTATTCTTTTGGCTATTTAGTTGCTGTGGTTTACTCGTAGCAGGCATAGGACCAGCTTTGAAAACAGTGAATGAACTATTTGTCAGTCATGAATTTGAGTATAAAGATATTACCTTGAAAGAAGGTTGGGATTGTTTTAAGCGGAATTTTATCAGAGGGAATGTCCTTTTTTATGGAGCTGTTTTGCTGTTAGTGACCTTGGCTTATAATTTGTTTTTATCTGTTCAAATCCAAGGACTGGCCTTTTTGATGATTGATTTTCTTTTGGTTTTTGCAATGGTTTACGCAGTTGTGACGTTTCAGTACACTTTGTTATTAGATAGTTATTATGAGATCGGATTAAAGAATTTGTTGAAGCTAGCTTTTATTTCAACGTTATCTAATTTTACCAATCTCTTGAAGATTGCACTTGGTCTTTGCTTGATTTTATTCATTACCTGGAAGTTCAAAGGCCTGATTTTATTTGGAACGTTTTCTATGATTCAAATTTGGAGCTTTACGGCAACAAAATCATGGCGACAAACGATCGATCAACGATTGGAACTCCATGCGTAAACGAAAACCTTCTTTCTTTAATGAAAAAACGCTACTGAACCGATTACTCAAAAATTATGCATTGATCCTCGTTTCCTTGATTTTAGTCGGCATGTTCAGTATTGGGATGAATACCTATTGGCAATCGATGGGAAGAGGGAAAGTCACTGCGCAGGAAGCTGTTGATACAATTAGTCGTTCGATCAATGATAAGAATTTACAAGGAAAAACCATGCTGAATGAGCTGAAAGAAAATCAAGAGAAAATCAATAGCTTAAATCGTTATATGGATACTCCGATTTCAGATTATTTGACTTATTCATACGATCAACAATTAGAAACTGGAAATTATTTATTTTTACCTGGCCAAGTTAAAAATTTTTATACCATGTATGATAACATCGAATCGATCATCATTGTATTGAATAATTATAATGACTACTACCTTTCGACCGCACAAGATAAAAGCGGTAAGAAAATTAATGGAACACCTCGTCTAAATAATAAGTTTTATTTAGCCTATCCGATCACGAACCCAGTGACATTAGAAGTGCTAGGAAGTTTTTATGTTGAGTTTTCTCAAAAAGATATTCTTGATAGTTTAACTCATTTAACGACATTTGATGGATTATCAGCATATGTATTTTCAAGTACAGGAAATCCATTATTGACGTATACGGAAAAAAACAATACGTTAGATCAACAATTGATTCAGCAAAAAATGAAAGAAACCTCTGTCTTACCACTTCAAAAATTAATGGAAAATAATATTTTGGAACATATCCAAACAGCAAGTGAGTTTGAAATTTTAGTGACGATTTCTAAGGAAAAGATTCTGACACATGTTCTTTTTGAACTACGTATTTTGATGCTAGGCGGTTTAGTGCTGATTTTAATACTGTTATACTTACTTTATCGCACATTTACTAAGTATTCTCAGCAAGTTGATATTATTATGGGGGCAATGGCACTCGTTTCTGAAGGAGATTTAAATACCCGAATCAATGAACAGGAGACTCAGTTTGAGTTAAAAGAGCTTTCTAAAGGTATCAACACGATGTTGGATAATATAGAACAATATATTTCAGATATTTATAAGTTGGAAATCAAGCAACAAGATGCGCATATGAGAGCATTACAGTCGCAAATCAGCCCCCATTTTCTATATAACACGTTAGAGTATATTCGTATGTATGCGTTAAGTGAAGGAAGCGAGGAGTTAGCGGACGTTGTATATGCATTCTCAACTTTATTACGGAACAATACCGATCAGGCTAAGACCACGACCCTAGAAAAAGAGCTAAGTTTTTGTGAAAAGTATGTATACTTGTATCAAATGAGGTATCCGGATCGAATTGCGTATCACTTTGAGATCGATGAGGCATTAAAGGATCTTGTTTTACCAAAATTCTCGGTTCAGCCCTTGATTGAAAATTATTTTGTTCACGGCATCGATTTTTCTAGAAATGACAATGCTATTAGTGTGAAAGCGCGTTTAGTTGATGGGCAAGTGAAGGTTTTGATTCGTGATAATGGTAAAGGAATCTCTTTGCAAAAGCTAGCGTTGATTAAAAGCAAATTGAAGAGTGAGCAAATCGAACTGCACGATTCGATTGGATTGCAGAATGTAAATGAACGTTTGCGAGCTTATTTCGGCCCTTCATTTTTGATGACGATTACGCCGAATGAAACAAAAGGTATTGCAATTATGCTATCTTTCAATGATCCCCTTTCTTGAAAATAGTTGATTTTAAAAGAAATCATACAAATGATCACTTCAAATAAGTCCTCATATTTCACAGCAAAATCATGTTGCGACAAGTAGTCATAAAGTAAAGGAGCAATCGAATGAATTACAATGTTTTACTGGTTGATGATGAATATATGATCGTAAATGGATTAAAAAAAATTATTTCTTGGGAATCAGAAGGCTTTTCCATCAAAGGGACGGCACGAAATGCAAAAGAAGCATTAACAATGATGGAGACAGAGGCTATCGATCTGGTGATCACTGATATTACAATGCCGGAAATGACAGGGTTAGAATTTATTGAAGCTGCCCAAAAAGAGGCTAGAGAGTTTGAGTTTATGATTCTCTCTGGCTATCAAAAATTCGACTTTTTAAAAGGCGGTCTGCAGTTAGGGGCAATCAATTATTTGATGAAGCCTGTTGATAAGGTCGAGCTTTTAAAAAGTGTCAAAAAGGCAAAGAAACGTTTAGATGACCGTAGTCAGCAAGAAACTAGAAATGGTTTGTATAGTGAAATTTTATTATCTCAATGGGTGAATGGTGAAATCGACAAGGACAGTTATGAAGAGTTGGACCGATTGGTCAATACGGCAGAAAAATCAGAGTGGACTGTTTTATTGATAGAGGTTAATCGTGAGAAAAAAAACACCGTTATTGACTGGCTGGAAAACCAGCTGCAATCTTTATTGTTTACTAGAAATTTAGGGGATAAAAGTCTGATTGTACATATATTTAGAGGTGGCAAGTATCAACTGAACCAACTGCTAACAGCAAATCCTTTAAAAGCAAATGAAGACGATAGTTGGTTGATAAGTGTCGGCGAGACGGTTGGTGATTGGGAAGATGTACCGGATAGCTATGAAAAAGCAAATCAGACGTTGCAACGCTATAAATTTTATGAAACAAGTGGCAATAATGTGTTATATTCTGTTTTTTCAGATGATTTCGATCTTTCAGCAGATATTATTAATTTTAATAAAACGTTGATGGTTGGAGATTTCACTACAATCGAGAGCACGATTGCTGAAATTTTTGCTAAAACGCAAAAAATTGGTGCCCGCCCAGAAGATGTTCGCCATATTACGTTTATGCTGTTTATGGATATCTATCGCCGCTTTAATCATTTGGATGAAGGCGAGTATCAACAAGTTCTAGATGATATCAATCATTCATCGAATGCTGATGAACTGCACGATATTTTATCGACTACAGTGACCCAAATCACACGGGAAAAAATAGCATATGACTATTCAGAAAATGTGCAAAAAGTGATCGATAAAATTCGTTCTGAGTATACAAGTGAATTAACGTTGAAATGTGTAGCTCAATCATTGCATCTTAATGTAATGTACTTGGGGCAATTATTTAAAAAAGAAACTAAGAAGAGTTTCTCTCAATATTTGAACCAATATCGTATGAAAAAAGCACAAAATCTGTTACTCTATACGGACGATAATGTAAATGAAATCGCTGATAAAATCGGTTTTAACAACAGTACTTACTTCTCTCAAATTTTTAAAAAAATGAATGATCTAACCCCTAAAGAATTTCGAGAAAAATATAAACATCATTATGATTCGGTGGGTGAAGAATAATCAAGCAAGCACAAGAACAGAACTCTTGTGCTTGCTTTTTTCGTAAATCAAACGCAATTAAATGCTAAATGGACGTTGCTCTTCTTTGTATTGTCTCGGTCTAGGTACGGTCCCTAAAGTAAAGTCGATCGTACCCCCATTCATCAAGCTAGCATGGGTGAACACTAATCCCTCGTGTAAAGAATCATTGTAATGAATATGGTCCACAAATTGTTGCTGTTCTTGATTTGGACTAGTCGAAATAGTCAAGGTTTCACCAGTAGATAAATGAAGAATAGCTTTATCAAATAAAGGCATCCCGATCACATATTCACCTGAACCAGGACAAACAGGATAAAACCCTAATGAACTAAAAATATACCAACTAGCCATGCTGCCATTATCTTCGTCTCCTGGGAAACCAGTAGGACTATCATTAAATTCTTGGGTCATCAATTGTTTTAGCAATGGCTGAGCAAACTCTGGCTTTCCAATATAGCTAAATAAATAAGGAAAATGGAAGCTAGGCTGATTAGAAATGGCCAATTGACCAAACTCTGTGGCAGCCATTTCACTCATTTCATGAATTTCAAACCCGTATCCGTCAGCAGAAAAGACAGGTGCTTGATTACATAAATCGATCAATTTCTCTTGGAATTTGTCTTGGCCGCCGAAAGCAGCAATCAAGCCCTTGAAATCATGATATACAGCAAAACTACTCTGCCAAGCGCTACCTTCAGCATAATCTTCGCCCCAACGATGGCTGTTGAAGGGTTCTTTGAACCTACCGTCTGTGTATTTCGCCCGCATAAAGCCAGTGTTAGGATCGAAAATAGATAAATAATTCTTGGCTTGTTTTTCATAGTGTTCAGCAGTCGTATGCTCTGCCAAGCTTTTAGCAACTTGGCGAATACAAAAGTCACTGTAACAATAATCTAAGGTATGATTTACTGACTCGTGATAGTTAGCAGGCACATATCCATAGGTTAAATAATCGTTGGTTCCTTGTCTACCGTAGTTTGAATTCTCGCTTTGAATTGTTGCCCCTTTGATCATGGCCTCTAAAAATTCAGGCATCAGATCAGGACGGATATCTTTCACTGCGGCATCAGCTACTACCGCATCAATCAAGGTTCCGGGCATCAAGCCACGTTCATCAGGTGAAAGCCATTTAGGCAAATAGCCGCTTTCTCGATAACTATTTAAAAAACCTTCCAGCATTTCTGCATATTTTTCTTGAGCGATCAATGAATAGAGCGGATAAACAGTCTTATAAGTATCCCAAAAGCCGTTATTTGTATAAAGAAACCCTGGTTTTACTTCTTTAGCCAACGTATCATAATGAATAATTTTCTCGTTAGCATCTTTTTCATAAAAGGTTTGCGGGAATAAAAAAGCACGATATAAATTATGATAAAAAGTCGAGCGACGTTTGGTATTTTTATCTTGGATATCGATTTTACTTAAATAATGCGACCATTGTTCCTCAGAATTTTTGAGATAATCTTCAGGTTTCCAATGAATTTCACGAGATAAGTTCAGCTTGGCTTGATCGCAGCTTATAAAAGAAGTGCCAAATTGAACGGTTTGTTCTTGAATATCGCCAAAAGTAAAAGCAATACAGTCATCTTCTCCATTTTTTTTAATAGGAGTTTCAAAAGTTAAAGGTTGCTGAAAGTGAAGCGTAAAATAAAATGAAAAATGAGAATCTTCACAACCTGCGTAGTTTATTATAGAGCCGGAAACTGTCTGGTCATCTTCTACCGTCAGTTGATATTTTCCAGGTAATGAAAGTAACAGATTTGCATTCGGCTGACTATAGCGAACAGTCAACACACCTCCGTACATACTAGGGATCATGCGTGTAGTCAATTGATATCGTTGTTCTTTAATTTCTAAATAGTCAGGTCTGAAAACGCTCTTATTTGGTCGGTAAGAAGATTGGGCATGAAAGAGTGTCTGTTCTTTCAATTGACCGTTAAAAGGTAATAGCACAAAGTAACTGAAATCCCCCATCCAGGGACTCGGCTGATGTGTTAGTCGAAATCCCTGAAAGACGGGGTCTCTGGGGTTGAACCACCAGCTGCCATTCTCTCCATTCGTTTGAGGGGCAAAATAATTCATGCCCCAAGGAACACCTGTATAAGGCAGGCAATTGCCATTGGAAAAAGAGTGCTGATTATCTGTTCCGTGTCTAGTATCGATCAATGTTGGGTTCATCTATTGATTCTCCTTTGTTGAGTGTCGAATGATTTGTTTTACAGGGATTTGCTGGTCAGTCGGGACTTTATGTTTTTCAATCCAGTCGATCAGCATTGTTCCAGCAAGTGTCCCCATGCCTTTAAAATCTTGTGCAATGGTTGTTAGTGATGGGTCGATCAATGAAGCTGCCTGAATGTTGTCGAAGCCGACAACTGACAATTGATTAGGTATATCAATATTCGCTCGTTTTGCCAGATTCATTAAAGAAATTGCCACTAAGTCATTCTCGCAGACCACTCCTGTAATGGCATTTTCGTGTAAATAGTGAATGACATCAGCATTTAAAAAAGATTGTTTATCCGTTAACGCAGTATGGAACGATAAATGTTGTTCTTTTGTTGCATGGATGTAGCCTAAATAGCGTTGACGTACCGATTGCGGCAAGGTAGTTTCACCAAAAATATAAGCAATTCGTTGATGCCCTAGCTCTGCTAAATAAGTTGTTGCCATCACACCACCTGAAAAATTATCCGATTGTACTGTTGGATAAGATAGATCATGAATTTTTTTATCTAAGATAATAACTGGAAACTCCTGAATGGATAGCTCAAACAGTGTGTCTAGAAAGTCTTCTGTATTATGAGCATAATAGATCATTCCGTCAAAGTCTTCGATAATATCAGCTGCTTTTTTATTGATCAAAAATTCGGATGAAGACATGATCACTTCATATTGATGCTTACTTGTGACAGGTGCTAGACCTTCATTGAAGTTGCCAAGTGAAAGGTCATTTACAAAGGGGATTAAAAATAAGATACGAGCTACTTTTTTCTTCATGGGTTTACGCTTTTGGACATAGCTGCCTCTTCCCTGTATACGGTAAATCAAGCCTTGATTCTCTAACTCTGTGAGTGCACGTTTAGAGGTAATACGGCTGACGTTATAGGTTTGAGATAATTCCTTTTCTGTAGGAAGTTGTGCATTTTCCTGCAAATTACCAGTTTCAATAGCATGTAATAAGTCATCGATAATTTTTTTATATAGTGGTTTAGACATAGTTGTTCTCCTAATCGTTAAATGATATATCATTAAAGGTAGTTTAACATAGAAAGAAAAAGAGTTCAATTCAAAAATAGTAGAAAAAACAGTGGACAAAACGCTTTCATTAGCATATACTTTCGTTGTTAAATGATATATCAACTGACAAGGAGGCTATTATGATTTATAACAAAATACCGAACTCTGTACAAGTTTTTATGGATAAGATGACTCAGTTGTGTGGAAAAGAGCATGCAGGTTGGGCTGAGAATTTTAATGCAGCGTTTGCGAATACTCTGACTACTACAGTTAAGAAGCAAGACGATGGAACAACCTTTTTGCTGACAGGAGACATTCCTGCGATGTGGCTGAGAGATTCAACGGCCCAAGTTCGCCCTTATTTAGTGGTTGCCAAAGAAGATGAAGAACTTGCAGAGATGATTTGTGGATTGGTTCAACGACAATTTTTCTATATCACGATTGATCCTTATGCGAATGCCTTTAATGAAATACCGAATAGTGCGGGGCATCAAACGGATCACACTAAGATGAATCCTTGGATCTGGGAGCGAAAGTATGAGATCGATTCACTGTGTTATCCAGTTCAATTAGCCTACTTATTGTTTAAAAATACTGGATACACAAAGCAATTTGATGAAAACTTCGTTGAAGGTGTGAAGCATATTTTGAACGTTTTCAAAACGGAGCAAGAACATAAACATTCCCCTTATACCTTTGAACGTGACACAACTCGATTAGAAGATACATTGCCGAATAAAGGGCGCGGCACTGAAGTTCATCTGACAGGGATGACTTGGTCAGGTTTTCGTCCTAGTGATGATTCGTGTCGCTACGGTTATTTAGTGCCGTCCAATATGTTTGCGGTCGTTATCTTAGGATATATTGAAGAAATCTTTACGGAAGTCTTGTCTGATGCAGAGATAGTGAAACAAGCTGCTATCTTGAAAAGAGAAATCGATGCTGGGATTCAAAGATATGGAAAAACCCACAACCAGCTTGGGGTGTCTGTGTACGCTTATGAAGTAGATGGTCTTGGTAACACGAGTATTATGGATGACAGCAATATCCCTAATCTACTTTCAGCTCCTTATTTAGGATATACAGAAATTACAGATGTAACGTATCAAATGACGCGCAAAACAATTTTAAGCAAGGAGAACCCTTATTTTTACGAAGGGAAATATGCAAAAGGGATCGGCAGCTCTCATACTCCAGAAAATTATATTTGGCCGATTGCATTAGCAATGGAAGGTATGACCACAAATGACAAGTCTGAGAAAGAAAGAATCTTAAATTCCTTAGTTGCAAATGATGGGGGTACTCATTTGATGCATGAGGGATTTGATGTGGATGATCCTTCTAAGTACACACGTGAATGGTTTTCTTGGGCAAATATGATGTTTTGTGAATTAGTGATGGATTATTTTGATATACGAGTTGAGCGATAAAAGAATGAAATGGAGCGTGAAATCATGAAGAAAAAAGTTTATATTATCTCGCATTCTCATTGGGATCGTGAATGGTATCTGCCTTATGAGCAGCATCACATGCGTTTAGTAGAATTAATGGATGATGTCTTAGAGTTGATCGAAACGGATTCTGCTTTTGATAGTTTTCATTTAGACGGGCAAACAATTATTTTAGATGACTATTTACAAGTAAGACCAGAAAAAAAAGCAGCAGTTCAAAAAGCCATTACAGAAGGGAAACTGCGGATTGGTCCGTTTTACATTTTACAAGATGGCTTTCTGATCAGCTCTGAATCGAATGTTCGAAATATGTTGATTGGCAAAAAAGAAAGCGATAGATGGGGAGCTGCTGTCAGATTAGGGTATTTCCCAGATACTTTTGGCAATATGGGTCAGACACCACAAATGATGAAACAAGCAGGCTTAGATGCTGCTGCTTTTGGTAGAGGGGTAAAACCAGTCGGCTTTAATAACGAGGTGTTGGATGATGAAAACTATACTTCTCAATATTCAGAAATGTGGTGGCAAGGACCGGACGACAGTACAGTTTTAGGATTATTATTTGCAAATTGGTACAGCAACGGCAATGAGATACCAGCAGAAAAGGAAGCGGCGTTAGCCTTTTGGACGCAAAAATTAGCAGAAGTTGAAAAATTTGCATCAACGGATCATTTATTGATGATGAATGGTGTTGATCATCAACCTGTTCAAAAAGATATCACAAAAGCAATAGCTTTAGCAAATGAACTATTTCCAGAATATGAATTTATCCACTCAAATTTTGATACGTATTTAAAACAAATGCAGCAAGATTTATCAGAGAAAGTTGGTACAGTTTATGGTGAGTTGACGAGCCAGGAGACAGACGGCTGGTTTACTTTAGCTAATACAGCTTCGGCAAGAGTTTACCTGAAGCAATGGAATACAGCTGTGGAACGTCAATTAGAAAATAGAACAGAACCTTTGGCAGCAATGGCTTACGAATTGACTGGCAATTATCCTCATGACCAATTAGATTACGCATGGAAACTATTGCTGCAAAATCACCCTCATGATAGTATTTGCGGCTGTTCTGTAGATGAAGTTCATCGTGAAATGATTCCAAGGTTTGAAAAAGCCAATGAAGTTGGGAAATATTTGGCAGAGGAAGCGTTATCTCAATTAGTTATCGCAGTAAATACAGAAGATTTTCCAGAAAAAAGTCATCCATTTGTTGTGTTTAATACTTCTGGCTATCAAAAATCAGAGAGCATAAAAGTACGCATTGAGATTGAAAGAAAACAATTTAAAGAGGGAATTCCTCATGAACTATGGGAAGGGCTAGTTGATAGTGATACTCCTGCATTTGCAGTAATCAATACACAGGGACAACAAATTTCAGCGACTGTTTCAAAACCAGAGACTTGCTTTGGTTATGAGTTGCCAAAAGATCGTTTTAGAGTCCCTTATATGGCTAAATATGTTGAAGTAGAGCTGTTGATAAGTGATATGGCGCCTTTCTCATGGGCTACATTTGCATTACAGCCAACGGAAAACTTAGATGTGGAAATAGATTCTATGATCAAAGATTCAAAGAATTATGTTCTGGAAAATAGCTGTCTAACTGTAACAATCAATGAAGATGGAACCCTTGAAGTATTGGATAAGTCTTCAGAAAAGAGCTATGACAACTTATTGTTGATTGAAGATACAGGAGACATTGGGAATGAATATATCTTTAAACAATCAGAAGGAACAACGCCTATTTTGTCTAAGCATCATCCCGCAGAAATTTCAGTAGTAAAAGATGAATTATTCATAGCGCAAATTAAAATCGTTCAACAAATGTTAATCCCAGAAGCAGCAGAAGATTTACTAGAACAAGAGCAAAAGGCAGTTGTAGATTTCCGTTATCGCAAAGCTGGCCGTTCATCAAAGATGAAAGAATTAACGATTGAAACGCTAGTAACGATGGAAAAAGATTCTTCGCGCTTAAAATTTGAAACGACATTGGATAATCAAATGAAAGATCATCGTCTGCGGATATTGTTTCCTACAGGAATCGAAACACAGACCCATGAAGCTGATAGTATTTATGAAGTGGTTACTCGACCAAATCAAGTAAGCAAAAGCTGGGAAAATCCAACCAATCCCCAACATCAGCATGCGTTTGTTAATATCCATGATGAGGAATCTGGAATAACGGTTTCTAATTTTGGCTTGAATGAATATGAAGTATTACCGGAAAATAATACGATTGCATTGACTCTTTTAAGAGCAGTCGGAGAAATGGGAGATTGGGGGTACTTCCCAACACCAGAAGCACAATGTTTAGGGACACATACGTTCCACTATGGCATTGACTTTCATAGCGAAAAGGAAAGACGGTATGCTACGTATCAACGAGCTTATGCTGCGCAAATTCCCTTTAGTGTGAAACAAACGTCAAGACATGCAGGTTTATTAAACGCGAAGGATGCTTACTTAATGATTAAAGGGGAGACATTCGCAGTAACCGCAGTGAAAAATAGTGCGGATGATGATGCACTTGTTGTCAGAGGCTTCAATATGAGTGGGAACCAAGCTCAGATTGAAATAGAAAAAAATGGGAAAGAGGTGGCACACTTATTGAATTTGCTAGAAGAAAAGCAACATGAAGAAGTGGTGAAACAATTGAAGCCTTACGAAATTCGAACGATTGGTTTTGATCGCTAAGGACAGGAGGAAAGCTAGATGACGTACTATGGATCAATCGAAGCTGGCGGTACAAAATTTTTCTGTGCAGTCGCAGATGAGCAATTAAACATTATTGAACGAATCAACTTACCAACGAGGTCACCGAAAGTAACCTTGGATGAAGTTTTTGCATTTTTTGACACGTATCCGTTAATAGCACTTGGGATAGGCTCGTTTGGACCTATTGATGTTAATAGTAAGTCTAGTACTTACGGATATATCACCTCTACACCGAAACCAGGCTGGCAAAATATCGATCTTTTAGGGTCCTTAAAAGAGCGCTATCAGGTTCCGGTTGCTTGGACGACGGATGTTAATGCAGCAGCGTATGGCGAAATGCATTTAGGTGCAGGGAAAGATACTGAAAGCTGTATCTACTTGACGGTAGGCACAGGTGTTGGTGGAGGTGCTGTTGTCAATGGAACCGTTCTGCAAGGATTTAGTCATCCAGAGATGGGGCATATCTCTGTTCAACGTTATCCAGGTGATACAGTAGAAAGTGCATGTCCGTACCATGATAATTGTTTAGAGGGATTAGCAGCAGGTCCAGCATTGGAGAAGAGGACCGGAATCAAAGGGCAGTTACTAGAAGCGACGCATGATATTTGGGAAATTGAAGCCTTTTATATTGCACAAGCGTTGATGAATTATACACTAACATTGTCGCCAGAAAAAATTATTTTAGGCGGCGGTGTTATGAAACAGACGCAACTGTTTCCAAAAATCCGCGCATCGTTAGAAAGGCAATTGGGCGGTTATGTAGCGTTGCCTGTGTTAGAGGACTATATCGTAGGGTGTGATTTAGGAGATAACAGCGGGACAATGGGTTGCTTGCTTTTAGCTAAAGAGAAATGTGAAATTAAATCAGATGAATTCGTAAGCTGATGCACAGGGAATTGTCTATATCTTGATTAAGTAAAACGATAGCTGGATTATTGGTCATATTATTCAATAGTCTAGCTGTCTTTTTTTTCTACAAAAAGAACCTATACTTTTTGATACAAATGCTATAGTTTCTCTATTTATAAAAAAGATAGAAAGCGTTATCATTTTCAGGAGGATGAATAATGCTGGAATTTAGGGAAAATGATTAAGGGGGTTCATTCATTGAAAAGAAAAACTTTGAAACATGTGTGTTGTAGTGCAGCTGTTGTGTTCACTCTATTAGGCGGTGCATCGGTATCAAGGGTTTATGCAGAATCGCTAGAATCAAGAAGTAATAAGGAAATAGCTATCCCGTTGTTTGATCAAGTACCAGAAGCGACAGCCTTATTTCCAGATACGTTACTCAGCTGGGATGCTAAAAACGATCCTGACGCACCATTTAATAGTTCTAAAGTTCCTTTAGCGACTCGTGTGCAAGGAAAGAAAATGAATGTAGATCAGAGTACAGAAGCCAAAGTTCTGTCAATCGCGATTGTTAATCGGCATACGAAAGGAACGCCATCACAAGGTGGTACAGATAAAGCGGTCTACAATTTTACAAATTGGCAGTATGTGGATACATTAGTTGCTTGGGCGGGTTCTTCTGGTGAAGGAATCATAGTTCCACCAAGCGGTGATATCACGGATGTAGCTCATAGAAATGGTGTGCCGATTGTTGGAACTGTTTTCTTTCCGCCAGAAGCTTATGGTGGTAAAAGTGAATGGGTAGAGCAATTCGTACAAAAAGATCGCACAGGAAAATTTCCAATGGCAGATAAGTTGTTAGAAATGTCGGAAGCCTATGGTTTTGATGGATGGTTTATCAATCAAGAAACCAATGTTGATGCACAAACAGCGACTGCTATGAAAGAATGTATGAGCTATTTACAAGCTCGTAAACCAAAAAATCAGCAGGTTATTTGGTATGACTCGATGATTCCAACTGGTGCTGTTGATTGGCAAGGTGCCCTAAATGAACAAAATCAAGGATACTTCCAAGAAGGGAAAAAACGTGTTTCGGATAAAATGTTTGTTGATTTCCGCTGGCAGAATCTTGAAACATCAAGAGTAAAGGCGGTTCAGCTGAAGCGTGACCCATATGATTTATTTGCAGGCATCGACGTTCAAGCGAACGGCATAAATAGCCGGCGAAAACCAAGTAGCATTTTAGGGGAAAATGGACAACCACTTCTCTCACTAGGACTGTACTGTCCAGATTGGACACTACGTGATGGCGGTCAGTACGATGTTGATCGTTATTGGGAAAACGAAACATTACTTTGGATAAATTCACAAGGAGATCCTCGCTCGGTAGAAAGTGCTAAAAGTGAGTGGCAGGGCGTTTCTAGATATTACGTGGAGAAAACACCCATTACAAGTGTACCGTTTTTAACAAATTTTAATGTTGGAAATGGGGATGGTTTTTATTTAGATGGTACAAAAGTCAAAGAAGGAAGCTTTAATAATCGTAGTATTCAAGACGTTATGCCTACCTATCGCTGGGTTATTGACAATGAAGCAGGCAATCAACTTGAAGCAACAATAGATTATAAAGATGCATTTAATGGTGGTTCGTCGATCAATTTATCTGGAACGATGACCGCTGACAAACGAACGTTTATTCAATTATATGCTTCTCAATTGAAAGTGAGCGCCTCTGAGACAGCCGCTGTCGTGACAAAAGGAGCAGACAACGTATCTTTAGTTTTAGAACTTAAGGGAAAAGAAAAACCAGTGACGATTCAAGGTGAACAACAAATGTTGGCAAATGGCTGGGTACAAACGACATATTCCTTAAAAGCAGCAAGCGGCAAAGCAATTACGGCTATTGGCTTGGATATCAAGAATAATCAGACAGGTCCGGCTTCAATTCGTTTGGGGCAATTAAGAATTGGAAAAGAAAAAAAAGTATCAATCAGTCCAGTCAGTAAACTTACCTTTTCAGGAAAAACAGTTATTGATGATTTAACAGAAAGTATTCGTATACGTTGGGAGACGAAGGGGAAAAACACTAACTCTTATCGCATTTACCGAAAAGTGGCTGGGACATGGCAGTTTGAAGGAGAAACAGCAAACAACTCCTATACATTACTAAATCAAGAACGAATAGAAGATACTGCAAATTATCGTGTAGTTCCAGTTGATCATTATGGTCGAGAACAGCAAAGTAAAGGGACCACAGCTGTTTATCCATTTGAAGCGCTAAAAAAACCTGAGATAGCGATTAATGCTAGCAGCACATTAGTTTCTGTAGGAGAAACAATCACTCTAGATGCAACGGTTTCTAAATCTACAGAAACCGTGAACTGGGAAGTGGTTGGTGCAACACCAGAAACTGCTTCTGGACAAGAAATGACACTATCCTTTGCCAAAGCAGGTACGTATTCTGTAAGAGCAACGGCAGTTAATGCTTCAGGTGAGACTGAGATCATCAAGGAAAAGTATCTTTACGTTTATGATCAAAATACTGGGATTAAAATAGAGAATCTATCAGTATTACCAACAACTACTGCGGACCAAGGCTCTGGTTATACAAATGAAGGAGAAAGCTATCGCTTTGCTTTAGACGGGAACTTGAAAACGAAATGGTGTGATAATGGCAGTGACAAACCTTGGATGATTGCTGATTTAGGCACGGTAAAAACAATTGCTGGATTTGAATTATTCCATGCTGGCGCAGGTGGCGAAAGTTCAGAATGGAATACGAGGGAGTATGATATTTCAGTAAGTGATGACGGAAGCAATTGGAGAACTGTTGTGCAAAAAAGAGGGAATACCTTAGATCATAGCAAAGATGCAATTGGCTTAGTGGAAGCAAGATATGTCAAGCTAGTTTTAGAAAAGGCAGAAAAAAATGGGAAGACAGCTAGAATTTATGATTGGCAAATCATTGGTGTTGACCAAACAGGTATTGTTAAACCGTAGTATTGGTATTTCATTAACTTAAGAAAAAAATAGGCAGAAGAATCGAGTAGCGGTTCTTTCTGCCTATTTAGGTTAGCTAATAATTGTTCGTCAATTGTTCATGCAAAGTTCTTTTTTCTTCATCAGAGATGAAAGCACCATTGATCGCATTATGATTCAATTGTTCCATGTCCGCGTATGTGATACCGTACCATTCATAAAGCTTCATAAATTCGTCGGTCAATGTTGTATTCGAAACGGTGCGATTATCCGTATTGATACAAACCTTGATTCCTGCATCAAGAAACAAACGGAATGGGTAATCCGCTAATGTAGTAACAGTTTTAGTTTGCAAATTACTTGTGGGACACATTTCGATTAAAATATCTTTTTCTTTTAATAATGGAAAATAGTTCGGAGAATCTTTTACAGCAATCCCGTGTCCAATCCGTTTAGCGCCTAAATAAACAGCATCAGCGACATTTTGACCACATCCACATTCGCCAGCATGTAATGTTAAAGGAATCTTTAATTGCTCAACAAGACCTAATGTCTCTTCGAAGGTATAGGGCGGAAAATCTAATTCGTTGCCTGCCAGATCAAATCCCACGATGCCATCTGTTTTGAACGTATCGGCCAATTGAACGATTTTTGCGATATCAGACAACTCTTCATGGCGCATACCGCATAATAATGCATTACTTTTTACCCCAAATTGTTGTTGACCTTGCTCCAGACCAGCTAATACAGCGGTTATGACCTTAGGTAAAGAGAGACCTTTTTTTGTATGTAAGGAAGGAGCAAACCGAACTTCTATATAATAGATATTCTCTTCAGCGGCTTGACTGATCACGTCAAATGCAGCAGCTTTTAGCGCAGATTCTGTTTGCAGACAGGTCAAAACTAGATCGAAACGCTCTAAATAGTCGCTCAAATTTTGGCAATCTTGAGGAGCAACTAACAGATTTTTCAATTGGTCTTGTTCAGAAGGTAAATAAATGTTATGTTGAAGGGCTATTTTTCGTAAAGTTTCTGGGCGAATTGAGCCGTCTAAATGACAATGCAACTCTATTTTTGGTAGTTTTTTGACGCGTTCACGTTTCACAGTATCATCCTCTCTTTTTTGTTGAAATTTTGTGGTCTTCTTCAATCAGTATTTTGAAGACTTTAACACGCGTTGTACACTCTGTCAATAAGAGTCGTGGTATACTATAAAGACGAGTAGATTTTTCAGAGGATTTAAAGTACAAGGGGTTCTTAAAAACACTCTTTTTTATTATTTAGTTGGAGGGATTTTTTTGTTAGGAGTAGGGCTCTTATTTGTGGCGATTACCTTGATTAGTAATGGATATTGCGGCTTGGTTGGAGTAGATAAAAAATCGACTGGTCTATTAAATTTGCTGACAGGAAGTTTGTCTTTTATTATCAATACCCTTTATTTATCTCGAGGTGCTTATTATGACGCGGGGACTGGTTATTTATTTGCGTTCACTTACTTGATGGTCGGTCTGATTTATGTGTTTGATTTAGATATGCGGATTTATGGAATATTTGCTTTATTTGTTGCGATAAATACGATTCCAGCGGCATACATTTCGTTTACAGTAGATGGCGATTGGCGTTTTGCTTTGATTTGGTTGTCTTGGGGAATTTTATGGATGACAGGCTTTATTGAATATGTTTTGAAAAAGAAAATTGGAAAGCCAGTCTTGTATTTCGCGATTTTTGAAGGAATTGTTACCTGCTGGATTCCTGGTTTATTGATGTTGACGAATAATTGGTGAAAGTTGACTAGAAAATAATTGTTAAAGCGGAGAGGGGAGTAAAGCAACGCTCTCTTCGCAGGTATTTAGAGCAAAGATTGAGGTGTGTAAAAGAAGATAAGCTATTCTATTATATTAAGTTCTGCTAAACTAGAATTATTCGATAAGTAAAATGAAAACGTTGACATTCTTGGTAGGTGTGTCAACAAAGGGAGAATGAGTATGAAGTTGACCATTAAAGAAATTGCAGATATGGCAGGTGTATCAGTTACAACAGTGTCTCAAATCATCAACAATAAAGGTAGCCGCTTTAGTGAAAAAACGAGAAATAAAGTGTTGGCTGTGGTGGAAGAATACGATTATAAGCCAGATTATTTTGCTTCGAACATTATCACACGTCATTCAAAAACGATCGGGATGGTTGTGCCAGATGTAACTGATTTTTTCTTTGCTAAGGTGATCGAAGGGGTAGAAACCTATTTGAATTCTCTTGGTTACATGATTTTATTATGTAATTCAAAACATGATGAAGAAAAGGCAACGCAATATGTCACTGAACTCGTGCACCGTTCGGTAGATGGCATTATTTTTGCTACACCGAATATTTTACCAGCTAATCACATTTTGAGAAATAAAAGTAAACGGAAAGTTCCAGTTATTTTGGTCGATCGAGGAATCAATCCACGAGAAAGCGGCCGCTTGATCGTAAAAGAATATGAAGGTGCGTATCAAGCTGTCAGTTCGTTGATTGAACAAGGGCATCGGCATATTGGGATGTTGAAAGAAAACGACGGCTATTATCAGTTAACTGAAAGAGTGACTGCGTATCAGCATGCATTGAAAGATAACGGTATTTCTATACGGGAAGAATATATGTGCAGCGGGGACCTAAATTTAGGTGGTGGTTATACAGCAGCTAAAAAAGTTCTGAAAAATCAAAAAATTACAGCGATTTTTTGCGGCAATGATGAAATGGCTATGGGCGCTTATCAGGCAATCGAAGAGTGTGGAAAAAAAATTCCAGAAGATATTTCAGTGATTGGTTTTGATGGATTGGAGATCTCTGAATATTTGGTGCCAGGTTTAACGACTGTCTATCAACCAAGCTTTGATATTGGTTTTTATGCGGCGCAATTTTTAGTAGAGTCCATCAATGATCCAAAGAAAAAAATACCCAATAAAATTTTTGATACAACATTTATTTTAAGAAATAGCACGAAATCGATTGACAATTAGGGGGATTTGATTTAATGTTCGTGTTATAAGCGTTTTCAAAATATGAAAGCGTTAGTAAACTGTTTTACTAAAAGGTTTTAACCTGAACAATTTTAGTGTATAATACATCCTTGAGGATTGATTCGGAGGCAAAAAAGCATGAGAATGGTAGATTTGATCGAAAAAAAACGAGATGGACAGGTCTTAACAGATGAAGAAATTCAATTCATTATTTCTGGTTATACCAAAGGGGATATTCCAGATTATCAGATGAGCGCCTTTTTAATGACTGTTTTTTACAAAGACATGACAGATGAAGAAATTACGACCCTGACGTTGGCGATGGCTAACTCAGGTGAAATGATTGATCTTTCTTCAATTAAAGGAATCAAAGTAGATAAGCATTCTACCGGTGGTGTAGGTGACACCACAACGCTGATTTTAGCGCCGCTAGTTGCCAGTGTTGGTGCTAGTGTGGCCAAAATGTCTGGGAGAGGTCTTGGTTATACAGGTGGAACATTGGATAAGTTAGAAGCGATACCAGGGTTTCATGTAGAAATACCTGATGCTGAATTTATTCGTTTGGTAAATGAAAGTCACGTAGCAGTAATTGGTCAGTCAGGTGATTTAGCGCCAGCAGATAAAAAATTATATGCATTACGCGATGTTACAGCGACGGTCAATTCGATCCCGCTGATTGCAAGTTCGATCATGAGTAAAAAAATCGCTGCGGGTGCGGATGCAATCGTATTGGATGTAACGACTGGTGAAGGTGCTTTTATGAAAAATATCGATGAAGCCCGCCGCTTAGCAGAAACAATGGTTCGGATCGGACATTTAGCGAATCGCCAGACAATGGCGGTGATTTCTGATATGTCTCAACCGTTAGGTGAAGCAATCGGCAATAGTTTAGAAGTTGTTGAAGCAATCGAGACACTGCAAGGCAAAGGACCAGAAGACTTGTTGGAAATGTGCTATATTTTAGGCAGTCAAATGGTCGTTCTAGCAAAAAAAGCAACTACATTAGACGATGCTCGTGAGATGTTGAAAGAGGCGTTGGAATCAGGTAAAGCATTGGAAAAATTCCGAGAAATGATCCGCAACCAAGGTGGAGATGACACCATCATCGATGCTCCTGAGAGTTTGTTGACAGCTAAATATCAAATAGAATTACCAGCTCAAACATCTGGTGTTGTTCAAAAGCTTGTAGCAAATGAAATCGGTATTGCTGCAATGCTCTTGGGGGCAGGGCGTGCAACGAAAGAAGATGAAGTGGATCATGCAGTAGGAATCAAACTGCATAAAAAAGTAGGGATGGCAGTGAGTTCTGGTGAGTCATTGCTGACTATTTATTCAAATTCAGATTCAATCGACCACGTAAAAGAACTTTTATATAAAAATATCGAAATCGGCAGTTCTGGCACTGAACCTGAGCTGATTCATGATATAATAACAGCATAAAGGATGTGTAAAAAAATAATGGAATTAAATCAAATGATTGACCACACTATTTTAAAAGCAGATGCAAAGGAAGAGGACGTTTTACGAATTATTGAAGAAGCTAAAAAATATGAATTCTTCTCAGTTTGTATTAATCCATGCTGGGTTGCGTTAGCAAAAGAACACTTAGCGGGAACTTCTGTGGCTGTTTGTACAGTAATTGGTTTTCCTTTAGGCGCTAATACATCAGAAGTAAAAGCCTATGAAGCAACAGATGCGATCAACAATGGTGCGACAGAGGTCGATATGGTCATTAACGTTGGTGCTCTTAAATCTAAGCAATACAAAAAAGTCTTGAAGGATATTCAAGCCGTTGTTGATGCAGCGAAGGGGCAAGCCTTAGTCAAGGTAATCATTGAGACAGCCTTACTAACAGATGAAGAAAAAATCAAAGTCTGTGAACTTGCTAAAGAAGCAGGTGCCGACTTTGTTAAAACATCAACTGGTTTTTCAACAGGGGGCGCTACAGTTGCAGATGTTAAATTAATGCGTGAAACAGTAGGACCAGACATGGGTGTCAAAGCGTCGGGTGGTATTCATAATGAAGCACAAGCCAAAGCGATGATCGATGCAGGTGCTACACGCATTGGAACAAGTGCAGGCGTTGCAATCATGGAAGGCTCAACTGGAGCAGGGTATTAAGCTAATGACAGCCAAACAAGAATGGTTAGCGATCGCAGATGATGCGTTAACAAAAGCATATGTACCGTATTCTCATTTTCCAGTGGGTGCATGCCTGATTACCAAAGAAGGTAAAACCTATCAAGGAGTCAATATCGAAAATGCTTCTTATGGATTGACCAATTGTGCAGAACGGACAGCACTATTCAAAGCTGTTTCAGAAGGTGAACGAGAATTTCACCATTTAGTAATTGCGGGAAATACACCAGAGCCAATCTCTCCGTGCGGCGCATGCCGACAAGTGATGGCTGAATTTTGTGCGCCTGATATGCCAGTTACCTTGGTAGGAGAACAAGGTGTTACCAAAGAAATGACCGTAGCTGAGCTTCTACCGTATGCTTTTACGGAAAAAGATCTGTAAGGTATTTTATTCGCTTCTCTTTGACTTTTTGAGAGTTATCTACACACAAGCTAAACCTGTCAACCTTTATCGTGCTATTGAAAAGTTTAAGGTACGCAAAGTACAGAAGTGTTTCATTATTATTTTGGTTCATTCAGTCATCTGACTGTTGAAAATATAAAACTATTTTAGGGGGCTTTACAGAGATGAAAAAAGCAAAATTATTTGGTTTTGGCTTGACTGCACTAGCATTGACTGTTGCATTAGCAGCATGTGGTGGAGGTAAAAAAGATTCAACAGATGGAAAATCAGCAGGCGGGGATGCAGATCACAGTGTTGTTATCGTTACTGATATTGGCGGGGTAGATGACCGTTCATTTAACCAATCAGCGTGGGAAGGTTTACAAGATTGGGGTAAAGAACATGATCTTAAAAAAGGAGCAGACGGATTTGATTACATTCAATCAAACGATGCTTCAGAATACGTAACAAATATTGATACAGCTGTTTCTAACGGATTTAAAACAGTCTTTGGTATTGGCTACTTACTAGCTGATTCAATCGGTACAGCAGCTGATGCAAATCCAGATACTCAATTTGGTATCGTTGATAGTGTTATTGAAGGAAAAGATAACGTAGTATCTGCAACGTTCAAAGACCAAGAAGCTTCTTACTTAGCGGGTGTCGCTGCAGCACGCACGACGAAAACAAATACGGTTGGCTTTATTGGTGGTGAAGAAGGCGCGGTTATCGACCGTTTTGAAGCTGGATTCCATCAAGGTGTGATCGATACTGCTAAAGAGTTAGGCAAAGACATTAAAGTTGAAATCGAATATGCAGCATCATTTGGCGATCCTGCTAAAGGGAAAGCATTAGCAGCTTCTATGTATCAAAAAGGCGCAGACATTATCTTCCACGCTTCAGGTGGTACAGGGCAAGGTGTCTTCCAAGAAGCAAAAGATTTAAACGAAACTGGTTCAAAAGACAAAGTCTGGGTAATCGGTGTAGATAGTGACCAAGATAAAGAAGGCAAATACAAAACAAAAGACGGTAAAGAAGATAACTTCACTTTAACATCAACACTTAAAGGTGTTGGTGCTGCTGTACAAGATATTTCTAATCGTGCGTTAGAAGATAAATTCCCTGGTGGGGAGCACTTAGTATATGGATTGAAAGATGGCGGTGTTGATTTAACAGATGGCTATTTAACTGATGATACAAAAGCTGCTGTTGAAAAAGTAAAAGAAGAAATCATCGCTGAAAAAATCACTGTTCCAGAAGTTCCCAAAGATGTAAAAGAGTAATCATTATACTTGATGAGATGATTGTTAGAACAAAAGTTGCTGGATACTTTTGTTCTAACGCCATCAAGGGTTTGTTAAGCCTTTAAAGAAAGAAAATGAAGGGAGATACCACTCATTTTCTTTCTTTAAGAGCCTAAAAGCTACTTTATTTTTTAGAAGTACCGTGTTAATAAATGATATAAGTGATTAAATCGTTAGGATGTGAAAAATGTGGCTCAAGAAAACTATGTAATTGAGATGCGCAATATCACTAAGCAGTTCGGGACGTTTAAGGCCAATGACAATATCAACTTAACTGTCCGCCCTGGAGAAATCCATGCGTTGCTTGGAGAAAATGGTGCTGGGAAATCCACCTTGATGAATATTTTATCTGGTTTGTTAGAACCAACATCAGGTGAAATCTTTATGAATGGGTCAAAAGTATCAATCAATGGACCGACTACTGCAAACCACTTAGGAATCGGAATGGTCCACCAACACTTTATGCTAGTAGATGCATTTACAGTGACAGAAAATATCGTTCTGGGAAGTGAACCGACAAAAGTTGGTATACTAGACCGCAAAAAAGCAACAGCAGAAATCAAACGAGTTTCTGAGCAGTATGGATTGTCAGTAGATCCAGGTGCTTATATTCGGGATATCTCTGTGGGTGCCCAACAACGTGTGGAAATTTTGAAAACGTTGTATCGAGGCGCCGATGTTCTGATTTTCGATGAGCCAACCGCCGTATTGACACCTCAGGAGATCGATGAGTTGATCGACATCATGCGTGGTCTTGTTCAAGAAGGTAAATCAATTATTTTGATTACACATAAATTAGATGAAATCAAAAAAGTTGCAGATCGTTGTACAGTGATTCGCCGTGGTCAAAGTATTGACACGGTAAATGTTCGAGATGTTTCATCACAACAGTTGGCAGATATGATGGTTGGGCGTTCTGTTTCGTTTAAGACAGAAAAGAAAATTGCAGAGCCTAAGGAAGTCGTTCTTTCAATCAAAGATTTAGTTGTGAAAGAAAGTCGTGGGTTAGAAGCTGTGAAAGGTCTTAGCTTGGATGTACGAGCTGGTGAAGTAGTTGGTATTGCAGGAATCGATGGTAACGGTCAAACCGAATTGATTCAAGCATTAACTGGCTTACGTAAAGCAGATAGCGGGTCAGTTGAATTAAGAGGAGAAGTCATTACAAATAAACACCCTCGTGCAATTACAGAAGCAGGCGTTGGACATGTTCCAGAAGATCGTCATAAGTATGGCTTAATCTTAGATATGAGCTTGGCAGAAAATATTGCGTTACAAACTTACTATAAAAAGCCGTTAAGTAACACGGGCGTTTTAAACTATAAACAAATCAATTCATACGCACGTAGATTAATAGAAGAATATGATGTACGGACAGTAAATGAGTTGGTCCCAGCGAAGGCTTTATCAGGAGGGAATCAACAAAAAGCGATCATCGCTCGTGAAATCGATCGTGATCCAGATTTATTGATCGTGTCACAACCAACGCGTGGGTTAGATGTTGGTGCTATCGAGTATATCCATAAGCGCCTGATCGAACAACGAGATAAAGAGAAAGCAGTATTAGTTGTTAGCTTTGAATTAGATGAAATTTTGAATGTATCTGATCGAATTGCCGTTATTCACGCAGGTAAAATCGTAGGGATCGTTGATCCGAAAGAAACAACTGAAAATGAATTAGGTTTATTAATGGCAGGCTATTCATTAGAAGAAGCTAGAGCAGAATTAAGGCAAGAGGCAGGTGAGGCAGTTGAATAATCAAACAGAACGAATACGGAATATTTTAGTTCCTGTTTTATCCGTATTGATGGGCTTTATTCTTGGAGCAATTATTATGCTTATTTCGGGTCAGGACCCGATTGCAGGGTATCAAGCAATGCTGCAAACTGCTTTTCAAAGTCCGAAGAGTATCGGAGAAATATTCGTAACAGCGGGGCCGTTGATTTTCACAGCCTTAGGATTTGCAGTAGCAAATTCGGCTGGATTCTTTAACATCGGTCTTTCAGGTCAAGCACTGTGTGGTTGGGTAACAAGTATTTGGGTAGCTTTAACGATGGCAGATGCGCCACGTTTAGTTGTTTTACCCTTAGCTGTACTTGCGGGCGCTTTAGCCGGAGCATTAGCTGCAGCGATTCCTGGACTATTGCGGGCTTTCTTTGGGACAAGTGAAGTCATCGTTACAATCATGTTGAATTATGTTTTTCTTTATACAAGCACACATATTGTAAATAATGTGATGTCAAAAGATTTTATGAGTAACAAAGGTGTGACAAAAGTTATTGGAGAAAACGCAAGCTTACGAACGGGCTTCTTAAAAGAATTGAGTAGTGGCTCTCGTTTAAATATTGGGATTTTTCTAGCACTTATTTTCCTTGTTTTGATTTGGTTCCTGATGAAGAAAACAACTTTAGGCTATGAGATCCGTTCAGTTGGATTGAATCCTTTTGCTTCCGAATATGCTGGAATGAGTAGTAAACGGACGATCGTCATGTCCATGGTCATTTCAGGAACGTTAGCCGGTTTAGGCGGAGTAGTTCTTGGCTTAGGAACATTTGGTAATTTCTTCGTACAAGGCTCTTCATTGAGTATCGGATTTGATGGGATGGCGATTTCCTTGTTAGGTGCGGGCAGCTCTGTAGGGATTTTCCTATCTGCGATTCTCTTCAGTGTGCTGAAGCTTGGCGGACAAGGAATGCCGCTTCGAGCAGGGGTTCCAATCGAATTAGTAGATGTAGTTATTGCTGCAATCATTTTCTTTGTAGCAATCAGTTACTTGATCCGCTTCTTACTAGCTAAAGCTTCAGGCAGCAAAAAAGAAGTAGCAATCGTTGAAGAGTTAGATGGAAAAACAGACCCAACAAGTCAAGAAGGAGGGAAAATCTAATGGAAATTGCATTGATCGCTGCATTAGCGCCGATTATTACACAAACCTTGGTTTATTCTACTCCTTTAGTCTTTACGGCTTTGGGTGGGACATTTTCTGAGCGTAGTGGTATTGTAAACGTAGGACTTGAAGGAATCATGGTGATGGGTGCTTTCAGTTCAGTCGTTTTTAACTTAACTTTTGCCGAAACATATGGGGCAGCAACACCGTGGCTTGCTTGTTTAGTCGGCGGCTTAGTAGGGATGTTGTTCTCACTGCTTCATGCGGTAGCAACAATCAACCTAAGAGCTGATCATATTATTAGCGGGACCGTGGTTAACTTAATGGCACCAGCTTTAGGGATTTTCTTGATCAAGGTCATTTATGGTAAGGGTCAAACAGATACGATCACAGAATCATTTGGGTATTTTACATTTCCTGTTTTAAAGGATATCCCTATTTTAGGCGATTTATTCTTTAAACAAACAACGTTACCAGCTTTTGTGGCAATCTTAGTCGCAATCCTCTCTTGGTTCGTATTGTTCAAAACTCGTTTTGGCTTACGCCTTCGCTCAGTTGGTGAGAACCCTCAAGCAGCAGATACATTAGGGATCAACGTTTATGTAATGCGCTATGCTGGCGTGTTGATTTCTGGATTTTTAGGGGGGATTGGTGGAGCGGTTTTTGCTCAAACAATCGCTGGACGTTTTGCAGTAACGACGATTGCTGGGCAAGGGTTTATTTCAATGGCGGCGATGATTTTTGGTAAATGGAATCCACTTGGTGCGATGGGCGCTGCCTTATTCTTTGGTTTCGCGCAAAATATCAGTATTGCTGGATCGAATTTACCAGTTATTTCATCAATACCAGCGGTTTACTTACAAGCAGCACCTTATGTATTGACTATCATTGTGCTAGTTGTCTTCTTAGGCAAAGCTTCTGGACCAAAAGCAAATGGACAAAACTATATCAAATCAAAATAGAATAATTTAGTATAAAAAAGGGCGGGGCTATGGGACATTTTCTGAAGTCTTGCCCTTTTTATAAATAATTATCAGTCAAGTTTTACAGGATAAATTTCTAAAATAATCTCAAAGAAAGAAGGATGGTTATGTTTAAACGCGTGCATTTAATTGTAATGGATTCAGTCGGAATCGGGGAAGCACCTGATGCCGAAAAGTTTGGTGATGTAGGTAGTGATACATTAGGGCATATCGCAAAAGAAGCTGGGTTGACGATTCCTAACTTAGAAAAGCTTGGTTTAGGAACAATCGCTCCTCTTCATAATGTTGAAGCCGTATCTGACCATAAAGGCTATGCAACGAAATTAGAAGAAGTTTCTGTAGGGAAAGACACAATGACAGGGCACTGGGAAATCATGGGCTTGAATATTCAAAAACCATTCCGCGTATTTCCTGATGGTTTTCCAGAAGAATTGCTAAAACAAATCGAAGAATTTTCAGGACGTAAGATTGTCTGCAACAAACCATACAGCGGTACAGCCGTGATCGATGATTATGGACAACATCAAATGGAAACAGGAGACCTGATTGTTTATACATCTGCTGATCCAGTGTTACAAATAGCGGCTCATGAAGAAATCATTCCTTTGGAAGAATTATATCGGATTTGTCAATATGTTCGTGATATCACCAAAGATGAGCCATACATGATCGGTCGGATCATTGCCCGTCCGTATCTTGGTGAACCAGGCAATTTTACTAGAACAAGTAACCGCCATGATTATGCGCTAGATCCATTTGGGCATACTGTTCTTGATTCATTGAAAGAAAATGGGAAAGACGTAATTGCAGTAGGGAAAATCAACGATATTTTCAACGGTCAGGGCATCACAGAATCTGTTCGTACGAAGAGTAATATGGATGGCGTAGACCAATTGCTTAAAGTGATGAAAAAAGAATTTGAAGGACTAAGCTTTACGAATTTAGTAGATTTTGATGCGCTATATGGTCATCGTCGGGATGTAGTCGGTTATGCGCATGCAATTGAAGCATTTGATTTAAGACTTCCTGAAATCATTGAGGCTATGGAAGAAGATGATCTACTGATGATAACCGCAGACCATGGGAATGATCCAACCTTCCCTGGGACAGATCATACAAGAGAATATGTTCCATTGTTGGTTTATAGTAAAAAAATGAATGGACAAGGTAGCTTGCCGCAAGGACATTATGCGGATATTTCAGCGACGGTAGCTGAGAATTTTGCAGTTCCAAAAACAGAAAATGGCGATAGCTTTTTAACTAAACTTGTATAGGAGAGAAACGATGACGAACTTAAGTGAAATGTTAAAAGAGACAACGAGCTTTTTAAAAGAAAAAGGCATTAAAGAAGTAGAATTTGGTTTGATCTTAGGCTCAGGTTTAGGCGAATTAGCAGATGAAATAGAAGATGCAATTGCTATTCCATTTGCTGAAATCCCTCATTTTGCAGTATCTGCTGTTGTGGGGCATGCTGGAAAATTAGTTTATGGGACTCTTTCAGGGCGAAAAGTCTTAGCAATGCAAGGGCGTTTTCACTATTATGAAGGTCATTCGATGCAAACTGTTACCTATCCAGTCCGCATGATGGCAGCGATTGGTGCCCATTCTATTATTGTGACAAATGCTGCAGGTGGCGTGAATGAAAGCTTCACACCTGGGAATTTGATGTTGATTACAGATCATATCAATTTCACAGGAGACAACCCATTGATCGGGGAAAATGATGACGAAATGGGGCCGCGTTTCCCAGATATGAGTCATGCGTACACGCCAGAATATGCTGAAATAGCTAGAAAAGTCGCTAAAGCACAAGATGTTCTATTACAAGAAGGGGTTTACATGGGCTATTCTGGACCTACCTATGAAACGCCTGCTGAAATTCGTATGTCCCGTGTGATGGGAGCTGATGCAGTTGGAATGTCAACCGTATCAGAAGTAATCGTTGCAGCGCATAGTGGGTTAAAAGTTTTGGGAATTTCTTGTATTACAAACTTAGCTGCTGGTATGCAAAGTAGTCTAAATCATGCAGAAGTAGTCGAAACAACTGAGCGTGTGAAGGGCCAATTTAAAGAGCTAGTCAAAGCGACATTAGCTGAATTATAAAAATGTACAGTTAAAGGAGAAAAAAGATGAGTGTTCATATCGAAGCGAAACAAGGCGAGATCGCAGATAAAATTTTGTTGCCTGGAGATCCATTACGCGCAAAATACATTGCTGAAACATTTTTAGAAAATCCGGTGTGTTACAATCAAGTCAGAGGAATGTTAGGCTATACTGGGACGTATAAAGGCGAACGAGTTTCTGTGCAAGGCACAGGAATGGGTATGCCCTCAGCGACGATCTATGCCCATGAATTGATCAATTCTTATGGCGTGAAAAAGCTGATTCGTGTTGGTACTTGCGGTTCGATTTCTGAAAAAGTCAGAGTGCGTGATTTAGTAATTGCTCAAGCAGCCGCGACCCCTTCTTCAATGATCCGTAACGATTTTCCCAAATATGACTTTCCGCAAATCGCTGATTTTGATTTATTATTAAAATCATACACCACGGCCAAAGAAAAAGGCTTTGTGACACATGTAGGAAATGTCTTGTCTGACGATGTCTTTTACAAAGACAGCATGGACGGTGTTTTTGAACTAGGGAAATTAGGCGTATTAGCAATTGAAATGGAAGCCGCAGCATTATATTACTTAGCAGCTAAATTTGATGTGCAAGCGTTAGCCATCATGACAGTTAGTGATAGCTTAGTGACCGGCGAAGAAACAACTGCAGAAGAACGCCAAACAACATTCAATGATATGATCGAAGTTGGTTTAGAAACAGCGATCAACAGTTAATAGGAAAAGAGATTGAAATGAAAAACGTTCAATCTCTTTTTATTGCAAATCACAGCGATTGCTTGCAGAGCTGATGATGCGCAATACTTGGCGAGCGAAGCGAGAGAAGTTTCAAAAGACAAAATCACAGCGATTGCTTGCAGAGCTGATGATGCGCAATACTTGGCGAGCAAAGTAAGCGCAGTTTCAAGCTTTTTGGTCTATTATATATGTATATGCATGGCCCTTAACTTGAATGGAGGAAGAAAAATGGACAATTTTAAATTTTATGTACCAACAGATATTCGCTTTGGCAAGGATCGCTTGGCGGATGAGCTGCCGGAAGCATTGAATGTTTACGGTAAAAATGTACTGCTAGTTTATGGTGGCGGTAGTATCAAGAAAAATGGATTATATAATCAAGTAATCGATTTGCTTGGGAAAAATCAAAATATAGTGGTAGAGCTTAGTGGAGTAGAACCAAATCCTCGGATTGAGACTGTTCGTCGCGGTGTATCCTTATGTCGTGAGCATCAGGTAGATGTAATTTTAGCTGTAGGCGGAGGTTCAACGATTGATTGTGCGAAAGTAGTTGCAGCAGGTTTTTACAGTGAAGAAGATCCTTGGGCTATTATTTTAGGAAGGAAAGGCTATCAAGGTGAAGCATTACCAATCGTCACAATTTTAACTTTAGCTGCGACAGGTAGTGAAATGAATGCAGGGGCTGTGATTTCGAATCTGGCGACAAACCAAAAACTAGGTGTTGGTGGTCCATCGATGATTCCTAAGGTCTCTTTCCTAGATCCTGCTAATACGTTTACTGTTCCAACTTATCAAACAGCAGCTGGTTCTGCCGATATTTTGAGTCATCTATTTGAAAGTTATTTTAATGTAACGCCAGGAACGGATGTGCAAGATTTTGTCTCAGAAGGCTTGATGCGTGCCGTTATCAAGAATTGTCCGATTGCGCTAAAATCGCCAGATAATTACGATGCGCGTGCGAACTTGATGTGGGCAAGCAGTTTAGCATTAAACGGTTTAACTCGAAATGGAAAACATGGTGTTTGGTCGTGTCATGCTATGGAACATGAATTAAGTGCTTTTTATGATATTACGCATGGAATTGGTTTAGCTATTTTAACGCCACGTTGGATGGAATATGTACTTTCTGAACAAACGGTCACTAAATTTGCTCAGTTTGCTCATAATGTTTGGGGAATCAAGGAAGAAGAGCCAATAATCGCTGCAAAAAAAGGAATTCAAGCAACCTATGATTTCTTCAAAACATGTGGCATTCCGATGACTTTGCCAGAAGTTGGTATTGATGATGAACGATTTGCGGAGATGGCCAAACAAGCGGTGGCACATAGCACAATCAAGGCAGATGCCTATGTACCTTTAGCTGAAGCAGATGTTGAAGCGATTTATCGTGAATGTTTGACTGAATCTAATTTTGTATAAGTGGCCGTAGCTATTTATTAAAGAAAGGTATGGTTGGGCGAGCTCTTCGGATAGAGTATGTTTTGTGATATAACAAGATAGGCTCAAGCATCAACAAGAAGTTTAGAGAAATAGAAAACCCCTGCAAGTTTCAGCCTATCAAAAGGAGAAACTTGCGGGGGTTAATTATCTTATAAGTAGTATTTTTTAGCTACAGTCAGGTCATCGTTTAATTCATAAACAAGTGGTTGACCAGTCGGGATTTCAAGATCCATGATATCTTCATCTGAAATTCCTTCGATATGTTTTGCTAAAGCACGTAAAGAGTTACCATGAGCTGCTACTAAGACTGTTTTGTTGTCTAATAAAGCAGGTGCGATTTGATCTTGCCAGAATGGTAAAGCACGTTCCAGCGTCACTTTTAAGTTTTCGCCGCCAGGAACATCGCGTTGGTCCAACATTGCATAACGACGATCGTTTGCAGCAGAACCTTCATCATTAGCGTCCATCAATGGAGGAAGCGTATCGTAAGAACGACGCCAAATGTGTACTTGGTCATCTCCATATTTTTCAGCAGTTTCTTTTTTGTTCAAGCCTTGTAATTTACCATAATGACGTTCGTTTAAACGCCAAGATTTGATTTGAGGAACCCATAATTGATCAGAATGTTCTAAAAGTAAGTTACAAGTTTTGATGGCACGAGTCAATACAGAAGTATAGGCTACATCAAATTCAATTCCAGCTTCTTTGATTTTGCGACCGCCTTCGATTGCTTCTTCAACACCTTGTGGTGCTAAATCTACGTCAGCCCAACCGGTAAATTGATTTAATGCATTCCATTCACTAAGTCCATGACGAGAAAATACTAATTTTGGCATGTATAGCTCTCCTTTGAGTTGTAGTTTCTGAAACTTTCATTTCCTTTTCTATTGTACACCGTTTTAAAATAGATTTCCATTGTAAATTAGTGGAAAATACTGAAACGAATGATTCGGTAGGTGGGCACCTTGGAGAAAATTGATAAACGCGAAATAGGTACAGTAGTTTAGCTGCAGTCTATTTCGCGTTTATCATTGAATAGAACGTTACCCCTGAGCGAGTTTAGTAACATCTGTGTCAGATAGATTGATATACTTATAACAAGTTCCCACAGAAACATTGCATTTTGAAGAGATGAATTGGATCGTTTCTTTTTTCTCATGATATAAATGACGGATTTTTTGAACAGTTCGTACATCTATTTTAGGGCGGCCGCCGATTTTCCCTTTTTTCCGAGCGTTATTCAAACCAACTAATGTTCGTTCTTGAATCAGGTCACACTCCATGGCAGCGAGTCCATTCATTAATTTAAAATAGATTTCTCCCATTGGATGACGAGTATCTATTTCTTCATCTAGACTAACTAAATGAATACCGGAACCTTTGAATGTCTGTGTCAATTCGGTTAGCTGACGAGTTGATCGACCAAGACGGTTCAATCGGCAGATTACTAAAGTATCACCAGCCCTTAAGCTAGTAAGAACTGTCTCAAGCTCAGAAATGAGGTGTTGGTCGTGGGTCACATCAAAAGACTCATGATAAACCTCATCACAGCCATAGTCAGACAATACTTTGATTTGTGTGTCTAAATCATCATCGATTATTGTTGTACGGGCATAGCCAATTATTTTCATCGTTCGTCCTTTCTAGTAAAAAAGTAAATAAGATACTAAAAATGTAGCATAAAAGCAGACGGAATGAAAGTTGTTTTTTTATCTTTTTTTAATGTTGCTCTTTGTTTTCCCATCGTATTCAAATAATTAGTTATTTTGGTACATGTATAGTTTTAGGTCCATTCTCGCCGCCGATGATCACCGTTGAAACGATGTTAAGGAATAAGCCATGTTCTACTACACCGACTAACTGATCCAAATAAGAACCTAAAGCAATTGGGTCAGCGATTTCATCTAAATGAAGATCGATGATATAGTGCCCACCATCCGTAACTAAAGTTTCTCCAGTTGCTGTTCTACGTAAAACTGGGGCAAAGTCTTTTTCTTTGAATAAACGAACTAACTGTTGGCTGCCGTATGGAACAACTTCAATTGGTAGTGGGAATTTGCCCAGTTTTTTTACAAGCTTAGATTCATCCACGATCCAAATACATTTTTTTGAATAAGTAGCAACGATTTTTTCGAACAATAAAGCCGCACCGCCGCCTTTGATCCCTTGGAAATCTTCACTAATTTCATCCGCTCCGTCAATTGTTAGATCGACAAATGGAACCTCATCGATCCCTTTTAAAGGAATCCCTAAGGCGAGAGCTTGATGCTCCGTCTCTTTAGAAGTTGTTACGCCAGTGACAGATAACCCTTCCTCTTTTACACGTCGTCCGATTTCATCCACCATAAATTTTGCTGTCGATCCTGTCCCTAAACCGACGATCATACCGTCTTTTACATATTTTGCTGCTTCGATTCCTGCCATTTGTTTAAGATTCATTACACGTATCCTCTCCTTTTCAAGTCTCACCAAATATAATACATGCCTGCAATTAAAAAAGATAGCGGATAAAGTAGATTTGGATTGAATTTTAATTCTAAACTTAAACTTCTTTATAAAAGAATCTATAAAGTTATTTCCTTCATTTTTAAACAAAAAAGTCTATAGAACCGGTTGACAAATAAATCATGAGATGATATGCTATCAAAGGTGCTTTATCTACAGGTCTCTCGTTGGAGACGTGCTGACTGTCTATCGAAGCATATTTGATAATGAGTGCAGAGATTGCATTATTTTTTATCGCAAAAAAAGAACCACCTGGATGTGTGGAACTAGATGCGAAATGAGGAAGGAGGAAACAAGGAATGCCTACAATTAATCAATTAGTACGTAAACCTCGTAAATCAAAGGTGGAGAAATCTAATTCACCAGCGTTGAACAAAGGATATAATAGTTTTAAGAAAGCCCAAACGAACGTAAACTCACCACAAAAGCGTGGGGTTTGTACTCGTGTGGGAACAATGACACCTAAAAAACCTAACTCGGCTTTACGTAAATATGCCCGTGTTCGTTTGTCTAACTTAATCGAAGTAACAGCTTATATCCCAGGGATTGGTCACAACTTACAAGAACATAGCGTGGTACTATTACGCGGTGGACGTGTAAAAGATTTACCAGGGGTACGTTATCATATCGTACGTGGTGCGCTTGATACAGCCGGTGTTACAGATCGTAAACAAAGCCGCTCTAAATATGGTACTAAAATGCCTAAAGCAGCTAAATAATTTGACAATCACTAAGGTATTATACAATAAAGAATTTTCGGAAGGAGGAGTTACGGATGCCACGTAAAGGTCCTGTTACAAAACGCGATGTTTTACCAGATCCAATTTATAACTCAAAATTAGTAACTCGCTTGATCAACCGTGTAATGGTTGATGGAAAACGCGGGATTGCTGCTAATATTATCTATAATTCATTTGATATCATCAAAGAATCTACAGGTAACGATCCATTGGAAGTTTTCGAACAAGCAATGAAAAACGTTATGCCTGTCTTAGAAGTAAAAGCTCGCCGTGTTGGGGGTTCTAACTATCAAGTACCAGTTGAAGTTCGTCCAGAACGTCGTACAACTTTAGGTCTACGTTGGGTTGTTAACTATGCTCGCCTACGCGGTGAACATACAATGGAACAACGTCTAGCGAAAGAAATCATGGATGCTGCCAATAATACTGGTGCTTCTGTTAAGAAACGCGAAGACACACATAAAATGGCTGACGCTAACCGTGCGTTTGCACATTATCGTTGGTAAAATCCTCTCTGTATGTAAGTTAACACTACGACAGACAGTCACTTTACAATCGATTTAAATAAAGAGAGGAGAACACCCTAGAATGGCAAGAGAATTTTCGTTAGAAAACACTCGTAATATCGGTATTATGGCTCACGTTGATGCGGGTAAAACAACAACAACAGAGCGTATCCTTTACTACACTGGTAAAATCCATAAAATTGGTGAAACGCACGAAGGTGCATCACAAATGGACTGGATGGAACAAGAACAAGAACGTGGGATTACCATCACTTCTGCTGCAACAACTGCTGAGTGGAAAGGTTACCGTGTAAATATCATCGATACTCCTGGACACGTGGATTTCACTATTGAAGTTCAACGTTCATTACGTGTATTAGATGGTGCTGTAACCGTTCTTGATTCACAATCAGGTGTTGAACCTCAAACTGAAACAGTTTGGCGTCAAGCAACTGATTATAAAGTTCCACGTATTGTTTTCTGTAATAAAATGGATAAAATCGGTGCGGATTTCTTATACTCTGTAAACTCATTACATGATCGTTTACAAGCGAATGCTCATCCAATCCAATTACCAATTGGTTCAGAAGATAACTTCACAGGGATCATCGATTTAATTACGATGAAAGCTGAAATCTATACAAATGATTTAGGTACTGACATTCAAGAAACTGAAATTCCAGAAGAATATATGGAACAAGCAGTTGAATGGCGTGAAAAATTAGTTGAAGCTGTTGCTGAAACGGATGAAGACCTAATGATGAAATATCTTGACGGTGAAGAAATTACTATCGAAGAATTAAAAGCGGGTATCCGCCAAGCAACGATCAACGTTGAATTCTTCCCAGTAATGTGTGGATCTGCCTTTAAAAATAAAGGTGTTCAAATAATGCTTGATGCAGTACTTGATTACTTACCATCACCACTTGATATTGAAGCAATCAAAGGGATCGACGTTAAGACAGACGAAGAAACAACTCGTCCTGCTGATGACGAAGCACCTTTTGCTTCACTAGCATTTAAAGTAATGACTGACCCGTTTGTTGGTCGTCTAACTTTCTTCCGTGTCTATTCTGGTGTCCTTGAAAGTGGTTCATATGTATTGAACGCTTCTAAAGACAAAAAAGAACGTATCGGTCGTATTCTACAAATGCATGCAAATACACGTAAAGAAATCGATAAAGTCTACTCAGGCGATATCGCTGCAGCTGTTGGATTGAAAGATACAACAACTGGTGATACTTTATGTGCGATGGATGCACCAGTTATTCTTGAATCAATCGAGTTCCCAGAACCGGTTATCCAAGTAGCTGTTGAACCTAAATCAAAAGCCGACCAAGATAAAATGGGGATTGCTTTGCAAAAACTTGCAGAAGAAGATCCATCATTCCGCGTTGAAACAAACGTTGAAACTGGTGAAACAGTTATCTCTGGTATGGGTGAATTGCACTTAGACGTATTAGTAGACCGTATGAAACGTGAGTTCAAGGTTGAAGCCAACGTTGGTGCGCCACAAGTATCATACCGTGAAACTTTCCGTGCTCCTGTAACTCAGGCAGAAGGTAAGTTTGTACGTCAGTCTGGTGGTAAAGGTCAATACGGACATGTCTGGGTTGAATTTACACCAAACGAAGAAGGTAAAGGCTTCGAATTTGAAAATGCTATCGTCGGTGGTGTGGTTCCTCGTGAATACATTCCAGCGGTTGAAAAAGGCTTGGCAGAATCAATGAACAACGGTGTTCTTGCTGGTTATCCATTAGTGGATATCAAAGCAAAACTTTACGACGGTTCATACCATGATGTCGATTCAAATGAAACAGCCTTCCGTGTAGCTGCTTCTATGGCGCTACGTGCGGCTGCTAAAAAAGCAATGCCTGTAATTTTAGAACCAATGATGAAAGTAACGATCACTGTGCCAGAAGATTACTTAGGTGATATCATGGGACACGTTACAAGTCGTCGTGGACGTGTTGAAGGTATGGAAGCACACGGTAACTCACAAATCGTTAACGCGATGGTGCCTCTAGCTGAAATGTTTGGTTACGCTACAACATTACGTTCAGCAACACAAGGTCGCGGTACATTTATGATGGTCTTTGACCACTATGAAGACGTACCAAAATCTGTACAAGAAGAAATCATCAAGAAAAATGGCGGAAACAACGCATAATAGTTAAGAAATAAGTACAGGCTTATTTATGACTAGGATTTTCTATTGATTTCAGTTAGAATAATAAAAGATGATCAGGTAGCTGTAAAACTATCTATCAAATAAAAATAAAATTCATATATTTTAGGAGGAACATTTAAAATGGCTAAAGAAAAATTTGACCGTTCTAAACCCCATGTAAACATTGGTACTATTGGACACGTTGACCATGGTAAAACTACATTAACTGCTGCAATCGCAACTGTGTTATCTAAACACGGTGACGGTGAAGCTCAAAACTATGCTGATATCGATAACGCTCCAGAAGAAAAAGAACGTGGTATCACAATCAACACTTCTCACATCGAGTATGAAACTGATGCTCGTCACTATGCCCACGTGGATTGCCCAGGACACGCGGATTACGTTAAAAACATGATCACTGGTGCTGCACAAATGGATGGAGCTATCTTAGTAGTATCTGCTGCTGATGGTCCTATGCCTCAAACTCGTGAGCACATCTTGTTATCACGTAACGTTGGTGTACCATACATCGTTGTTTTCTTAAACAAAATGGATATGGTAGATGACGAAGAACTATTAGAATTAGTAGAAATGGAAGTTCGTGATTTATTATCTGAATATGACTTCCCAGGTGACGACACTCCTGTTATCGCTGGTTCTGCTTTGAAAGCTTTAGAAGGCGACGCTTCATACGAAGAAAAAATCTTAGAATTAATGGCTGCAGTTGACGAGTATATCCCAACTCCCACTCGTGACACTGACAAACCATTCATGATGCCAGTCGAAGACGTATTCTCAATCACTGGACGTGGTACAGTAGCTACTGGCCGTGTTGAACGTGGAGAAGTTCGCGTTGGTGATGAAATCGAAATCGTTGGTATCGCTGAAGATACTAAGAAAACAACTGTAACTGGTGTTGAAATGTTCCGTAAATTGTTAGACTACGCTGAAGCTGGCGATAACATCGGTGCTTTATTACGTGGTGTAGCCCGTGAAGATATCGAACGTGGACAAGTATTAGCAAAACCTGCTACTATCACTCCTCATACAAAATTTAAAGCTGAAGTTTATGTTTTATCAAAAGAAGAAGGCGGACGTCACACTCCATTCTTCACTAACTACCGTCCTCAGTTCTACTTCCGTACAACTGACGTAACTGGTGTAGTTGAATTACCAGAAGGTATCGAAATGGTAATGCCTGGTGATAACGTTGCAATGGACGTTGAATTAATCCACCCAATCGCTATCGAAGAAGGAACTCGTTTCTCTATTCGTGAAGGCGGACGTACTGTTGGTTCAGGCGTTGTTTCTGAAATTACTAAATAATTACAGCTCAATATAAAGCAATAAAACCGACGTGAAAAATCGGAGTACTCGGACGTAAGTCGAAGGGATTTCCCTTCGGCTTTTTTTGTGTTTTGAATTTTTGCTAGATTAATTTGAAACCTGCTCAAAAAAATTCAAAATGTTCTTGACATATATCGAGGTTCGATATAGTATAGTGTTACGATGTATCGCACCTCGATATATAGATGGAGGAGTTGAATAATAAATGGAAGATAAGCTAAAAAGAATATACATACCAATGACAGAAACAGGTTTCTATATTTTATTTGCACTTAGAGAAGAACGTCATGGCTACAGTATTATTCAATACGTGAAAGAAATGACGAACCAAGAAATTATCATTAGTGCAGGTACGATGTATGGCAGTCTCAGTAAAATGGAAAAGGACGGATTAATTCAAGCGACAAAAGAAGAAAATAGACGGAAAAGCTATTTGATCACAGAGTTAGGAGAGGAAATATTAGTACATGAAATAAATCGAATTAAACGACTCTATAAAAATAGTATTGGGGAGACAATAAATGGAAAATAAAAAAATAAAGAAATACTTTGGGTTGGCAGATTATCTAGAAGAAGAACAATTTTTACAAGAACAACATAAGAATGGATGGAAAATGGTAGAGTTAAAATTACCTTTTAGCACATACACTTTTGAAAGATGTGAACCAGAAGAGTATATATACCAACTAGATTTCAAACAACAAGAGAATGACCTAGGAGAATATCTACAATTATTTGAAGATTGTGGGTGGGAGTACTTTTATAAATATGGGAACTGGTACTATTTTAGAAAGCTAAAATCTGAAATAGAAGAAGAAAATACTATTTTTAGTGATGCTCCGTCTCGTGCGGAAATGGCAAGAAAAGTGGTGAAGTTTCAAGGAATGATTGCACTAGTTGCATTATTTCCACTGAGTTATTTAATACCTGTATTACTAAATAGAAACGAAGGGAAAAATTATGTTTTACTTGTCTTACTCGGGCTAATTATAGGGATCACAGTTATTTTATTAGGTGTTCACTTAAGAAATTTTTGGAAACTTACTGAGATTCTTAAAAATGAAGAGCAAATTTGAAAATAATATTAGATTCTAGAATTTTATTTTACTCGTTAAATGTGTTCCTTTTTTTGCTGATATGAATTTCAGTTGATATCCACGAAATGATTAAATTTAAGAAACAAGTATAATAAGATTGTAGCAACAGCCGTTTAGGATCGGGCAATTACTGAAAACCGCACAATGCCATAAAGCGCATTGTGCGGTTTTCAGTAATTGCCAAAGAGCCTGACTTTTTCACACCGTTTACTCGGATTCACGGTGATGTTAATAAAACTTAAAGTGTTTTGTCTCAATTGCTTTACCTTAAAGTTTTCCGGTCATAAACTGCGCTTCCCCGAAACCAAAGCTCCAATCAGCATCATTATTGATGATGAAAGAAATAAGTAAGTTCTCAGGTGCGATCCCACATAACTCGTCCAACTGTTGTGCAAGTAGCTGATAAAATATTTCTTTTTGATCGGTTGTTCGTTCTCTGCTAATAACGGTTAGTGAAATCATTTTAGCAGGATCTCTTTTAAAACCTAGCCCTGTATCTTCTAGTACCATTTCAAAAGGTTTGTGCTGCGTAACAATCTGATATCTATCACCTGTTGGAACATCAAAAGATGCTAAGACTGCGGAATGGGCAATATCGAGTATCGTTTGTATTTCTTCCTGGCTGCGTCCTTCGACCAAATCAAATTTTAGTAGTGGCAAGTTGAGTCCTCCTTTTTTTATTTAGTTGCTATATAGAAGTTCGACTGCATGTAAGTCGCAAAACTCTACGTATTTTTCAGGTATCTCTCTTGTTGTGACAACTCCTTTTATACTGTCTAAAGGAGAGTAAGTGAGTAAAGTGGAATGGTCGAATTTTGAACTATCTGCGAGTAGATAAATATCTTTGCTTCTTTGGACGATCATTTTTTTTATCCGATATTCCATTAAATCTGAATTAGTCAAACCACTCGTGATTGAGACGCCAGTTGCTGCCATAAAGGCTTTACTTATATTATATCTTGTCACAACAGCTTCATCTTCAATTCCTACAAAAGAACGCGTTTTTCTTTTATAACTATTACCAATAAGAATAAGTTGAACATTTTTCATTGCCGCAGCAAGGTTGATAATATCAAGATTGTTTGTTAATAAGGTAAATGGTAAGTCTGGATCAATGTGATTTAAAATTTGACTAGTAGTTGTTCCAGAATCGATATAGATTAAATCATCCTCTTTAATCAATGTAGCAGCTCTTTTACCAATTTGCTCTTTCTCTGTTTGATTATGGATAGTGCGATTTTCAAAAGAAACTAAGCTATTCTCTACATAAACAACACCACCATAGACTTTCTTCAAAGTTCCTCTTTTTTCCAATTCATTGATATCTCGACGGATCGTATTTTTAGAGACGTTGAAAACACGGCATAATTCGTCGAGAGAAATACTGCCTTGTTGTTGTATGTAATTTTCAATTTGCTGAATTCGTTGTAATTTCATATTCTGTAACCTTTCTACTTCGTGTGATTAGATTCACTATAACACATGACCTTAATGTGTTCAACATATAACCAATTGTTTGCGGATTTAGCACTTTTTGAATCAATGAATTTTGTTTTTTTATAAAGAGTTTGGCAAGATGTGATCAAAAAAGAAAATATTTCACCAAAAATGGGTTGACTATCGGAAATTGGAATTGTACAATGTAATCAAAAGTTAACCAAAGAACATCAAGATATAACCATCGTGTTGATTTTTAATAGAGAACAAGGAGGACGTTATAGATGGTAGAGGTACGAAAGTTAAAAAATTACATTGGTGGCAAATGGGTATCTAGTCGTACAGAAACGTATGAAGCAGTTTATAATCCGGCTACGAAAGAAATGTTGTGTGAAGTACCACTTTCTACAAAAGAAGATTTGGAAGAAGCGGTCACGATTGCTAGAGAAGCTTTTGAAACATGGAAAGAGATGGCAGTACCGAGACGTGCAAGGATTCTCTTTAACTATCAACAACTTTTAATCAAACATAAAGCGGAATTAGCTCGTCTAATCACACTTGAGAATGGGAAAAATCTCAACGAGGCTTTAGGTGAAGTACAACGAGGCGTTGAAAATGTAGAATTTGCTGCAGGAGCTCCAACGTTAATGATGGGAGATTCATTATCTTCGATTGCAACAGATGTAGAAGTTGCTAACTATCGTTACCCAATTGGGGTGGTCGCGGGAATTTCGCCTTTTAACTTTCCGATGATGGTTCCTTGCTGGATGTTTCCGATGGCAATCGCTTGTGGAAATAGTTTCGTTTTAAAACCGTCGGAAAGAACGCCTTTGCTAACTGAACGATTGGCTGAATTATTTACAGAGGCCGGGTTACCAGCTGGCGTATTTAATATTGTATATGGCGCACATGATGTTGTGAATGGGATTTTAGAACATCCAGAAGTGAAAGCGATTTCCTTTGTTGGCTCAAAACCAGTTGGTGAGTATGTTTACACTCAAGGGAGTAAGCACTTGAAACGAGTGCAAGCATTGACCGGTGCTAAAAACCATTCCATTGTCTTAAAAGATGCGGACCTAGATGATGCTGTGACCAATATTGTATCAGCCGCTTTTGGTTCCGCTGGTGAGCGCTGTATGGCGTGTGCAGTTGTAACGGTTGAAAATGAAATAGCAGATGCGTTTATCAATAAATTACAAGAAAAAGCATCAGGTATCAAAGTCGGAAATGGCTTGGATGACGGTGTCTTTTTAGGACCAGTTATTCGCGAAGAAAATCAAAAAAGAACACTAGCTTATATTGAAAAAGGAATCGAAGAAGGAGCCCGTTTGATTGCAGATGGTAGGGAGAATATTCCAGACAATGGTTATTTTGTTGGTCCAACTATTTTTGATGGTGTGACAACGGATATGACGATTTGGCGGGATGAAATTTTCGCTCCAGTATTGTCGATCATCAGAGTAGAAAACTTGCAAGAAGCCGTTACGACAGCTAATCAATCTGAATTCGCAAATGGAGCTTGTCTGTTCACTAATAATGCCTCTGCGATTCGTTATTTTAGAGAAAATATTGATGCAGGCATGCTAGGGATTAATTTAGGCGTACCCGCGCCGATGGCATTCTTTCCGTTTTCAGGTTGGAAGTCCTCGTTTTACGGGACGCTTCATGCAAATGGCAAAGACAGTGTAGATTTCTACACGCGTAAAAAAGTAGTGACAGCACGGTATCCTAAGACAAATATTTAATGGGAAAGAAGGTGTAAGGATGGTTCATTTAAAGTATAAACCTGTCCCGCAAGAGTTAGCGCAAGGCATCACGTTACTTCAACATATCAATAAAAATAATGCAGCTTTACAGTACATTGAATTGAAAGTCATAAAAATGACGAGTGGAAGTAAATTTCAAGAATCATTAGGAAAGCAAGAAGTGTGTATCGTTGCCCTAACAGGGAAAATTAAAGTAACGGATGGAGAACAAACCTTTAAGACAATCGGCACGCGAAAAAATGTCTTTGAAAAAATCCCAACGGATAGTGTCTATATCTCGATAGAGCAAATGTTTGATATTACAGCGATAACCGAAGCCACGGTGATTCTATGTTACTCACCATCTGATAAGAAAAAGACAACTACTCTGATTAAAGCCTCAGATAATACCATTGAACGCAGAGGGAAATATCAGAATAAACGTTTGGTGCATAATATTTTACCAGATACAAGTCCAATTGCTGATCGTTTGTTAGTTGTTGAAGTGTTTACTGATGGTGGTAACTGGTCTAGTTATCCACCTCATAAGCACGATCAAGATAATTTACCTCTAGAATCGAAATTAGAAGAAACGTATTATCACGAAATGAATCCCAGACAAGGGTTTGTTTTTCAGCGAGTGTATACAGATGATCGCTTACTGGATGAAACGATGGCTATAGAAAATGGTGATGTCGTCGTTGTTCCAAAAGGCTATCACCCAGTAGGTGTGCCGGATGGTTACGATTCTTATTACTTGAACGTAATGGCAGGTCCAACTAGAAAGTGGCAGTTTCATAATGATCCTGACCACGAATGGATTTTAAACAGAGAATAGAAGGAGTGACAAGGATGACGAAAACATTTGATATGATCGCCCTTGGTCGAGCATGTATTGATTTGAATGCAGTGGAATATGATCGACCGATGGAAGAAACGATGACCTTTAAAAAATATGTAGGTGGTTCACCAGCAAATATCGCAATTGGCAGCGCAAAGTTAGGTGTAAAAGTTGGTTTTATTGGGAAAATTTCAGATGACCAGCATGGGCGTTTCATTAAAGAATACATGAGCGAAGCTGGAATCGATACGAGCCAACTGTTCACTGATCAAAAAGGACACAAAACAGGATTGGCATTTACGGAGATCAAAAGCCCAGAAGAATGCAGCATTTTGATGTATCGAGATCAAGTGGCAGACTTGTACCTAGCGCCGGAAGAAATCGATGAAGAATACATCAAACAAACAGATCTCTTGTTGGTATCTGGAACGGCACTTGCGCAAAGTCCTTCCAGAGAGGCGGTATTAAAAGCGATTGCTTATGCTAGAAAAAATCAGGTGAAAGTTGCGTTTGAACTAGATTATCGTCCGTACACATGGCAATCACCAGAAGACGTTTCCGTTTATTATTCAATTGTTGCTGAAAATGCTGATATTGTGATCGGTACAAGAGATGAATATGACGAAATGGAAGGCAAAAAAGGTGGAACAAATCAAGCGACTACAGACTATCTATTTCAGCATCGTCCTGAATTGATTGTGATCAAGCATGGCGTAAAAGGTTCTTATGCCTATACCAAAAAGGGAGAAACCTATCAAGCGGGTTCGTATAAGACCCAAGTCTTGAAAACGTTCGGTGCAGGTGATTCTTATGCAGCAGCCTTTTTATATGCATTAAATACAGGGAAAGACATTGAAACCGCATTGAAATATGGAAGTGCATCGGCGGCTATTGTTGTTAGTAAACATAGTTCATCAGAAGCAATGCCAACAGCCAAAGAAATCGAACAATTAATTGCAGATCAATCTTGATTAAAGTAAGGCGGGAAAGTAATGGCTAAAAAAATTCGATTAACCACAGCACAAGCACTGATTAAATTTTTGAATCAACAATATATTCAAGTTGATGGTGAAGAATTCCCTTTTGTTGAAGGTATTTTTAATGTCTTTGGTCATGGGAATGTCTTAGGAATCGGTCAAGCACTTGAAGAAAATCCAGGGCATTTGAAGGTAATTCAAGGGAAAAATGAACAAGGGATGACACATGCAGCAGTAGCCTATAGTCGGCAGAAATTAAGACAGAAAATTTTTGCTGTTACAGCTTCAGCTGGTCCAGGATCTGCCAACATGCTCACAGCGGCGGCAACTGCGTTTGCCAACAACATTCCAGTGCTGATCTTACCGGCAGATACGTTTGCTACACGTCAGCCTGATCCAGTTTTACAACAATTAGAACACGAAACCAGTGCGGCAATCACAACGAATGATGCCTTTAAAGCGGTCTCTAAATATTGGGATCGTGTTCAACGACCAGAACAATTGATGAGTAGTCTGCTACGAGCGTTTGAAGTCATGACGAATCCAGCGAGCTGTGGTCCGGCAACGATTTGTATTGCTCAAGATACTGAAGCAGAAGCGTATGATTACGATGAAGAATTTTTTAAAAAGAGGGTGCATTACGTTGATCGGCAAGTTCCTACAGAGCGTGAACTAAATGGTGCCGTAGAAAGAATCACGACAAGTAAGAAACCAGTCATTATCGTTGGAGGTGGAGCAAAGTATTCCCAGGCACGGGAAGCATTGATTCATTTGTCTACACAATGTGGGATTCCGTTAGTTGAAACACCTGCAGGTAAATCAACTGTAGAAGCAGACTTTAAAAATAACTTAGGAGGTACGGGTGTTTTAGGAACTTTGGCTGCTAATAAGGCAATTCGACAAGCTGATTTGGTTATTGGAATCGGTACAAGGTATACGGATTTCACCACGTCTTCTAAAACCGCTTTTAATTATGACCAAACGAAATTTTTGAATATCAATGTCAATCGCATGCAGGCCTATAAGTTTGATGCGTTCCAGCTTATCGGCGATGCAAAAGAGACAGTAGAGAATCTGATCCCGATGTTGGCAGACTATCAAACGTCATTTGGTGAAATTATCAAGGATCTGAAAGAAGAATGGGCTGTTGAAAGGAAGCGTCTAGGTGATATTTCTTTTTCGAGGGAGAACTTTTTTCCAGAGATTAAAGACCAATTCACGCAAGAAATTCTAAATGAATATTCGGATATGCTACAGACTGAATTGGCTCAAACTAGTGCATTTCTTACAGTTAATAATAACGTAGCTAAAGACAGTATTGTCATTGCATCAGCTGGCTCTTTACCTGGTGATATGCAGCGTTTATGGAATCCACTCGTGCCGAATACGTATCATCTTGAATATGGTTATTCTTGTATGGGGTATGAAATCAGTGGTGCTTTAGGTGTGAAATTAGCCAGTCCAACACAAGAAGTCTATGCCATGGTAGGGGACGGGAGTTTCTTGATGCTTCATTCAGAACTAATCACGGCATTGCAATATGGGCAAAAGATCAATATTTTGTTATTCGATAATTCTGGATTTGGCTGTATCAATAATTTACAAATGGGTAATGGTAGCAGTAGCTATAAGTGTGAATTTAGAGATCATCGTGAGCAAATCATGAATATAGATTATGCGAAAGTTGCGGAAGGGTATGGCGCCAAAAGTTATCGTGCTAATACAAAAGAAGAACTGATTGCAGCGCTAGAAGATGCTAAAAAACAAGAAAAATCTACTCTGATTGAAATGAAGGTTTTACCAAAAACAATGTCAGATGGGTATGACAGTTGGTGGCACGTTGGGGTTGCAGAAGTTTCAAAAAGTCTGGCAGTTCAAGAGTCGTATGAGCGTAGTCAAAAAATGTTGGAAAAAGCCAAAGAGTATTAGCATGACAATAGGTTGGATCGGGAGCGTTTCACTTCACGAAATAAGAAGGAGTTGTTTCTGATCTTACCGTGTATTCAAATTCTAGGTCTATAGGCTATGGCTTAACGAGTTATAGTCCATATGCAAATAAGCATTTTTTGAAAGCGCATACGTTACAGTGTGGCTAAGGAAGTTGTCCAGCAGGTTTGTAAAAAAGAAAATGGAGGCAAAACAATGGATTTAAAAGTTGGCGTCATTGGGACAGGTGCAATCGGCATCGAACATATTAAACGAATCAATGAAAAAGTGCAAGGCGCGTACGTGACTGCGGTATCAGATATAAACGTAGAACAAGCTCAGCGTTTAGCAAATCAGATTGATGCTGTCTTTTTTGAAACAGGAGAAGAATTGATTGCTTCACCTGATGTGGCTATTGTTGTGGTAACTTCTTGGGATCCAACCCATGAAAAATATGTTTTAGAAGCAATTAAACATGGAAAATATGTTTTCTGTGAAAAACCTTTAGCGACAGATAGCGCAGGTTGTAAACGAATCGTTGATGCTGAAGTAAAAGCAGGAAAGAAACTAGTTCAAGTCGGCTTTATGAGACGATATGATCGAGGTTATATTGAATTGAAAGAAGCCATAGAAACCAAAAAATTCGGGGAGCCTTTGATGCTTCATTGCGCCCATAGAAACCCAACGGCAGATGAAAACTATTTAACGCCAATGGCAATCATTAACACAGGAATCCATGAAATCGATGCTTTACGTTGGTTGCTTCAAGAAGATTATGTTTCAGCTCAAATGATTTTGCCTAAACAAACGAGTTTCACACATGAAAAACTGCATGATCCACAGATGTTGATCTTGGAAACAGTTTCTGGTATCCATATCGATTTAGAGATTTTCGTTAATTGTCAGTTTGGTTATGATATCAAATGCGATGTTGTCTGTGAAACGGGAGAGATTGGGCTAGAAGATCCAGCCTACACACATGTGAAGGCAAAAGGAAAAAACTACACAAAGATAGCACCAGATTGGCAAACTCGTTTTGTTGAAGCGTATGACTATGAATTTGAATTATGGGTTCGTTCGATTCAAACGGGTAATCTAACTGGACCGACTGCTTGGGATGGTTATGCGGCGGCCGTTACGATGGATGCTTGTGGTAAGGCAAGAGATACAGGTGAGCGAACATTGATTCAATTACCTGAATGTCCAGCATTATATAAATGAAGCAACTTTATTAAATAAATCAACATTTAACTTTTAATTATAGGAGGAAGTAAAGAGTGGAAAAAATCAAGGTTGGAATTGTTGGCTTAGGCCGTTTAGGGAAAGTTCACGCAAAAAATTTAGCTGAAAATGTTCAAGGGTGTCAATTAATTGCCGCTTGTAGTTTTGTAAAAGAAGAATTGGATTATGCAGTCAGGGAATTAGGGGTAGAAGAAACCTATCAAGACTATGAAGAAATGGTCAAAAGTCCAACGATTGATGCGGTGTTTATTGTTTCCCCTTCTGGGTTTCACTGCGAGCAGATTCAATTGGCGATGGAACATGGTAAACACGTCTTCAGTGAAAAACCGATTGGCTTGGATTTAGCTGAAATCAAAGCGACAGAGCGGGTAATTCAAAGTCGTCCGGAACAAGTATTTATGTTGGGATTCATGCGTCGTTATGACGATTCGTACCGCTATGCCAAACAATTAGTAGAAGATGGGGAATTAGGGGAACTGACTCTGATGCGCTGTTATAGTATCGATCCTAGTTCAGGTATGGAAAGCTTTGTAAAATTTGCGGGCGCCAGTGATAGTGGAGGGATTTTCATGGATATGTCAATTCACGATATCGATTTAGTCCGTTGGTTTACAGAAAAAGAAGTAAGCAAAGTATGGGCGTTAGGGAAAAATGCTGCTTATCCTGAATTGGATAAAGTAGGAGAATTGGAAACAGGAGCGGCCATGATGCAATTGGAAAACCAAGCGATGGCGATCTTAGTTGCAGGTCGTAATTGTCATCATGGGTATCATGTAGAAACTGAGCTGATTGGAACGAAAGGGATGCTTAGAGTAGCAGCGGCGCCAGAGAAAAATCTTGTTACGATCATGGATGAAAAAGGCGTTGTACGAGCTTGCTCACAAGATTTTCCAGAACGCTTTCGTGAAGCTTTCGTTAATGAAGCGAAAGAGTTTATTGCATGTATCAAAGAAAAACGTCAACCGCAAGTTTCAGCTTATGATGGGCTGCAGTCAACTAAAATCGCACTAGCGTGTAAACAATCATTTGAAACAAATGAATTGATCACAATTGAAAATCTATAGATAGCAGTCCTTTGAAAGGGGAGAAAAATAAAATGAATGAGTCAAAAATCCGTTTGGGCATTGCGCCGATTGCTTGGACAAATGATGATATGCCAGAGTTAGGGAAAGAAAATACGTTTGAGCAGTGTATTAGTGAGATGGCTTTGTCCGGCTATGTAGGGACTGAAATTGGGAATAAGTACCCGAAAGATCCAGATGTCTTACGACCGTATCTTGATATTCGAGGGTTGTCAGTCGCAAGTGCTTGGTTTAGTGCCTTTTTAACAACGAAACCGTATGAAGAGACAGAGCAAGCGTTTATTGAACATATGAATTTTCTCCATGCTATGGGGGCCAAAGTGATTGTTGTGTCGGAACAAGGACATAGCATTCAGGGTCAGATGGATCTAGCAATTTTCAAAGAAAAGCCGGTATTTTCTGCGTCAGATTGGCAAGCATTAGCAACTGGGTTGGAACGCTTGGGTGCGTTGGCAAATGCGAAAGGAATGACGATTGTTTATCATCATCATATGGGGACAGGTGTGCAAACGACAGAAGAAATCACTCGTTTGATGGACTTGACAGATCCTGAAAAAGTTTCTTTGCTATTTGATACCGGACATTTGGTCTTTTCTGGCGAAGACCCAATTGAAATTTATCAAAAATATCAAGAGCGTATCAAGCACATTCATTTCAAAGATATACGAGAGCAGATAGCGAGACAAGTCAGCACAACGGAGCAAAGTTTTTTAAATGCAGTTAAGTCAGGAGTATTTACTGTTCCAGGAGACGGGATGATCGATTTTGCACCGATTTGGGAAGTTATCAAGAGTAGTGATTACGAAGGGTGGATTGTTGTTGAAGCCGAACAAGATCCGGCGCAGGCTAATCCTTTTGAATACGCAGTGAAAGCGAGAGACTACATTCACGAAATCACGAGTATTTAAAAACAAAAAAAGGAGCGGAATTCTATGAATCTATTTTCTCTTATTAGTTTTGTCGTAATCGTGGCTTGTGTTTGGATTTTTGCGTACAGTCGTGCGAAAGGTGTAGATACTTCTGGATCAGAAGGGTTCTTTATGGGAGGGAGAAGCCTGACCGCTTTGCCGATTGCAGGTTCTATTATCATGACGAATTTATCCACTGAACAAATCGTTGGTCAGAACGGGCAAAGTTATCACGCTGGTATGGAAGTTATGGCGTGGGAAGTAACGGCTGCGATTGCAATTGTTGCCTTAGCCGTCATCTTTTTACCGAAATATTTTAAGTATGGTATCAATACCGTTTCAGATTTTATTGAAATTCGCTATGATACAGTAACGAAACGAATTATTTCGATTCTATTTATCGTGACGTATATGATTTCATTTTTACCGGTTGTTTTATACTCAGGTTCACTCGTTTTTAATAAAATTTTTCATATAGATGAATTGTTAGGTATTCGTCCGATTGTCGCAATTATTTTAGTTGCCTTGATCATCGGCGTGATCGGAATTCTCTATTTATTGATTGGTGGATTATCATTAAGCGCCAATAGTGATACCGTATATGGTGTTGGGTTGTTGATTTGTGGTTTATTGATTCCAATTTTAGGTGTAATGAAACTAGGTGATGGAAACTTTATTGGTGGAGTAGATTATATTGTCGACCATACGCCGTGGCTGTTAAACTCTGTTGGTGCAATTGATTCAGCGATTGTCCCTTGGCCAACGTTGATCACGGGAATGTTGTTCAATAATTTATATTTCTGGTGTACGAATCAAATGATCGTGCAAAAAGCGTTATCTGGGAAGAATCTAGCAGAAGCGCAAAAGGGGACCTTTATTGTAGGGCTTTTCAAAGTATTTGGCGCATTGTTCTTAGTATTTCCAGGTATTGTTGCACGTAATATTTTTGGGGATGCACTGATGAGCAATCCCGACAATGCATATCCATATCTCGTGACAGAGGTTTTACCTCAAGCGTTGTTTGGTGTATTTGCAGCTGTGATTTTTGGGGCGATCCTGTCTTCTTTTGCCGGGGCTTTGAATGCGACAGCGACTCTGTTTTCGTTAGATTTCTACAAACCTGTGATTAATAAACAAGCGGATGATAAGCAAATTGCTCGGGCTGGGAAAATCGTTACTATAATAGTTGGTGTAATATCTGTGGTTGTTGCACCGTTCATTTCCTTCGCTCCAGCAGGGTTGTATCAATTTGTTCAAGAGTTCAACGGATTATATAATATGCCGTTATTGGTCATTATCCTGTTTGCTTTCTATTCGAAAAAAGCGACAGCTATCGCAGCGAAGTCAACAATTGCGATTCATATTGTGTTATATGCATTATCAAAAGTCTTTTTGAAAGATATTCATTTCTTGTATGTGTTGAGTCTGCTATTTTTCTTAGATATTTTGATCATGTTGGCGATTTCTAAGTGGAAACCAGATGGAAATTTTGTGTTGGAGTCCTTCGATACGAAAGTAGACATCAAACCTTGGCGCTATACTAAAGTTGTTTCGGTTGTGTTGGTGGTCATTGTCATTTTGACTTATGTTGCTTTTTCTCCAATAGGTTTAGCGAGCTTGCAATAAGGTGAGTTTAATGTTTGGGGAAAGGAATATCGATTAACAGGAGGGTTGATATGGAAAAAACAATTTTGATTATCTGTGAATCTGGAATTAGTGCTTCATTATTAGTTTCAAAAATTCTAGAGTCACTCAGGGAAAAAAAGTTAGAATACGCAATCGATTATGCACCTGTAAGTCGTGTTCAAGAGAAACTTACGTTTAAAAATTATGATGTATTACTTTTAACACCTCAAGTTGCAAGATATGAGGATAAAATACAGGCAATCGTTGACCAGGAAAAATGCACATCTAAAATCATATTCATCAAACCAGAAGATTTTCAGTATATGAATGTTGAACGAATGATTGGCCAATTGTAAAGAAGTCTTTAATATGAAAAAAAGATAGAGTGAAACGAAAATGTTTTACTCTATTTTTTTTGACCCACATAAAACGATTCTTGCATTGGCATACAAAGTCAGTTTTTCTTCTATTATATAGTTCTCAAATAGATAATTTGATTGGTAACACATAAGAAAATGAAAGGTGAGAAAATCCTTGCAATAAAAAACTGACTTTTTTCTGAAAAAATCCTTGCTATTACTATGTTTCTATAATATAATTACAAAGGTGCTGTTTACAGAAGTGTAAAAGCATTGGTAAATCAAGCTTTTGATCTACCGGCTAAGAAACGAGAGGTTGCGACACGCCCGGACGCTTTGCCACGAACGAGCGTGACGGAAAAATTTTCGTGGAGCTATGTCTACTTTCAAAATAGGCGAAGGAGGGAACAAGATGGCAAAACAAAAAATTCGTATCCGTTTAAAAGCGTATGAACACCGTATTTTAGATCAATCAGCGGATAAAATTGTGGAAACAGCAAAAAGAACTGGAGCTGACGTGTCAGGACCAATTCCATTACCAACAGAACGCTCGCTTTACACAGTTATTCGTGCGACTCATAAATACAAAGATTCACGCGAACAATTCGAAATGCGTACGCACAAACGTCTAATCGACATTGTGAACCCAACACCAAAAACAGTTGATGCTTTAATGAAGCTTGACTTACCATCTGGTGTGAATATTGAAATCAAACTATAAAATCAAGATGATGGAGGTGTACTCATGACCAAAGGAATCTTAGGAAAAAAAGTGGGAATGACACAAATCTTTACTGAGTCTGGTGAATTAATTCCAGTAACAGTAGTTGAAGCTACGCCAAACGTAGTTTTACAAGTAAAAACTGTTGAGACTGACGGATACGAAGCTATCCAAATCGGTTACCAAGACAAACGTGAAGTATTAGCGAACAAACCTGCGAAAGGTCATGTTGCGAAAGCAAACACGGCTCCTAAGCGCTTCATTAAGGAATTCAAAAATGTTGAGCTAGGAGAATATGAAGTAGGTAAAGAAATTAAGGTAGATGTTTTCCAAGCAGGAGACATTATTGATGTTACAGGAACTTCGAAAGGTAAAGGATTCCAAGGCGTTATCAAACGTCACGGACAAAGCCGCGGACCAATGAGTCACGGATCTCGTTACCACCGTCGTCCTGGGTCAATGGGTCCAGTTGCACCTAACCGTGTATTTAAAAATAAAAAACTTGCCGGCCGTATGGGTGGTAACCGCGTAACAATTCAAAACCTTGAAATTGTTAAAGTGGACGCTGAAAGAAATGTAATCATGATCAAAGGGAACATTCCTGGAGCGAAAAAATCATTAATCACAATCAAATCAGCTGTGAAAGCTAAATAAGCGTAGGGAAAGGAGGAACTAAGGAATGCCGAATGTAGCATTATTTAAACAAGATGGAACTCAAAATGGTGAAATCACTTTAAACGAAGAGATTTTCGGAATCGAACCAAATGAAACTGTTGTCTACGATGCAATCATCATGCAACGTGCTTCATTAAGACAAGGTACACACTCAGTAAAACACCGCGGAGAAGTTCGTGGCGGTGGCCGTAAACCATGGCGTCAAAAAGGAACTGGTCGTGCTCGTCAAGGTTCAATTCGTTCACCACAATGGCGTGGAGGTGGCGTAGTCTTCGGACCAACACCACGTTCTTACAGCTACAAACTTCCTAAAAAAGTTCGTCGTTTAGCAATGAAATCTGTATTATCAGATAAAGTTGCTGAAAACAACTTGGTAGCCGTTGAAGCTTTAGGCTTTGATGCACCAAAAACAAAAGAATTCAAACAAGTTCTAACAAACTTATCTATTGATGCGAAAGTATTAGTTGTTTTAGAAACAGGAAATGATTTTGCAGCATTGTCTGCACGTAATCTACCAAACGTTTCTGTAGTAACTTCTGATGACGTAAGTGTTTTAGATATCGTTTCTAATACTAAAGTATTGGCAACACAAACTGCTCTTACTCAAATTGAGGAGGTGCTTGCATAATGAACTTACTAGACGTAATCAAACGCCCAGTGATCACTGAAAAATCCATGCTAGCTATGGACGAAAAGAAATACACTTTCGAAGTGGACACTCGCGCAAATAAAACTTTAGTAAAACAAGCTGTTGTAGCAGCATTTGATGTTAAAGTTAAAAACGTAAACATCATTAACGTGCGCCCTAAGTTTAAACGTATGGGCAAACACGCTGGCTACACAAAAAAACGTCGCAAAGCTGTTGTGACATTAACAGATGATTCAAAAGAAATCCAAATTTTCGATGCTGCTGAATAAGCAGTCCATGTTAACTATTAAATGGGAGGGAAAAAGACGTGGCGATTAAAAAGTATAAACCTACCACAAATGGCCGTCGTAATATGACAGCATCTGATTTTGCTGAAATCACGACATCAACACCTGAAAAATCGTTGTTGGCGCCATTAAAAAACCATGCCGGTCGTAACAACAACGGTCGTATTACAGTTCGTCATCAAGGTGGCGGTCACAAACGTCAATACCGTATGATCGACTTCAAACGTAATAAAGATAACGTTGTAGCGGTTGTCAAAACTATCGAGTATGATCCAAACCGTTCTGCTAACATCGCGTTAGTACATTACGAAGATGGAATCAAAGCATACATTCTAGCACCAAAAGGATTGGAAGTAGGCATGCGCCTTGTTTCCGGTACAGATGCAGATATTAAAGTAGGGAACGCATTACCATTGGAAAACATTCCAGTCGGTACTGTTGTCCACAACATTGAAATGAAACCTGGTAAAGGCGGTCAATTGATCCGTTCTGCTGGAACAAGTGCTCAAGTACTTGGTAAAGAAGGCAAATACGTATTAATCCGTTTGAACTCTGGTGAAGTTCGTATGATCTTAGCAACTTGCCGTGCAACTATCGGTTCTGTTGGTAACGAACAACACGAATTAATCAACATTGGTAAAGCAGGCCGCTCTCGTTGGATGCGTAAACGCCCAACAGTTCGTGGTAGCGTAATGAACCCGAACGATCACCCACACGGTGGTGGTGAAGGGAAACAACCGATTGGACGTAAAGCTCCTGTATCACCTTGGGGTCAACCAGCTATCGGCTTGAAAACTCGTAATAAAAGAGCTAAATCCGACAAATTTATCGTTCGTCGTCGTACTAAATAATTTTTTTGACCATGTGTCGTACATTTTGAGAGGAGGTTCACCATGGGTCGTAGTTTGAAAAAAGGACCTTTCGCTGATGAGCATTTAATGAAAAAAGTTGAAGCTCAACAAGGTGCCGAAAAGAAGAAAGTAATTAAAACTTGGTCTCGCCGTTCTACAATTTTTCCAACATTCGTTGGATTTACAATTGCCGTATATGATGGACGTAAACACGTTCCAGTATATATCCAAGAAGATATGGTAGGACATAAATTAGGTGAATTTGCACCAACTAGAACTTATCGTGGCCACGGAGCCGACGATAAGAAAACTAGACGTTAATTTTGAGGGGAGGAAATGCAAATGTCAGAACAAATTACATCAGCTAAGGCAACTGCTAAAACAGTTCGCACTTCACCTCGTAAAGCCCGTTTAGTAATCGATCTTATCAGAGGTAAAAGCGTTGCGGATGCAATTTCTATCTTGAAATTCATGCCAAACAAATCTGCTGGAATTATTGAAAAAGTTTTAATGTCAGCAGTTGCTAACGCAGAAAATAACTTTGACTTAGACGTTGAAAACTTAGTAGTATCTGAAGCATTTGTCAACGAAGGACCAACAATGAAACGCTTCCGTCCACGTGCAAAAGGTTCAGCATCACCAATTAACAAACGTACAAGTCATCTTACAGTAGTAGTATCAGAAAAATAATCTGTTTTAAACAGATGTCACTTGATAAGAGGAGGACCATTATTCTTAATGCTTTAGCATTTTGAAATAGTGGCTGCCGAACCTTAAAAGATTAAGAGGAGGGACAATCAGTGGGTCAAAAAGTACATCCAATTGGAATGCGTGTAGGCATCATCCGCGACTGGGATGCAAAATGGTATGCTGAAAAAGAGTATGCTGAGTTCTTACACGAAGATTTAAGAATCCGTAAATTTATCGCGACAAAACTTGCTGATGCCGCTGTGTCTACAATTGAGATCGAGCGCGCTGCAAATCGTGTGAATATTTCAATCCACACAGCTAAACCAGGTATGGTTATCGGTAAAGGCGGATCTGAAGTCGAAAACCTAAGAAAATCATTGAATTCACTAACTGGTAAAAGAGTTCATATCAACATCATTGAAATCAAAAAACCAGATTTAGATGCAAAATTAGTAGGCGAAGGAATTGCACGTCAATTAGAAAACCGTGTTGCTTTCCGTCGTGCTCAAAAACAAGCGATCCAACGCACTATGCGTTCAGGCGCTAAAGGAATCAAAACACAAGTATCAGGTCGTTTAAACGGTGCTGATATCGCTCGTTCAGAAGGTTACTCTGAAGGTACAGTTCCACTTCACACTTTGCGTGCTGATATTGATTACGCATGGGAAGAAGCAGACACAACTTACGGAAAATTAGGAGTTAAAGTGTGGATTTACCGTGGAGAAATTCTTCCAACGAAAAAAAACACTGAGAAAGGAGGGAAATAATCATGTTAGTACCTAAACGTGTAAAACACCGTCGTGAATTTAGAGGTAAAATGCGTGGTGAAGCCAAAGGCGGAAAAGAAGTAGCATTTGGTGAATGGGGTTTACAAGCAACTGAATCTCACTGGATTACTAACCGTCAAATCGAAGCTGCCCGTATTGCTATGACTCGTTATATGAAACGTGGCGGGAAAGTATGGATTAAAATTTTCCCTCATAAATCATATACAAGTAAAGCTATCGGTGTTCGTATGGGTAAAGGTAAAGGGGCACCTGAAGGCTGGGTATCACCAGTTAAGCGTGGTAAAATCATGTTTGAAATCGCAGGCGTACCTGAAGAAGTAGCTCGTGAAGCACTTCGCCTTGCATCCCACAAATTACCGGTGAAAACCAAAATTGTAAAACGTGAGGAAATGGGTGGTGAATCGAATGAAGGTTAAAGAAATCAGAGAATTAACCACTGCCGAAATGCTTGAAAAAGAAAAGCAATTCAAAGAAGAATTATTTAATCTTAGATTCCAACTAGCAACAGGTCAATTAGAAAACACTGCACGTATTCAAGAAGTACGTCAATCGATTGCACGCATCAAAACAGTATTGCGTGAACAAGCTAACTAATAGTGGAAGGAGGCCAAACGCGTATGACTGAAGAAAGAAATCAACGCAAAGTTTACCAAGGTCGTGTTGTTTCAGATAAGATGGATAAAACTATCACTGTTGTCGTAGAAACAAAGAAAAACCATCCTATTTATGGTAAACGTATGAAATATTCTAAGAAATACAAAGCTCATGATGAAAACAACACTGCAAAAGTTGGAGACATCGTAAGAATCATGGAAACTCGTCCATTATCAGCTACAAAACGTTTCCGTTTACTAGAGGTAGTCGAAGAAGCAGTTATTATCTAATAAAAACGAGATTTTCCTATATAGATTGAAACATAAAATCTGAAAGGGGGATACACATCGTGATCCAACAAGAAAGCCGATTAAAAGTCGCAGATAACTCAGGTGCTCGTGAAATCTTAACGATTAAAGTACTAGGTGGTTCTGGACGTAAAACTGCTAATATTGGTGACGTGATTGTTGCTACGGTTAAACATGCAACGCCAGGTGGGGTTGTCAAAAAAGGTGAAGTCGTAAAAGCCGTTATCGTTCGTACTAAATCAGGAGCTCGTCGTACAGACGGTTCATACATTAAATTTGATGAAAATGCTGCTGTAATTATTCGTGATGATAAGAGCCCGCGTGGAACTCGTATCTTCGGTCCTGTTGCACGTGAATTACGTGAAAACAACTTCATGAAGATCGTTTCTCTAGCACCAGAAGTATTATAATCAGGACACGTATCAAAGGAGGTGCGAAACAGTAATGTTTGTTAAAAAAGGCGATAAAGTGAAAATTATCACTGGCAAAGACAAAAATAAAGAAGGCGTTGTATTAGCAGCGTTTCCTAAAAAAGACAAAGTCATCGTTGAAGGTGTTAACATCATGAAAAAACACCAAAAACCAAATCAAGCAGCGCCGCAAGGCGGAATCCTAGAAGTCGAAGCGCCGATTCATGTTTCTAATGTAATGGTGATTGACGGAACAGGTGTAGCTGGTCGTGTAGGTTACAAAGAAGTCGATGGTAAAAAAGTCCGTGTTTCTAAAAAAACCGGTGAAGTCTTAGATAAATAGATTAAAAGGAAGGAGGGGCTTACTAAATGAACCGCCTGAAAGAAAAATATATTAAAGAAATTACTCCAGCATTAGTGGAAAAATTTAATTATAATTCAGTTATGCAAACACCAAAAGTTGATAAGATCGTTATTAACATGGGTGTGGGTGACGCTGTATCTAACGCAAAAAACTTAGATAAAGCAGTTGAAGAATTAGCATTGATCACAGGTCAAAAACCTCTAATCACTAAAGCTAAGAAATCAATCGCTGGTTTCCGTTTACGTGAAGGCATGCCAATCGGTGCGAAAGTTACTTTACGCGGAGAAAGAATGTACGAATTTTTAGATAAATTAGTATCTGTTTCTCTACCTCGTGTACGTGACTTCCACGGAGTAAGCAAAAAAGCTTTTGACGGACGTGGTAACTATACTTTAGGTGTTAAAGAACAATTAATCTTCCCAGAAGTTGATTATGATTTAGTAGATAAAGTACGCGGTATGGACATCGTTATTGTAACGACAGCAAACACAGATGAAGAATCTCGTGAATTGTTAACACAATTAGGTATGCCATTCCAAAAATAATAAAAGGAGGCGAACTACGTGGCTAAAAAATCAATGATTGCTAAAAACAAACGCCCTGCAAAACATTCAACACAAGCGTATACTCGTTGTGAACGTTGCGGACGTCCACATTCAGTTTATCGTAAATTTCATCTTTGCCGTATTTGCTTCCGCGAACTTGCCTATAAAGGTCAAATTCCCGGCGTGAAGAAAGCTAGCTGGTAAACAAGTAAACTCGCATAAAGGAGGTAAATAGTTCAATGGTCATGACAGATCCAATTGCAGATTTTCTAACGCGCATTCGTAATGCAAACATGGTTAAACATGAAAGCTTGGAAGTGCCTGCGTCAAAAATCAAACGTGATATCGCTGAAATCTTGAAACGTGAAGGTTTCGTACGCGATGTAGAATATATCGAAGATGACAAACAAGGCGTGATCCGTGTTTTCCTTAAATACGGTAAAAACGAAGAACGTGTTATCACAAACTTAAAACGTATCTCTAAACCAGGTTTACGTGCTTATGTCAAATCTGACGAAGTACCTAAAGTATTAAATGGTCTAGGAATCGCGATTATCTCTACTTCTGAAGGTGTTGTAACTGATAAAGAAGCAAGAGCTAAAAACATCGGCGGCGAAGTAATCGCCTACGTATGGTAATTTAAAAAAACACACAAGGAGGTGTCTCTAAGTGAGCCGTATTGGTAATAAAATCGTTGTACTTCCTGCTGGCGTCGAAGTTAAGCAAGAAGGAAACAACATTACTGTAAAAGGACCTAAAGGTGAATTAACACGTGAATTTTCTGCTGATATCAAAATGAATATCGAAGGAAATGAAGTAACATTCACTCGTCCAAATGATAGCAAAGACATGAAAACAATCCACGGAACAACCCGTGCGAACTTCAATAACATGGTTGTAGGAGTAAGTACAGGCTTTGAAAAAGGTCTTGAACTTATCGGGGTTGGGTACCGTGCTCAAATGCAAGGGACTACATTAGTTCTTAACGTTGGGTATTCTCATCCAGTAGAAATCACACCACCAGCTGGTGTAACTGTAGAAGTACCTTCGAATACACAAGTAGTTGTAAAAGGCGCTAACAAAGAACATGTTGGTGAATTAGCAGCAAATATTCGTGGTACTCGTCCTCCAGAACCTTATAAAGGCAAAGGAATCCGTTATGTTGGCGAATTCGTACGCCGTAAAGAAGGTAAAACTGGTAAATAATAGCAGCTTGAGAGTTATTTTTCAACTCTGTTTGAAAAATAACGATCCGTTGTCTATCGCAGCTTAATAGCTAGCAAATATAAAGAGGTGACAATTGTGATTACAAAACCAGATAAAAACAAAACACGCCAAAAGAGACATCGCCGTGTACGTAACAAAATCTCTGGTACTGCTGAGTGCCCACGCTTGAACGTATTCCGTTCTAACAAAAACATCTACGCGCAAATCATTGATGACGTAGCGGGTGTAACGCTAGCAAGTGCCTCTGCCTTAGATAAAGAAATTTCAGGTGGAAACAAAACAGAAACAGCCGCAGCTGTTGGTAAATTAATCGCTGAACGTGCCGCTGAAAAAGGCGTTAAAGTAGTAGTCTTTGACCGTGGTGGATACCTTTACCATGGCCGCGTGCAAGCTTTAGCTGAAGCAGCGCGTGAAAATGGACTAGAATTTTAGGAGAAGGAGGAACACCATTCATGGTTTATATTGATCCAAAACACTTGGAATTAGAAGACCGCGTGGTTTCTATCAACCGTGTAACGAAAGTTGTTAAAGGTGGACGTCGTCTACGCTTTGCAGCATTAGTTGTTGTGGGAGATAAAAACGGTCACGTTGGCTTTGGGACTGGTAAAGCACAAGAAGTGCCAGAAGCAATCCGTAAAGCAATCGAAGACGCGAAGAAAAACTTAGTGGAAGTACCTATGGTTGGTTCTAGTATCCCTCACGAAGTGATTGGGGTATTCGGTGGTGGCCGTATCCTTATGAAACCTGCAGTAGAAGGTTCTGGGGTAGCCGCTGGTGGACCAGTTCGTGCCGTATTGGAATTAGCTGGTGTAGCAGATATTACATCAAAATCATTAGGTTCAAACACACCAATCAACGTTGTTCGCGCAACAGTTGAAGGGTTAAAACAATTAAAACGTGCCGAAGAAGTGGCAGCACTTCGCGGTAAATCTGTAGAAGAAATTTTAGGATAAGGAGGACAAAATAATGGCTGAATTAAAAGTTACATTAAAACGCAGCGTTATCGGACGTCCTCAAAACCAAAAAGATACAGTTAAAGCATTAGGTTTAGGTAAACTAAACAGCTCTGTTGTGAAACCTGCGAACGAAGCAATCAAAGGTATGATCAACACTGTGTCACATTTAGTGGACGTTGAAGAAGTTTAATTTACAATAGTACATTGTTAAGGAGGTGCCAAACCAATGAAACTTCATGAATTGAAACCTGCTGAAGGTTCACGCCAAGTACGTAACCGTGTTGGACGTGGTACTTCATCTGGTAATGGTAAAACTGCCGGCCGTGGACAAAAAGGGCAAAAAGCTCGTTCAGGCGGTGGTGTAAGACTTGGATTTGAAGGGGGTCAAACTCCATTATTCCGTCGTTTACCAAAACGCGGCTTCACGAACATCAACCGTAAAGATTATGCAGTCATCAACTTAGATGTCTTAAATCGTTTCGAAGATGGAACTGAAGTTACACCTGCTGGATTGATCGAAGCTGGAATCGTGAAAAACGAAAAAGCTGGAATCAAAGTTCTTGCTAATGGTGAATTAACAACTAAAAAATTAACTGTGAAAGCAGCTAAATTCTCTAAAGCAGCAGAAGAAGCAATTGTTGCAGCTGGTGGATCAATCGAGGTGATCTAATGTTTAAACTGTTAAAAGACGCTTTTAAAGTCAAAGACATTAGATCAAAAATTTTGTTTACTGTATTCATTCTTTTTGTATTTCGTTTAGGTGCGCATATAACTGTACCTGGCGTAAATGCAAAAGGATTGCAAGACTTAAGCAATTTACCATTTTTAAATATGTTGAATATGGTCAGTGGTAGTGCAATGCAAAACTTCTCTATCTTCTCGATGGGGGTTTCACCATACATTACAGCATCGATCATCATCCAATTATTACAAATGGATATCGTTCCAAAGTTTGTAGAATGGTCTAAGCAAGGTGAAGTTGGACGTAAGAAATTGAATCAAGCAACAAGATATCTAACGATTGTCTTGGGTATTGCTCAATCTATTGGGATTACTGCTGGATTTCAACAATTAAGTTCAGTTGGGATCGTAAAAAATCCGAATATCAGCACTTTTGTGATGATCTCTGTCATTTTAACTGGCGGAACAATGTTTGTTACTTGGTTAGGAGAACAGATTACTGAAAAAGGTATCGGTAATGGGGTTTCAATGATTATCTTCGCGGGGATTATTTCTCGTTTACCTGAAGGAATCAAAGAAATCATTGACGATTACTTTATCAACATCGAATCTTCTAGAATTTGGCAATCTGTCATTTTTATTGTAATCTTGATTATTGCAATTTTAGCTGTTGTTACTTTGGTAACTTTTTTCCAGCAAGCAGAACGAAAAATTCCGATCCAATATACAAAACGTGTTTCAGGAGCGCCAACTAGTAGTTATTTACCATTAAAAGTAAATGCTGCCGGTGTTATCCCAGTTATTTTTGCCAGCTCGTTGATTGCAACGCCGAATGCTGTTTTACAGGCCTTTTCTAAGAGTTATGCTGGTGAAGGTTGGTATGATGTAATGACACAAATTTTTAGTTACAATACCGTTCCAGGTGCGATTATTTATACTGTGCTGATCGTCGCTTTCACTTTCTTCTATGCGTTTGTTCAAGTTAACCCTGAGAAATTAGCGGAAAACTTACAAAAGCAAGGAAGCTATATTCCAAGTGTACGACCAGGTAAAGGAACAGAAGAATATATTTCTGGAATGTTAATGAGACTAAGTGTTGTCGGTTCTATATTCCTAGGTTTAGTGGCATTACTGCCGATCATTGCACAAATGATTTGGAAGTTACCGCAATCTATTGGTCTAGGAGGAACGAGCTTACTGATTGTGATTGGTGTTGCTTTAGAAACAGCGAAACAATTAGAAGGTTTAATGTTGAAACGTCAATATGTTGGCTTTATCAATAAGTAGGAGTCGTGTGTTGAGGATCATCCTCAGCACCATTCTTATTGGGCTAGCTTCAAAAGCCAGCCTTTAAAATTAGGAGGAAATGAAATGAACCTCATTTTAATGGGATTGCCTGGGGCAGGCAAAGGTACTCAAGCAGAACAGATCGTGGATACTTATGGTATTCCGCATATTTCTACAGGAGATATGTTCCGTGCTGCGATGAAAAACGAAACTGCTCTTGGCTTAGAAGCGAAATCTTATATCGATAAAGGTGCTTTGGTTCCTGACGATGTAACAAATGGAATCGTCAAAGAACGTTTGGCAGAACCAGATACTGATAAAGGTTTTTTATTAGATGGTTTTCCACGGACTTTGGATCAAGCAGAAGCTTTAGATAAAATGTTAACAGAGTTAAATAAAAAAATTGATGCTGTCATCGACATCCATGTCGAAGAAGAAATTTTGGTTGAACGCTTAGCTGGTCGGTTTATCTGCCGAACGTGCGGAGCTACCTATCACAAAATCTTTAATCCTCCTACCGTAGAAGGAACATGCGATCGTTGCGGCGGACATGAATTTTATCAAAGAGAAGATGATAAGCCCGAAACGGTCAAAAACCGTCTGGCTGTCAACATCAAAAGTAGTGCACCAATTTTAGACTTTTACAAGGCTAAAAACGTATTGCATACAATAGATGGGAATCGCGAGATCGATACTGTTTTTTCTGAAGTGAAAGAAATCATTGAAAAAAAATAGTTGTTTGAATTGCCGCAAGCTTACCATTTGTGTTTGATTCAGATTCTCTTGCCAAATAGAAAAATTTATGATAGAATGTATCAGTCCGACTTCTACCTTTTTGTGGAAGTTTAATTGAAAATTCTAGGTGGGGGCTGAAGTTTCCGCCATTTTATCGTGTGAAAATGCGAAACAAGTACAAGGAGGTACTGTGCGTGGCTAAAGAAGATATGATTGAAGTCGAAGGTACAGTCGTCGAAACTTTGCCGAATGCAATGTTTAAAGTTGAACTAGAAAATGGACACCAAGTTCTTGCTACTGTTTCCGGTAAGATCCGTATGCACTATATTCGAATTTTACCTGGGGATAAAGTGACTGTAGAGTTATCTCCATATGATTTAACTCGTGGTCGAATCACTTATCGCTTTAAATAATTGTACTCCGTAAAATTCAGGGAGGTATTATCATGAAAGTAAGACCATCAGTAAAACCAATGTGTGAACATTGTAAAGTAATTCGCCGTAAAGGACGTGTTATGGTCATTTGCCCAGCAAATCCAAAACATAAACAACGTCAAGGATAATAGGAGGTGTAACGTAGAATGGCTCGTATTGCAGGAGTAGACATCCCTCGTGATAAACGTGTAGTGATTTCCCTTACTTATATTTTTGGTATTGGTAACACTACTGCTAAAAAAGTTTTAGCAAACGTTGGCGTATCTGAAGATATTCGTGTTCGTGACTTAACAAACGAACAAACAGATGCTATCCGTGCGGAAATCGATAAGTTAAAAATTGAAGGTGATCTTCGTCGTGAAGTGAACTTAAACATCAAACGTTTGATGGAAATCGGTTCATACCGTGGTATCCGTCACCGTCGTGGATTACCAACTCGTGGACAAAACACGAAAAATAATGCACGTACTCGTAAAGGCCCAGCTCGTACTGTAGCAGGCAAGAAAAAATAATTCCTAAGTGAAGGAGGTTAGATCCTCATGGCAGCAAAAAAAGTTAGTCGTAAACGCCGTGTGAAAAAGAATATAGAAACTGGGATTGCACATATCCATTCTACATTCAATAATACAATTGTAATGATCACTGACAGTCATGGTAATGCATTAGCATGGTCATCTGCAGGTTCATTAGGTTTTAAAGGAAGCAAAAAATCAACACCGTTTGCAGCTCAAATGGCCGCAGAAGCTGCAACTAAAGCAGCACAAGAACACGGACTTAAAACTGTTGATGTAACAGTTAAAGGACCTGGTTCTGGACGTGAAGCAGCGATTCGTTCATTGCAAGCAACAGGTTTAGAAGTGACTGCAATTCGTGACGTGACTCCAGTTCCTCATAATGGATGCCGCCCTCCAAAACGCCGTCGTGTTTAATGAGTGCCACTCATTCTGAGTTTGAATTAAGAACGTCATTGAACAAGACACTTTTCGTTTTGAAAGGGGTATAGATAAGAATGATTGAATTTGAAAAAACAAGAATCGAAAAAATTGATGAGAATAGAGATTATGGCAAGTTCGTCGTTGAACCACTGGAAAGAGGTTACGGGACTACTTTAGGCAATTCTCTACGTCGTATTTTATTATCTTCTCTACCAGGAGCTGCTATTACCAATATTCAAATCGATGGTGTGTTGCATGAATTCTCTACCATTAAAGGTGTAAGAGAAGACGTAACTCAAATTATTTTGAATATTAAAGGCTTAGCATTAAAGCTTTATGCAGAAGAAGAAAAAACCCTTGAGATCGATATTACAGGACCTGCTACAGTAACTGCTGGCGATATCATCGTCGACAGCGATGTTGAGATCTTGAATAAAGATTTAATTATCTGTAGTGTCTCTGAAGGAGCTACTTTCCATGCTCGCTTAACAGTGAAACCTGGTCGTGGCTATGTTCAAGCAGACGAAAACAAAAAGGAAGATATGCCAATTGGTGTTCTCCCAGTTGATTCCATCTATACGCCAGTTCGCCGTGTGAACTACCAAGTAGAAAACACTCGTGTTGGTCGTCGTGATGACTTCGACAAATTAACAATGGAAATATGGACTGATGGTTCAATCATTCCTCAAGAAGCCCTTAGCTTAGCTGCTAAGATTATGACGGAGCATTTAGACATCTTTGTTAACCTTACTGATGAAGCGAAAAACGCTGAAATCATGGTTGAAAAAGAAGAAACACAAAAAGAAAAAATGCTAGAAATGACCATCGAAGAACTAGACTTGTCTGTTCGTTCATATAACTGTTTAAAACGTGCAGGTATTAATACTGTACAGGAACTTACAAATAAATCTGAACCAGAAATGATCAAAGTACGTAATTTAGGTCGTAAATCTCTTGAAGAGGTTAAACTAAAACTACATGATTTAGGTTTAGGCTTACGTAAAGACGATTAATACTTTTTACGAAGGAGGAAAACCAACGTGGGTTATCGTAAATTAGGACGCACATCAAGCCAACGTAAGGCAATGCTGCGTGACTTAACTACTGATTTAATTATCAATGAACGTATCGTTACGACTGAGTCTCGTGCGAAAGAAATTCGTTCAACTACAGAAAAAATGATTACTTTAGGCAAACGTGGCGATCTTCATGCTCGTCGTCAAGCAGCTACTTTTGTACGCAATGAAGTTGCTAGCGTTCGTGAAGAAGACGAAAAAATCGTTGTTGAATCAGCTTTACAAAAGTTATTCAATGACCTTGCACCTCGTTATGCTGAACGCCAAGGTGGTTACACTCGTATCTTGAAGACAGAACCAAGACGCGGAGATGCAGCACCAATGGTAATTATTGAATTTGTTAAATAATCAAACTATACCGTCACTTTATAGATGATTCTTTTAGAGTGTTATGATGTTGGAGGCGACTCCTAGTCTAGCTCAACGCTTTCCCTGTCGAACTTGGTTTGACAGGGAAGCACTCATCATAGTATAAGGTGTATTTTTTTGTCCTGAGAATTTTTCTCAGGTTTTTTTGTGTTTAAACGATAGATTTTTTATTTTTGTTATTTTATTGCATCCCGATGCAAAGTTTAGTATACTTTCATTAGTCGGAATTTTCTGACAAAACACTAGGAGTTTCAAAAGGGGGAGTAATATGGCACAAATGACCGCGTTCACGTTATTGGTGGGCATCTTGTATATTGGAGATGTTGTTTCAAGTAAAACAAAAGCATGGATTTCATCTGTTTTTGTTTGTGCAGTATTATTTGTTATTGGTTACTGGACTTTTTTTCCAGAAAATATTGTTGAAATCGCTGGAATACCACCAGTCGTCGCTACTTTATTGATGTATTTACTGATTACGAATATGGGAACTTTATTATCTGTTAAAGAGCTAGTAAACCAATGGAAAACCATTGTGATCACACTTTCAGGAATTTTAGGCATCGTTGTTTTATTATTAACCGCAGGTTCAGTTGTTTTTGATTTTAAAACAGTTTTAGTAGCCGTTCCTCCACTAGTAGGAGGCGTTGTTTCATCTTTGATTATGTCAGAAGCAGCCCAAACTGCCGGCTTGACATCATTATCAGTATTGGCTATTTTGATTTATGTAATGCAAGGCTTTGCCGGGTATCCTTTAACGTCCATCATGTTGAAGAAAGAAGGCAAGCGAATGCTTGAAAAATACCGTAGTGGTGAATGGGTTCCAACGCATGAACAAGAAACAAGCGAGAGCTCAGAGAGTGATGAAGATCTTCCCAAATTGTTTAAAGGCATTCCCAAAAAATATCATACGGATTATTCACGGATCTTTCGTTTAGCAATTGTGGCTACATTGGCTTATTATGTCTCAGTGTGGTGTGCGCCCTTTCTATCGATCAGTCCGTTTGTATTATGTTTATTTTTCGGTGTTGTCGCCTCATCGTTAGGTTTTTTAGAAAAGCAACCGTTGAAAAAAGCGAATAGTTTTGGTTTTGCAATTTTAGGATTAATGTTATTTATCTTTGATGGATTAAAAAAAGCGACACCAGAGATGCTAGAAGAATTATTCTTACCCATGGTCGGGATCATCATTATTGGGGTGATCGGCATGTATATCTTTTCAGCAATCGTAGGAAAATTATTAGGTGTTAGTAAAGAAATGGCATTTGCTGTGTCATTGACAGCCTTATATGGCTTTCCTGCAGATTACATTATTACCAATGAAGTCATTCAGTCATTAACTGAAGATAAAAAGGAAAAAGAAGCATTGACCAGTCATATGATGCCGCCAATGTTAGTTGCAGGATTTATAACCGTTACGATCGTGTCAGTTGTCCTTGCCGGGATCTTTTCAAGTATTTTATTGAGTTTATAGAAATGAGGGAATAAAATGAACGAATTAAAAGCGTTGGTTCAAAAGTATAAAGAAGAAATGATCGATTTTAGAAGAGATTTACATCAACATCCAGAATTGCAATTTGAAGAATTTAGAACAACTGAAAAAGTTGCTGAAACATTAGATAAAATTGGAATTCCCTATCGTAAGACTGAACCTACAGGAATTATTGCAGAACTAGTTGGCGGTCAACCTGGAAAAACAGTGGCTTTGCGAGCAGATATGGATGCTTTACCTGTACAAGAATTGTCAGAAGGAATTTCTTACAAATCCTTAGAAGATGGCAAAATGCATGCCTGTGGTCACGATGCACATACGGCAATGCTTTTGACTGCAGCGAAAGCATTAAAAGAAGTGCAGCCAAAAATCAAAGGAACAGTTCGGTTTATTTTTCAGCCTTCAGAGGAAAATGCCCTAGGAGCTAAAGCTATGGTCGCTCAAGGAGCAGTGGAAGGTGTGGACGATGTTTTTGGGATGCATATCTGGTCACAAATGCTTTCTGGAACAGCTTCTTGTGTTGTCGGCTCATCATTTGCTTCAGCGGATATTTTTTCAATTGATTTCAAAGGACGCGGTGGACATGGCGCAATGCCGGATGCTTGTATAGATGCTGCTGTAATGGCTTCTTCTTTTGTGATGAATGTACAGACAGTGGTTTCCAGAGAAACTAATCCGCTAGATCCTGTTGTCGTAACAGTAGGAAAAATGGATGTAGGGACTCGTTTTAATGTAATTGCTGAAAATGCTCGTTTAGAGGGGACTGTACGTTGTTTTAGCATTGAGACGCGTGATCGTGTGGAAAAAGCACTAAAACGCTATGCAGAGCAAACTGCGGCGATGTACGGAGGCACAGCTGTCATTGATTATGATCATGGAACGATTCCAGTGGTCAATGATGAAGAAGATGCATTATTTGCTCAAAGTATTATCGCCGAAAACTTTGGTGAAGCTGCACTAATCCAAGAACCACCGACTACTGGTGGAGAGGATTTTAGTTACTTCACTGAAAATACACCAGGATGTTTTGCCTTAGTTGGTTGTGGAAATCCAGAAAAAGACACCCAATGGGCCCATCATCATGGTCGTTTTAATGTTGATGAAGATGCGATGGAGATTGGCGCAGAATTGTATGCGCAATATGCTTTTGAATATTTAAATAAATAGTCAATGAGTTGACGTACAAGGATAGAAAAGACTGATTTTTAGTTTTTCTATCCTTATTTGTTTAGTTGCACAAAAAATAATCGTTAAAAAAATACTGTCTTGACAGATATGAATTCACATATTAGCCCTTAATTTGTTATAATAGAAAATAGTGCAAAGAAAAGATGATTGAAAAAACACTGATTTTTTGTTAGTGTTAGTAAGACTAAATAATTGAGGGAGTACGCGATGCAACCGATAATTGAATTAAAAAATATCGATTTTAACTATCAACCTGAAGATGCTTCTCCCGCTTTGAAAGATGTATCTTTTTCCATCCAACAAGGTGAGTGGATTGCGATTATTGGGCACAATGGGTCAGGAAAATCAACATTGGCAAAAACGATCAATGGGCTATTATTACCTGCTTCTGGCACAATTAACGTCGGTGGTAAAGAATTAAATGAAACGAATGTCTGGGATATTCGCAAAATGGTCGGAATGGTCTTTCAAAATCCAGATAACCAATTTGTCGGCTCAACAGTAGAAGATGATGTTGCCTTTGGCTTAGAAAATCAAGGAATTCTTCGTGAAGAAATGGTTTTAAGAGTCAAAGATGCTTTAGAAAAAGTACGCATGGCCTCTTTTGCGACACGTGAACCTGCTAGGTTATCAGGAGGACAAAAGCAACGTGTAGCAATTGCAGGTGTAGTTGCTTTACGTCCTGATATTATTATTCTAGATGAAGCGACTAGTATGTTGGATCCTGAAGGTCGTGATGAAGTGATAGCGACGATCAAAAAAATCAAAGAAGAAAGTAATTTGACTGTGATTTCAATTACGCATGATATTGATGAAGCAGCTAATGCTAATCGAATTTTAGTAATGAAACAAGGAAAGTTAGTCAGCGAAGGGACACCTGAGAAGATTTTCTCTGCTGGAACTGAATTGATCCAGATGGGCTTAGACCTACCATTTCCAGAAAAATTAAAAATTGCCTTAAAGCAACGTGGAGTCGATGTACCAAACGAATACTTGACTGAAGAAAGGATGGTGGATTGGTTATGGACATCCGTTTTGAACAAGTAGATTTTACCTACCAACCTAACACACCCTTCGAACAGCGAGCATTATTCGATTTAAATTTAACATTAGAAGACGGTTCTTATACTGCAATCGTAGGGCATACTGGTAGTGGAAAATCAACCTTACTACAGCATTTAAATGCCTTGGTAAAACCGACAAAAGGGACTGTGACGATCGGTGATCGAACGATTGTACCTGAGACAAATAATAAAAATTTAAAACCGATACGTAAAAAAGTCGGTATTGTTTTTCAGTTTCCAGAAGCTCAATTATTCGAAGAAACAGTGGCGAAAGATATCGCTTTTGGGCCTAAGAATTTTGGTGTGGCAGGAGAAGAAGCTGCAAGATTAGCGGCTGAAATGCTTGATTTAGTTGGACTGGACGCTAGTTTTTTAGACCGTTCTCCTTTTGAACTTTCTGGTGGTCAGATGCGACGTGTGGCAATTGCTGGTGTTTTAGCGATGGAGCCAGAAGTACTCGTTTTGGATGAACCGACAGCTGGACTTGATCCGCAAGGACGTAAAGAAATGATGGAGATGTTTCAGCGTTTGCATGAAGAACGTGGCATGACAATCGTTTTAGTGACGCATTTAATGGATGATGTAGCTAACTACGCAGACCATGTCTTAGTATTAGAAAAAGGCAGAATCGTGAAGGCAGGTGCACCTCAAGAGGTCTTTCAAGATATCGACTGGTTGAAAGAAAAACAATTAGGCGTACCAACAGCTGCAACTTTTGCAGAGAAATTAATTGCCAAAGGGCTCTCTTTTGAAGACTTACCTCTGACGGCAGAAACACTGGCTGATGATTTATTAAAGGGCATGAAAAAGGCTGGTGAAGACGGATGATGAATAAATTGATTTTTGGTCGCTATATTCCAGGAGATTCTTTTATTCATAGGATGGACCCACGCGCAAAATTGATTGCTAGCTTTTATTTTATTGGGATCATCTTTTTGGCGAACAATTGGCAGACATATGGTATTTTAGCTATTTTTACATTATTTGCAATTTTTCTATCCAAAGTGAATATCCGTTTCTTTATTCGAGGAATCAAACCGCTGATTTGGTTGATTCTGTTCACGGTTGCGTTACAGATGTTGTTTACCCAAGGAGGAGAAGTTTACTTTAAGTGGGGAATTTTTACAATCACTGAATTTGGTGTGACCAACGGATTATTTATTTTCTGTCGGTTTGTGTTGATTATCTTTATGTCTACATTACTTACATTGACAACACCGCCTCTGGACCTCTCAGATGCAATCGAATATTTATTGCGTCCATTAAAGGTAGTTCGTTTTCCTGTGCATGAAGTGTCATTGATGTTATCGATCGCGTTGCGTTTTGTGCCAACTTTGATGGATGAAACAGAGAAGATCATGAATGCACAACGGGCTCGTGGAGTGGATTTTGGCGAAGGGAACCTGATTCAAAAAATGAAAGCTGTGGTACCGCTGTTGATTCCGTTATTTGTGAGTAGTTTTAATCGAGCAGAAGATTTAGCAACTGCGATGGAAGCACGTGGCTACCAAGGTGGGGACGGCCGGACAAAATATCGGATTCTTCATTGGCAGGTAACAGATACAGCTGTTATGTTGGTATTTGCAGTCTTAACTGTAATGCTGATTTTTATGAGAAGTTAGAAGTAAAGGTGGAAAAGAAATGCCACGCTATAAAGCAATAATTGCGTATGACGGAACAAATTTTAATGGTTTTCAAGCTCAACCAAATGGACGTACTGTCCAAGAAGAGCTTGAAAAGACATTGAGAAAAATGAATAACGGCAAAACGATCACGATTTTTGGTTCTGGTCGGACAGATGCAGGGGTTCACGCCGCTGGACAAGTGATTCATTTTGATTATCCACAGACGAGAGATTTGGAAAAAATGCGTTATGCTCTAGATACTCAAACACCTGAAGATATCGCTGTTAAAAGTGTAGAAATCGTACCAGATGATTTCCATGCTCGTTATCATGTTGTTGAGAAGATTTATCAATTTCGGGTAGATATCGGGAAACCAAGAAGTCCGTTTAAACGATTCTACGCTAGCTACTTTCCTTATGAAGTGGATATTAAAAAGATTCGAAGAGCATTGACTGATTTAGTTGGAACGCATGATTTTACGTCATTTTGTGCTTCTGGTACCGAGATTGAGGACAAAGTTCGAACGATTCATGAAGCAAGACTTGAAATCAATGAAGCGGGAGACGAACTGGTTTTTACATTTCGTGGAGATGGTTTTTTGTATAAGATGATCCGAATATTGGTAGGAACACTTCTTAAAATGGGAAATGGTCGAATGGATGAAACAAGAATTCCTGAAATCATTGCCGCTAAAGATCGGAATTTAGCTGGACCAACTGCACATCCAGAAGGGCTGTATTTGGTTGAAGTGAAATATGAATGAATAAGTTTTTTATGAGTAAAATAACCAAACGTTTTATAAAAAAGTAGAGTAGCTATAACTCAAGAAGTTGTAGCAACTCTACTTTTTTATTTTATATTAATTCTTAAAAAAATTTAAAAACGTGAAAAATATTTGTATATTTCAGTATACAGGAGTAAGATATAATTCATAAAATCGATTGGGAATGAATGATCGATGGAGCAGAATAATTCCTTTTTTTTAGGGCTAAATGCTTGTGTACCAAGCTAGTTTAATTTTTGTAGAATATAATAAATCGTTATAAAGTTATTTTTAAGTCAGTAAATTTAGTTGGGGTTTATCGGAAAATTACTCATTTTGATAGATTACTCATTTCAAAGCTTCCATAAAACAATCTTTTATACGTATATTGTATAGAAATAGTATATAAATTAATAAATAACGTATTTGAATGAAGATAGGAGGATAAAAATGCTTGGTGTTATTTTATTGTATGTAGGAATGGTGTTAATAAGCAATGGTCTTTACCGATTACAAGGAACACAAGATAAATCAGTCGTGGTGATGAATCTATTTACAGGTGGATTAAGTTTACTTTTAAACCTGGTAGCTCTTTCTTACGGGATAGTAGCGAATAAAGATTCATCGTGGTTTTATGCCAGTGCGACTGGTTTATTATTTGCGTTTACGTATCTCTATACAGCAATTAATTCAATGTTTGATTTAGATCAGAAGCTTTATGGCTGGTTCAGTTTATTTGTAGCAATCAACGCGATTCCAGCAGGAATATTATGTTTTTATGGGTATGGCGGAAATACGTTATACGGAATAATTTGGTTTCTCTGGGGAATTCTTTGGTTTACAGGATTTCTTGAAAATACACTCGGAAAAAATCTGGGGAAATTTGTGGGTTATCTATCGGTAGGGGAAGGAATCATTACTGCTTGGATTCCTGGATTCTTAATGCTACTTGATTTATGGCCAAAATAAAATGAGAAGGGAGCATTTATTATGCAATTAACAACAAGAGAACAAGAAAAAATGATGATCAGCTTGGCAGCAATGATTGCCCAACGCAGAAAAGACAAAAAAATAAAGTTGAATCATCCAGAAAGTGTCGCTTTGATTACGGATTTGATTTTAGAAGGCGCACGTGAAGGAAAAACAGTTTCTGAATTAATGAACGAGGGTAGAAATCTTTTAACAAAAGAAGATGTCATGGAAGGTATTTCAGAAATGATTCCAATGATTCAAGTAGAAGCAACATTTCCAGATGGAACAAAGTTAGTTACCGTTCATGATCCAATCCAATAAATTCATTTTAATGATTCGATGAAGGAGGAAAAGTTATGATTCCAGGAGAATATAAGTTAGCAAAAGAGCCAGTTGTATGTAATGAAGGGTATGATGCCATCACTTTAGAGGTGAAAAATGTTGGTGATCGAGCTGTTCAGGTGGGGTCACATTTTCACTTCTATGAAGCAAACGAAGAAGGCTTGAAATTTGATCGTGAAAAAGCAAGAGGCAAACGTCTAGATATACCTGCAGGTACTGCAATCCGTTTTGAACCAGGTGAAACCCGTAAAGTGAATTTGATTGACGTAGGTGGAAAACGCCGTATTTATGGTTTCAATGATAAAATAAATGGTTTTTTAGATGATGACCGCACAAAATAGCTGAAAAGAGGGAAAAATATGAGCTTTAAAATGGATAGAAGTAAATACGCGCAAATGTTTGGCCCAATAGTCGGGGATAGTGTTCGATTAGGAGATACGGATTTATTTGCAGCAATTGAAAAGGATTATACGATTCACGGTGAAGAAAGCAAGTTTGGTGGAGGAAAAGTTTTGAGAGATGGCATGGGGCAAAGCGCTACAGAAACTCGTGCAGCAAATCCACTGGTTGTAGATACAATTATCACCAATGCAACAATCATTGACTATACAGGAATTATTAAAGCGGATATAGGGATCCGCGATGGTAAGATCATCGCCATTGGTAAAGGCGGAAATCCAGATAATATGGATGACATAGACTTTGTCGTTGGTGCTAGTACGGAAGCAATTTCTGCTGAGGGTCTAATCGTAACAGCGGGTGGATTGGATATTCATGTTCATTTTATTTCACCAGGTTTAGCACAAGCGGGACTTGATAATGGCATTACAACATTATTCGGTGGGGGAACAGGTCCAGCTGATGGAACAAATTCAGCGACTACATCACCTGGTAAATGGCATATCGAACGAATGCTTCAGTCAGCCGAAAACTTACCGATCAACATTGGTGTTATGGCAAAAGGTGCGGGTGCTGTACCTGAAACGATAGCAGAACAAATTGAAGCAGGTGCCATGGCGATAAAAAACCATGAAGATTGGGGCGCAACTGCTGCTGGAATTGATAATTCACTGAAAGCTGCTGATCAATATGATGTTCAATTTGCGGTTCATACTGATTCGCTTAATGAAGGGGGATTCGTTCAAAATACGTTAGATGCTTTTCAAGGACGAACAGTGCATACATTCCATACTGAAGGTGCAGGTGGTGGACACGCACCAGATATCATGGTAGTAGCGGGGCACGATAATGTGTTGCCTTCATCAACGAATCCAACAAATCCTTATACGATCAATGAAATCAGTGAACTATTTGATATGGTCATGGTTTGTCATAACTTGGATCCGAAATTACCAGAAGACGTGTCATTTGCAGAATCTCGTGTACGTAAACAAACGATTGCAGCAGAAGATGTTTTACATGATATGGGTGCACTAAGTATTATGACTTCTGATGCAATGGCTATGGGACGTGTTGGTGAAGTTGCAATGCGTTGTTGGCAGTTGGCAGATAAAATGAAAAAACAACGTGGACCTTTAGATGGTGATAGTGAATTTAACGATAATAATCGGATCAAACGATATATTGCGAAATACACAATAAATCCAGCCATCACAAACGGTGTATCAGATTATATCGGATCCGTTGAAGTAGGCAAATATGCTGATTTAGTCATTTGGGAACCAGCGAAGTTTGGAGCAAAACCCAAAATGGTTTTAAAAATGGGCATGATTAGTTATGGTGTGATGGGAGATGCAAGTTCAAGTCTACCTACACCACAACCTCGTCTAATGAGAGATCTCTTTGGGGCATGCGGCAAGGCTGTGACTGCCACAAATATTACATTCGTTTCACAGTTTGCATACGATCATGGAATCAAGGAAAACATTGGACTTGAAAAAGTAGTTTTACCTGTTCATAATACAAGAAATTTAACCAAGCGAGACATGAAATTAAATAATTTCAGTCCAAAAACGATTACCGTTGACCCTCATACATTTGATGTGAAGATTGATGACGAATTGATTACTTGTGATCCCGTCGACACTGTGGCGTTAAGCCAAAGATATTACCTATTCTAAACAGAAAAATGCTGGGACAAAAGTGGCAAGCTATCAAAAATTCTTTTAAAAAAATGATATCTATATACATTTAGAAGAAATTTTAAGGAAGCTAATGCCACTTTTGTTCTGTTAAATTATCAATATGTTATTACAGGAGGAAGAATATGATTTTGACAGCTATTGATTCAAATCTTGATGAAATCGATGATATTACGAAATATCATGTTGAAACTGTTAGATTAAACAGTGATGATTTAAACAAAAGAATTTTAAGGGTAACCACAGATCATGGCAACGATTATGGTATTCGATTAACAAGTGAAAGTGAAGCGTTGCGTAATGGTTCTATCTTTTTTGTCGATGACCATAACATTTTAGTCATTGCGGTACGCTCTGAAGAAATGATTATCATTAAACCGTCAACGATGGATGAAATGGGTGAAATTGCTCACTTACTTGGAAATACACATAAACCTGTTGTTGTAGAAGACGGGAAAATTGTTTTAGAAGTAGATCCAACTGTAGTTGATCTTTTAAATAAAAAGGACATAGACTACGAGATTAAAAAAATCAAGTTGAAAAAAGCTTTGAAACATGTGGACTTGTCGCATGAACATTAATGTAAAAAGGTTTGAAAATTTTTTAGATGTTGTACAAGTCTGCGATTCCACTTTTCCTATTGGGACATTCAATCATTCCTTTGGTATGGAAAATTATTTGAGAACAGATAAAATAACGAATGCAGATGATTTTGAAATTTGGTTAGATACGTATCTAAAAACACAATTTAAATACGGTGAAGGGTTACTTATAAATCTTTGTTTTAAAGCTTTGGAAGAAGAAAAAATAGAAGTAATTTGGGAATACGATAAAATCATTACATGTTCCTCACAAGCAGCTGAAACAAGAAATGGGACAAAAATGATTGCGAAGCAAATGATTGACCTAGTTCAAACTTTACATGATATTCCATTACTAGATGATTATAAGCAACAAATCAAAAAGGCTACTGTTTATGGAAATCCAGCGATTGTTTTTGCTATTTTTGCTCATTATAAAGGACTGGACGCAGATGAAGCAATCTTACTTTATGGCTATAGTATAAATTCTACGATGATTCAAAATGCTGTCAGAGCAGTCCCTCTAGGGCAAAAAAGCGGACAATTAATTCTACAAAGAACAATCCCACTTCTAGAAGAGATAGTAGCAGAAATGAAGCAATTGGACACATCTTATTTAGGAGCCAATGTACCTGGAATCGAATTGTCACAAATTAACCATGAAACACAAGTATTCAGACTTTTTATGTCATAGGGAGGAAATAACAGATGAAAAAAACAGTAATAATTGGTGTCGGTGGACCCGTTGGATCAGGGAAAACATTACTTATTGAACGTTTAGTTAGACAAATGAATGAGGATTTGAACGTTGCAGTAATAACCAATGATATCTATACAAAAGAAGATGCAAAATTCTTATGTGATAACTCTGTTTTAAGTGAAGATCGTATTATCGGTGTAGAAACTGGAGGATGTCCACACACAGCAATTCGTGAAGATGCATCAATGAATTTTGCAGCTATTGAACAATTAGAAGAACGATTTGAAGATTTAGATGTAATTTTTTTGGAAAGTGGTGGGGATAATTTAGCCGCAACGTTTAGTCCAGAATTAGTCGATTCCTCTATTTATATTATTGATGTGGCCCAAGGAGAAAAAATTCCTAGAAAAGCAGGTCAAGGAATGATCAAGAGTGATTTATTTATCATCAATAAAATCGATTTGGCTCCGTATGTTGGTGCTGATTTAGATGTCATGAAAAAAGACACCGAAGTTTTTCGAGAAGATAATACTTTTTTATTTACTAACTTAAAGGATCAAGAAGGGGTAGCAGCCGTAAATGAATGGATCCGTAAAAATGTTTTACTAGAAGGATTATAATATGAGGCAAGATACAGACGGACTTATTGAAATGGCATTTACCAATCGTAATAACCGAACCATTGCGTCTAGAATTTATCATGAGGGCAATTCTCGCGTGTCCTCGAATATTCCATTAGCGAATGAGAAAACACCATATTACTTCTTTATTAGTACGGGTGGGGGTTTCCTTGAGGGAGAGAAATATGAACTGGATGTTACGGTAGCCAAAGAAGCGCATGCTATCGTGACAACTCAAGCACCAACTTACGTATACAAATGTGATAATAAAATACAAACAACACAAAAAACACAGCTGGTTTTAGAAGAAAATAGCACATTTGAATATTTAACAGATGAAGTAATTCCTTATAAAAATTCAATTTACAAACAAGAAACAATCGTTCAGATGAAAGAAAATGCAACGCTAATTTTAATGGATGGTGTAACAGCGGGCTGGTCTGCTGATGAGCAACCGTTTCAATACGCTGAATTACAGATGAAAACAAGTATATATATGGATGAAGAATTAATCTACAATGACCATTTACTATCAGAGCCATTGAAAAATGATATGTCTGCACTAGGTTATTTTGAAGACGGCTTGAATTATAATACGTTGATAATTATCAGTCCTTCTTGTACAAAAGAGGTTATTGAAACAATTAGAAAGAAATTAAATGAAATTGAAACAACTGTCAATTTTGGCATTTCAAGTTTAGAAAAACCTGGTTTTGTGCTTCGAGCGCTGGGGAAAAGTGGAGAAGAAAATCGCTATATCCTGATGCAAGCACTCAATCATTTTCGAATAGAACAGCTTCATTATCCTGAATTGATTCTTAGTAAAAATGACAACTACATCCAGAATTAATGGACAAGATGAAGATTTTTTACGAACTTTTTAGTAAGAAATGGCGAGGCATTGTTCTGTTATGTAGTAAAAAGGGGAAATTAGTGTGGAAATGGCTAAGAAGACATTTAAAAATGAAATTATTGATTACTGGTCAAAGAGATCTGAAACCTATGGACAACAGCATCATGAAGAATTACTGGGAGAACCAAAAGCATTATGGCAGAATGTCATCCTTAGTGCTTTTAATGCAAACGAAAACCCAGTTAAAAAAATTCTTGATATAGGTACTGGTCCTGGTTTTCTCTCCATATTGCTTGCTGAAAAAGGCTTTGAAGTGACGTCAATCGATATGACAGAAGAAATGTTGATTCAAGCAAAGTTGAATGCGGGTGATCTCGTTGAAAAAATCGAATGGACATTGATGGATGCCCATAAGTTGACATTTGATACAGCACACTTCGATGCAATTGTCACAAGAAATGTCACTTGGAACCTAGAAAATCCAAAGGAAGCATATAAAGAATGGTATCGAGTATTAAAACCAGGAGGAATCTTACTAAATTTTGATTCAAATTGGTACAAATATCTTTACGATGAAACGCTTCGGGAGAAATATGAAAAAAATCGAGAATTGACGCAAGAGATGGCTGTTAAAGATTATTATGAAGGGACAGACATTGATTGGATGGAAGACTTAGCTAAAGAAATGCCTTTATCAAAAATTACCCGTCCTATATGGGATAAGAAGGTATTGAAAGAGTGTGGATTCCAATCTATTACAATTCATGAGAATATGAATGATCAATTACTAAGTGATATTCAAAAAATTAATTTCTTGTTTTCCCCTATATTCCTAATAGAAGCAACAAAATAAATAGCAAAGGAGATGAGTTGTTGGCAAAGAAAAGAAAATGGATGCCAGTCTTCTTTTTTACTATCTCTATGATGCTACTAATTTTAGCAGGCTGTAATTCATCAAAAAAAGAGAGCCGATCTTCTAATCAAATAAATTATGGTAGTACAAAAGATATACGAGATATTAATCCGCATTTATATAACGGAGAAATGGCTGCGCAAAATATGGTTTTCGAAGGATTGACCAAAAATGAAGAGGGAAAAGTCAAACCTGCGTTAGCAAAAAGCTGGGCTATTTCTGATGATGGTAAAGAATATACCTTTTCTTTACAAACTAATGTGAAATTTACGGATGGTACGGCATTCAATGCAGATGCTGTGAAGCAAAATTTTGATGCAGTTTTGGCTAATAAGGAACGTCATGCTTGGTTAGATATGGTGAATGAAATCGAGTCGACACAAGTAGTAGATGATGAGACTTTCAAATTAACCTTAAAACATCCCTATTACCCAACCTTGATTGAACTCGGGTTGACTAGGCCATTTCGTTTTATCTCGCCTAAAAGTTTTATTGAGGGGGGATCTAAAACGGGTGTGTCAAGCTATGTGGGAACTGGGCCGTATAAACTGGAAACGCACAAGGACAATCAATATGCGCACTTTGTAGTGAATGAAGATTATTGGGGTGAAAAACCAAAAGTTTCAGAAGTGGATTGGAAAGTAATTCCAGATTCACAAGCATTATTACTTGCTCTAAAAAAAGGAGAAATTGATCTTATTTATGGTGCAGATGGCGACCAATTAAATATGGATGCCTATAACGCAATGAAAGCTGACAAGGCTGCTTTTACAGCCGTATCTAGCCAACCGGTAGCCTCTCGTGCAATACTATTAAATAGTAAACGAGAAAATCTGAGTTCACTAAAGGTTAGAGAAGCGTTAACTTACGCAGTCAACAAAGAGAATATTATTAAAGGTGTACTAAATAATTCAGAAGACAAAGCGGATACGCTATTACCAAAAACAGCTCCTTATTGTGATATTGAATTAAAAAGCTATAATCACAACGTGGAAAAAGCAAATCAATTACTAGATGAAGCAGGATGGAAAGTAGGGGAAAATGGAATACGGATGAAGGATGATAAACCTTTAGCACTAACTTTTTCCTATAATTCACAAAATGCACAAGAAGGAACAATCGCTCAATCGATTCAAGCGGATCTTAAAGAGGTGGGGGTGGACCTAGCCATTATTTCTGAGGAAAAACAGAATTTTCTTGATCGTCAAAAAGATGGAGAGTTCGATTTACAGTATTCGTTGTCGTGGGGAACGCCTTACGATCCGCAATCTTATCTTTCTTCTTGGCGAATACCGGCACATGGAGATTATCAAGCACAATTAGGCTTGGATAAAAAAGCATGGTTGGATGATAAAATCACACAAGTGATGATTGAGCCAGATGAAAAACAGAGACAAACAGATTATAGCGAAATTTTGACGTACATCAACGATCAATGTATATATATCCCAATTTCGTATTCGAAAACGAAAGCAATTGGTAAAGCTAACCTTAAAAATATCACGTTTAATGATTCGCAATATGAAATACCATTTGAAAAAATGTTCTTTGAATAAGGATAGAAAGTTGGGTGACAATGATTAAATCTATTATTAAAAATTGTGGAAAAATCCTACTTCTTCTTTTTTTAATAACGTTTATTCCTTTTTTCCTATTGACGTATCTATCCAATGATCCAGCTGAAGTAGCACTAAGAGTCCAGGCAATCACACCAACTGAACAAAATGTGCGTCAGATGCGTTCAGAATTGGGGTTAGATCAACCTTTTTTTGCAAGATATATTGATTGGGTTCAACAGGCTCTAAAAGGGGATTTAGGTAAAAGCTATGCTACTGATAAATCGATTGCTGGTATGATCAGTGAGGCTTTTCCATATACAGTATTTTTGACTCTAGTGACACTGATCATCATTATTGTAACCTGTTTAGTACTGGGAATTTTGGCTGCTAATTATCAAAATCATTGGACTGAAAAAGTCTTAAGATTGATCACCTTTGTCTTAAATGCAATTCCATCATTTTGGCTAGGGTTGTTACTGATCTTTTTGTTCTCTATCAAGCTAAATTGGTTACCAACGGGAGGGGCCGAAAGCCTATTATCAGTTTTCTTGCCGGCATTGACACTTTCTTTGGCCTACTCTAGTTCGTATATTCGGTTGATTCGCAATGATTTATTGCAAAATAAACAGTTGCCATATGTCGACTATTATTTTACAAGAGGATTTTCAAAAAAATCGATCACGAAACATTTATTGAAAAATTCTTTGCGTTCTTCTGTTGTTTCGATTGGCGTGAGTATTCCCAAACTGATTGCTGGTAGCATCATTATAGAAAGTGTTTTTGCATGGCCTGGTATGGGGCTTCTCTGTATTAATGCAATCAGAAATCGCGATTTACCTGTTTTGCAAGCCTATATTGTGATTATGTCATTGTTCTTTATTAGCAGTAGTTTGTTGATTGATTCCTTAAACAAAAGGATTGATCCCAGACTAAGAGAGCGAGGCAGCTGATGGATGTAATGAAAAAAATAGTCAAGGATAGAATAGTTCTTGTTTCTATTCTCTTTTTAAGTCTTTTAATGTTAGGTATTATTTTTGCGAATGTCTTGTCACCGTATGATCCAAACAAACAAGATATTATGAATAAATTGGCTCATCCAAGTAGTGAACATTTTTTTGGAACAGACATGTTAGGTCGAGATATCTTTTCGAGGATATTATATGGCGGTAGAGTGACGTTACTTCTCTCCTTTTTAATTGTTTTCTTGATTCTTTTGATCGGGCTCATTTTTGGTGGAATTTCTGGGATGTTTGGTGGTTGGATCGATGCCTCAATGATGCGATTTTGTGACCTGATGCTTTCTTTACCGAATGAAATGATGTCTTTGTGTATTATTGGGATTTTAGGCCCTAGTTTACTGACGATTATTTTAGCACTGACAATAGTACGATTTCCGTGGTACGTTAAAATGATCAGGACAGAAGTCCTTAATTATAAAACAAAAAATTATGTTGTCTTCTCCCTAAGTTCTGGAAAGTCTAAAGGATGGGTATTTAAAGAACACATTTTTCCCCCGATTATTCGGGCAATCATTGTTTACTCTACATTAGATATTAGTGCAGTGATTATGAGTATTAGTGCGCTATCTTTTCTCGGGGTTGGGATTCAGCCACCAACAGCTGAGTGGGGTAGAATGTTAAACGAATCCAGAGAAATCGCTGTAGTTGAGCCTTGGCAGATGATTCCTGCTGGGATCACACTATTTCTTGTGATAGCGATGCTCAATTATATCGGAGACGCAGTTGCGGAAGGAATCAACGAAGCGAATAGCGAGTAACGAGGGAGAAAGTAATGGAAAATACACTAATTTTGGTAGTGGAAGAGTTGAGCGTAAATGAACTCAAAACAAATAAAAGAGTCCTTGATAACCTAACTTTTCAAGTAGAAAGAAATGAGTTTTTAGGTATTCTGGCACCAAGTGGAAGTGGGAAAACAACACTTCTTAAAACGATTATGAGAATCTGTCCAAAATCACTTCATTCAAGTGGATTAATTACCTATTTTCCGGATACTAAAAATAAAATCGTTATTCAGGAGAAAAACAATGTTCATTCTTCGGCGGTATTAAGTCGCGAATTAACATACATCCCTCAAAATGCTTCAGAAGCATTTGATCCTATTGAAAAAATGAGTGTGCAATTGAAAGAAACATTGACAGAAAATCGATTTTCTGTAAGTGAAAGAACAAATATGATTCAAGAGTTATTGGAAAGTATGGACTTACCAGAAAGTATCTTAAACAAATACCCCTTTCAATTATCTGGTGGAACGTTACAGCGCTGTGCAATTGGGTTAGCACTTATTTTGAAACCCAAAGTGATTATTGCAGATGAGCCGACGAGTGCATTGGACACGATAAATAGAAAGAGAATTCTAGATAGTTTCTTGCAGCTAAAAAAACGAAATGAGACGACTCTACTTTTGGCGACACATGATATTGCTATTGTAGATTACTTATGTGATACGGCACTGGTTTTAGAAGCAGGTAGAAAAATTGAACACAAAAAAATAGATAAAATGGACACTGATTCAACCTCATATTTGGTAAAAATGCGTAGAATAAAAAATAAAATAGGTTCGACATTTTGGAGATTAAAAGATGGAAAATTGGTTAGTTCTTGAGCAATTATCAAAGACGTATTACAAAGAGCGGTTATTCATGCCAAGAGAAAAAATGGACGGTGGACTAAAGCCATTTTCACTTTGTATTTCAGAAGAGATTATTGGTATTTTAGGAGAAAGTGGTAGTGGGAAAACAACATTAGCTAAACTAATAGCTGGTATTGAAAAACCAGATAAAGGGTCAGGGGAAATCATATTTAGACTAAATGAGCCACTCAAACAAAAGAACCCAGTGAGCATGATATTTCAAGAGTACACCTCTGCAATCAATCCGGACTTTACTGTAGAAAAAGCATTAGTAGAATCAGTTAGTAAAAACAATAAAACACAAGAAACAAAAGAAAAAATAATTACTGTTTTAAATAAAGTGGGATTATCTGAAGAACTCTTAGACAAGAAACCAAGAAACTTAAGTGGTGGCCAGATTCAGCGTGTTTGTATTGCGAGAAGTATCTTAACGGAAGCAAAGGTATTGATTTTGGATGAAGCCTTTAGTTCGTTAGACTTATTTAATGTGGAGCGTATGCTTGAGTTGTTACTTGCTTTAAAAAAAGAATTTAACTTGTATTATATAGTCGTTACTCATAATTTAGAATTGGCTACCTATTTTTGTGACAAACTTATTTTTTTAAAAGAGGGACATTTAGAAGAAGTGATAGAAACGAGTCAATTGATGCATGCGAAATCTGCTTATGTCCAAGCTTTGATTGATGCTCAAATTTGAGCGCCAAATAGTATAATTTGCTAGTAGTGTAGCAAAATGAATTACTATATTGAAATAGATTCAAAGAAAGGAATGGAATTCATGTCAAATTCAATTAATACAGGCGATACAGCATTTATGATTTTATGTACAGCAATGGTGTGTTTAATGACACCAGGTTTAGCTTTTTTCTATGGAGGTTTGGCACGTAAAAATAATATATTAATCATTATGGGACAATCATTTGTTTCAGTTGGAGTAACAACGTTAATGTGGATTTTTGGAGGGTTTGGGCTAGCATTTGGTACAGATTTTCATGGTATTATCGGAAATCCAGCTGATTTCTTCTTGATGAAAAATGTCGGCACATTAGCGAACCTTTTACATGGGGCAACGATTCCCTTTTTAATGTTTTTTGCTTTTCAATTGATGTTTTGTGTGATCACCGTCCCTCTTATGACAGGGGCTTTTGCGGATCGTTTGACGATGAAAGGATATATTTTACTGTTGATCGGCTGGAATTTATTGATTTATTTCCCTGTCTGCCATTGGGTTTGGGGTGGTGGATTTTTAAGTAATTTCAACTTTAAAGACTTTGCTGGCGGTACAGTTATTCATACGACAGCCGGATTTGGTTCTCTAGCAACGATCTTGTACTTAGGACAAAGAAAGTTGACGGAACAACAAAAAAGCCAACACAATAATTTGATGATTGCTGCAATCGGAACTGGACTTTTATGGTTTGGTTGGTTTGGGTTTAATTCTGGTGGTGCATTACGTGCAGATATTCAAGCAGTGAATGCATTTGTTTCAACGTTTGTTGCACTTGCTACATCTTTAACTGTATGGATTTTATTTGCCAAATTTAAGAAGGGGTACTATGATTTTGTGGATATTTTGACTGGGTCAGTTGCAGGATTAGCAACGATAACCCCTTGCGCAGGATATGTAAAACCAACAGAAGCAATTGCTATTGGTGCCATCGCAGCAATTATTTGTAACCTTGCTGTTGATTTTCGTAAGAAAAAAGGTTGGGATGATGCATTGGATGTATGGGGTGTCCATGGCATTGGTGGATTCACTGGAACTATTTTAATTGGTATCTTCGGAACAGGTGCTTCATTAGTAACTGCTAGCGGCTTAAATGCACTGCTCGTTCAAATTTTAGGTGTCTGCTTCGTCGCAGCGTATGCATTCATCATAACAAGACTTATTCTAATTGTTTCATCAAAAATAACAAGAATAGAGACAACAGAAGAAGAACAAGAAAAAGGATTAGATATGGAATTTTTCCATCAGTCTACTTATGATGAATAACTTTCATCTAATTAAATTGGCCAAAGTGAAAGAGTCAAGAGCGAAGACTGCCAAATCTTCACTCTTGACTCTTTCGTTTTTTAAATATTAATAAAATTACAAGTCAAGTTCATGTTCAACTTTTAACGAGTATCCGTGCTATAAACTAGCTTATTAGCCAGGCTTTTTTTGGGGGAGAATCAGTAAAACTATTTTCAGGACATTGTACATAGTAACGGGTTTAATAAGTCTTACCTTCGTTCATGAAATCTTACTTTAATTATTCTTGAATAATATTCTTCTTCTCAAAAAGCTGTTGCACTGTTCGATACAAATCAGCTAATTCTTCCTCGTCATAAGATAAATCCCAAAAATAAAGGGGTAATTCTGGATACTTTTTCCTCGGCAATAAAGAAGAACTGATCACTAAATCATATTGTTCATTCAAATCCTCCTGATAAGGTGCAGAATCTACAAAACCTAGATCATTTAAAAATTGGTAAATTCTTCTAACTAAAAGGAAATTATGCTCAAAAGCAACACCAATTATTAAATGTTCAGAATGCTTTGGCTTATCATAAGCCGGCAGTAAGACACTTTTGATAGCATTGACCAAGGGCTTTTTGATTGTATAAATAAACTTATATTCCTTTTCTTTCGCCTTTGTATCAAAAAAAGCTTGAATCTTTGTTTCAAGAAGTTCATCAGCTTTTTTCTTTTTACGTGGTAATTCTACTAACTTTTGAAGGTTAGGAAATGGTTGGCGTAACACATAAAAGGTAAACGTAATATTTAATAGATTTCCAATGATCATTGGTTTAGCAACAACATCAGGTTCCTTTTTGAAAATATTGATTTTAGCATAGGCAAGAAATTCTTGAACTAATTCATACACAGGATTTGGCCGCGACGAAAAATCATGCAATGTTTGAAATAGTGAAGGGTCATCATCTAGAGTATAAAAAGGAGCGTAATGAGCTAAGAAAAAAATAAAACTGCTTTCTCCCTTGCTGTGCTTAGGTGGTAGTGCTTGAATCGGTCCAAGTTCCTGGTTGAGACGCTCAAAATCATAGTACGGATTGTCCATCATTAAAAAATCATACCGGTCGTCATAACAAACAAAAATTTTCTTTCGCATTCGACAGAGAAAAATCGCTGCAAAATAGGTCAATTCTTTGGCACCTAAGTAAGTTCTAGATAAGGGGAAATATTCAGAAAATGCAACAACAAGCCTTTCAGCATCTTCAAAGGCAACACTTTTAAATGGCCAAACCGTCCCACGGGTTCCAAGCCACAATACATCAAAAAGTGCTACTCGAACAGCACGTTCATCCCCAGTCAAATTTGCTTCAGTATATGTAAATCGCAGATTAAATTGCTTTACGTGTTTTTTCAAAGGCAGCATCTTTCTAGAGACTGTCGAACGACTCACGTAATAGCGTTGACAAAAATCATCTATGTTAGGAAAATCTTGGTTTAAAAAATAAAGAATAAATTGAAAAGGCACCGATTTTTTCAAGAGAAAATAACGGTATTCATCAATGGTCACGAGTAACTTGGTACTATCGATTTTTCCTGCTTTTTGTAAAATGGATGGATGGTTGGAAATCACTTTAACTAAATCATGATTGATTTCATTTAAGATAATAAATGTCTGTTGATAATTCAACGATAGCTCATCAGATAATTGAGTAATTGAGATCTCTGATTGATTGATTTGTGTGATTCGTTTGAAAAGTTTAAACTTTGTCAGCATTCCGGAATCCATCATCAATTCTTCATATAGCATGCTAATCACTTCCTTGCCCCTATTCTACTGTATTATATAGGCACTTGTCAGCTAAGACGATAAGCTGTAGACAGCTAGTGACACATCCTTAACAAAAAGGCAAGATTTCGCTCGAAATAAAAAATATGTAGTATGATAGGTAAGATTTCGAGAAAAAAGAGTCTGAGAGATAACTCTACGAGTTATCTCTCAGACTCAAGGAATTCGTATAAACGGTGCGAGCAGAAGCAATCCCTTCGGAAATAAGCTGAAATTCACAAAAATTTGAAGAACAATTTTCGTGAATCCCTTCTTATTTCTCGGGATTAAACACTCCTGTCCCAACCTCTTTTTTTTATTTAAGATCAGTGTCTTTTTTCAGATTGATCCAAACCAAGCCGATTATAAAACCAAGAACAGATGGAACGACCCAACCCATACCAATCGTAAATAATGGTAAGTAGTTCTCAGCAGTAGTCAAAATAGTTGTAACGCCTGAATTGCTCTTAATAAATTCAGGAGCATTATTCAAAGCATCAAGTAAAGCTGCCACAAGAGTGACATAAGTTGTTGTACGATAGACTTCTTTACGATGACCAAATAACGGACTGATAATCACTAGAATCATTAAAATCATAGCCAAAGGATAAAGAAACATCAATACAGGAATAGAAAATTGAATAATATTCGTCAAGCCAACATTTGCAAATAAACAAGGTAAAATACTAGCTGCGGCAATGTAAAAAGCATAAGACCCTTTTGGAAATAGCTCACTGAATGTTTCAGAACAGGCAGTAATTAAACCAATGGCTGTTTTTAAGCACGCTAGAATGACGATAAAGGCTAATAAAACACTTCCTAAGCTACCCAAATAATGATTGGCAATCTGAGCTAAGGCAATTCCACCATTTTCACTGAGAGGGAATTTCCCCACACTCATTGTACCCATGTAAGACAATAATGTATAAATAATCCCCATCAAAACAACACTGATTGCACCAGATTTTATGGTATCCTTTGCAATGTCATTTGGTTTTTCTACTCCCATACCTCGAATCGTCGACACAATAATGATCCCAAAAGCTAAAGAAGCAAGAGCATCTAGTGTATTATAGCCTTCAGTAAACCCTTTAAAAAATGGATTTGCAACATATGACTCTGCAATAGGCGCTGAAGTGATCGAACCCAAGGGTGTAATAAAAGCAAATAAAATTAAAATAGCTAACAAAAATAAAAATAATGGATTCAAAAACTTTCCTACATAACCTAGTAGCTTAGATGGTTTACGTGAAAATGCCCAAGCAATAAAAAAGAATAGGGCTGAAAATAGTGCTAAAACTAATTTATGCTGATCACTTGGCAAAAAAGGGGCCAAACCAATCTCAAAAGATGTCGTAGCTAGACGAGGCAATGCGAAGAATGGACCAATCGTCAAGTATAGTAATACTGTAAAAGCAACAGCATAGCGCCGATTAACACGAGTTGCTAAATCAAAGACCCCATTACTTTTTGAAATACCAATAGCAATCACACCTAAAAAGGGTAACCCAATCCCTGTAATCAAAAAGCCTAAGTTTGCTAAAAAAATACTTGCTCCAGCTTCTTGCCCCATATGAACAGGAAAAATCAAATTTCCAGCTCCAAAAAATAAGCCAAATAGCATAGAACCTACATAAAGGTAGTCACGCCATGATAATTTTTTTGTCACACATCAACACTCCTTAAACGTTATTCTTAACTAAAATAACAGAATAAAGAGACCACAGCAAGCGAATTTCAGAAAGAGATACAGGTTTTTCTGAAAACATTAAAACCTGCTGAGATTAGCTTGTGAAATAAGCAAATTGATAATCATCACAAAACTGACCATTGATAAAAAATTCATCTTTAAATAAAGCTTCTTGTATAAACCCATTTTTTCGATAAAATTGAATGGCTTTAGTATTAGACCCCATAACGCGTAAAGAAATTTTATGAATCCCTTCTTTAGTAGCGACCTCCTTTAAATAATCCAATAATTGCCGACCGATCCCATAAGATTGGCTGTCTGGATGAACACCGATCCCAAACATCCATTGCTTTTGATGGGCGTTCAAAGGCGTGGGATGATGAACGTCTATAAAACCATGAACTTTGTCAGCCTCAACAGCAACAAAAATAATGCGTCCAGCTGTTTTTTCCTTATACTCGTCAACGGAATGATAATAATGTAGGACAGGAGAATTTTCATTCGTCCAAATCGTATTTTCTATCTCAAATAGTTGTTGGAAATCGAGCTCTTCCACTGGTCGAATGGTGATCTGCTTGTTCATTTAATGCCTTCTTTCTGATTGTCGATCTCATTAAAGCGTTCTTCTAACTTTTGCTTATGGGTGCTTAAAATATCTTCGAAACGAATATCGTATTTATCAGCTAGGATAAAAATATTATCTAGCACGTCACCGAGTTCTTCAGTCAAGTCTTGAACTAAATGTTCTGGGGCTTTTGATTTTTCATCTGGACGGTCACGCCCAATTTCTAAAGCACGCACCGCACGCGCAACTTCTCCTGTCTCTTCAGCTAAAAAACTGACGCGGATAAAAGAGTTGAGCGCATACCAACCTCTTTTTTTATAAAAATGACTGATCCATTGTTGATACTGTTGAAGCTCCACACAAATCCCTCCATTCTTCTTACTATGTTAGCATATAGAATAGAAAAAATAAAAATGAGTGTCATTTATTCAAAAGAGGATAGTCGCTATTTTTAACAAAGCAAAAATAGTCTATTTGTAGTATCATAATCAAGAGGAAGGCACAGTCAAAAATGGAGGGAAAAGAGATGACCACATTTTATTTTGTGAGACATGGAAAAACAGAACTGAATTTGAGTTTGAGATTTCAAGGAGGAAAAATCGATTCGCCGTTGTTACCGATCGGTATCGAACAAGCAATCCAAGCGGGACGTTATCTTTGCGATACATCATTTGATGCAGTTGCTGTCAGCACTCAAAAAAGAGCGATGGATACGGCGAATTACCTTCTTAAAGAAAATGATTATTTAGATGGATTAACCGTGAATTATTATGACAGCCTAAGAGAAATCAAATTTGGTAAACGTGAAGGCATTGAAATCGATCATACAGATGAGCAAACAAAGAACTTACGTCAACGACCAGACCTGTATGATCCCACAGCTTTTGGTGGTGAAACGATCGACTCTTTAGTAAAACGATCTACTGAAACAATAGAACAAATCAGTAAAAAATACCCAGATGGAAAAGTACTAATTGTAGCACATGGTGTGCTGTTGATTACGTTGATCAATTCCTTGATCGGAAAAGAAAAATCACAATGGCGTGAAGGTGGTCCCTTAGCGAATACGAGTATTACAATTTTAGAAAAAGAAAATGATTTACAGAATTACACGCTAAAAACATTTAATGATGTTTCTTATCAATCACAGAATGAAGAAGCATAAAAATCAAATCAAATGACAATCTGTTAGTCAGTTAGAATAGGTGGGAATTAGTTGAAGAGAATGGCCGTTTATTGCGGGGCAAGTGTAGGAAATAAAGCAATTTATCAGGAACAAACAAAAGTGTTAGGCCAATGGATGACCAATAATAAGTATGACCTTGTCTATGGGGGAGGCAATGTTGGTTTGATGGGAATTCTTGCCGATACAGTTATTGACAATGGTGGCAAAGCAATCGGAGTGATGCCAAAATTTCTAATGGAGCGTGAATTAGCACATCAAGCGATTACTGAAATGCATATTGTTACTGACATGCATGAGCGTAAACGTAAAATGATCGATTTGGCAGATTGCTATTTAGCTTTGCCTGGTGGACCTGGAACGTTGGAAGAAATATCAGAAGTTGTTTCTTGGGGAAGGGTTGGTGAACATCAAAATCCCTGTGTCTTTTTTAATGTAGAGGGCTATTATGATTTATTAGCCGAATTTTTTGATAAAATGGTTCGCGATGGATTTTTAACGGAAGCAGACCGAGCAAAGATTTTCTTTTCTGAAGATTTAGATGCGATTCAAGCATTTATCGCTACCTTTACACCACCAACGATTAGACAATATAAATAAATCAACACTCGTTTGAACAGTGACTGCTCAAGCGAGTGTTGATTTATTTTTTAAGGTTTTGATAAAATTCGATGTAAAAACTCTTTCGTCCGTTCTTCTTTTGGATGAACAAAGATATCGTCAGAAGTTCCTTCTTCTGCAATCACACCTTTATCCATAAAAATCACACGGTCAGAAACTTCTTTAGCAAATTCCATTTCATGAGTGACGATGATCATCGTTAATCCTGTATGGGCTAAATCCTTCATAGTCTTCAGTACTTCTCCGACCATTTCAGGATCAAGAGCTGAAGTTGGTTCATCGAATAACATCACATCAGGATTCATCGATAAGGCACGAGCGATGGCGACACGCTGTTTTTGTCCACCGGAAAGTTGGGCTGGTTTTGCATCAATAAAGCGTTCCATACCAACTTTTTCAAGATTTTCTAACGCAATTTTCTTTGCTTCTTCTTTATTACGCTTTAAAACAGTAAGCTGTCCTGAGGTACAATTTTCTAAAACATTCATATTATTAAATAGGTTAAATGATTGGAACACCATCCCTAAATGAGTACGGTATTTTGGCAGATTGTACCCACGCTCTAAGACATTTTCACCATTATAGATGATTTTGCCTCCAGTTGGTTTTTCGAGTAAGTTGATACAACGTAACAGGGTTGATTTACCTGAACCAGAAGAGCCAATGATCGTGACAACTTCTCCTTTCGTGACGTTTACATTGATATCTTTTAACACTTCGTTATCACCAAAGCTTTTTCTTAAATGTTCGACTTCAATAATTGCGCTCATATTATTTCCTCCTAAATTTGAAAGCTCTTTAGCTTTCTTTTACGTTTTCTAGTTCTTCAACTTTGACATAAGCAGAAGGGCCGTCCATTTTCTTCTCGACTACACGTAAAACTCGTGTGATAGCATAGGTCATGATCAAGTACATGATCCCTACGATCGTAAATGTTTGGAAGAACTGGAAGTTTGCACCAGAGGCAGAATTTCCTTGGAAAAATAGATCAGCAACACCGATAACACTTAAAACGGCTGTATCTTTGATATTGATTACAAATTCATTCCCAGTAGCGGGTAAAATATTACGTAAAACTTGCGGCACAATGACTTTACGCATAGTTTGCCCATGTGTCATTCCAATGGCTTGTGCTGCTTCAAATTGTCCAGAATCAACAGCAAAAATCCCACCACGAACGATTTCCGACATGTAAGCTCCTGTATTGATGGAAACAATGAATAATGCCGCAACCGTTCGGTCTAAAGAAATGCCAAAAGCTAAAGCTAGACCATAGAAGATGACCATTGCCTGCACCATCATAGGTGTTCCGCGGAACACCTCAATATAAATTGAAAGCAAACCATTGCCTAATTTTTGGAAGAACCGTTTCACTTTGTTGTCGGATTCTGGAATCGTACGAACGACTCCAATCAATAAACCTAAAGCTGTTCCGACAAAGGTACCAATCAATGCGATAAACAAGGTTAAACCTGCACCGCGTAAGAACATACCGCCGTATTGATCCCAGATATTTTTAAAATCAGCTAGAACGCCAGTTTTTTCACTATCACTTGTTTCAGCCGCGGGTTGATCTTTCACTGCTTGATCCATGATTTTTGTGCGTTCTTCTGAAGAAATACCGGATAAAATTTGATTCACTTTAGCAATGGTTGGGTCTGCTTTACGCATACCAACTGCGATTTGAACATCTTCAGCATTGGTTTGGAAGCCATTTTCTTTAGAGAATTCGAGCATTTCCAACTCTTTATTCACACTTGTAGCGGTCACACCTTCAGGCCGTTCACTCACATAGCCATCGATCATACCAGAAGCCAATGCCGTTCTCATTGCTGAAAAGTTATCCATTGCTTGTTGTTTATTCACACCTGGAATTTGATCGATCACGCTATAATGGAAGGTATTTAACTGTGCTGTAACTTTAGCACCAGATAGATCCTTTAAGTTTTTAGCATCTGCAAATTTGCTTTTCTTCTGAACAACTACAACTAATTGTGATTCATAATAAGGATCAGTAAAATCAATTTCTTTGCGTCGTTCAGCCGTTGGGCTCATACCAGCAATAATCGCATCGATTTTTCCAGATTGCAGAGCAGGGGCTAGACCATCCCATTTTGTTTGAACGATCACGAGTTTTTTATCTAAGCCGGCAGCAATTTTTTTAGCGATTTGTACATCGTAGCCCCCTGCATAAGAAGAATTTCCTTGAATTGGTACAGCACCGTGTGCATCTGTTTTTTGGGACCAGTTAAACGGGGCGTAACCAGCCTCCATTCCAACACGGAATTCTCCGTTAGCCTCTGTTCCTTCTGCTTGACTAAAGACTGGAGCACAGAAAATAACTAAAATAAATGCAAATAACAAGCCAAGTGAAAATGATTTTTTGTTCATAATTGTCTTCCTTTCTTATACATCCTTGAATTTGTTTTACTATAATTCAGTTTAAAGAGTTTTGAAGAATACATTGAAACAGCTTCTTCTTTCACACAAAAAAACAACTATGCAAAATGCATAGTTGCCTATATCGTCAGGTACTCTCAACAAAAACATAGCGCAACTTAGCATCACTACTAAGACAGTCCGCAAGTTGTTCGCTTACGTCCCAACACATAACAGGGAGGCTGTTATGCATTTCGGCGATTTTTCCTAGACTTGTTTCGACGTGTCCTCTCACTCCACAAGCTTAATAAAAAACGCAACCTCTACCTCGATTTGAGGTACTATTTAATTATTCGATTCGAGTATAAAGTGTACGTTATTTACTTGGAAAAGTCAATTGCTTGTTTACCTAAGATTTGTTTGGAAATAATGGATTTCATGTCAATTGATTATAAAAAAACTTGGATAAACACAATTGTGGTAATCAGCGTTGTTTGTATTGTAGCTGTACTAGACATAAAGAATACAGAAGACCGTAGAACGGCTCGAGATGTTTTTTTAGGGTAATAGTCCATTTGTTTCTAGTAGCTCAAAACAGAGTGCGAAAGATAAAATGATCGTGGTCATCCTAATTAATCAAAGAACAAGAAAAAAGCACTGAAAAGGAATACTTTTTCAGTACTTTTTGACAGTCAAAACATATAATTAAGCTTTTGCTGCTTCTTTTGGTTCGCGGCCTAAAATAGCTTGTAAGACAGTTAAGACACCATATGAAGCTAAGATTGTGTAAATCAAGCTTGAATAAGTTGTAATATCGAAATCCCACGTTTTGTAAATCACTAAAACAATAGCCAAAATAATACCAGCAAGAACGTTAAAGAATGCAAACGCCCACAGATTTCCGTTTTCTTTGCGTGAAAGATAATAGATCGAAAACCATAAGCTTAGAACACCCCAAGCAATGCAGACTAAAATAGCTGCCCAATAAATAATAAATGCTACCACGAAGTTTCACCTCACTTTTATACATTAAGTATTCTATCACGTTCTCTTTTATTTGTCATGAAAAGTCAGTGATAAAGCGGACATAATTAAAAGCTTTTCACCTGTTTTTAACGTGCAAAATTCGTGTCCTAATTAGCAAATATGAACGCAATTCTTTTTTATTTCTACGAATATGTTTTCTCTCTCTTCCGTCTTTACGTTATAATGAAACTATTAGGAGATGAGACAATGCAAACAATTAATGAAACGAAAGCGATAAACCTGATCCAGCAAGCTAATCGTATTACTTTCTTAACAGGCGCGGGTGTGTCAACAGCCTCAGGCATCCCAGATTATCGCTCATTGTCTGGCATTTATAAAGGAATCGAACGACCTGAATATCTGTTAAGCCAGACTTGTATGATTGAGGAACCAGAAAAATTTTATTCATTTGTGCAAACATTATATCATCCTAATGCCAAACCAAATATCATCCATCTGAAAATAGCAGAACTACAAAAAACTAAGAATGCATGGGTCGTTTCCCAAAATATAGACGGCCTCCATGCCAAAGCGAAAATGCAGTAGCTTGTTGATTTTCATGGAAACTTATATGATTGTTATTGTAGAAAATGTGGTCAAGCAGTTTCAGCAAAAGTTTATCTAACTTCTGCAAGGCATGAGCAATGTGGTGGCCAAATTCGACCGAATATTGTTCTATATGAAGAAGGATTAGATGAAAAAGCAATAGCGGTATCGATCGAAGCTATAGCAAAAGCTGATCTGATCGTGATCGTTGGGACTAGCTTTCAAGTGCATCCGTTTTGTGATTTGATTCATTATGCAAATGACGCAGCTACACTTTTAGTGATTAATCAAACACCGATTCAATTAAATAGGGATGCTTATTTTTTAAAAGAAGATGCAGTGAAGGTCTTTGAAAATATAGGATAAGGAGCTTTAACATGGAAGAAATTAAATCAGAACGACAAAAAATGATCGGCGGCGAACTTTATTTTGCTGGTGATCCAGAACTGGCAACAGCTCGCAAATTTGCAAGAGAACAGATGAAATTGATCAATAAAGAAGAAGACAGCCAAATCCGCCGCCAATTAGTGGAAGAAACCTTTGGAACAACTGGAACAGGTAGTTACATTGAACCATCAATTAGTTTTGATTATGGGTTTAATATTCATGTTGGTAAAAATTTTTATGCCAATTTTAATAGTATTTTCTTAGATATTTGTCCAATTACGATTGGGGACAATTGCATGTTTGGACCGAACGCTCAACTATATGCAGCCACACATCCTCTACATCCAGTCAAAAGAAATAGTGGGTTGGAATTTGGAAAACCCATCACGATTGGGGATAACGTTTGGCTTGGCGGTGGTGTTATCGTCACTCCAGGTGTAACGCTAGGTAATAATGTGGTTGTAGCAGCAGGGGCTGTCGTGACCAAATCTTTTCCAGATAATTGTGTAATTGGCGGTAATCCTGCAAAAATCATCAAAGAAATTGAACTGGATGAGCCGAATCAGCCTCCTTTAACAATCCAACGCGATAAAATTGATACACTAGACAAAAAAATAGTTGCATTATTAGAAGAACGTATGGATGTAGTAGAAGCAATTGTTGCTATCAAAAAAACTGCTGACAAGCAGATATTAGATACCTCAAGAGAACAAGAAGTTTTAAAAAAAATCAATACGTATATCCAAAATGATGCGTACAAAGAAGTGATCAAAGAAACTTACCAAGGAATTATGGACGCATCAAAACATTTTCAGCAAAAACAGCTGGATTAAAAGAGCCAGGAGGGAATTGAATGGATGGTGTAAAAAGACGGGAAGCGATCTTACTTGAATTAGAATCAGCAGAAAAGCCTGTGAGTGCCAGTCGTTTTGCAAAAGAGTTCAAAGTCAGCCGCCAAATTGTGGTTGGAGATGTAGCCCTTTTAAGGGCTGCAGGTCATGATATTATCGCAACAGCTAGAGGATATCTGCTGGAAAAAGAAGAAAATAAACAAGGTATCATTCGGAAAATTGCCTGTCAGCACTCTCCCGAACAAACGGAAGAGGAATTACGAACAATTGTCTTTTTAGGTGGTGAGTTGCTTGATGTTGTGGTAGAGCATCCGATTTATGGTGAATTAACAGGAGGTTTGCATATCCGCACAGAAAAAGAGGTGAAAGCGTTCATCAAAGCATATCAAAAAAGTAGTGCGTCGCTATTATCCGAGTTGACTGGTGGTATCCATCTACATACGATACGTTGTGAAAGTGAAGACGCACTTAGCCGAATAAAAGAAGGGTTAGCCGAAAAAGGAATTTTGTATCAGGGCTAATAAAAAGCTCTATCAGAAATCATCTCGATTTCTGATAGAGCTTTTACTAATTATTTTCAGCTTCAAATTTTTCAAACGCTGACTTGATTACATCTTTCAAAGCGTTAGCAGAAGCGTTCATGCGATCTTTTTCTGAATCTGTCAACGGAATTTCGATCACTTGTTTGATTCCTTGGCGGTTGATCACAGCTGGTGCACCAATATAAATATCATTTTGTCCGTATTCACCATCTAAATAAACAGATAGGGGGAAGACAGAATCTTCATCATCTAGAATCGCTTTTGTAATTCGTGCTAAGGCAGCTGCGATTCCGTAGAAGGTTGCACCTTTTTTCTCAATGATTGAATAAGCCGCATCTCGTACATTGAAGAATAAGTTGACCATCGCTTCTTCATCGACGTCTGGATTATTTTTGACCCATTCGTAAATTTGCAACCCAGCTACATTGGCATGTGACCAAACTGGAAATTCAGTATCACCATGTTCTCCCAAAATATACGCATGGACATTACGGGCATCCACATCAACTAATTCAGCGATTGCTTGACGGAAACGAGCAGAATCTAGAGATGTTCCTGAACCGATAACGCGTTCTTTTGGAAATCCTGAGAATTTCCATGTAGAATAAGTTAAAATATCCACTGGATTGGCAGCGACTAAGAAGATGCCACTAAATCCAGAATCAACGATTGCAGTGACGATTTGTTTGTTGATCTTTAAATTTTTATGCACTAAATCGATTCGTGTTTCACCTGGTTTTTGTGCGGCACCTGCTGTTAAGACAACAAGGTCAGCATCGTGACAATCGTCATAAGTAGCGGCATAAATCTTTTTAGGAGAAGTAAAAGCTAATGCGTGAGATAAATCAGCGGCATCTCCTTCAGTTTTCTTTGTATCTATATCAATAATACCAACTTCTTGAGCAATATTTTGAGTGACTAAGGCAAAAGCATAACTAGATCCGACAGCGCCATCTCCAACTAAAATTACCTTTTGGTGGTCTTTGTTCCCAACTGCTGCAGTCATGTGTATCATTCCTTTCAGATAATTGTTTTATCACACTGATAATACCATCGTTTGTGAGGTTTGTCACGTTTTTTGTTTAGAAAAATAATACAGTTTTTAAAGGTGTTTCATAAGAAAACTCTTTCATGTGCGGTGTTTCACTATTTCTGTTTTTACCTATTTAGTTTGTTGGGAGAAAAGACAATTAAATTTTATGGCTTTTTTAACAACTTAAAAGATTCGGCAATCGATTGTTTTATGGTATAATTATAAAAAAACTGGGCAGAGGATTTTCCTGCCTGGGTATTTTGTGTTGGACAATGAATAAACAAGAAGGCAGAGAAGATTCTGTATTTTTTTCTGAGAAGATTCCGTTTGCCGCAATGTTTTTTATAAGGAGAAATATAGATGAAGATGATCGTTGGGTTAGGTAACCCAGGAAGTAAATATCAAGAAACAAAACATAATATTGGTTTTATTACGGTAGATGAAATTGCGCATCGTTATAATGCGACCTTCAATAAAAGTCAGTTTGAAGCAGATATTGCAGAATTTTTCATTGGAACTGAGAAAATCATGCTAGTTAAACCACTAACGTTCATGAATGAGTCTGGCCGCTCTGTGGGTCCTTTAATGACTTATTATGGTGTAGAAGATGAAGAGTTGATCGTGATCTATGACGACTTAGATTTAGAAACAGGGAAGATTCGTTTACGAGAGAAAGGCGGAGCAGGTGGGCACAATGGCATGAAAAGTTTGATTGCACACCTAGGTACAAACATATTTCCGAGAATCAAGATCGGTATTGGTCGTCCAATTGGGAGCAATACGGTTGTTCATCATGTATTGACAGGGTTTCCTAAAGACAAACATGAAGAGATTTTACTAGCGGTGAAAAGCGCAGCGGATGCGGCAATCTATGCTTGTGAAGGCCATACGTTTGTTGACACGATGAATCAGTTTAATGGGAAATAAGTGAAATAGGAAGTTTTATCTAGCTTTGCAGGCTAGTCTTTCAGAAAAAAGATAAAATCTGATTGTGGCAAAAGACGCCACCCTCATATTTTTCTATTTTTCAATCAAGACTGGGAGAGCCTGTTCAGCTTTTATAGTTATCTAGCTTTGCAGGCTAGTCTTTCAGAAAAAAGATAAAATCTGATTGTGGCAAGAGACGCCACCCTCATACTTTTCTATTTTTCAATCAAGACTGGGAGAGCCTGTTCAGCTTTTAAATTTTAGGAGGAGTCTGACGTGAACATCATTGAACGAATTGGTGCAAGTGAACTAGCCCGAGATTGGCAAAAACAATTAACAGGGAATACCCGCCAGTTGATTACAGGGTTAGCCGGCTCTGCAAAAACATTAGTCATGACCAGTGGCTTTAAAGAGAAGAATAAAAAAATCGTTGTTGCCGTTCCAAATCTTTACTATGGAAACCAATTAGTCGAAGATTTTCGTAATATTTTGTCGGATGAAGAAGTCTATATCTTTCCTGTTGATGAGGTGTTATCAGCTGAAATGGCCTTTTCTTCACCAGAAGCCAGAGCTGAAAGAGTGGCGGCACTTGATTTTCTTTTGACCGATCAAGCAGGGATTATCGTTGTTCCAGTAGCCGGGTTAAGGAAATATTTACCAAGTAAACAAACTTGGGAAAAGGCTCAGCTTCATTGGGAGCTTGGTGGCGAAATCGAGTTAGATACATTAGCGCAGCAATTAGTTTTGATGGGCTATGAGCGCCAATCCTTAGTAGGAAAACCAGGGGATTTTAGTATTCGCGGTAGTATTGTCGATGTTTATCCATTGAATTCAGAATATCCAGTAAGAGCGGAATTGTTTGATATTGAGATCGATTCGCTCCGTTACTTTGAAGCAGATACACAACGTTCGGTCGGGCCTATTGAATCTGTCACACTTTCACCAATGACAGACTTGGTGTTTTCTAAAGACGATTTGATCCATGGGGAAAAAGAGCTGACGAAAGCATTGGAGAAACGAGTAGCAATTGCTAAAGATGCGTCTGAAAAAGGGTTTCTAGAAGACTATTTTGGACAGTTGGCAAGTTCTTGGAGTCAAGGGATTCCCACAGATACGGCTCATTACTATACAGATCTACTGTATGAAAATAAAACGACCTTACTTGATTATTTAACAGAAGATAGTTTGGTTTTTATTGACGACTATGCGCGTATTTTAGAAGCAGAACGTGAAATTATTCGGGAAGAAAATGAATGGCAAGTGCTTAAACTAGAAGAAATGCGTATTTTTCCTGAGCAGACTTTTGGTGTAGAGTTTCACGAGCAAGTACGCAAAATGACGTTCTCAACAACTTTCTTTTCACTATTTCAAAAGGGTATGGGCAATTTGCGTTTCCAAGCGGTTCATAATTTTCAATATCGTTCGATGCAGCAATTCTTTGGTCAAATGCCCCTACTAAAAACGGAAATGGACCGTTGGCAAAAACAGGATCAGACGGTTATTGTTTTTGTTCCGACAAAAGAACGTAGTCAAAAAGTGGAAGAATTGTTTCGTGATTTTGCTATTTCAAGTGTGACCGCCTCAGCTGATAAATTAATAGAAGGTAAAATTCAAATCGTTGAAGGGGCGCTGCAATCTGGGTTTGAGTTGCCAGTAGAAAAAATTGTTGCGATCACTGAAAAAGAAATTTTCCACACAACGACGAAAAAAAGAGCAAGGCGTCAAACTGTTTCGAATGCAGAACGCTTGAAAAGCTATAGCGATCTGAAAACAGGAGATTATGTGGTTCATGCCAATCATGGGATCGGAAAATATATTGGGATGCAGACGTTGGAAGTGGATGGTGTCCATCAAGACTACATCACGATTTTATACCAAAACGATGATAAACTATTCATTCCTGTTACGCAGTTGAACCTGATTCAAAAGTTTGTAGCTTCTGAAGCGAAATCACCAAAAGTTAATAAATTGGGTGGTAGCGAATGGAGTAAAACAAAACGCAAAGTTACATCTAAAATTGAAGATATTGCAGACGATTTGATTCAACTTTATGCGTCAAGAGAGTCTGAGAAAGGCTATGCTTTTCCACCAGATGATGCTTATCAGAAAGAATTTGAAGATGCTTTTCCCTATAGCGAAACAGATGATCAGCTGAGAAGTACGGCCGAAATCAAACACGACATGGAAAAAACGCGCCCGATGGATCGTCTATTGGTTGGCGATGTTGGCTACGGTAAGACAGAAGTCGCTTTACGTGCCGCATTTAAAGCAATCAACAATAATAAACAAGTGGCCTTTTTGGTTCCAACAACAATTTTAGCTCAGCAACATTACGAAACAATGTTGGATCGATTTGAAGGTTTCCCGGTAGAAGTCGGTTTATTGAGCCGCTTTAGAACGAAAAAACAACAAAATGAAACGATTGAAAAAATCAAACATGGTCAAGTCGATATTGTCGTAGGAACTCACCGCCTGCTTTCTCAAGATGTGAATTTTAGTGATTTAGGCTTGCTGGTGATCGATGAGGAACAGCGTTTTGGTGTGAAGCATAAAGAGCGATTGAAACAATTAAGGGCGCAAGTCGATGTTTTAACACTGACTGCAACACCGATACCTAGAACACTGCATATGTCGATGCTCGGCGTACGTGATCTATCTGTTATCGAGACGCCGCCTGAAAATCGTTATCCGATCCAAACGTACGTCATGGAAAATAATCCAGGAGCAATTAGAGAGGCAATCGAAAGAGAAATGGCTCGTGATGGGCAAGTTTTTTATCTATACAATCGAGTAGATACGATCGAGCAAAAGGTTGAAGAAATTCAAGCATTGGTTCCAGAAGCGAGGATTGCTTATGCACATGGTCAGATGACGGAAGTGCAATTAGAGAACACCTTATTCGATTTTATTGAACGGCAATATGATGTATTAGTGACAACGACAATCATTGAAACGGGTGTAGACATTCCTAATGCCAATACTTTATTTGTAGAAAATGCTGATTACATGGGGCTGTCCACCTTGTATCAATTACGAGGTAGGGTTGGTCGAAGTAATCGGGTAGCGTATGCCTATTTTATGTACGAACAACAAAAGATTTTAAATGAAGTGAGTGAAAAACGTTTAGAAGCGATCAAGGATTTCACCGAGTTAGGTTCAGGGTTTAAAATTGCGATGCGCGATTTATCAATACGTGGTGCAGGGAATCTATTAGGTGCACAGCAACATGGCTTTATTGATTCTGTTGGGTTTGATATGTACTCTCAAATGCTTTCAGAAGCAGTTGCTCGCAAACAAGGGAAAAATATCCAAGATCAAAAAACATCAGTTGAGATCGATTTGGGGATCGATGCCTACTTACCGACAAGCTATATCGATGATGAACGTCAAAAAATTGAAATTTACAAACGGATCCGTCAATTGGAAAATATGGATATGTACGATGAACTAGAAGCAGATCTACTGGATCGCTTTGGCGAATATCCAGACGAAGTTGCTCATTTATTGACGACAGGACGAATTAAAATGGATGGGGATCGAGCATTAATAGAAACGATCCGTAAACGACAACAAGAAATCATCTTTACACTAAGTAAGATTGGCACTAAAACATATAATGTAGAACAAATTTTTGAAGCCTTGTCCAACACACAATTAAAAGCAGATCTTGCAGTAGATAATGAAAAAATGTCTATTCGCTTGAAAGTGCCTAAAGATATGAAGGAAGCCGCTTGGCTGCAAGAAGTGGCGTTGTTTACTACAGCTTTGAGACAGGAAAAATATAAAACTGTAGCTGTTGAAGAATCATAGAAAAAGACAAGATGGATAGTTTAGTGCTTTGAAAAAAAGGGAACATCTGATTGTGATAAAAAAGCTTCACACTCACATTCATCTATTTTTAAGTGAAGCAAAATAAGCTCATTCAGCCTTTAGATTGGAGGTCAACTATGGCACATAAGGAAATGCGGACGATGATGCAAGGCGCGGTTGTTTTAACGGTAGCATCATTTATCGCCAAAGTGTTGAGTGCAGTTTATCGGGTACCGTTTCAAAATTTAGTTGGGGATGAAGGGTTTTACGTCTATCAACAAGTTTATCCGATTTATGGTATAGCAATGACTTTAGCATTATCAGGACTGCCGCAATTTATTTCTAAAATCGTAGCAGAACAACCAGAAATCAGTGAGCAGAAAAAAGTATTGCAACAACTTTTTCCTTTTGTTTTTATTTTGGCGGGTTTATGTTGGGCCTTCTTCTTTTTCGGTAGCTATGAAATTGCGTATATGATGGGAGACTTGAAATTGTCCTCTTTGATCCAAGTTGTCTCATTTACCTTTTTGCTAGTTCCAGTATTGTCATTTTATCGTGGGAATTTCCAAGGACATTTAAGGATGATTCCAAGTGCCGTTTCACAAGTGGTAGAACAGCTCGTTCGAGTTGGTGTGATTTTAGTTGCGGCGTACTCATTTTCTAAGTTTGGCTGGTCAGTTTATCAGACTGGAACCATTGCAATGGCTGGTGCGCTTTTAGGCGGCGTAGTTGCTGCAGGAATTTTGTGGTATTATGATCGAAAGATTCGGATAGGCAGTTCTGCTTATCTGACTCAATGGAGATGGTCAAGGAATTCAGGGAGCTTGTTTAGACGTTTGCTAGTAGAAGGCGGTATTGTTTCTTTGTATAGTGCCTTTTTAATTCTTTTTCAGTTGGTCGATTCATTTGTTGTAAAGAATACACTGGTTATTTCTGGGATAAGTGATTCTGCAGCAAAGATTGATAAAGGTGTGTATGATCGTGGTCAGCCGCTCGTTCAATTAGGCTTGGTTGTTGCATTGGCGTTGAGCTCCAGTTTTTTACCGACGCTAACAAAATATTTTGTTAGTCAAGAGCAAGGACGCTTTTTGCAAGCGGCTAAAGTCTTTTTACGTTTGACAACGACCGTTGCAGCTGCTGCTTCATTAGGTTTAGTATTACTGCTCCCATACATGAATTTTGCTTTGTTTAAGGACTATCATGGCAATGGGGTCTTAGGCATCTATGTTTGGTCCATTGCATTTATGGCAGTGATTCAAGCCTATCAAAGTATTTTACAGAGCCGTAATCAGTTTGTGACAGCAATAGTTGCTGCATGTGCGGGTCTTTTGGTAAAACTTATTTCCACAAGTCCACTGACATATTCATGGGGGACAGTAGGTGCAAGTCTTTCTACGATTGCAGGATTGATTACTACGCTCATTTTCTTGATGCTTTTTTCTAAAAACGAGATTAACCGTTTTGTTATAGAACATCGCTTTTTCAAAAAACTAATGATCAGTTTAGCGACAATGGGTATTGTATTGATCTGTTATCAAGGTGTGATTGCGTTGTTTCTTGGAACGGTCGACCACCGAGGTCAGGCGTTGATCTTTACATTAGTGGGCGTTTTAATTGGTGCAGGAACATTTATTTACAGTATCATCAAAATAAAGTTATTTACTGTACGGGAATGGCTGACATTACCGTTTGGAGCAAAAATATTAAGAATGAAGAGGAAATAATTATGCGTTTAGATAAATTTTTAAAAGTTTCACGTATTATTAAAAGAAGACCTGTAGCAAAAGAAGTTGCTGATAAGGGGCGGATTCAAATCAATGGCATCTTGGCGAAATCATCGAGTAATGTAAAAATTGGGGATCAAGTTCGAATCCAATTTGGCAATAAAATCTTAGAAATCGAAGTACTCGAGCTTCGTGATTCAACGAAAAAAGAAGATGCAGAAAAGATGTATCAGATTATTTCAGAGAAAAGAGTCGAAAATAGTGAGAATTTAGATTAGACAAGCTTCTTAGATGTTGGTATAATAAACTGGACAAACCAAAAACGAGTGGAGCGGAAAACATGGGAAAAAAGAAAAAAGACATGGAGAAAGTTGCTGCATTAGATAATGAGTATACTAAAGAACAGTATGCTGAATTTCAAAAACAGCAAAAGCAGTTGATTTTCAGACGCCGACGTTTGGCAGTTGTTTTTCTCGTGGCGTTTGTGATTTTTATCGTTTCAGGGATGCAGCTAATGAAGGATTATCAACAATTGAGTGCTTTCAAAAAGCAGCACACAGAAGCGGTTGCTGAATCCGCAGAAGCTGATAAGAAGTTAAATCGTTTGGAACAAGACGTGGCCCTTTTAAGAGATGATGATTACGTAGCGAAGTTGGCTCGTAGCCGTTTTTATGTTTCAAAAGAAGGCGAACAAATCTATAACATTCCAGAGTTAGGCGGAACGACTAGCTCCAGCAATGAACAAAAAGAATCATCACAAGAGAGTCAATCACAGTCTCATTCAACTGAAAAACAATCAGGCGAATAACTGCAGATATAATAGGGTAAATAATAGGAGGAACATTTTTTTTATGTCAATTGAAGTAGGAGCGAAGTTGCCAGGAAAAGTGTCTGGTATCACTAATTTTGGTGCCTTCATCGATCTAGGTGAAGGAAAAACAGGGTTGGTTCACATTAGTGAAGTATCAAATGGATTTGTAAAAGATATCCATGATGTGTTGACCGTAGGAGATGAAGTAACTGTAAAAGTTACCTCAGTCGGTGATGACGGTAAAGTAGGCTTATCGATTCGTAAAGCTCAAGAACAAGCAGCAGAACCAAAACGTGAATATCAACGTCGTGATAACAATGAGCATCAAGGCAATCGTGATCGGAATCAACGTCCAGCACCTAAAAAACAATTTACAAGAGCACAACCAATGAACAATTCAAAACAAGATTTTGATTCATTGATGAGCTCATTTTTGAAAGATAGTGATGATCGTTTAACTTCACTGAAACGGAATACTGAAGGCAAACGTGGCGGACGCGGTGGACGTCGCAATTAACGAATAGATAATTGAAGCTGAGCGAAAGCTCGGCTTTTATGTTTGGTGCAGTTTTTGTGGAAGTCTATAAACTAAGGAACGAAGAGGTGAGTAGATGTTTCGAGAATTTTATGATCATTGTAAAAACAATGCGTACTGGCAACCAAACCAAAAATTACTATTAGCAATTTCTGGTGGAGTTGATTCGATGGTATTATTAGAACTCATGCGAAAGGCGGCGCAAAAAGACTGCTTAAAATTGATTGTCGCCCATGTCGATCACCGCTTACGATTAGAATCAGTAGAAGAAGCATTATACTTGAGTGAGTACTGCCAACAAAAAGGGATTTCATACTATAGTAAAGTGTGGGAAGAAGTTGACAAGTCAAAAAATACAGAGGCTCGTGCCCGCAATTTTCGCTATACTTTTTTTTCTGAAATTATGGAACAAGAAAATATTTCTACGCTTTTGACTGCTCACCATAGCGATGATCAAGCTGAAACGATTTTGATGAAATTGGTAAGAGGAAGTGCACTATCAAATTTAGTTGGGATCAGAGCGAGACGACCCTTTGGTGGTGGTGAATTGATTCGACCTTTCTTAATTTTTTCCAAAGAACAGTTGGAACAGTTTGCTAAACAATCAGGAATTGTGTATTTTGAAGATCGTTCTAATCAAAGCGATACCTATCTGCGTAATCGTATGAGACATCAGGTTATCCCTATTTTAAAACAGGAAAATCCAAATTTCTTACAGCATATCACTGATTTTAGTGAGCAACTTACTTTAGCTGACGAGCTTATTCAGTCTGTTATTGAACCAAAGTATGAGCGTTGGGTAAAAAAAACAGCAGAAGGTTGGGCATGTCAATTATCAGAACTAAGGCGGGAAGAAAGAAGTGTTCAACTGTTTTTCTTAATATTTTTTTTCCAACGAACAATTGTTTCACAAGGTGTGCTAATCAGTCAAGCGCAGCTTCAACAACTACTAAAACTGCTCAATCAGCCAGCCCCCCAATTGATGATGGATATCGAACAAGGTTGGCAAATAGTAAAAGAATACAATGTTGTCCATCTAAAGAAAAATCAGCTGAATTATAAAGAAGGCCCCTTTTTTTTATGTGAAAATGAGCAAGTTTTTCTTTCTGAAAATGAATGGCTAGGATTGGAAACGACAGAAGAAAAAATACAGCAGCCAGAAACAATAAAAAATTGGTCAGAGCATTCGTTACTCATAAGCGGGCAAACGAGATTACCATTAACGATCCGTCATCGTAAAAATGGTGACAGAATATCGATGACGCCTGACTTAACGAAAAGAGTGAATCGGATATTTATTGATCAAAAAGTTCCAAATTTGCTCAGAGATCAGGCTTGGATCATTCTTTCGGCGCAAGATCAAATTATTTGGGTTCCTCTATTTGTAAATTCCTATTTGAGTATTCCGAAAGAAACTGATAAAATACTCTACAGACTCCTTTATAAAATAAAAGAGTAAGGAATAGAAAATGCTTTTATTCAAAGCAACAAAATAATATAAAAATCATGAATAATGATCTCACAGGAAAAGGAGAGCACTATGTTAGAGAAAGATATTGAACGAGTTTTGATTAGCAAAGAACAAATTCTTGAAAAATCAATTGAACTTGGAAAACAACTAACAGAAGACTACAAGGATAAAAATCCATTAGTGATCGGTATTTTAAAGGGAGCAATTCCTTTTATGGCGGACATCACACGTACAATTGATACGTACTTAGAAATGGACTTTATGGATGTATCCAGCTATGGCAATGCAACCGTGTCTTCTGGTGAAGTAAAAATCGTTAAAGATTTAGACACAAATGTTGAAGGTCGTGATATTCTGATTGTAGAAGATATCATTGACAGCGGACGTACGTTAGCCTATCTAGTTGATCTCTTTAAGTATAGAAAAGCAGCATCCGTAAAAATTGTAACATTGTTAGATAAACCGGAAGGCCGTGTGGTCGATATCGTTGCGGATTACGTTGGTTTTGACGTACCCAATGAGTTTGTTGTAGGTTACGGCTTAGATTATGCTGAACGCTATCGAAATCTTCCGTATGTAGGGGTATTAAAACCTGAAATCTACGAATCAAATTAATATCTCTCTTAGATTTAGTTATGTTACAATGTAAAGGTCAGGATTGATAAAAATAAACCGTAAAATTAAATTACGAACAGTAATCAAAGGAGGACAGGCATGAATAAAAAAAATAGCGGCATGAAAAATGGCCTTTATTATGTATTGCTGATTTTGGCGATGGTCATGGTTGTTTATTTCATTTTTGGAAATAACAATCCTCAGTCACCAGATATCGAATACTCAACCTTCAGTACCCAATTAGAAGAAGGTAAAGTGAAAGAACTGACGATCCAACCAACCAATGGTGTGTATAAGATCACAGGTCAGTACAAAGAAAAACAAGAAATCAAAAATACTGGTGGTCTTTCTTTATGGGGATCTACAGAAGTTTCAACTAAAGCATTTACTACCATTGTCTTACCAAGTGATATCACCTTATCAGGAATCCAAGATATGGCGAAAGATAATAATGTAAAACTTACAGTGAAAGAACAATCATCTAGTGGTGCTTGGCTTTCTATCTTATTTAGTTTCTTACCAATCGTATTGTTTATCTTCTTATTCTACATGATGATGGGACAACAAGGCGGCGGTGGCGGTGGGGGCGGCCGTGTCATGAACTTTGGTAAATCAAAAGCCAAAGAAGCAGACAAAAAAGCCAACCGCGTACGCTTCTCTGACGTAGCAGGAGCGGAAGAAGAGAAACAAGAATTAGTTGAAGTGGTCGAATTCTTAAAAGACCCTCGCCGTTTCGTTGAATTAGGTGCCCGCATCCCAGCAGGTGTTCTATTAGAAGGACCTCCGGGGACTGGTAAAACCTTACTTGCTAAAGCCGTTGCCGGTGAAGCAGGTGTACCGTTCTACTCTATCTCAGGTTCAGACTTCGTTGAAATGTTCGTCGGTGTCGGTGCAAGCCGTGTCCGTGACTTATTTGAAACAGCGAAGAAAAATGCACCAGCAATCATCTTCATCGATGAAATCGATGCCGTTGGTCGTCAACGTGGTGCTGGTATGGGCGGCGGACACGATGAACGTGAACAAACCCTAAACCAATTGCTTGTTGAAATGGATGGATTTGATGGCAACGAAGGCGTAATCGTCGTAGCTGCAACAAACCGTTCAGATGTATTGGATCCGGCATTATTACGTCCAGGCCGTTTTGACCGTCAAATTTTAGTTGGTCGTCCTGATGTAAAAGGCCGTGAAGCGATTCTTAAAGTTCATGCTCGTAACAAACCATTAGCTGACGATGTTGATTTGAAAGTCGTAGCACAACAAACACCAGGTTTTGCTGGTGCTGATTTAGAAAACGTCTTAAACGAAGCGGCTCTAGTTGCTGCTCGTCGTAATAAAAAGAAAATTGATGCATCCGATGTGGACGAAGCAGAAGACCGCGTAATTGCAGGTCCTGCGAAGAGAGATCGTGTGATCAATAAAAAAGAACGCGAAATGGTTGCTTACCACGAAGCAGGACATACCATTGTTGGTTTAGTCTTAAGCCGTGCCCGTATCGTTCATAAAGTAACTATCATTCCTCGTGGACGCGCTGGCGGTTATATGATCGCTTTACCAAAAGAAGATCAATTCTTAATGACCAAAGAAGACATGTTTGAACAAATCGTTGGATTACTTGGTGGACGTACAGCAGAAGAAATTATTTTCGATGTACAATCAACAGGTGCTTCTAATGACTTCGAACAAGCAACAGGGATTGCCCGTAGCATGGTAACTGAATATGGAATGAGTGACAAATTAGGTCCTGTTCAATATGAAGGAAACCACCAAGTCTTTGTTGGACGTGACTATGGTCAAACAAAAGCTTACTCAGAACAGGTAGCATTCGAAATCGATCAAGAAGTACGTCGTATCTTGATGGAAGCACACGATAAAGCGCGTGAAATCATTGAAACGCACCGTGCGCAACATAAACTAATTGCTGAAAAACTATTAGAGTATGAAACATTAGATGCTCGTAGTATCAAATCATTGTTTGAAGAAGGCGTTATGCCACAGGATGTTATCGATAGCCAATTCCCTAGTGAAAAGGCTCAAACATTCGAGGAAGCCAAACGTGCATTAGAAGAAAAAGATGCACAAAGACAAGCCGAAGAAAAACAAGACTTTGAGGAAGCGAAAAAAGAGTTACATGACGAAACGGAAGAAGTAAAAGCGGACAGTGAAAAAACAGAAGAAAAAGTTCAATCAGAAGTAAAATCTGATGAAGAACACAAAAATGATTCTGAATATGACCGTAACAACTTTGACGATCGTTACAAATAAGCACATGAAAGTCTCCGTTACACTCGTTCAGTGAGTGTAACGGAGACATTTTTAATAGTTGCGTGCGCAACCCATGGCATTGCTGTATTTTATAAGTAGCGGTTACAGCTTTTTATGTAGTATTGATTTGTACAACTTTACTGTATTTTGGTTTAAGAATTTATTTTCCTTTGAACCAATCGGCTAATAAATAAAAATACGTTTCATTGCCTATCGTCTATTACTCTAAAAAAAGCAAGTAGCACTTATCAGTTCCAATTGTTGGTCGCGACTTGCTTTTTCTTTAGCTTAAAATGATTTAGTTGAAAAAATAGCCAAACACTAGTATTATCTGATAATGAGTTAGAAAAAGAAGCAAGTGAGAAGAGGAAAATAAAAATGGAAGATTACTTAGTTAAAGCATTATGCTATGAAGGATCAATTCGCGCTTATGCAGTTTGCGCAACCAATACAATCTCAGAAGCACAAAAACGTCATGATACATGGAGTTCTTCGACAGCAGCGTTAGGCAGAACGATGGTCGGAGCTTTGCTTTTAGGCGCAACTCTGAAAGGCGAAGACAAATTAACCGTAAAAGTTCAAGGAAACGGACCAGCTGGCGCGATAGTTGTTGATAGCGATGGGGATGGGAATACAAAAGGTTATATTAAAAATCCGCATGTTAGTTTAACGTTAAATGAAAATGGTAAAATCGATGTTCGCGGTGCAGTTGGAACTGAAGGGATTTTTACAGTAATCAAAGATTTAGGCCTGAAAGAAACTTTTTCGGGGCAAACACCAATCGTTTCTGGCGAAATAGGAGAGGACTTTACTTATTTCATGGCAGTCTCTGAGCAAATCCCATCGGCAATCGGCTTAAGTGTTCTGGTTGATACCGATGAAAGTGTCAAGGCTGCAGGTGGATTTATGATTCAAGTAATGCCAGGTGCGGATGAAAAAACAATTGATTTTATTGAAAAACGGCTACAAGAAGTTCCGATGATTTCCCGTTTGATTGACGAAGGTGAATCGCCGGAAGGAATACTAGAGCGGTTGCTTGGAAAAGATGAAATCGAAATCTTAGAAAAAATGCCAGTGCAATTTAAATGTAACTGCTCAAAAGAAAAATTTGGCACGGCGATCATTGCAGTAGGATTAGATGAAATCAATGCTATGATTGAGGAAGATCATGGTGCTGAAGCTGTTTGTCAATTTTGCGGCAATAAATACCACTATAGCGAAGCTGATTTGATAGAACTAAGAGACGAAGCAACCAAAAATACTCGTGAAAAATAACAGGAGGTCCATATGTGGAAAATAGGAGATATCGAAATTCCTAACCGTGTCGTTGTAGCACCTATGGCGGGTATTAGTAATGCAGCTTTTCGTGTAACAGTCAAAGAGTTTGGTGCAGGACTAGTTGTCTGTGAAATGATTAGTGATAAGGGAATACAGCAAAGAAATAAAAAAACGCTAGATATGCTTTATATAGATGAGAAAGAATATCCATTAAGCGTACAAATTTTCGGTGGAGACAAAGAGAACTTAGTCGAAGCAGCTAAATTTGTAGAAGAAAATACGAAAGCGGCGATCATTGATATCAATATGGGATGCCCTGTAAATAAAGTCATTAAAGCAGAAGCTGGGGCAAAATGGCTATTAGACCCAAACAAAGTCTACGAAATGGTAGACGCTGTTTCCTCCGCTATAGATTTGCCAGTCACAGTTAAAATGAGAACTGGTTGGGATGAAGATCACTTATTTGCGGTTGAAAATGCGTTAGCTGCTGAAAAAGCAGGAGCCTCTGCCATTGCCATGCATGGTCGTACAAGAGTTCAAATGTATGAAGGTCAAGCAAATTGGGATATTTTAAAAGAAGTCAAACGACATCTGACGATTCCTTTTATGGGAAATGGGGATGTACGTACACCTGAAGATGCCAAACGTATGCTAGAATATGTGGGGGCTGACGGTGTGATGATCGGTAGAGCTGCCTTGGGGAATCCATGGATGATCCAACGTACGAAGCAATATCTTGAAACTGGAGAACTACTACCAGAGCCAACCCCCTTTGAAAAAATTGAAACAGCTAAAGTACACTTGCAACGTTTAACCGATTTAAAAGGTGAAAAAATTGCTACTAGAGAATTCAGGCAACACGCTGCTTATTATTTAAAGGGAATCCCGCGTGCGGCTAAAGTAAAAGTTGCAATCAATCAAGCGGAAAGTCAACAAGAGATGGTCGATTTAATGGAAGCCTTCCTAGAAAAAACAGAAAAACAGGCAGAAAATGAAGCAATCGAAACAATCTAACAAAAAAAGCCGGCTGAAACAAAAATTCGGCTTGCTTTTTTTTGTTTTAATGTGGCATTATAGGGGTATGTGATTTCAGAATGGAGGAAGTACAGTGGCAGATGAACAACAAACGCATGTAGAAGATCTAAATGATCAAATGCTTGTGCGTCGTGAAAAAATGGAAAATCTACGTGAAGAAGGGATCGACCCTTTCGGGAAGCGTTTTGAACGTACACATAATTCAAAAGAATTACATGAACAATTTGATCAACATTCAAAAGAAGAATTAAACGAAATGGATTTATCAACAAGTGTAGCTGGACGAATGATGACTAAGCGAGGCAAAGGTAAAGCGGGTTTTGCGCATTTACAAGATCGTGATGGTCAAATCCAAATTTATGTACGGAAAGATCAAGTTGGTGATGAAGCGTATCAACTATTTAAACAAGCAGATCTAGGCGATTTCTTTGGTGTGACAGGGCAAATCATGAAGACAGATACTGGGGAAGTGACGGTTAAAGCGAAGACGATTGTCTTATTAACTAAAGCTTTACGCCCTTTACCAGATAAATACCATGGACTGACAAATATCGAGCAACGCTATCGTCAACGCTATTTAGATTTGATCAGTAATAAAGATAGCTTTGATCGCTTTATGAAACGTAGTCAAATCATCAGCGAAATTCGTCGTTATCTTGATGGTAATGGCTATGTAGAAGTTGAGACACCTGTCTTGCACAATGATGCTGGCGGTGCGGCAGCACGACCGTTTATTACCCATCATAATGCTTTAGATATGGAGTTATACCTGCGAATTGCCTTGGAGCTACATTTGAAACGCTTAATCGTCGGTGGTATGGAGAAAGTCTATGAAATCGGCCGAGTGTTCCGAAATGAAGGAACTGATACAACGCACAATCCAGAATTCACAATGTTAGAAGCCTATACTGCATATACAGATTATCAAGATGTGATGGATTTGACAGAAGGAATCATCCGTAATGCTGCAGAAAAAGTCTTAGGAACAACTGCAATCACTTACGATGGGCAAGAAGTCGATTTAGGCTCTGAGTTCAGAAGAGTGCATATGGTAGATGCAATCAAGGAACAAACAGGCGTAGATTTCTGGCAAGAAATGACGGTTGAAGAAGCACGCTCACTAGCAAAAGAACATAATGTAGAAATCAAAGATAGTATGGCAGTGGGACATATTCTAAACGAATTCTTTGAAACATTTGTTGAAGAAACTTTGCAACAACCAACATTTGTTTATGGTCATCCAGTGGAAGTTTCCCCCCTAGCGAAGAAAAATCCAGAAGATGCTCGATTTACAGATCGGTTTGAACTATTTATAGTAGGAAAAGAATTTGCAAATGCATTTACTGAATTGAATGACCCAATTGATCAACGTGAACGTTTTGAAGAGCAAGAAAAAGAACGTGAACAAGGAAATGATGAAGCGCATGGCGTGGATGAAGATTTTATTGAATCTTTAGAATATGGATTACCACCAACTGGCGGTCTAGGTATCGGTATCGATCGTCTAGTTATGCTTTTAACTGATGCCCAATCAATACGAGATGTCTTGTTATTTCCAACGATGAGATAAAAAATAAAAGAGTAGATTATTGACCGACAATCTACTCTTTTTTATTTTCATAAAAATAGCAGGAAAAACAATCGATTTCACTATTCTATCCGCAAAAAACGAACAATAAAGAGCAAAAGTAATAGAATAATCGGTAACGAAAAAAACTTTGAAAAAAATAGAAATTTTAGTTGACCTAAGCCCAGAAACTTGGTATATTATATCTTGTCGCAAGGCACCAATGAAACACGCCGAACGATAGAAATAACATAACATCCTAACGGGTGAAAAAAACTTTAGGAATCAGAAAAATTATTGTTGACAAATGATAACTGACCTGATAAACTAATGAAGTTGTCTCAGAAATGAATGGCAATGGAAAAGAAATAAAATAACAATTCAGGTTTTAAAAAACTTGAAAAATCAGGAAAAAGTTGTTGACAAATAACAACAAACCTGATAAACTAATGAAGTTGTCGGCGAAACATTCGATAACATCAAGCAGAAAAAGACTTTGAAACTTTTGAAGAAAAGTGTTGACATCAAATCAAAGATTTGATATGATATAAAAGTTGCTGCGAGGTAACACAGTAGACCTTTGAAAACTG
>NZ_MIKC01000041.1 GCF_001730315.1 Enterococcus ureilyticus
CGACTTAATTCTAAAGGATATCAGGGTGTCTTTTCTATTATTTTGCATTAAAAAGATGCCGGTGATTTCTCACCAACATCAGAAAGTATAGAGCCGGCGTTCCATTTAGACGAGAGTATGTGAATCATCATATTAAACGATGTGTTGAGCAATGTGGAATAAAGAAACCCTTCCACACCCACTTAGCTCGCCATACAATGGCAAGTTTAGTCGCTGGTCATTGTGATTGGGAAGTATTGAAAGCTCGTTTAGGTCATACAGATAAAACAACCTCTGAAATTTATCGACACTTAACATCAGAAGAAAGATTAAAACCACTAGAAGCTTTTCAAATTTTGGAAAGCTGACTACACGTTTTGGATAATTCCACAGTGAAAAGCTTGGAATCATCACTTACTTTTTAATGGCTGTAGTCAGAGTGGTAGTCAATTTAATAAAAAATTCAATGATATCAATAGATAGCGTACTTTTAGCACGAAGTAAAGAAATTAGAAGATAAGTGTTTCTTAGATTGCCCGAGTAAAAAAGTGTGAAAGAGTTTGGGACGCATAAGTCCCAATAAAAAAAGCTAGATACCAGTCGAATTGATTGGCATCTGGCTTATTTTTTGTATAAAAATAAGAACACCTTTAATCATGGTGCAAAAGAAGTGTTCATGAGCATGAATAAATAAAAATGTTTAAACGTGGCGAACGCTTTTCCATTAAATGGCGGGATCTGGATGAGTTTCGTGTGGAAATTAGATAAGGAGAAGAATGCCATTGACAGGTTTACTCATCACCCTAAAGAGGGGGATTTACAAATTTAATAATGTATTAATCGAACCAACATATTCAGTAACACTCATTCAAATAGTCGAAGAATTGCAAGAGACAGCACAAGCTGATAATTAAATTTTAAAGCTTAAAATTACCAGGGCTACATAAGCTAGAATACAAATACCTGCTACAACAATAACAATAGGCCAATCAACATTATGGATAAATTGTTTAAACGTTTGGGATTTTTTACCATTTGCTTTATTTTCAAGGTATTGTTGATAATTGGATTCTGCTATAGATATGATTACAAAAAGAATAAATAGCCCAGAAACAAAAGAGGGCAAACGATTAAATTTATTAATGGAATAAAAATAAGCAGCAACAATTACTAGGTAAGAAAATAAATGACGAGAGATTAAACGACTAATAAATTTTGGCAAAACAATCACTCCTTTTTTAATAATTGTATCACCAGTAGAGCAGGAAAGAAATACACATTCGAATGAAAGAAAAGAGTAGGAATCAAAAAAATCTCTATTACTTATCTCAATCAAGATAAAAAAATAGACCGACATTGGTTCGAAGACGCACCGATTGATTGGTGATGTTCTATTTTTTTATCAATAAAGGCAGTATGTAAAGTCTAATTTCATATTGGGCTTTTTTTCCTTATATAAGTATTTTGATTAAATCTATCAAACTTTTTGTTAGTTTACTTGTATCTGTGGACTTAATCGCAATTTTTAATGATTTTTCAGTCCTCAGTTGTTATTAATCTATTTACAAAAGATCACTAGGGTTATGATTAAAAAAACTCCACCTAAAGTCCTCTATAAAATCAGGCTATAGAATGATGATAAAAAAACATTCGTTATTTATAATGACTAAGTAAACAAAATAATGAAAGTAGGAGATTGAGAAATGAAAAAGAAATTGTTGATAGGGGCAGGAGCTATTATTATTTTAGGAGTAGGTGTTTTTGTCTATCAGAATACACAGTCAAAAGAAACTGAAACAGCTAAGAGTATTAGCCTATATGAGGTAGAAAAACAAACACCACTTCATCTAAAAGGACAAGTCCAAGCTAAGTGGACTCAGTCTGTTTTACTAAGTACAGACAAAGGACCAGTCAAAACAATTCATTATAATTTAGGAGACCATGTAACCAAAGATGCTGTCTTAGTAACCTATGAATGGGGCGAAAAAATTAAAGCTGAAAGAGACAGTATTATCGCCACAATGAATCAAGATGCAAAAAATGATCCTTCTAAACCCGTAATGGTATTAAAAAGTACTGAAAATGAAATTAAAGGTACGGTTACAGAATACGACAAAGAGAAATTAAGTAAAGACATGGAGATTAAAATCGACTATGTAAATCAAAATAAATCAGTAACTGGGAAAATCACTACAATTTCTGAAATAAATGCTATTGATGACACTAGTTCAACAAATGCAACAAGCAATTCAGCTACCATTGTAAACTATGATTTTACTGCGCAACCAGATGAGAATATTCCATTAGGCTACAGTGTAGAAATCCTAATTCCTCGAAATGAGATTCATTTGCCAACGAAAAGTATTCAGGAAAAAGATGGGAAATTTTTTTCTTATCTGATTAAAGATAAAAAAGCACAACAAAAAGAAGTAACTGTCAAGGAAGAAGATGGCTTTTACACTTTGGAAAGCGGCTTAGACGAAGGAAATAAAATTATTAAAAACGTTAAAGGAATCAAAGATGGAATGGAAGTGGCAGTTCAATGATCAAAATGGAGCATGTCAACAAATATTATTCATTAGATCAAGAAAGAATTCATGTTTTAAAAGATATTAATTTAGAAATACAAGAACATGAGTTTGTTGCGATCATGGGACCATCAGGGTCAGGAAAATCCACTTTGATGAATACAATAAGTTTTTTAGACGGTAGTTTTGAAGGGAGTTATCTTTTCAATGGCGAAGATGCTTATAGCTATAATGACAATAAGCTATCAAAAATTCGGAATAAATCAGTAGGGTTTGTTTTTCAATCGTTTCAATTGATTGAAAATAATACGGTTTTTGAAAACGTCGCTTTACCCTTATTATACGGAGGAATGAGGTATGGAAATACCAAAGAATTGGTAATGAAAGCTTTAGAAAAAGTTGGCATTCCAGATAAATACAACAAACTGCCAAAACAACTTTCTGGTGGGCAGCAGCAAAGAGTTGCAATTGCCAGAGCGATTGTTGGAAATCCTAATTTTATTGTGGCGGATGAACCGACTGGCGCTTTGGACACTCATACTTCAGCTGATATTATGGAATTATTCCAACGATTGAATGATGAAGAAAAAGTTACGATATTGATGGTTACCCATGATAGTGAAGCCGCCCAATACTGCAAACGGATCATCACTGTTCGAGATGGTGAGATTATTGAAGGAGGAGCAGGCTATGCGTTTTAGTGAAATTTGGAAAACATCGTTGAAATCTATTTTGAAAAATAAAAGGCGCAGTTTTCTAACGATGATCGGTTTGATCATCGGAGTTTCTTCGGTTATTACGATTTTTTCAATTGGACGTGGATTTGAGCGGTATGCGGCTGATTTTATAGGATTGGATAATTACGACTCCAGCGTGTATTTTAACTTTGCTCCGAAAGATCAATCGTTTTATGAAACTAATTTAGCTTCTTTTTCTGAAATTGATTTCGAGCGGATTGAAAATGTGGACGGTGTTAAATCCGTTGAGTACTATGATAACGAAGAGAAAGGTGCTAAGTACTATTCACAGCAAATTGATGAAGCAAGCACTGCATCAACGCAAGGCTCATTTAAATTACTAGGATCAGATGGTACAGAAACTATTTATGGGCGAAAAATAAAGAGCACGGATAATATCAATCGAAATAAAGTAATTGTCATTAATGAAACGATTGCCAAAGCTATAAAAAAAGACAATCCTGAATCATTGATTGGGAAAAGTGTAACGATTCAAGGACAGCTTTTTGAAGTTATCGGTATCATGGAAGATCGTGATAATTCTGGATTTATTTCAACACAAGAAGATTATGTTGTTGTAGAAGTACCTTCAGCAAGTTATGAAGAATATTTTGAAAGTCCGAAAGATTCGATTTTGGTTAAATTAGATACGGTTGCTGATCCTAAATTAGTAACAAAGGACATAGAAAAAATGTTGGATAAATATGGATCACTTAGAAATATGGGCGCATATGAAAGCCAAGACCTTGCTGGACAAGTTAGTCAACTTAGGATGATTCTAACTGGAATTACCGCTATTGTTTCAATAATTGGTGGTATTTCATTGTTTATTTCAGGGATTGGTGTTATGAACATGATTTATATCTCTGTATCTGAACGAACGAAAGAGATTGGTGTCCGTCGTGCGATGGGTGGGACTAAAAATAATATCATGATGCAATTTTTGCTGGAAGGCATCACACTGACTTTGATTGGTGGCGCAATTGGGTATGCATTTGGCATGTTGATTGGTTATGTAGTCGGAATGGTTACACCGTTTACGATCGTTCCAGATTTCTTTACGGCTATGTTAGCTTTAATTCTTTCGATTGGAATCGGGATTATTTTTAGTTGGTTACCAGCCAAAAGTGCTGCGAAGAAAGATATTGTTTCGTTGATTCGTTAGGTTATCCAGTTTTGAGGAATTAAAACGAGCAGTTACAAATTATATTGATTATTACAACCATCATCGGATAAAAGCAAAATTGACTGATATGAGTCCGGTTCAATACCGAATTCATACCAGTCGAGTAACAGGTTAATCTACGTACAACTTTTAGGGCCCACATCATTATGTCTCAGGCTCGTCACGGTTATTTTTTTATTATTTTACAACAGATCATTTGTTTCGAGCGTTTTGGCAATATATTGTTCTAAAAAGAGATTACTGCCTTAAATCAGTTAAAAGGTTTAAAGCTTGTTCTTGATTCATCAAACCTATTTTTAGTTTTTCTGCAATGATTTCGATTTCTGTCCCTTTTGCACCAACAGACATAGCCAAAGAACGAGCTTGTAAAGACATATGACCTTGTTGAATTCCTTCTGTGACTAAAGCACGCAATGCAGCTAAATTTTGTGCTAAACCAACAGCAGCTATTATCTCTGCTAACTCTTTTGCAGTCTTTACATTTAAGATGTCTAAAGCAGCTTGTGCTTTAGGTAATACACGAATTGCTCCGCCAACTGTTCCGATAGCCAACGGTAATTTAATTGTCCCTTTTAAGCCATCTTCTACAAGTTCCCATTGGCTTAACCCACGATAAGTTTCTTTCACAGCATATGCATGAGCCGCTGCTGCAACAGCTCGAGTATCATTGCCAGTGGCTAAAACTACCGCTTCAATTCCGTTCATAATGCCTTTATTGTGGGTTGCAGCACGATAAGGATCTAGTTGAGCTACTTTTGAAGCTGCAGCAATCTTTTCTGCAATTAATTTTCCAGAAGCCAAATCTCCTGTTTTACTCAAACTAGCAAATGGAATGGTGCAAGTTGCTGTTACTAGTGATTCGGTTGCATAATTACTTAGGATACTAAATAGAATTTCCTCATCAAACCATTGACGGAATAGATTGGCTACGCCTTCTAAAATAGAATTTAGAATGTTCGCTCCCATCGCATCTTTTGTATCAACAAGTAAATCCACTGATAAATACCTATCATCTTCTGGAAACTGACGGACTTGAATTCGTTTTAAACCACCACCACGTTTTACAATAGAAGGATAGCTTTTTTCAGCTTGAATGAAAATTTCGTTAGAAGAGCGTTCGATGCGCTCTTTTATGACAGTGTCATTAGTAACGTTCATAAAGACGATTTGCCCTCTTAGTAGTCCTTCGGCAAGTTTACTTTGAATACCACCGTTTTTTCGCAACATTTTAAACCCATTGCTGCATGCGGCAATAACGGAGGGTTCTTCTGTTGCCATAGGGACTTGATAATGTTTATCATTTACTAAAACATCCGTAACAACGCCCATAGGCAACGCCAGTTCACTGATTTGATTTTCGATTAAGTGATTAGCAACATCTTCATCTAAAGATATATTTTCTAACTCTTGTCTGTTTTCTGGAGAGAGGTGTCCATTATCTTGTAAAAAAGTTAATCGTTCATCTCTTGATAGTTGATAAAACTTTTTATCAGCTGTTTTTTTTTTAGGTCGTTCAATAAGCATCGCAAGCCCTAAACCGCCGCCAACGCAAAGCGAAGCTACACCATATTGCGTGTCCGTGTCTTCTAATTGGTGAGCTAAAGTCGAGACGATTCGAGCACCGGAAGCGCCGATTGGATGTCCTAAAGCAATGCCACCGCCCCAAATATTGAGTTTTTCTTCTGGAATTGCTAATTCATTTTGAACAACGATAGAAGAAGCAGCGAAAGCTTCATTGATTTCAAATAGATCAATATCTTTGACATTCATATTATTTCGTTCCAATAGGGACTGGATCGCCTTTATGGGTGAAATTCCCATTATACTTGGATCAATTCCGATTTCAATCACATCTTTTATGATGGCAAGATAAGGAATATGATGTTTTTGTGCAAAAGCTTTTGAGGTCAGCAGCATTGCTGAAGCACCATCATTGATTGTCGATGCATTTCCAGCTGTGACTGAACCATCTTCTTTAAACACGGTTTTTAAGGTATTTAATTTTTCAAAAGTACTCTCTTTTCGAATACCTTCATCATGCTCAAAAACAGTACCCTCAATATTCAATGGAACGATTTCTTTCACAAATTTGCCGTCGGTTTGCGCTTTGGCAGCTTTTATTTGCGAGTGAAGCGCAAAGGTATCCTGCATTTCACGAGTAACATTAAATTGTTCTGCAACATTTTCTGCTGTCATTCCCATCGCTTTTCCACTAAATGCATCTGTTAAACCGTCTACAATCATAGTGGGAACAGGTTTCGAATAAGTATCATCTTCTTTATACGTGATAGCGGGAGCTGTTGTCATACTTTCTGTTCCGCCAGCTAAAACGACATCCGCTTCACCTAATTGAATCGCTTGTTTTGCTAAACTGAGCGCTTTCATTCCAGATCCGCAAACTTCATTTACTGTAAAAGCAGGGATTTCAAAACTTAATCCACTATTGATAGCAATTTGTCTTGCAGGATTTTGCCCATTTCCTGCTTGCAATACATTGCCAAAGACGACTTTTTTTATATGTTTTGCTACGTTTGTATTTCTTGTAAGTAACTCTTTTGTCACAACCGTTCCTAGCTCAACTGCTGATAATGATTTTAATTGTCCTCGATACTTCCCTATAGGTGTTCTCAAGGCGTCGATAATTACGATTTCCACGACGTCACCTCCAATATGAAATATACCATGGTTTGTGAAAAAAGAATACTCTATAAATCATAATAAAAAAACTTCTTAAATTCTTTAACAAATTTTAAATTATCCTTTTTTCTACCAATCTTCCTCGATTATATGATAAATTATAGGAGGTAATGAATGAGAATAATGATAAAGGAGATATAAAATGAACGTTGGCATAGATAAAATTAGTTTTTTTGTCCCACCATATTATGTGGATATGACCGATTTAGCATTAGCAAGAGAGGTCGATCCAAATAAATTCCATATCGGAATCGGACAAGATAAAATGGCTGTTAATAAAAAAACACAAGATATCGTGACCTTTGCTGCAAATGCTGCAAAAAATATTTTAACAGAAGAAGATCAAGCACAAATCGATATGGTAATCGTAGGAACGGAGTCTGGTATTGATGAATCGAAGGCCTCAGCTGTCGTTTTACATCGTTTGTTAGGGATTCAACCGTTTGCACGTGCATTCGAAATAAAAGAAGCTTGTTATGCAGGAACCGCAGCTCTACAATTTGCTTTAGCCCATATTCAACGTCATCCCAAAAGTAAGGTATTAGTAGTCGCATCTGATATTGCGAAGTACGGATTAGCTTCCGGTGGCGAACCAACTCAAGGAGCTGGGGCTGTTGCTATGTTAATCTCAACTAATCCAAGAATTTTGGAATTAAATGATGATAGTGTGGCATTAACACAAGATATTTATGACTTTTGGCGACCTGTGGGTCATGATTACCCGATGGTTGATGGACAATTGTCGAATGAAACCTACATTGAAGCTTTTCAAAAAGTTTGGGATGAATATCAAGAACGACATAAAAAGACAATCAAGGATTTTCAAGCACTAGCTTTTCATATACCTTATACAAAAATGGGGAAGAAAGCCTTATTAGCTGCGTTGGAAGCTGAATCATCAAAAGAACAAGAACGTATTCTAACAAAATATGAAGCAAGTATTACCTATAGTCGCCAAGTCGGTAATCTTTATACTGGATCTTTGTATCTTGGGTTGATTTCGTTGTTGGAAAATGGTCAGTTGAATGCAGGAGATGAAATTGGTCTTTTTAGTTATGGATCTGGTGCTGTAGCTGAATTCTTCAGTGGGAAACTTGTTGAGGGTTATGAAGAATATTTATTGACTGATCTTCATCAAAAACAACTAGATGAACGACAAATCCTGTCGATTTCAGAGTATGAAGAGATGTTCAATGACCATTTGGATATTAATTTAGATCAAGACTATGAAGATTCGCTTTTGTATAGTATTGTCTCTGTTTCAAATACAGTAAGATTTTATAGGGAAAAATAACTAATTTAGTAAAAAAGTCGATTGATAATGTTGCGTATTAAAGTGCTGTGAAAAACAGTCAATACGCTGCATTATCGATTTTTTATTACCAATCTAATTCGCAGTCAAGGGAACGACAGACTTCAATAAACTTATTATCAGGTTTTTGGTCAAGAATGAGGGTGTCGATCGCTGCATAGGTTGAAAATGTAAAAAAATTTTTCTTATATGATTTAGAGAGATCGCTCATTAATATCGCAGTTTTAGCTTGCGAAATCATATTGTTCTTTAAATACCCACTTGTGATGAGTAAGGGACTTAAAATGTATCCACTTATAATTATTGTCTTGGTGTTGATCACAGGGCAGATGTTTGGATTAAATGGAATGATTGTTATTTTACCGGGGATAGCAGTATTATGGATTGATGATTATTCGTGAAAGTAAAAAAGAAAAAACAACCGTAGAAAAATAAGAGTACATGTTGTTTTATTAGAATTAAAAAAATAAATACGCAAGAAAAAATCAGAACATGATGCTTAAAATGATGTTTTGGTTTTTCTTTGAATAAATTCGATTATTAAATAGTTGTAAAATAAAGTGTTGTGTTTTAAACTGATAAGTGAGAGGTGATGATAATTATGATTTTTAATCTAGAAAGTTTAGCAGAAAGGATTTATCAACTTAGTATTTTGCAGCAAAATGAAGTCCTTACGCAATTAAAAAAGGTACAATTAAATAGTTTACAGGCTCGCAGCCTTACATATATTAGCCAATATCCTGGAACGATGCAGCGTGATGTAGCCATTTACTTAGGCAAAAAACAAGCAACGGTTACGAATATCTTAAAAGGATTGCAAGAAAGACAATTTATCTATCGTGAAATCCCTAAAGACAATGAACGACAAAAAAATATTTTTCTTACTAGAGAAGGAAAGCAAATCGTCAGTCAAGTAAATCAAATTTTTGAGCAATTAGATGAGAAGGTACGTAGTGGTTTGACGAAAGAAGAACAAAAACAGCTAAAAGAGAATTTACTCAAAGTTGAAAATCATTTTAAAGAGCAATAGTAGATTTTTTTAAATGACATTGGAGGTTTTTTTATGATGACAGAAAGACAATTCGGCAGTGGAGACAATTTTTGGGTCAATATCAATTCTGATCAAGTAGCGATCGATTCAGATTTATATAAGCAATATGGCATTGATAGTGAAATTATTTCTTATGCACTAGATAAAAATGAGCGCGCCCGTATCGAGTATAATAGTGAATTGAATGCATTTATTTTGATTTATAATGTTCCTCAAAATAAAAAGAGTGATAGCCATTATGAAGCAACACCAATGACGTTTTTAATAAAAAATAACCAATTATTGACTATAACTAATCATCAAAATGTGTACATTACCCAATATATGGAAAAATTTTTGAATGATAATCCTGATATTTCTGTTTTTAAATTTCTTTTTTCAAGTTTATTTATGATTACTGACAAATTCTTTCCAGTAATAGAAGAGATGAACCGCGAACGAAATCATATCAATGATATGCTGAGAGAAAAAACATCCAAAAAGAATTTATTAGCATTGTCAGATGTAGAGACAGGTGTTGCGTATTTTATCTCCGCAACAAAACAAAATGCGGTTTTACTTGAACAAATAAAAACAAATGTTATTTTTCGGTCGCTCAATGAGATCGAAAAAGAACAGTGGGAAGACACCTTGATTGAAGCCAGGCAACTTGTTGAGATGGCTCAATTGACTTCTCAAGTTTTACAGCAATTATCTGGAACATATAATAACATCTTGAATAATAATTTGAATGATACGATGAAAATTTTGACAATTCTTTCCATCTTATTAACAATTCCGACAATCGTGACAGGCTTCTTTGGTATGAATATGCCTCTACCGTTAGAGCATAATATTTTAGGATGGGTGATAGCTATTGGTATAAGTTTGATTGGGTGGTTTGGTTTATCATTTATTTTGCGTCTTATTCTAAAGTAAAGATTTATTGTGATAGTTCAATTTAAAATGTAAATGTACTAGAATATGTGTGTTTTTTATATAATACTCGATTTGAAATAATTTTTAGTTATAAAATAAACTTGTAATGAACATAACGATGTGCTGTTGTTATGACAAAGAGATATAAACGGAAGATTCATTCTGGATAATGGGAAGTTGAGGACTAGATTCCGACAGAGAAGGTGGGAAAAGAAAAGACAATAAGACTTTAGCATGATGCTAAAGTCTTATTGTCTTTTGATTGTTTCTATCTAGATTTTTAATAGCGACAAGAAAGAAAGGAAAATATAAAAAAAGTAAATTTGCTCGTTGCCAAAGTCCGCGATAGGGAATGTGCAATTGAGTTACAAGAGGGATTTTAGGTGCGGCAAATAAAAACATAAAGAAACAAGAGCAGAAAAAAATAACAATCAGGATTCTGACAAATAAATAATGATGCTCTAAAGTATAGAGCTTGATCAAAAAGAATGTCGCCATTAATAGTGCAATAAAACCAACACCGGATAAGTAGTCATGAATGAGGGCTTCAACATCTAGTTGAGCCGTATTAGTTGTGCGATCAAAAATAGCTGTCACTAAGCAATCTCCAATAGAAAAAATAGCTATGGTGATACTCAACCATGTTGCTAGTGGCTTAGAAGTGTTGTTGAACCGTGCATAAAAGCTTGGAATCGTTAAAATAAATAGACTACCATCAACCAATTGCCAAACTTTAAAGGCTAGTTTTACAGGACTTCCATCTTCACCAAAATCACTGATCAACATTGTTACTGGATTATAATTGGGGTAAAAATGAGCAAAAATCAAAGGGAATGTTAGTTCACTAATGATAACTAGAATCATAATACCAAATCCATATCTTTTTAAAAAATTCATGGAAAAACCTTCTTTTCTTTCAAACGTTTTAGTCAATTTTTATTATACTACAGACTTATTTTTTAAAGAACAATAATGATGTAAACCAAACAGGAAAAGACCGCTCCAGACGATTTAAAAAGATTAATTCAGCCTCTTGCAGTTCTACATCTTTTCGTGGATAATAAGGAGCTGAATCTAAATAGTAAAAATAGACGTTTCGTTAACATTAGTTTAAGCAATAAACGAAAAGAATGGGGAAACAATGAATAATATAAATTTTAGCAGCTATCCGCTAAGCGATGTAATCTTAAAAGCAATTTCTGATTTAGGCTACGAAATACCTACACCGGTCCAACAGCAAGTTATTCCAGCTGTTCTGGCTGGGAACGATGTTTTAGTTCAATCTCAAACTGGTAGTGGCAAAACGGCTAGTTTTGGCATTCCTTTGTGCGAAAAAGTTGATTGGATCGAGAATAAGCCCCAAATTCTTGTACTGGAACCGACAAGAGAGTTAGCACAGCAAGTGCAAGAAGACTTGATCAATATTGGTCGCTATAAACGGATCAAAGCAACAGCAGTTTATGGAAAAGCATCTTATGTAAAACAAAAGTCAGAGCTAAAGCAAAAAAGTCATATTGTAGTTGGAACACCTGGACGAGTATTGGATCATATTATCAAAGGGAGTCTCCCGCTTGAAAAAATCAACTGTTTAGTCATTGATGAGGCAGATGAAATGCTTAATATGGGGTTCATCGATCAAGTAAAAGAAATTATTGCGGCGTTACCAAAAATGAAAAACACATTATTATTCTCTGCAACAATGCCACAGACGATTGAACGTATGAGTAATGCCTATCTACATGAGCCAATCGTTGTAAAAATTGAAGCAACAGAGAAAACAACGCCTAAAATTCAACATGCTTTTTTAGATACCACAGATGAAAACAAACTGAACGCTTTAGAAGCTGTAACGATCATGGAAAATCCAGATACCTGCATTATTTTTGCTAACACACAAGAGAAGGTTAATGTTACCTATGATTTCTTAGTAAAGGCTGGATATCCTGTTGGCAAATTACATGGTGGCATGATGCAAGAAGATCGTTTTGATGTAATGGATGCGTTTAGAAAAGCTAAGTTTCGCTATCTCGTCGCAACAGATGTAGCAGCGCGAGGCATTGATATTGAGAATATCACGCATGTTATTAATTTAGATATTCCTTATGAAAAAGAAAGCTATATTCATCGTGTCGGTCGAACCGGACGTGCTGGCAAAGAAGGCTTTGCTTTAACGTTTGTAACCCCGAAAGAAGGCGCACTAAAAAGAGAAATCGAAACATTTGGCGAACTAACGATGACTCAAATCACCCTGCCCAATGCTAAGCTAGTTGCGCGCAGCAAATCTGCTTTTGAAGCGAAAATAACGACAAAACAAAAAATAAAACAGCCTAAAGCGAAACGAGTGAACGAAGAAATTACTAAAGTCTATTTCAACGGTGGGAAGAAAAAGAAATTACGTGCACTTGATTTTGTCGGGACTATTTCAAAAATTGAAGGAATCACAGCAGAAGATATTGGCATTATTACCATTCAAGAAAATGTAACCTATATTGATATCTTAAATGGCAAAGGACAACTTGTGATTCAAGCAATGAAAGAGCGGACAATCAAAGGAAAACAATTGAAAGTTCATGTGGCAAGAAAAAAATAATACTACTAAGGTATTAGGTCGAGACAAAAGTATTCAGCTTATTGCCAAAGACCGTCAACTCTTAGAGCTCTAGCTCTTAGAAGTTGATGTAATCGAAGCACAGCGTAGTCTACTTATTTCTCGCCATTTATTCGGATATAGAGAGCGAAACAAAACTGATTTTTAGTTTTGTCCCGCTCTCTTCCTTTTTTATTCAACTATATAAAATATTAATAATCTGTTGTCATGGTTAAGGATTTCCAATTTTCAATATCTATTTGCGCTAGTTCTATTCTTCGATTAGCATGTAGATAGGCATCACTTCCTAATAAAAGGCGAAGAGGTGGTTCCAGTGAATTTTCAGTTATTTGGATCATTGCCTCAGCAGCTAATTCTGGATTGCCTGGTTGATGTCCGCTCAATTGTCTAAGACCATGAATATTTTTTCCAGCTGTCTTATCATAATCAGAAATGTTCCTCCTACTTTCTTTTGCTGATCGTCCAGCAAAATCGGTCTTAAAATCTCCTGGCTCAATCAACGTTACATGTATCCCTAATGGTAAGACCTCTTGGTAGAGCGACTCAGAGTATCCTTCAATTCCAAATTTTGTTGCATGATAATAACCAAATCATGGAAAAGCGATGAGTCCACCAACAGAAGAAATATTTAAAATATGTCCTGTTTGTGCTGTTCTCATGTAAGGCAACACCTGATTTGTTACATTTGCTAAGCCAAAAAAATTCACATCAAATAATTTTCGCACTGCCATTTTGTCTGCCTCTTCAATCGAAGAAAAATACCCAATTCCAGCGTTGTTTACGAGTACATCGATATGACCGAAATACTCGATCGCACGATGTACAGCCTGTTTGATTTGGCTTTCTTTTGTGACATCTAATGGCAACACTAAGATATCAGTTTCAGTTGTAAGATAATTCTCAATATCTTGGGTATTTCTTGCTGTAGCAACAACACGATAGTGATATTCTAATAATTTTAAGGTAAGTGCTTTTCCTAATCCTGTTGATGCACCAGTGATAAACCAGACTTTTTCATTATTTTCCATGATGATTTCCTCCTCGAAATTATATTGTATTTGAGCGCGATAATGAACCTAATTTTCTCGTGCTCTAGTAACAATATAGCCCCTTAGAGTAACTCTCAGTCAACTAACAAATAGAAAGAAGATGATAGAATGTACACAGTACATGACGTAGCTAAAAAGATGACTATTTCACCACATACGTTGCGCTTCTATGAAAATCAAGGATTATTCCCGCATGTGACAAGAAATCATGCGAACGTTCGTCAATTTTCAAATGAAGACTTGGAGTGGGTCAGGATTGTTCAAGCATTAAGATTGACTGGTATGAGCTTGTCAGAAGTGAAACGGTATATCATGCTTTGTGAGGCGGGAAATCCAACGATTGATGAACGCTCTCAACTTATTACAACACAACGAGAACGTGCAGAAAAAGAGTTAATAAACATCAAAGAAAAAATCAAAGTATTAGAAGAAAAAGAACAGTATTATCAAGACTTAGCTTTACAGGAAAGAAGAGATTACAGAAATCCTAAGCTAAAGTGCTAAATTTACTTTTAGTGGGAGAATACTCTAATTTTTGTTTAAGATGAGTAGTGTGAATAAAAAAAAGCAGATAAAAGAGGTAAAATACAAAGGGATAATCATTTAAAAATAGAACTTGGAGATAAGCTAGAATGAAAAAAATAAAAGACTGGTTTGCGCATCATAATCTTTCTACAACTAAAAACCGAAAAAGAGTAGGGATCACTGTTTTATTTTTGACTATTCTGATTTTTGTACTATTTACGGTACGTTTATCTTCAATTTTAATAACTGGTAAAGTTGCTGGAACTACCCTTTCAGAAAAGACAAAAGATCTTTATGAAGTCCATGAAACATTGGAAGCTAAAAGAGGGACGATCTTTGATAAAGATGGGAATGTGTTAGTCGAAGACTCAAGTGCATTTTCACTATATGCTATTTTAGATAAAAACTATACTGATTTAGAAGGTAAAAAATTGTATGTACAAGAAAAGGATTGGTCGGCAATCGCAGAAATTTTTGAAAAATATGTCAAAATCGATAAAGAGACAACACTAAAACAGTTAAGACCGAGTGTCAATGAGTCAGGGGAGCCTATAACGACCGTTGAATTTGGAACTAATGGTAAAAACTTGAACTTTGAAACAAAAAGGCAGATTCAAGAAGATCTAGATAAACAAAATATTTCAGGTATTTATTTTAGAGAAGAAAGAAAACGTGCGTATCAAGCAGGAAATTTTGCCTCCTTTTTTATAGGCTACACGCAACAAGACGATAAAGGCGATGAGCTGGGAGTTATGGGCATCGAGGAGGCTTATAATAATCAGTTATCAGGTGTCAATGGCTCTAGGAGTTACGAAATAAACTCTGCAAAAGGCGATGTAAAACCAGGAAGTGTGAAAGAGAAAAAGAAAGTTGATGGCAGTAATATCTACACGACATTAGATAGTAATCTTCAATTCTATTTGGAGGAGCTATTGGATGATGCTGCTAAAAATTATCAACCAGAGCATATCACCGCAACGTTGATGGAAGCTAAAACAGGAAACATACTAGCAACCGCTCAACGCCCCTCTTTTGAACTGGATACAAGAAACGGTGTCGATGATCCAAATTTCAAGTGGCGCAATATTATTGTTGAAGATGCCTTTGAACCAGGTTCGACAATGAAAAGTCTGCTGATGGCAACGGCCATTCAGGAAAATAAATTTGATGAAAACGAGCAATTTACTTCAGGCAGTATTAAAGTGGATGATGCGACGATTAATGATTGGAATAACGGTGTTGGTGCAGGGAACATGACCTTTAGACAAGGTCTTGCGTGGTCAAGTAATGTAGGAATGGTGACGCTTCAGGAACGCATGCCTGAACTGTGGCAAGACTATCTCACAAGGTTTGGCTTTGGCAAAAGTACTAATTTCGGCTTATCTGGTGAAGCGGCTGGTGAAATTCAGGATAAAACAACAGTTGATAGAGCGATGACGGCTTATGGACAAGGAATCTCAGTAACGCATTTACAAATGCTTCAGGCCTATACCGCAATTGCAAATGGTGGAGAAATGTTGAAACCGACGATTATCAATAAAATCGTAAACGCCAATGGCGAAGAAACAGTGACGCAACCAGAAGTTGTAGGCACACCAATATCACGCGAAACGGCTGATAAAATTTTAGAGTACATGAAAGATGTGACGATTGATCCTAAATTTGGTATGGGAAAAGAATATGCCATCGAAGGACTGAATGTTTCAGCTAAAACAGGAACAGCAGAGTTTTTTGAAAATGGTAGTTATCAAAAACAAGAATATTTACATTCTGTGGTTACGATTACTCCAACTGAAGAGCCGAAGTATATTTTTTATATGACGATCAAAAAGCCTGTATTACAAGGTGTATCAGCCAATAAAATCATTTCGGATGTGTCAAATAAACTAGTACAGCATGCAATGGCTGCTCGAAATTAATTTAAAAAAAGCTTCGAACTAAAGCACTTGTCGGCTTTGTTCGAAGCTTTAATTCTTGTGTTCATAACGAAATTGGCTGTTTCTTATCAATTAGAACGAAACGTTGTTGGATTATTTTCTTTTAGAGTCTCTAATAACTGTTCATCAGGGGTTACATAAAGTGTTTTTTGGTTCTCGTAAATCACATATCCTGGTTTTGCGCCGTTTGGTTTGTGGACATGTTTGACTTGAACATAGTCAACTGGTACTCGAGCAGAAAGACGATATTTAGAATAATAAGCGGCAAGATTAGCAGCTTCCATCAATGTTTTATCAGAAGGTGCAGCATTTTTAATGATTACATGTGATCCAGGAATATCTTTTGCATGTAGCCAAACATCGGTTTTCTTTGCTGTTCTTAGTGTAAGCTGATCATTTTGCAGGTTATTCCGACCAACTAGAATTAAATCACCTTCACTTGAATAGAATTCTTCTGGTTTGCTCTTTTTTAATTGTTTTTGTTTTTTAGCACCACGTTTTTTTACATATCCTTGTTCGATCAATTCCTCACGAATCATCTCAATATCCATAGGACCAGCTATTTCTAATTGTGATAAGACAGATTCTAAGTAGCTGATTTCTTGAGTTGCTTGTTCAATTTGTCCATGAACGACTTTTACTGCATTTTTTAGCTTTTGATATTTTTGAAAATATTTTTGTGCATTTTGATTAGGTGTTAGAGCAGGATTTAATTTTATGGGTAATAATTGATCTTCCTCATAATAGTTTGGCAATTCAACGAACTCAGCGCCTTTAGGAACTTGAGCCATAAAGGTAGTTAATAGTTCACCATCGCGACGATAATTTTCAGCATGTTCTGTGTCAGCTAAGGTTTGTTGAAGTTTTACAACTTTACTTTGATTACGTTTTAATTCGTTTTCGATTTTATGGATCAATTCACCGCCTTGTTGTTTGACGCGGTCTTTTTCAGCTTTCCCACCATAAAAGGCATCAAGTAACTCACTTAGCGTGTTAAAGGATTGTTGCTTTCCTTCAAGTGAAATGAAGGGAAGTGGGGTAAAGTATTCTTTTTTTGCAGCTATTGTCAATGTCGGTGCAACTTCGTTTTCAAGGGAGGCCCAAAAAGATTGCCATACAAGCATTTTTTCATTTGGATGTTCCTTTAAACGAAAGGCTAATTCATCGGCAGTGTCTTTCCCTAAGCCTTGAAATTGACTTTGTAAGTATTTCCCATTGATTTCACTGGTTTTAGAAAGAATCTCAAAAACCTTTTCCTTACTTGCTGAGAAGGGATTTTGTTGTTCTTGTTTTGGTGGTTCGATGTATTCGATACCAGGAAGCAAAGAACGATAACTATTTTGAGAGCTACCAATATGTTTGATGGCATCCAAGATTTTTCCATTTTCTTTATTCATCAACACGATGGTGCTGTGTCTGCCCATCAATTCAACAATTAGCACGATATTTTGCAAATCACCTAACTCATCTCGTTTTGTAAATGTAAAACGGATCACCCGATCATTCTCTACCTGATGAATGTGTTCTAAAATAGCACCTTCGAGAAACTTGCGTAACATCATCACAAAGTTAGGTGGTGTATCAGGATTCGCATAAGCAATTGCTGTCAATTGTACACGAGCATAACTAGGATGAGCAGATAAAAGTAATTTATGATTTTTTCCTTTAGAGCGGATCACTAAAACAATTTCATTTTCATACGGCTGATGAATTTTAGAAATTCGGCCAGCTACTAACTTCTCAGACAATTCTGAGATCATTCCATGAGTAAATACGCCATCAAATGACATAAACATCCCTCAATTCTATATACATAATAGTATTATTATAACGGAGTTCTTTTTAATTATAAAGGAAGTGGAAAAGAAAAGTCATAGAATGAGAGTTTATTTCATTTGATACATAAATGACTGCGCTTTCCTGTTGTTTTTAGTATAATAGAGTTAAAGTAATTTATTTATTCTTTTAAAGGCTATCCTTTTTGGAATATAGTTTCCTATTTTTCAGTCAGAACTAAACGAGCCCATTACGCTTTTATGTTATCTAGCTGCATGGGCTAGTTCTTCGGAAAAAAGAGAAGCTAAAAAGGAGGTAAAAAACACCTCAATTTTAGTTTCCTATTTTTCAGTCAGAACTTAAAGAGCCCATTACGCTTTTAAAATAAGGAGGAGTCAATATGGTAAAACGGATAATTAGTGCAAGTTATAGTGAAGTGGCAAAAATGACGGGTGAAGAGTTGAAGCAGTCGATTAAGGCAAGTGAGGGGCGGACGATTTTATCTGAAAATGTTGTTGTAGCTTCTCCCCAAGCCGGAGATATCAGTAATGCGGAGGTTGCAGCGGCATTTGGCGCGGATTTGATTTTATTAAATGTTTTTGATTGTTTTAATCCCATCGTCCAAGGAATTCCCGGGATGTCTATGGAAGAGATCATGACCTATTGGCAAAATCCAGAAAAAAATAAAATCAACCCTATACCGATCTTGAAAGAATTAGTGGGACGTCCGATTGGTGTGAATTTAGAACCAGTAGATGATTCATCTACCATGTTCAGCGAAAAATTTACCATCAGCAATGGCCGGACAAGTTCAAAAGAAACTATTCAAAAAGCTGAAAAAATGGGGATCGATTTTATTTGTTTGACAGGAAATCCAGGAACCGGTGTAACGAATTTAGAAATTGCTAAAGCTGTGAAAGTTGCAAAAGAACATTTTTCTGGTTTGATCATTGCTGGGAAAATGCATAGCGCAGGCTCAGATGAACCTGTCGTTTCTACAGAAGCAGTAGAAGCGTACGCTAAAGCTGGAGCTGACATCTTATTATTACCAGCTGTAGGAACTGTTCAAGGCTTTACGGAAGCGGATATGAAAGAAGCCGTGGCAATTGCTAAAAAATATGATTTGTTAACAATGTCAGCAATCGGAACAAGTCAGGAAAGTGCAAGCAAAGAAACGATTCGCCAAATTGCATTGACAAATAAAATTTGTGGCGTAGATATTCAACATATAGGAGACGCTGGTTATGGCGGACTAGCACCTGCAGAAAATATTTACGAAATGTCTGTTGCAATTCGAGGAATGCGCCATACCATCAATCGCATGGCTCGTTCAGTTAATCGATAAAATAACAAAAAACAAGAAGCTGGTTTGCACCAAACTTCTTGTTTTTTGTTATGCATCTTGCCAAACATGTTTAGCGGTATCAACAACTAGTCTGACTTTGGCCCATTGCTCGGCTTCAGTCAGATGATTTCCTTCTTCAGTAGAAGCAAATCCGCATTGTGGAGACAGACAAAGATTTTCCAATGGGATAAAGGGGGTTGCTTCATTAATTCTGTTGATTAAACCTTCTTCTGATTCTAAAATAGGAAACTTGGAAGTTATTAACCCTAAAACTACTTTTTTTGTAGGATTATTTTTAAAGATTTGCCCTAACGGTTCAAATCCACCAGAACGATCATCATCGTATTCTAAGAAATAGCCATCGATATTTAATTGGGCTAGATAAGTAGCAACATGATCATAAGGTCCAGCGATGGCCCAATCAGATTTATAATTACCGCGACAAACATGCATGGTAATGATTAAATCATCCGGTAGTCCTTTAAGTAACTGGTTAATAACAGTAACGCCGGCTTCACATTGTTGATGCCAATGCTTGATTTCTTCTTCTGATTTAGCATTTTCGATAAATCCTGTATACATTCCCCAAGAAGTATCATCCAATTGAAGATAACGACAACCTAGATCGTAAAATTTTTGGATAGTTTTATGATAGGCTGTGGCTAAATCATCAATAAAAACTTTTTCATCTGTGTAACTCGCATAAGTAAAAGTATCACTTTTTCGATTAAAAAGTAGTGTGGGTGAAGGAATTGTTGCTTTAGGTATGATTCCTTCTGGTGTATGCTCCTTTAAGAACGTGAAAGCTTCGAAAAAGGGATGATCTGGGTTGAAAGTGACTTTATCTGATATCTGATATGAAGCAGCTCTAGTTTCTACTTGATTGAATTGATAGCCATGCTCAGGTATGAGTTGATCAACACCATTCAATCCCCATAAAAAATCTAGATGCCACCAGCTACGACGAAATTCACCGTCTGTCACAGCCTTCAAACCATTGTGGACTTGTTTGTTGATCAGTTCAATAATTGCTTGGTCTTCGACTGATTTCAGCTCAGCCACAGAAATTGTTTGCTTTAGAAAATTTTCTCGAGCTGTTTTTAGTGCATCAGGGCGTAAGAAACTCCCTACTTGGTCGTAGCGAAATGGAATATCTTTGATAGCGGTCATGTTATTGCCTCCTTTTTATTTAAGCATCTTGCCAAACTGTTTCAGCCACGGTTTTTAAAAGTTCGATTTTTTGCCATTGGTCGTCCTCAGTTAAGTGATTGCCTTCGTGAGTTGAGGCAAATCCACACTGTGGCGATAAACAAATTTGCTCCAACGGTACAAATTGAGCAGCTTCGTTGATTCGTTCAACAAGCATGTCTGAAATTTCTAGTTGACCATTTTTTGTTGTAATCAATCCTAGAACAATTCGTTGGTCCTTTAATTCTTTCAGAGGCTCAAAGCCGCCAGAACGTTCATCATCATATTCTAAGAAAAAACCGTCAAAGGCATCGATTGAAAATAAATTTTTAGCGATTTTTTCATAAGAACCATTATAAAGCCAATGGGATTGGAAATTTCCTTTACAGAAGTGGAAGGTAACAGCTAGATCAGCAGGTTTGTTTGCTAAAGATTTTTCAGTTACTTCTTGAAAATCAGTTAATAGTTGATCAGCATCTAAGCCATTCGCTTTAATCATTTCACGGAATCGATCATCGAATAAACCACCCCAACTTGTATCATCCAGTTGTAAATAGCGACAACCCGCATCATAAAAAGCTTGGATTGCATCTTGGTATGTTTGGATCAAATCTTTTTTGAATGCTTCTAATGAATCATAGATTGGTTGTTCATTGTATTGCTTTGATAAAATCAAGGAATCCAAGAAAATCATATTTGGCCCCGGAATTGTTTGCTTCGCTAAAGCGGGTGAAGCATATTTTTGTGTAAAGCGAAAGTGCTCAAGGAAAGGATGATTGTCAGAAAACGATAGAGGGCCACTAACGTATGTCCCTTGAGCTTCCGTAGTTAAACCAAAGGCAGTTGTTTGGAAATCATAAACAGTAATACCATTTAAACCAGCAATAAAATCTAAATGCCACCAACGACGGCGAAATTCACCATCAGTTACAGCGTAGAGTCCAGCTGTCTTTTGTTTTTCAATTAATTCGATAATCGCTTTATCTTCTACTTTGGTTAATTCTTCCTTAGAAAGATCACCGTCGGCGAATGCAGTACGTGCATTTTTTAAGTGTTCTGGTCGTAGAAAGCTGCCTACGATATCGTAACGAAAAGGGATTTTTTTGTTGCTGTTTGGCATAATATTTCCTCCATTTTTTAGTCAGATTTAGTTGAAAATAAAAAAAGCCCCCTACTTTTTTTTGCAAAAGTAAAGGACGACTGAGCGTGTTACCACCTTTATTCAAAAATCTCTCACAAGATTCTTCTCAATGAGTACAAATCTATTTAATCAATACTCGGACGCTGTATTGGGCGTTCCCAAACTTGGCTGTACAGTGTTGACCAAGATTTACTTAAAGACCATCTTCCTGTTTTTTCAAATTACCTCTTTTCAGCTACCGAGACTCTCTAATCAACTTTCTAAAACAGTACTCTTCTTTTCATTGTATTTTAATATATTTATCATTAATGAAAGTATAGGATAGCGCATCCGTTTTGTCAACAGGTGAATGAATCAATCATAATATTATTGTTTTTTAATATTTAGGTGTATATAAGTAGAAAAATATCCTTTTTTTATTAAATATCAACTGCTCATTGTTTGTTATACTAGGCAAAGGAATCAACTACTAGTATAATAAAAGTATAAGTTGTAGAGGAGCAGACCCATGAAGAAGAATTTTGTTGATGTTAAAGATGATTTTGTAGCATCTATAAACAAACAGAAAAAACTAAGTGCGATTATTTTAGCAGTGCTTGTTTTATTTATTATTAGTCTATTTATAGTGGTGCCTAAAGTACAGGCTAATATTCGATCATCTGAGATCAACTCTTTAGTAAATCAAGAAAGGCTTACTAAAAAAGCCAATTATTTAGAGGCGAAAACAGCTGATAAAACAATTAGTGAAAAGACTGCAATGACTGTTTTATTTTCAGTACCAAGTGGGAAAACATACGAAAATGTCATCGCTGTTTTAAAAGATTCAAATCAAATGAAAGAATTTAATCATAGTATTTATATTTATCCAATTGTTTATGAAGCCGAAAAAATTGAAAAAAAATATAATATCAAAAAAAATGAAGTCACGATTCTTTTCTTTGAAAATGGGAAAGAAAAAAATAGAATCATCGTGGATGAAAGTTTAGACACTAAAACAATGTTGATTCCTGCTTTAAATCAGTTGCCATTGTCTGGTGTAGGGCAAAGCGTTCAACCCCCTACAACAACTTCAACAGAAGAAACAACAGAAACAACAAAGGAAGATCAAACCATTAATGAAGAACCAGTGGATGATCCGAATACAGAAGCTGATTCTATAGTGCAATAAATCAATTTTGGAAAGAAGGGCTTGATATGAAAGAATTTATTTTATTCAGTTTATTGGGACTTTTTACAATGAAACCTAGATTGCAACGTGTATACGTAAGAAGTGAACGACGTGACAAGTATTAAATGGCGGACTTTAGCGACTGACTTAATAAGAAAGAGGACTCAGCCTAAAACTGAGTCCTCTTTCAAACGTAATAGGTCTAAAAAAATTCAAATAACAGAAAAAATCTATTTAATCCCCTTTGATAAGCTTCGTAAAGAATCATTAAAATGGTATCAAGATCCAGAGAGTATGTATCATATCGTGGGTGCTAAAATCACGTATTCAGAAGAACAAATTCAACAAATGTATGAATGGCAAAATGAGCATGGGTTACTTTATTACATTGAATATAAAAACGGCGACCTTGTTCAAATAATCGGTGATGTCTGGCTAGCAAAAGATGATTATGCCATTGTGATCGATCAAGCGTTTCGCAATCGGCATATTGGACGGGCGGTCACAAAATACTTTATCTACAAATCAAAAAAATTAGGTAGAGAATTTATCATGGTAAGTGAAATTTTTGATTGGAATAAAGCATCTAAGCAAATGTTCACAAGTTTGAATTTTTATCCGTTCAAAGAAAATAAAGATAGTTGGAGCTATCGAAGACAGTTGAAAAAGAGCAAAAGAACTAGTGAAGAGTCAAAATAATTTCTATTTAATACATTTTTAGACTTGACGAATAAATTCTCTATAGTGTACACTTGCTGTAACAGAAAAAACTTGTAGGAGTGATTACATGAACCAACTATCAAAACCAATTAGCAAATTGAATCATTCATGGCAAAACTGGCGTAGATAGTTGTATGTATGAGACTCTCATAGATACAACTTTAGAAGATGATTTCTAAATTTTGTATCTATGTCGGTATATTAAAACTGTATTTTTGACCGCATAGATGATTAGTCTATGCGGTTTTTGTTGAAAAGACAACGACTGCTCCTTTTTAGGAATTGTCGTTGTCTTTTTTTAATACTTTCATACAGAGCTAAACAAGCCAACTACGTATTCACATTTAGGAGGAGAATTTATGAGAAAAAATCGTTTATCATTTGTTGTAGCAATTATTGTTATTTTTTTAATTGGTTCATTTTTTTTCGAAAAAAAAGAGACGGTCAAAGAGGAGTTGCCAACCGTTGGTGTACTGCAATTTGTTAGTCATCCTGCACTGGATCAAATCTATAAAGGCATCCAGACGGGGTTGAAAGAAGAAGGCTATGAAGATGGTAAGAATATAACCATTGCTTTTCAAAACGGACAAGCTGATCAAAGTAAATTAGCTACGATGAGTCAACAATTAGTGCAAGAAAAAAAATCTAATGTCTTGATAGGAATCGCTACACCAGCAGCACAAGCATTAGCTAATACAACTTCTGAAATCCCAATCGTTCTTGGTGCGATTACTGATCCGGTTAGTGCTGGACTTGTAAAAAATGATCAACAGCCTGGTGGCAATATAACGGGTGTCAGTGATAAATCACCAGTTGATGCACAATTTGAGTTAGTAAAAGAAATTTTGCCGGAAAGTAAAAAGGTCGGTATATTATATGCTTCATCTGAAGAAAATTCTAAGTATCAGGTTGAGGAAGCAAAAAAAATTGCTGAAAATCAAGGATGGAGTGTTAAGACCTATGCAGTCCCTTCTAGTAATGAAATTGCGCAAACAGTTCAAGTCATGACAAGTGAAGTCGATTTTATTTATATTCCCACTGATAATACGATTGCCAATGCAATGCAGACGGTTGTGAATGAGGCAAATAAAAGCAAAACACCCATTATTCCATCCGTAGATACGATGGTTGAACAAGGTGGACTTGCTACTGTTGGAATCAATCAATTTGATTTGGGTGTACAGACAGGTAAAATGGCGGCTGATATTTTATCAGGAAAAGCCAAACCTACAACAACGCCAATTTATACATTTAAAACGGGAGATATTATCATCAACGAAAAACAAGCTGCTAAATTAGGAATTTCAATTCCTGAAAATATCAAGTCAAAAGCAACGATTATAGAATAGGGAGAGGATCAAATGATTGTTTCAGCGATTGGACAAGGAATGTTATGGGCAATATTAGGGTTAGGGATTTTTATGACATATCGTATATTAAATTTTCCGGATATGACAACAGAGGGGTCATTTCCTTTAGGTGGTGCAGTTTGCGTTACGGCAATTACATCCGGTATCCATCCGATTTTAGCAACATTACTAGGTGTTTTAGCGGGGATGTGTGCAGGTTTAGTAACAGGTTTACTATTTACTAAAGGAAAAATTCCCGTAATCTTAGCGGGGATTTTGGTTATGTTAGGTTTGAATTCTGTTATTCTTTATGTGATGCAAACACCAAATTTATCTTTATTGAATAAACCAAAAATTCAAGATTTCTTTTTACAACTAAACTTACCTAATTATTATGATATTATTTTTTTAGGTGTGATTGTTTTAGCAATCATCATCAGTTTACTACTGTTTTTCTTTAACACGAATTTAGGTCAAGCATATATTGCAACTGGAGATAACGAGCATATGGCCCGTTCGATCGGAATCAAGACGGATTCTATGAAAATATTAGGGTTGACATTATCAAATGGTGTCATTGCATTGTCTGGGGCGCTAATTGCACAAAATGATGGCTACGCGGATGTCAATAAAGGAACTGGCGTAATCGTCATTGGTTTGGCTTCAATCATTATTGGAGAGGTCCTCTTTGGTGAACTGACATTTGCTGAACGTCTTGTGGCAATTGTCGTAGGAAGCATCATTTATCAACTACTTATTTTGCTTGTCATTAAACTGGGCTTCGACACAACGTATTTAAAAATCTTTTCAGCAGTGATATTGGCGGCATGTTTAATGATTCCACAACTAAAAAAAGCATTGAATCTTCACTTTTTACCACAAAAGGAGGCAGACAAATGAGTACAGTGTTAGAGCTTAAAAATGCGACAAAACAAATTGATAATGGCTTAAATGAAACAAAACTGATTTTGAATCATGTAAATTTAAAAATTGCACAAGGTGAATTTGTCACGGTACTTGGTGGGAATGGTGCGGGGAAAAGTACGTTATTTAATAGTATTGCAGGAACTTTGGACCTAAGTGAAGGGGAGCTTTTTATAGACGGTCAGAATATTACAAATTATTCTGAAGAAAAGCGCGCAAAGTACTTTTCTCGAGTGTTTCAAGATCCAAAAATGGGAACGGCCCCAAGGATGACAGTTGCAGAGAATTTATTATTAGCATTACATCGAGGCAAAAGACGAGGGTTACGTTTACGAAAGCTGAATGAAGAAAGAACTTTTTTTACAAAGATTTGTAGTGAAGTTGGCAATGGTCTGGAAAATCATTTAGATACGCCAACCGGAAATCTATCAGGCGGACAAAGACAAGCTTTAAGTTTATTGATGGCAACGTTGACCAAACCCGAGCTATTACTTTTAGATGAGCATACAGCTGCGTTAGATCCTAAAACATCAAAACAGTTGATGCAACTGACAGATCAACGAATCCAAGAAGGTCAGTTGACCTGTTTGATGATTACGCATCGTATGGAAGATGCACTACACTATGGCAATCGTTTGATCGTCCTACAAAAAGGAAAAATTATTAAAGATTTAAATAAGGCAGAAAAAGAAAAATTAAGCTTACAAGATCTATTATTATTCTTCGAAGAAGCAGCTGAAGAAATTTCGGTTGATTAAAAAAGGCGAGATAGAAGCGTTTAGCTCCGAAGGATTTACTTTTTCCGCGCTGTTTATTCGGATTTAGAGCGCGAAACAAAACTGACCTTTAGTTTTGTCTTGCGCTCCTGCTTTTTTTTTTCTGTTTTTATCTTATGAATTATTGATTGTCGATCTATTTTTATCAAAAAATTTTTTCAATAAACGTTCAACGATACCAGTCACCATAAAACCAGCAGCAATTGCACCGGCTGTCATGATTACATTGATGATCGAGTGAAATCCTCCAACATAATCACCTAAAACGATGCTTCTAACTGCTTGATAGGCAGCTCCACCAGGTACTAATGGAACTAAGCTGGGAATATTAAAGATCGTCATCGGCATTTTTTTTCTACGTGAAAAATAAATACTTAACAAACCAATACCAATAGCACCCAGAAAATTAGCAAAAATTTCTCCTGCTTCCAAATTTTTCGTGAACCAAAAAATCATCCAGCCTACAGCACCAGTGAGGCCGCAAGCGTTTAAAACTTTTCTAGGGACATTTGTAACAATTCCAAAGGTTACCGTACTCAGATAACTAAATAAGCAATGTATAATAACTTCCACAGAATTTTCTCCTTACATAAATAATTTAAACACAATGGCGATCCCAATCCCAATCGAGCCGGCCACAAAGATGGCTTCGGTGGCTCGTGCAGTTCCACTCAAAAGATGGCCGGCTAAGATATCTCTAAACGAGTTTGTAATAGCTACTCCAGGCACAAGTGGCATGACGGCACCGATAATAATATTATCGATATTTTCAGCTACATGAAACTTTACTGCTAGATAAGCTAAAAATCCAATTGAAAAAGCCGCAAGAAAATCATCTAAAAACTTGATATTTAACCACTCTTTAGTAAAAAAAGCTACACTAAAACCGATCATACCGATGAAAAAAGTAGCGAAAAAATCATTCCAAGTACCACCAAATATATACATCAACATACAGCTGACCACTCCTGCTGAAAGAATTTGCAGAAAAGTAGAATAAGTGGGTGCTTCATGAGTGATATTTTTTAGCTTTCGATTAAGTTCTTCCAATGTAATTTCTTTGTTAGCAAATTTTCGGGAAAGGTCATTAACGATCGCAACATTTTCTAAATTGATACTTCGTTCTGTAACATTTTCTAATTGGGTATAATTACTAGAACGAAAGCCCATAAAAAGTCCTGTCGCTGTAACGTAGCTGACACTTTCTTTTTGACCGGCATTTTCAGCAATACGATTCATCGTATCTTCAACTCGATATACTTCAGAGCCACTTTCGGTCATGATTTTTCCAGCCATTAAGCACGTATCTAAAATAAGTTGTATTGTTGATTGTTTATCTGTTCTCATAATAAAAAAACTCCTTACCCTAAAGGTTACAATAAGGTTAGTGTATCACTTTTTTATCCTGTTTGAAATGACTAGCGTATTATCTAGAAAAATACCAACGAGCAGAAATATTTAGAATTCTCTTAGAATTATAAGGAAACCCTAAAAAATTGTAGAAAACTTCACAGATAGCTAAAAGTTCCTTGCTTTTTCCAAGTAAAAGTCCTATCCTTATAGATAACAAACCGAAGGGGTCTATATATTATGGATAAGCAATGGTCACTTTATTCAGTAAGCAGTCTGATTTTACTTGTATTGTTAAAAAGAACGTTCGATCAGGGACATATGGGATTAAGCATAATCCTGCTTCTTCTCTTACTGATTCAAGTGACAGGAACCGTTATCTGTGTTCATCAAAAAAGACATAAAAAAGAAATCCCATCTTCTAAATAAGAAGTGGGATTTTTTAGTGTAATTTAGTAGAGCACTTCGTTAAATCAAGTCAAAATGTTTCAACGCATGAACAATTCCGCCGTCAGTATTTTTTTTGGTGATAAAGCTAGAACGTTCTTTTAATTCGCTACGTGCATTGCCCATCGCAATTTTATGGTCACAAGCTTCAAATAATGCAAGATCATTAATCCCATCTCCAAATGCAAAAGTTGGAACTTTAGGCAGTTCTAGTGTCTTAAATAGATTTTGAACACCACTGCCTTTAGAGACACCTTTTCTTACAGTATCAATTGAATAAGGACCATTACGATAAAAGGTCATTTCTGGGAACTGCTTTAGATAATGCTCATCCCCATCTTCGGATAGTACTAACATCATATTTACAGTTTTCTCAGCCAAATTGGATCGATCAATATCAGGAACGTCAGAATGAATAAAAGCATAGGCATTTCTTAAGATGTCGCTGTGACCAGAACACCAAATTTGTTGATCATTATAAAAAGAAATCTCATGTCCAAGACTTTTGACCTGTTCATACATTTTTAGACATTCTTCATAAGAGAATTCATCTGAATAAACTTTCTTTCCTTCTACTTGAATAAATTGACCATTCATTACGATCGCAGAATCAATGCCGCTATCTTTCATAATATGCTCAATTTCTACAACGGTTCGTCCAGTCGCGATCATTGGTAAAATTTGATTGGCTTTTAATGCACGAATTGCGCTTGTAATCTCGGGTGTGATTTGGGACTTATCATTCAATAAGGTTCCATCCAAATCAAAAAAAGCAACTGCTTGTATATTTTCCATGAATTTTCAACGTCCTTTCAACACTTATCTTATCAAAGATTGAATAAAAGACAAAGCTTTTTTGAAGAAAGGTAGAAGTTATTGGAGCTAAGCCAATTTTAGAGTATAATATAAATGACGTTAAACTAGAAGGGAAGAGGCGATTAGATAATGAATGTCTTAATGATAGAAGATAATGAATCTGTTTCAGAAATGATGCAAATGTTTTTCTTAAATGAGGGGTGGGAGGCAACATTTAAATATGATGGGAAGGAAGGTTTAGATGCTTTTTTAGAAAATCCTGAGAAATGGGATATGATCACTCTAGACTTAAACTTGCCTACAATGGACGGAATGGCGGTCTGTCGTGAGGTCCGTAAAGTTTCAAATTCGGTTCCAATCATTATGTTAACAGCACGTGATTCAGAAAGCGATCAAGTAATCGGATTAGAGATGGGAGCAGATGATTATGTTACAAAACCGTTTAGCCCGCTAACGTTGATTGCTCGAATAAAAGCCTTGCATCGCCGCTCTGAAATTGGAGAACATAATTTAGATGGCGCAGACCGTTCAGATGATCAGTTCGATGTCGAAACAGATCACTTTAAGATGAATACGAAGACAAGAGAGGCCTATCTTGATAATCAGCCAATCGATGGATTAACACCAAAAGAATTTGATCTTTTATATACGTTAGCTAAAAAGCCGCGACAAGTATTTTCACGTGAGCAGTTGCTTGAAATGGTTTGGGATTATCAATATTTTGGAGACGAACGTACAGTTGATGCGCATATAAAAAAATTGCGTCAAAAAATTGAAAAAGTTGGACCACAAGTAATTCAAACGGTTTGGGGCGTAGGGTATAAATTTGACGATTCTGGAGTAGCTTAGATGAAATATTTATACCAACAATTACTAGCTTTTTGGGGTGTGATCATACTGATCATTTTAATTGTGGGCACATCCTTTACACAACTAACTAAAAAAACAATGCAAGATACAAATTATGAACAGCTTAGAGGGTATGCGCAATCAGCTTGGCAAACAAAAGATTCGATCAATCGCTACCCAGGAATGACTGAACAAGAGCTGCTAAATATGTCGTTTACTTTATCTGAAAGTGTATTGAGCAATCAGGATGTTCAGTTTATATTTATAGATCATGATATGACGATCCAATATCCTGTGAACACTAAAAAGAAGTTTGATTATTCTCTGATAGAAGAAAATTGGGCCAACTTGATGCAAGGCCAACAGGAATATACCACAATCGATAAAGATATTTATGGAAATAAACATATGTCTTCCTATGTGATGATGCCAGTTACGAAGACCAATGTTCAAACAAATGAAAATTCAATCGTTGGTGCATTAGTGGTTACGCAACCTGCTAAAAATGTTTCTGATAGTGTGGATGCCATAACTGCAAACTTGTTCAAAGGATTTATCATATCAAGTATTGTAGGCTTAATTTTAAGTTACTTTTTTGCTAGTTTCCAAGTGAAACGGATCAATCGTATGAGAAAGGCTACTAAAGAGATAACCAGTGGGAATTTTGATGTCAAATTAGTCACACATGATAAAGATGAATTTGATGATCTAGCAGAAGACTTCAATAAAATGGCCGAGTCCTTGAAAGAATCCCGAGAAGAAATCGATCGGCAAGAAGATCGCCGGCGCCAATTCATGGCAGATGCTTCTCATGAGATGAGAACGCCATTAACGACGATCAATGGTTTATTGGAAGGTCTTCAGTATAATGCGATCCCCGAAGGTCAAAGAGAAAATGCCATTAAACTTATGCAAAATGAAACCTCACGTTTGATTCGACTTGTAAATGAAAATTTAGACTATGAAAAGATTCGAACCAATCAAATCAGTATTGTCGTCAAAAAATTTGATGCCACAGAGACATTGAAGAATATTCTTACGCAATTAGAGGGGAAAGCAGAATCAGCAAACGATAAACTTATCTTGGAAGCTGAGAATGCAATCGATGTATATGCTGATTATGATCGATTTGTTCAGATCATGGTCAATATTATTCAAAACGCAATACAATTTACTCGTGACGGTGAGATTCGAGTTCGTCTGCAAAAAGGTTATTTAGAGACGATTGTAACGATTTCGGATACAGGTATTGGGATGACAGAAGAGCAAGTCCAAAATATTTGGGATCGGTACTATAAAGTCGATCCTTCAAGGAAAAATACAAAATATGGTGAATCTGGTTTGGGCTTATCGATCGTACAACAATTAGTTCGTTTGCATAAGGGAAAAATCAGTGTAACAAGTGAAGAGGGCAAAGGAACAAGTTTTACTATTTCTTTTCCTGATGTGGAAATAGAAGATGAAATGTAAAAAGTACCGGTTAAACAATTTTGTTTAACCGGTACTTTTTATGCAATTTTGATAACTTTATCCATGTAAGGACTTTCAGCGATCTGAATGTCATTTGTTAAAACCAAAATGGCTTTTTGTTTTTCTTTTGCTATTTTTTGAAGCAAAGGTAGGAGCTCTTGTCTTTGACCAATAGACAGTTTTTGGAAAATGTCATCAATAATGATAACATCTTTTTCTATGAGCATAAGCTGAACTAAATGAAGCTTAATTTGCTCAAAAGAAGTTAGTTCTTCTTCTGATTTGTTTAGTACATTTGTAGCAAGTCCCACATAAATAAATAGATCATCAAGCCGTTTCTTTTTATCCTTTTCTTTGATGGAAGAACCTACAAACAAATTGTCTCTGATGGATAGATAAGGTAAGAAAGTATTTTCAGATGAAATAAAGCCCACAGCCATCGATTGTTTCATCTCAAATGTTTTATCAATAAGAAAGTAAAAATCGGCTTGAATACTACTTTGGTCTTCTAAAACAACGGTCATATGTTGTTGTTGAAATAATTCCTTAAAACTTTCTTCAGTCCAATTTTTTGCTAAAGGAAAATTCATACACTCACGTCCTAAATACTTTTTTTGAATTTCTTGAAAGAAAATAGGTTGAAGCAAAAGTAACTCCAGTTGTAATCGATAATAATAAAAGACAATTTTTTGAAAAAGCCTTGAAAATCGTAGCAATCGGTAAACTGCTAATACTTAGGGATAAAAAGTGTGTTTCTCCAGTTGAATTCATCACTTGGTTAGGTGTGCTTTCTATAAGTACATTAGAAGAGAAAAATGCCACACGTTTAATTCCCAGTCCTTTTGCAAGTAGTGGTCTAACTTGTAATAAAATAAATTCATATGTATGCTGACAGACAATAAGAACTACTCCAGTGGTGATTATTCCAACTGTAATTGGAATGATACTTTCTAAAATAGATTGCTTCACAATAAAACGATTTGAAAAGCCCATAATACGCCATTTCATCATATCTTGTTTTTTTATATTTAATGAAATAAAAACTAACAGAGTAATTAGCATTGCCCACAGTAATATAAAAACTAAATACAAAGTAGAATACAGCTGCATAATTTTTTGATAGTTAGAATGGTACTCAGAGTTATTGATCAAGTCGCTTACTTGATCATATAAAGACGTTTCTAGATCTTTCAAATTCAACAGACTAGTCAATAAAAATAGAAAAAAAGCAGAGCAAACACCAATACAAAAAGAAATCCTTTTATGATAAGAAACGCTGGCAAACGCGTAACGAATATTTTTCAAATAGGTTCACCTCACTAACGTAAGTATAAAAGAAGAATATGAATTAATTATGAATAAGATTTAAAAAAGCTTGAGTAATTTACTCAAGCTTTCATGATTGTTCTGTGTTATTGTCCAGATTTTAAATAGTCTTGATAAGATTCGGTATGGTATTTATCAACGGTAGAGGTGTTATCATTTTTGCTGTAAACACTTGTTGATTTTTGCCCTTTATCTGCTTCTATTTTTTCTAGTTGTTCCAATTGATCTTTGTAATTATAATCGTCTGGATTGACAGGCGTCAATCCGCTATTTGTATAGAAACGGAGCAAGTCACCATTTGTTGTTTGATCAGACATTTCGAGTTGTAAGTTCGCTTTGTCTTTCAAGGCTTGCGCTTCTTGCTTCTGTTGTTCAGTTGGTTCTTCGATCAAACGACCAGTTGCCGTGTCATAGATACTAGAACCTAGCATTGTATACTTAGGTGAAACATAATTTCCGTTTCTAAAAGCAACAAGTTGTGCATTTTCTTTAGAGAATAAATCTTGTCCCATTTGAATATAATTTTTAGTATCTATACCCATTAGATGTAATAGAGTAGGTAAAGCGTCGATTTGACCACCATAAGTATGATTGATCCCGCCATTTGTTTGTCCTGGAATATGAATCATATAAGGAACGCGTTGCATTGTTGAATTGTCAAAATCATTCCAAGTTGATTTTGATTTTCCAACAAGTTCTGCTAAGTTTTGATTTCTAGAAGTAGAAACGCCATAGTGATCACCATAAAGTACGATCACAGAATTTTCATATAATCCAGAAGCTTTTAAATAATTAAAGAATTCTTCAACTGCTTTGTCAAGATAATTTGCTGTAGCAAAGTAGCCGTTGATCGTTTCATCATTTGTTTGTGCAATCGGGAACCCAGCTTCATTGTTTGTAAATTGTGAATAAGGGTAGTGATTTGAAACAGCAATAAATTTAGAATAAAACGGTTGTTGTAAATGTTCCAAGTATTGGGCTGACTGTTGGAAAAACGGTTTGTCATGCAAACCATATTGGAACGAATTATCTTCATTCACATCATAGTAGTTTGCATCAAAGAAATAATTATATCCTAAATGTTTATACGTTTCGTTACGATTCCAAAAGTTACCAGCATTTCCATGAAAGACAGCACTGGTGTAACCTGCTTCTTGACCCAAGATAGCTGGAGCTGCTTCAAAAGTATTTTTACCACCCACTTGGGTGAATAAAGAACCTTGATCTAAACCAAATAATGAATTTTCGAACATTGTTTCAGCATCACTTGTTTTTCCTTGTCCCACTTGGTGGAAGAAGTTATCAAAACTATAGGTGCTATTGCTGTGATACAAGCTATTGATGAAAGGAGTTACAACGTGTTCAACACCTTGCTCATCTTTCAATTTGTAATCGATCAAAAATTGTTGGAAACTTTCTAAGTGAATGTAAATCACATTTTTACCTTTAGCAATCCCAAAGGTATCTGGATTTGGTGCAGCGTGATGTTCTTTAACGTAATCAGCTACAGCATCCATATCATTTTCACTCGCTTCAGCACGAACCTGGTTAGTTTGATAAGTTGTCACACCATCATAGACCGTAAAGGCATTCAAACCTAAAAATTTAACGATATAATCTCGAGAAAATTGGCGACCTAATAATTGCGGACGAGCTGTTTCAGCTAATGTTAAATTGGTAACGAAAAATAAAGCAGACAACATCGTAATGGAAACAGCGACACGTGCTCGAACAGGACGTTCATCCATTTTGATCTTTTTAGTGAGCAATAACACACCGATAATAATGAAGTCGATCCAATAAAGTACGTCATAAGGTCTAAACAAACGTAAAGCACTTTCGCCAAGACCGCTAGCAACTTTTCCAGCACCAAGCATTGTGTTGACAGTGATAAAGTCAGTAAATTCTCTATAGTAAACGACATTTGAAAAGACCAGTAATGTCATCAAGAAATAGATCACCATCATAGTAATATATGAGGCTCTCTTTCTTCTAACATACAAAGCGATAGCCAATAAGAAAAAGGTTGAGGCGATTGGATTAATAAAGAGAATGAAATACTCGAAAGCATTTTCGATTCTTAAATGGAAATCAACCGTATAGGCAAAAATATTTTTTAGCCAGATTAATACTGCCACAAACCCAAACAGTCCTAGTCTAGTGTTTAAAAAATTAGGCATATGTATTTTTTTTATATTATTCAAAATAAACGTATCCTTTCCGAAGTCAAATCTAAAGGAAAGCCTAAGAAACAATTCTAAGAGCTTTCCGTATACTGTTCTAATTCTACTCTGTCTACAATTCGATGTCAATTTAAATCAGGATTGTCCTCATAAAAGTTAATGAAATTTTACTTTTCTTAAGATTATCAGACCCAATCAGTTGATAATGTCTGGCGACAGAAGAAATAATTTTTGCTATACTAGCAAATGGTGAGCTCTATAGTAGTTTTTACTAAGGAATCAAATTTGGCAAAGGAAGTAACGAAAAATGAATATAATGGTAACAAAGAAATCAGAAAAAAAATTTAAGGGAAGATACCCGCTAATTCAAAAAGAAGATTTATTGGAAATACCGAAAACATTCACTGATGAGTGGATCAGATTCGTGGATAGTCAAGGAAAGTTTCTTGCTACAGGATATCTTGGTAAGCAAAATAAAGGAATTGGCTGGTTGGTTAATTGGAAAGGAACGATTGATTCACTTTTTCTAGAAAATTTATTTTTAAAAGCGAAAGATCATCGGCAAGTTTTTGATCAAGAGGAAGCTACGACGGCTTACCGTTTATTTAATGGAGAAGGGGATGGGTTAGGCGGATTGATCATTGATCGTTACGATAAATTCGCTGTTTTCTCTTGGTATAACGAAACCTTGTATCAGAAAAAAGCAACGATCATTCAAGCGTTTAGAAATAGCTTTCCAGAAATTAAAGGAGCCTATGAAAAAGTCCGCTTTACGAGTGATACATTACCTGAATCTCAAAAATTATTTGGGTTAGAGGCACCTGAACCGCTATTCGTCTATGAGAACGGTGTAAGGTATGCTACGTATTTAAATGATGGATTGATGACAGGGATTTTTCTAGACCAAAAAGAAGTAAGAGGGCGTTTAGTTGAAGGCGTAGTAGCTGGCAAGACAGTCTTGAATATGTTTAGCTATACAGGCGCATTTTCAGTTGCCAGCGCAATGGGCGGCTCTAGTACAACGACTAGTGTAGACTTGGCAAAACGAAGTTTACCGAAAACAAAAGAACAATTTGAAGTGAATCATTTAGCCGTAGACGATCAAAAAATCATCGTTATGGACGTTTTCGACTACTTTAAATATGCGTCACGTAAGCAGTTACATTATGATGTAATCATTTTAGATCCGCCAAGTTTTGCTCGAAATAAGAAGAAAGTATTTTCCGTAGCTAAAAATTATGGGGATTTAGTGAAAGATTCAGTAGATATTTTAGAACAAGAAGGCTTATTGATTGCTTCAACAAATGCTGCAAATATTTCTTTAGAGAAATATAAACACATGATAGTTCAGGCATTAGAAGAAAAGCAAGTTCGGTATCAATTTAAAGAAACCTATCAACTACCGAATGATTTTAGAACCAATAAGCATTTTGAAGAAGGTAACTATCTAAAAGTATTTTTCATTGAAATTATAAAATAGCAAAAAGAATCGTTCTCTCTCAGGAACGATTCTTTTTGCTATTCATAAAACATATTTTGAGCAAACGAGACGATAAATTCTTTAAAGCGTAAGGCAGCAGGTGATAAAAAATGATCTTTTTTCGTAGCTAAATAGATGTAGCGAGGAAAAAAATTATCTTTAAGGGTAATCATTTTGACATTATAGGCTGAAATTGAAGGGATTTTAGGCATCAAAGCTATTCCATAATTGTGGGCAACAAATCCAAGCATGGTGTGATCTTCTTCCACTTCACAAATAATATTTGGTGTAACAGAGGCGGCTGTTAACATCTTATCAAGGTAAGGGCGCAAACCACTTCTCTGATTAAAGTAAACAAAGGGATAAGCACTTGTTTCTTTTAAAGAAATACTGTCGTAGCTTGCCAGGGGATGGTCAACAGGTACAATCAAAACGATTTCCTGCTCTGTTAAAATTTCATAATTTAGTTGTTCATCTTCTTTTAACTTAGAAGTGATTGCAAGATCAACATCTTCTTTTAATAATAAATCAGTCATATCTGAAGAATTTCCTTGAAATAAATGAAAACGAATTTGCTCATTACCTGGGTATGCAGAGAATTCTTTCATCAACATAGGAGCTAAAAAAGAGCCAGCAGTATAAATAAAACCAAAGTCGATCAACCCTTTTTCAGGACTGACTAATTCTTTTAAGGCACGTTCACCTTTCGCTAATTCTTCTAAAGCAGTTGACACATAGGTGTAGAAAAATTTTCCGTATTTGGTCAGTTGAATATTTCTGCCTTTTTTTTCAAAAAGTTGGGCGTCTAATTCTTTCTCTAGTTCAGACATAGAGTGACTTAAATTGGGCTGTGTTGTATTTAATAATTTTGCTGCGTGGGTCATATGTTGGGTATCAGCTAACATTCTAAAAAATTCTAGTTGTCGCAAATTCATAGGTAAAAACTCCTTATTGGTCATTCATAAGCATAGTTTATCAATAAATACTCAAACATGCATCAAAAAAACCAAAATCATTTTAAAACAATGTATAAATATTGTTTATCGGAAACATAAAAAACATTCATTGGAATTTATTGATCGACTGGATTACAATAAAATCACAGTAATTGTGAAATGTTTAACAATTGATGGAATTGATATTTCGATTCAAATAATTACATAGAAGTAGGAGACATCTATTTTTTTATAAAATAAAATAGATTCAAGTTAGCTTTTTCACGATCAAGTTTTGTAGCTAATCTATTCTACTTTAAAAATAGGAGGAAATCATGAATAATTATCAAGCAATTTTTGAACCATTAAGTGTAAAACGAATGACTTTAAAAAATCGGGTTGTCATGCCGCCAATGGGGACGAATTTCGCTAACATGGATGGTACTTTCAGTATGCAGCATGTTTCTTATTACGAACAACGTGCTAAAGGTGGAACCGGTCTGATTACGCTAGAAAATGTTTGCATCGATTATCCAATGGGAACCAATGGGGCTCGCCAGCTAAGGATGGATAATGATCAATATATTTCAGGTCTATGGAACTTTAATGAAAAAATGCATGCTTATGGAGCGTGTACTTCTGTACAGATCAACCATGCTGGAGCATCGGCTTATGGTTTACGTTTAGATGGAGAGCAACCAGTCTCAGCATCTAATATCCCCTCTAAAAAAGGGAACCCGATTCCACGACCTTTAACAGAAGAAGAGATTTATGGAATTGTTGACCGTTATGCAGATGGGGCTTTAAGAGCGCAAAGAGCTGGTTTTGATTGTGTAGAAATTCACGCAGGGCATTCTTATCTGTTAAGTCAATTTTTATCTCCATTATATAATAAGCGAACAGATAAATTTGGAGGTAGTCCGGAAAATCGTGCACGCTTAACGAAACTAGTGGTAGAAGCTGTTCGAAAAGCTGTAGGGCCATTTTTCCCAATCTCACTACGTTTTAGTGCGGATGAATTACTAGAAGGTGGTAATACTTTAGAAGATACGATTGATATTTTAAGCTACTTTGCGGAAGAAGTAGATATTTTGAATGTCTCAGCTGCATTGAACGACAGTTTGCAATATCAAATCGATAAAATGAACTTACCAGATGGCTGGCGTGCCTATATGTCAAAAGCTGTGAAGGAACGTTTTCCTGATAAAATAACAGTTACTTCTGGAAATATTCGTAGTCCTAAAAGAGCGACAGAAATTTTAGAATCAGGTGATGCCGACCTACTTGCGATGGGACGTGGTTTGATTGCTGAGCCGAATTGGGTCAATAAAGTTGCGAACGGACAAGAAGATTTACTTAGAAAATGTATTTCCTGTAATATTGGTTGTGCTGATCATCGCATTGCGAAAGCACGTCCAATGCGTTGTACGGTTAATCCAGATTTACATTATGAAGATGACTACAAAATGAAACCAATTTTGCATCCAACCAAAATGGTTGTGATCGGTGGAGGGACTACAGGGCTTGAAGCTGCTGCAACAGCTGCTGAAGTGGGCGTTAATGTGGAACTTTTTGAACAAAAAAATTATCTAGGTGGTTTAGGGCACGAGATTGCTCGCTTCCCTGATAAAAAAAGAATCGACGATTTTATTACCTATCAAATCAATCGTTGTAAAGAGCTCGACAACTTAGCGATTCATTTGAATCAGCCTGCATCACTAGCTGATATTGAAGCCATTGGACCGGATATTATTGTTAATGCAACGGGGGCAAAACCATTATTACCACCTATAAATGGATTAAAAGAACAGTTAGCTAATCCAAATCGGAAAATTTTCTCTATTTTTGATATTTTGGATGATATGACGAAATTTCAAGAGTTTGAAGGCAAAGAAATCGTTGTAATCGGTGGTGGTGCTGTTGGGCTTGATGTGGTGGAATATTACGCTGAACGTGGAGCGAAAAAAGTTAGTATCGTGGAAATGCAAGTAGAAATCGGGAAAGATTTAGATTTGATCACAAAATTAGCAATGATGGAAATTGTTGAGAAATTTGGTGTGGAAGTCCATGTAGAGACTAAGTTGACAGAAGTTAGAGAAAGTAGCTTCTTAGTTGAAAAAGATGGTGAGTTAATGGAACTACCATTCGATTTAGGCTTTGTCTGTCTTGGCATGCGTGCAGAGGCACCTTTGATTCGAGAACTAGATAATTATGCTAGAAGCAATGGAGCTGTTCTATTGAATATGGGAGATAGCAAGGTAGCAAGACGAATTATGGAAGGAACTCGGGAAGCACGAGATATTTTAAAAACAATCGAAGTCTTAGAAAATACAAGAACGCAAAAAATGCTATTCGAACAAACAAAGAGCTTACAAGCAACACAAACTATATAAAGTGAGGGAATTTAAAATGACAGAAAGAATTGACGGACACACATTATTAATCAGCTTGATTGCAACACCGATTCGCCACAGTTTATCACCAACCATGCACAATGAAGCTTTTGCTAAGCTAGGCTTAGATTATGCTTATATGGCGTTTGAAGTTGGAAACGAAGAGTTAAAAGATGCTGTTCAAGGGATTCGTGCGCTAGGAATTCGTGGTTCGAACGTTTCAATGCCTAATAAGCAAGCCATCATTCCTTATTTAGATGAACTTTCACCAGCAGCGGAATTAGTTGGTGCAGTGAATACAGTGACCAATAAAGAGGGGAAAGGGCACTTAGTTGGTCATGTAACAGATGGTACGGGAGCAATGCGGGCCTTAAAAGAAGAGGGCGTTGAAGTGAAGGGGCAAATCGTTACGATGACCGGTGCAGGAGGCGCTGGAACAGCAATTGCGATCCAAGCTGCTTTAGATGGGGTAAAAGAATTACGGATTTTCAATATCAATGATCAACACTATCAAACAGCAGAAGAAACGGTTAAGAAAATCAACGGAAACACAGAATGTGTTGCAACATTGACAGACTTATCTGACCAAGCAGCATTTAAGCAATCTATCAGCGAGAGCAGTATTTACATCGATGCAACAGGTGTAGGGATGAAACCATTACAAGAAGAAAGTCTAATTAATGATCCAGAAGTAATTCGTCCAGATTTAGTTGTTTTTGATGTAGTCTATATTCCAAAAGAAACAAAATTATTAAAATTTGCCCGTGAACATGGCGCAAAGAAAACGATTAATGGCCTTGGCATGATGCTTTATCAAGGTGCTGAAGCGTTCAAACATTTTACTGGTGAAGATATGCCAGTTGATTATATTCGTGAGCTATTATTTTAAACAAAAAACAATGTTACTTACAGGAGAGAAATGAATGAAAAATAAATATGTACCAACAGCGTTAGGGCTGTATATCAACTATATTGTGCATGGGATGGGCGTTTTGATCATCATGCAAAACAAAGATGCATTAGCTGCACAATGGAACACGAATATTGAAGGTGTATCTGGTGTTGTGGCAATGCTCGGGATTGGGCGATTAGTCGCGATTTTGATTTCTGGCTGGTTATCAGATAAATTTGGCCGTAAGCCGTTTGTTTATCTAGGTATGCTGATTTATGCATTATTTTTTGTTGGAATTTTATTCAGTCCAAGTGTACCAGTTGCGATGGCATTTGGTGTGATTGCAGGAATTGCTAATTCTTGTTTGGATTCAGGAACTTATCCTGCTTTAATGGAGTCTTTTCCTAAAACAGCTGGGACAGCAAGTGTGTTAATCAAAGCAGCTGTCCAAATTGGTCAATTCGCTTTACCATTTATTATTGCCTTTTTAGGAAGCAGTGGTTTATGGTTCGGCTGGTCCTTTGTTGTGTGTCTTGTTTTATTATGTGTCAACGCTTTGTTCTTATTAAAACTACCTTTTCCAGATTCAGATAATAAAGAAGCTGAAAAAGAAGGCATTGAAATTGAAGCAGCTCCAGTTACAATATTCAAAAGTAAACCTAAAATGCATATCGAAGGCGTTGCATTTGTCATTTATGGCTTTATTTCTCAAGCAACATTTTATCTGATTAGTCAATATATTGCAGTATATGGACAAGAAGTTGCAGCTATGTCAGAAAACTCAGCCAAGTTACTTGTTTCATATTATTCAACAGGTTCATTAGTCTGTGTTGGTGTAACGGCAGTTGTTGCAGCTAAGGTTCGTCCAGTCAATCTAGTATTGCCATACACGCTCGCTTCATTTTTATCCATTACAGCTATGTGGTTGTTCCCAACACCGACAGTATTGATTGTTGGAGCCGTTTTAGTTGGATTCTTTGCAGCCGGTGGTGTAATGCAGTTAGGATTAACAGTTATGGGAGAAATGTTCCCAGCTGGTAAAGGCACGATAACTGGAATTTTTTATACATTCGGAAGTATTGCTTCCTTTGCTATTCCTGTTGTTTCTGGTAGAATCGCTAGTAGCAACCCTCGTGGCATTATGCTATTAGATACAATCATTGCGGGAATCGGTTTTGTCTTAGCGGTCATTATTTTTATCCGCTATCGTCAAACGATCGATACATCTAAATAGGGAGGAAAAACAAATGAATACCGTCACAGTTAAAAACGTGACTCTCGGAAGTGGGAGTCCTAAGATTATTGTTCCTCTAGTAGGTAAAAATGAAAAAGAATTAATAGAAGAGGCGAAATATTTAGTAACGATTGATTGCGATCTTGTTGAATGGCGTGTTGACTTTTTTGATCAAGTAGCAGATTTTCAAGCGACGGCAGAAATATCTAAAAAAATTGCAGAGATTTTATCGGATAAGCCAGTTCTGTTCACATTCCGCACGAAACAAGAAGGTGGAGAAATTGCATTTTCAGATCAGCAATATTTTGATTTATATAAAACAGTTATTGAAAATGGCGTAATTGACTTATTAGATGTTGAATTGTTTATGGAAGAAGAGGCTGTCCAAGAAATCATTCAATTAGCGCACCAAAAAACAATCAAAATCGTGATGTGTAATCATGATTTTGACAAAACGCCTAGCAAAGAGGAAATCGTTTCAAGATTATGTACAATGCAAGAAAAAAATGCAGATATCTGTAAAATTGCTGTAATGCCTCAATCATCAGATGATGTTTTAACCCTTTTAGAAGCTACCAATGAAATGCAAACAAAACATGCAGATCGTCCGATTGTCACTATGTCGATGGGTCAAAAAGGGATGGTCAGCAGAATGTGCGGTGAAGTTTTTGGATCAGCAATGACTTTTGGTGCTGCCAAAAAAGCATCTGCCCCTGGTCAAGTACCTGTAGGTGAATTGCGTGAGATTCTTAACACATTAGCGTTATAAGAATAAGACTAGCTTAGAAATGAAAGACTAATTTCTAAACTAGTCTTTTTTCTTGCATCCATAACGTTCTTTGATACACTTAAGTATGAGGTGAGTAGAATTGGCCAAGAAAAAGAAAACACAAAAAACAAATGCGATGCGCATCGTGGAACAACATAAGATAGCTTATAAGGAATATGAATTTGAGTGGAGTGAGGATCACTTAAGTGCAGATAGCGTTGCAGAAAAACTAGCGATAGAAGAGGGGAAGATCTTTAAAACCTTAGTGACTGTAGGGAATAAAACAGGACCAGTTGTCGCTGTTATCCCAGGTAATAAGGAACTAGATTTGAAAAAACTGGCTAGTGCAAGCGGTAATAAGAAAGTTGAAATGCTCCATCTGAAAGACTTGGAAGAAACAACTGGATACATCAGAGGAGGTTGTTCACCCATTGGCATGAAAAAGTTGTTTCCAACTTATCTTGCTAAAGAAGCCTCTGATTACACTACAATCATTGTCTCAGCAGGTAAAAGAGGCCTGCAAATTGAATTACCTGCTGCTTCGATTCTTCAAGTAACAAATGGAGCCATAGTTGATTTGACAACGTAAAACAAGATTATTGATATTTTTGCAAAGCTTGTCGCGCTAAGCTATCAGCACCTTTATTTTGACTTTCAGGAATCCATTTTATTAAAAGTAAAGGAAAGTTCTTCTCCAATTGTTGGAACGTCTCTAAATAAGGTTGAAATAAAAGATTCTTAGTATATCGTTTTTCAATCGTTTGAACAACGATTTTACTATCAGAATGAATTAAGATTGTTTGATCATTTAACTCTTTATCAATCAGTAGTTGAAGAGCATTCATAAAAACTTTAAATTCTGCTTCATGATTTGAGTGCTCACCAAGTGGAACGTGAAATTGTTCGTGAATCCCGTCACCAACAACGACAATTCCACCGCCGCTTGGACCTGGATTTCCTTTTGTTGCAGCATCGACATATATTCGTAACATAAATATCTCCTTATTTCTTTTCGTTAAAAGTTGAAGTATGTTACTATTATAACATACTGAATTTTTATTAAGGGGTCGCTACATGAAGAAAAAAGTCTATCATTGGCAACCAGAATTATCAACAGCGATAATTTATTGGTCTTGTACATTTGGCATTTTATTTTTAAGTTTGATTTTAACATTGGAACATACTCGTCCTTACTTAACAAGTAATATTGTCTTGGGTATTTTTATTTTCTTTGTCTTTTTAGGATGCAATCGTTATTTTATAATAGACGGAAAATACTTGGTCGTTCATGCTTTATTACCAGTGAGACGAAAAAAAATTACATTGAGTGCAATTGAAGCTATTCGAGTGGGACCTAAATGCATTGAACTAAAATCGTGTGATTTCAAAGAAGGAACACAGATGTTTATTATGACTAAAAAGAATAAAAACGCATTTATAGAAACAATCAAGCAGCATAAATCATTTAAGGCAACAATTATAGATGATCCTGAGCTGACTATTAGTAAACATTATTAAAAAAACAGCATCCTGTATTTATACAGGATGCTGTTTTTCTATATTTTCTTCACATGAGCTGCTTGTAACCCACGTGTGCCTTCCATTACTTCAAATTCGACTGCCTGATTTTCTTCTAACGACTTAAAGCCATCTTCTTCAATTGCTGTGAAATGAACAAAGATTTCCTCGTCTTCATTGTAACCAATAAAGCCGTAACCTTTTCTATTATCGAACCACTTGACGAACCCTTTTTCCATTCAAATCACGCTCCTTTATTTTCTAAAGTCTAGCATCATTATAAAGTGAAAAAACGAAGCCGTCAATCTTTTGTAAAAAAGTAATGTTTGTGATAAAACGCTCCGTATGGAAACGTTTAAATTGGTGGCAGCTTAATAAATTTTATTAAATAAGAACAAAAAGTTCGGGAATAGAGAATTTTGATGCTGGTTGATACAGAAATTTATCAAGAAATCGATTTATTACTTATAAAATAAAAGCAACTTCTTTCTTCCAGTCTACGGTTTTTTGTTATATACTTTAAACTAAAGCTCGAGGAGGGATATACATGATGATTCGTTGTACTAGAAATACCGGATTTTATGGAATGGGTAGTCCAATCGAGATTAAAAAAGAGCAGAAAAAATGGTTTTACTTAAGTCAAAATCAAACGAAACAAGTTGAGTTAGATGAAATGAAATGTACCATTCAAGCTCAATTCTCTTTTTTAAAGAGCGCTCCTTTTACAGTTGAAGACAGTGGGCAATTGATTGAGTTAGAAATAACGATGAATCCAACCTTGATAGTTGTTTATGTTATACTCTTTGTGGGGATGTTTATGATTCCTGTGCTACATTTATCGTTGTGGGGTATCTTGTTGCTCATGATCCTTTATTTTATCTTTGTATTTTTTATGCTAAATAAAGCGTATATAATTAAGGAGAAAACTTAATGGGTGAAAGAGCAGAGGCGTTTTTAAGTAGTTTCAATCGTATTGAAAAATGGCTTCGTGAGCAGTTGAATAACTCAACAAATATAGGGTTCAGTGAAATGGTTCGGCGTTTAGCTAGAAAAAGAGAAAGTCAAATTTCGTTGTTCCAAGATGATTTACTCCAAATGGCTCAATTAAGAAATGCAATTGTACATGAACAAATCTCAGCGGATTTTGTTATCGCTGAACCAAATGAATGGGCAGTCAAACGTTTGCAGGAAATTGAAAAAGCGTTGATTAGTCCTGAAAAAGTTCTGCCGCGTTTTTTAAAAAAAGTAACAGGTTTTGATGTCAATATCTCAATTCAAGAGATTTTATCGATTGTGGCCCGCAAACAATATTCGCAATTTCCAATTTATGATAATGGTCAATTTAATGGTTTGATCACCGTTCGTGGTTTAGGGATTTGGCTAGCTGTTGAAAGTTCTAAAGGAGCTATTCAATTAGACGGAAGAAAAGCATCAGAGCTTTTAGTTAGTAATTATAAAGAAAGCAATTATCGATTTGTAGATAAAGAAACAACTGTCTTTCAAGTAGAAGAACTGTTTGCGCATCACATTCGATTAGAAGCAATATTGATTACAAAAGATGGGAATCCAAATGGCAGTTTACTTGGAATTATTCGCCCAAGAGATTTATACAATAATTTAGAGAAGGAATGAAGCATTTGTTAGCAATTTATTTGATTATCAGTGCCGCATTGATTGGGCTCGATCAATGGGTAAAATATTTAACGGTAGCCAATATCCAACTAGGAGACACAAAAGAATTTATTCCTGGGTTTTTATCCTTTACGTATATTCGTAATACAGGTGCAGCTTGGAGTCTTTTAGAAGGGAAAATGTGGTTCTTTTACATTGTGACGGTAATCGTAGTCGCCGTCGTTTTGTACATTCTCGTTAAAAATATTAATGGAAGCAAGTGGTTTACGGTCGGTTTGACTTTAGTTTTAGCAGGAGCGATCGGAAATTTTATCGATCGTGTACGTCTAGGTTTTGTGGTTGACATGTTCCAAACGGAATTTATCAGCTTTCCTATATTCAATGTTGCTGACTCAGCGCTAGTTATTGGCGTAATATGTATTTTTATTTATCTTATTTTAGACGAAAAAGCAGCGAAGGATGGAAAAAATGAAGCAAATTAATGTAAAAATCAAACAAGAAAAAGGACGGATCGACAAAGTTTTAAGTGATCTATTAAAAGAGCATTCCCGTTCGCAAATTCAACAATGGTTAAAAGATGAACACATAACGGTCAATGGTGAAGTGACTCGTTCTAATTATAAAGTCAAGGAGCAAGATGAGATTAGTATCGATGTACCAGAACCTGAAGAATTGAATGTTCTAGCTGAAGATATCCCAATTGAAATCGTTTATGAAGATGATGATGTATTAGTCGTCAATAAACCACAAGGGATGGTCGTACATCCATCAGCTGGACATCAGCATGGCACATTAGTAAATGCATTGCTATACCATATCAAGGACTTATCCTCGATCAATGGTATCATTCGTCCAGGAATCGTTCATCGCATTGACAAGGACACTTCGGGTTTATTAATGGTTGCCAAAAATGATCAAGCACATGTTGCATTAGCAGAACAATTAAAAGATAAAACATCCCTTAGAAAATATATCGCTTTAGTTCATGGAGAAATTGCACATGATAAAGGTGAAATCAATGCACCGATCGGCCGCTCTAAAAATGATCGAAAGATGCAAGCGGTAATAGAAGGTGGAAAGCCAGCTGTCACGCATTTTGAAGTGTTAGAGCGCTTTGAGGGCTATACATTAGTTCAATTACAATTAGAAACAGGTCGAACGCATCAAATTCGCGTTCATATGAAGTATATTGGCTATCCAGTTGCCGGGGACCCATTATACGGGCCAAGAAAAACCTTAAAAGGCAACGGACAATTTTTACATGCTGAAATGCTAGGATTCAAACACCCGACAACTGGCCAAATGATGGTTTTTGAAGCACCGCTACCCGACCTTTTTGAAAAAACTTTAGATCAATTAAGAAATAATGATTGATTTATTTAAAAAGAAAAGGTAAACTGATTTGAGAAAGAAAATTAAATAAGTAATCCTTTAAGAGTAGTCCCGTGAGGCTAAGAAGGAAACATGCAGAACAATATCTAGGTGCGCTTAGAAAAAATCTGTGTGAAATGAATAGTATCTTTGTATAGATAAATTCAATCCTCCTATCCGAACACGGGTGGGAGGATTTTTGTATGCTTTGAATCACTAAGATTGCTTCATAGAGCAGATGATGAACAAGGCTTGGCGAATGAAGTGAGAGAAGTCACCGTACAAAAGCGCCAACTACTCCAAATTAGGAAGAACAAGCACCAACACCAAACAAAAAAGAGTAAGTGTAACGCCTTTACGCTGAAACAAGTCACGCATAAGGTGGCAAGAAAAACTATATTTTCAGGAGGAGACAAAAATGCAAACAAAAGAAGTCGTTGATGCAGTTACTATGAAACGTGCCTTAACCAGAATCACATATGAAATCATCGAAAGAAACAAAGGAGTCCAAGATATCGTATTAGTAGGAATCAAAACGCGAGGGATCTATATTGCACAACGAATTGCTGAGCGGTTGAAACAATTAGAACAAATCGAGGTTCCTGTAGGTGAGCTTGATATCACATTATACCGTGATGATATGGATGGTCAGACAATGAAAGAACGCTCTTTGGAAGAACCAGAATTGCACTCGTCAGACATACCTGTTTCATTAGAAGGAAAAGAGGTTATTTTAATTGATGATGTCCTGTTTACAGGTCGGACGATCCGAGCAGCAATGGATGCAGTCATGGATCTGGGACGACCAAGAAAAATTTCACTAGCAGTCTTAGTAGACAGAGGACATAGGGAACTTCCAATCAGAGCTGACTACGTTGGAAAGAATATTCCAACATCAATGGCTGAAGAAATCATTGTGGAAGTAGAAGAAAAAGACGGAACAGATCGAATTTTGATCGCTAGTATAGAAGAGTAAACAAATAGATTAGTAAAAGATAGGGTAGGTTGAGATGACAGAAAAAGAATTTCGTAATGAAGAAGCAGTTTTAGATATACATGATAGACCGAAGACAATACATTGGATAGGTTTGAGTTTACAGCATTTATTCACCATGTTTGGTGCAACAGTTTTGGTTCCGATTTTAGTAGGAATCGATCCAGGGATTGCCTTAGTAAGTTCTGGATTAGGAACAATCGTCTATCTGTTTGTGACGAAAGGGAAAATTCCTGCATACTTAGGAAGTAGCTTTGCTTTTATAGCTGCCATGCAGATGCTGATGAAAACTGACGGTTATCCAGCAATCGCCCAAGGAGCGATCACAACGGGTCTCGTTTACCTAATTGTATCAATCATCATTAGTAAAATTGGTTCAAGCTGGCTAGATAAAATTTTACCGCCAATCGTCGTTGGCCCCGTGGTCATGGTGATTGGGTTGGGACTCGCATCAAACGCGGCAAATAATGCCATGTTCAATAATGGTGAGTACGATTTTAGCTATATTGCAGTAGCACTTATTACACTAGGCTTAACCATTTTTTATAACATGTTTTTCAAAGGATTCCTCGGTTTGATTCCCATTTTACTAGGGATTGTGAGCGGATATCTAGTGGCTTTGTTATTCGGGATCGTTGATGTCGAACCGATCAAGGCAGCTGCATGGTTTGCCATGCCGAATTTTGAAATTCCATTTGTGCAGTATCAGCCAAAATTACATTTAAATGCTATCACAACGATGGCACCAATTGCCTTCGTTACAATGACAGAACATATCGGGCACTTAATGGTCTTAAATAAGCTGACCAAACGCAACTATTTTCAAGATCCCGGTTTATCCAAAACACTAATGGGCGACGGAGCGGCTCAAATTGTCGCAGGGCTAGTCGGTGGCCCTCCCGTAACTAGTTATGGTGAAAATATCGGAGTTTTAGCCATTACTCGGGTTCACAGCGTCTTTGTGATTGGCGGAGCGGCAGTTTTCGCTGTTGGACTTGGTTTTGTTGGGAAATTAAGCGCCATTATCCTAAGCATCCCTGGTCCAGTGATTTCCGGTATCAGCTTCGTTTTATTCGGAGTGATTGCTGCTAGTGGATTAAAAATCTTGATTGACAATCAAATCAATTTTGATAAGAAAAAGAATTTATTGATCGCTTCTGTAATCTTAGTGATAGGAATCGGGGGATTAGTTTTTAAGCTAGATACGTTTGAATTATCATCAATGGCATTGGCTACAGTTTTAGGAATTATTCTAAATTTAATATTACCAGAAACAGCACGCAGTGAAGAAAAGTCCATCTAGCAACAGGAATGAATAAGTTGTCTAGTTTCAAGGCTGAATGAGTTCTTTCAGCTTTTAAAATAGGGAGGAATGAACGTATGATCATCACATCTGAACGTATTAGCTTGAAACACCTTTTAACTGTAGAAGCATTAAGTGATCAAGAAGTTATGGGGTTGATCCGACGCGCACAGGAATTTAAACAAGGAGCGACGTGGCAGCCGGAAAAGAAACAGTACTTTGCGACAAACTTATTCTTTGAAAATAGTACACGAACACATAAAAGTTTTGATGTAGCTGAAAAGAAACTTGGGATTGAAGTCATAGAATTTGAAGAGAGTATGAGTTCAGTCAAAAAAGGTGAGACGCTTTATGATACGGTGCTGACAATGTCGGCAATCGGAGTTGATGTGGCGGTTATTCGTCATAGTGAAGAAAATTATTACGATGAACTGATCCAAAGTAAAACGATTCAATGCGCTATTATCAATGGTGGTGATGGCAGTGGGCAACATCCTACACAATGTTTATTGGATTTGATGACTATCTACGAAGAATTTGGACACTTTGAAGGACTCAATATAGCTATCGTTGGCGATATCACCCATTCACGTGTAGCTAAATCGAACATGCAGATGCTAAAGCGACTTGGCGCAAAAATCTTTTTCTCAGGCCCAGAAGAATGGTATGACAAACAATTTGAAGCCTATGGACACTACATGCCACTTGATGAAGTTGTGGAAACTGTTGATGTGATGATGATGCTTCGAGTACAACATGAGCGGCATGACGGTTCAGAAATATTTTCGAAAGAGGAATATCATAAAAATTTTGGGTTAACCATCGAACGAGCAAAACATTTGCAAAAACAAGCAATCATCATGCATCCAGCACCAATTAATCGTGATGTTGAGTTAGCAGATTCGCTTGTTGAAGGAATCCAGTCGCGGATCATTCAACAAATGAGTAATGGCGTATATATGAGAATGGCTATTTTAGAAGCAGTACTACAAGGGAAGGCATAGGTGAACAACATGAAAACACTTATCAAAAATGGGAAAATTATCAAAAAAGACAATCAACTGATTACAGCAGAAATATGGATCGAAGATGGCAGAATCAGGGCGATTGGAGAGTCCTTTGACGAGACTACTTTTACCGAAGTTTATGATGCTAAAGGTCAATTGATCACACCAGGCTTAGTTGATGTTCATGTCCATCTAAGAGAACCGGGCTTTACCTATAAAGAAACAATCGCTACTGGTAGTAAATCAGCAGCCAGAGGCGGATATACTACTGTTTGCGCTATGCCTAACTTGAACCCGGTTCCAGATACTGCTGAAAAACTAAAAGAAGTTTATCAAATCATAGAAAAAAATGCAGTAGTGAAAGTGTTGCAATATGCTCCTATTACCGAAGAGTTACGTAGTGAACGATTAACGGATCAAAAAGCATTGAAAGAAGTTGGCGCCTTCGCTTTTACCAATGATGGCGTTGGTGTGCAGACCGCAGGCACGATGCACCTTGCAATGAAAGAAGCAGCAGCACTTGATATGGCAATCGTAGCACATACAGAAGATGAATCGTTATTATTCGGTGGTGTGATGCATGAAGGTGAGGTTTCTAAAAAATTAGGATTACCAGGGATTTTAAGTTCGACTGAAGCATCACAAATCGCACGAGACGTTGTGTTAGCTGGTGAAACAGGCGTTCATTATCATGTTTGTCATGTTTCAACCAAAGAAAGTGTCCGCGTGATCCGTGACGCTAAACGTGCTGGAATTAATGTAACGGCAGAAGTTGCGCCTCATCACTTGATTTTGGTTGACGAAGATATCCCCGAAGACAATGGTTTTTGGAAAATGAATCCGCCGCTAAGAGCTACTTCTGATCGCAATGCACTTATTGAAGGCTTACTTGATGGCACGATCGATTGTATCGCAACAGACCACGCACCACATGGGTTGGAGGAGAAGAAGCAAACATTCTTAAAAGCTCCGTTTGGGATTGTTGGTAGTGAAACGGCTTTTCAACTGATTTATACGCACTTTGTCATACCAGGCAAATTTACTCTTGAACAAGTTATCAATTGGATGGCAACAAAACCAGCCGAAATATTTGGCTTAGATGCGGGAACATTAACAATCGGCAGTCCGGCAGATATTGCAGTATTTGATTTGCTAGCAGAAGAGGTAATCGATGATAAACAATTCGAATCACTAGGGGTCAATACACCTTTTGTTGGCTGGAAAGTCAAAGGGAATACATTAATGACTTTTGTTGATGGACAGTCAGCTTGGTCTAAAGGAGATGCATAAGTTTGAAGCGATTATTGATACTAGAAGACGGTACTGTTTTTGAAGGAAAAGCATTTGGTGCAGATGTTAATGTTGTTGGAGAAGTTGTTTTTACAACTAGTATGACAGGCTATCAAGAAACAATCACTGACCAAAGTTTCAATGGTCAGATCATTACGTTTACTTACCCAATGGTTGGTAATTATGGTATCAATCGCGACGATTATGAATCGATTTCTCCAACTTGTAAAGGAGTTGTAGTCAAAGAGCAGGCTCGCTTGGCTTCTAATTGGCGGGCCCAAATGACACTAGACGAATTTTTAAAAAGAAAAGGTATTCCGGGAATTGCTGGAATTGATACACGGGCTTTAACAAGAAAACTTCGTTCTGTCGGGACGATGAAAGCGGCATTTGTAGATGCTGATGACGATTTGACTCATGAATTTGATCAGTTGAAGGCGACGGTTTTACCTAAAAATCAAGTCGCACACGTTTCAACAACCAAACCATATCCTAGTCCTGGAATTGGTCGTAATGTAGTAGTAGTGGACTTTGGCTTAAAACACAGTATTTTAAGGGAATTATCAAAGCGCCATTGCAATTTAACTGTTTTACCCTATAACACAGATGCAGAAACAATTTTAGAACTTTCACCAGATGGTGTCATGCTGACAAATGGGCCTGGGGATCCTAAAGATGTACCAGAAGCAATTGAAATGATTCAAGGAATTCAAGGAAAAGTACCGATTTTTGGTATTTGCCTAGGTCATCAGCTATTTGCCTTAGCAAATGGAGCGGATACGTACAAGATGAAGTTTGGTCATCGAGGGTTAAATCATCCTGTTAGAGAAGTGGCGACAGGTAGAATCGATTTTACTTCACAGAATCATGGCTATGCAGTAGCTGAAGCAACGGTCGATCCTGAGAAATTACTGGTGACACATGTCGAAGTTAATGATGGTTCGGTTGAAGGCGTCAGACATCGTCAGTATCCAGCATTCACTGTTCAGTATCATCCCGATGCTGCACCGGGGCCACATGATGGTCTGCATTTGTTTGATGAATTTATGGAATTAATGGATGCATGGAAGGAGCAAGACTAATGCCAAAAAGAACAGATATCAAAAAAATCATGGTAATTGGTTCCGGTCCAATCATCATTGGACAAGCCGCAGAATTTGACTATGCAGGCACGCAGGCTTGTCTTGCTTTAAGAGAAGAAGGCTATCAAGTTGTGTTAGTCAACTCAAATCCAGCAACGATCATGACTGATAAAGAAATTGCTGATCAAGTATATATCGAACCAATCACATTGGAGTTTGTTTCACGAATTTTACGAAAAGAGCGCCCTGATGCATTATTACCTACCTTAGGTGGCCAAACAGGATTAAACATGGCGATGGAGCTAGCTGCTTCAGGAATTTTGGATGAACTGAATGTAGAATTATTGGGAACAAAATTAAATGCGATCGATCAAGCTGAAGATCGTGATCTATTTAAACAATTAATGAACGATTTAGATCAGCCAATTCCAGAAAGTGACATTGTGAATACTGTTGAGCAAGCTGTCGAATTTGCAAATAAGATCGGCTATCCCATCATTGTTCGTCCAGCTTTCACCTTAGGAGGAACTGGCGGTGGGATGTGTGATAATGAAGAGGAACTAAGAACAATTGCCGAAAACGGTTTAAAATTATCTCCAGTGACTCAATGCTTAATTGAAAGAAGTATAGCTGGTTTCAAAGAAATTGAGTATGAAGTAATGCGTGATTCAGCAGATAATGCAATCGTTGTTTGTAACATGGAAAATTTTGATCCTGTAGGAATTCATACAGGGGATTCGATTGTTTTTGCCCCAAGTCAAACCTTATCAGACCATGAATACCAAATGCTTCGTGATGCATCCTTGAAAATTATTCGGGCATTAAAAATAGAAGGTGGCTGTAACGTCCAATTAGCTCTTGATCCTCATAGCTTCAATTATTATGTCATCGAAGTAAATCCACGTGTTTCTCGTTCATCGGCCTTGGCTAGCAAAGCAACCGGTTATCCTATCGCGAAATTAGCTGCTAAAATCGCAGTTGGTCTGACTTTGGATGAGATGAAAAATCCAGTCACAGAAACGACTTATGCAGAATTTGAGCCAGCCTTAGATTATGTGGTAGCGAAAATCCCGCGCTGGCCTTTTGATAAATTTGAAAAGGGCGAACGTCGCTTAGGAACGCAAATGAAAGCAACAGGAGAAGTCATGGCAATCGGTCGAAATATTGAAGAATCGTTGCTGAAAGCTGTTCGTTCACTTGAAATTGGGGCCTATCATAATGAATTAAAAGAGCTGCAAGATGTTAGCGACGAATTATTGACTGAGAAAATCGTGAAAGCACAAGATGATCGATTGTTCTATTTATCAGAAGCAATTAGACGCAATTACACAATCGAAGAGTTGGCAACACTTACTAAGATCGATTTATTTTTCCTCGATAAACTGCTGCATATTGTTGAATTAGAAACTGCACTACAAGAAAATATCAAGGACCTTGACACGCTGAAAGAAGCCAAGCAAAATGGTTTCACTGATCGAAAAATTGCTGAACTATGGCAGATGACCGAACAAGAAGTTACGGATTATCGCCATGAACAAAAAGTTTTGCCCGTTTATAAAATGGTTGATACTTGCGCCGCAGAATTCGAGTCTCAAACGCCTTATTTTTATAGCACTTACGAATTTGAAAATGAAAGTATTCGTTCTGAAAAGCCTTCAGTATTAGTTCTAGGTTCAGGGCCAATTAGGATTGGCCAAGGTGTGGAATTTGATTATGCAACGGTTCACTCAGTTAAAGCGATTCAAGAAGCAGGGTTTGAAGCCATTATTATGAATAGTAATCCGGAGACCGTCTCAACAGATTTCTCGATTTCTGATAAACTCTATTTTGAACCATTGACTTTAGAAGATGTGATGAATGTCATTGAATTAGAACAACCAACAGGCGTTATCGTACAGTTTGGTGGGCAAACAGCCATAAACTTGGCAGAGCCGCTAGTCAAGCAAGGGGTCAAAATCTTAGGAACGTCCATCGAAGATTTAGATCGGGCGGAAAACCGAGATTTATTTGAACAAGCGTTACAAGAATTAGATATTCCTCAACCTCTGGGAGATACGGCAACTAGTGCAAAAGAAGCAGTAGCTGTGGCAAATAAAATTGGCTATCCTGTCTTGGTTCGACCAAGTTATGTACTTGGTGGGCGTGCGATGGAAATCGTAGAAAACCGAAAGGACCTAGAAGATTATATGCGTAACGCGGTAAAAGCTTCACCAGAGCATCCAGTCTTGGTGGATCGTTATCTTTTAGGAAAAGAATGTGAAGTTGATGCAATTTGTGATGGGCAAACCGTTTTAATACCGGGCATTATGGAACATATTGAACGTGCGGGTGTTCATTCAGGAGATTCAATGGCGGTTTATCCACCACAAAACTTATCAAAAGAGATCCAGAAAACAATTGCTGATTATACAAAAAAATTGGCGATCGGGTTAAATTGTATCGGGATGATGAATATTCAATTCGTGATTCATGAGGAAAAAGTGTACGTAATAGAAGTCAATCCGCGGGCTAGCCGGACAGTTCCATTTTTAAGCAAGATTACAGGAATTCCAATGGCTCAAGTGGCTACTAAAGTAATTCTCGGTCAAAAATTAAAAGATCTAAACTATCAAGATGGCTTGTATCCAGAAAGTCAGCAGGTACACATTAAAGCCCCAGTATTTTCTTTTACAAAACTACAAAAAGTCGATACGTATTTAGGACCTGAAATGAAATCGACAGGTGAAGTGATGGGTTCTGATTATAGTTTAGAAAAGGCCTTGTACAAAGCATTTGAAGCATCTGGTCTTCATTTGCCAAGTTTTGGTGCAGTCTTGTTTACGATTGCAGACGAAACGAAAGCAGAAGCACTGTTTTTGGCGAAACGTTTCAATGCAATCGGCTATAGCCTGATTGCAACACAAGGAACTGCAGAATTTTTGGAAAGCTATGGCTTACAGGTCAAATCCGTTCTTAAAATCAATCAAGGCGGTGAAACAGTTCTTGATCTTATTCGTAGCGGAGAGGCGCAAGTTGTGGTGAATACGATGGATAAAAATAGATCAGATTTAAATCAAGATGGATTTCTGATTCGTCGCGAGGCTGTCGAGCATGGCGTTCCATTGTTTACTTCACTAGACACAGCAGAAGCTATCTTAAAAGTGTTAGAATCACGAGCATTTTCATCAGAGCCGATTTAATTTGAAAAGGTTAAAATGAAATAAAAGTGTTTACTCTGAGAACCAATTCATTACTGTTTGTTACAAGTTTTCGCTTATCTTAGACATTTTTACTACATTAATAACGTTGTAAAGGAGAAACATACATGAAACAAGAAATAATGACAATCATCTCTCAACAACAATTAGCGCCTAGAATTTTTCAAATGACCTTAACAGGTGATTTGGTTAATGAAATGGAAAAGCCAGGGCAATTCATCCATATAAAAGTGCCTAGAGCAGATATGCTTTTAAGACGCCCAATCAGTATCAATCAAATAGATAAGCAAGCAAAAACATGCACCATCATTTATCGTACAGATGGAGATGGGACAAAAGTTTTTTCAGAGTTAGTATCGGGTGATACTTTAGATGTTATGGGACCTTTGGGGAATGGATTTGATGTTGACTGTATAGCAGCTGGTCAAAAAGCATATGTCATCGGCGGCGGAATTGGGATTCCGCCAATGTATGAATTATCAAAGCAACTAAAACAAAAAGGTATCGAAGTCTTCCATTTTCTTGGCTATGCTTCTAAAGAAGTTGCTTATTTTCAAGATGAATTCATTGATTTAGGGGAAACACGTTTTGCAACAGATGATGGTTCGTTTGGTGTTGAAGGAAATGTGGGTAACCTTTTATTAGAAGCAATAAAAAAAGAAGAGCCTGACGCTGTTTATGCGTGCGGTGCAAACGGTATGTTAAAAATGGTTGCTCAAGTCTTTTCAGATAATCCAAACGTTTTTCTATCTTTAGAGCAACGCATGGCTTGTGGCATGGGCGCTTGTTACGCTTGTGTTTGTCATGTACCAGATGATGAAACTGGCACTAAAAGTGTTAAAGTGTGTGATGAAGGGCCAATTTTTAGAGCCAGTGAGGTGGTATTATAATGAACAATCCTTTAGCAATCAATATTCCTGGTTTAGCATTGAAAAATCCAATCATCCCTGCTAGTGGCTGTTTTGGTTTTGGTGAAGAATATGCTCAATATTATGATCTAGGTAAGTTAGGATCGATCATGATCAAAGCAACGACTCCTCAAGCCCGCTTTGGTAATGCAACACCACGAGTTGCAGAAACACCTAGTGGAATGCTGAATGCCATTGGACTACAAAATCCAGGATTGGATGTGGTTATGACGACCAAACTCCCAGCTTTAGAAGCATATGATGTACCGATCATTGCCAATGTTGCAGGGGCTTGTGAAGAAGATTATGTTGAAGTTTGCAGTAAAATTGGTGACGCGCCGAATGTCAAAGCCATTGAATTAAATATTTCTTGTCCCAATGTTAAACATGGCGGGATCGCTTTTGGAACGGATCCAGATGTCGCATTTCAGTTGACTCAAGCCGTAAAAAAGGTCTCGACTGTTCCGATTTACGTAAAACTTTCTCCGAATGTGACAGATATTGTTCCAATCGCACAAGCCATAGAAGCTGGTGGAGCAGATGGTTTTTCAATGATCAATACGCTCTTAGGGATGCGGATTGATTTAAAAACACGTCGTCCAATCCTAGCGAATCAAACTGGAGGATTATCAGGTCCTGCGATTAAGCCAGTTGCGATTCGTCTAATTCATCAGGTCTCTCAGATTTCCAACTTGCCGATTATTGGTATGGGTGGTGTTCAAACAGTAGATGATGTTTTAGAAATGTTTATGGCTGGAGCAAGTGCAGTCGCTGTTGGAACGGCCAATTTTACGGATCCTTATATTTGTCCTAAACTAATTGAGGCATTACCAATACGAATGGCGGAACTAGGGATCGAATCATTAGAACAATTGATCAAAGAAGTCAGGGAGGCAAAAAATCAATGAGTCAACGACCAATCATCGCATTAGATTTCCCTTCAAAAGTTGAAGTAGAAATTTTTTTAGAAAATTTCCCTGTTAAAGAGTCACTTTTTGTTAAAGTAGGGATGGAATTGTTTTATCAAGAAGGACCAGAAATTGTTCGTTGGCTAAAAACATTAGGCCATTCTGTTTTTCTTGATTTAAAGTTGCACGATATACCAAATACTGTTGAAAAGGCAATGATCGGCTTAGCTAAGCTTGGTGTTGATATGACGAATGTGCATGCAGCAGGTGGTGTAAAAATGATGGCTGCGGCCAAAGCAGGTTTGTTAAAGGGAACAAAAGAAGGTGCAGAGGTTCCTCTACTGATTGCTGTTACTCAATTGACTTCAACAAGTGAAACTGAAATGCAACAAGATCAATTGATCAAAGTCTCATTACAAGATAGCGTGATCCATTATGCAAAATGTGCTGAACAAGCAGGATTAGTTGGCGTTGTGTGCTCTGCTTTAGAAGCACAAGATATCCATAGTGCAACGAGTGAAGAATTTATTTGTTTAACGCCGGGCATTCGTCCAAGCGGTAGTGCTGTAGGAGATCAGAAACGCATTGTGACGCCGACAAACGCTAAAAAAATGGGTTCAACTTATATCGTAGTTGGTCGCCCCATCACACAAGCTAAAGCACCCTATAAAGCCTATCAACAGATCAAAAATGAATGGAATGGAGTAAACCAATGACCGAATTAGCAAAAATCATCGCCAAAGATTTATTAGAAATTGAAGCAGTATTTTTAAGTCCAAATGAACCCTTTACTTGGGCGAGCGGAATCAAGAGTCCAATCTATTGTGATAATCGAATAACAATGAGTTATCCTGTTGTCCGTAAAGATATCGCCAAAGGACTTGCTGATAAAATAAAAACAGCATTTCCCGATGTACAAGTGATTGCTGGAACAGCTACAGCAGGAATTCCTCATGCAGCATGGGTAGCAGATATTTTAGATTTACCAATGGTGTATATTCGTAGTAAAGCAAAAGAACATGGCAAAGGCAATCAAATTGAGGGCCGAATTTTCAAAGGTCAAAAAATGGTCATCATTGAGGATTTAATCTCAACTGGTGGCAGTGTATTGGAAGCAGCTGATGCAGCAAAACGTGAAGGTGCCGAAGTCTTAGGCGTTGCTGCGATCTTTACGTATGAATTACCTAAAGGCAAAGAAAATTTTGAAGAACACAAGATGGATCTGCTTACATTGACTAATTATTCAACACTGATTGAGGCAGCTTTAGAATCAAACTACATTGAAGAAAAAGATGTTGTATTATTAAAAAATTGGAAACAAGATCCGCAAAATTGGTTAATAGGATAAATAAGAGAATTCAAGCATGATTTTTGATCATTTTTCAAAGATCATGTTTTTTCATGATTTCACGAATTATCCATGTATGCTATACTTTGATTACCAAAAATGTCAAAAAAGTTTTGAGAATTGACTGTTGATTCTAAATAAGCTACAGTTATTCAAATGATAAAATCAGAAGGTGGGGTTTGATGAGAAATATTCGAAATATGGATGTAGAGTGGGGCTATGAAGGGGAACTTGGCCCAGATCATTGGCACACATTATGTGATTGGTTTTCAACAGGTGCCAAATATCCCTATCAATCACCAATTAATTTATCGAACGACTTAGTCAATGGTCAATCTGCGAATCGTGCAATTGATTTTTGTTATAAAACAGAAGAATTTACAGAAAAAGAATTTAAAAATACGTTTCACTTTGTTCCGCCAAATACAGAAAGTTATGTCATTTTTGAAGAGGAAAAATATTATTTAACAGATATCCATTTCCATACTCCAAGTGAGCATACTTTTGATGGAGAACATTCGCCATTGGAGTTTCATCTGGTTCATATGAATAATTCTGGTGAGAATTTGGTTGTGGGCTGTTTGTTTACAATTACAACACATGACAATAAATTTTCAAAAAAGCGTTCAACGATTGAATGGAACTTAGAAACGCACCAACAATGGTTCGATCCGTCGATATTTTTACCTGAACAAAAAACTCATTTTCATTATTTAGGGTCACTAACAACACCACCAACAAAAGGACCTGTCCATTGGTTTGTTTTCGATACTATCCAAGAAATGGATCGTGATTTTTTTGAACGGATCGATGAAGGGATGCTGAAATTCAATAATCGTCCAGTTCAAGCGCTGAATGGACGCAAAATCTATTTTTCTGAATAAAGTGGAGGAAAACGATGAATATCCAACAAATGAAATATGTTGTGGCTGTTGCAAACAATGGTAGTTTTAGAGAAGCGGCGAAAAAACTCTTTATTACTCAACCCAGTCTGTCAAATGGTATTCGTGAGCTTGAAGAAGAAATCGGTGTCACTTTATTTATCCGCACGAATAAAGGAGCTTCCTTGACTGAAGAAGGGTTGACTTTTTTAGAGCACGCTGAAAAAATCTTGACCCAGATGGAAATGATAGAAAATCGCTATCAAGAAGTAACGAAGAGCGAACGTTTTTCAATTTCTTCTCAACATTATGATTTTTTAGGAGAAGTAATGGGAAAAGTGATCCAACAATTCAAAGATCAATATAAAAATTTTCGTGTGTTCGAAACAACAACGCTGAAAGTTATCGAAGATGTGAAAAGTTATCATAGTGAGCTTGGAATTATTTATTTAAACAATCAAAATCAATCGGGCATTGAGCGGTATTTAGAACAAGCAAATTTAACATATGATGTTGTTGGAAGTTTTAAAACACATATTTTTCTTGGTAGAAACCATCCTCTGGCGAAACAAACTAAAATCGAATTAGAACAATTATGTTGTTATCCTCAAGTTCGTTTTACGCAAGAAGGGAGTAATTTTGCTTATTTTTCAGAAGATCTCATTGAAAATCAAGAACAAGAAACGGTGATTTATACAAATGATCGCGGTACCCTGATGAATTTACTGGTGGAAACCGATGCGTATGCTTCAGGTTCAGGTGTTGTCACTGGTTTTACCAAAAAAGAAATTCGTTTAGTTCCACTAGCTGAAAGTCCAAACAATAAAATCTGTGTTTTGTCTCAAAAAAATAGAACAATCAGTACGATTGGACAATACTTTATTAAAGAGTTAAAGCAATTATTTTAAACTCTGTTGTGGATTTATTTTGTATTGTATGTTCACTTGTAATGATTTATAATCGATTTAATTGGCTTTATGAGCCGATTTTATTTTGTAGGAGTAAAGGGGAGTTACAAATGAAAAGAAAACAACTAGAAAAAGCTGTCATTGTTTTGGGATTAGGGGTTCTTTTAACCGGTTGTGGTACAGTCGCAAAAGAGAGCCAAGAAGTGAAGCACTCTGAAAAAATTGAAAAGAAAAAAGACCCAATCAAAGCAAAAGACGATTCTTCGACTAAAACAACGGTAGAAGCATCTGAAGAAGTGATTGAAACTGAAAACGGAACATTTTCCGTTCAGCTACCTGATGGATGGGAAGAAATTGAACCAACGGATTTAAACGATGAAGCTGACATAGGTCTTGAAAATGAAGAGAAATCTCTTTATTTGGCAGTTTTAAGTGAATCCGAAGAAGACTATGATGGATTTGACGGATATAAAGAAGCCATTGAGTTTTCTTTAGATGTTGTAGAAGAAACGGAAAAACCAATCGATCTTAATGGCTGGAAAGGCACACGTCGTTTCATAACGGCTAAAGTTGACGGAATGAAGGCCTACTATGTCTATGATGTCGTTGCGTCAGATGCTGGTCACTATGCTCAAAGAATGGCTTGGACAATGAATAGTAAGAAAGATAAGTATGGAAAAGAATTAGAATCTGTATTGGATTCTATTAAAGATGTCACAAAATAATAGACCCTAAAAAATCATCCTGGATAAGGGTGATTTTTTTATGGTCTAAATACTGGTAAGCATCCAACAATTTATCATTTATCATTATTTTGTAAATAATTAACGAGTAATTGCTGGACTTTTTCCATTTCTTCTTGTGTTCCAATAGATACTCTTAAATAATTTTTTAAACGGTCAATAGTAGAGAAATAACGAACAAAAACGTCTTGGCTCTCCAGATAGTGGTAAAGCTCTGTTATTACTATGTCTGGATGAGTTAAAAGTATAAAATTCGTTTGTGAAGATAACGCCTGAAATCCTAGATTACTAATGCTCGTTGTGAACCAGTTTCGAGTTTCACAAATCTTATTCGTTATTTTTGTATAGTATGTATCATCCTCAAGCGCTGCCACAGCTAAACATTCAGCTAACATATCAACAGAATAGGGATTAAAAGATGATTTTATACTTTCGACAACTTGGATATAGATGGGGTTGCCAAGTGCATAGCCCACACGCAATCCTGCTAAAGAACTGGATTTAGATAAGGTTCGAACGATTACTAAGTTTGGATAGTTATCAAGCAACGAAACTGCGGATTCAGTTGCAAAATCAATATAGGCCTCATCAATAATTACGATGACATCTGGATTCATTTCCAATAATTGTTTTATTTCGGCAATTGGCTTGAATAGCCCTGTTGGCGCATTTGGATTCGCAATAATGATGCCGCCATTTGTTTGTGTATAGTCCTTTAAATCAATAGCAAATTGTTCATTCAAAGGCAACTCTCTATAAGGAATGTGGAACAAATCAGCCCAAACTTTGTAAAAACCATAGGTGATATCAGGAAATAAAAGTGGGTCTGAACTGTTAAAAAAAGCAAGAAAACAGAAAGCCAAGACTTCATCAGACCCATTACCAATGATAAAATGCTTCGGCGATAACCCATGTTTAGTTGCTAAAGCGGCTTTTACATCCGGATTATTGATGGAGCTATATCGTTTTAATTGTTCAGTATCAAAATTGTTTAAGGCAGCCTTCACTTTTGGTGAGGGCGGGTAAGGGTTCTCATTTGTATTTAATTTGATCATATCTGAGTAATTGGGCTGCTCTCCAGGAACATAGGGGGTGATTTTTCTAATACCTTTCATTTAGCTGGCTCCCTTCGTTTCTTATAACTATAAAGAAGACTAAAACGTTTAGCAAGTATAATCTGTGAATTTGAAAAGAAAATAGTGTTTTTTGAAATACAAATTTCATTTTCACTTGAATTATGCTATTATAAATCCATTAATAAATTTAGGATGACTATACTAGCGCTTTGATCTCAGCAGTTTGAACGTTGGATCAGCAGTTAAGAGGAGAGGGTTACATGGATTTAACAAAAAGATTTAATAAACAAGTAGACAAGATCGCTGTTTCAATGATTCGTCAATTTGATGAACAAGTATCGGATATTAGAGGAATCATAAAATTGACATTGGGAGAACCGGATTTTAATACGCCTGACCATGTAAAAACGGCAGCTCATGATGCCATTAAAAATAATTTTTCCCATTATTCTGGTATGGCAGGGTTAACGGATGTACGTGAAGCCGCCACTTTTTTTATCAAAGAAAAATACAATTTATCCTACAAACCAACATCAGAAGTTTTAGTGACAGTTGGAGCAACTGAGGCTATTTCAGCAAGCCTATTATCTATTTTAGAGCCTGGAGATAAAGTCTTATTACCCGCTCCGATCTATCCAGGATATGAACCTGTCATTACTTTGGCGCAAGCAGAACCGATATATATTGATACCACCTCAAACCAGTTTGTGTTGACTCCTGAAATGATTGAAGCCGCAATGGTAGAGCACGGTAACCAAGTGAAAGCCATTATTTTAAACTATCCAAGTAATCCAACAGGTGTTACCTATGATCGACAAGAAGTGAAGGCCATTGCAGATGTTCTGAAAAATTATCCGATTTTTGTGATCAGTGATGAAATATATAGTGAGTTGACCTATGATGAGCAACATGTATCAATTGCTGAGTTTATTCCAGATCAAACAATTTTAATCAATGGTCTATCAAAATCTCATGCAATGACTGGCTGGAGAATCGGCTTTATTTTTGGTCCTGAGCAGTTGATTACTGAAATCATTAAAGTGCATCAATACTTAGTTACAGCTGCATCCACCATTTCACAAAAAGCAGCTGTTCGAGCCTTAATAGAGGGGATGGATGATGCAGCTGTTATGAAAAAAGAATACCGTAAACGGCGAGATTTTGTGTATGAACAAATGACCTCTTTTGGTTTTGAAGTAGCTCGACCTAATGGTGCTTTTTATATTTTTGCTAAGATTCCCAATGGTTACGAACAAGATTCGATGAAATTTTGTGTAGATTTAGCCCAAAAGCAAGCCATTGCGATTATTCCAGGTGTTGCTTTTGGTAAAGAGGCTGAAGGTTATGTCCGAATCAGCTATGCAGCTGATTTTGATACATTAAGAGAAGCGATGGATAGAATTGGGAACTATATGATCAGCGCACTAGATTAAACACATAAAAAAGTAGTATGAAACTAGATTTTAGTTTTGTGCTACTTTTTTAGTACACAAAAGCTTTACATTCCTTTACTCATTATTTACAGAACGTTGAAGTAGACTTAACATCCAATTGCTAAACTAAGCTTGTAACTAATTGAAAAGGACGTGTAGGAATGAAGAAACGTTTATTATCGGCAGTAGTTTTAAGTGTAGGACTTTTAATCGCAGGTTGTGGCAATCAAGGTGCCGCAACTGGTGAGAGTAATAATAAATTGAAAGATAGCGCGAGTAATAACAGCGAACCTGTTAAAATCGTGGCGGTTGGCTCTACTGCATTACAACCTTTAGTCGATGCGGCAAAAGATCAATTTGTTGTGGAGCACCCCAACTATACTATATCTGTCCAAGGTGGAGGCAGCGGCACTGGACTTTCTCAAGTTAGCGATGGAGCTGTTACCATTGGAAATTCAGATGTTTTTGCAGAAGAAAAATCTGGCGTCGATGCGTCTAAGCTTGTTGATCATCGTGTTGCTGTCGTAGGTATGGGACCAGTTGTTAATAAAGAAGTAGGGGTAAATAATATCAGTAAACAAGAGCTGATCGCTATTTTTACTGGAAAAACAAAAAATTGGAAAGAGCTTGGTGGTAAAGATCAAGAAATTGCAGTAATTAATCGTCCAAGCGGAAGTGGGACAAGAGCAACATTTGAAAAGTGGGGCTTGGATGGAGCTAGTGCTGTACAATCACAAGAGCAAGATTCATCAGGAACTGTTCGCCAAATCGTCGCACAAACACCAGGTGCCATCAGCTACCTCGCTTTTTCTTATATGGACGATTCTACCACAGCGTTAAGTATAGATGATGTAAAACCAACAGAAGAGAATGTTGCAGACAACTCTTGGAAAATTTGGTCATATGAACATATGTACACCAAAGGGCAGCCTGATGATAATGTCAAAGCCTTCTTAGATTATATGCTGTCAGATGAGGTACAAGATGGTGTTGTCAAAGAGTTAGGTTACTTACCGATGACAGGGATGAAAGTTGAAAGAGATGTCTCTGGAGCGATTACAACGAAATAGATTTTCTCAAACAAAAAAGGCTGAATGTGAAAAACATTCGCCTTTTTTTTTACGTTGTTTTGGGTAAGTTCACGGTAAAAGTTGAACCTAACCCTAAATGACTAACTATTGTTACGGTGCCTCCTAGTAGTTCAGTATAATTATGAACGATCGATAAACCTAAACCTGTACCGCCAGAATGTCGGCTTCTTGCTTTATCGACTCGATAAAACCGTTCAAAAATCCGTTCTTGATCTTTTGTACTAATCCCAATTCCGCTATCTTTCACCATAAAAAAGAATTGTTCTTTATAGCCAAAATCAATTGTAATCGTTCCACCAGTTTTAGAGTACTGAATCGCATTTTCAATCAAATTTTTAACAATAGGGTAAAAGAGTTCATATTTTGTTGTATATGTGAGAGTATCTGCTCCTAAAATGGTTATTTTCAAATTCTTCTCTTTAATTGTTTTACGATAGGAGCTCAGAATTTCTTGCGTGAAAGAAAATAACATCACTTGCTGATCATCATAGGTTATATTTTTTCCATCTCGTGAAAGCTGTAAAATTTCTTGAATCAATTGTTGCAGACGCAAAGCATCTTTTTGCATGATTTCTAAAAACTGTCTCAGTGTTTCAGGATCTTCTTTGGCACCATCTAATAAAGTTTCTGTAAAACCTAGAAGAGAAGTAACGGGCGTTTTTAATTCATGAGAAACATTGCTTACAAAATCTTTTTGCATTTTTTCTAATTGCCGAACACGAGTTAAATCATAGGCAATCCCTAAGACTTGATAGTCGTTGCCATCTTCTTCGATGAAGCGTAAAGACATATCTAGAATCGTTTCATTTAATAAGTTCGTTAGTTTGATTTCTTGATGGACTGTGTTTTTTTCTGTCATAACATGATGGATCAAATGAATGAGTGCAGGTTCTTTGATTACATCAAAATAATCTTTGCCAGCATCACTCTTATCAAGCATCAAGATATCGGTCATTTTAGGATTGATCAATTGTAATTTTCCGTCAATATCAATAATAAATACACCAATCATCAATTCATCCAGCAACGCATGGAATTGTTCATCGGTTGAGGTATATGCTAAATACGTTTGGCTCATTTGCTGACTCAAAAGATTAACCGTTTGATAGAGTTCGTTCCACTCTGGAGAATCTTGGATGATAGAACGAGCTTCATCAGGATACTTCACGATTTTTTTTAATACTGGTAAAACTGTAACGAGAGGTTCGTTTTTTTGATGCAGTAATAAAAAAACAAATGCAGTAATAATCAAAAATAAAATACCTAAGGTAAATAAAATGTAGCGGCGAAATGACTGAATACTATTAGAAAATTGTGTTGTTTCCTCTGCCACACGAATAATACCGATAAGCTTGCCATTTTCCTGAACAGGCAATGCTAGATAAAGCAATTCTTCTTTTAACGTTGCACTTTTTCTTAAAGCAGAACCAAAATCAGCACCAGAAAGAATCGCCTTGATTTCAGGTCGATTACGCCGTGATTCATGGAGTGCAGACGGTACACTATCATAAAAAATTTCTCCTGCTGCATTCATCAACGTCAGTCGCTCATTTTGATCAACGGAGTAATGATCAATGAGTTTTTTTTCTTGTGAAGAAAAATCTTGTTTCAAAAATAAATTGGGAGACAGCTGATCAATTAACAACATTCCTTTTTTTTGTAAATATTCTTCCTGTTGAGAAAGTAATTCTTGCTTAAAAAAATGATTGGTTAAAAAGACACTTCCGATAAATAAGGCCAACATCATGATTCCAACAAACAAATATTCAATTCGTTGTCTTTTTTTCATTTTTTAGGCTCCTGAAAACGATAACCAAAACCTCTAACGGTGATCAAATAGGCTGGGCGTTTTGGATCAATTTCAATTTTATCTCTTAGATGGCTGACATGTACATCAACAATCCGACTTTGGCCAGCAAAATCATAATTCCAAATTCGGTCTAATAAAGTATCACGGTCAATCACACGATCTTTACGTTTGATAAAGTAGACCAGTAACTCAAATTCTTTTGGGGTCAATTCGATTTTTTGACCACGAACAATCACTTCATAATTTTGTTCATCCACAACAATCTCGCCTAATGTTAAAGGCGCTTTTACCATTTCGTTAAACTCTTCTGTTTTTGTCGAAGTTGGTGTTAAGCGTCTAAAAATAGCTTTCATTCTCGCTAAAACTTCTCTAGGACTAAATGGTTTTGTTAAATAATCATCCGCTCCTATTTCTAACCCGATAATCTTGTCAACTTGATCATCTTTAGCAGTCAGGATCAAAATCGGTGTATCGATTTTTTCTCGTCGTAATGATTTTGTGATTTCTAAACCATCCATATTGGGCAGCATAACATCTAAAATAATGAAATCAAATTTGTTGGATAAGGCCAGTTCATAGCCGACAGCACCATCAAAGGCGGTCATCACTTCATAGCCGTCTTTTTCTAAATTAAAGGTTAACAACGTTACAATCGACGGTTCATCATCGACAACTAATACTTTTTTCATTGATTGGCTCCTTTAGATATGAAATGAATACAACGTCATTTTATCACAAATCCTTCGGTATCAAAAACTTTATGGAATGTTTCTAAAACTACTTTCAAAGCAAAAGAAATGGTATAATAATGAAGACTGAAATGAGGGAAGTAAATGATTGGAATCAGCGCATGCTTGGGTGGTGTTTGTTGTCGTTATGATGGTCAAGCAAAAGAGATCTCAGCTTTAAAAAAATTAGTAGCAAGTGGTCAAGCAATATTGGTTTGTCCAGAAGTTTTAGGAGGCTTGCCAATACCTAGAGAGCCTGCTGAAATTATTGGTGGAGATGGATTTGATGTGTGGAATGATACTGCACAAGTTTTGACGAATACTGGAGAAGATGTGACCGATCTATTTAAACAAGGAGCAATCACTGCTTATCAAAAATTGAGGGAAGAAAAGATCACAACGATTATTTTGAAAGAAAACAGTCCATCATGTGGAAACAATACGATTTACGATGGCACATTTTCCGGCAACCATCGAAGCGGGCCAGGAGTAGCGGCTGCATACTTTATCCTTAAAGGGCTAGAAGTGGTTTCAGAAAGTGATTGGCGCATCGTTATGGACCGTGAGGAAGTTTAGATGTCAGAAAATGAAGTATTAAAAACGTTTGATAGCCATTATCGACAAATTGGTACCGCAACAAGACAAGCGGCGCATACTTATGGCTTCTGGCATGAAACATTTCATTGCTGGTTTTATATCATAAAAGAACATGAACTTTTCATTTATTTTCAAAAGCGTTCAGCTACAAAGAAAGATTTTCCTAATCAATTAGATATTACCGCCGCTGGTCACTTATTAGCAGAAGAATCTGTGACGGATGGTTTTAGAGAAGTAAAGGAAGAATTAGGGATTGAGATCACAATGGATCAAGTGGAATGTTTAGGTGTGTTCCCAGTTGAAATTTGTTTGAAAAACTTTATTGATAATGAATTTACAAATGTTTACTTAGTAGAACAAGAAATCTTATTAGGAGATTTTCAATTACAAGAAGAAGAGGTAGATAGCTTATTTTCTATCTCGTTGGCTAGTTTAAAAAAACTATTTAATGATCCTAGTGCAAAAATGACTTTAACTGGGTATCGACAGAAAAATCTACATCAAGAAATAGTGGAAGAGAGCTTTTTTAAGCAAGATTTTTGTACCAATGCACAAAGTTATTATAACCGACTGATCTCCTCTTTTGAAAAAATCCTTGAAAATCAAAGAAGAACTATTGACTAATCACTCTGAAATCGGTAACCTAAAAGGGATTGAAGATGGGAGTAACAATTATGGAAATTGAAAAAACCAATCGAATGAATGCTTTATTTGAATTTTACTCCACTTTGTTGACCGAAAAACAAATGAATTATATGGAGATGTATTACGCGGATGATTTTTCTTTAGGTGAAATTGCTGAAGAATATGATATCAGTCGACAAGCAGTTTATGATAATATTAAGCGTACTGAAAAAATTTTAGAAGAGTATGAGAAAAAACTTCATTTATTTTCTGATTACATCGTACGTGGTGAATTACTAGATAATTTAAAAAAGTACGTGAAAGAGACCTATCCGAAAGATACAACGATCGTCCAATATATAGAACAAATACAAGAAGTAGAGGAATGAGATTATGGCTTTTGAAAGTTTAACAGATCGCCTACAACAGGCAATGAGCAAATTACGTCGTAAAGGAAAAGTATCTGAAGCTGACGTAAAAGAAATGATGAGAGAAATACGTTTGGCTTTATTAGAAGCCGATGTAAATTTACAAGTGGTGAAAGATTTTACTAAGCGTGTTCGTGAACGTGCGGTTGGAGTCGAAGTTCTTGAAAGCCTATCACCAGCGCAACAAATCGTTAAAATTGTTGATGAGGAATTAACAGCAACATTAGGTTCAGAAACAGTAGGCTTGAACAAGTCAGAGCGCATTCCAACAGTGATCATGATGGTCGGACTACAAGGGGCTGGTAAAACAACTTTTGGTGGTAAATTAGCCAATCATTTGATTAAAACAGAAAAGGCTCGTCCATTAATGATTGCAGCCGATGTTTATCGTCCAGCAGCGATTGATCAATTGAAAGTGTTAGGTCAGCAATTAGATGTACCCGTTTTTGATATGGGCACAGAGGTTAGTCCAGTAGAAATTGTTCGTCAAGGAATGGAACTAGCCAAAGAAAAGAAAAATGATTATGTCCTGATCGATACGGCTGGACGTCTACATATTGATGAGACGTTGATGGATGAACTAAAACAAATTAAAGAAATCGCACAACCAGATGATATTTTGCTTGTTGTTGATGCAATGACAGGGCAAGATGCGGTCAATGTTGCGGATAGTTTTAATCAGCAATTAGGAATTACAGGGGTTGTGATCACTAAACTTGATGGGGATACGCGAGGCGGTGCGGCACTTTCTATTCGTTCTGTCACGGGCGCACCAATCAAATTTATCGGTTCTGGTGAAAAACTAACCGATTTAGAAATTTTCCACCCAGATCGTATGTCCAGCCGTATTTTAGGGATGGGCGATATGCTGACCTTGATTGAAAAAGCCCAACAAGATTACGATGAGAAAAAAGCTGAAGAACTTGCAGTAAAAATGAAAGAAAACAGCTTTGACTTCAATGATTTTATTGAGCAGCTAGACCAAGTAATGGGGATGGGACCAATTGAAGATTTATTGAAAATGATTCCCGGCATGAATAATATGCCTGGCTTAGAAAATGTCAAAGTCGATCCTAAAGATGTAGCGCGTAAAAAAGCAATGGTCCTTTCAATGACACCTGCTGAAAGAGAAAATCCGGATCTATTGAATCCAAGCCGCCGTCGTCGAATTGCTGCTGGTTCTGGTAATAATGTTGTTGAAGTTAATCGAATGATCAAACAATTTAAAGAATCTAAAAAAATGATGCAGCAAATGTCTAAAGGCAACATGGATATTCCGGGCATGGATCAAATGCTTGGTGGAGGTATTAAAGGAAAACTTGGAAAAATGGCCATGAATCGCATGGTGAAGAAAAACAAGAAGAAGAAAAAGAAGAAAAAATAGAGACAAAAATAAAGCTGTCCAAAATCTAAAGATTTTGACAGCTTTATTTTTGTAGAGAGTAGTAACTATTATTCAATACGAATACTATCTTTGATTTGCTGTTTCTGATTGAACCATTCCTGAAATTCTTTTCTAAAAACCAGATATGTTCCAATCATAGCTGTGATGATTCCATAAATTAACAAAGCAGGAATAGGGGATGGCTGGTCTTCACCATAATAAACGCCTTGACTGAATACAAGAACGATTGGAACATAAATCGTCATGGCAACAATAAAGGGTATTTTCAGCTTGTCAAACAGTAAATAGTTTCCTCTCTTCTCCAACGTAAGGGAAGGAAATAAAATAGCACCTAAAACAAATAGCAGTAATGATGAAACAACAGCTAACATAATTGGAACAGTAGAAATCGGATCTTTTGTGACGGTGTAGACGAAAAATTTTCCTGTTATATATACATCTGTTGTCGCGTGAGTGAAGTAATACCACGCATTTGTGATACCAGTGATGAAAAACTCTAATGACACACAAAAGCCAAAAGCCGTAAGCGGTCCTAACAACATGTTCCCTGTTACTAGCCCAATAAAAACCGAAACAAAGAAATAGAGAATACAAGTGGTCCAACTGGCTAAAATATTCTTAGCGAGATCCGTCATACTAATATTCACATACTCAGCAGGAATTCCTGTTGTAATAATTCCAACAAATAGAATTTTTGCTAAAAGGATACTAAGTAAAATTGGCAAAGCAATCAAAACGAGTTTCGAGTAATAGATCCTCCGCTTAGAAACACCTAATGAGAAAAGAAATTCATTGAAAGAAGTTTTTAAATCAGCAAAAAATAGAAAGAATCCAATTGTTGACACAACTGCGATTAAGAGCAGCGAGTTTTCATTAAAATACATAGAGTAATAGGGTTGATCTTTGTCAGAATCGGAAATTATTTTTCCTTGTTCATCATAAGAATTCGTTTGATAAAATAAGCTTAATCCTTCTTTTTTATCTAAAGCTAGGCGTTCATCTACTGACAAGCCTTTATATCTAGGATTTTCTTCGTCTGCTATCTCATTTAAATCTTTGATGTATTGTTCGGAGTCATAATAACTTTCCATTGCTTTCCAGCGATTAACGTCATTAATTCCTAGATAGCCATAAAATACTAAAATCAAGAGACTTGTAACGATCAAAGCAAGTCCATAGCGTTTTTTCAAAATAATCATTAATTGTTTATTCATAAAATTACTCCTCCCAAAGAATTGACTTCGTTCTTATTGGCAAGATTTGCTTCAAAGACATCTTCTAGTGTCAAGGGCAGTTCCTCAAATAAGATAGGTTGCTCAGCTTGTATCAATGTTTGTAATTCTTCTGTATAATTTTCAAAAATGGCTGTAATAACGCGTCCTTGAAAATGTAGAAGCTGACTATTTTCTTTAACGAGAGTTGGGACTTTTTTTGTTTTGAAAACCAGTTGGATTTTGCGAGCGTTCTCTCTTAATGCTTCTAGGTGATAATCCAATTGAATCCTTGTATGTTTTAAAATCAATGCACGATCGATAATACTTTCTAACTCATTTAAATTGTGAGAAGAGATAATGATCGAACGGTTATTTTCACTGACATCTTCTAAAAGAATCCCTAAAACATTTTTTTTAACAATCACATCGAGCCCATCCAAAGGTTCATCTAGCAAAAGATACTCAGCATTCGAACAAATAGCCAAAATCGTCTTATAAAGTCCCTGCATTCCTTTAGACATTGCGCGATATTTAAGGTGAGGATGTAGCTTGTTTTTCTTAGTCAAACTTAAATATTTTTCTTTGTTAAAGTCGGCATAAGCATGTTGATAAAAGAACAATAGTTTGTTTAATGAATAGTTTGAGAGAAAGTTGTATTGTTCATCGATATAAAATATTTTTTGTCTAAGTATCTTATTGATTTGAATGTCTTCTTGATTGATAAAGATTTTCCCTTGATCCAACTCGTAGTGACCTGCTAGAGATCTAAAGAAGGTAGTTTTACCAGAACCGTTTCGACCAATCAAGCCCACGATTTCTCCTTGTTTCAATGTCAAATTGATATCTTGTAAGATATCTTGTTGATCAATTCCTTTTTGTAAATTCTCTATTTTCATATAGATTCTCCTTTCAACTGTTGATCACTTTCCTCCAGCCATTGCGTTAATTCGTCTTTAGAAACGTTTAGATAATTCGCTTCAATAATTAACTCGTTAAATTTATTTTTGATTTTTTGTATTTGGTATTCGTCACGGAGTGTTGGATCAATTTTTTTTACATAAGTGCCTTTGCCTTTAACCGTAACGATGACTTCTTGTGCTTCTAATAGTTTATAGGCCTTACTAACTGTATTAGGGTTCATCATAAGCTGACGAGCCATTTCTCGTACGGAGGGGAGGCGGTCACCAGATTGTAATAAACCGTTCAGGATATCTTCTTTGATCCCTAACATTAATTGCTCATAATAAGGTTTACTACTAGTTTTATTAATAGAAACCATAGATGTCTCCTTTCTAAAAAGAGTGTTTGTTGTGTACTAGTATACATAGTACAGTTCGGGTTGTAAACATTTTTTTAGAAATTTTGGTAAAATAAAGAGAAATGACTAAAATCAAAGTCTTGGGAGGGGATCAGTTGAAGCAGAGATGTTCTTGGGCACAAGAAAATGAAAAAATGAAACTCTATCATGATACGATTTGGGGTATTCCTTTATATGACGACCAGCGCCTATTTAGAAAGTTGAGTTTAGATATCAATCAAGCAGGTCTAAGTTGGCAAACTATTTTAAATAAAGAAGATCATTTCGATGAGGCATTTGATGAGTTTAACTTAAAGAAAGTTGCAGCTTATGATGAAAAAAAAGTCGAAGAACTTTTAACTAATCCAGGAATCATCCGTAATCGCAGGAAAATCGAAGCCACTATTCACAACGCTCAAAAAGTTATTGAAATTCAAAAAGAATTTGGTTCGTTCTCAGATTATTTATGGGCATTCAATCAGCATAAAGTTTTAAAAAATGCTTACACTGACCAGACAGAAGTTCCCACAACAAATGATTTATCTGATACCATTACGAAAGATTTAAAGAGAATAGGCTTTAAGTTTGTTGGTAGTACGATTATCTATGCTTTCTTGGAAGCCGTGGGCATCATCAATGATCATGTAACAACTTGCTTTCGATATGAAGAAATCCAATAATAAATAGGCTAAACCAAAACTGAATACCGTTTTGATTTAGCCTATTTATTATTGGATTACCTATTTTTTTCTAAAAGAACAAGGTAAGAGTCAACAATGGTTTTGAAAAAGCTCATGGTATTTTCAGTAATCGTTCCATCCTCATTAATTAGGCTGACAACATTTCCAATATAAGCTTCTGGCTGTTGTAAAGTTGGTACATTAAGGAAAACAAGTGATTGACGCAAATGATGGTTTGCACCGAAGGCACTTAGAGCACCAGGCGATACACTGACAACAAGCCCCGGTTTGCCATCCCAAACATTTTGACCGTAAGGACGTGAGCCAACATCTAAAGCATTTTTCAACACGCCCGGAACAGAGCGATTATATTCTGGTGTGACAAAAACAAGTCCTGAAAGTTCTTTGACTTCTGCTCTAAACTTTGTCCAAGCTGCAGGAGGGGTCCCTTCATCATCTAAATCCTGATTATACATCTCTAAATTATCCAAATGAATAAAAATAGGTTCATAATCCTCTGGGAATAAACTGGCAAGAGCAGTTGCTACGGTTTTACTATAAGAGCCTTTTCTCAAACTTCCGACAAAAAAACCAATTTTTTTCTTCATAAATTATTCCTCCATTCGATAAATAACATAGTTTATTAAATTTTAAATCTAAAAGCTTGGTTTTGCAAGAATTCACTCTTTTGCTCAGCAATCAATCTACGTTATGTAAGTAATGAAAGATAGATCTAGTTAAGTTACTGAAACGAAATCTCGTAAATTAATCAAGGATTGGAAAAGAGACAAATTGAAAAATGAGGATGGAATGTTTCATTGTTTTTCTTTGAACGTTCCTATATAATCAACCTAACTTAGGAGACAGGAAAGGAGCAAGTATGACAATCAGACAAACGATTCAAAAAGAACTGAAGGCATATGAAGTCAGCGCTATTCAAACATTAAAAGAAAACAATAGCTTCCTTTACTCTATTGAATACAAACTTGATTTAAGTTTTTTTAAATTTCAAAATAACAAAATAAATCACTTGTTATACTGGGATAAAGATGAATTAGTCGGCTATGCTGCGATGAGCAATTTTGATCCTGAAGCACTAGAGGTAACACTCATTGTGAGACCGGATCAAAAAATTCTCAACGAAATGAATAAGACAATACGGACGTTTAGCCAACAAGAAAAAATCAATAAAATTTTATTAATCACAGATCGAAAGGATACTTTTTTTAGGAGTTATATGGAAGGGGTAAATCGGTATAAATATGTCTTTTCAGAATACTCAATGATTTTAGTAATCAATCAATCAATTTGAGCCCAAATCTACTAATGTTTCGCTAGAACCTGCAAAAAAAGAGGAAGCAGGGATGATTGCTTCGTTAGAAGAAAATCAACTAGCGAATGAGACTATGCCATTAGATCCTGAAGATTTAGAAAAGACACTTGTTCTAAGAAAAAATGAGCAAGTCATCGCAAGTATCAGAGTAGAAAATGAAGGGAATTCTTCTGGACTTTACGGTTTTGTGGTAAGATCAGAATTTCGAAATCAAGGAATAGGTAGAAAAGTAATCAGCCAGACCATCCAAGAATTACTGGAAAAACAAGCAAAAAACATTTATTTAGAAGTAGAATCAACGAATGAAACAGCGCTTCATTTATATCGCTCCATAGGATTTAAGGAGCAGACGCTTTTTGATTACTATATTTACGAAATAACTGACTAAGATAATCTAAAAACAAGCTACGAACGACGACAAAGAATTACCTTTTTTCGTTCATAGCTTATTTTTGTTAAGCAAGTGTTGATTGCCCCTGCCAAGGTGAAATAAGTATACCATATGAAGTTAAAAGTGCCAAAAATCAGTGCTTTAAAGGTTTTTATAAGGTGTCAAGAAAAAACTCTTTACAGGTGATTGGAAATCTGTTAAACTAACATTTGTGATTAAGTTAATGGAGGTGTAATATATAAAATGTCAGTAAAAATTCGTTTAAAACGCATGGGTTCTAAAAAAAGTCCTTTTTACCGTATTGTAGTTGCAGATTCTCGTTCTCCTCGTGATGGACGTTTCATCGAAACTGTTGGAACTTACAATCCTTTAAAAGATCCTGCAGAAGTAGTTTTAAAAGAAGATTTAGTTTTAGACTGGTTGTCTAAAGGCGCTCAGCCTTCAGATACAGTTCGTAACATCCTTTCAAAAGAAGGCGTTATGAAAAAACACCATGAAGCTAAACTTGAAAAGAAATAAGGTGATCGATGATGACAGATGTGAAAGAGTTAGTCTTAACTATCGTTCGTCCATTAGTCAGTCAACCTGAGATGGTCAAATTAGAAATAGAAGAATCTGATGTTTTTTTAGAGTATAATCTGACTGTATCACCTGAAGATATTGGCCGTATCATTGGCAAACAAGGACGTGTAGCGAAAGCAATTCGTACAATTGTTTACAGTGTGCGTGTGGATGGGCCTAAAAAAGTTCGTTTAAATATCGTAGATGGTAAATAACTTCAAATTAAAACACTCAATTATTTGGGTGTTTTTTCTTTGACTTACAAGAAACCAAAGAAAGTAGTGGACTTGTGCGAAATATAAATAAAAAGGCAGAAAAGCTAGTCAATGTGAGGCAATGGCTAGTTCTTCTGCCTTTTTAAGATACCGTTACTTTTTTCTAAATACTTTAATTTCGAAAAGAGGAGCATCAAAACTAATTTCTGCTTCGTCGATCATTAAACCTAATAAATGATAATCTTCTTCTTCATGATGGGTGATCCCAAGCAATTCATCATAATAACTTTCAATACTTAGATCCCTAGGTGTATTGAGTAGCTCTAATAAATAAAGGAGATTGTCAGGCTCTTGTTCAGTTTTCCCTTGTATGCTTATATAAAAACCTTCCAATGTAAAATCTACGCCAATTCGGATTTCTTCAATATCGTTTGAAAAGAAGTAAGTCAATAATTCATCTATAATTCGCTTAGCCTTGTCTCTTTCTTGCATGTTGTTTCACCTTTCTGATCTGTAAAATATTATCAAGTAATGGTACCATGACTGCTGCGACAAAACCAGTAGAAAATCCGTTATTATAAAGATTTAGTCCACCATGAAGATAGCTGACATTTGTGACCAATGACATATGTAAAAATCCTGCAATTAGGCCAAAAGTAATACCATAATACCCAGCAATCGGAGCTAAGCTAGTCCCGAAAATGCCAGCAATTACGACGGTTGTTTGGCTAACTTCAAAGACCGAAGACCACAAAGCTGTTAAATAGACGCTGATTAGTAGCGGTAGACTGTTAAAAAGATGATTCCCAAAGGCACTGAACCCAACAGCAGACAAAATTGCCCCCACAATTGGACCATTAAGAGTAGTTTTACTAACTTGAGTGTAGCCAACAAGTAATAATCCCATTAGAGCCATATTCATCATAGTAGCACCAACACCTGCTATCGAAATGAAATCAGTAATTAATTTTCCAGACGTTTTACTGATCTCTTTTAATCCATTCAGTGAACGATGATTAACAAAAAAACCAACTAAAAACATCAGAATAAATAAAAATATCAGAAAGAAAAGAAGCCTAATATGATACGCAGTAGAAACCAAATTTTTCCCTTCGATTTTCCAGCCAAACATCCTGAGGATTCCAGTGAACATCATTGCAATAAGCCCCGAAGTAAAGCCAACATTATACAAAGAAAAACCTTGATGAAATGTTAGAATATGAGAAGCTAAAGGAGGTAAAATCAAGCCGATAAAAATTCCTACTAAGTAACCTAATGGAATCGAATAGATTAAAGGTAACGAAATACCGAATGTAAGATAGCTAATAATAGGGGATAAGGCACTGCCAAATAAGCTAACGACGATAAACTGTGAAAAAGGTTTTTTCACAATTTTTGCATAAAATAGTCCGCCAATAATGATCGGAATCGAATTATATAAATTTTTTCCAAAAAAAGAACACCCAGAAACAGTAAATAATGCTGCAATCATAGGCCCGTTGATTGGTATTTTTTCTTTTTTAGCTAGTAAAACGCTGATCAAAGTAAGCAAACCGCTGTTGACAAAAGCACTGCCAAAGGTTCCAAGTTCAATATAATCAGTCAACAAGTTACTAGGTGAGGTCAAAATACGTGACATTCCTGACCATAAGATCCCTTGTGGTTCACTGAACAATCCAATAACAATTAAAATGAAACAATAGCCTATCAGAAAATAATAGCTAAAATTTTTTTCTTTCAAGTTTGACTGTTTTTTATCTGTATGTAAAAAAAGTGTCTGGCTATCATTTTTAGCCATAAAAAAATACCCCCGTTATCTATCATTAACTTAACTATAGCCTTTATAGCGTTCATTGGTCAATGATATTTCAACAAAGTTTTCAAAATTATCAGCTTTTTTCAAGATAGTGGTAATTATTGAAAAAATAAGGCGTTAAAAGAGTGTAAAATGAGTACTAGTAACCAGTAAAATGGATAAAGGTAACCGATAAAGGAGTGATTTTTTTGGTTAGAAAAAAAGTATACAAAAAACAACATATTTTAGCAGCTGCTCAAGAGCTATTGATTGAACACGGATTTTCAGCAATCACTGCGCGAAATGTAGCTGAGTATATGGGAATTTCAACTCAACCTATTTATCTTGAATTCAAAAGTATGGAAGAATTAAAATTGACATTGTTAAAAACAACTCATAAACATTTGGAAGCCAAATTCTTATCTAAGACGCAAACAGCAAATCAGATTGTTGATTTCGGATTAAATTATATCGATTTAGCAACTTCAAACAGCAAATTGTACATATCTTTATATATAGATCAACATTCGTACGGTCAAGAGTTACGTGAATTATCATTTTTAGCGTTTCAAAAAACACTTCAAAAAGAAGAGAGATACGCAACCGCTACCAAAGAGCAACTTGAGCAGCTGCATTTAGATTTATGGATTGTTGTCACCGGAATAGCCTCGTTAAGTCTTTCTGGAATAGTAGACAGAACACCAGAGCAACTAAAGGTGATTTTTGAAACAATTGAACAAAATTGTACTATTTAACTAAAACAGTTGAACTAGATTGCCTTTTGGTTGATTTAGCTCAACTGTTTTTATATTTTTATATAAAGACGATCGCAGTATAACTAGCATCTATTTACAGCGACCGAGAAGTTTCTATGCCAAAAGTATTAAATGAATGTCATGAATTCGACTGATTTATTTTGTTTGCTTTACTGCTAAAATAAGTTTATTAAATGAAACATGGAGGAAATAATGTGAAAACAATCAAAGCATTCGTTCTACTTATTCTACTTGGAGGAGCTGCTCTTTTCGGAGCAACAGTATATACAAATAATCAATCAGATGAGCTTTCTGGAACAATTGATCAGCTGAACCCACTTGTTAGCAAAGGGGAGGTATATGTTAAAACCAAAAAGGCAGATCAAATTATTGAACATGGCATTACGATCTATACACAAGAAGCTGTAAACAAGGATGGGAAAAAAAGAGAGATCACCTTTAAAGCAGATCATGAATTAATCACCGACCGTTACCTGAAAATATACAATAAAGGTGCGCACGTAGAGACGTACGAAGAGGTTTCTAGAGAAGCAGTTCCAGAGAAAGCATTGCAACTGATAGATTAAATAATAAAAAGACTGCATATATAATCCGACAAATGTCTCGATTATATATGCAGTCTTTTCTGTAATCAATTTGTTCAAATAGCCTGAGGTATAAAGTCAATTGTACATAAATCATTATAATGAAAATGAATCGTTGCCTTAATACGGCCATCTTCAATTAATTTTTGTGCAGTGTCTTTTACGTCTTCTTGGTCAAATTGCTGAAAATTGATTACCTTTGCTACGAAATGAGGAGCTTTCCGACTGGAAGCCTCAAGGATGAGCGTTTCTACTCGTGGATTGAACGTCATTAGCTTTCACCTCTTTTGTTAACAGTAACACTTTATTCGTAAATTGGATAGTCATTTCACTGTAGTATGAGGATATGGAAAGAAATAGTTTCACAATCTCTTTGCTAATCGTTTGTTCTATAAGATGAAAAAGCATTATGATTTTTTAACACAGTTAGCTTTTTATGAGAAGAATCAGTTAGTTTTTGTAGTTCGTAGATATTCTTTTGCTCAAAATGATGATTCCAAATAAACATCTTTATTAATAAATGGGGAGAAGGTTGGTAATGCGCTTTTTCTTGCTTTGTGATTTGTTTGATATAGCGACTAACGATTCGATACACTCGAGTAGAATAGGGAGGTAGCAATAAAAAAATAGTATCAGCAGAATCTATTGCAGCCTTGATCCAGTCTTTCGTAGTAGTACCTTCGATAATCCAACGATCATTTGTTAAAATTACTTGTAATTTTTTTGAGGATTCTTCTTCAGAATATGGTTTATCTCCTGAGGGGTGTCGATTCCAAATTAAATTGTCTAGTTCATAATAAGGAACAGCAATTTTAGCAGACAATTGCTTGGCAAATGTCGTTTTTCCACTACCAACAGGACCTACAATCATTATTTTATTCAATTTAAACCTCCATGAAGAAAAAAAGAATGGCAACGAAGCACCATTCTTTTAACGATTTACTTTTTTGCTTCCTGTAAAATGTTGATTTTTTCAATTTTAATATCTTTAACTGGAACGCTCTTTTCAGAACCAGATTCATTCATTTTTGTTTCAGTATCACTGATTTTGTTCACAATATCCATCCCTTTGATGACTTGTCCAAACACGGAGTAGTTAAAATCTAGGGCTGGTGTTCCACCATTTTTATATGCTTCGATAATTTTTTCAGGATACTCGTCTTTAAGCAGACCATCTGATTTATTCTCCTCATTTTGAACAATATAGAATTGACTTCCTTGTGTTTTATCCGTTACAGGACCGCCAGTTCTTGCCATTGCTAAAGCACCATTTAAGTGGTAAAGATTTGGTGAAATTTCTGGAGCAAATTCTTCATTCCAAATGCTCTCGCCACCAGTTCCATCACCTTTTGGATCACCACTTTGAATCATAAAGTCTTTCACGATTCGATGGAATGTTACATTGTCGTAATAACCATCTTTTGCATGTGTCATAAAGTTTTCAACTGCTTTTGGTGCATATTTTGGAAATAATTTGATTTCAATTGTTCCTTCAGTTGTGACCATTTCTACTAAATCTTCATCTTCACCGACAGTTTCTGACAACTGTGGTAAGTCTAATGCATTTAAATCGACCGATTCAGACGTCTTTGTTTCAGTAGCAGAAGAATCCGCTGATTTTTTCTCATTCTTAGGTCCGCAAGCTGCAAATAAGAGTAATGAAGTTACAAGCGCTGTAGCAGCAATGAATTTTTTTGTTTTCATAAGGTTAAGTCTTCCTTTCAAAAATAGGTACAATTCATAATAACAAATCCTTTATAGAACTGCTAGTCAAAACGGAAAATTTTTAAGATTTACAAAAGGTGTAGACCACTTTTTTTTATTCTGCTATAATGAAAATGGATACATTATAATCAATACAAATCTTAGGAGGCAGTAATAATGGGAAAATTAGGTATTTCTATTTATCCAGAACGTTCAACTTTTGAAAAGGACAAAGCATATCTCGATTTAGCACACAAGTATGGATTTAAACGTGTTTTTACAAGTTTACTTCAAATTACAGACGATAAAGAAAAGGTCTTGGCGGAGTTTAAAAAAGTTGTGGATTATGCTAATAGTCTAGGGATGGAAGTGATGGTGGACATTAATCCTGCCTTATTTGAACAATTAAATATTTCTTATGATGATTTGTCATTCTTTGATGATATGGGCGCTTATGGCGTACGTCTAGATGTTGGCTTTACTGGTGCAGAAGAAGCCAAAATGACACGTAATCCATATGGAATCAAAATCGAAATCAATATGAGTACTGGCACTAGCTACGTCGATAATATTATGAGCTATTCACCAAACACGGATAACTTATTAGGCTCACATAACTTTTATCCGCATCGTTATTCTGGATTGGGATATGATCATTTTGTCTTCTGTTCTGAAAAATTCAGAAAATACAATTTAAATACAATGGCTTTCGTTAATTCACACGATGCTACATTTGGTCCTTGGCCAACTCAAGATGGATTATGCTCATTGGAAGATCATCGTGATTTAGAAATCGCGACACAAGTGAAACACCTTGTTTTAACTGGTTTGATCGATGATATTTTGATTGGGAATGCGTATGCTTCAGAAGCCGAATTAAAAGCCATGGCGGATGCATTCAATGCAGAATATCCATCAATAAAAGTGGACGTTGCAACAGATATCACGGACGATGAAAAAGAAGTATTGTTTACTAGTCTGCATAGCTATCGTGGTGATCGTTCTGAATATATTTTACGTTCTACGATGACACGTATTCACTTTAAAGACCGCGATTTCCCAGCTCATAATACAAAAGATATGACGAAAGGGGACGTATTAATCGATAATGTTGATTATGGACAATATAAAGGCGAAACACAAATTGCCTTAAAGCCAATGAAAAATGATGGACGTGTAAACGTTGTGGGTCGTATTTCAGAAGATGAGCTATTTTTATTAGACTTTTTGAAACCATGGTCTAGTTTTAAATTGATCGAAAATAAAAAATAATAGTAGAAATGAGCACAAGCTGAAATGATCTTCATTTTAACTTAGGCTCATTTTTTTCTTTCTTAAGATTTTACCTAAAATCTACTTTACAACTCTTTTTTCGATAAAATGGAAAGAAACGAGGTGAAACACATGGAAAAAGAATTAAGCATTTTGCTAACCAAGCTTCAAGGGATTGCTCAAACTGGAAAAAGATATGGAAAAGATGTCTTTGATCAAGAACGTTACGAAGAACTGTCTCAAGTAACGAAACAGCTGATGGCATGTCTTTATCCAACTGTCACAAAGCGAGAAATAGAGATTTTAGTTGACCGAGATGAAGGATACGCAACACCAAAAGTTGATGTTCGAGCGGTTGTATTCAATCAAGAAGGAAAGCTATTATTAGTGAAGGAGAAGAGTGATCACTCTTGGGCATTACCCGGCGGCTGGGCCGACATTGGCTACTCACCTAAAGAAATTGCAGAAAAAGAAACGATGGAAGAAGCTGGAATCACTGTTAAAGCAAAACGCTTAATTGCAGTATTGGATAAAGCTAAACACCCCTATCCGCCAGCCTTAACATATGTTTATAAATTTTTTATTCGCTGTGAACCTCTTGCGGGCACTATTCAAACAGGAATCGAAACAAGTGATGTTGGCTATTTTTCACTTTCAGAAATTTACACCCTTTCTTTATCAAAAGAGCGTACGATTATGGAGAATTATCAGATGATTTTTGCTGATTATCTAAAAGAAAAGAATGAAATAGTTTGTGATTAATATTGCGAAAACTCCTATAAAACATTATACTATTAAAGATTTGAAAAAAAATCTGCATCATTTGTCAGTGAAATTGATACGAAATAAACGACATAGATGCTTTTTAACAAGGAGTAATTGGATGAATCGTGTAGTAAAAATCTTAATCGCTTTGGTGGTACTGATCGTTATCGTTTTGTTAGGAGCAGGAATGTACTTCTATAATTATGCAGTAGTTCCCTCACAAAAAGATTTTCTGGCTGGAGATACACCAGGAACAGATGTTGAAACGAAAAAGCCAGAAGAAAAATGGTTTCAAGATGAACATAATCGTTCTTATTGGGATTTGACCTCTAAAGACGGCTTAAAACTGAAAGCTATCTATCTACCTGCTGAAGCAAAAACTGATAAAAATGTTATTATGGCACATGGCTATATGGGGAGTGCTGAAACAATGGCAAGTTTTGCAAAAATGTATCACGACTGGGGTTATAACGTGTTAGTGCCAGATGCTCGTGGGCATGGTGAGAGTGAAGGAGATTATATTGGCTTTGGCTGGCCTGAAAGAAAAGATTATCTTCAGTGGATCGATAAAGTTATAACTGAAAATGGTAAAGAAGCCCAAATCACGTTATATGGCATTAGTATGGGGGGTGCTACCGTTATGATGACAAGTGGTGAAACGTTACCTAACAATGTCAAAGCAATCGTCGAGGACTGTGGTTACTCAACGGTCAATAGCGAACTTGCTTATCAATTAAAAGATATGTTTAATTTACCTTCGTTCCCATTAGTGCCAGTTACAAGTATGATCACTAAAATTCGTGCAGGCTATTTCTTTGGTGAAGCCAGTTCTGTTGCACAATTGAAGAAAAATACGCTTCCGATGTTGTTTATTCATGGTGATGCGGATAAGTTTGTTCCGTTTGAAATGCTGGATGACGTCTATAATGCTACAAATGGGCCAAAAGAGAAATATGTTGTTTCAGGTGCTGCACATGCTAAAGCCTTTACAGTCGATCCTAAAACCTATCAAGAAACAGTTGCAGCCTTTTTAAAAAAATATGTAAATTGACAATTATCGTCATTCAGTTGAAAAACTGGATGATGATCTTTTTTAATGCAAAATTTTCCTTATTTTGCCTAAAACTTCATTCTAACAATCTATTCTTATTAATTTTATGATTTTACTATACATAAGCTAGAATTCTTTGATATGATAATAAATAGAAATGAGGTAAAATAGATGGAAGAACAAATCATTGACTACTTGCATTTTTTACAAATAGAACGAGGCCTTTCTCTTAATACTAGGAAGAGCTATGAACGAGACTTAAACAAATATTTGGCATTTTTGAAAAATCAAAAAATCGATACTTGGCAGCTAATTGATCGCTATATAGTCATGGAATACTTACAACAGTTACATAATGAAGATAACTCATCAGCAACAATTATTCGCATGATTTCAAGTTTAAGAGGGTTTCATCAATTCTTAAGACAAGAACGAATCACCGACCATGACCCTATGCAACATATTGATTCTCCTAAAAAAGCGCAAAAACTTCCTAGTACACTTTCGGTCGAAGAAGTTACTTTATTGATTGAAACACCAGATACAACGAAACCTTTAGGGATAAGAAATCGGACGATCCTAGAAGTAATGTATGCAACAGGACTACGTGTCAGTGAATTAGTAGACTTGAAAATAGGTGATTTACACTTATCGATTGGCTTGTTGCAAACGATTGGTAAAGGAGACAAAGAACGCATCATTCCGTTAGGAGATTACGCAATTCAATGGATCGAAAAATACATGGAAGAAGCACGACCTATTTTGATCAAAAAAAATCAAAATGAGACCCGCTTATTTGTGAATCATCATGGGAAACCATTATCACGTCAAGGTGTTTGGAAAAATCTAAATCAAATTGTCCAAACTGCTGGAATCACTAAGAATATCACTCCTCACACACTCCGACATAGCTTTGCAACACATCTATTAGAAAACGGCGCCGATTTGAGAATCGTTCAGGAACTTTTAGGACATGCGGATATCTCGACGACACAAATTTATACTCATATTACGAAACAGCGAATGGCAGATGTTTATAAGCAACATTTCCCTAGAGCTTAATAATCAAAAAGCGAAAAGAAGGTGAGATCATGTTAAATTATTATCGAAAAGAGCAACGAAAGATTGCGCTCGGCTTATTGAGCTTTCATCAAAAAATGACAGAATACCAGTCGCTTTTAAAAGAACTTGATATGTATGAATCAGAAGAGAATTTACATCTACTTTTTTGGGTTCCGACCGGTGAACAAAATATTCAAGGAATCATTGGATTTGAAATAGAAACGTCTGAAGAGATGATAATACATGACATATCGATCAATCCTTCTTTTAGAGGTGAAAAATTTGGATTTGATTTGCTGGACGAAGTGGTAAAATTATATCCTGAAACAAAAGTTTACGGGACTTTGGCCACATCTAATTATTTATCTAAGTGGAAAGAACACAACACTTGATTTTTATGGTAAACTAAAGAGCTGAAAAAGAAAGTTGGATGAACTTGCAGGAAATTAATGTAAAATTAGATGTATTTGAAGGACCGCTGGATCTTCTTTTACATTTGATTCAAAAATTGGAAATCGATATTTATGATATTCCAATCGCTGCCGTAACAGAACAGTATATGACCTATATCCATACAATGAAAACATTGGAGTTAGAAATTGCTGGTGAATATTTAGTGATGGCAGCCACATTGATGGCAATTAAAAGTAAAATGCTCTTACCAAAGCAAGAGTTGGAAATGACAGAAGACGATGAAATTCTCGATGGCGAAGATCCGCGAGATGCTTTAGTTGCCCAGTTATTAGAATATCGTAAATTTAAATATGCGGCTGGTCTATTGCATGAAAAAGAGTCGGAAAGAAGTCTTTATTACACGAAAGAGCCGATGGATATTGATGAATATAAAGAGGACAACCCGTTATTAGAACCAAACCAATTAAATACAATTGATTTATTTTTAGCTTTTCATGCGATGTTGGAAAAGAAAAAAGGTCGCCAACCGGTAGAAACAACTGTTACTGGTGATGATGTGTCAATCGAAGAAAAAATTACAACGATTGCTAATAAAATGGCTCGACTCGACCGAGATACCCCGATAAACTTTGAATCGTTTTTCACAACGTATTCTAAGCAAGAAGTTGTGACCACTTTTATGGCTTTATTGGAATTGATGAAAAAAGGTCGCATTCATGTAGAGCAAGAAGACAATTACAGTACAATTTTATTATACAATAGATCTGAAGAGATTGAATCAAGTACGGAGGAAACAGCGTGACCACAGTTAGTCAAATCGAAGCGATTCTATTTGTTGTTGGTGAAGAAGGAATTGGATTAGAAGAATTATCTTTTCTATTAGGATTATCTACTGCCAAAACATACGAAGCATTGACCGCTTTAAAAGAACGCTATGAATCAGATAAACAAACCGCATTAAATATTTTAGAAGTCGGCAATCACTTTATATTGTCTACTAAAAAAACATTTGCGCCGTTACTCAAAAAATATGCGCAATCACCTATCTCAAATTCTCTATCTCAAGCTGCTCTTGAAACCTTGTCAATCGTGGCGTACAAGCAACCCATTTCAAGAGTAGAAGTAGATGAGATTAGAGGCGTGCAGTCAGCAGGTTCGATGCAAAAACTTGTTGCTCGTCAACTCATTGAAGAAAAAGGCCGGGTGGACGGACCTGGTCGAGCCATTTTGTATGGAACAACTGCTTATTTCATGGATTATTTTGGGTTGAAAAACTTAGAGGAGTTACCGGATATCCAGCAAATGGAAGAAGAAATCGCTGAAGAGTTACCTTTAGACCTCTTTTTCGACCGTTACAAAGAATTAAATGAAGAAGATGCAACAACGGACACAAACGAATCGGAGGAAAAAAACTAGATGGAAAGACTTCAAAAAGTAATTGCGCATGCAGGAATCGCATCACGCAGAAAAGCAGAAGAGTATATCGCCAATGGACGTGTGAAAGTAAATGGTAAAATCGTTCGTGAATTAGGCACGCAAGTCGGAAAAAGCGACAAAGTCGAAGTAGACGATGTGCCGATTTATAAAGAAGAATATGGGTATTATCTTTTTTACAAACCAAAAGGGGTCATTTCTGCTGTTTCTGATGATAAAGGTAGAAAAGTTGTTACAGATTTTTTCTCTCACATCAAAGAACGGATTTATCCTGTCGGTCGATTGGATTATGATACATCGGGCTTGTTATTGTTAACAAATGACGGTGAATTTTCGCAAAAATTAACCCATCCAAGCCATGAAATTGATAAAGTGTATGTTGCAAAAGTAAAGGGATTAGCGAAAAAACATGATTTACTTCCATTAACTAAAGGAATGAAGATCGAAGGCTATAAAACAGCACCCGCGGCTTTTGAGATTATATCTGTTGACCTTAAGACAAATACAAGTATTGTAGAGTTAACAATACACGAGGGACGCAATCACCAAGTGAAAAAAATGTTGCAAGCAGTGGGCTACCCTGTTCAAAAATTAAAAAGAGAAAAATATGGTGATCTCACCTTAAAAGGACTACGTCCAGGTGAATATCGTAATTTGAATAAAAAAGAAATTAGTGTACTCTTGAATCAATCAAAATAAGCATCTGTTAAAGAGTATCGGCTAGCAATATAGTCTAATTTAGGCTGAGCAACAAAATGGATCGATTATTTTGTTGTTCAGTTTATTTAATTTTCAGATTCAGCTGAAAAACTAAAAGATTGCTTTTTTGTAATATCATTGTATAATGAACTTGTACAAAAATTTAATAAAGGTTCGTCTTCAGGGGCAGGGTGAAATTCCCGACCGGTGGTTATAGTCCACGACCTACTTCATTTGAAGTGGCTGAATTGGTGAAATTCCAATACCGACAGTAAAGTCTGGATAAAGAAGATAGGGCTTATTTGAATTGGCATTTTTCAGATAAGATAACTCTACTCTATTTTCCCTGTTGGAAAATAGAGTTTTTGCTGTGAATCACTACGACTGGCTTCGCCAGAGTAGATGATAAACAGTACTTGGCGAGCGTAGCCGAGCGAAGTGACCATACAAAAGAATCACAACCAGTTAGCTAACATTTCAAGAAATACGTGTTGAAAGGCTTCGCCAGAGTAGATGATGAACAGTACTTGGCGAGCGTAGCCGAGCGAAGTGACCATACAAAAGAATCACAACCAGTTAGCTAACATCTCAAGAAATACGTGGTTGAAAGGCATCATCAGAGTAGATGATGAACAGTACTTCTCAGAGCTAACATTCATACTAAAATACTGAAAAACTAAAAATGAGTGACTCTTTGGCACAATACACGCTCAATGGCTGTTGAACATTAGCCAAACAAACACAGCAAATCAAGAAGAATCAACTGAAAAAGTCAATTTAGAAAAGTTCGTTTGAAGATGGGTCCTTAACAGGAGGATTTCATATGCGGAACAACAAGGTACAAAAAATGGTAAGTGTAGCAATGTTAGCAGCAATCGGTGTCGTTTTACAATTTGTGGCATTTCCGATCATCCCTACTTTCAATTTTTTGAAAATCGATTTTAGTGATATTCCAGTGATGATCAGTATGTTTTTATTTGGACCATTAGCAGGAATTACAACAGCTTTTATTCGATCACTATTGCATCTATTCACTACAGGAGCATCACCGCAAAATTTAGTAGGAGATGTAGCGAGCTTTTTCGCAACAACTGTTTTCACCTTACCAATGTATTATTTTTTCAAGCGGGGAAGTAATAAGCTTTCTAACAAAGTATTAGGGGTTTTAACTGGGATCATCGCTTTGACAGTCTTTATGAGTGTAGCGAATTACTTTGTGATCACACCAATTTACTTAAAATTATTTGGCGCATCTGCTAGTGAGTACTTACAAATGTCTTTAGCGAAATATGTGACAATCGGTATTTTGCCCTTTAATTTGATTAAAGGAGCAATCGTAAGTGCTGTTTTTTTAGTTCTTCATGCCAAACTTTTACCATGGCTTACTAGAAAACAATATCAGCTAGGGAATAAAAATACGCTAATCAAATAACTTAATAATAAAATAAGGAAAGCGAGGCTGGGACAGAAGTGTTTAATCACGAGAAATAAGAAGGGATTCACGAAAATTGATCTTCAAATTTTTGTGAATTTCAGCTTTTTTCCAAAGGGATTGCTTCTGCTCCCACCGTTTATACGGATTCTGTGTGAGTGGGATATGACTCAAAGAGTTATGTCCCACTCACGTTTTTTTAGGATCAAGTCAAAATCGTCTATCTCTTAGAGCATTTCTGATAAAATAGAAATGACGAAAAATTGGAGGGGAACTAAAAATGAAAAAATGGCAAAAAAGAGTACTTTGGCTAATCGGAGTCATTGCTGCGTTGATTCTAGTTGCACTTTTCTATATTAAAACGATTACCTACACGCCTACGACAGCTGCTATAGAGAGTGCGGAAAAAGCAACTGTCGAAAATGGAACTTTGGCTTTTAAAGGTGATCAAGAAAAGCCAGCTCTGATTTTTTATCAAGGCGCATTGGTTGAAAATACAAGCTACAGTATTTGGGCTAAAAAAGTAGCTGAGGCGGGTTTTTCTGTTTATCTGGTAAAAGAGCCGTTAAACCTTGCTGTTTTAGGTCAAAATAAAGCAGAAACGATCATTCAAAGCAATCATCTGACGAGTTACGTGATAGGTGGACATTCTCTTGGCGGAGTTATGGCTAGTCGCTTCGCAGCCGAACAAATGAAGGATAATGAATTGAAAGGGGTCTTTTTTTTAGCAAGCTATCCAGATGAAAAGGGGAGTTTGAAATCTTTTCAAGGCCAAGTTCTTTCATTAACAGGCTCTAAAGATGGTGTTTTAAATTGGGATGCGTATAACAAAGCTAAAAAATATTTACCTGAACAAACAATGTATCACGAAATTTCAGGAGGCAATCATGCTGGATTCGGTAGTTATGGTGAACAAAAAGGGGATAAATCTGCGCAAGTAAATAACGATGAGCAACAAGAATGGATAGCGTATCAACTTATTGAATGGCTGAAAACAATCAACTAAAACACTGAGAAGAGAACTTCTGTATCTTAGGAGGTTCTCTTCTCAGTGTTTTATCCCATAAATTATTCGCTTTTCTTTATTTTTCATCGATCTCTATTGCACGAACAGGACATTTGCGGTACGCTGTTAACGCATTGTTTCTTTCTTTTTCAGGAACAAATTCTTGATAAGCAGAATGATCATTTTTTAAAATGACGATACCATCGTCATTATAATCAAAAATTTCTGGTGCATACACTTGGCATAATCCACAGGCAATACACTTTTCAGGTATTATTTTACATAACATATAAGCACATCCTATTCTATCATTGAAAGAGGTGAAGAGATGAACCCCACCTTTATTTTAGCGTTGTTACAACATGGATACAAGGTAAGAACATCAACTTTGTATCACTTATTAAAAGGCAAACGCACAAGTTCAGTGTTACTCTATGGTTTTTTATATGAAAATTTACGTTTTTTTCAATTCACTCCCGACTTGTCTGAAAGTAAATTTAATCAACTAATAACTCGTTTAATCGAGCAAAAACTACTCTACCAAACGTCTGACGATAAAGTGCAGATTACGGCGCAGGGTGAGATGCTAGTTCAAGCTGCTGATAAAGATTTTTCACAGATCGATAATTACCGTTTCGGTAAAACCGATGAAGCAATTTGGCGCTTATTACAGTTCACTGTACAGGTCGTTTCTCATCTATCCTATGTAAATAAAGACTACATTCCACTAGAACAATCGCCATTGTATCAAAAGCAAGTGAAAATGTACATAAAATCAATGCCTAAATCACTACTGATCAAAAATGTTAAAGAAGAATGGCATTACATTTTTTCTTGTTTAGGCCGAGAAGATGCCAATTTTTTTGCGCAACAATTTTCTGGCTATGAACGAACAGGTAAAGCTTCTTTTCAATTGATGGAGTCCAGACAGAAAGCGTTTGAACAGTTCTTGATCAAAAAAGCAAAGTTACATCATTTACTATTTGTGATGGAGCAGCTACCAGAACGCAGTTTCCTAAAAAGGTTGGTTGCACCGCTGATCAATCAAAATGAAAATAAAAGTATGGCAGAAACTAGGATGTATTTAAAAACAGAAAGTTCACTAGAAATATTAGCGCAACAAAGGGGCATAAAAGTCAGCACGATCAAAGATCATTTAATGGAATTGGCGTTGACCAACGATTTTCCTTTTGAGCGATTTATATCAAATAAGACTGGTCGCATACTAGCTGAGCAGTCAAAGCCTTATCAGGAATGGGAGTATCGAACGATCAAAAATATTTTTCCAGAACTAGACTACTTCGAATTTCGTTTGTATCAAATTCAAAAACTTCGGGAAGAAAGAGAATATAGCTAATGAAGATTGATTTAGAGCAATTATTATATGATAAATTTGGTTTCAGTAGCTTTAAACCAGGGCAAAAAGAAGTAATTGAACATTTGTTGGAAAAACACGACACGCTAGCCGTTTTACCAACAGGTACAGGCAAATCTTTATGTTATCAAATGGTGGGACAACTTGTCCAAGGAACAGTTATTATTGTTTCACCATTGCTGTCTTTGATGGAAGATCAAGTAATTCAATTACAAAAAAAAGGCGAAAACCGTGTGATTGCTTTAAATAGCAGTCTTTCATTTTTAGAAAAGCAATATGTATTGAATCATTTAAGTGAGTATAAATTTATTTTGATCAGTCCAGAAACACTCACACAAAAAGAGGTTCGCAACAAAATAGCGAACGTGAATATTGCCTTATTTGTAATTGATGAAGCCCATTGTGTGTCACAATGGGGAGTCGATTTTAGACCCGAATATACGAAATTGGCTAAAATACAGGAAGAATGCGGTTTTCCATTAACCTTAGCATTGACTGCGACGGCAACACCTAATGTAAAAAAAGAAATCCTCAAACAAGTATTTACTCAGCAAAAGGCTGTTTCTGAAGTGGTTTTCTCTGTGGATCGGCCTAACATTGGATTGATCGTCAATCAAACACTAGAAAAAAATGAGACGTTGCTTTCATACGTAACACAGTTGAAAAACAAGGGAATCGTTTATTGTGCCACAAGGAAAAACACCGAAAAGATCAATCAACTGATTAATGAACAAACCGATTTGAAGTCTGCTTTTTATCATGGCGGCTTGACAACAAATGAACGGAGTTTGTTACAGCAACAATTTGTATCGAATCAATTAGATGTTCTTTGTGCAACAAATGCTTTTGGCATGGGTATCGATAAACCGGATGTCCGTTTTGTTATCCATTATGATTGTCCTGATAGTCTAGAAAATTATGTTCAGGAAATTGGGCGCGCCGGGCGAGATCAACAACCTAGCATCGCGGTTTTGCTTTATCAAAAAGGGGATGAATCGATTCACTATTATTTTCAGTCAGAAAGTCGGCTTGATCGCACGCTTTTAAATGATTTAGCAGTAAACCAAACAGAAAATTCCAAAAAAATAATGCCAGAACTGAATGAAATTCAACAAAAATGGCTGCAGGGATATTTGGAAAAGGAATATACTATTGAGGAACTAGAACAGAGATTATTAAGAAAAGAGAAAGAACGTCAACAGCAGTTAAATGTTATGCTAAACTACATTAAAGAAGAAAAATGCCGTCGCACCTTTATTCAGAGGTATTTTTCTGAGGAGGTCACGAAATCATTACCAGAAAGTTGTTGTGATCGTTGTGGCTTATCCTTTGACAACTTCAAACGACAGATAGTACAATCACCAGAAGAAAAAGAAATCCCCGAACAATGGGAGGACATTTTGATAAGATTATTTAAAGAATAAAAATAATCTTTTTTTAGACTGCAGTTGATAAAAAGCTGTGGTATAATAGCAAACGAGAGAATTTTAGGAGGAACGATACGTGAGTAAAAAAGATAATAGAAAACCATCAGGTGCACGTGAACCTTGGGAGCAGTCAATCTATGATACAGATAAAAATACTGGGGGTTCCCGCTCAGAAAAACGTCAACAAAAAAAAGGGAATACGGTTTTCCTAACAATTTTAGTTATCTTATTACTGTTGATCATTACTCTGCCTGTCGGAACATACCTTTATGTGATGAGAGATAAACCGAGTGATAACAAACAAGCGAGTCAACCATCTTCTTCTGTTGTTGTTCAATCATCAACAAAAGAAAGTTCGGAACAACCATCATCAAGTACGTCACAAGAAGTTTCAGAGTCAAGCAATAGTGGAGTAGAAGAGACAACACCAACAAGTTCAGTAGAAGAGGCGGCAGCCTACACAGAGGTACTCAATGGTGAAGGACCAAATCAAGTTGCGACAAGAAATGGTATCTCAACTGAAGAATTATTACAATTAAATGGCTTGGGCTTGGATTCTGTATTACAACCTGGGCAATCACTACGTGTCAAATAATAATCAAGCAACAGTTGACTGATTACTTTTAAGGGTCTGAAACAAAACAATCAACGTTTTGTACCAGACTCTTTTACTATGTGACAAATAAAGGAGTTCAACATGAAAAAGATAAGCATTGCAATCGATGGACCAGCCTCTTCAGGAAAAAGTACAGTAGCGAAGATATTGGCTAAAAAATTAGGTTATATTTATTGTGATACAGGAGCAATGTATCGGGCATTGACCTATTTAGCAATTACAAAAAATATTGATTTTGAAGATGAAAAAGCACTAGTTGATCTGTGCCTTGAGCATAGGATTTCATTTGAGCAGACGGAAAAAGAACAATTAGTTTTCATTGATCGTGCGCAAGTTACAGAAGCTATCAGACAACCTGATGTGACGAACGCTGTTTCGATCGTTGCAAAACATGGTGCTGTACGAGCAAAAATGGTTGAACTGCAGCAAATGATTGGACGCGCAGGTGGTGTTGTGATGGACGGACGAGATATCGGTACAGCGGTACTGCCGGATGCAGAAGTCAAAATATTCTTAGTCGCTAGTGTGATTGAACGTGCGCAAAGACGTTACAAAGAAAATCAAGAAAAAGGAATCTCAACTGATTTTGAGACCTTAAAGAAAGAAATCGAACAACGTGATTATCTTGATTCAACGAGAAAAGTATCTCCTTTAAAACAAGCAGTTGATGCTGTTAAAATCGATACGACTGGGATGGGCATCGAGGAAGTTGTCAAAGCGATTGAAGAGATTATTTCAACCAAAAACTAAATGCTTTGTTCTAATTAACTTGCAATCAAGAAAGTATGACTCAAGTAAAAGTTATACTTTCTTTGTCTTAAAGCAAGAAAATCTCCTCTTATTTGCAAGAAAAAAAAGAAAATGAGAGAAATCGCTTTATTTTTCTTGCAAAATCCCTTACTATTAAAGGAGTAGGTCAGTTTTTTACGAATTTTTTGGTGGCATAGGAGGATAAGTATTTATGACAGAAGACAAAAAAGTGGAAATCAGCAATGAAACAATGGAAGATGCAATGAACAGTTTTCAAGAAGTGAGTGTTGGCGACATTGTAAAAGGTGAAGTGCTAGCAGTCGAAGACAAACAAGTAATTGTTGGAATTGAAGGTGCTGGCGTTGAAGGTGTGGTACCAGCAAAAGAATTATCTACGACACAAGTTGAAGATATCAATGAATTAGTGAGTGTTGGTGATACTTTAGAATTAGTTGTCATCACTTCAATTGGTAAAGATAAAGAGAATGGCAGCTATTTACTATCTAAACGTCGTTTAGATGCTAAAAAAGTTTGGGAAGAAATCGAAAAAGACTTCCAAGCAGGCAAAATCATCGAAGCGCCCGTTACAAACGTTGTAAAAGGCGGTTTAGTGGTTGATGTTGGTGTCCGCGGATTTGTTCCGGCATCAATGGTAGAAGATCATTTTGTCGCTGATTTTTCTGAATACAAAGGTCAAACCTTGACATTCAAAATCATTGAGATCGAACCTTCAGAAAATCGTTTAATCTTATCTCATAAAGCGGTTGTTGCAGCAGAGAAAAATTCTAAGAAGAAAGATATCTTAGCAACTCTTCATGATGGAGATATTGTTGACGGAAAAGTTGCTCGCTTAACTGATTTTGGTGCGTTTATTGATTTAGGCGGCATCGATGGGTTAGTTCATGTTTCTGAAATTGCTCATCAACACGTCGGTAAACCAAGTGACGTGTTAACAGTAGGGGATGATGTAAAGGTTAAGATTCTTTCAATCAATCCAGATGAAGAACGTGTTTCTCTATCAATCAAAGAAACTTTAGCTGGTCCATGGGAAGATATCGAAAACAAAGCAGCTGTCGGATCTGTTCTTGATGGAACAGTGAAACGTTTGACTAGCTTTGGGGCATTTGTTGAAGTATTTCCTGGTGTGGAAGGTTTGGTGCACATTTCTCAAATTTCACATAAACACATTGCAACACCACACGAAGTGTTACAAGAAGGCGATGTAGTTCAAGTGAAAGTCTTGGAAGTTAATCCGGATGAACATCGGATTGCATTGAGTATTAAAGCGTTAGAAGCAAAACCTGAATCGCAAGAAGAACCAAAAGATGTGCAAGAATATGAGTTGCCAGAAGAAAATACTGGCTTCACAATGGGCGATATCTTAGGTGATGCTTTAAAATCACAAGACTCTGATTCAGAATGATTTGAATGAAATCAAATGGAACGAAGGGGAACCTTCGTTCTTTTTTGTTGCTTAGATAATAGTAAAATGGCTTGACTAAGCAGGTTTAGTCAAGCCATTTTACTCGATGATTAATTATAAATTACGCGCAAATCAGCTGGAGTATGCTCTCCTCGATAATATTTACGAAACTGATGAGGAGATTGTCCTACTTTTTTTTTAAATAATTTACTAAAATAGGTAGAATCAATGTAACCTACTGTTCCAGAAATTTCAGTAATAGATTCCTCAGTTTTCATCAATAGTTGTTTTGCTTTTTCAATTCGATAAGCAGTGAGATAGTCAATAAAATTCATACCAACTGCCTCTTTAAAGAAGCGGCTGACATAATGACGGTTTAAATGCATAATATCCGCTAATGTCGTCAAGTTGATCTCTTCATTATAGTGGTCATGAATATAATCCAAGATCGTATTGATTTGTTCTTTCGCTAAAACAGTTGGTTTATTGCTAAAGACATCCATTAAAGAGACTTGATTAAGAGCTTTCACACAACGATCGATGGCAAATTTTAGTTCATTAAAATCAATTGGCGTTAGTAAATAATCAATCACGCCACATCTTAAGGCTTGATGAATACTTTGAAAGTTATCTCGTTTTGTCAAGATTATCACCTTAATATTTGGCAGGTGCTGTACTATTTTACGTTTAACGACAAAACCATCGATATCTAAATGATCGATTGCTATCAAAAGAATTTCCGGTAGAAGCTTTTCAGAAATAGCCAAAGCTTCTTGTTCCGTTTCAGCAGGAGGTAACACTTTTATATTCATAAATGAATCATTGATAGAACGTTGCAATGTTTCTTGTTCGTTTAAATCATTACTGACAATCAATAATCGGCACATGAGCAAACCCTCTTTTCTTTGATATATAATAGTCTTTTTTTTGTGAAATTTCATCTACTACTCTATAATACCCTGAATAAAATCAGCTTTCAAGTGGAATTGTTTGTGAAAAAAATCGTGAATAGGTAGATTTTGTCCATAATCTCCTTAAAATATTCCCTAACATATTGAATTAAATAGATTAAACTAGACTTGTAAGCGTTTAAAAAGAAAAATTGCTATCCCGTATACTTTAATAGCAGGTAGCGAAGAGTAACTCACAAAAAATAAAGGAGTGTTTGAAATGACTGAAGACATCAAAGTAAAAGAAATTGAAACACTAGTCACGACAGCAAAGAAAGCCCAAGCAAACTATGAAAACTATACACAAGAGCAGGTAGATGCTATCGTCAAAAATATCTATCAAAAAACACTTGATAATGCAGAGAAATTAGCTGTTTCAGCAAATAAAGAAACTGGTTTTGGTAAAGTTTCGGATAAAATAATTAAAAATACTTTTGCTAGTGAACAAGTATATGACAGTATTAAAGATTTGCCAACGGTTGGAGTGATTAATCGCCGTAAAGAGGATAAAATTATTGAGATTGGTATTCCTTTAGGCGTTGTAGCTGGTCTAATTCCTTCAACGAATCCAACTGCAACGGTTATCTTCAAATCGTTGATTGCGTTGAAAACTAGAAATGCGATTATCTTTTCTCCACACCCAAAGGCACTAAAATCAATCTTAATGGCAGCAGAAATCATTGAGCAAGCTGCTGTTGAAGCGGGGGCGCCAGCAGGTTTAGTCCAAGTAATTCAGGAGCCTACCTTGGATGCTACAAGTGCGTTGATGAAGCATACAGATGTGTCCTTGATTCTTGCGACAGGTGGTAAAGCGATGGTTCAAGCAGCCTATAGTTCAGGCAACCCAGCCATCGGGGTGGGTCCTGGTAATGTTCCTGTATTGATTGATGCAACAGCGGATATTGCTCAGGCAATTGATTGCGTGGTCAGAAGCAAGACATTCGATAACGGAATCATTTGTGCATCAGAGCAGGCATTGGTTGTTGATGCTTCAATAAAAGCTGAGGTAATTGAGCAGCTGAAAGCGAAGAAAGCGTACTTTATGAATAAAGACGAATCAGCAAAAGTGAGTAAATTTATTTTGAGAGAGACAGGGGCATTAAACCCTGATATTGTCGGGAAAAGTGCATCAGACGTCGCAAAATTAGTTGGAATCTCTGTCCCAGAAGAGACAACTATTTTGATCTCAGAACAAAGTGAAATCGGCCACCATAATCCTTATTCAAGAGAAAAACTAACACCAATTTTGGGATTATTTACTGTAGATTCTTTTGAAGCAGGTGTAGAAACATGTAAAGCGTTACTAGTTAATGAAGGAACAGGGCACACCGCTGTCATCCACACTACATCGGATGTTAATGCCGAAACATTTGGATTAGAGATGAGAGCATCGCGGATTTTAGTCAATACCTTAGGTGCATTAGGCGCAATTGGTGCGACGACAAAATTAGCTCCTTCAATGACACTAGGTTGTGGAGCAATGGGTGGAAGTAGTACAACAGATAATGTAACAGCTCATCATTTAATGAATGTAAAACGCATTGCTTACGGTGTAGAATAAAAACAAACAGATAAACTATTTTGAATTAAATCAACGTATCCTGTAATTGCCGATGATCTGAAGTGGCAATTGCAGGATATTATTGTTGAAGTAAGTGGTTTAATTAACTTATTTCACTAGTTTTTCTTGCATCTTAGACAAGCTTTAGGTAAACTAGTAAAGATTGAAAACTTGTCAAGGAGGTAATTTGAATGGCAAATCCAACAATTGCAATTGTCGGGCGTCCCAATGTAGGCAAATCGACGATTTTTAACCGTATAGCTGGTGAGAGAATCTCAATTGTAGAAGATACACCAGGTGTAACAAGAGACCGTATTTACGCCACGGGAGAGTGGTTAGGGCGTGAATTTAGTATTATTGATACAGGTGGTATCGAACTCAGTGACGAACCATTTATGGAGCAAATCAAACATCAGGCTGAAATCGCAATCGAAGAAGCAGATGTGATCATTTTTGTAGCGAGCGGTAGGGAAGGGGTTACTGATGCAGATGAATTAGTAGCCAGAATTTTATACCGAAGCAACAAACCAGTGATTTTAGCTGTCAATAAAGTGGATAATCCTGAGATGAGAAATGATATTTATGAATTTTATTCTCTAGGGTTAGGCGATCCATTTCCAATTTCCGGAAGCCATGGATTGGGTATCGGAGATGTTTTAGATGAAGCAGTTAAACATTTTTCAACCGAAATCGAAGAAGAAGATGACGAGACAATCAAATTTAGTTTGATTGGACGTCCGAATGTTGGTAAATCATCACTGATCAATGCCATTCTAGGTGAAGATCGTGTGATTGTATCAGAAATCGAAGGAACAACTCGTGATGCAATCGATACTCATTTTGAATCTGAAGATGGGCAAAAATTCTTAATGATTGATACGGCTGGTATGCGTAAACGTGGCAAGGTCTATGAATCAACAGAAAAATATAGTGTCATGCGTGCCATGCGCGCTATTGAACGCTCAGATATTGTTTTGATGGTTTTAAATGCCGAAGAAGGCATTCGTGAACAAGACAAGAAAGTTGCTGGATACGCTCATGAAGCAGGACGTGGTATTATTATCGTAGTCAATAAATGGGATACAGTTGAAAAAGAAACGAACACCATGCGTGATTTTGAAGAAGAAATTCGAGATGAGTTCCAATATCTTGATTATGCGCCAATCATATTTGTATCTGCATTAACGAAACAACGGTTAAATAAATTGCCAGAACTAATTGAATTAGTTAGCATGAATCAAAATCTACGCATACCATCTGCGTTATTGAACGATGTTGTGATGGATGCGATTGCAATCAATCCAACACCGACGGATAAAGGAAAACGCCTAAAAGTCTTTTATGGCACACAGGTAGCAATCAAGCCGCCAACTTTTGTTATTTTTGTGAACGAAGAGGAATTGATGCACTTTTCATATGCTAGATTCTTAGAAAATCAAATTCGAAAAGCGTTCACCTTTGAAGGGACACCAATTAAGATTATCCCAAGAAGACGAAAGTAGAGCATTTTACCATACTTGTTTCAAATGTACAAACAAATTCATTGAGTTATAAAAAAAAATGATATTTTTAGAAAAAACTGGTTAAAACGCATCAAAAACCTTGCTATTACAAGCTTCCTATGATATCGTGATAACAGAATATTGATCCATTTCAATATTTGTACGTGATTTTTTGGACCACTCAAAAATAAACGTAAAGTAGATATCTTTTAGATATCCTATCCCTTGTGGAGGAGGTGAAATAATCCATGGCAAATAAAGCAGAATTAATCGAAAACGTTGCATCTTCAACTGGTTTAACTAAAAAAGACGCAACTGCAGCAGTGGATGCTGTATTTTCAACAATCCAAGAATCTCTTGCTAAAGGTGAAAAAGTTCAATTAATCGGTTTTGGTAACTTCGAAGTTCGCGAACGTGCGGCTCGTAAAGGACGTAACCCACAAACTGGTAAAGAAATTCAAATCGCTGCAAGTAAAGTACCTGCGTTCAAACCAGGTAAAGCCTTGAAAGATGCTGTTAAATAAGACAGTTCTTAGAACCCTTGACTAGTCGAGGGTTCTTTCTTTGTTTAGAAATGAGAAGACGTGATAAAAAGCCAATCTTTTTTAGATTGACTAAATGGATGCAGAATAACGAGCTATGTTAAAAATTGATTGACCTATGAACAATGTAAAATGCTCGTTATTCTGATTTGACTGAATCACTTATGTTTCTTAAAAATAGACAATTTTTAAAAAGTGCGCTATTTTTCTTAAAAATCAGCTATCTCTTGAAACAACCTTATTATACTTGCTAATTAAGTTTTTTTTACATATAAAATTGGAATAATACATATAGAACAGTGAATCAATAATGCCTGTTCTTTAAGAAAATTAAAAGAACAGGCATTATTGATTGACGATGAGTGCTTTTTTACGAATAAAGTTCATCACCCTTTTGGTTTTTCTAGAACTAATGGTAAAATAATAAAAAGGAGTGTTGTCAATGGAATGGGTTTACCATAAAAAACAGCTACAAACAAGCATTATCTATGGTGAAACATTTGCTTCACAGCTGAAATCAATTTCAGTTAGCAATAAGCATCTGTTTTTGATTACGAATCAACGATATTATGATCTATTTTCAGACAAATTGATTCAGCTTTTTGATGACAAACTAGAATTAGATTGGTATATTTGTAAGAATGACTCTCGTTGTAATAATTTAAATGAATTGAAAAACTTATTAGACTTTATAACAGAGTTTAATCAGCAAGAAGAGTTCATTTTTTTAGGTGTTGGAAACGAAGGAGTCGTTCAATTGACAACTTTTTTGTATAAAACATCGATGCTACTTTCTGATTGTTGGTTATTACCGTTATCCGTTCAGGCATTGAGCAAAGCCCTAATTACAGAAGCTCAAATAGAATTCAAAAATCAGCCAGTCTTACAAAGTTCCGTACTTGCAGAAAAAATTATTTATGATCATACGTTAATGACTAACCAAGGAGAAGGGAAACTAGTTGATTTTCTTGTGTTTATCAGATGCGGATTAGTATGTAGCCATGATTTTTTACGAATGCTGTTTAAAAATTACAGTGATACAACACGATTAAACCAACAGTCGTTCAATGGTATGTTGGATGAAATGATTCGTTATTACGAAAAAGACGGTGACATGATCGATCAATTTGGACGTCTTTTTGAACAAGGGTTTTTAGAAACTGCGAATGGACATTTATTGTCCGCTCACATGAAACGATTTTTAGGCTGTTTATTACAGCTGCTTTGGTCTCAAGAGGTCAATGAGTTTTCATTTCACTATAAGAACTTTATAATATGGTTGATTCACCTAGGTTTCCCAGTTGATTTTCCTGAGCAGATCTTAGTTAGTGATTATGTAGAAGGTATGGTGAAATGTATCACTCGTGGTGAAACGGCTGCTCTATTAGAAGAAGTGGGGGAAGTTGCTCAGTACCAACAACCTAAAGTAGAAGAATTATTAAAGACCGTAGAAAAATATAAAACTATTTTAAAAGAGATTAGAGGATAAATTATGACAACCTATAGTGAAAAAATGCTACAAGCATTACATGAAGAAGAATTGGCTCAAGCGCAGTTGATGTTGGCAGAAGCGATTAGAAAAGATGACGATGATACGCTGGCTGATTTAGGGGAAGAATTGTTATCCCTCGGCTTTTTAGAGGAAGCTAAATTAGTTTTTGAGCATTTAGTGACGATTTTCCCAGAAGCTGACGGCTTAAATATTCCTTTAGCTGAAATTGCAATCGAAAATAACTTGATCGATGATGCATTCGCTTATCTAGAAAAAGTAGAAAAAGACAGTGATAGTTATGTTCAAAGTTTGCTAGTAACAGCAGACCTATATCAAGTGATCGGGATTCCAGAAGTGAGTGAAGCTAAATTGAAAGAAGCCAAACGTCTGATGCCAAACGAGCCATTGATTTCATTTGCATTAGGAGAGCTGTATTTTTCTAATGGACAGTTCCAAGAGGCCTCAGTTGCCTATCAAGAGCTACTTCTAGCCCAAGTATCAGAAATCTCAAGTGTATCGATCAATGAACGTTTAGGAAGCGCATATAGCATGTCAGGTGATTTTGAAGAGGCGATCTCATTTCTAGAAAAAGCCTTGGAAGAAGGGCAGACAGATGATCGTTTATTCCAATTAGCCTTCACCTATCTTCAATTACATGAAAACCAAAAAGCTATCGCACTTTTGCAACAGCTAAGAGCGTTAAATCCGCATTATCAATCTTTATATTTCTCTTTAGGTGCAGCATTACAAGAAGAAGAACAGCTTGAAGAAGCTAGAATTGTTTTAGCAGAAGGTATCAAGGAGAATCCGTTCCAAGTGGATCTTTATCAACTTGCATCTGAAAATGCCTATCGTTTACATGATACAAAACAAGCGGAGCAATTATTAAAACAAGCCTTAGAGCTTGGAGAAAAAACAGACGAGACAAGACTGACACTAAGTAATTTATATTTGAATGAACAGCGTTTTGACGAAGTGATTGATGTTGTACAACAAATGGAAGAACAAGGACATCCATATGGAGAATGGAACTTAGCACATGCATACAATGAACTGGAAGAATTTGATTTAGCTAAAGTACATTATGAACAGGCGTATCAAGAATTAGCGCATGAACCTGAATTTTTAAAGGAATATGCTGTTTTTCTTCGTGAAGATGGACAATTAGAGAAGGCTAAAGAACTGCTGCAACACTATCTTCAACACGAGCCAGGTGATAATGACGCGCAATCATTGTTAGAAGATATTGAAGAAAGATAGGTGATCAAATGTTTGTTAATGTTGCTGATAAAAAGGAATTTTTAGTTTGGTTAGTTAATAATATTTCCTTCAGTCAAAGAGAAATTTTATGGATTTTAAATTATTTAATCAATCATGAAGCCATTTTAAATAATGTGCATTTTATAGAGCAAGCGGATAAAACAGTTCGAGGCTTAAAAATTACCTCAAAAGAAATAGAGAAGGAACCGATCGGATTGTTTTTAGCAGGAAAAAAATTTACGGACACAGATCAGATTTTCCATGAGATTCGTATGAATTGGAAAGAAGCACTTTACGTGGAATGTATTTTTGATGGATCTTGGCAAAACAGTCAATATTTATCGATTTTAGAAGATAATCCCTATGCTCGGTGGAATGAACAGGTTAGTGAAGAGGTGGTCGAAAGTATCAACGATTTCTTTGCACACGAAGAAAAACAGGCCAAAATCGATTTATTGTATAGTCAAATTGATTTAGCTTTAGAAGATAATAATTATGAGGCATTTTTAGAGTTAACAGACGAATTGAATCGTTTAAGCTAATAAAAAAGGGGAAATAGATCAGTAAGAAAGCTGTCTATTTCCCCTTTTTTATTGATTTCTAATTAAGTTTTTTTCTTTTAAAAAGCATTTTTGCTGGTCTAGCATAGGTAAACCCTTCTCCAATAGCTTCATGGACATTAATAACTGAAAGAAATGCCTTCTTATCCAGTTCATGGACGATACGTTTGATCTCTATGATTTCACTAGGGCTGACTACCACATATAGGACTTTTTTATCCACTTGGGAATACCCTCCTTGACCATCTAAATAGGTGACGCCGCGTTCTAATAAGGCCATGATCACTTCGCCAATATCGTCAGAATGATCCGAAATCACCAAAATTCCTTTGGCTGCATATGCGCCATCTAACACTGAATCGACAACTTTACTGAATACAAAAGAAACAATTAAGGTGTACATCATTCGTTTAACATCAATATAACTTAAAGACAAAATCAACACTAAAATATCAAAGATCAGCAAAGAACGCCCCATACTGATACCATAATTTTTTTCTAAAATCCGGGCGATCACATCGGTTCCACCGGTTGTTCCGCCCACACGATAGACTAATCCACTACCAATCCCTGCAGCTAAACCAGCGAGTAAAGATGCGATCAATAAATCATGATCTAAATTGACTTCGATGGGGAATCGCTGCCATAACCATAAAAATACAGATAAAGATACTGTACCTAATATAGTGTAATAAAATGAGTGCTTCCCTAAAACTTTCCCACCAATCAAAATCAAAGGAATATTAATAACTAAGGTTGAATATGCTGGATCAATATAAAAAAGCGCTCGTAAAATCAGAGTGATCCCAGTGACGCCACCTTCTGCTAAATCATTAGCGATATTAAACGTAACTAAACCAAACCCATAAAGACAGGTGCCTGCTAAAATCAATAAGACATCCTTCACATAAAACTTTTTTTCTTCAATCATAATCATCACTCCTAAAACATAGTGGGTCGCTTTTATACCCAAAAACCCATATCCAGTACTCACTCTATCATTCCTATTATGAAACAACAAGTAGAACCTTTTCAGATGGCGTAGTTTTTGATAAGATATGTAATAGAAAGGTTGGGGTAAAATGAAAGACGAAAATCAATCTCTGCATTCTATGCAAGCAGAAGTGGATACGTATATCCAGCAATTTAAAACCGGTTATTTTTCTCCATTAAGCCAAATGGCACGCTTAACAGAAGAAGTTGGTGAACTTGCCAGAGAAATCAATCACTATTATGGTGAAAAGCCTAAAAAAACAGATGAACAACCTAAAACCGTTTCTGAAGAATTAGGAGATGTATTATTTGTCACAATGATCATGGCAAATTCATTAGATATAGATTTAACTGAAGCATTTCAAAAAAATATGGAAAAATTCAATCAAAGGGATAAATATCGATTTGAGCGGAAGGATGGGCAAAGACATGATTAAAATTTTAGTCGCAGGTTTTAAAGGGAAAATGGGGGCTACTGCAACCAAAATGGTTTTAGAACATGATGATTTCGAGCTAGTGGGGGTTTTAGATCCATTTGAAGACAACACAAATCTTAAGCAAATGGCGGAGTATCCAGAAATAGATGTGCCGATTTTTAAACAAAAAGAAGACGTTCTTTCAGTTGAACCGGATGTTTGGATCGATTTCACCATTCCAAAAGTTGCCTATGAAAATACACGCTTCGCTATTGACCATAAAATTGCGCCTGTTGTAGGCACCACGGGTTTAACAGAAGAACAACTAGTTGAGTTAACCGCTCGGTCAGAATCCGTAAAAATTGGCGGCTTGATTGCGCCTAATTTTGCAGTGGGCGCCGTTTTGATGATGCAGTTTGCGCAAAAAGCAGCTGAATATTTCCCTGATGTTGAAATTATCGAACTCCATCATGATAATAAATTAGATGCACCTAGCGGAACAGCAATCAAAACTGCAGAAATGATGAGTGAAGTTCGTACACACAAAAAAAAAGGACACCCAGAAGAACAGGAATTGATCAAAGGAGCTCGAGGCGCTGACTTTGAAGGAATGAAAATTCACAGTGTACGCTTACCAGGCATGATCGCACACCAGCAAGTTCAATTTGGCGGTGTCGGTGAAGGGTTAACGATCAGACATGATTCTTATGATCGCAGTTCGTTTATGACCGGCGTTGCCTTGGGCTGTAAAAAAGTTGTCCAATTAGAAAAACTAGTTTATGGACTGGAAAATCTATTATGAAATTAGATACAATACCAGATGAATTTACTAAGGCAGAAAGAGTTTTAAGAGAGATTCAAGCACAAGGATTTGAGGCTTACTTTGTTGGAGGAAGTGTTAGGGATGCCTTATTAAATCAACCGATCCACGATGTCGATATTGCAACAAGTGCTTATCCAGAAGAAATCAAAGAAATTTTCCATCGAACAGTCGATGTTGGAATCGATCATGGGACGGTTCTTGTTTTAATAGGGGAAGAGCAGTATGAAATCACAACTTTTAGAACTGAATCAACGTATCAAGACTTTAGACGTCCAGATACGGTAACATTTGTCCGATCATTGAAGGAAGATTTGAAACGTCGAGACTTTACGATCAATGCCTTAGCAATGAATGTCGATGGAGAAATCATTGACTTATTCGACGGTATAAATGATTTAGAGCACCAAATCATTCGAGCAGTCGGTAACCCTAGAGAACGTTTTCATGAAGATGCTCTGCGAATGATGCGAGGCTTGCGGTTTGCCAGTCAATTAGATTTTTCGATTGAGCCTGAAACACTATCAGCTATTGAAGATTTTCACTCATTATTAGATAAAATCTCGGTTGAACGAATTGCCGTAGAGTTTATAAAATTATTATTAGGAAAAAACAGACGTGCAGCATTACGTCCGTTCATTGAAACCGAATGCTATCAGTATTGCCCAGAGTTAAGAGGAAAAGGTGCAATGTTATTTGATTTTGCTGAACTTCCAAATAAACAAATCGAATCGGAAAGCCAGGCTTGGGCACTATTGATCAAAACAATCGGTCTAAAAGAAAATGCTATTCGCAGTTTTCTAAAATCTTGGAAACAATCTAATCAAATGATCTATGAGGTACAACAACTGGTTTATGGCTTAAATCAGCGTTTATTAGGTGATTGGGAAGTGATTGATTTGTTCAACTTAGGACTGGATGCGGTATTATCCGTAGAAAAACTATTGTTTTATTATGAGCAAAAGAGTAAACTTGAAGAAGCAAAAGAACGTTATTTAAGTTTGCCCATTCATAATAGAAAAGAGTTGGCTATTACTGGGAATGATGTATTAGCTTATTTCGATAAAACACCTGGCAAATGGGTAGGTGAAATGATCGAGATGATTGAAACTGCTGTTGTGAATCGTCAAATTATAAATAATAAGAAAGTGCTGCTTGCGTTTGCAAAGGACATGATTGATAAGGAGTGATAGCCATGGAAGAGTTTTTAAAAGAATTTGTTGTTGGTTCCAAGGATACCGCAAAAGAAATCGGATCTGGTGATTTAGAAGTCTTGGCAACACCGGCAATGCTTGCAATGGTGGAGAACACGGCTAAAGAACATTTACATCAAGAACTAGCACCTGAAGAAACAAGTGTTGGAACGTGGATCGAGGCGAAGCATTTACGTCCTTCTAAAGTTGGGGCGCAGATTGTTGTCAAAATAGAAGTTGAATCACAAGAAAAATCGAAAATTACTTTTTCATTCAACGTTCTGGATAATGAACAAATCATCGCTACTGGTACTCATCAAAGAGCTGTTATCTTAACAGATGTTTTTTTAGATAAATTAGCTCTTCCTAAGTAAAGAGGCGAATAGGATGACCTGGCGAAAAAGTTATGCTAAACTTAACGTTGTAGAAATTATTTTTAGATAAGGAGACTTATATTATGAGTAGAGAAATGACAGGATTAAAATTTTATTTTAGAAATGGTGAAACTTGGACGATTGGTCGTCGTTTTATTGGAGATTTATGGATCAAACAAATCACAACTAGTTTTGGACGTATTCACGGAAGTGAATTTATGGAAATTCATCCGTGTGAAGGGTTTAAAATCGAAATCTTCCAAGAAGGAGATCACGTTCAAACACATGATATCAATCTTGGGGGTCTTGAATTAGGCATGTTCGCCCGCGCTTTAAAATATGAAGATATTGAACGTATGGAAATTTTATACAAAACTGGTACACCTGATTTAGTATACTTCCCATACAAAGATAAGACTGACGAAGGTTTAGATAATGTTTACCAATCTACTAAAGTTAGCGAAAAAACTAAAAGCTTATATATCATAATTGACCCAACGCAAACTGTTGATGATGTATATGGCGAAGAACTTTAATAAGTAAATTTTGACCGTGGATTTCTTTTAAAAGATTCTACGGTTTTTTATTAGACATAGAAAGGCGTGGGAAGATGAAAGCAATAGAAAGAATAGTTTTTGATGAGCAAGTACGATTAAAACTGACCCAAGAGACCGAAGTGCCAACTAGAACGGAAAATCAACTGTTGATAAAAGTTGCTGCAGCAGCGATTAATCGGACAGATTTACTTGCTAAAGAGACGGGCAGACTCCCACAAGGGAATTCTATTTTAGGAGTTGAAGTTTCGGGAATTGTAGTTGAAAGTGATTCTGAGCTTTTTCCATGTGGAAGTCGTGTGATGGGGCTTGTAAATGGTGGCGGTTATGCCGAGTATGCTGTAATGAACTCAGGTAATGCCATGATATTACCAGCTCAATTGACATTTGAAGAAGGAGCTGCGATTCCAGAAGTATTTCTTACCGCTTACCAGACGCTCTTTTGGCTTGGAAAACTGTCTTCTACTCAGAATGTATTGATTCATGCAGGAGCTAGTGGTGTTGGTCTAGCTGCAATTCAATTAGCAAAACAATTAACATCTGCCAAAATATTGGTGACAGCAAGCTCTCCTGAAAAACTTAAACTATGTGAAAATTTAGGTGCGGATGTTCTTATAAACTATAAGAAAGAAGCATTTGAAGAAAAAGTGTTGCAAGCAACATCGGGACAAGGCGCAGATGTTATTTTAGATTTTATTGGTGCTGCTTATTGGGAAAAAAATCTTACTAGTCTAGCTTACGATGGACGATTGATCTTAATCGGTATTTTAGGAGGGCCCGTTGTAGATAAGGTAGATTTGCTGACATTGTTAGAAAAAAGAATAACAATCAAAGGCACATTGTTGACACCGCGAAGTGATTCTTATAAAACGGATTTAACGAAAGAATTTTGGGACAAAACAGCAAACCTATTTGAAGCAGGAATACTAAAACCTGTAGTTGATTCAATCTTTTCACTTGAAAATGTTGAAGAAGCTCATCAATATATGGCTAGTAACAAAAGTAAAGGGAAGATTATTTTAAAAGTTACTCCATAATAAATTTTGACAAAACTGACTAAAGATAATAGTCAGAAATCTTTATTTTCAAGATTTCTCACTAAAAAAGATGATTATTTTAAATTTAAAAGAAAAAAATGGTTGACACTGGGCATTCTTAGAGATATACTGAGAACAATTCTTAAATAAATCAGTTACGGAGTGATTCATATGACAACGATGAAGCATAACCAAATACAACTGAATAATTATTACTTTAGCTATTTTAGATGAGTTTGTATTCATAACATTATGGATGCAAGCTAGCAAGTTTGTATCTATGATGGCTAGGGGATTTTGAGATGACTTTCAGCCGCGTAGATGAGAAAATCTATAGTGGCTTTTATATTACCAATTTTTGTGAGGTGTTCACTGTAGATTTTTCTGAAAATTTACGTGAATACCTTTTTTGTTTGAAGAAAAAAATCTTTGAGGAGGATTTTTAGATGGAAAATAAGATCACAGGTCATACCAAGCTAGCTGCGTTATTTGCTACACCAATCCGTCACAGTGTTTCACCTATGATTCAAAATACAGCCTTTCAAGCGTTAGGAATCGATGCTGTGTACCTTGCTTTTGAGGTAGATACACAAGGATTGGAAAAAGCCATTAATTCAATCAGAAATTTAGAAATGATCGGTGCGAATCTATCAATGCCCAATAAAATCTTAGCGGTTGAATATATGGATGAACTGAGTGAAGCTGCCCGTCTCATTGGAGCTGTCAATACAATCACGAATGAGCAAGGAAAATTAACTGGTCACAACACAGATGGTATTGGTTTTATGAGAAGCTTGCAAGATATAGAGGTTGATATCATTGGGAAAAAAATGACGATCATCGGTGCTGGTGGAGCTGCAACAGCTATTATCGTTCAAGCGGCTTTGGATGGTGTGAAAGAAATTACGGTGTATAATCGAAAAGATGATTTTTATGACAAAATCATGGAAAAACTAGCGTATATCTCTGAAAATACACAATGTATGATCACACTTCATGATTTATCTGATGACCAAGCACTTGCGAGAGATGTTGGTGAGAGTGCCTTATTATTGAATGCAACTGGCGTAGGTATGAAACCATTAGAAACTCAAACGCCGATTCAAGATTTTTCAATCATACGGCCAGATTTAGCGGTTTGCGATGTCATTTACACGCCAAGGGAAACAGAATTTCTCAAACAAGCTCGTCTGCGTGGTGCGAAAACAAATAATGGCTTAGGCATGTTACTTTATCAAGGTGCCGCAGCATTTGAAAAATGGACAGGACAAGAAATGCCAATAGAAATTGTTAAACCAATTATTGAAAATAACTAATTAGTATTTACTGAAGGAGAGCAAAATAATGATCGTAATTATGAAATCAGAAGCAACCATGGCACAAATTAAATCAGTGATCGAACGAGTAAAAAAAGAAGGGTTGGAAGTGCACCTAAGTGAAGGGAAAGAACAAACCATCATTGGTTTGGTTGGAGACACACGAAAAATGCAGGATGTCGCATTTAATAGTTATGATGGCGTTGAAAATGCAGTGCGAATTTCATTGACATACAAATTAACTAGTCGTGAGTTTCATCCAGAAAATACAGTAGTGAATGTTGATGGTGTCAAAATTGGAGACGGTAGTATGACAATGATGGCAGGCCCCTGTTCAATTGAAAGCTCAGATCAGATCCGCGAATGTGCTAGAATCGCTAAAGCAGGAGGCGCAACAATTTTGCGTGGTGGGGCATTTAAACCAAGAACATCCCCGTATGCTTTTCAAGGATTGGAAGAAGAAGGATTAAAATATATTCGTCAAGCGGCCGATGAATTTGATATGAAAGTCATTACTGAAGTAATGGATGAAGCCCACATCGACATGATCGCTGAATACAGTGATATTTTACAAATTGGTGCTAGAAACATGCAAAATTTCAAATTATTACAAGCTGTCGGAAAAACAGGTAAACCAATTGGTTTGAAACGTGGTATTTCTGGTACAATTGATGAGTGGTTAAATGCAGCTGAATATATCGCTGCCCAAGGGAATTTTAATGTGATATTCATTGAACGTGGTATTCGCACATACGAAACAGCAACCCGGAATACCCTTGACTTAAGTGCTGTTCCACTGATTAAAAAATTAAGCCATTTTCCAATCATTGTTGATCCAAGTCATGGCGTAGGGATTTGGGATTTAGTTCCTTCGATGGCAAGAGCTGGTGTAGCAGCTGGAGCTGATGGATTGATTGTTGAAATCCATCCAGATCCAATCAATGCTTGGTCAGATGGACCTCAATCATTAAATGAAAAAACTTACATGCGTATGATGGAAGAAGTTCATATTATTGAAAAAGCAATGAAAGAAATCAATGCACTCGCCTGATCATGTCAATCTGTTAGAATCCTTTTTATAAAAAAAACAGGAGTTGAAAAAAATGAAACTTACAGTAACTTTACCAAATCATGCTTATGATTTGACGATTGAAAAAGGGTTGTTGTCAGGTATTGGACAGTGGGCCAAAACATTATGGTCTCCGCAGAAAATCGTGATCATTACAGATTCCAATGTTCAACCTTTATACGGAAATAAAGTGAAAAAAAGTTTGGAAGAAGCTGGTTTTGATCCAACGACTTTTGTAATCGATGCAGGAGAACAAAGTAAAAGTTTAAGCGTTGCCGCTGAAATTTATGATTTCCTTGCCGATGAAGGGCTGACAAGAAGTGACGGCATCATCGCTTTAGGTGGCGGTGTTGTTGGTGATTTGGCTGGATTTGTTGCTTCGACATATATGCGTGGCATTCACTTTCTTCAAGTTCCAACGACCTTATTAGCTCAAGTTGATAGCAGTATTGGCGGAAAAACAGCCGTCAATACGAAAAAGGCTAAAAATTTAGTCGGAACCTTTGGGCAACCAGATGGTGTTTTGATTGATCCGGATACATTAAACACATTAGAAGTCAGAAGAGTTCGAGAAGGGATTGCTGAAATCATTAAATCAGCTGCGATTGCCGATGAAGAGTTATGGCAAAAATTAGAGATATTAACGGATGAACATGACTTATTAGTACATGCTACTGAAATCATCGCTGCTTGCTGTAAAATCAAACGGAAAGTTGTAGAAGAAGACGAACTTGATAATGGTGTTCGGCTACTACTGAATTTTGGTCACACAATTGGTCATGCTTTAGAGAATACTGTTGGCTATGGCAATTTAACTCACGGTGAAGGTGTTGCAATCGGGATGAGCCAAATCACAAGAATTGCCGAAAATAAGCAATTAACGCCAACAGGTACAACAAAACAATTGAATAAAATGATTCAAAAATTTCAGCTACCGATTCAATCAGATCTTTGGGATCAAGATCAACTGTACTTGGCATTAACACATGATAAAAAAGCACGTGGCGGGAAAATCAATATTATATTATTAGAAACGATTGGAAAAGCCAAAATCGTTCGTATTCCAATTGAACAAATGAAGAGTTATTTAGACTAGGAGGAATTTAGATGCGTTTTATTACTGCAGGAGAATCACATGGCCCAGAATTAACAGCCATTATTGAAGGCTTACCAGCGGGCTTACCGTTATCACCAGAAGATATTAATTTAGAATTAGCTAGAAGACAAGGTGGCTATGGTCGTGGCGGGAGAATGTTGATTGAAAAAGATCAAGTAAGAATCACGTCAGGCATTCGCCATGGAAAAACACTCGGTTCACCAGTTACGCTTGTTGTAGAAAATAAAGACTGGAAAAATTGGACGTCTGTTATGTCAATTGAAGAAGTCACTGAAAAAGAGAAGAAAATCCGCCGTGTAAACAAGCCACGTCCTGGCCATGCAGATTTAGTTGGTGGTATCAAATATCAACATACTGATCTTAGAAATGTATTAGAACGTTCTTCAGCACGTGAAACGACGATGCGTGTTGCAATCGGGGCGGTTGCTAAAAAACTACTAAAAGAACTGGACATTGAGGTTGCTGGGCATGTTGCCATTTTAGGTGGGATTAAGGCGGAGATCCCTGATAATTTAACTGTCGAAGAAATTAAAAAGATTTCTGAAAACTCAGATGTACGTGTACTTGATCCTTCCGTTGAACAAGCTATTCGCGACCTAATTGACAAAACTAAGAAAAATGGGGATACCATCGGCGGGGTTGTTGAAGTGGTGGTCGGAGGCGTACCAATTGGTCTAGGAAGTTATGTTCAATGGGATCGGAAACTAGATGCCAAAATTGCTCAAGCTGTTACCAGTATTAACGCGTTTAAAGGAGTTGAATTTGGGCTTGGTTTTGAAATGGGCTACAGACCCGGCAGTCAAGTTATGGATGAAATTGTTTGGGACAAAGCAACTGGTTATACAAGAACATCTAATAACTTAGGCGGCTTTGAAGGAGGTATGACAAACGGTATGCCAATCGTCGTTAGAGGGGTTATGAAGCCTATTCCAACCTTATATAAACCGCTGCAAAGTGTTAATATTGATACAAAAGAACCTTATAAGGCTAGCGTTGAGCGTTCTGATAGTACAGCAGTACCCGCTGCTAGTGTTGTTTGTGAGGCTGTTGTTGCAACTGAAATTGCCCAAGCAATGCTGGAAAAATTTGGTAGTGATGCCTTTGAACAAATGAAAGAGGAAGTTGAATCATACCGTCGCTATACTCAAATGTTTTAATCAAAAATATAAGATGGAGAGTGACGTGGAATGAATAAAAAGGTATTGATCATCGGTTTAGGCTTGATTGGTAGTTCGTTAGCATTATGCATAAAAAAAGAGCACCCTTTGGTAACAATTATAGGGATAGATAGTCAAAAATCTTCGGAAGATTTTGCCTTAAAACGAAAAATAATTGATGAAAAAGGTACCTCTATAAAAGTAGCTGCGATTGAGGCAGATATTATTATTTTGTGTACTCCTGTTAAAAGCATGTTGAAACAATTAAGCTTACTTGGAACATTGCCATTAAAAAGTGGCGTAATTATATCTGATGTCGGCAGTACTAAATTAGAACTCATTGAAGCTGCTCGAAAAGTTGGCTTAAAATCTTTCATTGGTGGTCATCCAATGGCGGGTTCACATAAATCTGGGGTGACTGCGGCAGATGAAAATTTATTTGAAAATGCCTACTATATTTTAACTTCTTCAGAACCGGAAAAACAAAAGCAAGTCAAGGAATTGCAAAAACTATTGCAAGGAACAAGAGCAAAATTTGTGGTTCTTACAGCCAAAGAGCATGATCAAATTACAGGAATGCTTAGTCACTTGCCTCATATTATTGCAGCGGGCTTAGTGAACCAAAGTAAGATTTTTAATGAAGCGCATCCACGCTCACGACAGTTAGCCGCGGGCGGTTTTCGAGATATTACTCGAATTGCTTCTTCTGATCCACAAATGTGGACGGATATTTTATTGAGTAATAAAGAAGCCTTATTAGCATTGATGATATCTTGGCAAAAAGAGATGCAGCAAGTCACAACTTGGCTTCAGACTGAAAATAAGGAAGCGATTTTCCAATTTTTCTATGAAGCGAAAGAAACTAGAAATCAAATGCCTGTGCATAAAGAAGGAGCAATTCCAGCCTTCTATGATTTATTTGTTGACGTACCTGATGTTCCAGGGGTGATTGCAGAGATTACAGGCTTACTGGGTAAGGCAAAACTTTCATTAATTAATTTGAAAATTCTTGAAACTCGGGAAGATATTTATGGTATCTTACAATTAACTTTTAAAAGACAGGACGATTTAGAAAGAGCAAAAGAATTGATTGAAAAGGAAACAACTTATCTAACTTATGAAAAATAAGCTGAATGAGGCAACAAACATTTAAAATTTAGGAGGGATTTTTTGGAATTAGCAATCAATAAAGTGAGTTTAAATGGTAGTATCGATATTCCTAGTGACAAGTCAATTTCTCATAGAAGCATTATGTTCGGAGCCATTGCACAAGGGAAAACGACGATTAAAAACTTTTTACGTGGTGACGACTGTTTAAGCACGTTACAAGCTTTTAAAGATTTAGGAGTGGAAATCGAAGATGATGGGGAAGTTATTACTGTTTATGGAACTGGTTTTTCCGGTTTAAAGCAGTCAAAAAAAGCAATTGATGTCGGAAATTCTGGCACTACGATCCGCTTGATTATGGGGATTTTAGCTGGAACAACCTTTGTTACGGAACTGTTCGGCGATCATTCTATTGCAAAACGTCCAATGAATCGAGTGATGTTACCTATCAATCAGATGGGTGCAAGCTGTACAGGACATGATGGAACAGAATTTCCTCCACTTACAGTCAAAGGAACAGAAAACTTACAACCAATTGAATATCACATGCCAGTTGCCAGCGCACAAGTGAAATCAGCAATTCTATTCGCTGCACTACAAGCCCATGGTGAATCAGTCATTGTAGAAAAAGAAAAAACAAGAGATCACACTGAAGATATGATTCGTCAGTTTGGTGGTGATATTACTGTTTTAGGAAAAGAAATTAGGCTAAAAGGGCCGCAAAAACTAAATGGGCAAGAAGTGATTGTGCCAGGAGATATTTCTTCTGCGGCGTTCTTCTTAGTAGCTGGTTTGATTATTCCAGATAGTCAAATTATTTTGAATAATGTCGGATTAAATCCGACACGGACAGGTATTATTGATGTTATTCAACAAATGGGTGGGAAATTAACAATCAAAGAAACTGGCAATAAAGCAAACAAAGCTGGTACTTTAACTGTGGAAACGAGTGTATTGAAAGGAATCGAAATCAGTGGAGAAATCATTCCTAGATTGATCGATGAATTACCAATTATTGCTTTATTGGCTACCCAAGCACAGGGGAAAACAATTATTCGCAATGCTGAAGAATTGAAAGTAAAAGAAACAAATCGTATTGATGCTGTTGCAACTGAGCTAAATAAAATGGGTGCCAATATCGAACCGACGGAAGACGGTTTGATCATTCATGGTAACACCGCTTTACATAACGCAAAAGTTACGAGTTACGGTGATCATCGTATAGGCATGATGTTGCAAATTGCCGCCCTTTTAGTAAAAGACGGCACAGTAGAATTAGAAAAAGCAGAAGCAATTTCTGTTTCTTATCCAAGTTTTTTTGATGACTTGGCTAAACTATATCAATAAATGGAGGCACAAAGATGAAGGGGATTATTTTAATTGGTTTTATGGGAGCAGGAAAAACCACTGTAGGTAAATTACTCTCAAAAGAAACAGGGATGGAGCATATCGACTTTGATGATAAAATCGTTGAAGAAATTGGGATGACCATCCAAGAATATTTTGATTTACATGGTGAAGAAGCCTTTAGAGAAAAAGAAACGAATGTCTTAAAACGCTATTTAGATCATGATCAAGTAGTCTCAACAGGTGGTGGAATCGTGATGAGAGAGGAAAATCGAACCTTACTAAAACAAATGGCGCCTGTTGTTTATTTACAAACCAAGCCAGAAGTGTTCATTCCTAGGTTGAAACAAGATCACACGACAATCAGACCACTGGTTGTATCGAAATCTCCTGAAGAGATCAGAGAAGTGTTTGAACCCAGGATTCCTTTTTATGAAGAAAGTGCTAGCTTAGTAATTGCAACAGATGATCGAACACCAGAAGAAATCGTATCAGAAATTTTAGAGAATATTAAGTAGGTGAGACAATGAAAGTCGGTTTTTTAGGTCCAGAAGCTTCCTTTACACATAACGCCACTAAAACAGCTTTTCCTGATGAAGAGTTGGTATCGTATCATTCAATTCCAGCTTGTATCAAAGGCGTTGAGTTTGGCGAAGTTGATCTTGGGGTTGTCCCAATTGAAAATACAATTGAAGGATCTGTCAATACAACCGTAGACTATCTGTTTCACCAAACAACGATCCCGGTAGGGGCAGAAATTGTTTTACCAATCTATCAACAATTAATGGTGGCCAGAAGTAACAAAGATAGTTGGCAGGATGCAACAAAAATTTTATCTCATCCTCAAGCTTTAGCACAATCACAAGAATTTATCCGTAACGAGTTTCCAATGGCAGAGCTTGAAGCAACACCGTCTACTGCCTATGCTGCCAATTATGTTGCAAGTCATCCCGATCAAAAAATTGCGGCGATTGCACCCAAACTTTCTGCAGAAATGTATGATTTAGCTATTGTTGGCACAGATATTCAGGATGTTGCGATCAATCAAACGCGTTTTTGGGTAATAGGTGCTGAGAAAATTGAATTGCCTATCGGGTCAAATGAAGAAAAATTAACGATTGCCTTAACGATGCCCAATAATATTCCCGGTGCTTTGCATAAGGCATTAGCTGTATTTAGTTGGCGTGAGATTGATTTAAGCAAAATCGAATCTCGACCATTGAAAACAACACTCGGTGAATATTTCTTTTTGATCGATATCAATGTTCAAAAACCGCAACAATTAATAGAAAATGCTTTAGAAGAAATACGTTTGATGGGTGGTAAGGTGAAAATATTCGGAAATTATGCTATTCACCCAATTAACGGAGTATAAAGATCTGAAAAGGTCTTTTTATTTTTTGTTAAATTTCAACTATCTAATAGGAATTTCTAGTAAAATAAGGTATGCTTATAATTGTTGTTAATTTAAAATGAGGTGGACATAATGAGCCGTGTGGATCGCTATAAACATATACATGATAAAGCAAAACCAGTAGAAGAAAAAAATAAATTTAATCCTAGAAAAGAAAAAAATTATACAGAAGAACCTAGAAATAGTCATTATAACGAACAAGAAACATTAAATGAACCAAATCAGCAATTCGAGCAAAATAATAATCCAAATGGGCATCCCAACCCACTGTCTAAAAAAGGAAAGAAACCGAAAAAAATAAGAAAAAAACGACGGTTTAGTTGGCCTAAAAGAATTTTATTATTTTTCGTATTGTTGCTTGTTTTAGCAGTAGGTTTCTTTTTTAAAGGAAAATCATATGCCGAAAATGATAACTCGTTACCTAAAGAAGCACTTGAAACATTTAATGGTGTAAAAAGTGAAAATGGTGCGAATAATATTTTGATTCTAGGTAGTGATACGAGAGGTGAAGATTCTGGTCGAGCAGATACGATCATGGTTTTACAACTAGACGGACCTTCTAAAAAACCTAAGTTGATTTCCTTTATGCGTGATACTTTCGTTGATATTCCTGGATATGATGCCAATAAAATCAACGCTTCCTACGCACTAGGAGGAGCAGATTTAGTTCGTCAAACCTTAGCAGAGAATTTTAATATTCAGTGTAGGTATTATGCAAAAGTTGATTTTCAATCATTTGAAAAGATCATTGATTCAATGTTCCCGAGTGGCGTCAAAATGGATGCGGAAAAAGAGTTGAATTTAGATGGTGTAGATATTTTTAAAGGTGAGCAGAAAATGGATGGGCATACACTTTTACAATATGCTCGTTTTAGAAAAGATGAGGAAGGCGATTTTGGTCGAGTTCGTCGTCAACAACAAGTAATGACGGCTGTGATGAGCCAATTGAAAAATCCTTTAGCACTACTTCGGACTCCTGAGTCATTGGGCCGTTTAGTTGGCTACATGTCAACAGATGTACCTACTAGTTTCATGTTGAAAAATGGACCGTCATTGATCCTAAAAGGTGGTAGCGGGATTGAACGACTAACGATTCCAGTTGAAAATTCTTGGAGCAATGTTGACTATGATTACGCTGGAAGTGTGCTAGAAATTGATTTAGCAACCAATCAAACCGCTGTTCAAAATTTCCTTGGACAATAAGTATTTTATTTAATTCTGGATTGATTTATGCTATATTTAACTATACTGTGCAAAATTACTGAAACGAGGTTACAAAATGAAAATTGCTATTGTGACAGATAGTACAGCTTATTTACCTGAGCGAATCAAGCATTCGCCCAATCTCTTTGTTATTCCCATCCCTGTTATTTTAGATGGTAAGATATATAACGAAGGTGTCGATATCGAAGCTGATGAATATTACAACTTATTGAATAATAGCAATGAGTTTCCGACAACTTCTCAACCGGCTTTAGGTGAGGTTATTGAATTGTACAAAGATATTGCTGCTAAAGGGTATGATACGATCATTAGTATCCATCTTTCATCAGGTATTTCAGGTTTCGTGAATACATTATTTTCATTAACTGATTCGATTGAAGGGATAACACTTTATCCCTATGATTCGAAAATCACAAGCGTACCGATGGGGCATATGGTGGAAGCTGCGTTAGATTTAGTGAAAGAAAAGGCTAGTTTGGAAGAGATATTTGCTAAATTAGACATTATTCGCGATAACACCTATGCTTATTTGATTGTTGAAGATTTAAATAATCTAGTACGAGGCGGTAGATTAACAAATGGAGCGGCTTTGATTGCTGGATTATTGAAGATTAAGCCGATTTTGACTTTTGAAGATGGTAAGATCGTTCTATTTGAAAAGATTCGTTCAACTAAAAAAGCCTTTGCTCGTGCAGAAGAAATCATTGGCAAACGTGACAAAGAAATCAACAGACCTGTCAAATTATATGTTATTCATGCAAATAATTTAACGGTTGCTGAAGAAGAAAAAATAAAACTTCAAAAAAAATATCCAGATGCAATTATTGAAATTGGTCATTTTAACCCAGTTATCGGGACACATTTAGGTGAAAAAGCGATTGCGCTATGTATTTCAGCACAATAGAAATAAGGATGAAACAAAGTTACTTTTGACTTTTGTTTCATCCTTATTTCTTCTTCATCAAATGAGCAAAACAGAAAGTATGTTCGTAAAATAACCAAAAAAGCAATAATGTGATACAATAACAACTAAATCGGACCTTTTTGGTCGATTATTGTTAAAAATAACGATTCAAATGTCACTTTCTTTTAAAAGTAAGGTATACTTAAAGAAAAGGAGGCGAGTGGATGAGTCTAGCTGAAGAACGCTTACAAAAAGAAAAAATGAAACAAGTTCAACTACTCGCTGCATATTATCAAGTAGTTAATCGTTTACCACTTGGTGTTAAAAGAGATCAGATGATCCGTGATATATTAGCTTGTAAAGACAAAATAAAAAAAATCAATCAGCAATTGACAGAATTAAATAAAAAGGATTAACTAGTTCATCCAGTTATATCTGCTTTGTTTTTAGTGTAAACAAAAAGAGTAAAGTTCATTTTTAAAAGGAGTATATTTTGGTTATAGATTTTTTTACTTTATTACTTGCAGCGTTTGTTGTGATTATGTATATTTATTTGTATTTGGTCAGAGATAGTGTGTTGATTAAAAGTCTTAAAAGAACAATTTTTTATGCTTTAGTGATTGGGTGCAGTGGATTTATCCTAATCATCACAATAATAACAGAGCAGACAATGGATCAAAGAATTCGGGGAATTCTTTCTGGTTTGTTGATGTTGAGTTTTTTATTGGATACAAAAGGTCTTTCTGAAGATCGGCTTATTTTAGGGCCATTCGACAGGAACGGTGTGTTGTATCGAGATATAGATAAGATGGCTTTGTTACTTAAGAACCAAGAAATCCGTTTAAATTATTTCAAAAATGGGCGTCGTGGACCGATGATGAAATTTTCTATACCCTTAGAAGATTTACTAGCTTTTCTTTCTGAACGCTTGAATGAAGAGACTGAAATCAGTATTTTAGTTGAAGAAGATACTTAAATCAAGACCATAGGAAGAAAATAACAGACAACACAAGAACTTTATTTTCACCTACTGTTTAATTTTTTTAGCAGAAATTCTATTCAAAAAGATTTTTTTAAATAATAGTCAATTTTAGTAGGTATTTCTTAAACTGTTTGCTATAATGTGCAGAGAAATTCTGAAAGGAAGTATTGTTGTGAGTAAAGAAATAGAGCAACGAATTGCTGAATTACGTGAAAAATATAAAGCATTACCCCCAGAGAAAAAAGCAGAATGGGAACGGCATATAAAAAAGAGAAATTTTTTGAACTATAAAAAAATAGAATTGATCAAATCTGAATTATTACGTTTAGAAGCCCGTCGTGCTCAGCTAGAGTTATGTGATAAAGAAAAAGAACTTGGATTAATTGAGAAAAAAATTACCTGTAAAAAAGAAAAATTATTACGGTATTTAGGAAAACAACTCAATCATTAATTTATAAGGGGGATACAAGATGGAGTTTGTTTCTTTAATTATTGTTTTTGTTTTAGCCATTACTTTTTCAAATGTCTTTAATCGAATTGTACCAATTATTCCATTGCCAATCGTACAAATAATTGTTGGCGTTTTGATTGGAGTAACAGATATGGGACGTGAAATAACGTTTGAACCAGAAATATTTTTGGTAATGATCATTGCACCATTATTGTTTCGAGAAGGAGAACGCAATGATATTTCTGCTACGATGAAGAATTTTAGTGTGATATTATTTTTAGCGTTCATAGGGGTTTTGATCACACTTGTAAGTGTGGGGTGGGCATTACATATGGTTATACCTGCTTTGCCGATAGCAGCTTGTTTCGCTTTAGGTGCAGCACTGGGGCCTACAGATGCAGTAGCTGTAGGTTCTTTATCTGGAAAGATTCAGATCCCGCATAAAGCAATGCATATTTTAGAAGGTGAAGGACTGATCAATGATGCTTCTGGCGTTACGGCTTTTCAATTTGCGTTAGCGGCTTTATTAACTGGTAGTTTTTCAGCAGCTGATGCTGGTATCACTTTAATTGTCTCTAGTATTGGCGGTGCGATCGTAGGCGCGATTTTAGTAATGATCAAACGACAAGTCGTGATGATCCTAGAAAAAGCATCTGCAAGAGATGTTACGGGTTACTTACTATTAGAACTATTACTCCCTTTTTTAGCTTATATGGTTGCAGAGCTGTTTCATGTTTCTGGAATTATTGCGGCCGTTGTAGCAGGTGTTATGCAAGCTGCTAGTTTTAAAAAGGTTTCATTATTCGAAGCAGAACTTTCAAATGTTTCAGAAAGTACATGGGGAACGATCACATTTACCTTGAATGCGTTAGTTTTTCTTTTCTTAGGTATTGAACTATCTCAAGTTTTTTCACCTATTTGGAATAGCGAAACATACTCTAATAGTTTCTTGATGGTCGTTATTTTGATTTTAAGTGTCACGTTATTCGCTGCTCGTTTTTTCTCTATTTTCTTGATTTATAGTGTAAAAAACGGCCTAAAGAATGTATGGCAATCAATGAACGAAATGCTGATACTAACATTTGGTGGTGTTAAAGGAACCGTCAGTTTAGCAACGATTTTTATTTTGCCATTGACAATTAATGGTAATGATTTTCCTGAACGTTCTCTGCTATTGTTCATTACTGCTTGTGTGATTTTGGTCACATTAGTTGGCGGTATTCTTGTTTTACCGTTTTTAACAGAATCTGACGAAGTAGAAAGCACGAATGTCCAAGGAATCACATTGTTGCAGGACGTGATTGAACGGCTTAAAAAAATCAACAAGGAAGATCCTCATGTCGAAATGAATGTTGTGATCGAAAACTATCAAGATCGTGTCAAAGAATTATATACCGAGCAATTACCATCGGAACAACGACAAGAAGTCCAAGAATTGCGAGCGCTAATTGTCTCGATTGAACGTGATGGTTTAGAAGAAAGTTTTCGTCAAAAGGAAATCGGAATCGAGGGCTATCGTTTGTATGAGCGCCTAATTTCCAGGATGGAACGTTCGATTGCGAGACAATTGCTCTCTATTATTGGTTTTTGGTTATTGTTTGTACGCCAAATCATAGCATTTTTTGTTCATCCCAAATTATCTTGGGCTAAAAAAGATGAAGAAAATCGGCGAGAATTTCAAATAGAAGAATTGGAAAATGTACGCCAAGTCTTTTTACAAAATACAGAAGTAATCTTAAAAAGTTTAGATAACTTAAAAGGTGTTTATGATGAAGAAATTATTCGTTTCTTCATTGAGGGACGATTACAACTTGCTCATCGATTGGAAGATGGTACCTTTATTGATTCTTTTCTCGTTCGTTCTCAATCCAATTATGTAAAAGAACTTATAATTGGCTATCAAGAGGAGCGGCGAGTGATCGATGAATATGAAATTTCTGAAAAAATTTCTTCTTTTGAAGCAAATGAATATCGAAAAAATGTTAACTTACTTGAATCTTATTCAATAAATGACATTTCTGGTGGCGTTCCATTGAGAAAGTTGACCAGAGAATTAAAAAAAGAAGCGGACTAAGAAAACTAGCTTCTTTTTTTTACATTTTTTTGATACAATAAGCAGGATGAAAAGGGCGTGAGCAGATGAATGAGTTAAAAGTAAATAATTTAACTAAAACATATGGAGAAAAAACATTATTTGATGCTATTTCTTTCTACATCCATGATAAAGATCGTATAGGTTTAATTGGGACAAATGGCACTGGAAAAACTAGCTTGTTGAATATTCTAGCTGGCAAAGATAGTGGTGATGGCGATATTTCTGCCATTCAACAACCAAGTGATTATCAAATCGGCTATCTTTCTCAAGACAAAGAATTTAATCCTGAATTGACAGTAGTAGAAGCTGTTTTCCAAGGTGATACACCGACTATACAGGCGGTAAAAAATTATGAGCTGGCATTGCTAGCACTAGGGGAAGATGGTCTTAGTGAGGCTGCACAAAAGCAATATGCACAAGCAGAAGAACGAATGAACACCGAAGATGCGTGGACAGCTGATACAGATGCTAAAATCATTTTACAAAAATTAGGAATCGAAACATTGCATAAAAAAATCGGCGAGCTATCCGGCGGACAAAAAAAACGGGTCAGTTTAGCCCAAGTTTTGATTGAATCGCCTGATCTATTGCTATTGGATGAACCAACGAACCATTTAGATTATGAGGCGATCAACTGGTTAGAAAGCTTTTTGAATGGCTATCGTGGCGCTATTTTAATGGTGACGCATGATCGTTATTTTTTAGATAGAGTAACCAATCGAATTTTTGAACTTTCTTTTGGAAAGTTACATGAATATAAAGGCAATTACGAAGCTTATATTATTGCTAGAGCAGAACGTGAACGTGTTGGTGTTGAACAAGAGGAAAAAAGAAAACAATTATATAAGCAAGAATTAGAATGGATGCGTGCGGGGGTCAAAGCTCGTGGCACGAAACAACAAGCCCGTCAAGATCGTTTTCATGATCTTAAAGAAAATCTTCACCAAGTACATCAAAAAGGCCAGTTAGAGATAGATATCGCGACACAAAGATTGGGAAAAAAAGTCTTAGAAATCAAAGCCGGCAGTTATCAAATTGAACAAAAAACAATTTTAAAAGATTTTGATTTACTAATTCAGGCAAAAGATCGAATAGGCATCACGGGAAAAAATGGCGCAGGTAAATCCACTCTTTTGAATCTATTAGCTGGACGTTTGCTATTAGATAATGGTCTGTACTCTATCGGAGAAACGGTTCGTTTAGCCTATTACACACAGCAAAATGAAGCAATGGATCCAAATCAACGGATGATTTCATACTTACAGGAAGCTGCAGAACAAGTTCGGCGCATAGATGGAACAACAATTAGTGTTGCTGAATTGTTAGAACGCTTTTTATTCCCACGTTTTATGCATGGAACAGTGATTGGGAAACTTTCTGGTGGGGAAAAACGTCGTTTGTATTTATTAAAACTACTGATTGGAAAGCCAAATGTGTTATTATTGGACGAACCAACAAATGATCTTGACATAGATACTCTAACGATCCTAGAGGATTATCTCCAAACCTTTAAAGGAGCTGTAATTGCCGTTTCCCATGATCGTTATTTCCTTGATAAAACAATGGACAAATTACTTGTGTTTGAGGGAGACGGTCAAATAGTGACCTATTTCGGTTCTATGAGTGAATACTTACTTGGAAATAAAGAAGAGTCGAAGAAAACTATTAAATATGAAACGAAACCAATTAAAGAAACTGAAAAAAAGGAAAAAAAGAAATTAACTTATATGGAACAAAAAGAGTGGGCAACAATCGAAGCTGATATTGCAGTACTTGAGGATCGAGCTGTTCTGCTTGCAAAAGAGATGAACCATCAAGGGGATGACTTTACTAAATTGCAAGAACTACAATCAGAGTTATCTATTGTAGAACAAGAACTTGAGGAAAAAATGGAACGTTGGGAATACTTGAGTGAATTTGCAGAAAATTAGGAGGCAGTAATTATGGAAGAGGCTTACTTAGCATTAGGTCGCAAAATTTTAACCGATGGTCACTTAAAAGAAGATCGCACAGGGACAGGAACACGAAGTATTTTTGGACATCAAATGCGTTTTGACCTATCAAAAGGGTTTCCTTTATTGACGACGAAACGAGTTCCTTTTGGTTTAATCAAAAGCGAACTTTTATGGTTTTTAAAAGGCGATACAAATATCCGTTATCTCCTACAGCATAACAACCATATTTGGGACGAGTGGGCTTTTGAGCGTTATATTAAAAGTGATGACTATAATGGGCCGGATATGACTGATTTTGGTCGTCGTGTTTTAACGGATGAAGTATTTAAAGAAAGTTATGAAAAAGAGCACAAAGAATTCTGCAATAATATGTTGTCTGATGATGATTTTGCAGCGAAGTATGGTGAATTAGGTAATATTTATGGAGCTCAGTGGCGTCATTGGGAAACGAAAGAAGGCAACTTTATTGATCAACTTAAAAATGTTATCGATATGATCAAGCAAACACCTGACTCTAGACGCCTGATCGTGTCCGCCTGGAATCCAGAAGATGTCCCTTCCATGGCATTACCACCATGTCACACGATGTTTCAATTTTATGTAAATGATGGGAAATTAAGTTGCCAGTTGTATCAACGTAGTGGAGATGTTTTTTTGGGCGTTCCATTTAATATTGCTAGTTACGCACTATTGACTCACTTGATTGCTCATGAAACTGGTTTGGAAGTGGGCGATTTCGTTCATACTTTGGGGGATGCCCATTTATATACGAATCATATTGACCAAATGAATGAACAACTGACTCGAGACATTCGTTCGTTTCCTACACTAAAATTGAATCAAGATAAAAAATCAGTTTTTGAATTTGAAATGGACGATATTGTAATTGAAGGATATGATCCTCATCCAGCAATCAAGGCACCAATTGCCGTTTAATTCGAAAGGGGTTCTCCAATGTTAGCAGCCATATGGGCACAAGATGAGCAAGGGACAATCGGTAAAGAGAATCGATTACCTTGGCATTTGCCAAATGATTTGAAATTTTTTAAACAAATGACTGAAGACAACACCATTGTTATGGGAAGAAAAACTTTTGAGGGGATGGGCGCTCGGCCGTTACCAAATCGTCAAACGATTGTTCTAACTAGAGACAAAAGCTATCAGGCAAAAGGAGTCATTGTTTTTCATACTGTGGATGAAGTTCTTGATTATGCCAAAACGTTTTCTGGTATTACGTTTATTGCGGGTGGTTCAGCAGTATACGAGGATTTTTTGCAATATTGTGACGTATTGTATAGAACAGTTATCTATCATTCGTTTGATGGAGATACAAAATTTCCTTTTGTAGATTGGGATGATTGGACATTGATTAATTTAAGCGCAGGCGAACAAGACGAAGCAAATGGTTATGCGTATCAGTTTGAAACATATCAACGTAAGGTCACAGCGGATTAAAAGATCTTGTCTAATTCAAACGAAAAGATAACAAAAAAACATACTAATAGTTAGTATGTTTTTTTGTTATTTAAATATGATTGCGGTATAGGCCAACAACTTTGCCTAAAATGCTTACGTTGTTCAAAATAATCGGTTTTAATGCATCATTTTCTGGTTGTAAACGAACATGGTCTGCCTCTTTAAAGAATCGTTTACACGTCGCTTCATCTTCATCTGTCATTGCAATCACTATATCACCATTTGAAGCCGCGCTTTGTTTACGAACAATAACTTGGTCGCCGTCTAAAATACCAGCATTGATCATACTTTCACCTCTGATAGTCAGCATGAACAAAGCATTTTCTTCTGCCATTAAATCAGGTGGAAGAGGAAAAAAGTCAGAAGCTTCTTCTACAGCTAAGATTGGCTCACCTGCTGTAACAACACCAAGCATCGGGATAACTGTCGGTCTCACACCGATTCTTTCAAGTCCGTCTGCGGTCAATTCAATTGCCCTTGGTTTTGTAGGATCACGTAAAATGAGTCCTTTTTTCTCTAATCGTGCTAAATGTCCGTGAACGGTTGAGGTTGAGGAAAGATCAACTGCTTTTCCGATTTCTCTTACGGTCGGGGGATAACCTTTAAGCTCAACCTGTTCATATATATATTTTAATACTTCGATTTGTCTTGTGTCTGTACGTTTCACCACAACCCGCACCTTCTTTCGATTTATATTTTTAGTGTACCATAGTTTTACACAGGAATCAAACAAGCGTTCGTGTTTTTTTTAGAAAGTATATTTCTGTGAATCACAAGGGAAAATATCTGAGTTAGGGAATCGGAATTTCTATAAATAAACACAATCGTTTCTGATTTTTAATAAGAATATAGTTGTATTTCTTGTGCTCATCTTATAAGATAGACATGGAAAGTAAACTTGTCTAGCTACAGGGCTAGTCTTTCAAAAAAGCTTGAAATATGCCGATTAAATTTTTAAAATAAGGAGGCCAAAATAGATGTTATCAACAGAAAAAATGAACCGTATCAATGAACTTGCTAAAAAAGCGAAAGAAAAAGAATTAACTGCGAAAGAAAAGGAAGAGCAAAAAGTACTTCGTCAAGAATATTTGGCTGCTTTTCGTGGTGGGATGCGCCATCATATAGAAGGAATGAAAGTGGTCGATCCTAAAGGAAATGATGTAACACCAGATAAATTGAAAGAGATTCAAAAAGCTAAAGGATTGCATAATAGAAAGTAATTTTAGTTTTTTTTACTAAAGGTAATTGCTTTCATGAGCGAAATGCGATAAAATGTAGTTAATAAAGGTAAAAAAAACCTAAATAGGAGATGATTTTTTTGTTCGACAACACTGATCAGTTAGGCGTTAACACGATTCGTACATTAAGTATTGAAGCAGTACAAAAAGCAAATTCTGGGCATCCAGGATTACCAATGGGTGCTGCACCTATGGCTTATGCACTTTGGACAAAACACTTAAAAGTAAACCCAAAAACTTCAAGAAACTGGGTAGATAGAGACCGTTTTATTCTTTCTGCTGGTCATGGTTCTGCAATGTTATACAGCTTACTTCATTTAGCTGGCTACGATGTGACTATGGATGATCTAAAAAATTTCCGTCAATGGAATAGTAGAACACCAGGGCATCCAGAAGTACATCATACTGATGGTGTTGAAGCAACAACTGGTCCATTAGGTCAAGGTATCGCAATGGCTGTCGGTATGGCGATGGCAGAAGCACATACTGCTGCGACTTATAATCGTGATAGCTTTCCTGTAATAGATCACTATACGTTTGCGTTATGCGGTGATGGTGATTTGATGGAAGGTGTTTCTCAAGAAGCTAGTTCAATGGCTGGACACATGAAATTAGGTAAACTGATCGTGTTATACGATTCAAATGATATCTCTTTAGACGGTCCAACATCAAAAGCGTTTACTGAAAATGTTGGCGCTCGTTATGAAGCATATGGTTGGCAACATATCTTAGTGAAAGACGGTAATGATTTAGAAGAAATTTCTCAAGCGATAGAAGCTGCAAAGGCTGAATCAGATAAACCAACTTTGATCGAAGTAAAAACAGTCATCGGCTACGGCGCACCAAAAGAAGGTACTTCATCTGTACATGGCGCACCTATCGGAGCAGATGGCATTACCGCAGCTAAAGCTGTTTATGGTTGGGAATACCCAGACTTTACTGTTCCAGATGAAGTTGCTGCACGCTTTAAAGAAACGATGATAGAAGAAGGCGAGAAAGCAGAAGATCAATGGAATAAGATGTTTGCAAATTATTCAAAAGAGCATCCTGATTTGGCAAAACAATTTAAACAAGCTTTTTCTGATGAACTTCCTGAAAATTGGGATAGCGAGTTACCAACCTATGAAATAGGTTCGAGTGCAGCTAGTCGTGTGACAAGTAAAGAAACGATTCAAGCAATTTCTAAAACTGTACCAGGTTTCTGGGGCGGTTCAGCTGATTTGTCTGCTTCAAATAATACAATGGTCGCTGCAGAAAAAGATTTTGAGCCTGATCAATACGAAGGTCGCAATATTTGGTTTGGTGTCCGTGAGTTTGCCATGGCAGCAGCGATGAACGGAATCCAATTACATGGTGGAAGTCGCGTTTACGGCGGAACATTCTTTGTATTTACAGATTATTTGCGCCCAGCAGTCCGCTTAGCTGCAATCCAAAATACTCCTGTGACATATGTATTAACACATGATTCTGTGGCAGTGGGTGAAGATGGACCAACACATGAACCTGTTGAACAATTAGCAAGTATTCGTTGTATGCCTGGTGTACAAGTCATTCGTCCAGCTGATGGTAACGAAACTGTTGCGGCTTGGAAAATTGCGATGACAACAAAAGATGCGCCAACGGTCTTAGTTTTAAGTCGTCAAAATTTACCAGTTATTGAAGGAACTAAAGAACATGCTGATACACTTGTTCAAAAAGGTGCATATGTCATTTCTAAACAAAAAGGCGAAAAACCAGAAGGGATCTTAATTGCAACTGGTTCAGAAGTGAATTTAGCAATTGAAGCCCAAAAAGCATTAGCTGAACAAGGGAAAGATGTTTCTGTCGTTTCTATGCCAAGTTTTGATTTGTTTGAAAAGCAAACAGCAGATTACAAAGAATCTGTTTTACCTAAAGATATAACTAAACGAGTTGCGATTGAAGCTGCTTCACCATTTGGTTGGGAACGTTATGTTGGAACTGCAGGCACAACTGTAACGATTGATCATTTTGGTGCTTCAGCTCCAGGTGATTTAGTCTTGAAAGAATTTGGTTTTACAGTTGATAACGTTGTATCAAAGTATACTAATTTATAAAATAAACTAGTTTTTAATAAAAAAGTAGACATTCACAAACTATGAATGTCTACTTTTTTTATTTATGAAAAAATTGCTAAAATCGGATAAATTGTACTTTTATGCAAAATAACTGCGTAATAAATGTAATATGATAGAAATATCGAGTAATGTTCTTAAAACGAATACATAAACAACAAAATAAAGGGATTTACCAAAAGAAACAGTTTGAATAACAGACATCATGTAAATTGATTGAAACAAATACAATTTAATTAATAAAACAAAAATTTCAACAGGATTACGCCCACTTTAAAACTTCAAAATTGAGGATCAAATAATTGTTTATAAAAAATTACCCGAGTAGAATGATGATATGATGTTCTATTGAGGAGGAACAAATGAATGAATGAGACAAAAACAAGAAGTAGCAGACACCAACAAAAAGAGTTGAAAAACAATACAAAACGAGTTGCATCTGTTATAGGTACTTCATTAGTACTTCTTCCGGTTGTGGGGAATTTGTTGCCACTAAGTGTTCAAGCCACAGAGACAGTGACCCAAGAAGCTATTTCAGAGCAAGCATTTATTGATTCTATTGGTTATTCAGCGGCTTCTGTAGCAGATGCTAATGATTTATATGCATCTGTAATGATTGCTCAAGCATTATTAGAGAGTAGTTATGGTACATCTGGTTTAGCAGCCGCACCAAATTATAATTTATTTGGCGTCAAAGGAAGTTATGGTGGACAAACAGTCTATATGCCAACTTCTGAATATTTAAATGGGCAATGGGTGACAGTGACTGAACCTTTTAGAAGTTATCCTTCATATACTGAATCTTTCCAGGATCATGCTAACGTACTTAAAACAACCTTAGCATCCAGTGGTGATTATCATTATTCTGGGGTATGGAAAAGCAACACGACTAGTTATATGGACGCTACAGCTGCTTTAGCTGGGCGTTATGCAACAGATCCTAATTATGCCAGTAAATTAAATTGGTTAATTGCAAATTACGGTTTAACTGCTTATGATTGGGAAATGGCAGGAACTGTATCGTCAGAGGAAAATATAACTGCAAATCAATCAACAATTGGTCAAAGTAGTGCGACAACAACTGTAACAGCCCAATCTTATACAGTTGTCTCAGGTGATACTCTTTGGGGGATTGCAGAAAAATTTGGACTTTCGGTTGATCAACTTATGGCTTTAAATGGCATAACAGCTGAATTGATTACTGTAGGACAATCGCTACAGGTTGCATAATAAAACAACGTTCAACGAATTGCCAATCTCATGACAAATCGTTGAACGTTTTTATCTTTTTCCTGAGCGTAATTCTTCTAAACGTCGTTGTCGGTTTTTAGTTAAATCCTTAACCCTAGGTTTAGGCAGAATCGCTTCAGCAGTTGTGGTTGAGCTTTTTTGATATGTTTCGGGATTCGTTGCATCGAATTTTTTTAAATAATCGATCACTTCACGAACGATTTGAGTAGGGGTAGAAGCTCCAGCTGTGACAGCGACTTGCTCAACATCCAACAACCAGTTTGGATTTATCTGGGAAACGTCAGAAATACGATGAGCTGCAACACCTGCTTGTTCAATGGAAACTTGAGCTAAACGATTGCTATTATTACTTTTTGGATCTCCCACAACGATTGTTAAGTCGCAACCTTGCGCTTGTTCAACGACAGCCTCTTGGCGGACTTGCGTTGCTTTACAGATATCTTTATGAATAATAACCTGAGGGTATTTAGCTACAATCAACTCCATTAGATCGCTGACATCCCATTGACTCATTGTCGTTTGATTCGTAACAAACACCTTATTTGCAGTTAGCGTCAAAGCAGAAATATCAGCTTGATTTGATACTAAATGAACATGGTCAGGTGAAACACCAAGTGCTCCTTCAGGCTCCGGATGATTTTTCTTGCCAATATAGATAATTTCATAACCTTCGGCTACTTTTTTAGCAATCAATTCATGTGTAATAAGAACATCTGGGCACGTTGCATCGATAACAGCTAAACCTTTTTCAATAGCTAATGTTTTAACTTTTGGAGAAGTGCCATGGGCTGTAAAGATCACCGTTCCTCGATCAACTTGGGCTAAAATTTCTTCACGATTTGTTCCGTCTAATGTATGGATCCCGATACTTTCAAAAGCGTCAGTTACATGTTTGTTATGAACGATCATCCCTAAGATATAAATCGGACGCGGTAAATTTTCATCAAGAGATGCATTTCTAGCAATGACCATAGCATCCACAACACCATAACAATACCCACGTGGACTAATATTTATAATTTTCATAAATGAGTAAACTCCTAATAATCAATTTTAAAGTCTCTTATACTATACAATATTTTTATTAAAATTGTGTTAAGAGAGGATAGTCCTTAATGTTCATTCATTTAGACATTGCTAAATAGCTTCTTGACGAGTATGATTAAGAAGCGAAAAAGATAATTGCACTTGCAATTATCTTTATATTGATACAAGTAGCGGGTCACCTAAAAAATTATCCGGTATTTCGATTGTAATTGGATTCCACATAGTGTCACCTTCTTTCCTATTTTAGCCTGATATGTAGTCAATCCGTTTTAATTTTGATTAAGGGAATGAACTTATGCTGTAATCCATTCAATGTAAAACATATAAGCATCTCCCTATTTCAACTATATCATATTTTAATCCCATTTTGTAATTCTGATCTTTCTTTTAGATAAAAATTAAGTGTATTTAATTTTTTTTGACTACTAAAATAACCACTCTTTATTGAGTAGGTATTATAGACAATTTCAAAAAGTACGCCATTAAAATATTTTGCAGCCATTTCTCCATGTTTTTGAATCACAAATCGGAATAAATTATGGTTATTAAGATTGTTTAAAAAGTATCATTGCAAAATGATAGCCAGATGACTTGATATAAGCTATTATAAACACAAGAAAGATTTTGCTTATACGAATACGAAAATGGAGGAATGGATCATGACTCAAATTTATAATTCAGTAACTGAATTAATCGGTAAAACACCGATTGTCAAATTAGGACGCATAATCCCAGATGGAGTAGCTGATGTTTTTGTAAAGCTAGAATTCTTTAATCCAGGTGGCAGCGTGAAGGATCGAATCGCATTAAGTATGATCGAAAAAGCTGAAAAAAATGGACAAATTAAAGTTGGAGATACAATCGTAGAACCAACTAGTGGAAATACTGGAATCGGCTTGGCAATGGTTGGTGCTGCTAAGGGTTATAATGTAATGATTGTTATGCCAGATACCATGAGTGTAGAACGTAGGAAATTGATGCAAGCTTATGGCGCGAAATTATTGTTAACGCCAGGTGCTGAAGGAATGAAAGGCGCTATTGCAAAAGCGACAGAACTATCTGAAAAAGATGGCTATTTTATGCCTATGCAATTTGATAACCCCGCAAATCCAGAGACACATGAAAAAACGACGGGCAAAGAGATCCAAGACATTTTTGGTCCTAGTGGTTTAGACGCTTTTGTCGCTGGAGTAGGTACGGGTGGAACAATTACAGGTGTTGGAAAAGAATTGAAGCGAGTTTATCCAAATATCTCCATCATTGCAGTTGAACCAACGGAGTCCCCAGTTTTAGATGGCGGAGCGCCGGGACCGCATAAAATCCAAGGAATTGGAGCGGGCTTTATCCCTAAAGTCTTAGAGACAGAAATTTACGGACGAGTCATTTCTGTTCCGAGTGAATCTGCTATGGAAACAGCTCGTCAATTAGCAGTAAAAGAAGGGTTGTTAGTCGGAATATCAGCAGGCGCTGCTGTGTATGCTGCGATTGAAGTGGCGAAAGAATTAGGGAAGGGAAAAAAAGTTTTGACAGTTATTCCTGATAATGGCGAACGTTATTTATCAACAGCTCTTTATAATTTTTCTGAATAAGTAGTACACTAAAAAGGAAGTCTAAATTTATGACTTCCTTTTTAGTGTAAACAAGTGAAGTTGTCAAAAAGCATATAATAGTGTCTTGTTTTGTCATAATTATAGATAAACTTACTCTTTTTAGTACTATTTATCTATTTATTCTTGTCAATACACATTAGAAATAGTATCATTTAAGAAAGAAGACTGGGAGGGGAACCAAATGGATAACATATTGGTAAAAAATGCACTTGAAGAATTAAAAGAAGCCAATATTCGTATTACTCCTCAAAGATATGCAATTTTAGAGTATCTAATTGAGAATCACAGCCATCCGACAGCGGATGAGATTTACCGCTCTTTAGAAGATCGTTTTCCGAATATGAGTGTGGCAACTGTTTATAATAATTTACGTTTGTTTACAGATATTGGTTTTGTACAAGAAATGAACTATGGTGATGCATCAAGTCGCTTTGATTTCAGTTCTAAAAAGCATTACCATGCGATCTGTCAAAATTGTGGTAAGATCGTTGATTTCCATTATCCAGGATTAGAAGACGTGGAGATGGCAGCAAGTAAATTGACTGGTTTTGAAATCAATGAGCATCGTTTAGAGCTATATGGTTTATGTCCAGAATGTCAGAAAAACCAAAAAAATGGAAATGAGTGATCAGATGAAATCGATTCACACAGATAAGGCGCCAAAAGCAATTGGTCCGTATGTACAAGGGAACATTGTGAACGGCTTATTATTTACCTCAGGTCAAGTTCCTTTAAGTCCTGGAACCGGAGAAGTTGTGGGGACAACTATAGAAGAACAGACTTCGCAAGTCATGAAAAACATCGCAGCTATTTTAACTGAGGTTGGAAGTAGTTTCGATCATGTAGTAAAAACAACTTGTTTTTTAAAAAATATGAATGATTTTGCAGCTTTTAATGAAGTCTACGCACAATCATTTACAAATCAATTACCAGCACGATCTGCCGTTGAAGTCGCCCGTTTACCTAAAGATGTTCTGATTGAAATAGAAATTATTGTATCTATAAATGAGCAGTAGTTTAATTTCACAAGCTGAGAAACTAATGTTTCTCAGCTTTATTTATTGTTAAAACAGCATTTTAAAGTGAGAAATCATTAATCAAGATGGGGATATAGTTAAAAATAGAGAAGTTTGTGAAAAAATAAGTTAGTGATTCACAAGCAAAGAACTCGAATATGCTTTCTTACTTTGTTATATTTTTAATATACCAGTAACTTTATTCTAAATTTATTGGTGAAAAATTTAACTTGAAAGAAGGGATTTACAAAATGAAAGTCGTAGTCGTAGGATGTACGCATGCAGGAACAGCTGCAGTCAAAAGTATTTTAACAAATCACCCAAACGCGGAGGTAACCGTTTATGAACGAAATGATAATGTATCATTTTTATCATGCGGAATTGCCCTTTATGTTGGAGGAGTAGTAAAGGAGGCTGACAGTTTATTCTATTCAAGTCCTGAAGAACTAGCGTCTCTAGGTGCTACAGTTAAAATGGAACATGAAGTCGAAACAATCGATGTTAATCATAAAACAGTTACTGCTAAAGATTTGAACACTGGTAAAATTGAAACAAAAGAATACGATAAATTAGTCATGACAACTGGTTCATGGCCAATTGTTCCGCCAATCAAAGGAATAGAAGCTGAAAATATCTTACTATGTAAAAACTTTAATCAAGCAAATGTCATCATTGAACGCGCTAAAGATGCGAAAAAAGTTGTTGTTGTAGGCGGTGGTTATATTGGGATTGAGCTAGTTGAAGCTTTTGTAGAATCTGGAAAAGAAGTGACATTGATTGATGGTTTAGATCGTATTTTAAACAAATACTTAGATAAGCCATTTACAGATGTTCTAGAAAAAGAACTTGTAGATCGTGGTGTTACACTAGCGTTAGGAGAAAATGTTCAAGAGTTTCAGTCAAATGCAAGCGGACATGTGAATAAAGTAATTACACCAAGCCAAGAGTTTGAAGCGGATATGGTTATTATGTGCGTTGGCTTTAGCCCAAATACAGCATTGCTGAAAGATAAAGTAGATATGTTACCAAATGGTGCAATCGTTGTAGATAAATATATGAAATCAAGTAATCCAGACATTTTTGCTGCAGGTGATAGTGCAGTAGTACACTATAATCCAAGTAATACAACTAATTATATTCCTCTAGCAACAAATGCGGTTCGCCAAGGAATGTTGGTAGGTCATAATTTAGCTGAAGATAAATTAGCTTACCGCGGAACACAGGGAACCTCTGGATTGTATTTATTTGGTTGGAAAATCGGTTCAACTGGTGTTACTTTAGAAAGTGCCAAATTGAACAATTTAGATGTGGCAGCAACACAATTTGAAGATAACTATCGTCCAGAATTTATGCCAACTACTGAAAATGTTATGATGGAATTAGTATACGAAAAAGGAACAAATCGCATTGTAGGCGGACAACTAATGTCTAAGTATGATATTACACAATCAGCTAATACACTTTCGTTAGCTGTTCAAAATAAAATGACTGTTGAAGATCTTGCGTTGTCAGATTTCTTTTTCCAACCACACTTTGATCGTCCTTGGAACTACTTGAACTTATTAGCTCAAGCGGCTCTAAAAGATATTGCCCAAAGTAAATAAGCAAAGACTAGAGTTGAGTGTAGATTCAACTCTAGTTTTTTTATACAAAAAGATGGAATATTTTGCTTTTTAAGCATTTATTTGAGATGCTTAATAAGTAAAATTAAATGAGGTGTGAAAAATGAAAAGAAAAAGAACAAAAGAACTGGTCTTTCGCTCTCTTTATGCTTTCATAGGAGTGGCAATTTTAGCATTTGGTGCTGCAACATTACGAATCGGGCAAGTTGGGCTAGATCCATATACAGCAGCGAATATTGGAATCGGATCTGTTTTAGGGCTATCACTCGGTGTCTATCAATTGATCGTCAACATCATTATATTGGTGCTCGTTTTTATTTTTGGACGGCAGTATATTGGGATTGGAACAGTAATCAACATGGTGCTGACAGGTTTTTTCATCGATTTTTATACCTGGATTTATACAACGTTTATTCCAATCAAAATCAATGTTTTTTCCCAAAGTTTATTGCTGATAGTCGGGATCATCATCTTTACTTTTGGCGCATCGTTTTACATGTCTGCTAAATTAGGAAATGCCCCCTATGACGCTATTGCACCAATTATAGTCGAGCGGACAAAAGCATCTTATCGAGTGGTGAGGGTAATACAAGATATTATTTTTGTTATACTAGCTTTTATTTTTGGTGGACCAGTGGGAATAGGAACAATAATTAATGCCTTTTTCACAGGTCCTCTGATTGATTTTTGGAATAAAAACGTTAGTGAACCAATAATTGAAAAAAGTATTAAAGACAAAGTGTAAAAAAGTCTATCAGAAACTTTGATTCTGTAGTGGCCTTCAAAAGTTAGACTTGAAAAACCTAACTTTTGAAGGCTTTTTTATTCTTTTATAACTCGCTTTGTGTTGAACAGGTCGTTTCATTATCGAAACTCCAATTGGTTACCCTCACTATCTTTTTGCAATTGCAAAAAGATAGTGAGGGTAACCAAAGTGAACCAGCTAACTTTAAACTACCGGCTGATCCTGCTGATGGAACTGGCAACGGCGGAAACTTAGGAAATAATGGAAGTACTGGTTTGCAAAACCTAAACGCTACACAAAAAAAATCTTCCTAATAACGGAGAAATTGTGAATAATTGGGGAGTGGTGGGTGCCTTATTATTAGGATTATTTGTATTCTTCACCTTCGAACGTAAAAATAAAGAAGAATAACAATGCAAAAAATAACAAGTTTTCTTTCTAAAAGTTGGAACATGAGGTGGTAGTTATCTCCTGCCTCATGTTTTTTAAGGTAAAATTTTATTATTAAAAGATTACTTATCGTTTTCTCAGAAAGAATCTTCCATTTTACTGTTTTCTATCGTAAAATGAAAGTAGACAAACAGAAAGGGAGGATATACGTATGCCGATTCGCGTTCCAAAAGAGCTACCTGCTATTAAAGTATTAGAGAAAGAGAAAATTTTTGTAATGGACGAAGATCGGGCCATGCATCAAGATATTCGCCCTTTAGAAATTTTAATTTTAAATTTAATGCCAAAAAAAGATGAGACGGAAGTTCAGCTCTTGAGACTCTTAAGTAATACACCATTACAAATCAATGTCGAATTTTTGCATATGAGTAGTCACGAAACAAAAAATACATCTAGCGAGCATTTGAACCGTTTTTACCATCAATTTAAAGAAATTAGAAATGAATTCTACGATGGTTTGATTATTACAGGTGCTCCAATTGAACAGATCCCTTTTGAGCAAGTTGATTATTGGAACGAGTTACAAGAAATTTTTGAATGGAGTAAGTCCCATGTATTTTCAACATTTCATATTTGTTGGGGAGCACAAGCTGGATTGTATTATCATCATAAGATTGACAAGTATCTGCTAAATCAAAAACTCACAGGAATATTTGAACATGATGTATTGAACCATACGTGGAGTATCTTGAAAGGATTTGATGATATATTTTATGCTCCTCATTCGCGTTATACTGGAATTAAACGAAGTGATGTAGATAGGATAGAAGAACTAGAAATTTTGGTTGAATCAAGAGAAGCTGGAATTTTTTTAATTGGAAATAAAAATAATCGCGCATTTTATGCAACTGGGCATTTAGAATATGATCGTGAAACTTTAGAACAAGAATTTAAACGTGATCAACAAAAAGGGTTAAGTCCTAGCCTTCCTAAAAATTATTTCCCAAATGATAACCTAGCTGATCAACCAAAATTAAGATGGCACATGGCTGCTTCATTGTTATTTTCTAATTGGTTAAATTATGCAGTTTATCAAAATACACCTTACGATTTAACTGAATTACTTGAAGAAAAAAATAGGAAATAGGCATAACTGAAACAAGATAGAATTCATATTTTGTTTCAGTTATTTTTTTGCTATTGCTATAAAGGTGAAACAGAAACGTTACCTTTTTTTGATCTTATAAATTATAGAAGCATTCTCGTTCCTTTTTTTTGAAAATGAACGTATTATATGAAGGAGAGAGGAGGCAGTAGCATTTTAATAGTTCTAAAGAAAATAATCTTTATGCAGTATTAATGGTTATTTATTAGAGATACAATTTGAAAAAACTGATTTCAAATGAGCAATTATTACTTGTTAAAAATGAAGTGAGCCTAATTAGCCAAAGTTGGAGGAATAATTATGAAAATACCTAAAAGATTTTTAAGTGGGCTATTACTTTCAGCTCTATTTCTTTTTTCATTTGTACCCGCATTTGCACAAGAAATTGGCGAAATTACTGCGCCTACAGGAATAAAAGCTGTGATTGTAGTCATCCCGCTAATTTTAGTTTTGGTCTTATTGTTTATGAAAATAGATATGATCATTGCCGGGTTTGTTGGTGGTGTATTGGCTATGATTATCGGTGGAATCGGATTAGAGCAAGCCAATAAGCAACTATTAGAAACGATTCCTACAATGCTTGGTATTACTGTACCAATTATCAATTCGGCCATTGCAATGGCCGTTTTTAAATCGGGTGGATACTCGGCGGCTTTAACTTTAGCAAAAAGGGGAACAAAAGGAAAAGTTGAGTATGTCTCAGCTTTTATTGTGATTTTACTAGCTGCAGCGACTTATATGTCTGGCATTGGTGGTGGTAGTGCAATGGTGATTGCTCCATTGGCCTTTGTAGCAGTTGGAGCAGTTCCAGAGTTGATCGCTGCCATGTCATTGGCAGCAGCAGTTTCATTTACAACCTCTCCAGCATCATTAGAATCAAGTATTGTTTCCAAATTAGGCGATTTTAGTGTAGCTAAGTACGTTTCGGATATGCGTCCGATCTGGCTGCTATTTTGTGCGTTAGCTATTATTCTAGCATTCTGGGGAACGAAGCGGCGGAAGATTGGTTTTAAAGAAAATACCGACGATGAGTATGGAACTATGAGTAATAATGCTCTATTTAAATTAACCATACCGGCCATATTTTTACTATTTTCCGTCATTTTTGGGCCTGTGGTTAATGATTTCGTTGGATTCCCCCTATTAACACCATTAGTCTATATGGTCTTGACACTAGCGTTGATTTTTGTTTGTTCTGATTTCACGCTGAATCAATCAGTGGAAGCGATGGTAGATGGTTCTACTTATATTTTGACAAGATTATTCCAAGTTGGAATTTTCCTAGCCTTTATTAACATCATTGCTCAAACAGGTACATTTGCTGTTATAGCAGGAATTGCTAATGCTGCACCGACAATGATCATGGTACCAGTTGCAATATTAACCGGCATCTTAATTGGAGTGCCAGCTGGCGCATATGTAGGGTCAGTGTTGACTCTTGTGTTACCTGTGGCTGTTTCTTTAGGTTTTTCTTCTATCGGACTGGGATTAGTTGCAGTTGGCGTAGGGTTAGGAAGTCAGATGAGTTTTGTCAACATCACGATGCAAGCGTTATCTTCTGGTTTTCAAATTCCAATTTTAGATGTAGTAAAAGGAAATATTAAATGGATCAGTTTGGCCGCTGTTTTATTAATCGGTATAGGTTTCTTCATTTAATTTAAAAATAGAGAGGGTGCAGCAAGATGGATATTTTGATCAAACAAGCAAGATTAAGTGATAATGAAGAGTTACAGGATGTAGGGATTAAAGACGGAAAAATTGTTGCTATTTCAGGAGATTTAACGGATAAGGCTGTCACAGTAATTGAAGCTCAAGGCCGAGTTCTGATACCTGGTTTAGTAGAAAGTCACATTCACTTAGATAAAGCGCTGATTGCAGATAGAAAACCAAATAAATCAGGGACTTTACAAGAAGCAATCAAAGTGACAGCTGCTTTAAAGCCAACATTTACTGAAACTGATATTTATCATCGAGCAAAAACTGCTTTGGAAATGATTATTTCTCATGGTGTGACCGCTGTTAGAACACACGCAGAATTTGATCCAGCTCAAGGCTTTTCCGGATTTAAAACAATTATGAAACTAAAGGAAGAGTATCGAGATCTAATCGATATGCAAGTTGTCGCTTTTCCGCAAGAAGGAATTTTTAAAGCACCCGGGACAGAAAAAATGATGTATGAAGCAATGGAAATGGGGGCTGATGTTGTCGGCGGCATCCCCTATAATGATGCACCTGCGGATAAACATATCGATTTAGTTTTTGAGATTGCTAAGAAATATGATAAAGATATTGACTTACATCAAGATTTTAGTGACGAAGCCACAGATATTTCAATAGAATACTTGTGCAAGAAAACAATTACTGAAAACTATCAAGGGAGAGTTTCTGTAGGACACTTAACCGCACTTCATGCTTTGAAACCTGAGCGGTTAAAGGACATTTTAGTATTGATGTCTGAAGCACAAATCAGCGTGATGGCCTTACCAGCAACAGATTTACATTTAGGTGCTAGAAATGATGCATACAATGTTAGAAGAGCTGTGACTCCTATCAGAAAACTCCGTGATGCAGGTGTTAACGTTTGCCTTGCAACAAATAATATTCGTAATGCATTTACACCTTATGGAAATGGTGATTTAATGCAAATTGCAATGTTAGCCATTCCTGTAGGACATCTAGGGGGCGCAGATGACTTACCAACCGTTTTACCTATGATCACAGAGAATCCAGCAAAAGCAATTGGACTCTCAAATTATGGTATTCAAGTTGGTAATAATGCGGATTTAGTTTTGTTAGATACGAAAGTCATGGCCGATGCGATCATCGATATTCCTGAACGAAATTATGTAATAAAAAACGGAAAGATCACAGTTGAAGTAAAAAAAGAAGTGACTATTTTTAAATAATCATGAACAAACAACAATCTTATGAGCATTAGAAAAAAATTAGCTTTTTGTTTTTCTAAACTTTCATTTAACGAAGTAACAATAATTATATTATGTAAACTAATTTTCAGATACTCCCGATTATTCTCAATTAAAGTATTTAATTGAGAATAATCACTCAAATCACTTGTTATTTCATACCTTTATATGATACTCTTTATTATATAATAAATAATATTGGAGGTATATGAAATGAAAGTTATCGTTTTAGGTTCATCGCATGGAGGTTATGAGGCTGTTGAAGAATTATTAAATCTACACCCAGATGCAGAAATCCAATGGTACGAAAAGGGAGATTTTATTTCATTCTTATCTTGTGGTATGCAGCTTTATCTAGAAGGAAAAGTAAAAGATGTAAACGCAGTTCGATATATGACTGGTGAAAAAATGGAAAGCAGAGGTGTGAATGTTTTTTCAAATACAGAAATCACTGCAATCAAAACAGATGCTCATCAAGTTGTAGTCAAAGATTTATTAACAGATACTGAGCGTATTGAAAACTATGATAAATTAATTATCAGTCCAGGAGCAGTTCCATTCGAATTAGATGTACCTGGTAAAGATCTAGAAAATATTTACTTAATGCGCGGCAGAAAATGGGCAATCAAATTAAAAGCAAAAACAGTTGATCCAACTATCAATAATGTTGTTGTTATCGGAAGTGGCTATATCGGTATTGAAGCGGCCGAATCATTTGCTAAAGCTGGTAAAAACGTAACGGTTATTGATATTTTAGACCGACCGTTAGGCGTTTATTTAGACAAAGAGTTTACTGATGTGTTAACAGAAGAAATGGAAGCGAACAATATCAATGTAGTAACAAATGAAACAGTTCAAAGTTACAAAGGTGAGGGAACAGTCAATAAGGTAGTAACTGATAAAGCCGAGTATGATGCTGATCTTGTCGTTGTAGCAGTGGGTGTCCGCCCTAATACAGGTTGGTTGAAAGATACATTAGACCTACATCCTAATGGACTAATCAAAACAGATGAGTACATGCAAACAAGCGCTCCTGATGTTTTTGCTGTCGGAGATGCAACATTGATAAAATATAATCCAGGTGAAACAGAAGTCAACATTGCTCTAGCAACCAATGCTAGAAAGCAAGGACGATTTGCAGTGAAAAATTTACTGGCGCCAGTAAAACCTTTCCCTGGTATTCAAGGATCATCTGGATTAGCTGTTTTTGACTATAAATTTGCTTCAACAGGAATCAATGAAGAAATGGCTAAGAAGTTAAATAAAACAACTAAATCAACTTTAGTTGTTGAAGATTATTTGATGGATTTCAACCCGGATAAACAAAAGGCTTGGTTTAAATTAGTATATGATCCTGAAACAACCCAAATTCTTGGGGCACAGTTGATGTCAAAAGCTGACTTAACAGCGAACATCAATGCGATTTCACTTGCAATCAAGGCGAAAATGACGATTGAAGACTTAGCTTATGCTGACTTTTTCTTCCAACCCTCATTTGATAAACCTTGGAATATCATTAATACAGCTGCCCTAACAGCTTTGAAAAATGAACAATAAATAATTTGAAAAAGTTTGCAGAGAAGTAATTTTCTGTAGACTTTTTTTATATCTTCAAAAATGGTATGATTTAGAAAATAACTAGAATTGGTGGATAAAATAATGGCAATTAAATTAAAAAAAATGACTGTAACTGATTTTGAAAAATACTTATCATTTGCGATTAAAGACTATGCTCAAGATAAAATCATAGCAGGAACTTGGAATGAAGCCGACGCAATTTCATTAGCCACAAAAAGTTTTAATGAGCTTTTACCAAAAGGCAAGGATACTAATAATGAGTATCTTTATTCGATTGAAGAGGACGCTCTTGATGAAAAAGTTGGTTTTTTGTGGGTTCATATCAATAAAACGTTGCAAGACTCAAAATTCTTTATCTATGATTTCATCATATTTGATGAATTTAGGAATCAAGGTTATGGTAGACAAACCATTGCTTGTCTAGAAGAAAAAGCCAAAGAGATGGACGTTTCACAAATTGATTTACACGTTTTTGCTCATAATGAGGGAGCTATTCATTTATATGAAAAAACAGGGTTTGTAGCAACTGATATCAGCATGTCTAAACAAATAAACTGAAAAGCGTCTGTTTATTTTAATGGAAATCATCACTACTGGAAAAACAACAGTTTCTGAAGATCATGACCCAACAGCTCATGCTTAAATCAATGCAATTAGAAGTGCTTGTAAAATTCTAGAAACAGCCAGTTTACCAAGAGGATACTGGCTATATTCCACTTTTGAACCTTGTCCGCTTTGTTCTGCAGCAGCTGTTTGGGCTGGTCTTGATGGTATCGTTTATGCAAATGATCCAAGATTTAAAGGTTCTTTACCAAACTGGTCGTTTATTAAATGTAGGACTATTCTTGAACAAGGTAGAGACATTCATCACGTTCAACTGATTGAAAATTTTATGCTCGATAAAATAAAAGACTATTTTACAAGGCATTTATAAAAAACTTTTTCAATCTAAAGAAATCACAAAGGTTAGGAGTAGAAAACTCAATGTACTATGCGAATGAAAATATAAAACTTTATTATGAAATTATTGGTGAGGGACATCCTTTACTCATTCTTCACGGTTTTTCAATTGATCACAGGGGTGTGAAGGGAATTGTCGAAGAATCTATCGATCCTAATAAGTATCAGCGAATTTATATTGATTTACCAGGGATGGGACAGTCGCCTACTCCGACTAAAATGATCAATGCTGATGATTTAGTTACTAGTTTATTTGAATTCTTAGATTTTCTTATCGGTAATCAATCATTCTCATTGCTAGGATATTCTTACGGTGGTTATCTGTGCTTGGGGATGATGAAGAAGCTTTCCAATCAAGTAAAAAGTTTAGTCTTATTAGCTCCCGTTATAAAAGCAAATTCAGCAGATCGGACATTGCCAGAGAAACCATCAAAACAACCCCATTCATTTGAGGTTACTAATAATCCTATTTTCGATCAATACAAACATTCAGTTGTCAATGTAACCAAAGAGGGATATGAAAGATACCTCAACGAAATTTATTGCGGACTCAATATCGGTGATCATGATTTCCAAAAGTCTTTTCAAGAGAGTGGGTATAGCTTAAGTTTCGAAAAAAGTCTTTTAGCTAATGCTATTGATTGTGACAGCTTGATTATTTTAGGAGCACAAGATATGACAGTTGGCTTTCAAGATATTTTAAACTATAGAAGTATGTTTTCAAAAGGTAGCTTTATTATTATTGAAACGGCTGGACATAATTTACAGATAGATGAACGGAAGCAAGTTAAAGAGCAGCTCAAACGTTTTTGGGTTGTAGATTAAATATTTTTGATACCCTGTTTTAAGAACTGAAAACTAGATAGATACTGGCTGCCAGTCGTGCACGTTATGACATAGTTTAACGAACTCAACCGACCTATGACTAAAGTGCTAAAGCACCATTTGGTAATCAGTATCACATAATTGCATCCGTTTCGACAAAACGAACACTGCTGAACTCCTTGGACAATAAAAAGTTCAGCAGTTATTCTTTCTCGTTTTATAGGAAATAAATAAATATACCTAAAAGACTGTTTTCCTATCATAAATATAGTTGTTTTTCAAATTTTTTGATAAAAATAAACAGCTTGTTGTGGCAAACTAATCTAATAAAGAGCTATAATTTATCAAAACTAAAGAAAAAAACTGTAGAACAAATCAACAAGCAATTAAATGAAGTGACCCAAACCATAGAATAAAAACTATATCAGCCTATGGGCGTTGCCTTATGGTCTTTTTTAATCTGTAATGATATAAAATAAATTTCAACCTGTATAGGGGGAATCGTATTTTAAAAAAATATTCTTGTTTTTGGAGTTATTCCTATGATTGGAATAAGATGAAAGTGATAAAAGTTTATGGTTACTAGATTCTATAGTCTAATCAGTACATCGGAAGACTCTAGGTTAGCATCAAAGGGGATGTTATTACGTATGAATCGAAATACCAGAAAGTTTAAATAATTAGAATTCCAACTACTTTGTATAATGTATATTATGTAAACTAGAATAGAAAATAATAAAATGAATCACTATCACCTTCACGAACAAAACGAAAAATAACCATCACGTCTATTTTCACAGATGGTTATTTTTCGTTTTAAAATGTTATGACAGAACCGTTAAATATAGACATAAATATATAAATTATCAATAACACGATTATGAAAAGAAGATAATGAATCGTATCTTATTAGCTTTTCATCTCATAAAATTGGGGATAACAATCTTGAAAAGTTTTGTTTAAATCGTAACCAATGAGACTGTTCTTGAATAATTTTATCGGTCAACAAGGTGCTTTTGGCCATATCTTGTTCAACTATTTGAGTTAATTTCCAAGCAATTCGTGTATCGTAAATAAATGTACTCACTTCAAAATTCAATGCATAGCTTCTAATATCTTGATTGGTTGTCCCGACCATGCAGATTTCATTATCAATAATCATCGTTTTAGCATGCAGGAAACCATTCTCGTACATATAAATCTTGATTCCTCGTTTATGCAGATAATTTGCATAATATTGTGTAGCACGATAAATAAATGGATGATCTGGCATGCATGGGATCATAATTCGAACATCAATACCAGAGCGAACGGCAATCAATAAGGCATTGATCATACTATCATCAGGTATCAAATACGGCGTTTGGATCCAAACGGATTTCTCAGCTGATAAAATCATTTTAATAAAACCGCTTTTCAAAATTTCTTCTTCAGAGTCTGGGCCATCTGAAACAACTTGCAATGACAAATCGCCTAATTCATGATCTTCAGCAATCTGAAAATAGTTTTCTAAATAATCCATTTTATCTGTTTGAAGCTGAACCGAAGCATTCCAGTCCATAATGAAAATTTCTTGAAGTGAAAAGACTGAAGTTCCGACTAAGCGAATATGCGTATCACGCCAATAGCCAAATTTTTTACTATCACCTAAGTACTGGTCTCCAACGTTGAATCCCCCAGTCCACCCTATTTTACCATCGATCACAACGATTTTTCGATGTAAATGATAGTTTAAGCGAGTTTTACTGATCATATTCTTCGAGGTGATAAAGGGAGTTACTTTACCACCTAAAGCAACAAATGAGGCAAAAAATTTCTTGTTTGCTCCTGGAGATCCCCACGGATCATAGATCAAATGAACAGATACTCCCTCTTTGACTTTCTCTCCTAATATGTCTAAAAACTGATTACCAATGCGATCGTTAAAAAAAGAATAGTATTCAACGTGAACGGTTTCTTTAGCTTGGCGAATATCTTCAAATAAAGCTTCAAATTTTTCTTTGCCATCAGTATAAATGTTTAAACTATTTCGTTTGCTTAGTGGTGATGCATCCATATTTCTAAAATATTTATTCAGGACACGTGCATCGGTTAATAAATTGATATCTAATTTTCCGTCAGACTTTAGATTATCTTGATCAACCATTCTTTTGATTTCAGAAATTTTTTCTTTGTCATGGGCTGTTAGGTTAAAAACTTTTTGCCCATTGATTCCTCTGCCACAAAATATATAAATGATAAAGCCAATCCCAGGTAAAAATAATAACGTCATAATCCACGCTAAAACACTTGAAATACTTCGTGGTTTCCTAAAAACAGTGATCAGTGCTGCTGTTGTATTTAATAACAATAAACCAACAAGTATGAAGATAAAAATTTGCATCAGATTTCATTTCTCCCTTAAATTACGTAGTATATTGATTATAGCAAAAACTATTGATTCATCCAACAAATAACGATAGCTAAAAAGTTGGTAATCAGTATTCAACGATTTCATTTAATTTTAGCTTTCCCTATTCTAATTCTTCCAATCTTGTACTATAATATGCTGATACTTGGAAAAGAGGGATTAATAAAAATGGATATCAAAATGCTTCTTACAATATTTGTAGTTAACTTTTCTTATATTACGTTAAATACGATCCGTTTTATGCTGACTATGAAAGGGTATCGTTTGATTGCGCCACTAGTTAGTATGGCTGAAATAACTATTTATGTCTTAGGCCTTAGCATGGTTCTTAATCGTTTAGATAATCCACTAAATTTGGTTGTTTATGCTTTAGGGTACGCTGTTGGGATTAGTGTGGGCATCAAAATCGAAGATTATTTGGCCCTGGGTTATATCATGGTTACAGCCATCCTCCCCTCTTCCACTGAGCAACTGAATTTACCGGAAATTTTACGTGATCATGGGTATGGTGTCACACAAAGCTTTGGTGAAGGTCGTGAGGGCGAACGAATGATATTAGAGATTCTTTCACCGCGCAAAAATGAACGTAGCCTTTATAAACTAATCAATGAAAAAGAGCCTAGAGCTTTTATTATCTCGTATGAACCCAAGTTTATTTCCGGTGGTTTTTGGACTAAAAAGGTTCGTAAAAGAAATACCTAATCAACTAACGTCTCTTCACTTTTAATACATCAAGAGACGTTAGTTGATTTTCAAGTTTAAAGTTTACATAATAAATTTATTGTAACTTAAAACTTGAAATACTGAATAGATTTCTGATCTGGAAAACAAGTAGTAAAGAGAATACTATAGCATTGCATTTTATAATATTCACGTTGATTAACATCTTCAATTGTTCCCCACAATAAGTTCAATTCTACTTTTAGTTTATCCAAAGTATGTTGGGTTTCTCTTGAAATTTCGATAGTATCCAAACAAACTGCTGTTAATGATAATTGCCCATCCGCACCTCTTAGCAGATCTTCCGTTGTTAACAGCGCTTCTTCGAAAATAGTTTGTTTTCTTACTCTAGATGGATTTCGCTTAACGGATCGAATCACTTTTTGAATTTGAGTGATAAAATAATTGATATCCACATCGCCAATGAGACGTTGTAACTGATTAAACTGTTCAGGAAGTACTTGTCTTTTTGAGAGTATGTTGAAATAGTTTGCAAAGTCTAATGGAATCAAGTCGTCTTGGTATATAGAGACAAATTGTAATGCGCTGTTTCCTGCCTCTCTTTTGCGAAAAAGTGGAAAATTATCTGAAGAAGATACAACGCCAAAAAAATATTCTTTTTGTTCTTCTTCAAAAAACAACCTCCATAACCATTGCCCAAAAATAAAATAATTCGTTTGTAAGCTACTTTCATTTGTCAGGATTTGCAATGTATTTATTATTGAATGAGGAATTTGTATATTTTTTTCTGTGGAATAGATAGGAAATGTTAAAGTATATCTTCTATTTTTTCGTTCCACTAGACCATACTTGATTAATTTATCTAAATATAATTCTATGTTGTCATCAGTGGGAATAGTTGCTTTTATTTGGCGTAAAATAATTTCTGTATCTTTATGATCAAAAAGATAACGCACTATTTTTTTGAATAAAGGATCGAAAATAATGTTATCAAACTTGCTATCAAATTTTTTTGCTGAAAAATAATAGGTCGTATTTGTCACGGTCCACTCACTCTTTCTGTACATTAAATAAAATAAAACTACAGCTGGAGTAATTAAGACGCCACCTGTAGTTTATTTAAAAGGCTAAATCAAATGTAACTTTCTAACTAAATGCTTCAGTTAATTGAGGAACAACTTGTTTTTTACGAGAAACGACACCATTCAAGAACGTACGGTTGTTGTCTAGTTTCACGTTGAAAGCAGCTTCTACTTTGTCAATTGAATCTCCGATAACTAATAGCTCAGAATCGCTGTTTAAAATATTTGTAATGATCAATACGAACAGGTCATAACCATTTACAGCATTTGCGTTATTCATTGCAGCTTCTAGTTCTGCTTGGCGGTCTAGTACTTCATTTAGGTCAACTGTATTGATTTGAGCGATACGAACGTTTTTATCGCCCATTGGGAAACTTTTAGCATCTAAATCTAATAATATTTCAGCTGATTTATCACTCAAATTCGTACCAGCTTTTAACATATCTAAACCATAGCCATCTAAATTGATGTCTGCGATGTCTGCTAGCTCATTGGCTGCGTCGATATCTTCTTGAGTACAGGTTGGTGATTTGAATAACAAAGTGTCTGAAATGATTGCTGATACCATCATTCCGGCAATTGGTTTTGGAATAGTAATATTGTTTTCTTTAAACATTTTTAAGACGATCGTACTTGTACAGCCTACTGGCTCGGCACGATAATACAAAGGATCTGCTGTTTCGAAATTTGCAATACGATGATGATCAACGACTGCAAGGATATTTAATTCAGAAATATCTGAAATGCTTTGTTGAAATTCATTGTGATCGACAAGCATTACTTGATTTGTTTCCGCTGCAGCACTTTCTACGATTCTTGGCGCATCGACATTGAAGTAGTCTAATGCATATTGTGTTTCTTCGCTAGGTGTACCCAATGCTACTGGTTCTGTATCTTTCCCTAGTTCTTTTTGTAAATATGCAAAGCTAATTGCTGCTCCAATTGCATCTGTATCAGGATTTTGGTGTCCAAAAACAAGAATTTTTGACATAATTTTAATTCACTCCTTATTTTTTCTTCATTACTAATAATAACAAAAAATAGAAAAGAAACAACAATAATTGTCGCTCTTTTCTATTTTTCTAAACTATCTTGCTGCATATCCTTGATAGTCATTGACATGAAGCAGTTTCTTCGCATTTGCTACGCGTTCTTCTTTAGGTGGTTCGATCCCATCTAATGGATACTGTAAACCTAATTCATCCCATTTGTACTTACCCATTGTATGATACGGTAACACTTCAACCTTATCGACATTCTTCAGAGTTTTAATAAAGGTGTCTAAACGAATTAAATAGTCATCATAATCGCTACGCTCTGGAACTAGAACGTGACGAATCCAAACAGGCTTGCCAATTTCAGAAAGATATTGAGCCATTTCGAGAATATTTTCATTACCTAATGAAGTTAGTAACTTGTGCTTTTCATTATCAATATGTTTAATGTCGAATAACAACAAGTCAGTATAGTTCATTAATTCTTCAAATTCACTAAAAAAAGGTTCTTCTCTTGTGAATGGTTTGCCGCAAGTATCGATTGTCGTATGTATACCTTTTTCTTTGGCCTTTTTAAATAAGTCAGTTAAAAACTCTAATTGAAGTAATGGTTCGCCACCACTGACAGTGATCCCACCTTTTTCCCCCCAATAAGAACGATATTTAATTGCTTCATCTAAAACTTCATCAGTTGTGACTTCACGCCCACCAGAACCAATTTTCCAAGTATCTGGGTTATGACAAAATTGGCAGCGCATGCGGCACCCTTGTGTAAATACGATAAATCGAACACCGGGTCCATCAACGGTCCCAAAATTTTCTGTAGAGTGAATTCTACCGATAACTGGAGTTGTCATTGTTCGTTCCTCATTTCTTTTAAAAAAAGGGCTGACACGAGGTCAACCCTTCAATTGTTTGTTTATTATAGTCTGTCGTGTGAAGTTCTTGAGATAACGTCTGCTTGTTGTTCAGGAGTTAAATCACGGAATTTTACGGCATATCCAGATACTCGGATTGTTAAGTTCGGGTATTTTTCCGGATGAGCTTGTGCATCTAACAATAATTCATTTGTGAATACATTAACGTTCAAGTGATAACCACCTTTATCAAAGTAGCCATCCATTACGTTACGCAAGTTATCGATTCTTGTATCATCGTCTTTACCTAAACCATTAGGATTGATAGTTTGTGTGTTAGAAATTCCATCTAATGCACTTGTATATTCTAATCTAGCAGTTGAGTTAAGTGATGCTAACAGGCCATTTTTCTCACCTAAGAATTTACCATCTTGGTAACTTGGGTTAGCACCAGGAGCTAATGGTTTACCCGCGCGACGTCCGTCTGGTGTGTTACCAGTTGCTTTACCATAAACAACGTTTGAAGTGATTGTTAATAGTGATGTTGTAGGTTTCGCATTACGGTACGTATGTTGACGTCTGATTTGAGTCATAAAGTATTCAAGAATCCAGTTAGCCATTGCATCTGCTTCTTCATTATCGTTACCATAAGTTGGGAACTCATTTTGAGGAACATAATCAATTGCTAAACCATCTTCGTCACGAATTACTTGTACATTACCATGTTTGATTGCCATTACTGAGTCAGCAGCATGTGAAATCCCTGCAATACCAGTTGCAAATGTGCGTTGTAAGTTGCTTTCCATGAAGGCTAATTGTGCTGCTTCATAAGAATATTTATCATGCATGTAGTGGATAACATTTAAAGTATTTACATATAATTCAGCTAACCAATCCATAATATCTTTATAACGATCAATGAATTCGTTATAGTCTAAAGTATCACCTGTCATTGGGCGGAATTTAGGAGCTACTTGCATTTTAGTTTTTTCGTCTACACCACCGTTGATTGCGTAAAGAACCGCTTTTGCTAAGTTCGCACGAGCACCGAAGAATTGCATATCTTTACCCATCACTGTTGCAGACACACAACATGCGATTGCGCAGTCGTCAGATCCCCAGTTAGCGCGTAATAAGTCATCATTTTCGAATTGGATAGATGAACTTTGTTTTGCGATTTTAGAGGCAAACGTTCTAAATCCAACTGGTAAATGTGAAGAATATAACACAGTCAAGTTAGGTTCAGGAGATGGGCCCATGTTTGTTAGTGTGTGTAAGATTCGGAAATCATTTTTAGTTACTAATGAACGTCCATCCAAGCCCATACCAGCGATTGATAATGTAGCCCAAATTGGATAACCTGAGAATAATTGGTTGTATTCAGGTGTACGAGCAAATTTAACCATACGTAATTTCATGATTAAGTGATCGATCATTTCTTGTGCTTCAAATTCAGTGATCACACCTGCTTCTAAATCACGTTGAATATAGATATCTAAGAATGCAGAGATACGTCCGATAGACATCGCTGCACCGTTTTGTGATTTGATGGCACCTAAGTAACCAAAGTATAACCATTGAATTGCTTCTTTAGCGTTTGCTGCTGGTTTTGAGATATCGAAACCGTAAGTTGAAGCCATTTCTTTAAGATCGGCCATCGCTCTGATTTGTTCAGAAATTTCTTCTCTTAAGCGAATCACGTCATCTGTCATTACTTTATTACCAGTATTACTTAAGTCTTTTTTCTTCTCAGTAATCAAGAAATCCATACCATATAATGCAATACGACGATAGTCACCGATGATACGGCCACGACCATAAGCATCTGGAAGACCTGTGATGATTTTGTTTTTACGAGCGGATCTCATTTCTGGAGTATAGGCATCAAAAACACCTTGGTTGTGAGTTTTTCTCCATTCAGAAAAGATCTTAGACATTTCTGGGTCTACTTCGTAACCATTTGAAGTCAAAGAGTTGTTAGCCATGTTAATGCCACCAAAAGGCATGAATGCTTGTTTCAATGGTACATCTGTTTGTAAACCTACGATTGTTTCTTCTTCTTTGATTAAATATCCAGGTTCATGAGAAGTTACTGTTGCAGGAATATTTGTGTCCATATCGTACACGCCATTTTTTTCATGTTGTACTTCAAATAATTCCTGTAATTTTGTCCATAACTTGTCTGTGCTAGGTGCGATTGGCTCTAGAAAAGAATCATCACCTGTGTACTCAGTGTAGTTTCTTTGAATAAAGTCACGCGTGTCTACTGATGTTTGCCATTTTTCGCCTTTAAAGCCTTTCCATTGCTCCATTTTGGGGCCTCCTTAGTATGCTGAAATCTATTGTAACAGCTTTATGTGATTAGTATAACACATAGTCATTTTTATGCAAGCCTTTCCTTAATAATTTTTGAGCTAATTAGCGATTTTTTCATTAAAATACATCAGAAAAACCTATTTAACAGCGTTTTATCTTTGTGATCTATTTAACTAATTTATTATATAAAAAGATAAATAGTAAGAAATCTGTAATATAAAAAGAGGTTTCTGTACTAGTACAGAAACCTCTTTTTGCTAATTCTATAGAACAGCTTACTTGTTTAATTAGAATTTTCTGCTGATTTTTGTTCTAATTCAGCAGTATGCATCTCATGAACTTCTAAAATTTCACCGTCTTGTTTTTCATCAAGCATGAAAGAACCATTGGATGTTCGATCATTAATTGGATACTTTTCAGAATCAAGTGTGTATTGTTTGCCGTTTTGTGTCGTAACTAATAATTCTAACGGGCTACTTTCTGACATAAAGGTTACACGATGGGGATTTTTTTTCAATTCTCTAAGAACCATTAGGCCACGTTTAGCACGACCTAATTGCGGTAATTCTTGGGCAAGCATCCGTTTGATGCTTCCTCGTTGAGTCAAAATCACAATCGGTGTATCTCCGTCTTCATGAACAAGCAATCCATTGACTACATAGTCTTGATCTTTTAGATTCATCGCTTTGACACCTGCTGCTTTTGCGCCCACTACGGGTACTTCGTCTAGTGGATATCGTAAGCCAAAACCACGATGACTAACTAAAAAGACATCTAAAACTTTCTGTTCATTCGTTAGGTAAACATTTACGATTTCATCGGAATCAGATTTCAATTTCATACAGTTAGTTGGACGACTCTTATAGGTTCTCCAAGGTTCAAAATCAGTCATCTTACTTTGCTTGATCATACCTTCTTTTGTCATAAAGACAAACGTTTTCGTTGGTGAAAGTTCTTTGTAAGTATAAACAGCGATGATTGATTCATCTACTGAAAGATTTAAAATGGCTTGAGAAATATGTTCTCCTATTTCCTTCCATCTTAGATCTGGAAGTTCGTGGATTGGTCGATAGATCACATTGGCTTTATTTGTAATTAATAAAATATGATCTAACGTGTTAACTTCACCAGTATAAAGAAGGAAATCTCCTTCTTTCATCCCGACTTCTTCTGGTTTTGATGCACTATAGGAACGTAAGCTACTGCGTTTGATGTATCCTTCATGAGTTACAGTAACAATTACATCTTCTTGGGCAATCAAAACTTTGGTATCAATCTTGATTTCTTGGATCTCATCTTCGATCTTAGTTAAGCGAGGATTGCCATATTGTTTTTTGACTTCACGCAATTCTTTTTTCATTACGTTGAATAATTCTTTTTCATCGCTTAGGATTTTAGTTAATTCAGTAACGAGCTGATTTAGCTCATCAGCTTCTTTTTCAAGTTGAGTGATATCTGTATTGGTTAAACGATACAATTGTAATGTTACAATGGCTTCAGCTTGTTCCTCTGTGAAGGCGTAGGCTTTCACTAAGTTCATCTTCGCATCTTTTTTATCTTTACTACCGCGTATTGTTTCGATCACTTTATCTAAAATTGACAACGCTTTGATTAAGCCTGCAACAATATGCTGCCGTTTTTTGGCTTTGTTCAGTTCAAATTGACTTCGGTTTGTGATCACTTGTTTACGGTGAGCAATATAGCTGTCTAAAATTCGTTTTAACCCAACTTGTTGGGGGGTCATATTATCGATTGCAACCATATTGAAATTATAATTGATTTGAAGCTCGGTATTTTTGAAAAGATAATTTAGAATCCCTTCAGCGTTGGTATCTTTTTTCAATTCGATAGCAATCTGTAAGCCTGTACGGTCACTCTCGTCGCGAACTTCAGCAATACCGTCGATTTTTTTATTTAAGCGAACTTCATCCATCTTTTTAACTAAGGTAGCTTTGTTGACCTCATAAGGAATCTCGGTCACAATAATTTGCTGTTTGCCGCCTTTTAAAGATTCGATTCTGGTTTTTGAGCGCAGAATCACTTTTCCACGACCTGTTTCATAGGCTTTTTTGATTTCTTCTTTTCCTTGTAAGATACCACCTGTTGGGAAATCAGGTCCTGGAATGAATTCCATCAGTTTATCTAAGGTTGCATTAGGATGATCAATCAAATAAATCGTACCATCGATGATTTCTGCTAAATTATGTGTCGGAATTTCCGTTGCATACCCTGCTGAAATCCCTGTAGAACCATTGACTAGTAGATTAGGATATTTCGCTGGTAAAACAGTAGGTTCTTTTTCCGTATCATCAAAGTTCCAAACAAAATCGACCGTTTCTTTTTCGATGTCTTTCAGTAACTCGCCGCTTAATTCAGATAAACGAGCTTCTGTATAACGCATCGCAGCTGGCGGATCCCCATCCATACTCCCATTATTTCCGTGCATTTCGATCAGAACTTCTCGAAGTTTCCAGTCTTGACTTAAGCGCACCATCGCTTCGTAAATACTGCTATCACCATGGGGATGATAATTCCCCATGATATTTCCGACAGATTTAGCGGATTTTCTAAAGCTTTTTTCAAACGTATTACCATCTTTGTTCATGGAGAATAAAATTCTACGTTGTACTGGTTTTAACCCATCACGAATATCTGGTAGGGCACGTTCTTGAATGATATATTTGGAATATCTTCCAAAACGATCGCCCATTACTTCTTCAAGTGTTAATTCTTGAATATCTTGGCGTTTTTCCAAATTCGTCACTCCCTACTCTAAGTCGAATAAACTGATTTCTGCTGCTGCGTCTGTCTCTGCATTTTTACGTTCAGTTTCTTCTTTTTTTTCTTCATCTAATACTTCATTTGAAATGGATGGAGAAATCTCCGTCTCACCATCTTTTCGATCTAAGATACTACCATCTTCTTCTAGTGTGAATTGTACATGGCGTTCGATCCATTTTCTTCTTGGTTCTACTTTATCGCCCATGAGTGTCGTTACACGGCGTTCTGCTTGTGCAGCATCATCTATTCTAACTCGGATCAACGTACGTGTCTCAGGGTCCATTGTAGTCTCCCACAGCTGATCAGCGTTCATTTCCCCTAGACCTTTGTAGCGTTGAAGCATATAGCCTTTACCGACTTGTTCCGTCACGTTAGATAATTCTTCATCTGTCCAAGCATATTCTGTTACTGCTTTTTTGCCAACTCCTTTTGATACTTTATAAAGTGGCGGTAACGCAATATAGATTTTGCCAGCTTCAATCAGTGGTTTCATATAGCGATAGAAAAAGGTTAACAGTAAGACTTGGATATGTGCTCCATCGGTATCCGCATCGGTCATGATGATGACTTTGTCATAATTACAGTCTTCAATTGAAAATTCTGGACCAACACCCGCACCGATTGTGTAGATCATTGTGTTGATTTCTTCGTTTTTTAAAATATCTTGCATTTTGGCTTTTTCAGTATTTAGCACTTTTCCTCGTAAAGGTAAAATCGCTTGGAATTTTCTGTCGCGTCCTTGTTTAGCTGAACCACCGGCAGAGTCTCCTTCGACTAAATATAATTCATTTCTTTTAGGATTTCGTGATTGAGCCGGTGTTAGTTTTCCAGATAAAAGAGATTCGCCTTTTTTCCGTTTTTTGCCATTTCGACTTTCTTCACGGGCTTTGCGTGCTGCTTCACGCGCTTCACGAGCCTTGATCGCCTTACGGATCAATTGTTGACTCATTTCGCTGTTTTCTTGCAGATAAAAGCCCATTTGCTCTCCAACGACATTATCCACTGCATTACGCGCCATTGGCGTCCCAAGTTTTTCTTTGGTTTGACCTTCAAATTGTAATAAGTTTTCCGGAACGCGAATCGATAATACAGCAGCTAATCCTTCGCGGAAGTCACTACCCTCTAGATTTTTATCTTTTTCTTTTAGCAAACCGACTTTTCTTGCATACTCATTGTAAGCTTTTGTCATTGAAGACTTCATCCCTACTTCATGAGTACCACCATCTTTTGTGCGGACATTATTGACAAATGAAAGGACATTTTCTGAATAGCCATCATTATATTGATAAGAAAGCTCAACTTCGATGCCATCTTTTTCCCCTGAAAAATAAACAACAGGTGTTAATGTATCTTTTTCTTCATTAAGGTAGGCAACAAATTCTTTGATTCCCTCATCATAATGGAAGACTTCCTCTTTTGGTTCTTCTCCTCTAAGATCTGTTAGAGAAATTTTGACACCTTTTAATAGAAATGCAGATTCTCTTAATCGCTCTGCTAATGTATCGTATGAAAAATGGATAGTAGAAAAAATAGTATCATCGGGAAGAAAAATTACAGAAGTCCCATTTTTTTTATTCGTTTTTCCTACTTTTTTTAAAGTTCCAACGGGTTTTCCGCCATTTTCAAAACGTTCCATGTATTCAACACCGTCACGGACGATGCGCACTTCTAACCAACTAGATAACGCATTTACTACGCTGGCACCTACACCATGCAGTCCGCCAGAAGTTTTATAACCGCCTTGGCCGAATTTTCCTCCTGCATGTAAAACGGTAAAGATCACTTCTACGGTTGGGATTCCAGATGCGTGCATTCCAACTGGCATTCCGCGGCCAGAGTCAGTGATTTTGATACTATTGTCTTTTTGGATCGTGACACTGATTTCATTTCCATAACCGGATAATGCTTCATCAACTGCGTTATCAACGATCTCATAGACTAAATGATGTAATCCACGGCTGTCTGTGGAGCCGATATACATTCCTGGTCTTTTTCTTACAGCTTCCAATCCTTCTAAAACCTGGATGGAGGCGTCATTGTATTCATTGTTTACTTTTTTCGCCAAAGAAAAAACTCCTTATACTTGAATTATAGGGCCAAAGGCCACATCATTACAATAATACTCTAAAAGCTCTCAAAAAAAAAGAGCTTTCCTAAACGGCCACTCTTTCTTAAGATTATTTACATCTATTTAGGCATTTCGGCTAATTCAATTTTTATGCAACGATTCATTATAATAGCATTTCTTCCTGCATTTTTCAATATTTCCGAAGCTTCTTCACTTTCCAAACCTAATTGGGCCCAAAAGACTTTTGCATCAGTTTCTATGAAATCATGTGCTACTTCAGGTAAAAATTCACTTCGACGGAAAATATCGACAATGTCAATTTGACCTGGTACATCTTGTAATTTTTCATAGACTTTTTCGCCAAGGACTTCTTGCCCAGCTAAAATCGGATTTACAGGAATGATTTCATAGCCATATTCTTGTAGTAATCTAGCAATTTTATAACTTGTGCGGTCTTCTTTGGCACTTAGTCCAACGACTGCGATTCGTTTGGCTTGTTTTAAGTAATTAAAAATTTGTTTTTGTGATGGGTTTTCTATTGGCATTTTGATCATCCTTTCTAATTTCTCTTACTTTCATTATACAACGAATATTTAATTATTGTTAGCTGTTTCTATTCGTGATAAAATAAATGCTAGTTTGAACAGAAAGAGGTTGCTCAATGAAATTCTTTGTGTTATTGATTATAGCTTATCTACTCGGTTCTATCCCTTCCGGTGTTTGGGTCGGAAAACTATTTTTTAAAAAAGATCTTCGTCAATTTGGTAGTGGCAATACAGGAACGACAAATACATTTAGAGTATTGGGAAAAAAAGCTGGTATTGCAGTTTTGTTTATGGATATCTTAAAAGGCACTTTAGCCACTAGTTTACCCTTTCTATTTTCTTTAAATGTCAATCCGTTGGTATTTGGTGTTGCAGCTGTTTTAGGTCACACATTTCCAGTTTTTGCACATTTCAAAGGAGGAAAAGCGGTTGCTACGAGTGCAGGGATGATCTTAGCTTACAATCCAGCATTTTTTGTTTATTCTGCCTTAATTTTTATTATTATGTTATACATTACTAGTATGGTTAGCTTAACTAGCATGATCAGCGCAGTATTGATCACTTTGTCAACAGTCGTTTTACCCTTTGCTATTCCAGCGATATTGCCTAAATTTGATTGGTTATTGACCACGATTGCTTTAGCTTTGACCATTTTTATTTTTATTCGCCATAAGGATAATATAAAACGGATCAAAGATGGCACAGAAAGTCGTGTACCTTTTGGACTAGGCTCTAAGCCTGAAAAAGAAACAAAAAATAAAAAAACTAGAATGTGAGGTTTCGACATCTCACGTTCTAGTTTTTTTATTTTTATTTAGCTGTAAGTGTGTAATGGGTTTTGAATACCTCTGATGCAGCTAATGTATTGATCCCTTTTTTATTCACAATATTTCCTGTTGCATTTACTTCGTCTGCAATACCACACCAAGGTTCAATACACACAAAGGGTGCATCTTTTTGGTAAGGAGACCAAATACCTACATAAGGCATGTCAGTATAGCTTAAGCTAATACTGTGGGAGCTTTCATCAGTTTCAATAGTGATCGCATTGGCCCCTTTGGTTTCGAAGATAATGGCATCCTCTTTAAACAATTCTCTTCGAATATCAAGGCTTGTATTTGTTTGACCCAACGTTTTGTGTTCAAAATCGGCAAACGGTCCAACTAGTGGGATCTGAGTACGAGATTTTTTAGGTGAAAAGCTTAAATAATAATCATCGAATGTTAATCCTTGTTCTAGTGGAACATTGAATGCCGGATGTCCACCGATTGAGAAGTACATATCATTAGATCCTGTATTTTCAACTTGGTAACCAACCACTAGGCTCTCTTCTTCTAAAGCATAAGAAAGAATCAACTCAAAATCAAAAGGATAAACTTTCTTCGTTTCTTTATTACTTTTTAAAGATAACGAGACTAGTTCTGTTCCATGCTCGATTACTTCAAAAAGAGCATCTCTAGCAAATCCATGCTGTCCCATGGGATACGTTTGATTCTCATAAGTATATTGATCATTTTTAAGACGGCCAACGACTGGAAATAAGACAGGTGCATGACGTCCCCAAAAAGCTGGGTCTCCTTGCCAGATGTATTCAATATTATTTTTCTTTGATTTCAAGCTGACTAATTCAGCACCATCTTCTGCGATTGTTGCAATCAGAAATTCATTTTCAATTTGTACAGTCATATTTGCTGCCTCCTATTTGTTATCTTTTTCCAATTCTTTGATAAATTGTTTATTTAAGACTTTCAAATAAGTTCCCTTCATTCCAAGAGATCTTGATTCTATGATACCCGCTGATTCTAATTTTCTTAAGGCATTAACGATAACTGAACGAGTAATCCCTATTTCATCAGCAATACTTGACGCAGTCAAGCGACCTTCTTCTCCGTCCAAGGCTTTAAAGATTGCTTGAACAGCTTTTAATTCGCTGTAAGATAATGTATTGATCGCCATTTGAACAGCAGTTGCGCTGCGAACATTGGCTTCGATGTTTCTAGATTGTTGATAAAGGATTTGCATTCCAACAACTGTTGCGCTATATTCAGCTAAAACTAAATCTTCATCGTCAAAGGATTGTTCTACTCTTGCCAAAATAATCGTGCCTAACCGTTCACCTGCACCAAACATTGGTACGATCGTAGTTAAGCCAAAGGGATATTTTTCACGTAACTCAACTGGAAAAGCAGTTAAGTCGCTGGTGATTGAAATATTCGCTTCTGTTTTAGTTAAATTGTCAGCTGCATCTGTATAGCTTTGGGGAAAACGTTTTTCTTCAAACATGTGTTTAACACGTGCATTATTTACATCTAATTTTTCGTTATACCCTAGCAGAACTCCTTCGTTACTGATGATGTAGGCATTACTGTCTAAGACATCCCCTAAAATGACTGCCATCTTGTCGTAGGGTAACTCTGCTTTTTGATCAAATGTATTTTTCTGTTGTAAAAGCTTATTGATTTGACGCGTTTTTTCTAATAAAGTAGCCATTTTTACTCCTCCTAATTTAAAAGCGTAGCTCGTGTAGCTAGATAACACATGGTAATACCATGACACCTTGCTTCCCCTCTTACCAATTAACATCCACTCATTTCTTCGTTGTGTTTCTCGGCCTATTTCAAAGCAACCACTGAAAGAACTGTCAGATCATCCTACAAAATGTAGCGGCTTAAATCCTCGTTTTGAACAATACTGTTTAATTTTTCATTTACGTATGCTTCTGTGATTGTTATTTCACCCATTTGCATATCTGGTGCTTCAAACAATAAGTCTTCCAATAAACGTTCTAAAATTGTATGCAAACGACGAGCACCGATATTGTCTGTGTCGCGATTGACATTGAAAGCAATATTGGCAATTCGCTCGATGGCTTCTTTAGTAAAGATTACTGTGACATTTTCAGTTCCGATCAATGCAATATACTGTTTGATCAATGCGTTATTTGGCTCAGTTAAAATCCGTATAAAATCTTCAGCTGTCAAATCATCTAATTCCACACGGATTGGGAAACGACCTTGTAATTCTGGAATCAAATCACTAGGTTTAGATAAATGGAACGCACCTGATGCAATGAACAAAATATGATCTGTTTGGATTGGTCCATATTTTGTATTGACCTGTGACCCTTCTACAATCGGCAAAATATCACGTTGAACACCTTCGCGAGAAACTTCACCGGAATTTTGCTGACTTTTTGATGTGATTTTATCAAACTCATCGATAAAAATGATCCCACTACTTTCTGCTAAACGAATGGCTTCGCTATGGATATCCGCATCTTTGACGATTTTTGCCGACTCTTCTTTTACTAATAATTCTTGTGCTTCTTTAACGGTTACTGTTCGCTCTACTTTTTTCTTGGGAGATAACGCACCTAACGTTTCGTTTAAGTCAATACCCATCTGTTCCATCCCGTTATTCATTGCAGGCATTGTCTTTTTTGGTTCTTCTATTTCAATTGTAACTTCGCGATTATTTAATAAGCCTTTTTCTAACTGGTCAAGAATCGTTTTGCGGTTTACTTTGATTTCTTCCGTTACCTCTTCTTGTGCTTCTTGCGGTTGTTGTGCACTATTGAACATTTGCATCATTTGCTCAAATTGATTGTTTGATGCTTGTTTTTTCTCTTTTTTGATACCAGGTACTAACACTTTTACCAAGCGATTGTTCGCTTTTTTCAAAGCTTGTGAATAAACACGGCTATATTGTTGTTTCTCAACGATTTGAATGGCTTGTTCCACAAGATCACGGACCATCGATTCGACATCGCGACCCACATAACCAACTTCGGTAAATTTCGTTGCTTCTACTTTGATAAAAGGAGCATTGACGATTTTAGCTAGTCGTCTAGCAATTTCTGTCTTCCCTACACCAGTAGGTCCGATCATCAACATATTTTTAGGCGTTACATCTTGCTGCATTTTTTCGTCGAGTTGTAGACGACGGTATCTATTTCTCAAGGCTACCGCAACAGATTTTTTCGCTGTTTCTTGTCCAATAATGTAGTCATCTAATTCTTTAACGATTTCTCTTGGTGTTTTATTTAGTTCGTTCATGGTTGTTGTCCCCCATTTATAATTCTTCTACAATGATATTGTGATTGGTAAAGACACAAATATCAGCTGCGATGTTCAATGCATTTTTTGCGATATCTTTGGCTGACATTTCTTTGTCACCATAATGTTTCATTGCTCGTGCCGCAGATAGTGCAAAATTACCACCTGAGCCAATCGCTAAGATGCCATCGTCAGGCGTGATTACTTCACCCGTGCCTGATACTAAAAGCATTTCTTTATCATTCATTACGATCAGCATTGCTTCTAATTTTTGCATAGATTGCTGAGTACGCCACTCTTGAGCTAATTCAACTGCCGCCCGAGTTAAGTTTCCGTTATATTCATTTAGTTTTCCTTCGAACTTTTCTTCGAGTGTAAATGCATCTGCTACACTACCCGCAAAGCCGACAACTACTTCATCGTTATAGATTCTACGAACTTTTTTAGCTGTGCCTTTCATAACAACAGATTCTCCCATCGTTACTTGTCCGTCACCAGCCATCGCAAATTTCCCATTTTTTTCAACAGCGCAAATCGTTGTTGAATGAAATTGTGATTCTACCATTACCATTCCTCCTGATTTCAAAGCGAAACAAATCGATTGTGAAAGATTTGTTTCGCTAGATAATTTAAAAAAATAAAACAAACTCGTTTTCAGATAGCTTGGGTCGCTGATCATTTTTTATGCACGAGGATGAAACGTTCGATAATTTTTTTGTAAACTTTCTTTTGTTACATGAGCGTAAATTTGTGTGGTCGATAAATCTGAATGACCTAATAATTCTTGAACAGTTCGCATATCAGCACCATGATTCAATAAGTGAGTCGCAAATGTATGGCGTAACATATGCGGATGGATATCGCTGGTCAATGAACTTTTTTTTATAAGTTGATTCAAGACATATTCGATTCCAGTTGGTGTGATTTGCTCACCATGATGATTCACAAAAACAAAAGCATGTTCTTGTTGGTACTTCTTCATCAAAACTGCTCGACCATTTTCCAAATACTCTTTAAGCGCATCTTGTGCAAAAGAGCCAAAAGGAACATACCGATCTTTATTACCTTTCCCGTGAATCAGTAATACATTAGCAGAAAAATCAATTGCCTGTAAGGTTAAATTCGTACATTCACTGACACGTATCCCCGTTCCATAAAGAATTTCTAGAAGTGCTTGATTTCTTAGCTCTAAAGGTTTTGTTCCTTTCGCACTTTCAAATAAGGCATCCATTTCCTTTTCATAGAAAAAACGTGGAAGTCGTAATTGCTTTTTCTTCATATGTACATAGGAAAAAGGATTTTCTTTCATTACTTCGTTTTTTAGTAAAAATTGATAGAAAGATCGTAGACTGGCAATTTTTCTACTAATAGAATTTCGACTATATTCTTTGTCATAAAGAAAACTGAGGTACGTCCGAATATCTAAATGATCGACGTTTAAATAGTCTGCTTCACCTGAATCTTTTAGAAAATCAAAGAAATTGAGGATATCTTCTTCGTAAGCAATTTTGGTTTTTTCAGAATAGCCTCGTTCAACGATCAAGTAACTTAAAAATAGTTCAGGCCAGTTTTTTTCTTGCATAGTAGGCATCCTCCAATAAATTACAAAGTAACTTTAGCATAACCTTTTTGAAAAGACAAATGAATTGTCAGAATTTAATCAATATTTTCAAATTTGGTAACAATTTATTCATATTTGCCTTTAAATCCTCATAAATTATAGGTGTAATTTAATTTTTTTATCCTCTTATTTGTTACTTAATCAAAAGACCGAAGTAAACAGTTGTGCTTACTTCGGTCTTTTGATTAAGTTGTTTGATCTATAATATTTTGTTCTTCAATGACACGTGCTAATGCCGTTAATGCTCTATTTGCAATGGCTTCATAGCGTTCTTTTTTATCCCGAATTCTTTCAGGCATTTCAGGGAATAGTCCAAAGTTAGCATTCATAGGTTGGAAATGTTTTCCCTCAGCATGGGTAATATAATAAGCCATGCTACCTAAAGTTGTTTCTCTTGGGAAAATGATCGTTTCTTCTCCCTTTGCTAAACGAGCAGCATTAATGCCGGCCAATAAACCACTAGCTGCACTTTCTACATACCCTTCAACACCTGTCATTTGTCCAGCAAAAAATAAATTCTCTCTTTTTTGAGACTGATATGTCGGTTTTAGTAATTCTGGTGAGTTCATAAAACTATTTCGATGCATTACACCAAAACGAACAAACTCAGCGTTTTCTAAACCTGGAATCATTTGGAAAACACGCTTTTGTTCTCCCCATTTTAGATGAGTTTGAAATCCTACAAGATTGTATAGAGAAGCTGCTGCGTTATCTTGACGTAATTGAATCACAGCATAGGGACGTTTACCTGTCTTAGGGTCTTCCAAGCCAACTGGTTTTAAGGGACCAAATAGCATTGTTTTGATTCCACGTTTAGCCATTACTTCAATAGGCATACATCCTTCAAAGAATTTCTCTTTTTCAAAAGACTTGAGTGGTGCAACTTCAGCTGAAATCAAGGCTTCGTAAAATGCTTTAAATTCTGATTCGGTCATTGGACAGTTTAAGTAAGCCGCCTCTCCTTTATTGTAACGAGATTTTAAGTATACTTTATCCATATCGATCGTTGCTTTGTCAACGATCGGTGCCGCTGCATCATAAAAATAGAAACCATCCGAGCCGTTGAACTCCTTGATTTGTTCAGCTAACGCTTCTGAGGTTAGTGGACCTGTTGCGATGATTACGATTCCTTCAGGGATTGTTGTGATTTCTTCATTTTTTACAGTAATTAGTGGATGATTTTTTATCTTCTCAGTGATTTCTTGTGAAAAATCATCACGATCAACAGCTAATGCCCCTCCAGCAGGAACAGCTGTTTTGTCTGCACTATTAATGATGATCGAATTTAAACGTCGCATTTCTTCTTTTAAAACGCCAACCGCGTTCGTTAAATTATTTCCTCGTAGAGAGTTTGAACAAACTAATTCAGCAAAATTTTCTGTTTGATGTGCAGGCGTATTTTTTACTGGTCTCATTTCATAAAGTGTGACTGGCACACCCGCTTGGGCGACTTGCCAAGCGGCTTCACTGCCGGCTAAGCCAGCACCGATAACTGTTACAGGAGTAATCATCTATTTCCTCATTTCTTTAAAAAACCAACGGGGTTGTCCGCTGGTTTTTAATTTTATTATTTTTGAACGTTTTCTTCATAATCACCGTTGATACAGACGACTTGTTTTCCACCTTTGACTTTCTTCTCAACAAGATATTGCCCACATTTGGGACACGGACGCCCGATTGGTTTATCCCAAGAGGTGAAATCACAGTCTGGATAGCGACTACAGCCGTAGAATAAGCGATTTTTCTTTGATTTACGTTCAATGACTTGACCTTCCTTACATACGGGACAAGTAACACCAATCTCTTTGACGATTGCTTTAGTATTGCGACACTCTGGGAAATTGCTACATGCATAAAATTTGCCGTAACGTCCTAACTTGATGACCATCGGATGGCCACATAGATCACAATCAAAACCAGCAGGTTCATCTTTGATTTGGATTTTTTCGATTTTTTCTTCTGCGTTCGTCAATTCTTTTTCGAAAGGACGATAAAAACGATCGACTACTTCAACCCATTTTTCTTGTCCAATACCAATTTTGTCCAAATCACCTTCCATTGAAGCAGTAAAATGAACATCTACAATTTGTGGGAAGAATTCAACGATCAATGAATTGACGATTTCACCTAATTCAGTAGGTTCAAATCGTTTATTCGTTAGTTTAACATAATAACGTCTTTGAATCGTTTCTAAAGTCGGCGCATAAGTTGATGGACGACCGACACCATTTTCTTCTAACGAACGAATTAATGTAGCTTCACTAAATCTTGCTGGCGGCTGAGTGAAATGTTGTTTTGGTTCAATATCAAGAGCGTTGACTTTATCGCCTTCAACTAGATCAGGTAAAATATTTTCCTTGTCTTCTTTACCATCATCGCGGCCTTCAACATAAACCTGCATAAATCCTTTAAATTTCACTTTGGCACCATTTGCAATAAAAATCACACCATTTTGTTCCAATGTCACTTTCATTGTATCCAAAACAGCAGGTGTCATTTGACTAGCAACTAAACGTGACCAAATCAACGTATAGAGTTTTAATTGATCTTTATCCAAGTATTGTTTGATTTCATTTGGTGCACGTAAAACACTAGAAGGACGAATGGCTTCATGGGCATCTTGAGCGCCCTGAGCATTTTTCACTTTCCGTCCGCCGTGTGCTGAAAATTCAGAGCCATAATTTTTTTCAATGTATTCGGCTACTTCTGCTTTCGCTGAATCTGCAATTCTAGTGGAATCTGTACGCATATAGGTAATTAAACCTACAGTTCCTTGCTTGCCTAAAGCAATACCTTCATACAGTTGTTGTGCAACCATCATGGTTTTTCGTGTTCTGAAATTTAATTTTCTGGCTGCTTCTTGTTGTAAACTACTGGTTGTAAAAGGTAACGCAGGATTACGTTTCCGCTCTTTCTTTTCAACTTTTGTCACATCGTATTCTTTGCCATTGATTCGAGTAGTTACTTCTTTTACTGCTTCAGCATTCGGTAATTTTTTCTTTTTACCATCCAGCCCCCAGAAATTAGCCTTAAATTTTTTCTTTGCTTTTTGAAAATTACCATCAATGCTCCAATATTCTTCTGGAATAAATTTGCGAATATCATTTTCACGATCAATGATAATTTTAAGTGCTACAGACTGTACTCGACCAGCACTTAAGCCTTTTTTCACTTTGCGCCAAAGAATTGGACTTAGTGAATAACCTACTAAACGATCTAGAATACGACGCGCTTGCTGTGCATCTACTAAATCTAAATTAATCGTACGTGGTTCTTTAAATGCAGATTTCACTGCTTCTTTTGTAATTTCATTAAAAACAACTCGATTTTTATCATTTAAATCCAAGCCGAGAAGGAAAGACAAATGCCAAGCAATAGCCTCTCCTTCTCGGTCTGGATCGGCTGCGAGATAGACTTTTTCGGCTTTTTTAGCAGCCGTTTTTAAACTTTTAATAACGTCGCCCTTACCACGAATAGAGATATAGTGTGGCTCATAATTATTTTCAGTATCTACGCCCATTTTACTTTTTGGTAAATCGCGAATATGCCCAACACTGGCAACAACCTTATAGTTTTTCCCTAAGTATTTTTCAATCGTTTTTGCTTTAGCTGGTGATTCCACAATAACAAGATATTTATACGCCATTCAACGTGTGGCTCCTTTCGGTTTTTGTGTTTTTTCTATTATATATATCAAAATGTAGAGAACTCACAAATCGTACTTCATCATATCTATTCGTTACAGGTTTGTCAAGGATAGATGCAGTTAAATCGAAAAAAGTTGAATTTCTTCTAATATATCTTGAGGACAAATAGTACATTTTGCTCCTTCTTGAATAAGGCGATGGCAGCCGTCAGATTGTGTATCAAATAGATTGCCAGGGACTGCAAATACTTCTCGTCCATACTCTAAAGCTGCCTGTGCGGTGATTAAAGACCCGCTTTTTTTACGTGCTTCAATTACACAGGTACCCAAACTCATACCAGCGATAATTCTATTTCGCATCGGGAAGTGATATTTTCTAGGTCCTGCCCCGTTAGGATATTCACTAATGACTAGCTGCTCTTCCATCATTTTTCGTTGAATATGTGCAGTTTCTTTTGGATAGCAAATATCTAGACCAGTTCCGATGACTCCGATCGTATTGCCACCATTTTGCATTGTGACTTGATGGCTGACACTATCGATTCCTTTAGCTAACCCGCTTACAATTGTCAACTCATTACAGATTATCTCTGGAAGTAGTTTTCGAACAACATTTATTCCATAAATAGAAGCCGCTCTTGCTCCGATAAAGGATAAACAATTTTTTTCTAATAGCTTGATATCTCCTTTATAAAATAATACTACTGGGCAATTATAAATTTGCTTTAAGTGATAGGGGTAATTGGGATCCAAAATCGTAATAAACCTGTGTTGAGATTGATATTTTTTCAACTTATCAGGATTGGTTGTCCAGTAATCCCATGAATCAGAAAATAATTTTTGGTAGGTTGTGATACCAGCAATCTGAATAATTTCTTCTTTCGTTAAATCAGTACAGTCGTTGTACTTCATTGAAAAATCCAAAACTTTTAGTATACCTAAGTTGCCAATACCGTTACAAACTGTCAATTTAAATAGTAGGGTTCGTTGTCTTACATCCATAAAAAAACCTTCTTTCGCAAATACTTGTTATAGTAAGTATCCGCAAAAAAAGGGGTTTTTCATTTTTTAATACATATCTTTGATAGGAGCAAAGGTTTTTCTATGGATCGTACATATTCCGTGTTGCTCTAGTCCTAATAAGTGTTCTTTGGTTCCATAACCAGCATTATTTTCAAAGCCATAGCCTGGATACTTTTTAGCATAGTCTTCCATTAATCGATCACGAATGACTTTAGCAACGATACTTGCTGCTGCAATCGATATGGAACGCGCATCACCTTTAATGATACTTTCTTGTGGGATGTCGACATCTAATTTCATCGCATCGATCAATAAATAATCGGGAATGAAGCAAAGGTCTTCCAATGCAATACCCATAGCTAGTTTTGAGGCTTGATAAATATTGATTTCATCGATTTTAGTGTGATCTACCATACCAATTCCAATTGAAATAGCTTGGTTTTGGATTTCATCATAAAGTTCCGCTCTTTTTTTAGCAGATAACTTTTTAGAATCATTTACGCCAAGTAATTGAAAATTTTCCGGTAAGATCACTGCTGCAGCAACAACCGGTCCCGCCAAAGGACCGCGTCCTACCTCATCTATACCTACAATTAATCGATGGCCGGTTGCACGTGCTCTTTTTTCAAACAGTTGCATTTCTTCAAATAATGCTACTTCTTTTTCGTGTCGTTGTAGCCTTCGATCCCATTGAGCAAGAGCTTGTTGAACCCCACTACGTTCATCAGCTTGCCATAACGATATCCGTACATCATCTCTTTTATCAATAGTGGCCAGTAGAGCTTTGATTTGTTGAATTGATTCAGTTTTCATCTTTTGTAGCTCCTAATTCTTCCCAACGATCTAATGTATAGGGTCCCAATTTGCTGCTGCGGATCTCTTGGATGATCATTTCACTCGCACGATCGTAATCATCACGAAATCCTCGTTTTTGACTGATCAACATCAAAAGTTCAGCTCCGGGTAAAAAGGTATCCTCTTTTGATAACTGATAGCGTTCAACTAAACGCTGTGGATAAAAACGTGAAAAAAAAGTTAATCCGTAAATAGCCAAATCATCTAAGTGAAGTAATTGATCTTTAATCGCACCAGTTAAAGCCAACTTTTTACCGATTTCTTGATCTTCAAATTTAGGCCATAAGATTCCTGGAGTATCAAGTAATTCTAAATCCGTTCCAGATCGAAGCCATTGCTGTCCTTTTGTCACTCCGGGTTTGTTGCCAGTTTGGGCAATTTTTTTACCAACTAAACGATTCATCAATGTGGACTTTCCTACATTAGGAATTCCAATGCACATTGCACGGATTGCACGCGGCTTCAAGCCTTTTGAACGTTCTCGATCGAGTTTTTCTTTTAGGGCTTTTTTCGCTTCGGGTATGATTTTATTGACACCTTTATTTTGTTGAGCGTTGATTACTAAAGTATGGTAGCCTTTTTCTTGAAAATAGTGCTGCCACTTCTGATTTTGTTCTTTGTCAGCTAAATCACCTTTGTTTAACAAGATCAAACGTGGTTTTTGCTGTACGATTTGATCCATCATTGGATTTCTAGAAGAAAGAGGTAATCTAGCATCAATCAACTCAAAAACGATATCAACGTATTTTATTTTTTCAGATACTTCTCTTCGGGCTTTCGCCATGTGCCCTGGAAACCATTGTATTGTCATTCTATCACCTATCTTGGTATAAATTTCATATGTGGTATTGGATAGTAAACGAATTGTGCCTTGCCTAAGATATACTTACTTTCAACAGCGCCAAAAGAGCGGCTGTCTTTTGACATTCGTCGATTGTCGCCCAATACAAAATAACTATCTTGTGGTAAAACATCTTCTGTAATAAGGTTGCTTAAATCAAAATTCGTTGTATAAGGAGCCAGCTCGTGGTCCTTTTTTATATTTTTTTCTAAAAAAGCTTCTTCGATTGGCTTTTCATTTATATAGAGCTGATCATCTTCGTAGCGCACAGCCTCTCCAGGCATTCCAATGACTCGTTTGATATAAATAGCTCCTGTTGGCAACTTAAATACCACGACATCAAAACGCTTGATTGCTGAGAACTTTTCCATCACGATCATGTCACCTTGACTAAGCGTTTTTTCCATTGAATTACCATCAACTTGAACAGGAATCAAAATAAAACCTCTTAATATAAATAAAAAGACTAAGGAAGGAACGAGTAATTTCATGAAAGAAATAAAGCAACCTATATAAAAATTTCGTTTTTCCACTCTTTTTCTCTCCCTTTCTTTCACTGATTCTATTATAAAGGAAACACGATAGAAAAAGCGACTAATTTAAAGGAAAAATTGAATCTGTCTGTGAAAAATTTAAAATTGTCATACACGTGTAACTTTTGCTATATCAATTTTACGAATCTATTTGTTTTCTTTTTTTAGTTCTTTTATACAAGCTTCATAAAAAGCATCGTTATCTTTGATTTTCTGGCCAATTGCTATTTCGATTAGAGTTGCTGTTTCATTGTCTATCTCACCTGTAATTGGCAGTTCACTATTTTTTTGGACGGACTCGACTGCTAATTTCGTTTGTTCAGAAAATTCACTGCTTTGACCATCGACCTCATAATCGAGTGCCTTTAATAAGGCATTGACATTTTTGACAACAGGAGAAGAATCTCCTTGTTTTAAAGTCTTATCTCTAGAAATTGGAGACAGGTATGCATAGTCAGGATAGTCGACTTTAATCGTTGGTTCTAGGCCTTTTTCATGGATCCATTCACCGTTTGGAGTTAGCCATTTTAAAACAGTTAATTTGATTTCACTTTTACCATTAAGATTTTTAACGGTTTGAACCGTTCCTTTACCAAATGTTTTCGTACCAATAATTGTTTTGTCTCCTGATTCCTTTAATGCTGCTGCGAAAATTTCCGAAGCACTGGCACTTCCTTCATCAACTAAGACGACCGTTGGTTCCGTGACTTTGAAGCCATTATCTAATTGAGTAGAGGCAACTTCTTCACTGGTATTGCCATTTTTATCTTCAAATTGGATGATTGGTTTGCCATCTTTAAGGAACATACTAGCCATTTGCTCAACTTGATCTAGTAGTCCGCCGGGATTTTGGCGTAAATCGATTACAAATGAAGTTGCCCCATCTTTTCTTAATGTTTTGATCGTTTTTTGAAGTTCTTTAAACGTATTTTCACCAAAAGAGGTAATTTTGATTGATCCAACTGAGGGATCTGTTTTGTCTAGCTCTCCTTTGACCGTTTCGATCGGAATTGTGTCACGAATTAGTTTTAATTCAAATGTTTCTTCCCCGCGGGCAATTGTCAAGCGGACCTCAGTTCCTTTTTTCCCTCGAATTTTACTGACGACTTGAGTAAGGGTTTTTCCTTGCGTTTCTTCATCATCGACTTTCAAAATTGTATCGTTGGTTTTCATACCTGCCTTAGCTGCTGGTGAACCTTCAATCGGTGCTTGTGCTACGGTGGGAAGATCATCTGTCATCGTCATGGTAGCTCCGATTCCTTCGAAACTGCCAGCAAGACTTTGATCTAATTCGTCCGCTTCTGGTTCGTTTAAATAACTAGAATAAGGATCATCCAGCGCTTCGGTCATGCCTTTTAACGCTCCATCGACCAATTTTTTTTCATCGACTTTTCCTACATAATTATTGATGATTTCATTATATAGAGCATCGATCTTTTTTAAGTCCTCATTTTGAGTAGGACTATCCGCAAGCTGTTTTTTATATTGGTAGTCAAAATAAATGTAGCAGCTGCCGCCAGCTAAAAAGGCGACACAAATGATCGAAATAAGGTATTGGCGAAAAGGGACTTGTTGTTTATTTTTCATAAGGTCATCTCTTTCTATAAAATTATCATTGCGTATTTTCCAGTTTACCACGAAAAAAAAAGAAGGAAAAGCTTTCTTCTCCTTTCCTTCTTTTTATTTATTGTTTTCTAGATATTTTTCCCAAATTTCGTCAAAAATATGCATGTTTGTCAAATAATCTGCATTCATTTCTAAATAGCTCGATAATTCATGATAATCCTCAGATTGCTTAGGAAATTGAATATCTTTTGCTGCATCATTTGCGAATTGACTCTCTTCGGTTTTTCTAGGGGCTCTTAACGTCATTAAATAATGATAAAAGCTTCTTCTCATAGTTTCACCAATTCTCTTTTATAAAATTTGCTCGGTTTGCATGTGCGTCTTCATAACGTTCAGGATCTTTTTGATAAAAAGCTTGGTGATACTCTTCTGCTGGATAAAAAACAGTTGCAGGTTCAATGGTTGTGACAATAGGTTCACTGAATCGGCCGCTTTCTTGTAATTTTTGGCGACTCTTTTCAGCAATTTTTTTCTGCTGATCGTTCGAGTAAAAAATAACAGGACGATAGTTATCACCGCGATCCTCAAACTGACCTAATGCATCCGTTGGATCAGTCTGCTGCCAATAAATCTCGACTAATTTTTCATAGGGCATTACTGTTGGGTCGAACTCGATTTCAACCGCTTCTGTATGGCCTGTAGTGTGACTTAAGACTTGTTCATACGTAGGAGCGACAACATGGCCACCTGTGTAACCAGAAGTTATTGCGTGAATGCCAGGTTGTGTATCAAAGGGCTGGATCATACACCAAAAACAACCACCTGCAAATATTGCTTTTTCGCTCAATTTGATTCCTCCTCAGTGTCACTCTTGTTCGTTGCAGCATTGCTATCTTTTGGTAAATAAATGTTCATACGAATATCATCGTCTACTAGGTTGATTTTTTCTGCTCTTATGAATAGACCATTTTGCATTCTGAATTGATCCAAACGCAATAAAATAGTACTATCATCCGGATTTACTTCAACCCAACTAGGTAGCTTATAATCTCTTTGAACGAATTTTAGAATCTCTTTCATGGGCAGCCCTAAAGTTCCAATCGATAGGCTTTTCGCTTTTAGCTGCACATTGCCGTTATCCATGACGTAAGGATCAAAGTAAAGATAAAATTGAATGGGATGGCCTAAAACTTCAAATGTACCATTCAGCATCGCTTCATTTTCCAAATAGAATTTATAAGTGATATCTGATCCTTTTTGAAAATCAGCAAGATAAAAATCAATCAATGCATTGATCTGTTTTTTCTTTGATTGAATCGCGACAACAGGTGTTCCGTCTTTTTCTACTAGTTCCGGAACTGGTTTATAATTTGGCTCACGAACTTGCGTAATCCTTACAAAAACAAATGTAATACTTCCAATAATAAAACCGACTAAAACGATGAAAGCTACTTTCCAACGGTTGACCTTATTTTTCACTTCAGGTGTTTTTTTTCTGCGTTTGTTTATTTTTTGACCTTCTTTTTTTTCTTCTGATTCAGTTGTCATTGACGTCACTCACTTCCTTTTTCGAGCCATTTATCTTGTGTTTTTACTATCTCTTCACGAACAGTACTAGCCATGATTTGGTAGCCTAAGTTATTAGGGTGGAAATGGTCTTCTTCATATAAAGCATTATTTTTGATATCATGTTCGCCACTTGATGTAGTAGCTGCAGCGGTATCTTCGCTACTAACGATCCCCACTTCATCACCAGCACCTTTATAAAGCAAATCATTGATTGGAATAAAATAGGCATTCGAATCTGCATTAACTATTTCTTCTGTTCCCTCATTCCAATTGTCCACTATCTCCTGCATTTCAGTAATATCAGGAAAATAAAGATAAAAAGGATTGTAGATACCTAGAACATAGATCGGTGCATCCGCATTATATTTTCGAATTTCTGTAAGTAACTTTTCTACTTCTTTTTGATAGTTTTTCAAAGGTTTTTTAAACGAATCCTTTGTCAGGCGGAAAACATCGCCCTTGATTACCTTCATTAAATCATTTCCGCCTACAGTCAATGTTATAATATCGGCTGAGGCTAAACCTTCTTGAATTTCAGAGTTTTTTTTGATTCTTTTAAGAATTTGATCGCTGCGATCGCCGTTTTTACCGAAATTATCCGTTTGTACCCCATTCAAATGATACTTTTCTTGTAAGTCTTTGGCAACTAATGGAACAAAACCTCCAGAATTGGTTAAATCACCGATGCCTTCAGTCAACGAATCACCAATAGCTGCATAATGAATTACTTCTTTTTTGTCATTTTTTACGGTCTGCGCAGTTCCTGTACCTAAGATTGGCTTAGCTTTAGGAACTGCCACTAACAATAGCAAGAATACACCAATGATTGTGATAAAAAAAAGTGCATAACCTGACCAATTTTTTTGTAAAAATAGTTTCATTGTATCCCTTCCTCTGTTGTAAATCACGAAGCGTTTGATCCCTCAGAGAAAAAACAGGCCTTGGATTTTTTTATTCTAATTAAATTATCTCTATTTTGAGTCTATTTGTACAGTAAAATCTTATTAAAAAAAGCAGATCAGTTTGATCTGCTCAAAACTCAGTCTGTGTAGTACATGATAGCAAAAGCACTTTTGCCTGTATGAGTGGCAATTACTGGATTCGTGTGTAATACCGGGATATCCATCTCTGGAAATAGAGCTTGTAGACCTTCCTTAAATCCGTTGGCTAACTCTAAACCATCTGCATGAGAAATCCCGATTTGTCGTACATTAGGCAAATTGCTCAATTCGTTTTTCAACTCCTCAAACCATTTGTTGAATGTTTTCAAGCCACGGCCTTTAGCAACGGGTATCAATTCTGTATGATCAAAATCCATGACTACTTTCATATTGAAAATGCTAGATAAAAGCCCCGTTGTTCGGCTGATTCTGCCACCTTTAACTAGATTATCTAATGTGGAGATCCCAATGAATAGTTTTGTATTTTCTTTGACATGATTGATCTCAGCTAAAATTTCTGGAACACTTGCACCATTTTTCGCTAATTTAGCTGCTTGGATAACTTGAAAGGATAATCCTTGGTCCGTAAAATCACTGTCAATTACAGTAACATTAGCTGAACTAAGGTTTCCTGCTTGTCTTGCGGCTTCTACTGTACCACTTAAACCTTTAGTCATGTGGATTGAAACGACTTCACTACCGTCAGCTCCCAAACGATCATAGAGCTCTACAAATTCACCGATTGGGGGTTGACTGGTTTTAGGTAAAGCTTTGGCTGTGCTCATCAGTTCCATAAAATGTTCGCCTTCTAAATGATCATCGTCAGCATATACTACACCATCGATCATCACAGATAAAGGCATCATTTGAATATCTAAATCATCGCGTACACTTTTCAGCATTGTGCAAGAAGAATCCGTCACAATTTTAACATTTGTCATAATTTTATCACTCTTTCTTTAAAAACAACCTCAATTCGTGGTAAAATACTTTTGAGGCTTAAATGTCTATTTTTATTATAACAGACAAAGAATTATTTTTCACCAAATTAAAATGAAGGAAGTTGATTTCTTGGAAAAAGCAAAATTCTCGAGAAAATATATGATTGTAAATGAGGTGCTCAATGCAGTGACACATGGGATCGGTGCTGGCTTAAGTATTGCAGGATTAGTAATCTTGCTTGTCAAAGGTGCCCGCCTTGGTTCTGCTGTTCATGTCGTTTCTTATGCGATTTATGGATCAACTTTGATTCTCTTGTTTTTGTCTTCTACCTTATTTCATAGTTTGATTTTTACTAAGGCTAAGAAGGTTTTTCAAGTTTTTGATCATAGTTCGATTTTCTTATTGATTGCTGGAAGTTACACTCCATTTTGCTTATTAAGCATCAAAGGTTGGCTTGGCTGGTTACTGTTTGTTCTTATTTGGGTCATGGCAATTAGTGGTGTGGTGTATAAATCATTAACACTACATAAGCAAGAAACAGTAAAAAATGTTTCAACGGTTATTTATATTATCATGGGTTGGCTTTGTGTGATTGCTGCGAAACCTTTATATGATTCTTTGGGGCCTATCGGTATTGCCTTACTAGTTGCAGGTGGGGTCTCCTATACGTTAGGGGCTGCATTTTATAGTTTAAAAAGTGTTCGCTTTATGCACGTAGTTTGGCATTTGTTCGTTATGCTGGGTGCGGGGTTCATGTTCTTTTCAATTTTATTTTATACTTAGCTCGATGAGTAATTCTTTATTCTAAAGGGTTTTTAGTCCTTCTTTTTGATTCATCAAAAAAGAAGGACTTTTTTTGTATTTATCTCTTTACAAACCGAACAAACATTCGTATAATAACTATACAAACGTTTGTTCGATAAAAATTATGAGGTGATCAAGAATGAAAGCAGTTCGTCGTGGTGGGTTATTATTTGTTGTATTGATTATTGGTATTTTTTTAGGAACATTAGGATTACGATCCGCTTTACTTATTGTCAGCCCTCTGTTTATTATATGGTTTATGTTGTGGGATGAAAAAAGATACTCTCATACACGAAAAAAAAATGAACATCAACATTATGTATATCGTAAGTACCCTTAGATTGAATCTTATATATTTTCCTTAACTAACTAAAAATGATCTTTACTTTAGATGACTCTAAAGTAAAGATCATTTTTTAATATTCCATCAAAGTCACGATTTCATAATCAGTAATTTTATCCCGACCATGTAAATCCATCAATTCAATCAAGAAAGCACATCCTACGACAATCCCGCCCAATGACTCAATCAGTTCGATAGTCGCTTTAATCGTACCACCTGTTGCTAATAAATCATCACAAATCAAGACACGTTGACCTGGTTGAATTGCATCTTTGTGCAACGTTAATGTATCTGTTCCGTATTCTAAGTCATATGTTACTTCAATCGTTTCACGAGGGAGCTTTCCCTTTTTGCGGACTGGCGCAAAACCAACACCTAATTCATATGCAACTGGACATCCAACAATAAATCCGCGTGCTTCTGGTCCTACAACCATATCGATTCTTTTTTCTTTTGCGTAATCTACAATTTGTTTTGTTGCTTCACGATAGGCTTCACCATTGGCCATCAACGGCGATATATCTCTGAAAATAACGCCTTTTTCTGGATAATCTGGAATACTAGCAATATAATTTTTTAAATCCATCTTTTATACTTCCTCCTCTTGCCACAGCCATTGTTGTAATGTCTCACGATCGCTGTATAACAAAAACTCTTCTGTTTTGATTCTTTTTAAGCGAGTTTGATAGACCTTGCTTTCCGTCAAAGGATGATTTTCAGGACTCTCAACTTTTCTTAAAACACCGTTTTCTATTGTAACAAATCCTAGATCAAAAAACACCTGAATCATAAATATTAATAATTTTTCTTGTATCTTGAGATGCTGTGCCACCACATTCAGCTTATAACGAACATCAACTTGCTCTTGTTGTCTGACGAATTTGTATAATTGTGCATATTGTTCTCTTGTTCCTGTTCCATTCAAATAAGCTTCTTCTTGGGAAATTGCCATCAGATAAACACGCTCTATTTTACCACCTTGCGTAATTTGTTTTAATACATTAAGATCATCAGGACAATCCACAAAGACAAGTTGCTGAGGATTAGTACTCTTGATCATTGCTATAGCCTCATCAGCTTGGCTGACAAGCAATTGCTGACTAGCCGGATCATCGATCAATTTTTTGCTCTCAGAATTGAAGTAAACATATAATGTATTTGAAACAGGTATTTCTTTTTGGCGGCCATTTTTCCCTCTAAGGTCAAACAGCTGAACCCCATCAACTGAAAAATCAGTGACCATTAGCTGTGGCTTCTTGTTTCCATTCCATTCGTTGATCGACAACTGACCAACAAGATTCGTCGTCCCTTGACCAAACTCGTCTACTTGATTGCCCATTTGAAAAGCAATAGCATCTAATCTAGTACTGCCTTGACTTAATTGAAATTTAAGATGACTTTTATCTGCGCCAATTTGCCGACTCTGTTCGATAGACACATTTTCAAATAGAAAATTGGGTACTGGATTATCTGTTCCAAAGGGAGCAAGAATTTTTAGTTGTTGAATAAACGTTAGTGTTGCTTCATCGACGTTCAGTGACTCATCAACGAGTAATTCTTGTCCTTGGGATAAGTCGATTTGGTTTATTTCTAGATAATTTGCTAGATGTTTCTTCACTGTATCAAGATTTGCTACAGGGAGTGTCATCCCTGCCGCCATATGATGACCGCCAAAATGAATAAATTCTTCACGAATTTCACTTAACGCATTGAATAAATTCAAAGCTGAAACACTGCGTCCAGACCCTTTAGCTGATTCATTTTTTTCATCAATCGTCAATACGATCGTTGGTTTTCCAGTATCTTGCATGATTCTTCCAGCTACGATTCCAAGAACCCCTTCATGCCATCCTTGTTTTGCGACAATGTGGATTTGATCAATCGGATCAATCAATTCGAACGCTTCTTTAGTAATTGTTGCAACAATCTCTTTCCGCTCATCATTTTGACTATTGATGAATGTTGCGATTCGTTCCGCTTCTTCTTCATCAAATGTTGTCATTAATTCAACACCTGGAGCGGCATCGCCTAATCTACCTAAAGCATTTAAGCGTGGTGCAATCGTAAAACCAATATTCTCTTCACTAATCGCTTCTTTTTTCAACTCAGATAAATGAATCAAAATATCCAATCCGATTCTTTCACCAGTTCGAATCATCTCCAATCCCATTTTTACAAGGACTCGATTTTCATCTGTCAATGAAACTAGATCCGCAATGGTTCCAATCGCAACTAAATCAAGAAATTCAGCAGGTAGTTCTCCCAATAAAGCAGTTGCGACTTTAAAGGCTACGCCAACGCCTGCCAATTCCCCAAAAGGATAGTGTCCTTTGGGATGTTTTGGATGAATGATCGAAAACGCGTTTGGTAGTTCTGGCGGTAATTCATGATGATCTGTAACTATGACATCAATGCCTTGTTCCATCGCATAATTAATAGCTTCATGACCTGCTACACCATTATCTACTGTGACAATCAATTGAACCCCTTTTTCGATCTGCTCTTTAAACACCGCTAAATTTGGACCATAACCATGAATAAAGCGGTTAGGTAAAAAGTAGTCTACTTCTCCACCAATCAACTCGATTGCTTCTTTCATCACAGTTGTACTCGTAATGCCATCAGCATCATAGTCACCGTAAATCAAGATTTTTTCGCCTTGCGCTACGGCATCTTGAATTCTTGTTATGGTCTTTTCCATATCATACAGTAAAAAAGGGTCATAAAGATTTTCTACGGTTGGACGTAAAAATGTTTCTAAGGCCTCTGTTGATTGGATATTGCGATGCCATAATAGTTGGCCTAGCAATGGATTTATTTGTTTTTGCGTTAGTATAGTTGAAAATTCTTCAGGCAACTCTGTTTTTTCACGCAATTGCCATGTATATTTTGCTTTTTTCACGACGTCACTCCTAACCAAGTAATTATAGCAAATAGAATGAGAAAACTAAAGAAAGTATCTTAAAAGAGTTGTAAATGAAAAGTCTTTGTTTGGATTTGAACAATCGGATCAAAATCCGAGGCTGAGACATAACTCTATGAGTTACATCTCAGCCTCAAGGAATCCGAATAAACGGTGTGAGCAGAAGCAGATCATTTGGAAACAAACTGAAATTCACAAAAATTTGAAAAATAATTTTCGTGAATTCCAGCTTATTTTCCGGGGTTAAACACTTCTGTCCCAACCTTGGGTTCGAAGAGCCTGGCTATTTCCACTTTTTAGTTATACTTCTTCATTATTTCTTGGTTTAGTAAAATGATCGATACGACTCCCGACAGGTTCAGTTTCTACAACAGGTTCAATAGGTATTTGAGCCGCTACTTCATCATATTTAGCCTGCAGTTCAGCTAATTGATTTTCATATGCACGTTTAACTTTTTCCACTTCTTCTTTTGCTAAGGTATCGGCATCGTTTTTATAAACTTCGAGTTCTTTGTTTAATTCTTTCACTTGTTTTTTTTGTTTCCACATAGTTGTTGTTGAGGTCAGTAAGCCAATCAAAGCCCCAACAATTGCAGAGCCCAGAATAATCAGAATCAATGGACCTGAAATTTTTGTAAAACCAAAACTGACTGGAACTGTCTGGTTATTCAACACTGCGAAAATGACCACAATCAGGACCAACAAAAGCCCTATAAACACACGCCACTGATTTTTCATGTTTTTTCCTCCAAAGTTAAATTATTTTTTATTCAAAATACCACCAGCTAAAAGATCTCCTATATGTGGAAACAGCGTGTATAAACGAGAAGCACCTTCCATGATTCGTGGACGATTGATCTCACGTTTATGAGTACCCATCACATATACGATTTCTTTGGCAAGTTTATTAGGTTCTAACACAAATACATCTACAGATGCTAAATAATCCCCTGATGGATCAGCTTTGTCAAAGAATTCCGTTTGAATCGGTCCAGGATTAACAGTTGTAACAGAAATTCCTAAAGGTTTTAATTCTAAACGTAAGGCATTTGAGAAACCTAAAACAGCAAATTTGGTTGCGGAATAAACAGTTGATTTTGCTGTAGCCATTTTTCCTGCCATCGAAGCTACATTGATGATGTGCCCTATTCCACGTTCCGCCATTTGTATTGCGACTTTTTGTGTAAAGACCATCATACCTAAAACGTTCACTTCAAACATATTTCTAGCAATAGCTAAATCAATATCCATAAAATTCTCAAAAATACCAAACCCAGCATTGTTAACTAATACATCAATTGGCCCAACTTCTGCCTTGATCTTTTCGAAAACAGTTTCCACATTTTCAGGATCTGCAATATCTAATTGAAAAGAAAATGCATCTTTTCCACTTAAAGCTTCACACGCTTCTTTCACCTTTCCGATCAAATTGATTCGTCTAGCACAAACGACAACGATTGCGCCTTTTTTAGCGGCCTCATAACAAATTTGTTCACCTAAGCCAGCAGAACCGCCTGTTACAACCACTACTTTATCCGTTAAATCTTGTCCAGTATACATTTTGTTGCCCCCTTACTCAGCTCTAAATGGTATTTCGACAATTTCCATGTCTTTCACAATTTTTGTGTTTGGGAAAATTTCTTTCGCTTCATTTTCCAATTGAATAATATCCCCAGTTAAATAACGAGCGCTGATATGAGTTAGTATCAGCTTTTTGGCATTTGCATTTAATGCAACTTGCGCTGCTTGGTGACTAGTGGAATGATAATATGCTTTTGCCATTTTTGCTTCGTCTTTGTTGAATGTACTTTCATGAACCAAAATATCGGCATCTTCCGCAAGTGAGACGCTGTTATTGGATTTTCTCGTATCGCCTAAAATCGTCACAATCCGTCCAAGTTTTTTTTCACCGACAAAATCTTGACCATTGATTATCCGTCCATCTGGTAACTCCACAGATTCACCACGTTTGATTTTTCCGTAAATTGGACCTGAAGGAATATTTAAGGCAGTCAGTTTTTCTACTTGCAACTCGCCTTCATGATCCGCTTCAATGATCCGATAACCAAAGCTCTCAATGCCGTGATCTAAGCGAGAGCATGTAACTGTAAATTGTTTATCAGAAAATATCGTTCCTTCTTTTGTGATTTCAATAAACTTCAGCTCATATGAAAGTCGTGTTTGCGAAACTTTCAACGCCGTTCGAACATATTCTGCAATGCCGACTGGTCCATAAATTTCTAGTTTTTCATTTCCGCCTTGAAAAGAACGACTGCTCAATAAACCTGGAAGTCCAAAAATGTGATCTCCGTGCAAATGGGTAATGAATATTTTTTCGATTTTTCTTGGGCGAATCGTACTTTTTAGAATTTGTAATTGTGTGCCTTCGCCACAATCAAACAACCAAACGGCATTTCTTTCATCTAATAATTTTAGTGCGATACTACTTACGTTACGATGTTTTGCTGGAACGCCAGCTCCTGTACCTAAAAATTGTAATTCCATGGGCTACCTAACTTTCTTTAAACTTCTTCTATATTTTAGAAGAAAGTTCCCACTTTAGCAAATAATATTTATTTTACAGGAAAATGCAAAATAACGGTCGTTCCTTTAGGTGTGGTATCCGTTAATTCAATTTTCCCCTGATGTTCCTCAACAATCCATTTAGCAATTGCCAACCCAATGCCATACCCGCCTGTTTTACGGTTTCTAGAACTTTCGCCACGATAAAAACGTTCAAACACTGCTGTCTTTTTTTCATCGAGAATGCCAATACCCGTATCGCTGATTTTGATCAACCATTCATTATTTTTAACGCTGGAAAAAACAACAATTTTTTCTCCAGACTTAGTATATTTTAATGCATTATCTAACAAAATGATCAGTAATTGATGAATTCTTTTTTTATCGAAAACAACTTGTTGGTCCTCACCTAGATCGATCATAAACGCTTTATCTTCTGCTAGCGCTAGTTCTTGATATGGCAATAGTACATTATTTAAAAAGCAATTGATCTTTACTGGTGTTTTTTCTAGGGTCAAGGCATTCGAATCTGAGCGTGCTAATAATAACAAATCGCTCGTTAATTGGCTTAGACGTTGAACTTCATCTAACGATAAAGCAATCGTCTCTGATTCTTCTAAAATGGTATGATTGGGGTTTGTAAACAACTTTTCTAATTTAGCTTGGATAATCGTCAATGGTGTTCTTAATTCGTGAGAAGCATTTTCTACGAATTCTTGTTGTTTCTTCCAAGAGATCAAAATGGGTTTCATAAACCATTTAGAAAGAAAATAACTTAATCCGATGGATAACAGCCCAAAAACAACCATACAAATAATTAGGATTTGCTTAAAACGTTCAACCGTCCCTTTGATGGGATCCGTGTTTACCAGTAATTGGATATAAGCTATTTGGTCCTGATTTTCTATCGGTATTGTAATCGAATGAAATTGCAGTGAACGATCATTACTATCTTTCGTTTGAACGCTGGTAACTTTATGTAACTGATCCGTCGATAATTTTAAATTCTGAAAATCATAAAAACGAGAACCTAATTCAGATTCATTAACGATTTCACCATCTTTAGACCAAAGAATTACTTGTTGCTGGAAGTTATTGGGCGGTGGTGTGTCAAATTTACTGAGCTGGGGGGATTTCCCTTGCAGTCTTTCCGTTTGCAAAAGCTGATGTTGTAAAAATTTTTGATCATTAGCTAAACGTTGCAGATCGTTATCGACCGATTGATAAATCGACGTTTGGACTAATTGAAACACAATTAGCCCTAAGACTAGGAAAATACTTGCGAATGAAATCAGGTTGATCATGAAGTAATGGACTCTTTGTTTTTTACTTAGTTGCTTATTCATGAATCACTCTCCTTCTGATGCTTCAAAAAGATACCCTACATTACGTAAAGTTCTAATCCAGCGATCAAGACCAAATGGTTTTAAATTCTTTCGCAAGTTGCTCATATAAACTTCCACAACGGTTAACGTTGTATCTGATTGAAATCCCCAAATGCGGTCAAATAATTGATCTTTTGTGATGATCCGTCCTTGATTTTGCATAAGGTAATGTAGTAGATCAAATTCTTTTCCTTGCAGAGTTAACTCATTTCCTTTGTAGCTTGCGTGACGATTATCAAGGTCCAAACGGAGCTCATTGACGACTAATTCATTGTTTCCATTCATACCAAGTGCTCGTCGCGCTAGCGCCTGAACACGTAGTAATAATTCTTCTCTATGAAACGGCTTCGTCAAATAGTCATCTCCACCATTTTTAAACCCGTTAACTTTATCCTCTAGCCCATCTTTAGCAGTCAAAATTAGAACAGGCGTGTAGATATTCTTTTGTCTCAATGCACTTAAAACTTGTTCACCTGTCATTAATGGCAACATTAAGTCTAGCACTACTAGATCATAAATTCCTCGTTCTGCTTCGTATAGCGCTTCTTCTCCATCATAAACTTGAACGATTTCCCCTACTTCTGACAAAATTTCTAAAATACTGTCTGATAAAATTTCATCGTCTTCAACAAGTAGTATTTTCAACATTTATTTCACATCCTTATAATCAAAAAAGAAGACGAAGAGAAAGAATCTCTTGTTCACGTCTTCTAGTTTAGCCCTTAGTCTTATGATTCGGTCAAGATAAAGACAATTTCAGTCTTCACCTTGATCTGCTCACTTTACTAATAAATAGCAATTAATTCTCGTTTGCGTTTTGTTTTTTATCTTGCCATGATTTTTCAGCAGAATCTTTTGTTTCTTTTTCTACAGCTTTGGCATCTGTGATTTCTTTTTCCACATCTTCAAAATCTAGACGAGTGATTTCTCCACCCAGTTCATTCATGATCAACTGATTTAACGGACGATTGTCATCTTCGTCTGCGATTAAGATCAAGCCAGTCTCCCCTTCACCGATTTGTTTCGTCACATGTTCGAAGACTGTTTGAGCACCTTGAATTTCTTTAGCATCTTGAGAAGCACCGAATAAGCTTCCTGCAAACCAACCAAGTAAAATTCCTAAAGGACCTCCTAAAATACCAATCAACATTCCGATCATACTATTTTTGGATGTGTGATCATTACCTGTGAAATCTAGGAAATCGTCAATTTTGAATTGATGAACGCCATCATTAATATGGGTCACAACAGCCATTTGTTCCCCTTTGATTTTTTTCTCTACGTACAATTTCTTTATTTCTGAAAATGCTTGGTAAGCTTGACTTTCTACTTCAAAGTGCATAATAATAACTCGTTTAGACATATAACCACCTCGTTCTATTTGATACTCTTATTCTATCAATAAACCAGCTGTTAAAGCAATAAAAATCAATTACCTCGGTGGTTGTCCACCCCCCATTTGTCCGCCACTGACTTTTGCGCCTGATTGATCAACTGAAGTTATTACATTTTCCAGTGTAATTTTTGCCAATTCAGTTCCACTAGAGTAGTTGCTATTGTTGTATAAACCGTTTTTAACAGTGCCTGAATCTTTGCCATTGATCGATAAGGTAATTGTCTCCCCTACTTTTAAGTCAGGTGAGCTAATGGCAATATGAGAAAACGCCTTTTCAGGTGCAACTGAAGCAATTGTTTTGCCCGATTCATTTTTTAAATTGATCAATGTCCCTGCTGCTTTCGTATCATCAAAGTAAAGACTTAATGTAGCTTGTGCAGAAGAGTCACTACTAGCCATCGCCATCCCCGAACTGCCACTAGAGACTAACATACCACCATCCATAGTAAAAGTTCCATCATAATCTAGGGCCGCATTTCCATTATCGGTCGGTCCATTGACTATTAGTGTACCTGACGTCATCCGGACATCCCCATTGCTGTCAATGCCATCGCCATCTGCATTGACAAAGATATTTCCACCATTGATTTCGATGAACTTGGTGCTATCTCCATCACCGCCAGGTTCACCAAATGCATCTGTACCAAATTGTCCTGCTTGTTCTGACTCACCAGAACTACCCCCAGCAGCGTTGATTCCATCATCCGAAGCCAAAAGAGAGATCGTACCATTGTTAATGGTAACCGAAGCCCCTTCCAATCCTTCATACGAGTTGCTGATTGCTATCGTACCATTATTAATTACTAAATCAGTATCAGCATGTATGCCATCATCCCCACTTGCTAAAGAGAAACGACCATTATTGATGGTTACTGTAGCATTCGAATGAATAGTATCATCAGCGGCATTAAAATCAAAGTTTCCATCATCAATAATGATGTTTCCAGAAGCCTTGAGCCCTTTATAGCTAGCTGTGGTATCAATTGTGTGGTCGTCATAACCATTAGCTGTCTGAACGGTAATATTAGCAGTCGAAATGGATAGGTTCGTTTCAGCTTGAATACCATCATTTCCTGATTGAATGTTAAATTTTCCACCATCGATTGCAATCCAACCTTTATCTGCATCAGTACTGTTATTCGCTTGGATTGCGTCACCTTCTGTTGTTTTTAAGGAAAAAGTACCACCTGCAATAGAAATCGAATCCTTACCTTTGATCGCGTTATTCTTAGCCGTAACGTTAATGGTTCCATTCGTAATAACTAAGTCGTCTTTACTACGAATACCATTATCATAAGAGCCCGTCACGTCTAGCGTACCTTTCCCATTGATGACTAGGTCATCTTTACTGAAAAAAGTTGCATCGGGTTCCGTTTCATCAGCAGAAGCAAAGGTGTAATTGCTACTATCAATAAGCGTATTTTTAGAGCCATCTGCTAAAGTTGTAATTACTTTTTTTGCTTGTTCTACATAAATTGCAGAGGATGAGGCATTTGTTAGTGACACTTCATTTAAAACTAGATGAACCTGTTCATTATTGGCACTGATTTTTATTTGCCCATCATACGTTCCAGAAATAATATAGGTACCACCTGCGGTAATGGAGATGATGTTATCTTTTTCTGAAGCGCCAGAACCATCAATTTCTGCACTCGTCTTTTTTAACTCAATTTTTGTTGCAGAGCTTTCATCATAACTTTCATCAAAGTCTTCCTCATCATAAGTACCATACTTATTTTCAGTAGATTTTTTTGCATCTTCGACAGTAATAACGTCTTCTGAATTTTTTGAAGATAACGTGTTTGTATTTGGATCTTCTTTCGTGCAGCCCGATAATAAAAAGACGAGCATTGTTAAGACTGTTAAACCTAATTTCGCTTTTTTCATGTTATTCACCTACAATTCTTCTCTATTTGTGGCTACCTTACCTGAAATAATTGTTAAATTTCCATTCCTTATGCGCATGGCATCCATCAACTCTTTTTCTGTTTGACTATCTTTTAATGTAATACGATAACGCAATTCATAAAGACTGCCCATATTCGTTGTTTTGACTGAGTCTAGAGTTGCAGAATAGGTATACTCTTGAAATAGGTCATCAAATAATCCTGGATAATCTAAATCTTCTGGGATCGTGATTTTTATTTCCCGTTCTGTCACCTTTTGCTTTTCACCAAAATGAACTGTGTTTAAAATCAATAAAAATAAAGCAATGATTAAAGAAAATAGTGTGACATAGCCAACATAGCCCATACCTGTGGCCAACCCAATTCCCATCGACCAAAAGATACTAGTGATTTCTCTAGCTCCTCCGGCTACTGAACGAAATCTGATTAAACTAAAGGCACCTAAAACGGCAACACCCGTACCTAAATTCCCATTAACTAACATGATGACTAATTGAACCAAGACAGGTAAGACAGCTAATGTGATCACAAAATTTTTACTGTAAACATTTCGATACATATGAACACAAGCAACTAAAAGACCTAATAAAACCGAAGTCATAATACAAATCAAAAGTTCCTTGAACGATACTTCAACTGAACTTTCTACTAAAAGACTAGACAACATATTGAAAATCCTCCTTAATATAAAAAAACATTAAATAGTTCAATTTCTTCTCTTTACCCAAAATTCTTCCAATTAGAATGGGGCTCAAATAAGTAACGTTGATAAGTTTGCGCATATTTTGAAAAAGAGACCGGATAAATTTCTAGTGCTGCTAACATTTCTGAAAACCATAATGGATAAGCGCCCATTGCTTTGACTTCCATTAAAATATCGATTTCTGGTGCTACTCGTTCTCCTTGATCATCTATTGTACAAGTCAATCTATCTTGTCGATAACGGATATTAAAATCAAACGTGATTCGAAAATCTTCATTCTCTAAATCAAATAAGGCCCGCCTATCATACGCAATCATTACTTTTGGTTTTAATCTTTTTCGTGCAAACAACCAATCGATTTCCTGCTTGATTTGTTGTTCTTTAGCTGTTTGCAATTTAAATGAATGTGGTTTTTGAACGTAATTTTGAGCCGCTTCATATGTTAGTGCTACTCTTCTTTTATAAACAACACCACTGATTTTCTTTTTTATTTCAAGAAAAACAGTGGATTCTTCTTTTGGAATCCCGTAACTTCTAATTCTAAATTTTTCTTTATAAACTGGTTTTGTTATAGAGTTACGAATCATTTGATAGTCTTCCGTGTCGAAATAAATTGAAATTATCGTATGTAGCCCGTGCTCATCTTCTTGCAGATAAGGATCTATTTTTTCTCTTAATTGCTGATATATTCTATTCGTCAATATATATTTTTTTTCTTTTCTGTGAAAACTATTTTTTAGTTTAACCATTGTAATTCCTCCTTTAACTAAATTCATTGTATAAGAACAAACATAAATGAAGCTTAAAGTAAAAAAAATCATTTTATTGCATTTACAGCAATAAAATGATTTAATCGTCTATTTCTTATTTAAATGATTTGGAAACAGGTGTACATAGTTTGTTTTGATCTTTTGTGACTGCCTTCATCGTTATGTGCTTTTTATATGTGTTGATTCCAATAGCGATCGTAATAGTGTAGGAAATTGTCCTATTTGTAAAGGTGACAATTGAAGTTCTTTAAGTATCTTAAACGACTAGTGTCCGCTCATTACTGAAATTTTCATATTTTTTATTTAAAGCAATATCTTCTAATGTTTCTACTAATGTGTACACTTCTTGATAAGTGTTATATAAAGCAATTGGAGCTAAGCGAATCACATTCGGTTCTCGAAAATCTGGGATGATATTTACTTGTTTTAGTGCTTTACAAATTCTATACGCTTCTTCGTGTTCCAAACAAACATGACCACCACGTCTATTATCTTCTCGTGGGTTTCCTACTGCGTAGCCATATTTGGCAAGTTTTTCATCAATCAAATACATGAGGTACGCTGTAATAGATAACGATTTATTACGAATTTTCTCCATCCCAACTTCATTAAAGATCGTTAAAGTTCCTTCCAATGGAGCCATTGCCAAGAAACTTGGGGAGCCAATTTGCCAGCCGCTTGCATCTCTTTGATGGTCAAATTGATGGTTCAACTCAAATTGAGTATCATCCTTGTTCCCCCACCAACCTGCTAATCCTGGTATTTCTTTGAAATGTTTCTGATTCATGTAAAGACCAGCTATTGAGCCTGGTCCTGCTGATAAATATTTGTACGTACACCAGACAGCAAAATCAGGATCAATCTCTTTAAAATCCATCGGTATTGCGCCTATAGCATGGCATAAGTCCCAACCAATTAGAATTCCTCTTTGATGAGCAGCATCCGTCACTCGTTTCATATCCAATAGTTGAGAACTACGATATAAGACCGTTGGCAAAAGAATGATCGCTACATCATCAGTCATCGCTTCAATCACTGCGGATTCATCAATCAAGCGTCCATCCGCACTTTCTACCACTTTTACAGCGTCTTTGGGATCAAATCCTCGCAATTTTACTTGGCTATCGATAGCATAACGATCTGTAGGGAAATTTAAATCATCAACTAAAATTTTGTACCGCTCTTTTGTAGGTTTGTATAATGTACTGATACATTGATGAATATTGATCGTTGTGCTACCTGTGATCACTACTTCTTCGGGATACGCATTGATCAACGGTGCTGACATTTCACCTAATTTACCAGCATAATGGAACAATCCATCCCATAATTTAATGCCTTCTTTTTTCCAAATGTTCATCATGTTAAGTAAGGCTTCTTCAGCGTCTTTAGAAGCCAAGCCTAGTGAATTACCGTCCATATAGATTTCACCTGGCTGAACATAAAAACGATCTCTGATGCTTCTAAGCGGATCTTTCTTATCCATTTCCGTTGCAAACGCATGATCTGTCTGAAATACTCTTTCCATTATTTGTCACCTTCCAAGTTTTTATTTAAAAGAAGCATATCTAAAAACAAGCTACTCTTTCGTGAATAATTTAATTACGATAAAACATTTTCATTATTCAATTTAATAAATCCAACTACTGCTAATAATGCAATGACACCAATACCACTAAGTAAATAGATACTATTTTGCCATGATTGTTCTCCTTCACTGAATTTTGTAACAATCGGTGTTCCGACAAAAATGCCAACATAATAAAACAAGTTGATAAAAGAAACGCTTGCTCCAATCAAGCGGTCTTGTTTTACCACTTTTGGGGCCAAAATCATCACACAGGAAGAAGACAAACTAGCTCCCGCCGAAAGTGCAAAGAGTTGCATAATAAATGTCACGTTACTTGACAAGTACCCCATCCAAAAGGTTGCGGCTAACATTAACAGAAAAGAACAAAAGATCATTACCTGCCCTTTTTTGGTTCTATCAATCAAATAGCCTGCTAAAGCACCAAAAGGAATGCCAAATAGACCAAAATAGCCAGTGTAGCTATTTGCTAACGATTCTGATAAACCATATTGTTGCCTATATATCTGCGGATAAAGATTGATAAAAGCAAATAGTATAAAAGCCATACAACCTTGAGCAAGGGCTAACAACCAAATCGATTTATTCTCTATCGCCTTTTTAAATGAGCCTGACATTCTTTTTTGCTCAACAATAGATTGATTCTTTGGTTCATCTAATAGAAAGAAAAACAAACACAACAAAAGAACTGACAAACCTGCAATAAGAAACCAAAGTGAACGTAACCCATAGGCTTGTACGAGAGGTTTAAACAAGTTCATCGCTAGCATTGACCCTAAAGCAGAAAATGTCCCCCAAAGTCCTGTGGGAATACCGCTATTACTTTCATGAAACCAAAAATGAATGAAGACGATACCCACCATGATAATCATTGAAAAGGAAATCCCTTCGAGCGCTCTTGAAACCAACAATGAGCAAAACATAGTTGAAATTGCCCCCCAGATATTCCCAATTGCTAAACAGCCCATCAATCCGATTAGTAATTTTTTGGGACCAAAACGTGTGACTAAAGTGCCACCTGGAACAGCTAGAAAAATCCCGGAAACTGTAAAAATCGACATTAACCACGAAACTGTCGACAGACTTACACCTAATTCTGATCCCAATTCATTTTGGATCGGCACTAATTTCAATTGACTTAAAGAAACAAGCACACCACCTGCATACAGCAATAAAAACTTTAACCACCTGTTTCTCACCATAAAAAATGCTCCTTTGGTAGTCTTTTTAGATAAAAAAACATCTATTCACTAATAAATAACTAAATCCTCTTGAGATAAATTAATGATAACGAATTTTTTTGTTACTTGTATATAAAATTATGAATCAAATAGAAGCATTCGCTTTAAGATTCAAAAAAAGTATGTCATTTTTTTTAACAATATGAAACGCCATTCTCTAAATTAGCCATTTTGACTTTGGAATGATAAAACGGTCAATACCTCTAATTTTTTATGGAAAGCCATCCATTTATCCTCTATAATAAATATATCAAATGGTTTCAAGTGGAAAATAAAGGAGGTAGACTATTGGACAAAACTGACCGTAAACTTTTAGAAATCTTACATGAAAATTCACGAATTTCAATTGTTGAATTGTCTCAAAAAGTCAATTTGAGTCGCCCAAGTGTAAAGGAACGAATCAACAAATTAATTGAAAAAGGCATCATTACAAATTTTACGATTCAAATATCCAGCGAACAGTTCAAAGAGAATATTACTTTTTTCACTGAATTGAGCCAGGTTAGACTTCCCGTCGAAAAAACGTTAAATTTATTGAGAAGTAGTCCTTACGTTAATGAAGTATATATCGTCAGTGGTGAGGTTAATTATTTAGTGAAAGCAACAGTGAGTAATACTACTGAGATGAAGGATGTACTTGCAAAATGGATGCAATTTTCAAACATTAAAAGTTCAATTGTTTTAGAAACTGCGATAGATAACCAACTGAATCTTGATCTAATTGGCTTTTGAGAAATAACAGTTTCTTTCTTTAATTAAACAGCACATTACTTTGTGAAAATAATCACTTTAAAGCTGAAAAAAAGAGCCGATACAACATCAGCTCTTTTCTTGGCTCTATAATATATTGTGTTGGTGGAAATCAAAAAAGATTTTCTACCAGCACTTTTTTAAGCATTTAAACACAAAAAAGGAACAACTAACTGATAA
>NZ_MIKC01000042.1 GCF_001730315.1 Enterococcus ureilyticus
CTTCTTTCCCAAATAATTGATAGGAGTGTTTCCAATTGTAAATTAAGGCATTTGATGGGAGTCCGTATTTTTTAGCCAAGGCTCGTCCGCCCAGAGGGCCTTCTAGGTACTCTTTCACTAGCTTTAATTTGAATTCTACCTCATAATAACTCATAAAAAATAACCTCCAAAAATTGTATTTTCCACGTACAACTTTTGGGGGTCACATCATAACTCGTAGAGTTATGACCCAATCACATTTTAAATCAATTTAGATTTAAGAAAATATCAGCCCCTTCCGATACGCAGAACCGTATCATAATTACGGATATTTTTTACTTATTAACCAAAAGTTGATGACTTGTTCGCGAATAAAAGATGGGGTATATCGCAAGTAACTTGATTACTATTCAAAAAGTTTCATACTTAGCTATTTGTTATAGAACTCTGAAACAAGGATAAATAAAGGGCGGAAGTAGAGAGGAAGATAATTGGTGATAAAGAAAAAAACGACAGATTATGGTATGATAACTCCAATGAAGTGAATTTTGGAGGGATTAAATTGAGCGAAGAGTTATATCAAAAAAAATCTCTAGAAAATATGATTACAATTGGAGAATATAAGTACTTAAATATAGGAAACACGACTTTCCAGGACCTAAGCCGATCAAACATCATAAAGAATAAAGTGAAAAAGGAATTTCTAAAAAAGAAACCAGATGGTCTCATTTTATCAGGTATAAAAGAACCCTATCAAATTAAAGCAATTATTGAATATAAAGATCCGAAAGAGCTAAAAACAAACAAACAAAAAACGGATGCGATTAGACAAGTTTCAGAGTATTGTTGGGCGACTCAAACACATCTGGGCGCTATTACAAACGGTTCCTCATTTTATTGGTTTAATATCGCCTCAGAAGATTTAATTCACGATGAAACGTTTAGCTCTGATGTCTATGAGGAACTAAACGTCAACAGAATTATTGATGCGAAGGGTGATGCTATCATTACCGACGATTTTACAAGTGACCGTGCTTCACAATTAACTGTAATTGAGATAATTAAGTCAATTACAGTTGCCTCGTCTGTCTTGGATTCTGAAAAAGTCATGACTGATCCAACGGCATTAGCCAAAAAAGTATGGCAATCTATTTGGCTAGCTACTGGAGATGATCCTAAAAAATGTTTAATGACCTTTACTGAAATATTCATGTACAAGTATCTTAGTGATTTGGAAGTAATCAAAGAGAACGATGAAGGGATTGAAATATCCTTTGAAGATACATACCAAAAAGGTGAGAAACATTGTTTGAAATTTTACCAAAATACGGTTAGAACAAGAATAAAAGAACTATTTCCAGCGGGAGAGGATCATACTTCAATTATCAATGGGCTTAGTTTAAAAGCTGATAATAATCAAGACAAGTTATTTTTTGATATATTAACACAGTTCAGGGCATTTGGAAGTTTGAAGGGCGTTTCTATTGAATTTAAGTCTAGTCTCTTTGAAGAATTTTTAAAAGGCACAAATGGGATAAAACTAATGGCACAATTTTTTACACCAAGAAATATTGTGCGTTCTATTACTGAAATGGCACAAGTAACCAAGCTGACTCAAGATCAGTCTGTATGTGATCCAGCCTGTGGTGTTGGTGGATTTATTCAAGAAACAATGATAAAGCGTGGAATTGAAAATGAGTTCAATTTTGAGAAGGATAATTTTTCTTCTTTATTAAGATACAGCGGCTACGATCTTGATCCTGAAACAATCACTCTTGCAAAAGCTTCATTGACTGTTCTATTATCGAACTATATAGCAGAAGCTAGTGAAATAAATTATTCATTAAAAAAGATATCAAGATACTTAAATGAAGTATTCAAAAGTTTTCATTCAAGTAGTATTGGTTCGTTAAGTAATATTAAGAAAGAATATGATTTAATCCTATCAAATCCACCTTATGTTAGAAAAGGTCTAAGTGTATATCATAGCTATATTCATTCTAATACCTCTTTAAACGAGTATTATAATGTGTCAGCTAGCAGCAAAGAAGGATTATTTTTGGTAAATATTGTAAAATCCTTAAAAAATGGGGGAAAGGCATTTGTGATTTTGCCGGATGGTTTTTTCCATACTAAAAGTGACAGAAACTTGCGAAATTTCGTTATAGAGGAATGTATAATTGACGGGATCATATCGTTACCGTCTAGGACTTTTTATACTACCCCAAAAAAGACCTATATCTTATGTTTAACAAAAAAGAATGCGAAAAGGATCAAGCAAACGAACAAAGTGTTTAATTACATTGTTACGGATGTTGGCGAAAGCTTAGATGCAAATAGAGTGAATACTAGCTTGCATGATTTGAATACTTTGGAAATAGAATATAAAAAGTTTTATTTTGACAAAGACAACTATAAAGCAGATAAGCCACAAATTTTTTTGAAAGATATAAATTATTATAAAGAAAACAACCTGTGGATGTCGGACATGTTGATAAGTAAAGAGATCAGAAAAGAGCTGAATTTGGAAGTTGAAGATGTTGTCACATCTTATGAGGATTTAGAAACAGAATTAGAAGATATCTCAAGTACAATAACCCAAATGCTTGAGGATTTGAAAGCGTTGGATAAAAAAGCAGAACTATTTGAGCATTACAATTTTGTTGATATTTCATTAAATGAGAAGGATTTTGAATTTTCTTCTAAGAATCTCGGATTAAAGCAGAAAGAATATATCCCTATGAGGAGAGAAAATGGAATTCCAGTGTATACTGCGGCTGCTAAACCGGTAGCTTTCTTTGATGCTGTAGAGAGTAAAAAAAGATTTCCAAAAGCGTTATTTGATGCTACTGAAAAAGAGATGTTTATTTCAGTAGCGACAGATGGAGATGGTACTGCAGGAACCAATATTATTTTGCATAAAACGCCATTTTATCTGAATACAAGTAGGTTAGCTTTTAAAGTTTTAAATAAAAATATAAAAACAGAGTATGTTTATTATGCAATAAAAGATATAAAAAAAAGGTTTGGATTTGGGTACACTATCAAATCAAATAGAGACAATCTGATATCTTATATTGAAATTCAGATACCTATTAACGAGGCTGGTGAATACTCTAAAGAAAACCAAACTCAAATCATTAATAATATGAGAGAAAGAGAAACAATATTACTCTCTTTGAACGAGCTGTATGATAAATTTAATCATTTGATCAAATTCGGGAAATTTTCATCAATGAACAATATTTAACAGTTTGAGAAGGTCTATAATCAAACGAAAATACTTTACGAGTATTGATCAATGTTCTGAAAATATTGTGTTAGATTAAGTGTATTACTATTGCGAGTATGAAATACGTGAACTTAGACTGCTGGTAAATCCTATTTTAGGATTAATGCCAGCAGTTTTTCTTAAATATCATCCCCTAACGATACATGGAACTGTATCATAAATAGGGCTAGTATTAAGAATTTTGGAGTAGGAGTTAATAGATGAATGATAGAGAAAAAATTTTAAAAGAGTTTACACGACCTAGAAACTGGAGTATAAGAGATGAAATAGCCAAAATTCAGGTCTTAAAATATAAGGAGAACCTTACAGCAGAGAATCATGTTCAACAAGTTAAAAGATCTATACAAGAGTGGATAATAAAAGAAAAACCGAACAAACTGATGATTGCTGATAATCTTCCGATACTCGTTTCTGATATGAACAAAGAGGAAGTAAAAAAAGAGATCATGAAAAGGTCCGGCGAGAAAGAGAAATATCACTATCTCTGGGTTTCATTTCGAGATAATGGAATGATCGTGACGATTGGAAGAACTTCATTTTCTAAAAAATCTGGTTACGGTGATTTGTTTGATCCGTTTGATATCTTTGGTACTGGAACCCAAAAATTAATAGTAACATTTCTGATTGATTCTGAAGAGGCCAAAAAAGAAATGGAACGAATAAACGCTAAAATGAATTCCTTTACTACGTATGCTTTAATAATTCCTGTAAATTCTGATGAGTCAAAAATTGTCAATAATTTAGAGCGACAGTTAGGTGAATATTTGATAAAGCGATACCCTGTTTTCAATTATTATTCGCATAATTGGTAATCATGCGAATTTTAAAGTACAACGTTATTACATAAAAAGGAACAGAAAGAAAGCCGTTATTATTTATAACCAGCCTCTATCAAAAACGGTAATGTTACGTTCAGTTATAAATGGGGTATTCAGTACTTGGAGAATGTAACATGCTGTTTAATTACTGGCGATGATCAATAAGGGATCTTTGAAGGCACTTGTTTGAGTGTCTTTTTTTATGCTAGAAGAATTTCTACGACTAATTTATTATCAATAATTTTAAAAAAAATAAAATAATTTGACGAAAGCTAAAAATTTCCTATGTTATAATTTTATTGACTCATTTTATAACAAAGAGCATAGTATTTGGTTCTTACTAAATTATTGCTAAAGTAATTAATGTGTTAGAGACCGCTCCGTAACAAGTGATAGTTGAAAATATAGAATAAGGATAAAGTTAGAAATTAAGTAGTACTGGCGAAATTGGATGAACTTTTTTTGGTAAAAATGGAAAAAGAGCGTAGTCAAAAGCTGATACTAGAGCGTAACGAAGTCCTTGAAAAATAAAATCAGATTTTCAACTAAGTAATCGAGTAGAAACCTAAATTTGAAGGTGATAAGTGCATATGAATCCATGGGAAGTTTTAGAGATTGACTATACAACAGATAGTAGAAAAATAAAGAGAGCGTATGCTAAAAAGTTGAAATTGATTTTTCCTGATGAACAACCAGAAGAATTTCAGGCATTAAAACTAGCTTTTGATGCGGCCTTAGCTATAGCTAAAGCATCTGATGATGGGCCTGCTACTATTCTTATAAAAGATGAAAACATCTTAGATTCGGAGGTAGCTCGACAAGATCAAATAGATGATCAAGAGAATGGTAGTATTTTTGATATTCCTTTTTCAACACAGCTACAACGAATCGTTGCGGAAAAAGATTATTTTTATAAGTTAGCATACTGGGAGAAGCTAGTAGAACCGATCAATGAATGGTCTATTGATGAATTTATGGCAAACTCTTATAGCATTCAAGTCTTTCTAGTTGAGCATTTTACAATTATAGCAAAAGAAATTATTCATTTTTTATTTCATACGTTTGACTTATTAGAGCTTCGTGATGAAATTGGACAAGAAAATTATGTATACGGAGACTTTACAGCCTTAAGATATAAAATATATCATGTTCCGCCATTTTCATTTGCAATAGCGCAAGATCTTGATAGAAACAGTCGGGAAGAATATTTCAATTTACGCTATTCTATTTATTGTATGCTTGAAAGTGATGCAGATGTTCATTTAATCGAGAAAAAAATAGACAGAGCGAAGCTCATTTTTTCTAAAGACAGCGATCTGTCAAATTTGTATGTTCTGACTACTTTAAAAATTGATCACGGCAATATCAAAAATCAGGTGATTTTAACAAAAATTGAAAACGCCCTGCTATCCACTGAAGAGGGTCAAAAAAATGAGACAACAGAATTTTTAAGAACGTATATCCAAGCACTAAAGAAAAGTCAAGCTCGTCAAGTAGTTCAAGAAACGATTACCTGGAAGAAGGCGCAATTGATTATTCCTCAACAACTCTATTACTTGTTGGAAGGGTATGTCTTTTTTTTCCAACATAAATACGTAATAGCTTTTGAGATGTGGAAAAAGCTTCCATTACAAGAAATAGTTTATTTGGAAGATTCTTTAAAGGAAATGAAGAAACAGTTATGGCGTACGCATAAACAAGACTATTTGTACCTGCAAAATGAAATGAAAAAGAGGAAACAAAAGGAAGGGAAAAGCAGTGAATCTTCTAAAATAATGTTCTTCTGTTCACTTGTTCTGATCGTTATGTTTTTCATATTTGCTGTATTTAATAATACTGGTCCGAATACCGTACATAGAATTTCAAAAACGAAACTTCTTGAACAGCTATCCAGTTCGCTGGAAGACGAAGAAGATAGTTATGTAGAAAAAGATTTAAACGAAGAATTAATTGAGCGAACATTTATTGAGGCTTTTTACCTATCGAATCAATTAGAGCAGCAAAAACAGTTTCAGATTGACTATATGGAGGAAAATGTATCAATTGAAGCAGCAGCACAGCTAAATGCTCAACCAAAATTTGAACAGGCTGTATTAAGTGATTTTACAATCAAAAAAAATAAATTGACAGAATACACCATCATCTATTATCGTGACGAACCTATCAATCTACTTGGGATAAATGATTACAATCAGAAGATAGACAAAATTTATGGGGAAGGCTGGGAACGAATAGAGCAGTTTACTCCGGTAAATTTTGACGATTTAGATATACCGTTTAGTTCATTAGCTGAAAGATTTATTTACATTTTTTATAGTACAGACAATCAGTTATTAAAAGACATTTTTAAAATTAGTTTCACTTATGATAATTTATTACGAGAACAGATGACTGATTTTGTTCCTGCTAAACCTTATGTGAATAGTTCTATGTCAGATTTCTCTTTTATAACGAAGGAAAAAACGGATAATGATATCTCAGAAATAGTCTATATTCGTTATAAAGATACTCCTTTTTGTACCCTTAGATTTTATCCTGGAGATAATGAACCAAAAATCAATGGATTAGTTGGTGATAGTTGGAATTTCCAAGGTGAAAATTCTTATACGCCTCTTAAAGTGGTTGATTACGAAGAGGCGGTAAAAATTTTTATTCGATATATATTATTTTCAAGTGAAAAACAAGAAAATCTAGCAAAATATGATGAGTATTTTAGCGATAATATCCGCTCATTAGTAAATGATCGCTTATCACTGGATATGTCCAAAGACTTAATCAACACAGATCTCTATATGGATATGGAAAAGAGTAGTGACTTGAAAGCTGATGAGCCAACGTTATTTTTGAGGAACGGCTATGAAGTAAGTCTGGTTTTTACCTTTGACGATCTAGGACGGTTAGACCATGTGTATGGTGATGGCTGGGAAGAGGGGAATAAATTAGAGATAGAAGGGACGTATACGAAATATATTAAAAGTACGCGATTTATATTAGAGCAGTAGAACAATTTTTTGAGACATATTTTACCAGTAGATAAAATGCTCAGCTCTTTTTTATCATAAAAATTGGCGGCGGTACAAAAACAATTCATGCTGTTTTGATTTTATGTCTACCTATTAATTTACGAGTATAACGTTTGGTGAAAACATAATTATCCTTTTTATTTTAGGCTTTATCAGTATTCTAAACTTAAAATAGGAACTAATGTTTATAATGATGCCTCACACGATATAGATGTAATAGGATAGTAGAATGGTTGGACCAATAAAAAAAATTAGATTGCTAAATAGCCCATTGTATCGAAAAAGATACAATGGGCTATTTGCAACATAATTATCCAGTTATCTCAGATAATAGCTGTCTAATAAAATTAAACATTAACCCAAATAAAAACTGAAATAGCAAATGCACTAGCAACTGTAATCACAACAATCCCCCCTTTCAAAAATAGAATATTTCAAACAATTTATATGTAATAATGTGCTATACTTGTACAAAAGGGAGTGGAACTAGAATGAACGTAGAAGAAGCACTTTATTTTTTTAGAAAAAATAAAAATTTAAAGCAAAAAGATGTTCTTACCTATACTGATACCTCCGTCTATTCCAAAATTGAGACCGGCAAAAAGATTTTAAGATTTTCTGAGTTAACAGATATTCTAGAACGTTTCTCTATCCCACTAGAAGAATTTTCAGAATATTTAGAAGACAGTATAGAACAAAAAAAGTTTCGTAAACTATTTAAACAGTGTGGTAATAACCCAACTGATGAATCAAGTAAATATGAGCTACTCAGCTACTATAACCAATTAAGCTTTTCTAAAGAGATGCATCTTAGAGAAATGGCAAATTTTATCGGCATAAAAACGTTATTCTCCAATTATTGGAAAGAAATTTCTCCTGTGAGCCAAGAGGAATTAAACCAAATCTATGATCTTCTAATCAAAAAAGAGTATTTTTTTCAGTATGACTATGCGGTGTTATCCAATACAATTTTTCTATTTAATGATAAACAAATCAAGAGCCTAGCCAAAAAAGTCTTGCCTGTTAAAGATATCGAAATTAGAAATGTTGAAACAACAGAATTCATTAAGAACATGATCAATAATTTAATCACGACGCTGCTACGTAAAAAAGAATATGAAGAAAGCCGTTATTACTTAAAATTAGCCATTACAAAAGAAGGCAGTCTTACATTTGATTATAAATTAGTCATTCAGTATTTAGATAACTTAACGAGCTATTTAATTACTGGCGATGACCGTTATAAAGAAAATATAGTTGACTATATTCATTTATTAACTAAACTTGGAGAGCAGCATTTCGCAAAAAGCATTGAGCGAGAAGTTTACTCTATCATTTCAGAAAGCAAAGATATTCCAATATTTATTCAAGCTGACTTGTAGTTTGAGCATCAGTTATACTTGAAAATAAATTGACAAGTATACGCTCCACTAACATAGTTGCTTTTTGTAATTTTCATTACATGATTAGCATACCATATTATTTGTATTTTTTTTACTCAAATTGTAAATAATGTGCATTTGTATTCGCAATCTGCCTTATTTTTTGTGATTATGTCGATAAGGTATTTAGAAAGGCACTTGTCTAGGTGCTTTTTTTGTTATGGTAATGAAAAATTTTTCTATGATAGTTATTATTTTTCACATAATAGCATGCATTTTAAACGTTATCTCTAATAACTATCTTTATTAAGAAATAATAAAAAGGCATTCTATCAGTTTCAAACAAATACCTCAACAATGAATGGGTAATTTAATTGATCGAGAGAGATTATCAAGTAACGTACTAGTCTATTCAATAATTATCTGTATAAATTCATTAAACTATTGTTTATGCTATTAAAAATAGAATGTCCATCTATCTAATTTCTCAATCAACATAGCTCTTAAAAAGGAACGAATCCTTAATAATACTGTGTTCTTTTATTTTTATACTCACTAGGAGAGATTCCCATTTCTTTTTTAAATACTTTACTAAAATAGTTTCCTGTTGAAAAACCAACTTTTTTTGCGACTATTTCCACCGCTTCATCCGCCCATAATAGCGATAATGAATGAAGGATGCGGACTTTTTTTAAATAGTGGATTGGTGGGGAGCTATAAGCGCCTTCGAATTGTCGAATTAGCTTGTATTTTGATAGCTCATATTTTTCAGATAAAAAATCCAAGCTAATATCTTCAAAATAGTGTTCATCAATATATTTTTTTACAGCTATGATGGTATCTGTTTTTTGTTGGATTTCTTTTTGGATCTCTTCTTTACTATCTAAAAAAAGGGCAAATGCTATTTTGGCATTTTGTGTAACGGTTAATTCTCGTATTTTTAGATCAAGAATAACGCTTCGTAACATTTCAATAAATGAATCAGAGAGTTCAACGATCGCAAGTGATCTATCCAACCATTGGATCATATTTCCTGAAAACTCTACAAATAGAAACTGCCAATCCTCACCGAAGTAGCGAAAATTTCCAGGGATTTTAGCAAAGAAAGCTCTATTTTTTGTTAAGCTAACAGTTTTGTCTCCTATTTGTATAAATCCTTGCCCACTTAATGTTACTTGCAAAACAATTAGTTGTTCTTTTCGAAGACGTGCATCCCAGTCATAATGAATACTTCCTTGTCCGACACCAATGCCTCGGATGAGTGGTAAATGTCGGTCATCGATATAATGGAATTGACGCACAAAATTCTGCAATTTATTACCCTCCTTAAAATAATTTCTTCTTGTTACTTCTGATTATACTCGATATCATGGAGAGAATAAAAGAAGAGGAATGGTAAATATGCCAATTTATTTTGATGCATCACAAAATGTTTTTCACCTGAGCAATAATGAAATTAGTTATATCATTGGTATCGAAAAAGAAAAATATCTTACCCATAGGTATTTTGGTCCTCGTTTAGCAGAGTATCATCAAGTCAATCAGCTGCAAATGATCGATCGCGGCTTTGCCACGAATCCAATCAGTGAAGAACGGACTTTTTCGTTAAATACGCTGCCACTTGAAACGAGTACACAAGGTAGCTTAGATTATCGGGTGAGTAACTATCAGTTTCGGAATCTAGACGGATATTGTATTACCAATCTTGTCTATGATCACTTTGAAATTATAGAAGGCAAACGATCTTTAGAGGGTCTGCCTTCACTAAGGGGAGAACAAGCACAAACCTTAGCGATTTATCTTGTAGACCATATTCAGTTACTTGAAATGGTGTTGTATTATACGATATATGAAGATCTTCCTGTCATTACACGGAGTGTGGGGTATAAAAATAATGGAACACAAGCAGTCTATATAGAAAATGCTGGTTCGATGCTGTTAGATTTTCCTCGTTGTGACTTCGACTTGCTAACACTTAATGGAGCGCATACAAATGAAGCAACAATCCATCGCCAAGCCCTCCATCCTGGTATACAAAAAATCGCATCAACTAGAGGAACAAGTAGTCCGCAACATCATCCGTTCTTGGGGCTTGCTGATCGGTATACGAATGAAGATCAAGGGGACGTTTATGGCTTTCATTTTATTTACAGTGGAAATTTTGTTGCTCAAGCAGAAGTAGAGCAATATGGTAGTACACGGATTCAAATCGGAATTAATCCAGAGAACTTTGAATGGAAATTGTCACCAGGAGCAACATTTCAAACACCAGAAGTTGTATTGAATTTTAGTGGGCAAGGATTTAATCAACTTTCCCAGACATTTCATAAATTATACCAAACCTATTTGATTCCTAAGCAGTGGAAGCAGATGGAACGTCCCATTTTACTTAATTCTTGGGAAGGGAATTATTTTGATTTTACTGAAGAGGATTTGATCCGCCAAGCTCAATTAGCGAGTACTTTAGGGATTGAATTATTTGTTTTAGATGACGGGTGGTTTGGTCAACGTGTAGATGATACAACTTCTTTAGGTGATTGGCATGTGAACGAAGTAAAACTGCCAAATGGGATCGAGCATCTTGCAGATGTTATTCACCAACAAAAGATGAAATTTGGTTTATGGTTTGAGCCAGAAATGATTTCTGTAAAAAGTCGCTTGTTTGAGAAACATCCAGAATGGAGTTTACAGGTTCCAAATTATCCTCAAACACAAGGGCGACAACAGCTAGTCTTAAACTTAAGTTTGCCAGAAGTTCAAGATCACCTTATTAACATGCTGACAGCCTATCTTTCTTCAAATAAAATTGATTATATAAAATGGGACATGAATCGACATTTAACGGAAGTGAGCAGTTTTCTTTTACCAAATGACCAACAAAAGGAAGTGAGCCATCGTTATGTTCTAGGGCTTTATCGGATTTTATCTGAAGTGACAGAACAATTTCCCCAAGTCCTTTTTGAAAATTGCTCTAGTGGTGGCGGTCGATTTGACCCAGGCATGGTTGCCTATATGCCACAAACTTGGGCAAGCGATAACACAGACGCATTATGTCGCTCGAAAATTCAATACGGCTATAGCTATCTGTATCCGCCAATTATGATGGGGGCTCATGTTTCAGATAGTCCTAATCATCAGGTAGGTCGAAACACCCCCTTGGAAAGTCGCTTTTTAATTGCAATGAGTGGAAACTTTGGCTATGAATTAGCGATAGAAAAACAATCGCCACAAGACCTAGAAATGATAAAAGAGCAAATTGTATTTTATAAAAAGCATCGTAGGCTATTACAGTTTGGGCAATTTTATCGTTTAAAAGAACTTGATGCGGCGTGCTCCACTGCTTGGCTATTCAAAAACGAAACAGAAGCGCTACTTGTCTATTCCAATGGACTCGCTCAAGCAGCACAAACGATTCAGTATTTAAAAACAAAATATCTTGAGGAATCGGCTCTTTATAAGGATATGCGTACAGGGGAAATATACAGCGGTAGTGAATTAAATCATGCCGGTATTCTTGTTCCAAGGATCAAAGGGGATTTCAATTGTTTTTATATTCATTGGACGGTCATTGGGTAAACGATACATTAAAAAGCCTCCCTACGGCGATTCGCCGTAGGGAGGCTTTTTGTTAATTTAATAAAACAGCATAGGCTTCGAAAGGAAGAAGCGTTTGACTGATCTCTTTTTCATAAGTATGAATCAAGATTTCTTTGATTTGGTGTGTTGCCTCCAATAAGAATTGAGCTGGCTTATTGGAAAAATTGACAACAACTAATAATTGCTCGCCTTCGTGCTTACGGATATAGGCCAAAACTGCTGCATCTTCTGTTTGAATATGCTCAAATGTTCCTTCTGTAATCACGGGTAATTGTTTTCGGAACTGAATCAATTTTTTGTACGTATAAAATAAGGAGTCTGGGTCGTTTAAAGCAGCGGCTACATTGATCTCACTTGAATCTCCTGCAGGTAGCCAAGGAATCCCAGTTGTAAAGCCCGCTTGTTTAGAATCATCCCACTGCATTGGATGGCGTGCATTATCCCGTCCTTTGGCATTGATAGAGGCAATGATTTCTTCTTCTGTATAGCCCAAAGAGATGCGTTCATCATACATTCTACGACTTTCAATATCATCGACCTCATCAATAGATTTAATTGGATAATTGATCATCCCAATTTCTTCACCTTGGTAAATATAAGGTGTTCCTTGAAGAAAATAAAGATAGATTGCCAACATTTTCCCACTAAGTACCCTAAACTCTTGATCATCGCCCCAACGAGAAATGATTCGTGGTAAATCGTGATTATTCCAAAACAGGGAGTTCCAGCCTTTTCCAGTTAATTCAGTTTGCCATTTAGAAAAAACGTGATGTAGTTCTTTTGGATCAAGTTTTTTTAGATCCCACTTTCGTTTGCCTGGTTGTTTATCCAAATTGATATGCTCAAATTGGAAAACCATCGACAATTCATCTCTACTCTCATCTGAATAAAGTTGAGCAATTTCGGGTGTTGCGCCCCAAGTTTCGCCAACCGTGACCAAATCATATTCACCAAAGGTATTTTGATTCATTTCCTGTAATAGCTCATGGAGTTTTGGCCCATTTTTAGTAATTAATTGGTCGGGTTCTTTTCCGATTAAATCAATAACATCTAGACGGAATCCGCCTACTCCTTTTTCGATCCAGTAATTCATCATACGATAAATTTCGTAGCGCATCGTTTTATTTTCCCAATTTAAGTCAGGCTGCTCTTTGGCGTGTAAGTGAAGATAATACTCTCCAAGTTCTGGAACTAATGTCCAGGCAGAACCGCCAAAATTTGACTGCAGGGTGTTCGGCGGTCGTCCGTCAACGTCCTTTCTCCAAACGTAAAAATCATGAAACTCACTCTTTGAATCATGAAGCGCAGATTGAAACCATGGATGTTCAGAGGACGTATGATTGACGACTAAGTCCATGATGATCTTGATATTCCTCTTTTTCGCTTCTTCAATTAGTGTGTCCATATCCTTCATTGTTCCATATTCTGGATCGATCGCTTGATAATCACTGATATCATAGCCATTATCTTCATTAGGGGATTGATACACAGGACTTAACCAAATTGCTTCTATCCCTAGAAAAGCAAGATAATCTAGACGTTGAATAATTCCAGGAAGATCCCCGATACCATCTGCATTCGTATCTTGAAAGCTACGTGGATAGACTTGATAGATTGTTGCCTTTTTCCACCAATTAGTTTTCATAGCGCACACTCAAAGCTAGTAGATCTTGGTTTTCATCTACACTTAATGTGTCAATTACTTCAACGGCTTCATAGTCGTTCGTATTCGTAACGATCATCATCACCGTTGGATCAAAGCCAGCTTGTTTGACAGCGTCTAAATCAACTGTGCCTAAGAGATCGCCTTTTTTCACTAAGTCTCCGTATTTTTTAGTCGTTTCAAAGAATTCTCCATTTAATTTTACCGTATCGATCCCAATATGGATCAGGACTTCTGCACCATGGGTTGTTTTTAATCCATACGCATGTTTTGAATCGTATACGACCGTTAATTCCCCATCGGCTGGGGCGTAAATAATCCCTTTTTCTGGAATTACCGCAATGCCTTTCCCCATCATTTCTTGTGCAAAGACAGGATCGTTGACTTCTTTTAAAGCAATAGGTGTGCCTTTGACTGGTGCAGCTAAGATTTCATCTTGAACCGCGATCACTTCCGCTTCAGGATCTTCATTGATTGCAACCGCAACTTCACCTGCACTAGTGTCATCATCTGCAAATACAGCCATATGACGTTTACCATAAGCATATGTCGTAACGAAACCAACTAAAATGCTGATGACGATCCCAATCATGAAATAAGGAATTGATTTTGGTGCGATTGAAATGAATCCGATCACACTTGCAGGGCCCATTGCAACGGATAAAACATGAAATGCACCGATAAATACACAAGCAACTGCTGAAGCGATCATTCCACAGATAAATGGAAATTTAAGTTTTAAATTGACCCCGAAAATTGCTGGTTCCGTAATTCCTAGCATCGCTGAAATACTTGCTGAGGTCGCTAAGCTTTTTTGTTTTTTATTTTTAGTTAGTAACATAATAGCAAGTGTTGCTGCACCTTGACCAACGTTTGCCATAGAAGCGACTGGGAAAATGAAGGAACCGCCAGTACGTGCTACATCTGCTAACAAGGTGGTCTCGATTGCTGGAAAACTTTGATGTAGACCTGTGATAACAATAGGGGAATAAAATAGTCCGAATACACCTAAACCAATTGCGCCTGTTGTATTATACAACCAAACAAGTCCATCAGTTAAACCATCTGAAACGATTCTCATAACAGGTCCTACAACGATAAATGTCAAAAATCCAGTAATAATGATGGCTAACATTGGGGTGAAAGTAAAATCAAATGCATTTGGAATGCGCTTGTGGAAGAATTTTTCTAAAGTTGCCAAAATCCAAGCAACCACTAATACTGGCAATACAGAACCTTGATAACCGGCTTGGGCAACATTCATCCCAAAGACATGCCAATAATTCATACTTCCTTCTGCAATCGCATTAGCCACGCCATATCCATTGACCAAATCGGGCATAACCATCGCCATTCCAATGGCAGCACCTAGATAAGGATTACCACCAAAGCGTTTGGTTGCAGAAAATCCAACTAAGATAGGTAAAAAGGCAAAAGGAGCAGAGGCCAACAAATTAATGATGCTAGCAACATCCGTTACAGCTGGAAACATTTCTACAACGGATTGAGGACCAAATAAATGTTGTGCAGTTAACACATTATTCAAGGCCATCAATAAACCACCCGCAACTAAAGCAGGAACAATCGGAACAAAAATATCAGATAATACTTTAATAAAGGCCATAATTGGATTGTTCTTCTTACCGTTTGCCGCGACTGCTTTCAAATCAGCGGTGGATGCTTCTTTGACATTGGTTATTTTTATCAGTTCATCATAGACATTGTTGACATCACCAGCTCCAATAATGATTTGAAACTGGTCATTGGCTTCAAAGGTTCCTTTAACAGCATCATTGTTGTCTAAAGCTTTCTGATCCACCTTGCTTGAATCTTTTAGAACTAACCTTAGTCGTGTCGCACAATGCGCTGCTGCTTGAATATTATCTTCGCCGAGTGCTTGATTGATTTCCTCTGCCACTTTTTTGTAATCCATTCTCGTTCCTCCTAAATGTCATTTAAACGATCTCAATAGAAGTTGTTATCTTGTATATGAAAACTAGAAATGAAATCGCTTTTTCACATCCAAAGTATACCATTTTTCATAAAAATGTCAAACGTATGACAATTAATAAAATAGATTTTAAAAGGTGTTTATATAATTAGGGATTGAAATTGATTAACGTTTGACAATAATTGCCTTTAAAGTTAAACTATATGCAAGAATACGCTTACGAGGAGAGTATATATGTCTGTAAAAAAAGTTTGGACGAAAGAAGAACGTTATCGTCCATATCAAGAATGGGATAAAACGCATCTTGCTTTATTAAAAGAGAAAATCGCCAATTCTAAATGGCGTTTAGGGTACCATATTCAACCAAATACTGGCTTACTAAATGATCCAAATGGTTTTTCATTTTTTAATGATCAATGGCATGTTTTTTATCAATCCTATCCAATGGGAGCTGTTCATGGATTAAAATCTTGGTATCATCTGACATCTGATAATTTAGTGGACTGGAAAGAAGAAGGAACAAAAGTATTTCCAGATAGTTTGTACGATAGTCATGGCGTCTATTCAGGAACCGCTTTGCCTGTTTCGGATCAATTGTTTCTTGCTTATACAGGAAATGTTCGTGATGATAATTGGGTTCGTCATTCCTACCAGTTAGGTGCCTGGATGGATGAATCTGGAACGGTTCAAAAAATCGAGACGCCATTGATCGCTGCACCGCCGAAAGGATATACATCAGAATTTAGAGATCCCCAAGTCTTTCGCTATAATGATCGTTACTTGATGGTCATAGGTGCTCAAGATGAGACAGAAAAAGGAAAGATTCTTACTTATCAAAGTTCTGATTTGCTTACATGGCAGTGCAAGGGTGAATTGGAGTTTACCGATAAAGAAATGGGCTTTATGATTGAATGCCCTAATTTACTAGTAACAGAAGACGCGGCTTTACTTATCTTTTGTCCTCAAGGGTTAGAACCAGATATCTGTTCTTATGGAAATATTTATCCTAATACGTATGTCATCGGGGATTCTTACGACAGTGAAGCGAATTGTTTGATTCAGCCTACTGTATTAAAAAATCTGGATGAAGGGTTTGATGTATACGCTACTCAAGCCTTTCAAGCACCAGATAACCGTTTATTATCTATTAGTTGGGTGGGATTACCAGAAATTGATTATCCAACCGATCAAGAAGAATGGGCCCATTGTCTAAGTAGTGTAAAAGAGCTGTTTATAAAAGACAAAAAATTGTATCAACGCCCTGTCGCAGAAATGAAGCAATTACGCATAGGTGAAGCGATTGAGTTGAACAAAGATTCCGATTCTTTTTTTGAAACAGAGACAAATCAGTATGAGATCAGGCTGTCATTTGACCCACTTTCCAGTGGAACGCTTACTTTATTTACGAATAAAGAACAAAATGAGGGATTAACGATTAATTTTGATTCGCAACATGGTAAAATAATGATAGACCGTAGTCAAGCTGGTACTGTTTTTGGAAAAGAATATGGATTTGTTCGATCGTTTTCGGTTGAACAAAAACCATTAGACCTACAAATTTTTGTAGATTCATCGATTGTTGAAGTCTTCATCAACGAAGGTGAAAAAGTGGCAACCATGCGAGTATTTCCAGAAACACATCAGACAGGAGTCCATCTAGAGTGTGATGGGGGCTATCAAGGGAAATTATGGCAACTGCGGAAAACTAACCAATAAAGGATGAACGGACATGGTCATCAAACTAACGGATGTAGCCAAAAAGGCTGGCGTCTCGCCCACTACTGTTTCTCGTGTGATTAATAATTACGGCTCCTTAAGTCAAAAAACCATTGATAAAGTAAATTTGGCGATGAAAGAGCTGAATTATCAACCGAATTCTTTAGCTCGTTCCTTACAAGGAAAAAATACACAATTGATCGGACTGATTTTTCCAACCGTTGCCAATCCTTTTTTTGGGGAGCTTGTTGAAAGGATCGAAGGGAAACTATTTGATTTAGGCTACCGTGTTATTTTGTGTGATAGTGCCAATAATAAAGAAAAAGAGCGTCATTATATTAATATGCTTGCGGCCAATAAAGTAGATGGAATCATAGCCGGTGCTCATAACCTAGGAATCACAGAATATGAAGATATCGAGCTGCCGATTGTTTCTTTTGACCGTTATTTAGCTGACAATATTCCAATTATTGGCAGTGATAATTTTCAAGGGGGCTATTTAGCTACTGAAACATTATTTGTCAAAGGTGCACGAAAAATTGCGATTCTCACAGGATCACAAGAATCAAACTCGCCTACAAATTTTCGTTTAAACGGGTATTTAAGTTTTCTAGAGAAGCACGAATTAACACCAAAAATGTTTCAGATTCAAACAACGGCTAGATCAACAACCTTGAAAAATTTAGAGATCAAACATATTTTAGAAACAGAAGAAATTGACAGCTTGTTTTGTACGGATGATTTAACGGCTATCCTTGTCTATAATCAATGCCAGCAATTGAAGATAAAAGTTCCTGAACAAATCAAGATCATTGGGTATGATGGAACAAAATTCGTTCAAAATTATTTTCCACAACTTTCGACGATTGCTCAACCAATGGCTGACTATGCAGAAATTTTAGTGGACTTATTGCTACAAAGAATCCAAAATCCAGAAAAAAAACTTGAAAAAAATTACCTATTACCGGTAAAACTAATTCAAGGTCAAACAACATAATCTTTAAAAGGAGTGAACAATATGTTATACGGTGCGATCGAAGCTGGAGGCACGAAATTTGTTTGTGCAGTAGGAAATGAAAACTTAGAAATAATTGAGCGTGTATCGTTTCCTACAGAAACACCTGAAAAAACCATGCGCTCTGTGATTGATTTTTTCAAAAAATTTGAAACACTTTCAACTATTGGAGTCGGATCATTTGGCCCAATCGATGTTAAACGGGAGTCCGAAACCTATGGCTATATCACCTCTACACCTAAACTTGCCTGGGAAAATTTTGATTTTGTTGGACATTTAAAAGAACAGTTGAATAATATTTCTGTTGCTTGGACAACGGATGTAAATGCTGCTTGCTATGGCGAATATATTGCGGGATGCGGTAAAGGATTATCAAGTGTAGTCTATTATACTATCGGAACTGGCGTTGGTGGCGGTGCTTTAGTAGACGGTCAATTTGTTGAAGGATTTAGTCATCCGGAAATGGGACACGCCATGGTTCGACGTCATCCTGATGATACATTTATCGGTAATTGTCCGTATCATACAGACTGCTTGGAAGGATTAGCTGCAGGTCCCGCTATCGAAAAACGAACTGGAACCAAAGGACAAGATCTACCGCCAGAAGACCCATCATGGGATATTGAGGCATACTATATTGCGCAATGCGCTTACAATACCACTTTGCTCTTTTCGCCTCAGGTCATTATCTTTGGTGGCGGTGTGATGAAGCAAGAACAATTAAGAAAAAAAGTCCAAGAACAATTCGCCAAGTTGATCAATGATTATGTGAAATACCCTGATTTGTCGACCTATATTGTTACTCCTCAATTAGAGGACAACGCAGGTGTAATCGGGTGTCTCGCTTTAGCGAAGGATTTGTATTTGCAAGCGTAGCTAAGGATAGTGAATAATAACCGATGTTGTAAAAAAGAAACCACTATAAATTCTCTTTCAAAGACCAGACATTCTAATCGGTGACTGGTCTTTTTTACGTAAGATTGATTGGAGAGTGCAAGATGAACTGTAAAGGAAGCTTATTTAAAGCGAGCTACTTATACAAGGCATTTTGCTTTTTTTTATTTACTATTTAGTGCTGAACATAATTGAAACATGTACTTTTTCTAAATCTAATTTATGATGTGATTACGGATAGTCGGAGGTGATTGCACATATGGGAAAAATAAATACAAATTAGGCAGGCAACATAATCATACCAACGAATCGATCGCTTATATTTTCTATAGAACAGCAGCGTTTAGAACGAAACAGTACAAGAAATTGCAACAAGTTCTTGAAAGGATTTGTGATGTAAAAAAGGAAGCGGTACCGATATAATCGAAAGTGTAAAGAATGATAGCGCTTGCATTTGAGTTTCAGAAATGACATAGCACAAGAATGGAGGGGGAATATGAAATTGACGCAAAGACAGTCACTTTTAGCCTCAATACTTATAAAACAGAATGGCTTTCAAACAGTTAAGCACTATGCAAAAAAGTTAAACATTTCTGAAAGAACAGTTCATTCTGATTTAAAGAGTGTAGAGAAATACCTTTTACAAGAAGGTTATCAGGTGGAGAGAAAACCTGGTATAGGGATTCGGGTAAAAAGAAGCATTGGAAGTCCACCGAAAACGAATGAACTACCAGAACAAAATATATACTCTACGAATGGTAGACGGGAAAAAATTATTCAATTACTTTTATTTGAAAATCGAACAGTGACCTTTGAATTATTATCGGAGATGTTTTTGATCAGCAGGACATCTATCAATAATGACCTTAAGTTTATAAAAAAAATATTAACGTTAGGAAACACAGTAAAAATTATTAGCGATTCTCAAGGAACTAGGATATCAGGGCAAGAAAAGGAGTTACAAAAGGCATATCTAGCGTTTAATCAGTACCTAACTGAGGAAAAAAACAACATATTTGAACCAGATGACGAAAAAAAAGAAGCATTGCTTAGTCAGTATTACGGGGAAGATATTGTTCGGGTGTGTACAAGAGTTCTTTACGGATATATCAAAAAAGATGTAACCGTAATAGCAGAACATTATGTATCAAACGTATTGAATATGATGATTATTTTGGTCTACCGGGTCAGGAATAACCATCATGTTGAAGGACTGGGTGAGGTAGAGAATAAAAAGGAGCGTGTCTTTTTTGAAAAAAGTGCGCAAGAGATGCTGAATACAATATCCTTGCGCTTAAACCTTCAATTTACTCGCAATGATATTGAATACTTATCAACGTATCTAATTTCAAATCGTTTTGAACCTTTGCCGACGAAAAAAAAATATCATAAGGTTGTTTCCAATATTATTGAAAAAGTGAGCAATTCGCTCAAAATGGATTTCACAGAAGATCAAAAATTAAAGGACCAATTAATGCTACACATCCCGCCGATGATTTATCGATTACGAGAAGGGGTTCAAACCACTAATCCTTTTATTGATCAAATAAAGAATGAGTTTACTATCGTATTTAACTTAATCTGGGTTATTTTAAGTGAATATGAAGAGGCGCTTGAAGTGATTTTTAATGAAGATGAAATAGGATTTTTAACGATTTATTTTCAATCAGCAATGGAGCGGGCGAAATTAAGTAAAAAAATTTTAATCGTCTGCCCAACTGGTATTGCAACCTCAGAGCTACTCTTGAATCGAATCAAAAATGTTCTGCCGTCTTTTGATATGTTAGAAGTAGCGTCAATTAAAGAGGTTGCTGCAATCGATTTAGAGCAAATCGATTTCGTCATCTCTACAGTCCAGCTAAATCTAGTGAATAAAAAGGTAATTGTTGTTTCACCGCTGTTAAGTGATCAAGATATAAAAAATATTTCTGCCGCTTATAATGAACAATTTATGTTCTCAAAGGAATTTGCTGACGAGACACAGAATAAATTAAGTAATCTTAGTCCGTATGTATCAGAAGAATTTATCTTTTGGAATGAGAATTTCAAGTCAAAAAGTGAATTACTCAATGAGATTGGGAACCGACTTCAAAAAGCCAAGGTCGTAACAGACAAATTCATTGAGAGTATGATGAGCCGGGAACGACTGGGGGGAACAGACCTAGTGACTGGAGCAGCTATTCCTCATGGAAATCCCAAATATGTTAAGAGAACGGTTGTTGCTATTGTAAAAAATAACAAGTACATCAAATGGAATGAATCTTCTGTAAAAACCGTGATGATTGTGTGTATTGCTGAAAAGGACACCCAAAAAATTAAAGGAATATTATCTGATATCTACCAAATAGTAGAAAGTAAAGAAAGACTGAATCAGTTTACAGAATCCCCAACAAAAGAAGCGTTAAGACGAAAGATAGGATGTGAGACTCTTGAATAATCGTGCAAGTGATGTAATTAAGAAAGACATGATTTTATTACAGACAAAGTTTCAAATGAAGGATGAAGTATTACACGCATTAGTTCAAAAAGCTGGTGAAGCGGGATTGATTTCAGATGAAACTCTTTTTCTGAATGCAGTATTGAATCGTGAGGCAGAAGTACCTACTGCAATTGGGTATCAAATTGCTATTCCTCATGGGAAAAGTGAGGTAGTGAAAACACCTTTTATTGGTTTCTTACAAACAGAAGAGGAATTTATTTGGACAAAAGGGCATGAGGAGCAGGTAAAACTTGTCTTTTTAATCGGTATACCAGCTGAAAATGAGAATAATATTCATTTGAAATTTATCTCACAACTTAGTAAAAAGCTATTAGATGAAGAGTTCAGAAATCAATTAATCGAAGAAAAAAATCAAGAGAAGGTCTTTAAGCTACTACGTTCGATCAATGTAGTAAGCTGAAAATGAATAGGAGGAAGCAAAATGAAAATCGTAGCAGTAACGGCATGTCCAACAGGAGTAGCCCACACATATATGGCCCAAGAAGCAATTGAAAAAGAGTGTAAAAAAAGAGGATACGATGTACAAGTGGAGACACAAGGTAGTATGGGGATTGAAAATGAATTAGAACAAGAAACAGTAGACAAGGCAGATGTTGTGATTTTAGCAGTTGCAATAGGAATTGAGGGCGAAGAACGCTTCGATGAAAAAACAGATGAAGGAAAGGTACTGCAAATCGATCCGTCAGATGCAATCAAGCATCCTGTTGAGGTGTTAGACAACGCTGAAAAAATAGTTGAAACAACTGAATAAATCAAAAATAGAGGAGAGGACTCAAAATGAAAAAGGAGAACAAGTTTTTTAAAGATTTGCAAAAAGCCTTTAATACGGGAGTATCGTTTATGTTGCCTGCAGTTGTCGTTGGAGGGATTTTCTTAGCAGTCGCTTTGGCTACAGGAAAAGCGACAGACTCAGGAATGGAGATCACTAATCCCTTCATGCAAAATCTAAATGATTTGGGTGCTGCGGGTTTCGCTATGATGATTCCACTACTTTCGGGCTATATTGCCAATTCGCTGGCTGGCAAACCAGCCTTAGCACCTGCAATGATTTTAGGATTTGTTGCTAATAATCCTATCGGAGAAGGTCAAGTAAAGACCGGTTTCTTGGGTGCTATGATCATGGGGGTAGCAGTTGGTTATTTTGTCCGCTGGTGTAAAACATGGAAAGTTCCGACAACAATTCGAACAATTATGCCGATTTTAATTGTGCCAGTTTTAACGACATTTGTCTTAGGAATGATTTATATCTACATCATTGCAGTACCAATTGGTGCAGGAATGGATTGGTTAGTCAAAGTCTTAGGAGAAATGCAAGGGGGCAGTGCCATTGTTCTAGGGTTGATCATCGGTGCCATGACAGCAATAGATATGGGCGGCCCAATCAACAAAACAGCGACAGCTTTTACTTTAGCCTTAATGTCAGAAGGGATTTATGGACCAAATGGCGCACATAGAATTGCGGTAGCGATTCCTCCGCTAGCAATGGCGATTTCTACCTTTATTGACCGTAAAAAATATACTGCAGAAGATAAAGACCTTGGGATTTCTGCGTTTTTTATGGGACTGATTGGGATTACAGAAGGGGCGATTCCTTTTGCCGTAAAGGATATAAAACGAGTATTACCAGCGATTATTATTGGTAGCGCCGTTGGTGGTGCATTGGGTATGGCAAATGGTGTCGAGGCGCTGGTGCCTCATGGCGGATTGATTATTTTACCAGTTGTTAACGGAAAACTTTGGTACGTTTTATCAATGCTGATCGGTACCTTGATATCTGTGGCAATTCTACATTTTACAAAACCGAATTTGGATGAAGAAGACAAGATAAAAACAGAAAAATAGTTCGAACTAGAAAAAACGAATAGGAGATAGTGAGCATAATGGAAAAATTACCAATCAAAAAAGTAGTAGAAGGTTTACTAGAGTTACAAAAAACAGGTGAAAGTGCAACGCTGTTAGGAATTGGACCGATGTCAAAAAATTGTGTTCAGGCAACGCTAGAACTATCCAAAGAAGATGACTATCCAGTGATGTTTATCGCGAGTCGAAATCAAGTAGATGCAGATGAACTTGGCGGGGGCTATGTAAATGGCTGGAATCAGTTTACCTTTGCAAAAGCAGTGAAAGAAGTAGCAGAAGAAATTGATTATGACAACTTATATTATATGTGCCGAGATCATGGTGGTCCTTGGCAGCGTGATCAGGAAAGAAATGACCATTTACCTACAGAAAAGGCGATGGAGCTAGGAAGAAAATCTTATGTTGCTGATATTGAAGCAGGATTTGATCTATTGATGATTGATCCTACCAAAGACCCTTTTGAAGTTGGCAAAGTGATTCCTTTAGAAACCGTCTTAAATCGAACGGTTGAATTAATTGAATTTTGTGAAAATGAACGAAAAGCACGAAACTTACCAGCAATTGGTTATGAAGTTGGAACAGAGGAGACCAATGGAGGGTTAACCTCTACAGAAACATACGAAACCTTCATTCTACAATTAAAAGAAGAACTAGAAAAACGTGGATTACCAATGCCAACCTTTATAGTTGGACAAACTGGAACACTAACACGTAAAACAGAGCAGGTTGGTACATTCAATTTCAAAAATGCTTATGATTTAGCACAAATGGCAAAAGGGTATGGCGTTGGTTTGAAGGAGCACAATGGGGACTATTTAGATGATGTAACCTTGCTAGAGCATATTCCTTCAGAAATTACAGCAACGAATGTTGCACCACAATATGGAACAGAAGAAACCCGTGCTTATTTGAATCTTGCTGCAGTAGAAGCGAAATTAGTAGAGAATGGTCTTATAACAAAACCGTCGAAAACAAGAGAGGTTTTACTTGTACATGCCATTAAAAGTGAACGCTGGAGAAAATGGATGGTTGGTGCACAAAAAGAATTGACAGTCGATGAAATCATTCAAGATGCGGCATTATCGGAGGAAATTCTTGATATCGCTGGACATTATACCTTCAATGATGAGGAAGTAAAAAATGAAATAGCGACACTTTACGCAAATCTTGAAAAACATAATATTCATGGACAACGGTATGTTATCGACCATATTAAGCGCCCAATCAGAGACTATGCAGAATGCTACAATCTAAAAGGTGTAACAAGTCGGATCAAGCAATTAGGGTAAAAAAACAATCAGTAAAGAGAGGGGAAAGTAAAACGGTTCTTGTTTTACTTTCCCCTCTCTTTCGCAATTTTAGAGATCTTCTCATAGTCTACCTAATGCTGAAAGTTCGTTGTATACTATAGATAAACAAAATTTACATGTTGGTTTGAAGCTGTATTCAATCCAGTTAAAGTCAAACCATTTTTCGTATGAGAGATGGAACGTAAAAACGTTAGGAGGAAAACTTTGTATAATTTTATTTTCGATGTTGATGATACATTATACGATCAGCTAGAGCCTTTCAAGAGGGCATATTATGAAAACTTTTCGACAAATAACGAAATTTCTATAGAAGGATTATATCGCTATAGTCGTAAATTTAGTGATGAAGTTTTTGAACAGTCGCAACAAGGAACTATTTCTATGGATGAAATGCATATCTACCGTCTCACTAAGGCTTTTAATGTGTTTGATATTACAATCAAACCACAGCAAGCTTTAGCTTTTCAAAAGGACTATGCAAGATTTCAAAAGGAAATCACTTTACTTCCAGATATGGAGAAAACATTGCAGTACTGTAAAACAAATAACGTAACCACGGGCATTATTACAAATGGACCTTCCAAGCATCAACGAAACAAGATAAAAAATTTAAACATCACTCATTGGATAAAACCAGAGCATCTATTTATTTCGGGTGAATTGAAGATGGCAAAGCCGGACAAACAAATTTTTCATTATGTAGAAAATCAGATGAAGTTGGAACGACAACAGACATTTTACATTGGCGATTCTTATAAAAATGATATGCTTGGAGCAAAAAGTGCCGGCTGGAAAACGATTTGGTACAATCAACGTGATCACTTTATAACAGATGAAGCTAGTGAGCCTGATTTCATAGTGAAAAAAACTGGCCAAATCTATGATTTAATAGAAAACTTGTGTAATCGTTTTTAACAAATGGAATCAAGTGACAAGCCAGTAAAGCTGAAGCAAAAGAAGGGCTTGTAGGTAGTTTGCGCTTGCAGAGATAAGGTCAAAGAGGGTTTATCTGTTTTAAGTAGCATTAGCTCTTGTTATCACATTCGTTATTTCTATTTGAATGCCATACAAAGGAGCCACAGAAAAGCCCCCTTGTAATCTCATTAAACTATTTGCTAGAATAAAAGAGTTCTATCTAGTTGATTATTATTGGGGGATTGAAATGAAGAAAAAGCGTTGGGGTTTAGGTATGATGTTACTTTTAAGTCTTTTTGTTAGTGGTTGCGCGAACAAGGAAGAGGCAGAGCGAGCTGCTAATAAAGAAAAATTGATAAAAAAAGCGGAAAAAGCCATAGCAGAGCGTCCAATTATTTACATGTCCAATAATTTTATGGGCTTGATGGATACTACGGGAACCATTTTAATGGATGGAGAAAAAGAGCGAGTAAAAGAAATTGAGGCCTTTTCTAATAGTACATTGTTGCAATATACTACAACTATGCACGAAGTGTTTTATTTCAATACAGATAGTTATCAAATTTTTCCTGAAAATCCAGAACTTAGAATCCCAAATTGGACGTTTAAAAATAGTAAATATGGTCGTTATGAAGATCCCAATTTGAAAAAGTATGGACTTATTTTGAATGATGGCACAGTAGTGAAAGAAGCCAAAGATATGCCAGATGGTATAAGAGATTTTAGTTTTAGCAATGCAAGCTTTGCTCATGTTCGCTTTAAAGATGGTACATCTGGGCTAATGAATAACGAGGGAAATCTGTTATTGAAAGAAACTGAAGACCTGAGTTATCTAGAAAAAGAGGGAGAAGAGGGTGAGTTAGCTGTTATTCGGATGGAGGGAAGTTACGGAATCGTCCACGAAAAGAAGGGGTTGATTTTTTCTCCAGAAGAAGCTAAGAAGCTTGAAATAACAGAGATCTTTCCATATGCACAACGTGCAACGGCTATTTATAAAACAAAAGAAGAAAAGTATGGCTTGATTAATCAAGAAGGTAAAGTAGTCTATGAGGATGAAGAACCCGTGTTGTTTAAATACATTTCACCCTTTTCTGAAAAAGGTCTTGCTTTAGCTAAGTCATATGGTGATGACCTTGTCATCAATGAGGCTGGAGAAGTGGTGACAGTAGTTGCAGATCAACGAAAAGAAGAGGCTAGGATCGTTGATGGCTTTTTAAAAGAGAATACTATTTTAGTTAGATTAGGGAATGTTAGAGAAGAACAATATGCTCTGATGAATGAAAAATTCGAAGTAGTCAAAAAATTTTCAAGTGACTATAAAGCCTCACCAATTTATCTAGGTAATGGCCTGTTTTCGATTCGAGAAGTTGGGGCAGATAGTTTCCCTACCGTTATAAATAGTTCTGGAAAAGAAATTTTTTCCAAAACTGAGAGCCAAACCAAAGAAATTCATCATTTTGGTAAATTTACAGATTCCGGATTATCTATTTTTAGCACAAAGAATTACGATCAAGGGTTAGTGAATCAAAAAGGGAAGATCCTTATAGAAGCAAGCAAAGGCTCAGAAATCGAGATAGAGCAAATGCAAAATAGCTATCAAGTATCAAAGAGTTTGCCAGGGAAAAAAACTACAAAGTATTACTATGATAAGGATGGACAGTTATTTTATCAATCAAAAGAAGACGAACAGATATTTTTATCCAAAGGGCTAATTATGATTGTAAAGCCCGATGGCAAGACTGTTGTTCATGACGAAAATGGCTACTTAATCAAAACAATCGAGGCCAAAATAGATAAATGATGTGCTAGTCAATGTATGAATTTCCTGACGATTCTACAGAAAAAGAAGAGAGTAAATATATAGTAGATTTCTGAAAAACCAACCATTGTAGTTAGTGGTTGGTCTATTTTTGGTAAGAAGATACATTCTTATGATGTTTATTGAATAGCTTAGAGTTTTTTATTTATTTCATACATTACAAATTATTCTAGAAACCTATCCTGTGATAAAATAAGGGATATATAACCTAATATGGAGAGGATGAAGCAGACTGTGTCAATTCCAGAGTCAATTAACAAACAAAATATCATTGAAGCTATTCAATTTATTGATAATTATGGGTATCCAAATGAAAAGACAGCGAAAGATTATGTATTAGAGTATAACGGAAAACAGTATCCAGTAAAATTTGTAATCTCTATTGGAAAGCAGTTGTCGGAGGGGATTTCGATTGAGCCGAATACTACAGTTGATACCTCTTGGTTTAAAGGGGGAGTACGAACGAATTCTTTTCTTGAAAAGCTGGGGTTCAAGATAAAAAAACTTTCGCTTTCGAAAGAGGAACTGGCCAATCGAAAAGCGGCATTTTTGAAGTGGGGAAGTAAAAAAAGTGGAGGGAAATGGACTTCAGTTTATCCTAAAGCTAATTGGCTATCTGGCTATTGTGATGAAGGGTCTAAGTATGAAAAAATAAAATTCATTCCTATTAAAAATATTGCATTAAATATCCAAGGCTTAACTGAAAATGAAAGAAATGCGGTATGGGAGCTACCAGAAAATCTATTTTCGTTTAATAACCTTAAAGAGTTTCAAGAGGCCAAAGAAATATTAAATAAAATATTTTCAGATCATTCTAGTGAAGTAAATAGGGAAATTACTTCTTTCAACTTGTTGGATAGAGAAACAGATAAAAGGTGGAGAAGCTGGGAATATTCTAACTTTAAGAGGACATCTTGGGCTAAGAATTACGAGCAGTATTTAAAGGAGTGTGAAAATGGTTTGGAAAATAATATAGGAGAATCATACAATATTTCAGGTTGGAATCGTATTTTATACGGTCCGCCAGGTACAGGTAAAACGTATAGTATTAATGAAGTAAAAGAAAATCTGATTAACGGTCAACATAGTACCTCAAGAACACTTCTAAATTATGCGACATTATCTTGGAAAGAAGCTATTTATTTAGCGTTCAAGCGAAATAATAATAATCCAATGACGATTAAACAAATTGAACAAAGTGAAGTTGTAAAACAATATGCAAAAACGAAAAGCAGCAAAACACCCTATGGAACATTAAGTACAACAATAATTGAGAATGCAACTGAAAAATCAACAGGGACTATTTATCGAAAGGGCACGGATTTATTTGAACGCGTAGATGGTTTATCTGAAAAAAAATGGATACTTACTGAAGATGGTAAAATTGAAGCAGATGAAGTTGAGGATGTTGTGAATACAGAACGACTAGCTGAAGCTGACTTTTACTTTTCACTTGTGACATTTCATCAGTCTTATGGTTATGAAGATTTTATTGAAGGTATTTATGCAGAGACAGAGGACGGTCAGATCCACTACAGTGTTAAAGATGGTGTATTTAAAGAATTTTGTAATCGTGCGAAAGAATATCCAAACAAAAATTTTTTATTTGTCATTGACGAAATTAATCGTGGAAATATCAGCAAAATTTTTGGGGAGCTGATTACTTTAATTGAACCATGTAAACGTTTAGGAAAAGAGGAAGGACTATCGATCACCCTTCCTTATTCGGGTGATATCTTTGGCGTCCCTCAAAATGTATTTATACTAGGTACTATGAATACAGCAGATCGATCCATTGCATTGATGGACACAGCACTTCGTAGACGCTTTGAATTTATAGAACGGATGCCCGATGCAGATATTATAAGGGATGAAGTTGGAGAAATTGACGGTATTGAAATTGCAGATATACTCCAAGTAATGAATGATCGAATTGAATTTTTTTATGATCGTGAACATACTTTAGGTCATGCCTTTTTCTTGAATATTTCAACTATTAAAGAATTACAGTCAGTTTATGAAAATAAGATAATTCCACTATTGCAAGAATACTTCTATGAAGATTATGAAAAAATCCAAGCGGTATTAAATGATATAAACGGCATTTATATCAAGCGAGAATCCAAGCAGTCAATCAATCTTTTTGATTCAAAATTTGCTAACTTAATTAGTGACTACGATACAGATCGATTTGTTTTGAAGACCAATGTTAGCGATGAAGAATTTGTTCAATTTATTCAATCAGTAGTTGTTGGTGGTGAGTAAATATGTCAGCTATTGATGCTAGAACAATCACAGTTTCAGAATTTGGTAGAATATATGCTGGTCAAACATATGATGGTGTGATGATACAACCAAAAGATATTCAAGAGTTAAGAGGGTATATTGACGAGCAGAATACAAAAGTTAGTGGTGAAAAAGCACATTATTATGATTTTTTGAAGCCCATCAGAAATGGTGTTCAAGTAAATAATTATGTAGGTGTCTTGCAAACTGACTCAGGTTTAACAATTGAAATTCTTCCCAAAATCTATGGAAAGTCTGCTTCATTAGAAGATAAAAAGGTTATTAGAAATTTATTTTTTCAAATGTTAAAAACTGCCAGGAATATTAATGGAAAGTACTATGAAATGACAAATCTTGATATGCGAAGGAATACAATTTTTGAAGTATTCATTTCAATGTTTTTAACCCAATCTAGCCGTATTTTTAAGCAAGGAATTAAGGCCAACTATGTTTCAATTCAAAGTAATGAACGTTTTCTTAAAGGTAAACTATTAACAGGAAGTCATATTAGGAAAAATAGTTTTAATAATTCTAAATTTTACAATGAATTTGATGAATACCAAGCAAATATTCCAGAAAATCAATTGTTAAAAACGACTCTTATATTTCTTCTAAAAAGAAGTAAAGATCATCAGAATCTTAGATTGATCAAAGAGCAATTGCTCTATTTTGATAATGTTGATGAAATCCGTGACCCAAATCAAACGTTTCATAAGGTTCAACTGGGAAGAGACTATGTTTACTATAGGCAAGCACTTGAGTGGTGCAAAATTTTCTTGAGAGGGCAATCATTTACTTCGTTCAAAGGATCATCATTAGCATTTGCACTGCTTTTCCCGATGGATAAAATTTTCGAGGCGTATATTTCAAGTATCGCTATAAAGAGTTTACCTGAATATGAGATTTCTGCACAAGACAAAACTTATTGGTTATTCGATGGTACAGAAGAAACAAGTCGTGGATATCAACTTCGACCTGACTTGGTGTTGAGAGATGTTACTAGCAAGCAAACGATTATTGTAGATACTAAGTGGAAACTTCTTGACCATACTGGGCCAACACAAGCCGATTTATATCAAATGTATGTTTATTTCACTAGGTATAAGCACAATAAGGAAGATGTAGATAAAGTTATTCTCCTTTATCCCTATTCAGAAAACTATAATGAACAAGAATTCAGAAGCATAAAAAAAGCAAACGCAGAATTAGGTGCAAAAGTCCAAGTGAGGTTTGTTGATTTATTGTCAGTAAATATTGAAGAAGAAGTTTGTAAAATCTTGAAATAACGGGCAATCCGTCTTGATTATAGGGGGCTTCATCAATTTTATTTTCACCAGTATATATGCGAAGATCAATCATTCAAATCGGTGATTGGTCTCTTTTTTATGGATTGATTTTCAGTAGACTATACGACTACCTAACCAATGGAAAATCTAGCTGGAAGATGACTACAAAACAGAATTTAAACTGGGAGTATTTCGAAAGGAATCTAAAAGTTTGAAGATCTAGTTATTCACTATACTTTAATTAATCAATTAGTTATTAGTTCAGAAGCTTCTAAATGAATAATTGAGAATAAAACATAAAAAGAGAAGAGGAAACAAAAATGGCAGTAGAGGGATCGATTTTAATTTCAGGAAGTCAATGGTTACAAGGACAAGGAGTTCATGTGTATTCAAATGGTGGTAATTATGGTACGTATTATCAATGTGTCGAATTACCGCAACAAAGGTTATATCCTAAAATGGGATGGCCAAGAGTCTATGCAGCAGGAAATGGTGGTGCGCAATATATTCCAGAAGGTTCTCCAGGTTTAGCCCGATATAATCCAGGATCTAAATATATTCCAGTACCTGGAGATTTAATAATTGAAACAGGAAATAGCTCAAATCCATATGGACACGTTTCTGTTGTCGATTATACAGATGTGGATAAAGGAATCATTTATGCAGTAGAGCAAAATGCTTCGGCTAGTGGCAGAATGACATATACTTACAATGGAAGCAACTATACAGGACTTTCAAGCAACAGAACAGTCAAATGTATTCTCCACGCACCAGGTAATAACTTTAAAAATCCATCAACAGCACCTAAATTACCATCAAAAAATCCGGCACAACCTATTTCTAAAGGGATCAATTATGAAACACATGTGAGTAAAGTTGGCTGGATGAACAATGTAAAAGATGGTGCATTATCTGGATCGACTGGTTTTAAATTACCTGTTGAAGCAGTCAAAATTACCTTTAAAAATGGCCAAATTAATGGTTCAGTCGAATATCGAGCACATGTTTCTGAAAAGGGTTGGATGTCATGGGTAAAAAGTGGACAAGTAGCTGGAACAACAGGCCAATCAAAAGCAGTTGAAGCAATTCAAGCACGTTTAACAGGCGAAGCCGCAAATTATTATAATCTGGAATATCAAGCCTATGTAGATGGAAATGGGTGGTTAAGTTGGGTAAATAACGGTGCGACAGCCGGTACAACAGGGCAAAAGAAAACCCTTCAAGCGATTAAAATGAAATTAGTTCGAAAACCAATCGTCCAAGGAAGCAAACAACCTACTGCTAAAGGTCTAAGCTACCGTATGCATCTAGCGGAAGAAGGTTGGTTAGGGTATGTCACAGAGAACCAAATGGCTGGAACAACAGGTTTAGGAATCGAAAGCCAGTGTTTAGAAGTCTATATGGATGGGAAAAAAGAAAATATACAAATTGATGCTCATGTCGCTGAAAAAGGCTGGTTGACAAATGCAGGTGGGACTGTGGGTCAAAGACTTTCGTTACAAGCAGTCAAAATCAACTTGAAAAATGGGCTAGACAAGTACTACGATATTTACTATCAAGTACATGTATCTGAAAAGGGCTGGATGCCATGGGTCAAAAATGGCGCTATAGCAGGTACAACAGGTCAAAAATTAGCCATTCAAGCAATTCGAATAAAGCTAGATGGGAAAATTACCAAAGAACCTGTGAATACAGTATCTAAGTAGAAAAATAAGTAAACGACAGAAATAAAGACCATGTTTAATGCAGGAAAAAGTGGAATAATGGCAGAAAAAATCTGTCTGTTATTCCACTTTTTAGGTATAGGATTGAACACTTAGGATCATTTCATTTTTTTAAATAGATAAGAGCTCAAAAGCACCTTCCCTCCATTCTCATGCCTATGATAGAATAAATAGTGATTGGAATAAAAGGAGTGAGAAAATAAAATGGTTAATCATTTTTCAACAGTTGGTATACCTGTTTCATCTGAAGCCGATTTCATGGAATATGCAAATCTAGTGTTTGAATCAGGGAAGAAAGTCAAGGCACCTGGTGGAACCTATCTTCTACTAAAAATGGGAAACGGAATCGAACTTTGGGGTCAGTTAAATACACAAGGTGAGATGATTGGGTTAAATCCACATTATGAAGGAACTGCTGTTTCAACCATTCGTTTACTTGAAAAAGTTGAAGATCCTACAGATACGGTATTAAATGGAAGAGTTCATAGTGAAGCGAAGCCAGGCGAAGATGGGACGTTTGCATACCCATTTGTTTTTGATATGCCGAATATTGCAGCTCAGAAAATAAAATACCCTGTGATACGAGAAGTACAGTTAGCAGCTTTTGCGCATGAGTTGAGTGTTTACGCTAATGAAGAAGAATATAATAATGGACAAGAAACAGAGGCCAAATTTGCTAGTGAATTTTTTATTCCATCAGGTTTATTTGGCGGAGATGGAGAAGGCGGACCGAGCTCTATGGGGCTGTTTGGAGGTCGGGTTTTGGCTGCTGAAAAGCTCAGAAACCCTTATTCTGATGCTTATTTTTACTATGCAAAAGTCAAAACGTTAGGTGGGGAATTTGATGTAGTCGCTGATCCTGAACTTGTTACTGAAGAGATTAGGGAAGGAAATATTATTTCTGGATCCTTTTGGTTAACAGGAAAACTAATCCAAAAAAAGTTTAAGTTTTTTGGATGATAAAACCAATCTAAAAAGGATTAAGAAGTCCTGTGACGTTTTCATATAGGACAGATTGAGACAAGAAAAAACAGAACTATCGTGTCTGAAATAATCAAATGCAAGTCTTTTTTTGTTGGTACTACTGTTTTCAATTGGTGTAAGAACTAGAAGTTTTTGCAAGGAACATTGTAAGTGAAATTTCTATACTGTATAATTAAAGCAAGCATTAAAGCTACTTCTACTCTAAAGTGGAAGTACTTTTTTTATCTCAACTTAAAAAGGAGGAAGAAAATGTTTGTAAATTTTATCGGGTTAACGTTGTTTTTTGGTATAGGTATCTTAGTAGCAAATGGTGTAAGTCTCATTGCTGCAAAAGGGAGAAATACAAAAAGTACCATTGTACTAATGGTTATTGAATTATTATTATTGGGAGGCTTCTTATTTGTTGCATTGCCTAGTAAAACTCTTTCAACTATTTTATGGATTAATCTCGTTGGAGCCGTTATTGCAAGCGGTTTGTTGCTGACCATTCGTTCTATTAATAAGGCATCGATGAACGTGCTGCATAAAGAACGAAAAACTGTTGGGACAAATACGGTCAACGATTGGTCTGGTCGTGTTTTAGGAATCAGCATTGCTGCAATGGTTTTATTATTCATTATCAGTTCTATAACGAAGGTAACGGCAATTGATGATGTTTACCAAACCATTCCGTTGAAGACAGAAGAAAAAGCAGAAGTTCTAACCTCCGCCAAAGAAACACCGATTGCTATTGCACCGAAAACGGCTAAGCGCAAGATGCTGCAAAAATTCTCAGTGATTCCAAATTCAAATATGTTTACCTTGGATGGTATTACTGCACAGGTTGTGAATGGTGAGTATGTATATGTTGCCACAGTGGAATTTAATGGCTTTTTTAAATGGTCAAAACTAGGAGCAGTTCCAGGGTATTTTATTATCAGTGCAACCGATATTAATGCACAGCCTAAATTTGTTGAAACACCGATTGTGTATACGCCGTCTGCTTATTTTAGTAAAGATGCGGCACGTAAAATTTACGCTGCTTATCCAGATTATGCGGCGACTGGCAAAATTAATTTAGAAATCGATGAAAAAGGAAATCCCTTCTATATTCAGACATTATACAAAGAATATGGCGTTTCTGGTCGGATGAACTACAATGAATTTAAGACAGCTGTTTTAAATGCGACAACAGGCGAAGTGAAAGTTTATAATAGCCATGATGCACCAGCCTTTGTAGATGCTCCAATCACAAGTTCTGCTGCAAATAGTATCAATGAATACTTTGGTCGTTACAGCCAAGGATGGTGGAATCAAACGATGTTTGGCGCGAAAAAAGAGGTTAAAATTCCAACAGAAAATGGTATTTATGCATCTGGTCAAATTACACCTATGATGAATAAAGAAGGCAGTCAATTATTGTACTTTACAGACTTTACAAGTGGTGACGAGGAGCAAGATTCTGCTTTAGGTTATTCCTTGATCAATGCAAGAACTGGCCAAGTAACGTATTACCGTGATACAAAAGTAGGAATTATGGATAGTGACGGCGCCATTTCGATTGCCGCGAAGATTTACCCAGAGAAAAAATGGAAAGCAAGCATGCCAGTTCTTTATAACATCGATGGCGTTCCAACCTGGATTGTGTCTCTAATGGACAGTAAGGGAATCTTCAAAAAATATGTTTATGTCAACGCAGTAGATAATGATATTGTGGTAGATGCCGATGCGGCACAAAATGCATTAGACGCTTACCGGATCGAATTAGCAACGAAAGGAAGTAATAACACAAGCACTGATGCTGCTGATTTAGAGAAAATAAAAGGGACGGTCTCTCGTATTACGATTGTTGCTAGCGAGGCCCAAACTGTTGTTTCCTTCTTATTAGAAAACGAGAAAACAATTTATAGCGTCACAACGAATAACAGCCCAATGGCTCTTTTCTTAAAAGAAGGAGACAAGGTTGCGTTTCAAGCGGTCGTTACAGCGGATGCAAAAGCTGCCAGTATTGAAAACCTTGTGATTGAAGGTCTAGAATAGTAGGATTGACTCTACTCAGACAGATTCAAGCCTAGTGGTGCAAGCCAACGTTCAATGATAGTCACTGAAGAAGTGAGTTGTGCTCTACAAAGAACGTGATAATGAAGACCAATCATCTGGAATCAGTGATTGGTCTATTCTATTTAAAAAAATGTAAGTCAAGTAAAAATAATGAGCGATAAACAAGATGAACTAGTTTTCATAGCTTATCTTGAATCTAAGAAAAAGGAAATAATTGTAGAATGTTACTGTAAAAAAGCTAGATTATAAAATGAAAGACAGATGATAACAATCCTCTATATAAATATTTTTAATTTATGGTAAACTATTTATATATTAATAGGCTAAAGGAGCTTAATTTGAAACGAAAAAGGACCAATCGAACGTATTATTCTATCTTTTTAATGTCTATCATTTTAACAGCAGCTGTTTTACTAGCTATTTCAATAAAAAACAAAAAATACACGAACCAAACATACGAACACAATTCCAATAGTAGCAAAACGGTAACCACTAGCAACGAAACAAAGAAAAAAAGTTCTGCCACTTCAACAGTAAATCGACTAGATTCTACACAAAGCAGCTCGCTTGAACCCGTTAAAAATCAAAATAGTGTGCAGACTAAACTAGATGCATCCGAATTATTTTTAAATGCTGGAAAAGTAGGGTATGGTGTGTATTATTTTAATGAAGATGACTATCTAACAAATTACAATACAGATCCTTTTATCTCTGCTAGTGTTATTAAAGTGTTTATAATGGCGTATATTTATGAAAAAGAGCTGGCATTAGACAGAATGCTAGAGGGGGAAACCACTCAAGAATTGGTTCGGAGAATGATTCAAATTAGTGATAATCAAGCGACTAATAGACTTATTGAGTTTTTGGGTATGGATAATTTGAATCACTATTTTGAAGAGCAAGGGTATAAAGGGACAAAATTACAACGGAAAATGCTGGATGAGCAAGCAAGAATGAATGGGCTGGAAAATTATACATCAGTAGAAGATGCTATGGAATTTTTGAAGAAAATGTATGTTCATCGTAACGAATGGCCGTACTCGCAAATGTTAACCATCATGAGTGACCAAACAATCAGAACTAAGCTTCCAAGTAAATTGCCATCCGAGGTTCAGGTGGCGAATAAGACGGGAGAGTTAACGACTGTGGAAAATGATATCGGCTTAGTCCTTGATCCAAAGAACCCTTTTGCCATCGTTATTTTAACAAACGAGGTTTATGACAGTTCTGCAATGAGAGAGGCCATTGGTGGATTTGCTTTGCAAGCATTTGAAGAAAGTTAAAAAATTGTCCTAAATATTGCTAGTGGTTTTTGGTACTTTAAGTGTATTTATTTATGAGAACTCTTAACTATGCGGTAAAGAGTCCTGACATAAAAAAAGGGGTCTGAACAAAGAAAGGATGTTAATGATGAAAGAATGTAGTTATTGTCATACTAAAAACAGTGATAAATCTAAATTTTGTGAGCAATGTGGGAAACCGCTTGGGGAAAATGGCTCAACAAATGAACCACATGAGACGAGTAAGTCTACGGTTGCCCAGAAAAATATACAGCCTGTATTAATTGGCGCGATTGTGGCACTAGTGGGCATTATTATTGGTATTATTTTATTTATCTATTTAAAGCCAAATAACACTTCTGCGCTTTCGTCAGAAAGTAGTCGAACTGAGACGACTTCAACGACAAAAAATAGTAGTCAAACAGAAACAACCTCGTCAAAAAAAGAGGCAGAAAATTACGATGAAATCATTAAAGTAGCGAAAGAATTAAATATCGAAGGAAAATACAAGGAATCTGAATTAAAATTAGCATCCATTCCTGTCAGTGTACTTGGAAAACCCGAATGGGCAACTATCAAGGAAGCTATAGAAAATTTAACAAATTTAAACAATAAAGGGCTTCAAGAGCAAAAAAAATCATCTGATAATGTGCAGCAAAATGATGATCCATCGACTTTCACAGGTGATTTAGCTAAATGGGCCAATACCTATACATTCTATTATTCTCAAAGCAGCCAAAAACAAAGCCGATTAACGATTGCGACTAACGGAGGCGTTACTCAAAGTAATTATGATGGTACGCAATATTTTGGTAGAGCCACAATTGTCAACGCTTCGGGTGATATTTTGAGTTACAATACGGATACCTTATATCCAACCAGGATGCCAAGTACAAAGACGATCAATTCGAATGTTAAAATCACGATTCAATGGGATAATAATGGAGGAAGTCAAAACCTGTATGGCTATCTTTCTTATTCCTCTCGTTTGGTTCTAACAGATGGTCTCAATAAGGGCAGCGGAGTAAATGAAGTTTGGATTACGTATTAAAGATTCCTTTTTAATAGACTTATTTTCATTCACTTATGATGCGATTTTTTGTATTGTAAGTGAATGTTCTAGTTATTGAAGTGTTTATTTAGTCAAGGTAACGAATTTGAAATCGAGGGATATTATTTTTAGATAGTGATCATACGGTAGTAGAAAAAGGAGTTGCCTAAATGTTTGGTAGACTAAAGCAAAAAAATTTATACTTGTTTTTCCTTTTGGTCTTGTCTTTAGTAGCGGGATGTAGTGGTATGAGCAAGGAAAAATATGAACAAACGATTTCAGGTATTTATGCTCAAAGCCGATTAAAAGGAGAAATAACAGTAGAGAGTGTTGAAGGGCAAGGTTACTTCTATTCAACCCCTTATACACGAGTGGTCTTTGATTACACCGAGATTGTGGGAGATAAACCTGTGACGGTCAATGACACGATGTTTTTTGAACATAAAACAACTACATTAAATCAGGAAAGTGAAGCAGTTGGAGCTGAAGATTTAACCGAATTTAGTATGTATTCTGGCGTGGTCCAAAGTTTTGCTTTTCAAGAGGAATCAGTTTCTTTAGCAAAAGTGATTAAAAAGGAGCTTAGTGAAAAAATTGAGATAGAAAAGTTGCATTTGATCGAAGTAGAACCTTATTTGATGACGTTTCCTTTATTAGATTCATCGGAAGAGATCGGTTCTTTTTCAGATAATTTTGCACTGTATAAAAAAGACGTAGCAAATAACCAAAAAGCAGGGCGACCATTTAAAGGCTATTATGATATCAATGTAGAAAAATATATGAAGCTTGGGCTCATCTTAGTAGAAATAAGCTATGAAAATGTTTCAGAAGAACTATTTCCTGATACGATTGACGAATTGGATCGAAGAGTACGTCGAAAGATATTAAGGCTAGATACATCAACTTTCTATGATGGTATCTATAGATTATCTTTCGATACAGTAACCGAGGATGGCGGAAGAACAGGCGGTAGATCCTATACGTTTCATGTTAAAGATAAAAAAATAAGTTATCTTTCCTATGGCAAGTAAAAATAGAGTATTTTGTCTCTGACAGTATCTAAATACGTAGATACTATGACTAAACTAAGCTAAGTCGTCAACAAGACCATTGGACAAAAGAACATTGTAAGCATGTCTCCCTATTTAGATACTTGTTTCCGATTTTTTTCTATAGTAGCAAAAATGAATCAAACGAATAAACAATGAAACCCGAGCTTATCCGTCCTTTCTGGAATAATGTAAATAGTAGAATTTTAGAAAGGAAAAAATTCCTTCCAAAATTATGATACAATATTCAAAAATGAATACGCTATCTTTTTTGCGATTCAAATAAATAATAAGGGATGTTCATACATGTATGTAGGATTTGATATAGGCGGTACAACGATTAAGTACGGTATTTTGGATGAATACGGAACTATTTTAGAACAAGGAAGTATTGGAACGGAATATGAACCGGAGGCCTTTTACAAAAGTTTACTAAAGATTATTGAAGCTGCTCAAGCAAAGTATCAAATAAAAGGAATCGGGATAAGTGCTCCAGGAATTGTCCAAAAAGATGGATATATGCTAACGGCGGGTGCGATCAGACCTTTATATGGAGAAAATTTCAAACAAAAGCTAGCGTTATTCACTAGTTTACCTGTCACTGTAGAAAATGATGCAAATGCAGTTGCCATAGCTGAAAAATGGATTGGAAATGCAACCGATATGGAAAATTATTTATGCCTAGTTTTAGGTACTGGTGTTGGCGGTGGAATCGTCATTAATGGAAAAGTTTATCGTGGTTCTCACGGCATGGCCGGGGAATTTGGCTGGATGATGATCGATAAACTACCTGAAACTGGAAACCTTGAGGATGTATCTATCAATAAACGGACCGCAATTGTTGGAGGTCTAGTGCGTCTTTATAATGATGCGCAACTGGAACAAAGCCCAGAGGAATTTGTTCCAGTGAGTGATGCAAGGGAGATTTTTACCTTGGCAGAAAATGGGGATACTCTTGCAATAGCAATCACTAAACAATTTTATGTTGACCTTTCTGTAGGATTGGTCAATCTAATTAGTTGCTTTGATCCAGAAGCTATTTTAATTGGTGGTGCTGTGAGCGCAAACCAATTTTTCCATCAAGAGCTTCAGAAAACCTTAGAAGAAGTTGAAAAAAGACATGCATCAATCAATTATTTAAGAGGAAAAACAATTGCTCCAGTCTTGCCAACTAAATTAAAAAATAATGCAGGACTTATCGGGGCTGTTTATCAGGTTCATCAAGTTGTCAGCAAATAAATTCTTTTATGGTATAATTTTCTTAGCAAATTAAAGGAGATTAACCTAAATGGCGATATTCGATTATCTGAAATTAAATGACCTGTCCTCGGTAGAACAAGAAATTTATCGATTTGTTGTGAATAATCTAGATAAAATCCCGTATATGCGTGTTCGAGATATTGCGGATGGAGCACATGTCTCTTCTACATCCGTCTTTCGTTTTGTTCAGAAAATAGGATTTCATTCTTTTCCAGAGTTTCGATTTTATATTAAGTCTCATTTAGATAATGTTCGTCAAGAAGAGGGTAAAAAGCATATTGGTATTGAGGAACGAGTGGATTCTCTTAATATGGGAATTTTTCATCCAGATGTAGAATATCAAATCAAAAAAATGGCACAGGATTTGTGCGATAGTGATGTTATATTGTTTATGGGCATGGGAGCCTCTGGTGCAATTGCTCAGTATATTGCTAGAAAATTAGCGAGTTTAGGTTATCTATCTATCAGTTTAGATGATTTGACCTACCCTATTCGCAGCTTTTTACGCAAGGATCAAAAAAACGTCATCGTATTTTTAAGTGTTTCTGGTGAAACAAAAGAATTGATAGAAGTCATTGCAGGTTTAGAAGATAAGAATAGTGTCAAAAACTATTGTATTACACTAAACAAAAAAAGTACGCTCGCTCAACTTTGTGATTACTCTATTGAGTACGAAATCAAAGAAGAACGCAAAGATATTTTTTTAGACCTTACGAGTCAGTTGCCATCGATCGCAATCTTAGAAACGCTGATTAGTTATCTTAAAGATTTTCGTAATGAATAAATAGAAGCTGTTACAACAAATTAACTAGAGTGATCCCCACTTTAGTTAATTTTTTTGTTTAAAATTAGGAACAAGTCGTTCCGCACAAGGAATTTATTCTATTTCCCAAGAATTTATTTTAAAAAAGAAGGCGCTTACTTTTTTGCGAGATAATTTAGGTATAATAGGTTTATAAATGAAAGGAGTTTTATCTATGCAAAAATTTAATGATATTATTGATCGTTCATTAGTGCCAATTGCAACAAAGTTGAATAATCAACGTCACATTGCAGCTGTTCGAGATGCTTTTATGTTGATTTTTCCATTAACGATTTCTGCATCACTGGTTATTTTAGTCAACAATATTTTATTTTCAAATGATAGTTTTATCGTGCAATTATTACGCTTATCTAGTGTTTTTCCGAATTTAGAAAGTGCACAACAGGTGTTGTCTTCCGTGGCAAATGGAACAATCAATATCATGAGTATTTTTATCACCTACCTTGTTGCGCAAATATTAGCGAAACATTTTAACGCAGATTCCACTTTGGTTGGGCTGACAAGTATCGCAAGCTTTATGATTTTGTATCCTAAACCCTTTAATGCAGATGACTTGAATGTTGTGAGTACACAGTATTTAGGCGCTCAAGGTTTATTTGTAGCTATGATTGTTGGATGCTTAGTTGGGGAATTTTTACCAAAACTATTTAAGGTGAAACGTCTGCAAATTAAAATGCCGGAAATGGTTCCACCAGCTGTTTCTCGTTCTTTTTCAAGTATGATTCCCATTGTTATTGTAGTTGGGCTCTCGGCAATTATTAACTTTTTAGTGTTAATGATCGCACCAGAAGGAGTTAATGAACTGATCTACAAAGGAATCCAAAGTCCTTTACGTGATCTTGGAGGAAATGTTGTTGGTGTAATGCTGTTAGCTTTTATTCAAACATTGTTATTTTCAATTGGTATTCATGGTCCAAACACGTTAAATGCTGTTCGTTCTGCTATTTTTACAGAACAAGATTTGGCCAATCTTGATTTTATTAATAAAGGCGGTTCACTTTGGGATGTTCCTTATAAAGAAACGTGGGGCATATTAAATGACATGTTCGCAAATATGGGTGGTACAGGGATGACGATGGGCTTGATTATTGCGATCTTTATTGCATCTAGACGTCCAGAACAACGAGAAATTGCCAAAATGTCATTAGTTCCAGGTATTTTTCAAATTAATGAACCAATCATTTTTGGGTTACCAATCGTTTTAAATCCGTTATTGATCGTTCCATTTATTTTAGTACCAATGGTCAATATTATGATTGGTTATTTCGTGACGGTCGTTTGGCCAATTATGCCTTCGCCTGCGATTGGTGTCCCGTGGACTACGCCTGGAATCATTAATTTATTCTTAGGAACAGGTGGAAATATAGTGGCTGCATTAGTTGGAATCGTCTGCTTAGCTGTCTCTGTGGGGATTTATTTACCATTTGTTATTGCATCAAATCGTGCACAAAAAATTGATTTATAAAGGTATTATTTTTATTGAAGGAGATCTATTATGACGAATAAAATATCAGAAGATTTTTTATGGGGTGGCGCAATTGCCGCTCATCAAGCAGAAGGGGCTTGGAATGTCGACGGCAGAGGACCAAGTACCGCCGATGTAATGACTGCAGGAGGCAACGGAATTCCTCGGAAAATAACGAAAGGCATTCTTGAAGGAGAGTATTATCCAAATCATGAAGCGATTGATTTTTATCACCATTATAAAGAGGATATCAAGCTTTTTAAAGAGCTAGGCTTAAAATGTTTGCGAACGTCCATATCGTGGAGTCGTATTTTTCCTAAAGGGACTGAAGCAGAGCCGAATGAAGCAGGTCTGCTATACTATGATCGGCTCTTTGATGAATTAGTAGAAAATGGAATTGAACCAGTCATTACGCTGTCTCATTTTGAAATGCCGTATTACCTCTATGAAAAGTTTGGCGGTTTTGCAAACAAAGAAGTGGTTCCGTTATTTGTGAAATTCGCTAAGTGCGTGTTTGAACGCTATAAAGATAAGGTAACCTATTGGATGACCTTCAATGAAATCAACAACCAAGCTGATGGGCAAGAGCCGCTGCATGTTTGGACGAACTCAGCGATGATTATTGAAGATGAAGACAGGAAAGAAGAACTTGTCTTTCAAGCAGGAGTCAATGAACTAATCGCTAGTGCGGCTGCGGTGATCGAAGGGAAAAAAATAAATCCTAATTTCCAAATTGGTTGTATGATGGCTTATGTTCCGGTCTATCCATACTCTTGTAATCCAGAAGATATGATGGCATCGGTAAAAGCGAATGAACGCAGATTCTTTTATAATGATATTCATGCTCGTGGTAAAATTCCCACATATGCTACAAAGTATTGGGAACGTAAGAACTATCAAATTGATATCAGCGAGCAGGAATTAGCCATTTTGAAAGAAGGAACAGTTGATTATATCGGTTTTAGTTATTATATGTCTGGTACGATCTCAACACTTAAAGACGTTGAAGGTTGGTCAACAGAAGATATTCCCAATGCAAAAATAGTGAAAAATCCATATATAAGTGTATCCGATTGGGGCTGGCCAATTGACGAAGTTGGTTTACGCTATATTTTAAATACGGTCTATCAACGTTATGACTTACCGTTGTTTATTGTGGAAAATGGGTTCGGTGCCTATGATGAATTAACCGAAGAAAATACCGTTCACGATGAATACCGGATTGATTATTTAAGTAAACACATTGAACAAATGAAAAAAGCCATTGTAGAAGACGGTGTTCCAGTTATCGGTTATACACCTTGGGGAATCATTGATATCGTCAGCTTTGGCAGTGGCGAGATGGAAAAAAGATATGGCATGATCTATGTTGATAAAGATAATGAGGGGAAAGGTACGCTTAAACGTTTGAAAAAAGATTCGTTTTATTGGTATCAACAAGTGATTGAAACAAATGGCGAAGATCTTTAAGTTATCGGATAAATGACTAATTGTATCATGAATAGAGAGTGGGATATACCTCTTTGAGCCATATCCTGTTCACATGGAATCCGTATAAATAGTGGGAGCAGAAGCAATCACTACGCTTCGCTTCGATCACATCAAATTCTAAGTGCTAAAGCATTAAGATTTGAAGGCTTCGGAAATAAGAAGAAATTCACAAAGATTTTAAGAGTAATTTTCGTGAATTTCAGCTTATTTTTCGGGATTAACCACTCCCGTCCCAACCTCTATTTTTATTTGTATTTCGTTTGAAGAGATTAGATTAAATTTAACAAGACTGAATTTGAAAAAAATGTTGTGTCACTCACGTAATGGTCAAAAATGGTCGAAAACCTTGTCTGTCAACTAACAATAATGAAAAAAAGAAAATGCAATGAGGTTGGAGACCTATACACATTCTCTTAAATTGGAAGAACGGGCAGCGATTGACCATGTTTCTCAGTACTGAGGTTAGAAAGTTTGCTGTCATGTCAGCACTGTAGTAAAGTACTTAATAGAGGCGAATTTCACGATAAAATAGATTCAGCTTGAATACAAAAGGAGGTTTTACTATGAAAATCACTCAACTATCCATCGATACATTAAAACGAGCGCAAGAGCGTTTGGAAGAAACTCTTGCTCAAATGACTGTCGAGGAGGCGAATGCAATGCCAAATCCACTGATTAAATCAGTAACCTGGCTCATTTGGCATACTGCACGTGAACTGGATTATCAAATGGCTGACTTAAATAATACAAAGCCACTGTGGCTAGAGTCAGACTGGTCTACTAAATTTGGGTTGGATTTACCTGATGATACACAAGATTGGCAGCATACGCCTGAGGAAGCGGCTAAAGTTATCGTACTAGATAAAAAAATACTTCAAGATTATTTAGCGGCAAGTATTGATTTTACCGTTATGTATTTAGAAGCATTAACAGAAGCAAGCCTTAGTGATATCGTAGACACAAATTGGACGCCAGCAGTTACGCGTCAAGCACGTATCGTCTCGGCTATTGATGATGCAGTGATGCACTCGGGTCAAGCAGTGTATACAAGAAGATTAGTGATTAGGAAATAGAAACTTGAGTTTAAGTTGTTTAAATTGGAGAAAAGTGACAACTAGATATAGTTTTAGCCGTATGCGTTCATTTTGAATAGTCAATTTCAAAATATCAATGTGCTACAAATTCATGTGTTTGAAATAAAAGAAAGTAAATAAAAAAGAAAAGACCATGACAAATGTAAGGAACTTTTGTTATGGTTTCTTCTTTCTTTTTTTAGGAATAGTTAAAGCTTTATATCAACTACAAAAAAGACATCCATTCAACTAAAAAGCAATTATTTTGGTTAGTGAAATGAAAGATTATCCTTATTAGCTTAAGGTTGCTCACCGATTAGAGTCCATTTTAAAGTAGTTAGCTCACCTTTCAGGGCTTTGGTTTTTTCATTGATTCCTAATTCCCCATTTAGTAATAATGAATGAGAGCCACGAGCAGCATCATTTTCAGAAGAAGTGACTTTGATGGCAGCATTAGTGATACTTTTTTTGCCAACGGAAGTCGTATTGTCCCCTTGCAGATTAACTGAGAGTGTCATCTTGTTATTTTCGAGACCATAGGTACTGGATTGTTTATCTTCGGGAATAGCTTCTTGCACACTAAGTTCCCAAGAACCATCACTAAGACCGCGAAAATCATTTACAACTACGTTAGAGGTACTCTTATTTGTATCTGTTAGGGTCTTACTTGTGCCGTCGATCGTACCGACAAAACTCATATCAGCAGTACCGTTGGATAAATCTCCAAGAGACAAAGTTCCCCCCACCAATTCAGCATTGACTTTAGAATTTCCATTTGTATCTTCTGCTGCATGTATAGTCATTGGAAAAAGTAATAAGCTACTTAAAATTGTTAAAGCGACTCCAGTATTGATTGTTTTGTTCTTCATAATTCATTTCTCCATTTCAATTTTTATTTTTTATTTAAACGATTCCTTGTTGTTCTAAGGAGTATCGCGAATAAACAGAGCGTCAAACCGAGCTCAAAAGCAAAAAAGTTCTTTTTCTCACCTGTTTTTGGTAAATAAGCTTGTTTGGTATCAGTTGGATAGAAGGAAGAGGTCGTCGTATCTTGGTCGATGAAATCAGGTCTTATATCTGTTAAATCCACAATCACTCGACTAACTTGACTATCTTCTTGTGCATAACAAAATTGAACGGAAAAAAGGCAAAGTAAGAATGTTAGATAGATCGCTACTCTTTTTTTCATATAAGACCTCCTGCTGATATATCAAGGTTCATCTGAAATCAACGTCCATTTTACTATTCCTTGATAGCGTCCACTTTGTTCATTTTTGGGAATAGTCAATCGTAGGCTTTCAGATAAGTGCTGGGTCAAGTCTACGGAATTTTCTTCAAGTCCAGTCAAAGCTCCTTCGTAAAACAGAGTGGGCTCAAGCGACTTGGGTTTTGAGTTGTTTAGTAAAAGAGTACCAAGCATTTCTCGACCGCTAGCTTCTTTTAGCGGATTTGATAAGTCTACAAACAACTTCAACGCGGATTTTTGCTCTCTATTGTCTGTGATGCAAAGACTATTAGGGGCAACTGCCGTCAAAGCTGCCTGATTTTCTTGACCGATTTCAATTGAGCCGAAATCTAAATCTTCTGGAACACTCAACATTAATAAATTTTCAGGTTCTTGGATTTTAGCCATGGTTTTAGCCACGTTATTCTCACTGTTTTGAGGGCTATAATTGGTTTCAAATGCACAGTAAGCATCCTTAGATAAGCGTGTAAGCTTTCTTAAATCATAATGAATAATGAGCTCTTCTTGTGCATAAAACATTTCTATTCTTTTGGAAAGATTTGTTAAAGAAAATGAATGTCCAGCAATCAAGATGGAATACTCCTCTTGCCCAATCGGAATTTTCTGATTAGTACTTTTAACAACAGCTTCCATACTGATAGCTTCAGAAAGTAGGTCGAATTCTTTTGGAAAAGAGAAACGCATGTAGTTTAACTGTGCAGGAATTGAGTGTAGCTTTGTATTGGTGTCGGCATCGACTGAGTTTGAGACACTGATTCCTTGCGCATTATTCTCCAACTTAATATCAGCATAAGAGATTTGGGTGGTTAAAGTAGTTAAATATTCTGGTGTGTCTTCAACCACTTTGAAGTAAATAATCACAGAACTTTGACCATTTACCGTCCAGTACTGATCAAACTTATCTCTTATTCCAAGTTCAGCTGTAAATTCATTTTCTTTAGAAAAATCTGGTTTAACATGCCATTCGATCGTAGCATCATACCCACTTGAAACCACACGGAAATAATCTTTTGGATCCTCACTAACCGTAGCACCTTGTTGTATCAAAATGGGATTTTCCTTGCTAGTTCCTCTAGGAGCATCAACAATCAAGGGGGGAATATCGACGTTTAAAATCAATGAGATAGACAATGGATATTCCCAGGTATTCTCCACTTGATTGATAGAAAAATCAACTGAATTCATGCCATCAATCGTTTTTTTGCCCGCAAAATGCCATCTTGCTGAAAGGGTCTCATAAAATTTTTTATCCAAGCTTTCTCGCTCTCGAATGATGTCTAAAGATTGCCCTGTGAGTTCAGTTTGTGTACCGGGAAACTTTTGATACGTTGGCTTTTCGAAGGAAAGAAGACCATCGTAAGCTACGACAGACTGATCAGAAAGGGTATAGTCTAAATGAACAGTTCCATCGATTGAAATCGTTAACTTATCTCCAATATAGATACCGATTCCTTTTGATTGATCTAGCTGTTTTTTTAATTCTTGAAGCTTTTCTTTTGCTAGTGTTGTCAAATCAGAGCGAAGAAGTGTTGAATCAATTTCAGGTGCAGTTGAGGCTACATCCTGTTGTTGATCCGACCTTTTTTCTAGCAAGACCTCTGTTGATTCTATAATGTTTACTTCTTCTGATGGAGACGAAGTATTTTCAGTTTGAGAAATTTTTGTTTCCGATTCATTGCTAGAAAATGTCGAATCAGAAGGGTTAAAAATATAGTCAGCGCTAACTTTACTACTAGGTAGAATAGAAACAATCAGCATACTGGCAACGATAATGGATAAAATTCCTTTTTTCAGGCTAGACACCTCCTTATATACATCAGAAAAATTACGTCAACGTTTTTTTATTTTTGTACAATAACAGAACAATAACAGCGATTAGCCCTAGAATTACTAGTGGGTATATTCCTTTAGTTGTTTTCTTGTTTTCAATATTAGATGTGGCAGAGTTTCTTTTTGTCTTTCCAGTAATAGTGAAGGACTCGGTTGTTTCCCATTTTTGCTCACCAAACTGAATGATTGTTTTAGCGGTATAATTCCCATTAGACAATGAAGAATCAGTCAAAGAAATTTCAAAATCCATGGTAGAATTCGGGGCAAAGTTGACCTCGTTATTGGTTTCTTTGTACAGAATTTCGGTAGTGCCATCTCTACGTATTTCGGTCACTAGCTTCCCTTTTTTTGCAATGGCAGGTGTCGAATTATAGATTCGTTGAGTTAAGAATAGTTGATCCGCTTGCTTGTTTTGATTGAGTTTGTCAAAAGTAAAAGACAGTGGAACACTTTGGCTATTTTGACGTAATAAAATGGGAATGTCATAAGCAATCACATTTTGGATTGTCTGTGAAGCATTATCCGTTCGTTTTTCTTCAAATTCAATGCCACCTAAAATGATTCCTTGAAATTCTTTGGTGGGGCTTTTTAAGTGTAGGACTAAATCTGTTGTTGAGTTTGCTGGTACAGTTGTTTCCTTTGCTCCAGTGATTAAGTCAGCTAAATTATAGTCTGCAGAAGCATCAAGAGCGATTTCTGTAGGGCCGTAAATGATTTGACCATTTTTGTTTGTTGTTGCAGGACTGATTGTATTCGTAACGATGATCTCTTTATCAGATGGATTTTTAAGAGAAAAGCGTAAATCGACTTCTTCATTGTTTGTTACGGTAAGATCATAGTAGCCATTAACGTCAGGTGCTTGCTGACTAGGATAATTAGGATTCACACTGAACGTTGTTTGAGTAGCTTGAGCTAGGGAGAAGTTTGGAGCCAAAAGAAGAAAGCTAATTAATAAGGCTAATATAAAAGCATAATCGTGTTTTTCTATAGTCATATGTTTCCTCCGTCTATTCTTTTCATTACACTAAAATTGATAGTTATGTAATGTTGAAGCTTATCATACAACAATATTTATAAAAAATATGTAGTTTCTTTTTTCAATAAATGTTGTTATTTTTTACATTTTTTGAATTAGAGTAAAAAAAAGAACCCTTTCTCTTTCGAACTGATCAAAAAGAGAATAGGGTGTGGGGGATAGGCTAATTGTTTAGAGAGCGACTTCGGACCTTATATTTTTCAGTGTATACTTTATTTAAATAGGAAACCAAACGAGTGATTTTTCCGTGTTCTACGGTTGAATTCCAGACAAAAGTAGGCAGTTCTTTAGTAAGCCATTTAGATAAACTGACATCAGTAATCAGAAAATCTACCTGCTCAGAAGTGTAAGGCAGGAAGTTCACAGGGAACGAGAGGTTTTTAGTGAGCATTGCTTCAAAAAAATCTTTTTGGAAAACGCTTGAATGGGAGAAAACCGCAATATTCAAAGCTGGACGTTTACTATCCATTAGTTCTGAAATAAGTAGTAGGTAAAAATAATTCAATGATTCTTTTTGACTACTCAATGGTGCAATCACAGGGTCTAAAAACAAGTTATTTAAAAAATCGTAAATAAGCTCATAATCAATGAATAAATCCATATCAGCATAGGAACTATCATTAAAAATATTGATGATTTGAACGGGACCAGGCAAATACAGATATCTACTGTGAAGTGAAAGTAAATTATAATAAAGATAAAAGTATTCATTAATATCTAGGGAAAGCTCAAATTCGTTCATAAATTGATTGATCCAAGCCTCTGTAATCAAAGTGGAACTATTTGCTTTAGGCGCAACAAAACTTGTTAATTTCAATGTTGGAATTCGTTTTAATGGATAGATTTGACTGGTCAAGAGTGTGAAATACAAAAAATTTGCTTCGTAATGCCAATTTAGCTGCTCTAAACTATCTAATTGAGAATAGTTTTTAGTAAAGGTTGAGAAAAAAAAGAGAAATTTTTCTTTCGCTAACATTGGGAAAGTTGATTCATTATATTCATACTCTTCATCAATAATATGGTCATTAGTTATGCGGAAAATTGTCACAGCAAACCAGATGAACACCATATTTGGTTTCTCTAAAAATGGTTGTACTTCGAGACTGCTACTTTCTAACGTTTTTTTAAGTTTATCGAAATCAATACTTGGGAACGGCCATTCCAAGACTTTGTAAGATCCCCAAAATAAAGAGAAAAAGAAGAAACGAATATGTTGTTCTTTTCCCTGGATTAAGGTAGAGGTATTTAAATCCAAAGTTAAATCATACTGCGCTACTATCTTTTTTAAATCAGTCATTTTTCTGTAGACAGTAGAATAACTATAAAATCGTTTTGTAGCGAAGCTTTGCAAATCAACAAAGGTTTCATTGAAAATTTCAAGACAAAGATTAAACAAAATGGAGTGCTCTAGATAATAAAGAAAAAAATAATTTGTATCAAAATCCGGCGTAATGTCGGTATAAATAGTACTTTCGTCACTTAAGCTGATTGTGATATATTTTTCGCAGCCTAAATGTTTAATATCAATTTTCAAAGCTTCTATATTTTTAAGAATAGTTCGACGATCTTTAGAAAGTTTACTAGCATAATCTGAAACAGATAGAGCACTCGTACCATTTAAGCGTTCTCGCGAAAGGTTATCTAATAATTCTAAGCGAAGAACGAATTCTTTATTTAATAATTCCTTCATAAACAAAACTCTCCTTATTTAGTACGAATAACGTCCTATAGTAATCATAAAATAGTCAGCTTGAAAAGTCTATTTTAAGAACCTGTTAAGTCGTTTGCAAGTACTTGAGAATAGCAAAGAAAAAAACTAGGTGTATCTTGACCATTAAGCCAAGGTACACCTAGTTTTTTCTACGTAGAGTCGTGTTAAATGAGCCATTCAGTAATTGTGAAACTAAATGGACACCATGTATCCTCTAGAACGAATCGTTTTAATAAAAATTGGATTTTTAGTATCGACTTCGATTTTTTTTCGTAAATGAAAAATTAAATTGTTTAGACGGTATGCTTTTTCTTTGTCATTATTTTTCCAAATAGCTTGAAAAAGATCTTCATAGGTTACTAATTTTCCAGTATTCTCTACTAAAACGGATAATGCTAAAAATTCTAAAGGTGTGAGTTGGATTTCTTTTTGATCGCCAATGGTCACTCTAAGGCTATCAGGAAATAATTCTATTCTAGAATTACTTTTTGAACTCTCGGAAGCATCATCAGTGGAAGAGGCAGAGCCATTGTTTTTTTTTAATCGTTTGATTGTATTTTCCATTTGCAAAATGAAACTATCTGGTTGCTCTTGGTTAAGGTCAATGATTAAGTCTGCGCCTAATTGCAAATAAATGAGACGATTGATTTGGATGAAGTGAGTTGAGAGTATCCAAAGCGGTGCATTGGTCTGACTTTTCACTTCCCAAATTTGTTCGCAAATAACTTTCAAATCATTTGGAGTATTTTCTTGGATCAAAATGATATCTAATTCAGAAAGTATTTTTTTGTTTTTACAATCAATAATAGTGTGTCCAGCATTTTCTAAACTACTTATATATGAAGCGAGTTCTTCTTTAGATGTAACGATTTCACCTATTTTATACATGATATTCCTCCTAAGTTTTTCCATATAATACGTTTTTCAGATTTCTATTTAATTAGGAAACAATTGTCTAAAGTACATGAGACAAAGAATAGCCTAAATGGCGAAAGGAAGTTTGTTCTTACAGATTCTTACTAATAATTCTTTTAAATCTTCGTAATTTTGTTTTGTAGGGAATTCTTGCCATAAAACATAATTCGTTTGTTCTGAAACCAAATAAGAAAAATTATCTTTTGATAATGGGCGATCAGATATAACGACATCGACAGTAGTTTGTACATCATCTACAATCGATAAGTTGAACTTATTAAATAAATCGCCATAATTCAGAATATATTTTTTCAGTGTTTGCCCGAGTGTTGAGAAAATAACTAGATGAACTGGAGGCATAAATTTTGTTACATCAACGCAAGAAAATAGCGTTTCTATATAATGAAACTTCAAATAATGATCATTGATTTTCAAAAGTGAGGTTGTTTTTGTGATATTCGCAAGAATACCTCGTAATAAATCAATTTGAAATTTGAACGTTTTATCTAAAGTCGATTCCTCAATCCAATTTTTATCAGCCGAAAAATTGAAGTGATTGAATAATTTTAAGCGATAGAATAATATACATGTTGCATAAATCAACTCATTTTCTTCTTCTAGAGAGAGCGGTTCATAAAGATACTGTTCTATATCGTTTACCCAAAGTAGGACATTGGCAAAGAAATTAGCTTTTGATAGTTCAGAGTTTTTGATGAAAAAATGAGAAATAGAAATAGAACTTGAATAAGGACCGTATGATAAAACTAAGCTATGCATGAAAGCTAATTCGATTTTAAGTTGAGCAATAGAACTTACGGGACATAATGCTTTTATAAAATCGACTTCTTCAAGGAAATGCTGATGTTCTGCCTCATTTTGGTAAGTATAAAAGAGCATTCTATTTTCAATTTGTTTCTTTTTACGAATTCTTAAGATGGAAATGGATAGAAAAATTTGAAAATAATTTCGTTTTGAGTACTCAGTTGGTGTATAGATGGAAGAAGGAAATTTGTTTAATAAATCATTCACTTCTTTTTGTGAGATAAAAGAAAATGGCCAATTTTCCCCGCCATATACTTCAAAAAAAAGAGAGGTATAAAATAAACGAATAGTAGCCTCATCACCTGTAATAGTCAGTTCTTTTTTGACCGATAAGGCTAAATTAAATGTATGTAACTCTGTATCGATTTTTTTTAAGTATCTTCTTAATGTTGAATTGGTTACAAAATATTTATCAATAGCCTTTTTTATTGAGAACGAAGAGTCAAAGAGCAAATCTTTAATAATTAAGAAAAAAATCGAATTTTTTAGATACTCTCTTAACATGTAATGTATTGAAAACGTGAGTTGGTAGTGAAGAGAACAATAAAGTTTACTATTGGAGCCTATATAAAGATCTAAGCTAACGTTCTCCTTAAAGCCAAATGTTTCAATGTCCGACTGAATATCAATGATGGTTTGTTTGACAGTTCGTTCAGATAATCCTAATTTAAGCGAAATTTGTTCAACTGAGAGCGAATTTTTATGTTCCTGCTCAAAAAGTTTTAAAACTGAAAATCTACGAGAATCAATTCGTGTTAGAAAAGATTCTAGTTTTAACTCTTTTTCCAAAAGCGCTCCTCCTTTTTCTACTAGTTCAAATTAAATGAAATAGCGCATATCAAAAAAGTATGCTTTAAATATTATATTAAATTTTTTTTTGATAATTTTCCAATTTTTTCTACTTCTATTTCAAATGAAGGATAAAACTAAGAAAACAGAATGTGAAAACGGTCCTTAAACAAGCTTTTGACCATTTTGTGTTGTGCTTGTACGAAAAAAATGAATCTAAACGTATGAAAAATAAAGCTATAATAGTTTTCGTCAACTGACTAAAAATAAAACTAAAAATAAAATAAGAAATTAATTAAACGAAATTTCGATTTTATTTAAAAAGGAGGTGTGAAAATTGAAAAATATTCGATTGTTTGTATTTTTGATTTTATTTTTGGGAGTAGGCTCATTTCAACAAGTGAATGCTGTTGAAAGTCAAACAAACAGTCAAGTAGGAATTAAATTTATAGAAGGTGACAAAACAAAAGATTCTGATACAAGTGAGAGCAAAGATCCTCCTATTAAGGGAGGAAATGATGACTCGATACTTAAATCGCAAAAAGCGAATAGTTTTCCAAAAACAGGAGAGAGTGCTCCCAGTATGCTCCTATTTATAGTAGGTTCACTATTCATTATATTTGCGCTAACTTTCTATTTGAAAAAAGGAGGAAAAAAAGTGAAAAGAAAAGAAAAGATAATTACAGGTTTGATTTTGTTTGGTAGTATGAGTGTTTTTGCGCCAAGTATGGCTAGTGCTGCACCGGCAGATGGCATTCAAGGGACGGAAACTGGAAAAGGTGCAACTTCATACGGAACATTAAAGCTTGAAGCAAATACAGAAGGCGTAGTTCCGCCAATTAAGCCGTCTGAGCCTAGTGGTGAAACAGGGAATACAGGTGCTTTGACAATTGACAATGTAAGTCCGTTACTATTCGGAGAACACAAAATTGACGGTGGAAAAGCAGAATTCTCAACAGAAACAGTAGCACCTAATGTTCAAGTATCAGATAGACGAGGTGAAGGACAAGGATGGAATTTACAAGTCCGCATGTCTGAATTTGCTGATAAAACAGATGATACAAAGATTTTAAAAGGAGCAGAACTCTCAATACCTGCTGGAACAGTGGGCAAAAGTGAAGGAAATATTGCACTCCCACCAGAAACTAAAGACGTTGTCATTGCAGGAAGCATCGACAGTGCTCAAACAATTTTTTCAGCAAAAGAAAAAACAGGACTAGGTACTTGGACCAATGAATTTGATGCATCACAAGTAAAATTAATGGTTCCAGCAGGGAACTTAAAAGGCGATTACCAAGCAACGATGACATGGTCACTATTAGATGCACCAAAATAATAACAGAGATAGGGAGAAATGAAAAATGAAAACTATTAAATTAACGGTATTGACGGCTACTTTATTTTCAACCGTTTTATTAGGAACAACAGCATTTGCTGAAGAGACAGTACCACCAGAAAACCCAGAAGCTGTAAACAAAGATATTGACAGAACAGCTAAATTTATTTTAGAACCAGGTAGCGATGATAATGGACCAGTAGATCCAATCGTACCAATCAACCCACCAACTAATCAAAAAGGCAATTTAACAATTGATGCAGTATCAAATTTTGATTTCGGTAAAAAGAAAATCGATAAGGTAACAAGTACCTATGATGCGGTTGTTGCAGAGGGAGAAGTTTTAGGGGCTCAAGTAACAGATGTTCGTGGTACAGGAGCTGGCTGGAATTTAACTGCTAAAATCAGTACATTCGAAAATGCAGAAAAAACAAGAGTCTTAAAAGGAGCAGAAGTAACGATTCCAACAGGGAAAGTTAGCACAAATAGTGTAGACGATACAAAACCCGCGATAGCTTCAGGCCTAACCTTAAATGAAGAACCAGCAACTATTTTTTCAGCTGCAGTAGACAATGGGATGGGAACTTGGGCAAATGAATTTGAAGGATTAGGCGAAAAAGTTCAGTTGAAAGTACCAACAGGAAACTATGCAGACACATACACTGCTGAGATCACATGGTCATTAGCAGACGCACCAAAATAATAAAGAGAGTAGGAATAAAAAATGAAAACAGTTAAAACAACCGCATGTCTAGCACTTCTCTTAGGAGCAACAGCAGTATCCGTTCCTGCATTTGCAGAAGAAGCAAGCAAAGCCGCTTCAACAACAAACGTTGAAATCATCGCAGGGGATGATACAAATGAAATCATCGATCCCATCGAACCACCAACCAATCAAAAAGGACCTTTAGTGATTGATGCAGTGTCATCATTTGATTTCGGAAAAATCAAGTTAGGTACACTGACAAAAGAAGCCGTTGTTCCTGAAGGAAAAGCACTCGGAGTTCAAGTCACTGACAAACGTGGTACAGGTGCTGGTTGGGATCTTTCAGCAAGTATTACTGAATTTCAAAATGCCGATAAAACCAAAACCTTGAAAGCCAGCGTTAAAATTCCTGCAGGTCAAGTTAACACATCTGCATCAGATAGCTCAAAAGCAGCTGTTGCAAGTGAAATTATCTTAAATAGCACTGCAGGTACAGTGTTCAGCGCAAGCAAAGATAACGGAATGGGTTCTTGGTCTGATTTATTTGAAGGAAATAATCAAAAAGTAGAATTGACTGTACCGTCTGATGCCTATGTTGCAGCTTATACAGCAACAATCAACTGGTCATTACAAGACGCACCAAAATAATCAATAAAGAGGAGCAATAAAAATGAAAAAAACAACAGGACTTTTAACAGCTGCACTAATCACAGGAGCTGTTTTATACGCACCGCAAGCAATGTTTGCCGAAGTCAGTGACACAGCAAATTCAAACAATACAGTAAACTTTAAAGCTGGTGAAGGGGATATAACAACGCCTGTAGACCCAACTGATCCAACCAATCCAGTCGCTCCATCACCAATAGATCCAACCGATCCAACGAACCCAGGGACTGGAAATAAAGGACCATTATCCATCGACTATGCTTCAAATATCAAATTTGGTGAGCAAAAAATTGCAGGTAAAGATATGGTCTACTCAGCAATTAATAAAGATCCTTTTGTCCAAGTAACAGATACAAGAGGGACAGGCGCAGGCTGGCATTTATCGGCAAAAGCATCTACTTTCCAATCTGCTGATAAGACTAAAACGTTGAAAGGTGCAGAGCTTTCATTTAAAAATGGCGAAGTAAAAGCGACTAGCACAAATTCAGTTTCTGTAGAACCAAAAGCTTCTGACATAGTATTTTCTAATACTGAAGCACAGCCTGTATTCACTGCTAAAGCTGGAGAAGGACGTGGAACATGGTTAAATGTTTGGAGTGCTAAGGGCGAAAAAAATGACAATGTTCAATTAAAAGTATTAGCTGGTTCGGCAGATGCAAATACAGAATACACAGCAACAATTCTTTGGGAATTAGCAGACGCACCTAAATAATCGTTTGGCGATACCAAATTCCTCAAAAATAAATTTAGTTCAAGAAACAAAGAGATAGAAAAATGAGATAGGTCATGGGTATGCAGTGTTGATAGTAACAATTTAGTAAAGTAATGGAGGCATAAATTAATATGAAGTACAGGTTAACAGCATTAGTAGCTTTAATAGTCGGTTGTTTTTTCTTCAGCCATTCAGTATATGCTGATACAATGGCCTATTCTGTTAAAGCAAATATTCCGGAGAATCAAATAGATAAGAGTAAAACATATTTTGATTTGAAAATGACACCTGGACAAAAACAAGACGTGTCATTAACGATTAGTAATAGTTCAAAAGAAAAAGCAACGATTATTATCACGCCTAATATTGCACTAACCAATCAAAATGGTGTAATAGATTATAATCAAGAAAAAGCAAAACAAGATTCATCCTTAAAAGTACCAATTACAGATATCATTTCTGACAAGCAAAAAGTAACGCTAGAACCACAAGAAACAAAAGACGTTGTTTTCACATTACAAATGCCAGAAGTAGCATTTGACGGGACCATTTTAGGTGGGTTCTATATAACCAAAGAATCGACAGATAAAGAAGAAAAAGATAGTGAAAGTGTCCAAATCAAAAATCGTTATTCTTATGTCATCGGAATTCAATTACGGGAAAACGAACAGACTGTGAAGCCTGTACTCCAATTAAATGATGTGAAACCAACACTTCAAAACTATCGCACAGCAATTTCAGCAAACCTGCAAAACACACAAGCAACCATCATCAACAACTTGGAAGTAGAAGCGAAAATCAGCAAAAAAGGCAGCACAGAGGTGTTATACGAAACAACAAAAAAAGACATGTCAATGGCGCCAAATTCAAACTTTTACTTCCCAATAACGATGAATAATCAGCCCTTAAAAGCAGGAGACTACACATTACGACTTACGGCAAAAGATCAAACAGAAAATTGGAAGTTTGAGCAAGATTTTAACATTTCTGCAGAAGATACCAAAAAATTGAATAAAGAAGCGGTCGATTTAGAAGAAGAACCAACGGATTGGCTTAAAATTGGGCTAATTATCGGCGCAATCATCATTGTTCTGCTAGGTTTACTCTTCTTCTTTATTCATCGCAGTAAAAAGAAAAAACAAGAAGCAGAACGCCTAAAGAAGCTTCGCAAAAAGAAGCAGAAACAAAAAAGGGATCGTTCAGATGAACATAAAAAAATGAAAAAGCGGCCCAAATAAATACAAGTATCAAAAGAGGAGGTGAAAATAGCATGAAAAAAAAGCTAGCTATGTGTATTAGCGGACTTGCCTTATTACTTGGAATTGGAAGTTATTTAGCGCTATCGAATTCGCAAATTTCAGCAGAGGAAAAGACCCCACAATCTTCTAATGAAACGAAAAAAAGTTTAACAACTTCTGCTCCATTCAATGGACCAAGCTTGTTTGTACAAAATAGTGTACTAGGAAATAATAAGTTCCTACCGATCGGCCCAAATGACACCCTTCCAGAAGGGTATTATTTCTTCGCTAAGCCCAATAAAAATACTCGCTATTTCAAAGTTAATAAAACTACCCGAAATAAGATAGAGGAGTATCAACATAAACCCATAAGAAATCAGGGTGCGGGGTTGTATAGTGATGACAACAATAGGGCTCTTAGTGATGGTACTCAGGCAGCTTATTTTAGCAATGTTGGTGAATACCAAGGGAAAACGGTTGATATGATGATTAGTATTGAAGACGGTTATAGCTGTAGGTTTAGTTATACCCATAATGTTGGAAAAGGAGTAACCAATAGCTTTGGCACAGTTTACGGTTTAATGGGTCCTGATAAAAGTTCTAAAATCACCTATTCTTACTTTGATAATGAGACAGGAGAGCCATACGTGGTAAAAGGAATCTTTAGTACTTTTATAGATTTTAACTATAATAAAACAGGGTGGGATCATAGTCAAGTAGACGCAACTTATGTTAATAGTAACTCAAGGATAACCTATGATACTACTAGTGAAACTAATACAAAAAGTATTCTCACAGGTAATGGCACCAATGAATTAACGCAGCCTCAATATTATGTGACCGGTATTTTTACGGGAAGCTCGTTTTGTGCACTACCTATATCACCTTATTCAACAGGCGAAATGGGGATGAGGTATAGCACAAACCTTGTATCAAGAATGAAAATACCCACACCACAACTTAGTGGCTCATTGGAGAACGATGGCACCAAACATAGTACATCTTTTTCTATTTCGATGAAACAAATCGTTCCAGATCGTCTATCTAATTTTAGTAAGTACGGGTATTTAGACTATACTATACCGGTCAATGATTTTTACAAACTTAAATCGTTTAAAGTAGTCAATTATTTGGATGATACGGATGTAACTAGCAATTTTACTCTGTCTGGAAATAAGTTGGAAGCAAAATCAAGCTTTTTGAATCAAGATACTTTTTATGGAAAAAATTATGAAATCACTTTGAACTATGAGTTGGACAAGACCAAAGATTTTTTTGGTTTCTATAAGGATGGCTATTTGGAAATACCGTATGATCCAATCACGCAATCTTCTGATTTAGATGGTGTTCAATCATCTAACGCAACAACGGCTAAAATCAAATGGGATTATCAGTTAGAGATCAATGCAAATGATGTGACGTATGGTCAAGGAGAAATAAAAAGATTCAATCAAGAGCCAGAAGCTTTTAAAGAAAAGCTTTTGACAGATTCAAAAGCGAAGGGGAAAAATCTGAACTTAGATACCGAGCTTCCTGTAAGTGTAACGGATATGGCGATTGATTCTAAGGTAGGAGCCTATCCTGTTACATTATCTACACAAGACGGAGATGTCACTTTAACAAAAGAAATCAAGGTGAATGTCGTAGCCATGCCGCCAAAAGTAGCGATTCCAGAAGCTGGTACGACTGTTGTGAGCAGTAAAGGTGTTCCGTATAGTTTTAGCGGAACGGTTTCTGATGAGGATAGTGAAGATCTGTCGCTGTTTGTTACTATTGATGACGGAACGCCAACGACAATCTGGGATAAACAGGCGAATACTGATCTGAATCAACCAATTGATTTTACCTATGAAATTCCAGGAACACAATTACTGGAGCTGGGAGATCATGTAGTGAAAGTGTATGCGAAAGATAGTGAGGATAATCAATCTGAGGTAGCTCAATTTACGTTAGACATCCGTGGCTATTTAGCATTCAAAGAATTGCCACCAGAAACATTAGACTTTAATCAAACTAAAATTGGTTCTAAAGGCTCCTATGCAAAGCTAAATAAAGGGGTAGATTTTAGTGTGGAAGATTACCGTGGCAGCAATACAAGCTGGAAATTGGTTGGTTCACTGACTTCAGAATTGAAAGATAGTGCAACGAATACAATAATAAAAGACGGAATCGTTTATCGGGATGAAGAGGGAAATGAGACGCCATTTACCACCGATGCCACAGTAAAATTAAGCACAGGGAAAGCAACGGCGAATAATGTCCTATTTCCTATCAATTGGAGACCAGAGGATAAAGGCATCTTTATCCAAGTACCGCCAGAAGTAAAAAAGGGAAATTACAAAGGAAGCATTGAAATGAGTTTAGTTGATGCTCCTTAAAGAGTAAGGGAATGTTGATAAAAAGTTGTTTGAAAGACATTATGACTACAAGAACATAGTGTTAAAGAGAGGTTGGGACAGGAGTGTTTAATCCCGAGAAATAAGAAGGAATTCACGAAAATTGCTCTTCAAATTTTTGTGAATTTCAGCTTATTTCCGAAGCCTTCAAATCTTAGTGCTTTAGCACTTAGAATTTGATGTGATCGAAGCGAAGCGTAGTGATTGCTTCTGCTCCCAACGTTTATACGGATTCTTTGAGTCTGAGATATAACTCGTAGAGTTATATCTCAGACTCTCTTTAACTTTTTTTGTCTTAAACTTTACTAGACTCTCTTAAAACCAACGAAACGGGCACGACGATTTGTCTGCCTAGTTCTCCTTTTTTATTAATCAATTCTAGCAATGATTCCACTGCATGAGTGGCGATTAAATCTGTATTTTGTTTGACCGATGAAAGGGTAGGTGTTGTGTATTTCCCAAAAGCAGTATCATCAAAGCCGATTAATTTTATTTTTTGTGGCACAGGGATATGATTTTTTTTCAAGCGTAGCATTAATTCTAAGGCAATGAGATCATTTATCGAAAAAATTCCATCTGTATTTGGATTTTTCTTGAGAAAAGCTAGTAAGTCTTCCTCAAAATTAGAATCTTCAATGTCAAGGGCAAGTAAATGCTGTTTTGTATTGAAAGAAATATTATTTTTCTTCAATGCGTCTTTAAAGCCATTCAACCGCTCTTTAGCACTGGTGGATTTTTGATTATGCATCGCAATAACAGGATGCTGGCAGCCTTGATGGATCAGTTCTTCAGTACTCTCAAAAGCACCTTGGTAATGATTGGACGAAATAAAAATAGTATCCTCTTTCTTTTTTGGCTCCCGATCGATACAGATATAAGGGATTTTCTTTTCGGCACCAGAGGAATCAAATTCAAATGCCTCGGCTCCTGAAATAACGATCAAACCATCTACGCCCTTGCCTTCTAAAATACGTAGATAAGCAAGCTCTTTTTCTGAACTTCGGGATGTATTGCAAATAATAGTAGAATAGCCCTTAGCAAATAGAATTTCTTCTAATTGCTGCACAACATCAGAAAAGAAATAGTTACTGATGTCCGGTACTAAAATACCGATCGTGAAAGATTTGTTCATACGTAAGTTTTTAGCACTATAATTCATTTTATACCCTGTTTCTTCAATGACTTTTAATACTTTTTTTCGAGTTTCTTCAGAAAAGCGACCATTGTCATTAATAACTCTTGAAACAGTTGCGACAGAAACGCCTGCTATTTCAGCAATGTCTTTAATAGAATAGTTTTTCATAAATCATGTCCTCTTGAGTAATCGTTCTCATTTTTCTTTGATATTTACCCATATTTTCTCATAAAAAAAGGCTGAATACAAATTTTCACTCCATATTTTGGTTGACAGGTCAAAAAAATGGTGATATATTAACCATAAATAAAGGTAAACGATTACTCAATTATTTTTTTAACTCTTGAGTAATCGTTATCTCAAAAGGAGATGAGTCAGAGTGTCAATATTATTATGCCCATCAATGATGTGTGCTGATTTTTCTAATCTAAAAAAAGAAACACAAGAACTTGATCAAGCTGGGATCGATATTTTTCATATGGACTTTATGGATGGTAGTTTTGTGCCAAACTTTGGAATGGGATTACAAGATTTTGAATTAGTCCGTTCTGTTACAGAGAAGCCAGTGGATGTTCATTTAATGATTCAAGAACCAAGCAAGTATGTTGAAAAATTTGCGGATCTTGGAGCAGATATTATTTATATCCATCCAGAAGCAGATCAACAAGCGGCCCGAACGTTGGATATCATTCATCAAAAAGGAAAGAAAGCTGGCATCGCAATTAATCCAGGGACATCGGTTGAAATGGTTCAAGGATTATTGCCGTTAGTAGACTATGTGATGGTCATGACTGTTAATCCAGGCTTTGCTGGTCAAAAGTATTTAGAGTATACCGATTCTAAAATAGAGAAGTTGCTAGCGTTAACAAATGAATATCACTTTGACGTGATGGTGGATGGCGCGATTTCACCCGAAAAGGTCCAACAACTAAGCAAAATTGGAGTGAAAGGCTTTGTCTTAGGGACCTCGGCCTTGTTTGGAAAGACTAGCACATATCAAGAGACCCTTGGAAAGTTAAGAGCAGGCGAATAAGTTGATTTTTTGATTCTAAATAACAGGAGGTATCATTTTATGAAATTAGCAATCGGCAGCGATCATGTTGGCTTTGAGTTGAAGCCCATCATTATCGACTATGTAAAAGAATTAGGCCATGAGATCGAAGATTTTGGACCGAATTCATCAGAGCGAACGGATTACCCTCAATATGGGAAAAAAGTAGCAGAAGAAGTGGCTTCAGGAAATTTTGATGGAGGTATTTTGATTTGCGGTACTGGGGTAGGGATTTCAATTGCTGCCAACAAAGTCAAAGGCATCCGAGCAGTTGTATGTAGTGAACCTTATTCGGCTAAGCTTTCTAAGGAACATAACAACACGAATATTGTAGCATTCGGCTCTAGGGTGGTTGGCAGTGAGTTAGCCAAGATGATTGTAAAAGAATGGCTAGATGCTACCTTTGAAGGCGGCAGACATGCCAAACGTGTAGAGATGATTCAACAGATAGAGAGTTAAAAGGGTTCAATTTTCTTTACCGTTGATTCTTTTTGATAAAATATGAAATAATTTGAAAAATAATGGTTGATATTGAAAAAAATAGATGCTATTATGGGGGTGTAGAAGAAGACAGGAGGAATAAAAAATGAAATTAGCAACAAGAATCAATTCATTTTTACCGAAATTCAATCATGACGTGGGAGAAGTCCTACAAGAATTTAACCGTCTAGGGCTAACCCATGTTGACCTTAATTATCCAGAGCATGTAGAAAATATTTCGGCTGACAAGATGAACGAGCTTTTACAACAAAATCATTTAAAAGCAAATGGTGTGGCACTAAGGTTTAGAAGTGAGTTTATCAATGGCGAATTAGGAAATGCGGATCAGAGTATTTCTAGCAATGCAGTTAAACTGTGCAAAGAAGCGTGTGATTATTGTCGCGAAGTAGGTGGAGAAGTCGTGACGATCTGGTTAGGCTTTGATGGGTTTGATTATTCATTCCAGATCGACTATGAAAAAGTTTGGAACCAAATCAAAGCCTGTATGATTGAAATTACAGACTATGCGCCTGATCTTAAGATCAGCATTGAGTACAAGCCGTTTCAACCAAGAGCTTATGCATTCTTAGATAGTTTCGGAGTTGCTTTATCAATGGTTCATGAGGTTGGCCGTGAGAATTTAGGGATTACCTTAGATTATTGCCACATGCTAATGAAACATGAAAATCCAGCCTACGGCGCGAGCATCTTAGGCAGTCGTCAAAAACTATTTGGGGTTCATTTAAATGATGGCTATGGTCTAAATGATGATGGATTGATGATCGGTACAAGCAGTTTGATCAAGACGATCGAATTTATCTACTATACAAAATTGCACAATTATGATCACGCTTTCTATTTCGACACATTTCCAATTATTGAAGATCCTGTAGAAGAGTGTGAAAGAAATATCAACATGATCAAAAAAATCGATGGGATCATTGATCGATTAGGAATGAACTACATCGCTGATGTGATCAAACAAAACAGTGCAGTGAAAGTAAGTGATTTAGTATTAGAAATCTTAGCCTAAGATTTCTAATACATTGTTCCAATAACAAAAAGAACTAGGGGAGTGAACAAGGATGGATTTCAAATTAGCAGCAAAAGAAATTTTAGAAAATGTTGGCGGTCCAGAAAATCTAGCGAATATGACCCATTGTGCTACACGATTGAGATTAACGCTGAAAGATCCTTCTAAGGCAAATGATGAGGCAGTAAAACAAATTGATGGTGTTGTTAATGTCGTGAACAAAGCTGGCCAATACCAAATCTTAATCGGCACTGAAGTTCCTAAATTATATGATGAATTCGAAGCGTTGGTTACAGGGGAAGATGGCAATAGTCAAGTAAAGGATAGCGGGGAGCATTCTGGCAGTATTATCAGTAATATCTTTTCAGCAATATCAGCAATTTTTGCGCCATTATTACCTGCATTAGCTGGATCAGGGATTTTACGAGGACTATTGATTTTAGCTGTTCAAACAGGAATTTTATCTGAAAATAGCGGGACTTATAGTATCTTAAATGTTGCTTCAATGAGTGTCTTTTATTTTTTACCTGTATTGTTAGCGTTTACTTCTGCGAGAAGATTTGGCGTTAGTCCATACTTATCTGCTTTGATCGGTGCGGCGCTGTTGAATCCAGAATTTATTGCATTGATGGGTGACACTGGAAATGGTACAACAACAAGCTTTTTGAAGATTCCAGTAGTATTGATGAATTACAATTCTACAGTTGTTCCGATCATTCTTTCAATTTGGGCATTCTCTTATCTTTATAAATTTTTAGACAGAAAAGTGCCTGAGACATTAAAATTAGTGGTTGTTCCGTTGATTTCTCTAGCGGTAATGATTCCTTTAACGATTATTGTAATCGGTCCAATTGGTGTTTATAGCGGTGAAGCGGTGGCTCAGGTCGTTAACTGGTTGATTGAACGTAGTAGTATCTTGACAGGTATCTTGATTGGTGGCGGTTGGAGTGTTCTAGTAAGTCTAGGAATTCACTGGGCGGTTAATCCAATCATGATCAATAATGTCTCAACCTATGGCTTTGATTATATTGTACCGTTTACCTTTGCCTGTAATTTTGCTGTTATTGGTACGACGATTGGTGTCTATTTTAAAGCAAGAAACAACAAATTACGTAGTTTTGCGTTAACAGGTCTAGTGACGGTCGCACTTTCAGCCATTATCGAACCTACATTATTTGGCTTACTAGTAAAAAACAAAAAATTATTTTTAGCACAAATCATTGGCGGTGCTGTCGGCGGTGCATATTTAGGACTGACAAAAGTCGTAACGAACGCTTTTGTATTTGGTAGTGTGACAACTTTTCCAGCTTTTGTAACAGACAATGCGTCAAACTTTATTCAAGCAATGATTGGATTAGCAATTTCACTGGTTACGTCAGCAGTTCTAGGGTATATGTTTACTGAAAGAGAAGAAATGTTATCTTAAAATCTAAAATAACTTCTTTCAAATTGGCTTATTTCGTTACTATTTATCGCTATTTATGGTATTTTAAGAATGAGTATTTTTCTTGAAATAATTAGTAATGAAAAAATGAAAGGAGTTTCTTATGATTCCATATGTTCGCCAAGAGAAGATCATCGAGATTCTAGAAAGTAGAGAATTGATCAAGATCGAGGAATTACAAAAATTAATCCCAGAAGTTTCGATATCCACACTTAGACGTGATTTGAAGGAACTGGAAGGGGTAAATAAAGTACAAACCTTATCAGGTGGTGCCGTCAAGCTTTCTTCAAGTGTATCAGAGCTGCCAATGGCAACAAAAGCCAGTTTACAAACGAAAGAAAAGCTCCATATAGCACAGCTAGCTGCTCGTGAAGTGGTAGCGGGAGAGACGATCTATTTAGATTCGGGTTCGACTTGCACCGTATTGTTAAGAGAGTTACTCAAAAAGAAGATTCGCATCGTCACGACAAATACAGATGTATTTAGACTGACTGGGGAGTTTGAAGCAGATATTACGATTTTAGGCGGCACTTATGATCCTAAAATTTCATCATTAAGTGGGCCGCTCGCTGAAGCGAATATTCAAAAATATGTCTTTGATAAAGCGTTTCTCGGGGCAAATGGCATTGATTTGAAATTTGGCGTAACAACACCTAATTTGATTGAAGCAATCAAAAAAAAGACAGTCATCGATCACGCCAAACAAGCATTCTTAGTCTGTGATAGTTCTAAATTTCATAAGACATCGGCAGTGAAATCATTTGATTTGAACGAAGTGGTGTTGATTACAGACAAAGTGGATCTTGAGTTGAGTAAAGAAATGAAAGTCATCTCTGAATAAAAAAATACAAAATGAAGCATGCCTCTCTTTTTTTAGAGACGTGCTTCATTTTATTTCAATATCATTCAAAAGTTCTCATATGAACAGTTTTTAGCTTCTCAATCCGCGGCCTCTATCAATCAGGTACCAGCAAACGGCATAAAGCACAGAGATAAAAAGAACCAAAATAATCAGAGACCAGATAATTGGCACATCGATCGTTCCTAAAAAGCCATAGCGAAATCCGGAAATCATATAAACGATAGGATTGATTTTAGAAATTGCTTGCCAAATCGGCGGCAACATTGAGATGGCATAAAATACCCCGCCAAGATACGTTAATGGCTGTAAAACAAAGGTTGGGACAATCGATACATCATCAAACGACTGGGCAAAGATCCCATTTAATAAACCTGCTAATGAGAATAAAATAGCCGTCATAAGAAGTGTGATAATAACAATAGACCATGAATAAACGTGAAGAGGGACAAAAAATAGCGAGATAATGGTTACTAATGTGCCGACTAGTACGCTTCGACCAAGTCCGCCAATCACAAAGCCCCAAATAATAATATGAGTTGGAACAGGAGCAACTAATAATTCTTCAATATTTTTCTGAAACTTTTGTGAGAAAAATGAAGAAGAGACATTCGCATAAGAGCTTGTAATTACAGACATCATGATCAGTCCTGGAACGATAAATTCCATATAAGAGAAACCTTCCATTTGACCGATCCGTCCGCCAATCAAGTTTCCAAAGATGACAAAATATAAGGATGTGGTAATAACAGGCGGAACTAAAGTTTGAACCCAAATCCGCAAATAACGATTCGTTTCTTTTACTGCAAGGCTTCTTAGAGCCGTGAAATATAGCTTGAACATGTTTTATTCTCCTCAATTTAAAAGCTTAGCGAAGTGTTTCGCTTAACGTTTTTCTTCTGTGATTTTTAAAAATAGCTCTTCTAAACGATTTGATTTGTTGCGCAGAGAAAGAACTTTTATTCCTTGAGCTGTCAGTTGCCCAAACAACTCGTTGATTCCTTGATCTCGTTCGACTTCAACAACTAAGGTTCGTTCATCTTCAAAACTATGCGTATACCCAACAATTTCAAGTGGTTGTTCAAAATCCTCTAAATCAAAAATAAAGGTTTCAAATTGTAGTTTTGCCAAAAGAGTTTTCATACTGGTATTTTCAATCAATTCACCTGATTGAATGATCCCAATATTCCGACAAAGCATTTCTGCTTCTTCTAGGTAATGAGTCGTAAGGATAATGGTTGTACCATTTTCATTTAGTTCTCTTAGAAAATCCCACATTTCACGTCTCAATTCAATATCCACGCCCGCTGTTGGTTCATCTAAAATCAGTAACCGGGGTTCATGCATCAAAGCGCGTGCAATCATCAATCTACGTTTCATACCGCCAGAAAGCATTCGGGCACGTACATTTCGTTTTTCCCACAAATTAGATTGTTTCAAGTATTTTTCGCTGCGTTTTAAGGCTTCTTTTCGTGAAACGCCATAGTAACCCGCTTGGTTGACCACGATTTGTTCAACTGTTTCAAAAGGGTTAAAATTGAATTCTTGTGGAACTAAACCAATTTGTTGTTTTGCGAGGACTAGTTCTTTATCAATATCATAGCCAAAAATAGTTACTTTCCCCGATGTTTTATTGACAAGAGAGGTGATGATGCCGATAGTTGTTGATTTTCCAGCGCCGTTTGGACCTAGAAGGGCATAAAAATCGCCTTCTTCTACGACTAAATCGATTCCTTTTAGCGCTTGTACGCCTGTTGCATAAACTTTCTTTAACTCTTTTATTTCCAGTGCATATGTCATTTTATAGAGGTCTCCTTATTGGTCTGATTCTTTCGTTTAGCGTTTGTCTCAATGTTTTCAGTGCAATCGGAAAATAAGTGTGTCATAGAATCCATAAACTCCTCCACAAAGTCTTCCCTTAATGTGTAGTGGTGCCATTGCTTTTGTTTACTCACTGAGACGATACCCACTTTTTCTAATACTTTCATATGATGGGAAAGGGTCGGCTGAGTAAAGTCAAAATGGTTTAATACATCACATGCACACATATCACTATATGAAAGCAAATCGATGATTTTCATTCGTTTAGGATCAGCCATTGCCTTAAGCGCTAATGAAATACGTTCATAATCCAAGCTCATTCTCCTTTCGAACATAGATAGATATCTATGTTAAATATAAATTAACTTAAATCGAATGTCAAGGGAAACTAACATGGGAGAATAAGATATTTTTTAAGAAGCTTCATCCAAAGAAGGAATGCTGTTATAATGGAAGCTAGAACTAGCTTGATCACCGAAAAATTTGCATCTTAGAGGAGTAACCTAAAAAATATGAAAAATATCCGACTAACAATTGAGTATGATGGCACGAGATACCTTGGCTGGCAACGGCTTGGTGACTCAGATAAAACGATCCAAGGAAAAATCGAGAATATACTAACCCAAATGGCGCGTACAAAAGTTGAAATTATCGGCTCTGGCCGAACAGATGCTGGAACGCATGCTAGAGGACAGGTTGCGAATTTTAAAACCGATAGCACGGTAAGCTTACCAGAGATGATCGACTTTCTTAATCGCTATTTGCCACAAGACATTGTTGTGCAAAAAATAGAAGAAGTACCAGAAAGATTTCATGCGCGATATAATGCTGTAGGGAAAAAATACAGCTATTATATTTGGAATGATAAAGTTCCTTCGGCATTTGAACGAAATTATAGTTACCACTATGCCCAAGATTTAGATATTGAATTAATGAATCAAGCCTGTCTTAAATTGATTGGAACCCATGATTATATTGGCTTTTCTGCACTTAAAAAAACCAAAAAATCAACGACGCGAACAATTGAGGAAATATCAATCAAAAAAGAGGGGAAACGACTCCATTTTACCTTTGTAGGCAACGGCTTTTTGCATAAAATGGTTCGGATTCTGGTCGGGACACTTTTGGAAATCGGAGCGGGGGAACTTTCATTAGAAACGATTGATGAAGTATTTGAAAGCAAAATCAGAAGTGAAGCGGGTGTGACAGTTCCTGCACAAGGACTATTTTTGGATGAGGTTTATTATAAAGAAGACCAGAGAGAGCTGTCAGTTGCTTGAAGAAAATATACTAAGAACTTAAAGAAAACAGGAGCATATCCTGTTTTTTTGATACAATAAAAGAGGATTCACGCGGTATATTTAAATTAGAAACGTGTGCAATAATAGAAAAATAGGGGTTAAAAGATGAAAAAAATGGGGAAGAAAGTCGTTAGATGGTTAAAAAGGGGAAGAGGCAAAAGCAACACAGAACAGTTTGAATAAACAGTAAAGGATTTTTAAAAAGTATGTTGATTAAAGCGCCTGATTGATTATTGGAGAACAGAGTAGTATATACTGCAAGTTCGGGTGTTAAAACAGGAGGGGCAAAATGACGTTTTTAAAAAAATATGGCTACTATTTTCTATTATTTGGTGTGATTAGTGATTTATTAACACCCTATATTTTAGGTATCTTTTATCCAAAAATAAACCAAATGACCACAGTAATTAGTGTTTTTGGGGATGTAGACAGTCCTGTGAGGCAAGCTTTTTTGATTTGGTCTGTTCTCTCTGGTCTATTGTTTGTTTTGGCAATTCCGGCAGTTTATTATCTGTTTAAAGACACATCACGAAGCATGGCTGTCATACTCGCTTTAGCGATTGGCTTCTATGGTGTGGGAGACTGTATTTTTACAGGGGTGTTCAGTATTGATACGAAACAAGCAACTTGGACTCTCTCGACTTGGATTCATAATATTGGCTCTGGCTTGGGTTATGCTGGTTTCATACTATTCCCATTTTTTTTAATGTTACTTTATAAAAAACAAAAAGAAACCAAGTATCAGCAACTTTATTTACTCCTATCAATTATTAGTTTTAGTGTTGCAGGATTTTACGGGTTCGCACGAATGCCTGCATTCAACCATTTTTCCATATTGAATCAACTTGGTTTTTGGCAGCGAGTTAGTTTTCTCTTCAACTATTTACCGATGATGGTTTTTTCTGTAGGGCAAATCAAAAATGAGCGGCAGAAGAGTGCCAAAGTAAATTAAATATCTAAATATTAAGAGACAAAATAGATTTATAATTAATACATATTATTTAAATACTTCTGTTATTTTATCTTGAAAATTGATATAATAGAACTCGTAATTAAAATTTAAGGAGAATAACATGAAAAAAATTTTAGGGGTATTTTCAGTATTGGTTATGGTATTTATTTTAAGTGGATGTGGTAAAAAGGCTGAGACAGCTACATTTACCCAATCACCTATGGTGGGGTCAGAAGTTTCTATCATTGTTGAACATGAAGGAGACAAGGTAACGAAAGTATCTTGTAAAGCTGTCTTTGATAATGAGACATTACAAATTACAGATGAAGATACTGCGAAACAAGTTTCTGAAGCATTTGAAACTTCATCTAACTTAAAAGATTCAAAAATGAAATACACTGAGAAAGAGACTGTGATCACGTACGAAGCACCTGCTAATAGTGTGAAGTCTGGTAGCAGTTTTAAAGAAGGCGAAAAACAATTGATTGATATGGGATTTGAGAAAAAATAGGGCGAAATCAATATTGTTGACAGAATAGTGAAGGAATCTTTAGGTAGTAGTTTAACCTGAGATTCTTTTTTTTGCATTAAAGAGTAATAAGGTTGAAATAAATAGCTTTATTTAATTAATATTTTACAAAAAGAATGGATTTGTGAGGTTAGAGATGATAGAATAAAAATTGTGAGTGACGTTAAACTGTCCTTTGAACTGATTTGAGTAAAGAGAAGAAGACGTGTAGAAACGAGCAGATTTTCACTATTCTTCTTTGATTATTAGGTAGCAGCTTAAGTTCATTCTGTTTTTAAGTAGAGGAGGAATAAACATGATGGAAAAAGTGTCAGAGAATCGGAGAATTATGTTGGTTATTGCTATTTTTGCTTTATTACTAGGGATCGGTACCTTTGGGGACCTGGCCATTTCGAATGCAGTGATGAGTCAAAATTCATACATTGCGACATTTTTACAAAATTATGCCTGTTTTCCAGTTGGTATTGTAATCATGATGAGCGGAGAAATCATCATGCATTATGCGGTTCGATCGAGTCAGCCTGTGATCGCAAAATTATTGATAGGTGTGGCGGGAACAGGTCTGTCTTTATATGGAATATGGTATTATTTGAAATTTGCTATCCAGTATACATTATCATCGATTCAAAATGTAGAGCACAATCGTCCAATCGGTCAAGCCAATAATGATGGTGGAGCGAATCCTACACTACCAACATTGATCAATATCATTATTTGTCTAGCTGTATTTACCATAGCAACCTTGATCATACAAAAATGGTTAAATCATAAAACGCAGGAAGAGCTTGATCGTTTGATGCGTGTGGCTATTTTAGGAATTGCGGTCGCGTTTGTCTATCTAATGTGTGTTGAAGAAATCAAAATTTTATGGGGACGTGTTCGTCCATACGAGCTAAATGCTGTTCAAGATAATTTTAGTCCGTGGTACAAAATGAATGGTCCAACTGGTCATAAATCATTTCCGTCAGGTCATTCTTGTGAAAGTATGTTTGCGATTTTCTTTCCTTTATACGCTAGCCCCAAAAATACTAAGTTACGTAAGAAATTATTGTTTTTTGGTGTGACCTGGGGTGCTGTTACTGCAATCAGCAGAGTGCTATTAGGTTGTCACTTCTTTAGTGATGCCACGATGGGAGCTTTTATTATCATTTTTCTTGTTTTTGTTGGAACGAGATGCGCACAATTAAAGCTTGTAAACTAAAAAAGAAGCTGTGAGACTGTCTGCTAGGCAATCAGTGCTATAGACAGGACGAATGCTATAGAAAATTTTTTTGGATTGATTGCGACCTTATGAATTACAAAATAATTAGGTTGATGTTACAAATTTGTGGAGTATCAATGGGAAAAAGGAGTATAAATAGTTTCCAGTTAAGAATAGTTTTTATAGTAAGAATGACGGGTTTTCTGAATGAAAGAAAATGCGCCATTCTTTTTATAAATTAGCAAATTACGGATAAGTTGTAGTTTGTAATTTTTGTATTTACATATTCTAATCTTTATTATATGATTGAACACGTTGTTTAAGTTAATACATTGCAATTTTATACATCATTTATTATTCAAATTTTTAGGAGGATATCAAGTGAAAGAAAAAATTATTTCCTATTTTGAGATCGACAAATTAAACACGACGGTCAAGCGAGAATTTTTAGCTGGATTTACGACATTTATTTCGATGGCGTATATTTTATTTGTTAACCCGACTGTGCTAGGCGCTTCCGGCATGGATGAAGGTGCTGTTTTTACTGCGACTGCATTAGCCAGTGCATTAGGCTGTATCTTGATGGGGATTTTTGCTAAATACCCGATCGCAACGGCACCAGCACTTGGAATCAATGCTTTTTTTGCTTATTCCGTTTGTGTAGGAATGGGCGTTCCTTGGGAAACAGCGTTAGCAGGTGTTTTCGTCGCGTCTTTAATTTTTATTTTGATCACAATTTTTAAGTTACGTGAATTGATTATTGATGCGATACCAGCAGATTTAAAATTTGCTATCTCTGGTGGGATTGGTCTATTTATCGCATTTCTAGGTCTAAGTGAAGGCGGGATCATTGTTTCTAATGAATCAACATTGGTTGCCTTAGGCCCCTTGAATGTTGGAACGACTTGGCTGACTATTTTTGGTCTAATAATCACAGCAATCATGATGGTCCGTCGTGTTCCGGGTGGTATTTTTATTGGGATGACTGCAACGACTATTTTGGGATTAGTAACTGGTTTAATTGAAACGCCAGCTAAAATCGTTTCAGCTGCTCCTAGTCTTAAACCGACTTTTTTAGTTGCATTAAAACATGTTGGAGATATAAATTCTCTACAGTTATGGGTCGTTGTGTTGACGTTTTTATTAGTGACTTTCTTTGATACGGCTGGAACACTAGTTGGTTTAGCGAATCAAGCAGGCTTTATGAAAGACAACAAAATGCCTCGTGTTGGAAAAGCATTAGCGGCTGACTCTACAGCGATGTTAGCAGGTTCTCTTTTAGGAACGTCTCCTGTAGGCGCGTATGTAGAATCATCTGCTGGTATTGCGGTTGGGGGACGTTCTGGATTGACAGCTGTGACAACTGGTTTATTCTTCATCGTGGGCTTGTTTTTCTCTCCGTTACTTTCAGTTGTCACATCACAAGTAACAGCACCAGCGCTAATCGTTGTGGGTGTGTTGATGGCGCAATCGCTTAGTCAAATCAAATGGAAAGAAATGGAAATTGCCATTCCTTCTTTCTTGATTTTGTTAGGCATGCCATTAACATACAGTATCTCTGATGGGATTGCACTTGGCTTTATCTTTTATCCTATCACAATGATCGCTGCAAAACGTGGCAAAGAAGTATCACCGATCATGTATGCATTATTCTTTGTTTTCGTAGGATTTATGTGGATTTTAAACGCGAATTAAGTGGTGAATAATAGTTAATCAAAAGTCATGGGACCACAAGTCCATGGCTTTTATGTTACGAGTAAAATTTTAAAATTTTGACTTTTCCACCAAAAACAAGCAAACTGTAACTAGTTGAAGAGATTAGATTGTGAGGGATGAGTAAATGAAAACACCTCTTATATCACAATGGCTGGACTACGTAAAAAAACAGTCTATTGTTGAAAAAAAATTAGAAGAAATGTTAAAGAAAAAGAATCAACTGACTACAAGTGAATATTATGCCTTATACCAACTGAAACAAAATGGCTGTCATATGCGGCTGAATGATTTAGGCAGCTATTTATGTTTAAGTCAAAGCGCCTTGTCTCGTTTGGTCAAGAGATTAGAAGATAGAACACCTTCTGTAATTGAAAGAAGAGATTGTTCAGATGATAAACGTGGAGTATACGTTGAGTTGACGAATGAAGGAGCACAATTATTGGCATCGGTCGAGCAGGAAGTAGAGACTATTTTAAAAGAGTACTTTATTTAAAAGACTAATGAATTGCTTTTTAGTCTTTTATTGAGTATTATCTAAATAGATGCATGCGCATGCATGTTCGGATAGGAGGAATTAGATGAATAATTTAGATTCAGGTTTAACATTTAAAAGAGGGTTACACTTAAAGAATAGACTTGTCGTTGCGCCTATGACTACAAAAATGTCTTTTTTTGACGGTGTTGTAACAAATGATGAAGTAGATTATTATGCTTTGCGGACTGGTGAAGTGGGGGCATTTATCACAGCAGCGGCGAATGTCCATGAAGGAGGCAAAGGTTGGGACGGCGAATTGGGTGTCTATGATGATCGTTTTATCCCAGGTCTTGCTAAATTAGCTGCGGCTATTAAAAAGAACAATACAAAAGCGATTCTACAGATCTTTCACGGTGGTCGTATGACAGATTCTAAAGTCTTGCATGGTGCTCAACCTGTTGCGCCAAGTGCTATTGCAGCACAACGTCCAGATGCGCAAACACCAAGAGAATTAACTGAGGCAGAGATTTTTGAGATTTTAGAAAGCTTCAAGTTAGCGACTGAACGAGCCATCAAAGCAGGTTTTGATGGTGTAGAGATTCATGGGGCCAATACGTATTTGATCCAACAATTCTTCTCTCCCCATTCGAATCGACGTACGGATGTTTGGGGCGGAACGTTAGAAAAACGATTTAAATTTATTAATGATTTGGTTGAGGGTGTCACAGACGTTGTCGATCAATCTGATGTCACAGACTTTATTGTGGGTTATCGTTTTTCACCAGAAGAATATGAAACCCCGGGGATTCGCTTGAGTGACACATTATTTTTAGTTGATCAATTGTCTAATAAGTCATTGGATTACTTGCATTTATCTAGTAGTAATTATAGAAATCATTCAGTTAGTGACGAGTTTAAAGAAAAACCAATTATCGAGTATATCAAAGAGACGATCAATGATCGTCTACCTCTGATCGGTGTGGGAGATATTAGAACAGGGGCTGATGTAAAAGAAGTCTTAGTGAATGCTGACTTAGCTGCAGTTGGACGAGCAATTTTGATTGATCCTCATTGGGCACAAAAAGTGTTAGATGGACAGGAACAGTTGATCAGAACCGAACTTTCTCACTATGATCGAGATGAGTTGCGAATCAGTAATGGGGTTTGGGGATTTTTAGAAGGAATGATGCCTGAACGGCTTAAATAAAGGAGACTAAATAGGAAACTGAAAGGCTAGCGCTGTTGCTGCGTTCTCTAGTCTTTCAGCTTTTTATTTTAAGTGAGAAAATCAAAAATAAGTTGTTTATTCTCTAAAATTTTAGTACAATTCATGTATGAAGAAAAATATTTTTCAAGGCTGAAAAAAAATAAGGAGGTAGTGCGTAATGAATAAAAAATATCTAAATTATGTAGGCGAAATTATTACAGATGTAGAATACCATGGATTAGGAGAACCAGAGGGATTTTTGGAAGTTCATATGGAAGTTGAATTACCTTTTCGTTTGTATTGTAGAATGGGGAAACAAGATTGGGAAGAAGTTGGAGAGCCCGAACGATTAACATTGATCGATCAATTAAAAGATAAGAAATCACGATATTCTAAAAGTGATTATCAATTTTATACGTTGGATTTTTATCTAGCTAGCTTAGGCGGTTTATGATTTCAAAGAAATGTAAGCGTTTAATTTTTGACTGGTTTTGATCCGAAAAATGAGTAAAGAAAACGAAAGCCACTTCTTAAATGAAAAATGGCTTTCGTTTTCTTTACTTTAAATCATAAGTATAGGTACAATGGAGTCAGCACAAAATAATCATAAAGTAGAGGGATCAAATGACGATCAAAATAGAGAAAGTAGCAACGACACATCCAGATTTGCTTGAGCTCATAGCGGAGTTGAATGATTTTTTCAATGAAGAATGGGGTACAGAGATTGCTAAAGGGTATCAAAATCATCACAACCTCAATGAAATGGCGTGTGCAGTTGTAGCATATGAGGATCAAGTTGCGATCGGGTGTGGCTGTTGGAAACGTTTAGATGGACAAATACCAGAAATAAAACGGATGTATGTCAAACCAACAAGTCGTGGCAATGGAGCAGCAGGAAAAATTATGCAAGCGTTAGAACGTGATATGTTAGAAAAAGGCTATCAACAAGCTGTGTTAGAAACGGGTAAGGAAATGGTAGGTGCTATTGGCTTCTATGAAAGCCAAGGCTATCAGATCATCCCAAATTATGGCGAGTTTATTGGAGATGAATTGTGTATTTGTATGAAAAAAGAGAGTCTGTGACATAACTCTACGAGTTATCTCTCAGACTCAAGGAATTCGTATAAACGGTGGGAGCAGAAGCAATTCCTTCTTATTTCTCCCGATTAAACACTCCTGTCTCAACCTCTTTTTATGAAGAGGATTAATTTATAAGATACAGGAGCTGTTCATAGTTTTGGGATTGTATAGGTAATAGACTCCAAATCACAAATAATAAACAGAATAAGATCATGGATGAGGTAAACCATTTATATTGGGTGAGTAAGGCAATATATTCGCGAATGAGTGCAGTCGGAAGAAAATATAAAGCAGTTGGGGCACCGATTCCTTCTGCCTTTAAATGAGCTTTTCTTGCGTATAAAGCCCCTCTCAGCACATGATAATTATTTGTTGAGAATAAAATGGTAGGTTCATAGTCTGTATTTTTCCAGTCTTCAAAAATAATTTTTTTAGAAAAGGTCATATTTTTAAGGGTGGTTGTTGATCGATCTTCTACTAAAATTTGATTATTTGGGATTTGCTGCGATAGTAAGTATTTTTTCATAGCAAAAGCCTCTGATACAGGTTCGTCTACACCTTGTCCACCACTAACAACAATTTTTGCATGTGGGTTTTTATAGTAATATTCGATTGCTTTATCTAATCTACTCTTAAGCAATGGAGGAACTTCCTCACTCCTGATACCAGAACCTAAAGTAATGATATAATCAACCTTTTTTTTGATAGGAATCATTTGGTACATCCAGGAATAAAATAAATAGCAAGTAAAGAGAAAAGAAAAAAGTAAATCACTTAATAGCGCAAAAATCAAAATTGAAAACAACCACATAGGAATTTTACTAGCTCCTACAGACAATAAATAGAAAAAAGCAGGCACAGCAATAAGTAGATTGATTCCTACTAATGCGGAAAGCTTTGCGGTAACGCTACGACCTTCTTTGGTTTGCATCGTATGTGTATTAATAACAAAAAAGACGCAAACACCCAAAAATAGCAATGGAAATAAGGCATAAACAATAACGATGACTAACGTGGAACTGTTGGAAGAAATTTCCCCTAGCTTTAACAAACCGAGTAATAATAAAGTTAATGTAAGGAACAAACCACCAAAAGCAAAAATCATCCCACCAACAAAGCTGCGCCGTTCTTTTAGTAAAATAAGTATACCAATAATAATGAAAATAATGGGGACAAAGACCAATTGCATTATATCAAACTCTCCTTCTCCAAATAAATAGGATGAGGTTGAGACAGAAGTGTTTAACGCCGAGAAATAAGAAGGAGTTGCTTCTGCTCATACCGCTTATTCGGATTCCTTCAGGCTGATATGTAACTCTATGAGTTACATATCAGCCTCATCTTTTATAAAATTTTTGTAAGAGTAGGAGTTGATAGTAAATGATTATGCCCTACTCTCATTATATAGTTGCTTTATTTCCAACTTATTATAATTGATTAAGGCCTTTGATGCATCTGTTTTGACTTTTAAGATCCCTAAAGAAATAGGTGAAGCAGTAAATTCATTGTATTGATGGTCTGGAAGGATAAATACACTTTTGACGTAAGCGGTAGTCTCGCCTAGAGTTGCATGCTCATAAACCTTAGAAGAAAATGTTTTATCAGCCTCATCGTTTATCAAAGGTGCTTGATCTTTTGAAAATAGCGTAGCTTCGTTTTCTGAAATCTGTTTGATTGCGTCAAATTTATAATTATCTTTTGAACCACTCACTTTTTGGAAGCCATTAAAAGGCAATACTTTTTGTGCATCAGTAGCTTTTAAAACAAGAGTTTTTGATTGTTCAACCCATTTCCCATTAAGGACGATTGATTTCTCGATATCCTTTTTTTGTGTGCTGAGCGCATCTGTTATTTTTTTTTCGTCTTTGTCCAAAACAATTATTCCGTATACTGGCTTATGTCGAACATTATTATAGACAAAGAGTGCTCCTACAGATAGTACAATTAAACTTAAAATAGAAATTAAAATCTTTTTTAACATGAAAAATCTCCTTTTATCATTATTTAATGCTAGTATATAAAAAAAAGGAATGACAGAAAATCGATTAATGCATTCAAAAACGAACAATAATGAAAGACGATAGAAAGATTTAGGCAAGAAGAGACTAAAAATTACATTTAGAACTTGCATTTAAACTAAAGCTATCTATACTATTTATGAGATGTTTACGTTTAATTTAGGAGGAATAGGCATGGAAGAAAAAAATTTCAGTATAACATTGCCGAAAAAAATAGTAGAAGAATTTGATTTAGAGGATGAAACTGAAGTTACTTTAAGCATCAAAGACCAAAAAATAGTGATCGAACCAAAAAAGAAAGCAGCTGGGAATCAGACACTTTCTTTAAGATGGTTTTTGATTCCGACTACCATTATTAGCCTACTGTTTTTAGGATACTTATTTTATACTGGTAAAAATCAAATTGCTTTGGTAGGAGCCTATTCGATTGCCAATTTTGTGCTTTCTTTTGGTGTATTAAGTGGCGTCTTTAGTTTTTTGCTCTTTTTTATCAAAGGGAAACGCAATCAAGTCACAACGAAATCAAAAGATATCTATTGGCGCAACTTTCCGACAATCTTATTGTCATTTATTATTATCTTAGTTTTTTCATTACTTGTTTTTTTTAAAGTGATTGGTTTAGTCTTTATTGGTGCAACGTTTGATCGCTATACGGCGACCTTGTTATTTTTTGTATTTGTGGCGCTAGTCAATTATTTTATGATTTATTCAGCATTATCGATCACACCAGCGAAACTAACGAATTTGTTAATTTTTGTCATTATTGGCGGTGTCTTACTTGCTATGATCACCAATAAAGATTACCAGTGGTGGCAATTTAACTTTAGTTTTTTAGGAACGATCGAGGCAAAAAGTAGTTGGCAGTTCAATGTCACCCTAATGTTTTCTTCTTTATTGATGGTAGCGTTGATCGATGGCTTATTTGTCGAGTTACAAAAAGCAATTCCGCATAGTCGCCGTTTGACTATTTTGCGTATTCTTTTAACGTTAACTGCATTAGATCTTGGTGCTGTAGGACTATTCCCTTATACCGAAACAGGCCCTTTCCAAGGTGTTCATAATCAAGTTGCGGGTTATTTAGTTTATTTGATCGTGATTTTGATTGTGGGAATCAAGTGGTTATTACCCAATGTTACAAAAGAATTTTTGTCGATTTCTTATATGATCGCAGCGACATTAGTGACCGTTGTCGTATTATTCCAATGGACAAGCTATCTTTCATTGACAGCATTTGAATTACTGTCTTTTATGCTGGCGTTCAGTTGGATCGTCCTCTTACTTCAAAACCTCCAGAAAATGACGCAAAATATCAATAATACGTTTCAAGTCAAGGTTGAACTTGATGCTGAAAAACAAATGACAGATGATTAAGTCTATCTTCTGAGAAAAATAAACGAAAAAAGGTCAGAATGAAGCCGCTTGGTTTCGCTCTGCCCTTTTTTGTACAAACAATTCCTATTGATCCAAATAACGAGACATCAGTTCCATATGGTGCATAACAGCGGCTTTTCTCATAACGCCTATTCCAGGGAATTTATCTTTAGAAACAGCATGAAGGAGTAATTCGAGCCCTAACGTTAGATTTTCGCCGCATAATTTACTTGTCCACGGTTGTACTTCATTCATCACTTCTATAAATTTATCTTTTTGAGTGGGTGCTTCTTCACTTGAAAGGAAATGATGGATGCGCAAATGCTCATTTTCAAAATAAACAAGATGCAAGCTCAATCGTTTTGAAGGATAGCTACGTTCATAATAAATACGACTATCAATAGAGAAATCACTGAATCCAACAAAGCCGCTCTTGTGAAAGGTCAAGTGGGTGTCTGAGAAGAATTCATCAGGACATTCTTGATAAAAGTTGGCTTTTGGCAATCTAGTGAAAGGATCTTGGGAAATGATTTTTTCACCTTTGACCTTTTGCAACAAACGGAATTCTTTAGAGAGTAGGACCTTTGTTTGATTCGCTTGCCAATCACTTTGTAAAGCAGGGGTTGCGTTGTTGATCACAAATAATTGTGGTTCTTGATTCAGTGTTTCAATCGGTTGCTCTACGATCATGGCTTTGTCTAATGATAAGGCATCTAGATAAAGGATGCCTTCTTTTGTCAGAAAATCACCCGCTTGAGGATTTTGAATGAGGTAAAAAGCCTGATGTTCTCTTTGAGCTAATGTGATAAATTTTTTCAAGGCCGTAGAATTTTTAACCGGTTCAATGATCGGCAAAACATGAGTGGATAGTCTATGTGCTTCAATTAATGCTGTCAAAGCAAGCAAATCAAACTGCTTGCCCCGAAAATAGGGATAATACATTAGCTTTCCTCCAAAAGACGCTGTTCCAATGCAGAATAAGCCTCACGCGTTGCGTCCAATTCACTTTTTAAAGCTTCGACTGCTTGGTCACAAATTTCTTCGACAAAGCGATCATAAAAGTTTACCCCACCGCCAAATAAATCATAATCTGGTTGTCTTTTCTTTAATTCTTTATAAAGCTGGTCGGTTGAAAAGACGCGTAAGCCACGTGCTGTTTGTTTCGCTTTACCGACTTCGCGTGCCTGAGCTGAGATCAAACGAAAAAGCAATTCTTGCTCGTTGACCAAAAGGTCTTGCTTTTGAGGTTTCTTATTTATTGTAAAATAGCCAGGCAGCATTTGATCTTCTGTAGAAAGATATTGGTGGTAAACCATAACGCCAATATGACTTGGGATTTCTTCTCTAATTTTTTCAAAGAGTGCTTCAGGTAACACAAAGTAATTATAATGACCAATAAACGAAAGTTTTGCTTTTGAGCGGAAATCGGCTTTACTGACTTTTAATTCGTAACAGCGCCACTCAAATTGCTTCTCGGCGTTCAGACGGCAACTCAACGTATCTACAATACCTTGTTCATCAGGCATAGTCACTTCTTCTACTACCACATCTCCATTTTCTCGACAGTAATAATAAAGGACCTCTTCCATTTGGATCGTTAATGACGTTTTCATATCTAGCTCCTTTTTGCTTTTATTCTACTATAAAACGTATGTTCGTAAAAATAAAGTGTTTTTTGACGTTATCATAAAATTAGTTCAATACTTTTTGGATGAGGAATAATCATTAATAAATTGAGTTATTTCCATAAAAAAAATATATCTATTTGGTGGTTTTAAAAGAATTCTTTTATAAATTATTCGATTTTAATAAGATTTATTATCGTGCTTTTTACAGAAATAAGTACACATATATTGATGAAATAGCTTCTATATAGTAAATATAACAATAGGTATGTTTTTATTTTTTATTAAACTATAAAAAAATAATCATAATAAAGTTTGAAAAAGTATATGATATAATTATATAAAATTATTAAAATTAAGGAGTATGTTCATGAAAAAAAGAAAATTACATATATTGATGCTTGCAGTCTTACTCACTCAGAGTTTTGGTTCAACTGTAAGTGCTTTTGCGACGACTAACAACATAGATGGGAATGAACAGTCGGCTGATACATCAACAGCGCTAGGGTCAGAAACTAATTTATCTAGTGAAGAGGTAGAATTGTCAACTGAGAATCAGCAGGCACAATCGAGTGAAATGACTAGAGAAGCAACTGATGATGTTTCAACTAAAACAACCGAACAGTCAACCACTGCAAGTCCAACTCTTCCAGAGCTGAAAAAAGTCCAACCAAACGCACTGATTGAAGATGAGCTTCTAACAAAGATGACGCTTATGAGTATGGATGGTACTGAATATAGTCAGATTGATGTAAATCGAGTCTTGAATACAACACCGGTAACAGCAAAGCTAAATTTTGTGATCGAAGACAAAGATTATGCGCCAGGTTCAACCTACACAATAAGCTTGCCTGATCATTTAGGGTACTCAGATGTCAGTGGTGAGGTAGCCAATGTTGGGGCAAGCTGGTCAGTTGATGCAACGAGTAAAACATTGACGATCACTTTTAACCAGCGTATTACTGAAACAGAGTTCAACCTAGAGTTGAAAAGCTATGTATTCACAGATGCACAACCACTAGTAACAATCAACACGCCAGGGCAAACAGCAAACAAATATCACTTTGATTTATATGAAGAGGTTGCCCCTATCAAGTATGAAGAAACGACCAATACTTATGGTCTCAAAGGTACTATCTATTATAATTTGGATAGAGCATTGTCAGGTAGTCAGACAGTAGAGTTAGTGCTATTAGATGCGCCAGAAGCAAAATTTTATACTACATCCAATGAACAGATTGGTGTCTTTTCGTATGATGTAGATATCAATGGAAACGTGATCCAAGCTTCAAAACAACCATTAGAAAAGGACAAAGAGTACACTATTAGTGAAGACACTACCTATCGAGCAGCAATCACGATCACAAATATGGACAAACAAAAGGCGTACGCTTTAGCGGTTGATCGAACATTAGGCTTGGAGAGTGTTTCAAATTATTCCTATAGCTTTTACAATCAATACCCTACGACAAAATTAGGGTCAGTCAGTTTAAATAGAACAACCGCACCATATGGTGGTCTTGAATTTACAGCAAAAACAAGTAAAGACCAAAAATCTTTAAAAGAAGCAAGTTTAGGCTGGTTTCAAAGTGCCAATTTCCAAGAAAAAGGAAATTATTATGTCAATGTTTACAATATCCCTACACTAACTAAATCAGGACAGAAAATAGTTTTAGAAAGTAAAAATGGTCAAGCAATTTCTGATTATAAAATTTCAGCCACAGATGTGGAATACAGGTCGGTTCCAATTACTGATTTTTTTGATGTGCGTAAAGAAAATAATAAACTAATTTTAACAGCAACCAAAGATAGCGTTTTAAGAATCAATGTAGACAAACTGCTCATCCCATTTGATCAAAAAGATATTGATATAACTGTGAGTACACCTGTTGTCAGTGGCGGTAAAGAGATGATGCTCGTATCTGATCAATACCTTCAGCCAATTTCGATCATTAATCCCAATAACGTAGAAACCGCATGGGGCAATTATGATCGGAACGGTGCCTATTTTGGTGACACAACAATCGCGATAGAAGGGAGTACTGAAAATCCAGTAAAGAATGCAACAATCAAAATCGAGCATCCAAATTACTTGCAATTGAGAGCGCCTAAAGGAGAATATGATTATTACAAGTTAGCTAAAGATTACACTATAACAGCAGTCGAAGGCGGTTCGCTGATAAAATTTACAACCCCGGTCGTTCATTCGTTTAATTTAGATCTAGGTTTCAATTATGTGCCGGATAGCTTAGAAAAAAGTAAAAGTATTCCAATAGACACACTGCCTGTTACATTAAGTGCTGATGACTATGAGACGGTTGACACAACCGTTAGAACTGGACGCAAAATGTATTCAGAACGCACACTACAAGCTAGCAAAAATCAATTTTTAGTAAATGCTCGAAATGATTCGTTTGATGACTTGAATATAACAACTAAAATACCTGCGGGGATTGACGTAGTTTTTGATATTTATGATGTGTCAAATGACCAAGTAGATTCGATTTACCCCCAATATTGGGATCGAGGTCAATATTTTGATAAACCACTAGCCCCAACCAGTGCAGCTTATCCAAAAATTACATTCGATGAAGCTACCAACAGTTATCAATTTGATTTCGGTAAAACAAACAAACGGTACATTATTGAATATAAATATGCTAATGGTTGGATCGACACTAAAACGATCAATGTCACTGGAAGTGCTGCTGAACCATTATATGGCGATCAGCTAATGTCAGCGTCAGTATCAGTAAATAATGAAGGCGCAGAGATCTTATCTGCCAATCAAACAAGTCATGAGTCATTAAAAAATGTAACTACAAATGAAGTGAAGACAAAGAATATCAATAGTGGAACAAGAAAGGTCAAAAATCCGACCTTTGAGATTAAGACACAAGGAACAACCAATGCTGGTATTGATTTAAATTCGATTACGATAGAAAATGTTCCAAAAGACGCATACACTGTTAAACAAACTACAACGGGTGCTCAAATCATTTTCGAGGACTATACATTAACCGAAAATATCACAATCACCTATAATACAGTGTCCAAAAATGCTGGACAGATTTTTACAGAAACTATCATTAGTGCGGATAATTTAGATCAAATGACAGAAACTCGTCGAACGGTCAACACAACACCTCTTGTGTTGCGATTCTCTGATGGCGATGCAGAAGGAGTCGTTTATTTGGCTCAAGCGCAATTTCACACGTATAATGAAAAAGATCAAACCATCAATGTTCCAAATGTCTCATTTGAACTAGTCGATATTGTGACAAATAATCGAACGGAGTTTACGACCGATCAAGACGGGAAATATAACGTCGATGCAATCATGTCAGGAGAATATACCTTAAGAGTGACCGATATTCCATCAGAGTATACGATTGCTGAGGACTATATCAACGGCAAAACAATCAAATTGAAGAAAGAGTCGAATTTAATCGAAATTCCGCTCAAAGAAAAAGTAAATCAAACGAGTATCACCGCAAAAGATTCAACGATTTATGTCGGAACCAACTGGCAACCAGAAGACAACTTCACAGGTGCAACGGATAAAGATGGAAACCCAGTGATGTTTGATCAAATTACGGTAAGTGGAACGGTAGATACCACAAAAGTCGGTGATTATGAGATCACGTATCAGAATCAAGGAAAAGAAGCAAAAGCAACAGTTTCAGTCGTTGCCAATCAGGAGACCTTAGTCGTCAAAGATTCAACGATCTATGTGGGGGATTCATGGCAAGCGGTCGATAATTTTGTGTCAGCGACAGATGAAGATGGGAAAATCAGCTCGTTTGAAAACGTAACAGTTTCGGGAACAGTAGATACCACGAAAGTTGGAGCGTATAATGTAACCTATCACTTCGGTGGCCAAACTGAAGTGGCTAAAGTGACTGTTTTAGCAGATCAAACAACAATCAGCGGCAAAGACTCAACGATTTCTGTAGGGACTAATTGGCAACCAGTCGATAATTTTGTTAAAGCAACAGACAAAAAAGGCAACCCTGTTGCCTTTGACCAAGTTACGGTAACAGGAACTGTTGATACCAGTAAAGTTGGTGATTATGACGTCACTTACGAAAATCAAGGGCAAAAAGCTCAGGTAACAGTTCATGTTGTTGCTACACAAGCAACGCTGGCTGTTAGAGATTCTAGTATCTATGTGGGAGATACGTGGGAAGCGGTCGATAATTTTGTCTCAGCGACAGATAAAACAGGCAAAACTATTCCAATTCAAGATCTCAATGTAACAGGAACGGTAGATACCACAAAAGCTGGCGTCTATGAAGTTGTTTATGGTACAGAAGCCTTAACACAAACAGCTAAGATCACGGTAAAAGCGGATCAATCAACATTAGTTGTAAAAGATTCCACCATTTACGTAGGAGATGATTGGAAGAGTGCTGACAACTTTGTATCCGCAACGGATCGTGACGGTAAGGCGATTGCATTTGAAGAAGTAGAAGTGACAGGAAACGTTAAAACCAAAGAAAAAGGGGAGCACCAAGTATCTTACGCTGTCCAAACAGCTCAAAAATCTGAACCAAGTAAAGCGAAACAAGCAGCAAAGGCTGACAAAAAACTTGCAGCTACTGCAACAATCACAGTCCTTGAAAAGAATGCACCTAAACCAAATACAACAAACAAGGATCAAACCCATAGTGCTAAACCAGACAAACAAGGAAATTACCCAAAAACAGGTGAAAAAAGTAACTATTCTATCCGTTTGCTTGGATTGTTAGCCATTGCGGTCACCATTGTTAGTGTGATCCGACTAAGAAAACGAAGAACAGATTAGCTGATCGATAAGGAGGATTGAGGCTGGGTCAAAAGTAGAGAGTAAATTACTTTTGGCTTAGGCCTCTATTCAATTCTATCAGCACTTAGGAGGCATCAAAATAAATGACGAACAAACCTTTGATAGTAGGAACAGCATTACTGTTTTCATCGGCACTTCTTCTTCATTTCGACCCATTTTATGGAGAAGAAATAACAACTCCTGGAAAATACAAAATGACCTATGAAGTAGATGGAAAAGTCGAAACTGCTACGATTGAAGTCAAAGAAAACCAGACAGAGCTGCTATTAAAAGACAGTATCATCAGGCAAAATGCAAAATGGTCACCAGTAGATAATATTGTTTCATTGAAAGATAAGGATGGCGGACCATTAGCATTGAAAGACGTAACAATCAAAAATAATGTGAATACTCAAGAACCTGGGGTTTATTTTGTCAAGTTTTCATATGAAAACTATGTTTCTACCGCTAAAGTATCAGTCAATCAGTTTACTAGTTCTGATCATAAAAACAGCGTAATGAATCGTTATTCCCCAAATGACGCTCAAACAAGAATCATGTTAAATGATGAATTGCTAAATGATGGAGCGCAACAAATACAAAACATAAATACTTCCGGAGGAGGGACTCAGCTGGGTTCTACAAGTTTTGGAAATATGTTGGGTTTCCTGTCAGGAACACTACTGTATGGAACAAGGAGAGTATAAATGGATTTCTTGTTATTAGATGAACGAGCAAATTTGAAACTGTCAATCATCCGAAAATTGGAGCAGCAATTTTCGTTTTCGGAACGCAAAGATGTTTTATGTGAAGAATTGAATATCTCTCAGTACCTTTTAGAGCATAGCATTCTGGAAATAAATGAAGATTTGAAAAGATTTGAATTGATTGAGCGTATCGAATTGATTGAGCAAAGTAATGAAATCGTTCTTTTCCAAGACGCTCAAGTTTCATCAAGTGTCGTTGAGGAAAAATATTTAAAGTTCTCTCTAGAATTTACATTATTGCGAACGATATTTTTCAATCAATTTACTTCAATCAAAAAATACGGAGAAAAACAGGGGATGAGCCGGACCGTTGTATACAAAATTATTGATAGGATCCGTAAAGAGTTAGCACAGTATGATATAAAATTGTCGAAAAAATGTCAATTAGTGGGAAATGAGATGAAGATTCGTCAATATTTTAATATGCTCTTATATCGAATTTATAAAGATTCAGATGAATTATACAACCAATCAGATATCTTATCAGTTAATGAATTACTAGCGACTATTAAACCTTATTGTGAAGAAATAAACACGTTTTATCTCTTCAAACATTATTTATTTGTTTTTTTAGAAAGAGTAAGGAGAACCCCAAATTACTTTTTACCAAATGATTTTCAGACAGCTGATTTTGCCAAAGAAAACGGCATATATCAAGCAATTGCTCAATGGAGTAATCAAACATTGAATGGAACGAATCGTGAAATAGAAGCTGAAGTAAAAGGGATTCTTAGCCAGTTGTCAGTGTATCGAATTGAATTTTGTAACCTTGAAAATAAGGGAGTTCAAACCTATCAAATGCAGTTAAAGCAGAAATTTCTTAGGTACCCACAGCTAAAACTAGCAGGAGCTGAATTTTGTAACGATGTGAACTGGGTGATTTATCAGCATCTTTTTATTTCACCGTTGATAGATATCACGTTACGAGTGATGGATTTAGAATTTTTCCATGAGCGCTATCCAATCATATTTGACATTTGCCATACATTTATTTGTCAATTGAAAGAGGAAGAATTTAGATATAGTAAAAAATCGCTTTTTCTTAATTTACTACTCGTTCTTTCTCAACAATATGATAAAGAAAGCGAGACAAATACAATTAATATTCATGTAAGTTTCACACAAGGAGAAAAATATAATCAATTCATCCAAGCTCAAATTCAAATTTTTGATTCTTTTAGCATAAATTTCCAGCCGGTTGTACGCCCAGATACGGATCTAATTATCTCAGACTATCATCTCAAAACAACTTTTTCAGCGCGAACACTGATCTGGCTGGCTCCTCCTAGAGCAAGTGATTGGCGTAATTTTGGCAATGAAATCGTACAAGTCAATAGGAATTTACAATTGAATAAAAAACGAATATAGCATGACTAATTAAGTGAGCGAGAAAAAATTTATCGTATTTTTTCTCGCTCACTTTGTCTATATAAATAGGGATTTAGAAAATGATTCGATCCACGATTTCAGATATAATCGTTGTTACCAAAGCGTATAAATTACCATGGGTTTTGAATTTTTTAGTTGTTTTTTCTTGGTTTATTGTATGCCTCCTTTAGTTATACCTTAATAATAGAATAATCTGGAAAAAAGGAACATCGATAAAGTGTGTTTTTCAATGACATTTTTGAAATATAAAAAACTTGAATAAGTTGGATGGAAGCGAGTAGTTCAAATACGTAATAAAGGAAATAAAAATGCTGCTGATAATCATTCTCAATTGGATTTCCATGTGCTATACTGAACAAGATGACACTAATTATATTATCAAAATGAGCAAGATGCTCTTGAGACATACCAAGAAATACTGCGAAGATCTTTGGAGGAAAATAATATCTAAACGAGGCAAAAAAACGCACAACTGTCTTTTTTATTTTTCTATGCGTTTGATCAAGCCTGCTTCACTTTTAAAATAGGAGGGGAATTAATTGAGGCAAAAAAATTCTGGGCCTATTATTCTGGAGGAAATTCGTTTAATGGAAGTCATGATCAAAGTTTACTATCATCAGCAAGATGATCCGTTGATACCAGAAGATAGAATGTTGACCTATGCAAGAACACGATTGGAGTTTTGTCAGTTTGGGGAACAAAAAACGACTTGTCAAAAATGTCCAGTTCATTGTTATCAACCTAAATATCGAGAACAAATGAAAAAAATTATGCGTTATTCAGGACCACGAATGTTGTTTAAACATCCAATCATAACGTTTAAACATGCCTATCGAGGATTGACAAGGAGTGTGAAAGAATGAAAAAACAGTTATTTATTTTATTAGGATCATTGATGTTTGGATTGGGAACATTGGGAATCTTTCTACCGTTTTTACCGACGGCTGTTTTTTATTTATTGACTGGATTTTTCTGGATAAGAAGTTCGGATAAGTTATATCAAAAATATGTTGGTTGTTAGGCAAAACAGTGAACACAACGACGTTACTTGTTGGCGTAACCGTGATTCCTATTGTTTTTGCTGCATTTGGAATTGCTTAATAGAGTATAGTTTGACCTAATGAAGCTTTAGTAGAGACAAGATCAGTTCAATTGAATTTGACTATTTTTTTTCAAAATGGTAGAGTAACACCTGAGGAAGGTGTTTCAAATGTACGTATTATATATTTCAACTCTTAGCTCCCTACAACTTATTTTTGATGAAGTGTTGTATGGAGCTTAATCGAAAAGCTATTGAGCTTTTCATATTCATCAGTAAATTTAGTCTATTAAGAAAATAGCATCTTTTTGCTATGTTTTTAGTCTGCTCATTTACTGAAGAATATATAGATTAAAAGGCCCTAGACATTTTGTCTATGGGTCTTTTTTGTATGTTCTTTAGTAAAAATCAGTGAAAGTACATGAAAGAGGAAAATAAAATGGAATTATTACAAGTTAAAGGTCTAACCTTTGCAGTACCAGATAAACAGCTTTATGAAGACAGCTCGTTCACGCTTCGCAGTAACGAGCATATGGGGATCGTTGGTAAAAACGGCGCAGGAAAAAGTACACTGCTGAAGATGCTTTTAGGAACTGTATTACCCGATGATGGTGTGATTATTTGGAACCCAACAGCTACATTAGGGTATTTAGACCAATATGTAGACATGGATCAATCACAAACAATCAACGAGTTTTTAACATCCGCTTATCAAGAGTTATTTGAGACGGAAAAAGAGATGATCAAGCTTTATGAGAGGTATGGTGAAACTGGCGATGACCAACTTTTAAGTAGAGCAGCAACGTATCAAGAGCAATTAGAAATCAAAGGCTTTTATCAGGTTGAAAATGATATCAGTAAAGCCATCACAGGGCTTGGGATTAACGATGCAGAGCAAACATTGGAGACCTTAAATCGGGGAGATCAAATCAAGGTTATTTTAGCCAAACTTTTGTTAGAAAAACCCTCTGTTTTGATATTAGATGAACCGACGAACTATTTAGACCAAGAACACATCGAATGGTTGACCGATTATCTGAATGCGTTTGAAAATGCATTTATCATCGTTTCACATGATACTGAATTTTTAAGTAATATTGCCACCTGCATCTGTGATATTGATTTTGGCACAATCAAAAAATATCATAGTAATCATACTGAGTTTCTAAAACAAAAAGCTCATTTAGCAGAAGCGTATCAAAGTCAATTTGAAGCACAACAGCGAAAAATCAAAGAAACCGAAGCCTTTATTCAAAAAAATATTGCCGGTATCAAAACGAAAATGGCTCAAGGCCGCAGAAAACATTTAGAAAAGATGGATCGACTGAAAGAGCCTGAAAAGAAAGTCAAATCGAATTTTTCATTTAAACTGATGCCACAAAGTTCACCAAACGTATTGACGATAGAGGAACTGACTGTAGGACATAAAGAACGATTACTTACGCTGCGTGATTTCCAACTGAAAAAAGGAGAAAAAATTGTGATTACTGGTGCCGATGGATTAGGAAAATCGATGCTAGTAAAAACACTTCTTTCGATGGTACCAGCCATTTCTGGAAAAAGTCAGTTTTCTCCTCAAGTCGCTGTGGGCTATCATTCACAAGAAATTCAGTGGGAAAATACAGAGTGGACACCAATCGAAGCTTTAGCTAATAAATATACAAAACTGACCTATGAAGATGTTCGCCGCGAATTAGCAAAATGTGGATTAAAACGAGAAATTGCTTCAAAAAATCTTTATATGCTAAGTGGTGGGGAACAATCAAAGGTCAAGTTGTGTGATTTAACAATGCAGCCAAGTAATTTATTGATCTTAGATGAGCCGACCAATCATTTAGATGTAGAGTCCAAAAAGGCGCTTCAGGACGCTTTAAAAGCGTTTAGAGGCAGTGTCTTATTGATTTCAAATGATGAACAATTTTACACAAGTATCGCAGATCATGTTTACACAATTGCAGATAAACAGATGATGAAAGAGTGAGGTAAATCCCGATGACTTTTTCAATCTATCAAGAATGTGATTTTTACCAACTTTCATCAGTAGCGCAAACACGTCAAGCAGAGTCAGAGTATCCATTAGCTGAGCGAATCTTGATCATCGGCAGTGGGGTTTTAGAATGTACACTCGCAATTGATTTAGCACGAGAAGGCAAGGAAGTCACAATTTTAGAATATTCAGATGAAATCCTTAAAGATTGTTTCGCTACATCGAAAAGAACGGAGCTTATGCGCCAATTAGAAAAATTAGTAGTTATGATTTTTTTAGAAAACGCCTGTATTAAAGTTGAAAATAATCTGGTTTGTCTGTGGAATGAAGAAGGATTCGAAAGTTTTTTAACGATTGATCAGCTTATTGTTCGCAAAAAACTATGAATATTCTTAAATTCGTTTATAGTTAGATAAACAGAGGAATGATCAAAGGAGAATGAATATGTTTATAACGATAGACGAAGCAGATTTTCAGCAAGTGGTAGAAACATGGAATCAAGGATTTAGTGACTATCTTGTACCGGTCCATGTGGATAAAGAAGCATTAGAACAAAAAATCTAGTCATTAAAATTATCAAAACAGCTTTCGGCGGTCTTTTCCATTGATGGTGAATTTGCTGGAATCATTCTTTTGGGCATACAAACATTTCAACAAACCAAAGTGATGTGGGTTGGGGGAATGGCAGTCGTTCCAAAATATCGCAGAAATAAAGTTGCGTCTCAATTGATTGATTATGCAGAACACTTAGCTAAAGAAAATGCTTGTGATCGTTTGATGCCTGAAGTGATCGCCACAAATGAACGGGCAAAAAAACTATACGAGTTAAAAGGATTTCAGGTTGTAAACGAGTTAGCAGTCGGCTCGCTTAACTTACCTGCTATAAGTAAGGAGAAAAAAACGATTACTTTTAAATCAGTAACACCAAATGAATTATCATTGACTGAACATCCATGGACCCCTTGGCAGAATCGTTTTATTTTTTCAGATAAAAATTACAATATTTACCAAGATGGGATAAGGCTTGGCTCCATCAGTTTTAATGTTACAGAAGATGGCTCCAGCAATATATTAATTCTTACGCAATTCTATTTACTAGAACGAATAGATTGTTCAGTGGTCACAGCAATTTTATTTCGCTTAAAAGAACAAGAACAAGCTACAATGGTTAAATTGACTAATTTCGATCAGGCTTTACCTGAATATCAAGAGTTAGAAAAAATCGGGATCACACTCCAGCTTACACAGTTTCAGATGACTAAAGAGATAAATAATGGAGTCGCAAATAGCTATTGTGACTAATAAACGATCTCTGTGACCTTCGCTAAATTTGACGTGGGTTACAGAGATCTTTTTTTAGAAAATGAGTATCAAACCGCGAATAAATCGCAAAGCAACGCACCGTTGCACTATCTAATATTGTATAATAAAGCAACGCAACGTATTGATGCACTAAAAACAATAGACGTTCAGATTTGGGTGGCTTATAGTGACTGTAGAAATTGGTACACAAATAAAAAAATTCCGTCAAGAACAACAAGTCTCACAACAGGAATTAGCAGACCACTTGAACATTTCACGTCAAACGATTTCAAAATGGGAGCTAGGAAAAAGTCTGCCAGATTTGGAAAATGTTATACGGCTCGCTGAATATTTCAATATCAGCGTAGATGTTTTGTTGGGGCGAAAAAAACCTGGCTTTTTTCGGAGCTTGTTTGACGGTACAGAAAGAAGGCAAAATCATATGGACCAACACAAGGATGAAAACAACAAGGCAGCATTTTACAGCGCCTATGCTACAGACATTAAACCATTATTTTTAGAAAAACAACGTGTGAATACATTTATAAGAATTGAAGAAGCAATTTTTCCGCAAGCAACATTTTCAAAAATGATGGGGTATGCGAATTGTTTGTGCAGCTTTAGTGCAGATCAAGTGCGGATTGATCAAATCGGTAAATTTAAAGTGGCGATAAATATTCCTTTAGAACAACGAATAGCACAATTTTCATTATCCGATATTATAGAAATAAAGCTTCAATTTGGTAAATATTTTCGGAATGTCGGCGGTAATTTTGTAACCTTGATCGATATTGTAACTAAAGATCAAACGTATTATTTTTGGGGGGAATCGTTGAAAATTGCCTATGTAATTTGGCATCATAAGGCTTTTTCAGTGTTAAATATCCAAATAGATCAGGCGTTTCAAAAATTGTTAGAGCGAACAAGTGAAGAGGAAGTAGTGATGGCAATTCGTGAAAAGGCTGAAGACATTCCCTTATTTTATGCCAATAAATCATTCTAAGCTGTAAAAGAAAAGGAAGTTGGGAATCAAACTAACTTTCTTTTTTGTTATCTAATAGTCGAAATTCATATGTAAATAAAGATACGTTATCTCCTTGTAGACTTAATCTACAATTCGGATTAAAGATTATTATAAGCTAAAATACTCCTTGACGCATTATACTATGTAATGTATAGTAATATGTGTCAGGAGGTATAATATGGATTCGCAATTAAAAAAAGGATTATTAGAATATTGTATTTTAGCTGTTTTAAAGAAATCTGATTCCTATGGGTATCAAATAATCAAAGATTTATCCAGTGTGATAACAATTTCCGAATCAACATTATATCCGATCTTAAAACGCTTGGAGACAAAAGAAGAGCTAGAAACTTATTCATTGGAACATAATAGTCGATTAAGAAAATATTACAGAATAACAGATACAGGTAGGGAAAAAATAAAGTCCTTTATCCAAGAATGGGATGAAGTAATGAAGGTGTATCATTTTATTGAAATGGGGGAGCAAAATGACTAAACAAGAATTTTTATATCAATTAAATGAAGGTTTAATTCGCTTAAATGAAAGTGAAAAGGAGCAATTTATCCACTATTATGATGAGTTGATCGAAGATTATGTAGAAGATGGCGCTAGTGAAGAGGAAGCGGTAAAAAAATTAGGGAAACCAGCCCAGGTAGCAAGTAAAATTCTAGAAGAGGCATTTGAAGAAGGGAATATCCAACCTAAAAAATCAATCAATCCGCTACTCGTTGTGCTATTGATTCTGGGTTTTCCATTGTGGGGAAGTCTATTACTAGCCCTAATTCTTCTCATTTTAGCTGGGTATATTGTTATTTGGTGTTTACCTTTTTCAACAGGTATTTTTGCAGTAACTGGATTAGCAGCTTCCCTATTCAGTGTATTGTTTAGCTTTTTTACATTACAAGATGGTATTAGTATTGCTGTTACACAGCTAGGTGTGGGGATCTTTGTGCTAGGTCTATCGATACTTAGCGGTTTGTTGACCATCAGTATGAGCCGTTACTTCATTAAAACGTCAAACTATTTTTCGAGCAAAATCATTCGCTTAATCCGCGTTAAGGAGTTGTTATTATGATGGGGAAAAAAATGTTTTTTAAAATAGGTGTTGGCTTGACAGTTATTGGATTAGTCATTACTTTGATAGGTTTCTCAATGACCGGATGGCAGCTTGATAAATATCAAGAAGCACCGCGTTCATGGTATCGAACCGTTTATTTTAATTAAACTAGCTAGAAACATTTGACAGGAAACAATTCTGACAATGTTTCTATTTTTATAAGGAAAAGAAGAATACGATCAAGTGATTAGCTGATATTTATGAAATGATGGGACAAAAATCAGCCTTAATACCGATAAAATTTAAAATAAGCTTTGTTATAATTTAAATTAAGAGAAACAATCCAGTAGTATTTATTGGTATGGAGGTGGAAAATATCAACAAAAAGATGAAAGAACAGCGAAGTCATACAAACGGTATCGATTTGGTCAAATATGTCGCTGCGATTTTAGTTATTTGCTTTCATTGTGAAAAAGTGTTTCAAGATCCGGCGGTCAATCATTTATTTAAAAATGTCTTGTGTCGGTTTGCGGTCCCTTATTTTTTGATTTCTACTAGTTATTTTGTGAGACGAGGACAAAATCAATCAGCAGATTACATACAGCAATATGTCAAGTCATTGACGAAATCTTATTTGTTTTGGAGTTTGATTTATTTACCAATTGGGTTCCAGTGGATTCAGGAAAACTATTCTCTTAGTCCTATGCTGTATCCAGTAGCTTTCGTTGCGGGTTTGGTTTATACCGGAACGTATTATCACCTTTGGTACATTCCGGCAGCAATTTTTGGGATCATTTGTGTTCAATGGTTGTTAAAAAAATCGGGCTATGTAGTTTTGTTTAGTTTGGCCTTATTGATGTATGGCTTTGGAACAATAGAAACGTACTATGCTTATATTGGCAATGAAGAGTTGAAAGCTTTTTTTGATCAGTACCTGAATCTATTTATCACAACGCGTAATGGCTTGTTTTTTGCATTGATCTTTGTGGCGATTGGGTTCTTTTTACGGGATCATCAAGAAAAAATCGCCAACTACCAAAAGTATTTTGGGTTGTCAGTATTAGCTACAGGAGTATTGTTAGTTGTTGAAGGAATGGTTGTTTATTCGAATATCGGCATTGATAAGAATTTTATGTGGATGCTGATTCCGTTTACAAGTAGTCTGTTTTGTTGGAGTTTGTTTGTGAAAGTAGAAGAGAACATCGATATCAGACGCTTAAGAGAGTTAGGTAAATATTATTTTTTCATCCATCCTTTATGTATTTTATGGACAGCGAATTTAGTCAATAGCTATGATTTTTTTGCAAATACTTGGTTGCAGCTGATAGTCACATTGGTTGCTACCCATCTGTTAAGCTCGCTGACAATCACTATGACCCAACAGTTGCCATGCTATTATTTTGATTTACAACTAATGTTGAAAATCAATCGCACGTATATACAAAAACTAATTTAAAAACAAGTAAGCCGTTAAACGAAGGTGAGTATGGGACATAACTCTACGAGATATCCCATACTCAAAGAACCCGAGTAAACGCTGGAGCAAAAGCCACTCCGTTTTATTTATTAGGGTCGCGTCCTTTTTTTAAGTAAGGTGAACACCTTTATCTACATAAATAATGTCCCCGACGATCCCAGCCGCTAGCTCACTAACTAAGAAGGCACACGTATTCCCGACTTCTTCGATCGTAACGCCTGCTTTATCTGGCGTACGACCTTCTGAAATTTTTATCAATTGATCGTAATCTTTCACCCCAGTTACTGCAAGGGTTTTGATTGCGCCAGCTGAAATGCCATTCACACGGATTTTATCTGCTGCAAATTCATAAGCTAAGTATTTTACGGCTGTCTCTAAAGAAGCTTTAGCGATTCCCATCATGTTATAGTTAGGGATAGCTCTTTCAGAACCTAAATAAGTCATTGTAACGATACCAGAACCAGGATTTAGCATTGGTTTCGCATGATGTGCAACAGCTAAAAGTGAGTAGCTGCTGATATCTTGAGCTAACAAGAAACCAGAACGGCTGATATCACTAACATTGCCATCTAATTCTTCTTTGTTAGCAAAAGCAATAGCATGAACTAGCCCATCGATTTTGTCAAATTTTTCTTGAATCGTTTGGAAAGCCTGGGCAATCGACTCGTCAGAGGCAACATCACATTCAACAAGTAAATCTGTTGGTTCAGCTAATTTTAACAATTGTTTTTTCATGCGTTCGTTTTGGTATGTGTAAATAATATCAGCACCTTGCTCTTTTAATGCTTTAGCACAGCCCCAAGCGATACTTCTTTTGTTTGCTACGCCCATTACGACGACTTTTTTATTTTTTAGAAACATATGATTTTTTCCCCTTTTAAAAGTATTTTTAGTGTGTGAAAAAGGTCTCACATCTTAACAAAATCTAATGATTTGATTTTATTTAAGTTGACGGATAAAATTGCAACTGGTATTATCTGTGTTGAGAATGATAAAAAAATTCTCTAACAAATAAGCAACACCAATACAGACATTTTATCGGATGTCTGAATTATTAACTAAAATACTTTGAAAGTCAAACTATTTTACTTAAATTTAAACAAAAATGTGTTGTTTATGCTAGTTTTTTTTAATTTGATAGTCAAAAGAATGGCGGAGGTGCACGATGAAACGAGTTGTAATAACAGGAATGGGAGCAGTGACTCCTTTAGGCAATACGGTAAAAGAGTATTGGCAAAATCTAGTCAACGGAAAATTAGGAATCGCTAAAATCACGAAATTTGATTCTGAAGATACAGGTGTAGCACTTGCAGGTGAAGTGAAAGATTTTGATCCGAGTGAGGTTCTTGAACGTAAAGAACAAAAGCGAATGGATTTATTTTCACAATATGGTTTAGTTGCAGCGATGGAAGCTTGGAATATGAGTGGTCTAACGAAGGAAACGATTGATCCAAAACGTTTTGGTGTGATTGTAGGCAGCGGTATCGGTGGCATGACAACATTACAAGATCAAGTCAGAGTTATGGATAAAAAAGGCGCAAAACGCGTAACACCGTTCTTTGTACCAATGGTGATTGCCAATATGGCTTCAGGAAATATCTCGATTAAATTAGGCGCAAAAGGACCTTCTCAAACAATCGTGACAGCTTGTGCTTCTGCAACGAATGCAATTGGTGAAGCATTCCGCACGATCAAATATGGTTTAGCAGATATGATGATCACAGGTGGAACAGAAGCGACGGTCTGTGAAATCGGGATTGCCGGTTTTGCTGCTCTAAGCGCATTGAATACAACAGAAGATCCAACGAGAGCATCGATCCCATTTGATAAAGAAAGACATGGTTTTGTGATGGGTGAAGGTGCGGGCATGCTAATGCTAGAAGAATTAGAACACGCTCAAAAACGAGGTGCGACGATTTTAGGTGAAATCGTAGGATATGGCAGCAATTGTGATGCTAGTCATATGACGGCACCGTTGAAAGACGGTAGTGGTGCAGCAGATGCCATTGAATTAGCTTTAGCAGAAGCGGCAATTGACGCCTCAGCAGTCGGGTATGTCAATGCACACGGGACGTCAACACCAGCGAACGATGCAGCCGAAACAGCAGCCTTGAAACGAGTATTTGGCGAACGTGCCTATAATATACCCATTTCAAGCACGAAAAGTATGACAGGTCATCTTTTAGGCGCTGCTGGAGGAATTGAAGCAATTGCTTGTGTGAAAACATTACAAGAAGGACTAGCACATCCTACAGTCGGCTATGAAGTAGCAGATCCAGAATGTGATTTGGATTATATAACAGATGGCTCACGCTCTGTCCAAGCACAATATGCGATCAGCAATTCATTTGGCTTTGGCGGACATAACGGTGTTATTTGTATGAAGAAATGGGAGGAAAACTAACAATGACAAGATTAATGAATGCAACAGAAATTATGGAAATGATTCCAAACCGGTACCCAATTTGCTTTATCGATTATGTAGATGAAATCATTACAGATAAAAAAATCATTGCCACAAAAAATGTAACGATCAATGAAGAATTTTTCCAAGGACACTTCCCTGGAAACCCAACAATGCCAGGCGTTTTGATTATTGAAGCCTTAGCACAAGTTGGATCGATTTTGATTTTGAAAATGGATCAATTTAAAGGTGAAACAGCGTATATCGGCGGCATCAACAAAGCAAAATTCCGCCAAAAAGTTGTTCCTGGAGATGTGTTAAAATTACACTTTGAAATCGTGAAGATCAGAGATTATGTAGGAATCGGGAAGGCAACTGCATTTGTTGAAGATAAAAAAGTTTGTGAATGTGAATTGACTTTTATTGTAGGTAGATAGTAAATTGAATAAAAAAAGGCCGAGAAGTATTTTGCTACTTCTCGGTCTTTTTTGTCAGGATGCTCAATGGTACAAATCGTACAATTTTAGCGCCAATTGTAATGCAAAGGTGTTTTTCTCCTGATCTAACTCTACAGGTAACAGCCCTTTGATTTTTTCAATTCGATAAAGCAACGTATTTCGATGGATAAACAAGGCTCTGGAAGTCGTAGCGATGTTTAAATGATGTGCTAAATAAGCTTTTAATGTCGGGGTAAAGCTAGTTTTATTTTCCTTGTCATAAGTCAATAGAGTGTTTAAATAATGAGTGTAGAATTTTTGTCCTTGATCCTTTGAAATCGAATCAACTAAAAAAGAATCAAAGTAAAAATCATTGAAAAAATAAATTTTTTCTTCTTTTGAGTCATCCTCAAGTAGCTGGATGACTTTTTTTGCTTCTTCAAAACTTTGAGATAACTCTAGAATTGGTAAAGTTGAACCAATAGTGCAGAAAATTTCTCGTTCAGACGGTCCTTGTTGTTCCAAATACATCCGGATTCGTTCTGCTGTATCGGATAGTTCATTATGTGTTTTTAAGGTACTTGAATTAGGGTCAGTTCCTAAAAGCATGACCAACTGATTTTTCCGACTGAATAAATGGAGATGGGGAAATCGATTCGCTGTATAGCTTGTCAATGAGGACAATAAGCTTTTCATTAAGCGATCCTCAGCCTGCTTTTTTTTCATTAGAGAGTCTGTTTGTATACCGAATGTCTGAATGGATAGAATCAAAACTGTATAATTCAAGAGTGGATCGATTGCTGTATCATAGGCTGCTAAGGTATCAAGATCTTTGATTTGACCAGATAATAATTGATCGAAAAAATCACGGCGAATACGATTTTCTGTCCGTTCAATTTCAAACAACCGCATTTGCTCTAGCGCAAAGGCCATCGAGCCATTTTCTAAAGCAACGTAGTCAAGATCGGTCAGTGGTCGTTCAATTTGATAGACCAGAATAAAACCATAATGAATCGTATCGAAGTAAACGGGCATGATTACACAGGGATACTCTTTATCTGCAAAAAAAAGTGAGCGGGTAATTGGTTTTTGGATGCGCTCAAAATTTGTTGGTAAGTCATTAAAGGTCTGAAGGGGAAATGTAAAAGTATGCTCAATTGTTTTAATCGTTTCTTGGATCAAAGGCTGTTTATGATCACTGACAGCAGTGACTGACCAATCCGTATCAACTAACACAACAGGATTTTGAACCATATTTGCTAACTCCGCTGCAATTTTTTTCATTCCACCGCCATGTAATGAAATCTCAAAGAATTGTGAATGAATATCCAAAGAAGCTTGATTTCGCTCGTCCATCCGACCAGAAATTTCCGCCATGACAATATTCATGATTTTTGAAAAGGCGACCCCATAGGGAATTTCGATGATAGGTAAGGCTAATTCATCGGCTAAATCACGCATAGATTTTGGAATACCTTTTAAATAAATATGTGGTTTGATGCAAATCGCGGAGCAATTGATTTCTTTAAAACGCTGAATAAATTGCTTTTGAATTTCGGTGTTCTCGCTAAAAAAATAGCCTGAAGTAATCAGCAATTCCCCGGCAGACAACCAATCAGAAGCATCTGGATTGTCTAAAATGTTGATGCCTGTAATTTTATTATCAAGTCCATTTGCTCCAGCGACTAATTGGAATTTTTTAAACGGAGCAAGCTGTAAAAAATGTTCAACTGTTAACATGCTACACCATCTTTCTCATACATGATTTCGTTCCTTTAACTATACGGTAATTAGTTAAAGTATACAACTCGGAAAGGAAATATTCAGCTATTTTATCTGTATTTGAAAAGGTTTTCTTGGTGTAAATTTTAGAGTGTAAAGAAGTTTCAGCGAATAAGGGAGTGAGAACGATGCATACATACCAATCCCTGTCAGGAACACAAAAATTCTTGGATGAGATTCAAAAAAAACAATGGAGAGGGGAAATTCATAGTACGTTTAAGCGAACGATCAACATCATTTGTACAGAAGGAGAATTATACACGATAGCGGCAGCGGAATTGGACAATGCGCCTAATACCCTAAGAGTTGCTGATTTTTTTGATAGGCGCTCCCTACTAGTTGAGAAGACACCTGTTTTTTCTCAAGATGGCCACTTAGTGATTGGAAAAATTGCAGCAATTGAAATCCAGAGTGCGCATATATGGCAGTATCCAAAAATCGAGTTTCCGCCAAAACAGGAGTATGTAAAAATCAAGGAACGAATTAAACAGATCAATAGTTGGCTGTCCCAGTTAGAAAGCAAGGGTGGTTATTTATTAAACACCACTCAAGCTACGACATACGAGAAAATGATCCATACGATGCTTTGGAAGGAGTCAGAGCAGTTATTGATTTATTTGAAGGCAAAACAATTATTTCAAGCAATGAAGCAGTTGTATCGAGTGATTGGTCTAGGACCGGGTTTAACGCCATCAGGTGATGATTTTTTGGTTGGATTGGCACTCATATTCACAACGGTAGATTATCCTTATCACTCATTCAGTCAGTGGCTAATTAATAGTCGCAATGAATTAAAAAAAAGGACCAACACTATTAGTTTCTCAACTTTAGATTGGGCGATACAAGGTGAGTCCAGAGAACGGATCGCTTCATTTTTAAATGAATTATTTTATGGAAAAGAAGAAGAGCGTTTAAAAGAAAAAATGCTAGCCGTATTAAGGATAGGTTCAACGTCTGGCGGTGATATGTTAACGGGAATGATAGCTGGTTTGGAATTGACTTTAGCATTGATTTCAGACACAGAAAATGAAAAGAATGGCTATTAAAGTACAAAGTGAAATGTCGTTTTATTCGAGTTGTATAAACCTGTTTAGCATTGAAATAAAGGAGGAAATTTCATGACAATCAGTATCAAAATTCAACCGAATACCTACATTGATTCAGTTTCATTAATGGCTTTATCGACCAAAGCGAATCAGTTAGTAGGTGTTGAGCAAGCAATTATTGCAATGGCCACTGAAATGAATAAGGAAGTAATGAAAAATGTTGGCTTGTTCACTGAAGAAATCGAAAAAGCACAAACGAGTGATTTAATTATTGCTTTAGAGGCAACTGATGAGCAGGATTCGGCTAACTTAATCGAAAAGATCGAAACATTGATGACAGAAAAAAAAGAAAAGGGGAATAACCAAACGACGGAACGTTATACTACGATTGAAACTGCTAAAAAAGCGATCCCTGAAGCGAACATGACTGTTATTTCGGTAAATGGTCAGTATGCAGCTCGAGAAGCTAGAAAGGCTCTGAATAATGACTTACACGTAATGATGTTTAGCGATAATGTCAGCGTAGAAGAAGAAATTCAGTTAAAAGAGTTTGCCCATGAAAAAGGCTTACTAATGATGGGGCCAGATTGTGGAACGGCAATCATCAATAATGTGGGGTTATGTTTTGCGAATAAAGTTCGTAAAGGAAGCATTGGCATTATAGGGGCTTCAGGAACGGGTAGTCAGGAAATCAGCGTTCGGATTCATGAATTTGGAGAAGGAGTTTCTCAATTAATCGGGACAGGTGGTAGAGATTTAAGTGAGGCTGTTGGTGGGAAAATGATGCTAGACGCCATTGATGCACTTGAAGCTGATGCAGACACGAAAGTCATTGTTTTAATTTCTAAACCACCGGCAAAAACAGTTGAAGAAAAAATTCTTGCTCGCGTAAGGAAAACTGAAAAACCAGTAGTTATCTGGTTCATTGGCAGTGATGCACGGGCAAATGAAGAGGGCATTTATTTTGAAAAAATGTCGAAAGCTGCTGCTTTAAAAGCTGTTACGCTGGCTGGAATCGATCAAGATAGTTTAAATATTCATCCTTTAAACATACCTTTGATCGATGAGGTTCGAGGGAAATTAACACTAGATCAGCAATATATTCGTGGATTATTTACAGGTGGAACGTTATGTGATGAAGCAATGTTCACCGCTAAAGAATATTTTTCTGATGTTTATAGTAATATAGCGACAGACCAAGAACATTTATTACATTTTGGTGATGCTAGTAAAAAGCATACCTTCATTGATTTTGGAGCAGATGAATTTACCAATGGTAAACCTCATCCAATGATCGACCCGTCGAATCGAATTGCTCGTTTTATAGAAGAAGCAGAAGATCCAACAGTTGGGGTAATTCTAATGGATTTTGTATTGGGATATGGCGCTCATCCGGATCCAGTTGGTGTAATGGTACCGGTTATGCAAGCAGCCAAAGAAAAAGCTACTGCAAAAGGACGGCATTTGGAAATCATCGGGTACGTCTTAGGGACGGATCTAGATAAACAAAATATTGATGAACAAGTCGAAAAATTAACAGCAATCGGCGCAACTTATGCCAGTAGCAGTCAAAATGCTGGGCTGCTTGCTAGAGAATTTGTCGTGAAAGGAGTAGGAAAATGAGTAAAATCAGTGAATTTTTCAAAGAACAACCAGTTATTATCGATCTTGGAATTGAATCATTTCAAGAAGAACTAATAGAACAACAGGTACAAGCAACCTATTTAAATTGGGCACCACCAGGACGAGGCAAAGCCAATATCTTAGCTGCTTTAGAAAAAATAGAAACACCAGAAAACTTAGAAAAAATTCGGAAAGCCAATGAAGAAGCCGTTCACCGAATCATTTCGTCTCAAGTTTCATTGATTGGCTATGATCAGGCGATCAATGTGGTTCCAGGGATGACTAAAAAGACAATTTTACATGCGGGACCACCGATTACTTGGGCTAAAATGAACGGTCCGATGAAAGGAGCGGTCAAAGGTGCTTTAGTTTTCGAAGGCTTAGCAAAAGATTTAGAAGAGGCCGAACGAGTGGGTACCTCAGGTGAAATTATCTTTTCTCCCTGCCATGAACACCAATGTGTTGGCTCAATGGCAGGGGTAACGTCAGCTTCAATGTATGTGCATATCGTGGAAAATAAAACGTATGGGAACTTAGCCTTTACTAACTTAAGTGAACAAATGTCTAAGATTTTACGGATGGGTGCAAATGATGAAAGCGTGATTGAGCGGCTGATTTGGATGCGGGATGTTTTTGGTCCGATTTTGCGAGATGCCATGGAATTATGTAAAGAGGGTATTGATTTGAAATATATGCTAGCTCAATCGCTGCATATGGGTGATGAATGTCACAATCGAAATAATGCGGGGACAACACTATTGATCCAAGCATTAACACCATACATTATTCAAACCGATCATTCGACTGCCGAAATGAAGGAAGTCTTTGATTTTGTTGCGAGCAGCGATTATTTTTCAGGACCGACTTGGATGGCAATGTGTAAAGCTGCCTTAGATTCAGCTGTAGGGATTCCTTATAGTACAGTTGTGACGACAATGGCTAGAAACGGTACTGAATTTGGTATTCATATTAGCGGGATTGAAGGGAATCCTTGGTTTGTCGGACCTTCACAAAAAGTGATTGGACCAATGTTTGCTGGCTATAAACCAGAAGATGCTGGACTTGATATAGGCGATAGTGCGATTACTGAAACATATGGAATTGGTGGTTTTGCAATGGCAGCAGCCCCTGCAATCGTTGCGCTTGTCGGGGGAACTATCGAAGACGCCTTACGTTTTTCAATGGAGATGCAAGGAATCACGACCGCGGAAAACCCTAATATTACGATTCCTACTTTAGACTTTATGGGCATTCCATCGGGAATCGATAGCTTGAAAGTCATCCAAACAAACACTTTGCCGATCATCAATACTGCTATTGCTCATAAAGAAGCTGGAATCGGTATGATCGGTGCAGGGATTACACATCCACCGATGGAAGCTTTTGAAAAAGCAATCGTGGCTTTTAGCCAACAACTATAAAAAGTAGAAAGGAGTAAAGCGATGGACACAATAGAAACAAATCAATCATTACTACAAGCAGTGGAGAAAAGTGAAAAAAAACAAGTTTTGGAGTTGCTAAACGAAGGCTTGGATGTCTCTTTGACTGATGAAACAGGCCGCTCGCTTTTGATGTTGGCAGTCCAACAGAATGATCTTTCAATGGTCAAAACATTATTAGCTTTTGGAGCAGATGTGAATCAGCGGGACAATACACAGCTAACGCCGTTTATCTGCGCTGCTGCGAACGGATTTGATGAAATCGTTCGTGAGATTCTTAAAACAGGAACCGCTGATTTAGCTTTAGTCAATCGTTTTGGCGGAACCGCTCTTTTACCCTCCAGTGAAAAAGGCTATTTAAAAACGGTTCAGCTATGTTTGACTGCAGGAGTACCAGTCAATCATGTGAATCGCCTAGGCTGGTCAGCTTTATTAGAGGCGGTGATTTTAGGCAACAACGGTTTTTTGTATCAGGATGTGATTCGAGAACTCGTTCAGCATCAGGCAGACAGTACTCAAGTTGACGCTACTGGTAAAAATACTCGTGATTATGCACGTGAAGCTGGACACGATGAGCTGATTACCATTCTAGATAAACAAGAAGTCCTAGAAGAAAGTTTTACTAAAATCAGAAGCTATTTACGTCACGATGAGCTGACAAAAGCGCTAAAAGTATTGAAAACGTTAGACCAAACAAATTTAACCGTTCTGTATTATTTGGGTTATACGTATCAACGAGCAAAAGACTACCCTAAAGCGCTTGAGTATTATAAAAAAGGTTGGTCAAAAGACGAGCAATTTGCTTTTTATGTAGGAAATAGTTATCGTATGATGGGTGCGACAGAACAAGCATTACAAGTATATGATCAAGCAATAGCAACGGATCAAAGCTTCTTTTACCGCTATCATAAATCTAATTTTTTAAGAGAATTAGGGCGACATGAAGAAGCTGTCCAACTAATGGATAACTTACTAGCTGACTACCCTGAACGAGTTGATTTTTATTTTCATAAGGCCAATAGTCTACGTAGTTTGAACCGACATCAAGAAGCCATTCAAGCAATGGAAAGAGCAGTTCAAATCGATCCAGAAAATCCATTATTTTCAGAACACCTTGCTCAATCACTTCAGTTAGTAAAAAACTAAGGAAATGTATTGGAGGAAAAGACAATGGAATCAGTAGAAAAACAAACAATTGTCACGGCCCCTACTTACTCAGCTGAATTATTACCCAAAACAGGAGCAGATAAAAATTGGGGGATCTTTCATTATATGACATTATGGATGGGCGCTGTTCATAATATTTTGTCGTATATGACTGTAGCTGGCTTCTTTTTATTAGGGTTAAATACAAAACAAGTTTTGTCAGCGGTGATGCTATCGGCCTTGATCGTTTCGCTTTTCTATGTATTGAATGGCGTAGCATCGGCTAAATATGGCTTGCCATTTCCAATGTTGTTGCGCGCGGTTTTTGGCGTAAAGGGTGCGATCATTCCTTCGTTATGTCGGGGCTTGATTGCAGGAGTTGTGTTCTTTGGCACTCAAAGTGTTGTCAGTGCACAATCTTTAGATGTCTTGTTTAGTCGGATTTTTCCTAACTACATGAATATCGGTGGTGGGATGACGATTTTAGGAATGGCTGCACCTACGATGCTGAGTTATCTGCTTGTTTGGTGTGTGACGGTTGCGTTGTTTTTAGGTGGAACAAAAGTCTTGGATAAATTTGGTAACTGGTCTTCACCGATCGTGTATGTTTTTATTGTTGGTGCTGCTGTGTGGACGATACAAATTGCTGGTGGTTTTGGTCCGATCTTAGCTTATTCACCAGCGAATGCTACAACAAGTCCGATTGTTTTTATTGCTTGTGTCAGTGCTTTGGTCTCAAACTGGGCAGGCCCGATTGTAAATATTGGTGATTTTACTCAAAAAGCGAAAACACCAAAAGCGATGATTATCGGTTTGCCATTAGGCTTTATTCTCTCTTATATATTGTTTGCGATAACCTGTGTTGGATTGATTGCGGGGACACAAATTGCATTTGGAGAACCGATTTTCAATATTGTCAATGCCTTTGATAAGATCGAAAATACGTTTGCGGTCTTTGTCTTGATCTTAGCCTTGAATATGGGGGCGCTTGCTTTCGTCGTTTTTGGGAATCTATTCCCAGCAGGATTGCAAATGTCATCCTTATTTCCTAAAGTACTTGATGTGAAAAAAGCGGGCGTTCTGACTGCGATAATTGGCACGATGATTTTACCTTGGAAATTAGTAGAAAATGCTGCGACATTATTTTATTTTTATAGTTTTATCGGTTCGATGTTTGGCCCTATTGCAGGGATCATGTTGGCTAGTTTTTATGTTGAACATAAACAAACCATTAATTTAGAGACGATTTATGTTGAAGAAGGAGATCTGGGGGAGTTTAAATCGGGCTATAATAAGGTGGCGATGATTACTTTAGCGATTAGTTTTGTGATTACGATGTCGGGTGCATTTTTACAATCAGTATCATTTTTGAAAACGATCAATGATTTTGCTTTCTTTTCAGGATTGATCTTTTCGTTTGTTACGTACAGCATTCTTAGTAAAGTGGTGAAAGGAGAAAAAATATGAACTATATGAAAATGGCAGCGGCGGCTACAGTTGCTGGAATGAAAAAAAACGATGGCGGGCCTTTTGGCGCAACCTTAGTTAGAAATGGTGAAGTGATTGTTTCAGTCAGTAATACAATGATGAAAGATACCGATCCGTCTGCACATGCAGAAATGGTTGCTGTCAGAGAAGCTTGTAAAAGGTTGGATACGATGGATCTGTCAGATTGTGAAATCTATGCAACATGTGAACCCTGTCCGATGTGTGTTGGGGCTATTTTATGGGCAGGAATTAAAACGGTTTATTATTCGAATACTAGGAACGATGCTGCAAAACATGGCTTTTCAGATATGCATTTGCGAAACTATTTAGATGGCTCGGATCAAGCGCCATTGACAATGGTTCATACAGGTAGTTGTCCAGAGTGTGATGCACTGTGGGAGACGTTTGACCAGCTTAATTCTGGTAAGACAGAGAATGTTGGCGAGAGCGGAAGCAGATCGTCATAGCGCTTGGTGGTAAGGCTAGTTTGAAAAGTGATCCCATAGCGCGCGAGCTTAACTAAAGGCATTCAAAACACAGCTGACACACTGATTATTTTACTAGGTGCGGCAACTGTTTTTGTCAACTATAGTCAACCCAATCATAAAAGGTTAGAAACAGTTAGGATCGCAGAAATAAAACAACATATTGATGAAGAATAAGTTGCTCCTGGCAGTATGCTTCAAAAGGTAGAAGCAACAGTTGAATTTGCCAAAATGAAGCCAACGAATAAAGCTGGGACCACGTTGTTGGACATTCTAAAGCAATTTATAGTTGTACAAAAAAATTTAAACTTCGTTAGTGATTCTTAGAGTGGAGCCTGTCTCCACTCTTTTCTTATGAGCATCCAATTCTATGACTTTAAATAATAAACAGAAAATCTAATAAAAAAGGAATGGAACGATTAGTAAACAAGAAATCTTTTTTATTGTTCATAGTTGTTTTAGTCAGCGGAAGCTAAACAAATAGAACAAAAGCTAAAGTAAGCTTTGCCTTTTTTTATGGTTGTGAGTAAAATAAAAATAACTTTATAAAACCTTTTTATGATATAATGTTTTTAAAACTGGAAAAAGGAGAGGCTTTATGAAGAAAAAAATAATAAGAATGTTGGTTCTATTACTTGTGTTGGTTCAAGTAATAGATGTAATTGGTATGTTTAGGTACTTAACTATCGCATATGCTGAAGAAACGGTTACTGATACAGTGGCGGAAGAAGTTAGTAGAAATGAGGAGAAACCGGAAGAACTAGCTACATCGATAGAAACGAAAGAAGACATCGATGCATCTGAGCTTTTGGAAAAACCAACGCTAGATGTTCCAGAAAAAAAATTATTTGCTAGTGATGAGAATCAACCAATAGCAGATGATCGAAATGAAGAAGGCCTTGTAAGAGTTAGTGAAAATGAAGAGATTCTGAAAAATAAAAATTACGAATTAACAACAGATTTTTATCCTCAGTTAGATAACGCTGATGGAACACCTAAATTAGATTATCTGGTAGGCGAAGAAATTATCTTGTACTCTAAACTAGAAATTTCCAGTGGCTATTTTCCATCTAAGCAAGTGAAATTTAGAGTGACATTAGCCAAAAAATATTTTCAGTATTTTGGAGTCGTTTCAGGTGGGCTAACCTTTCCAGTAAACAGCGAGCTTTCAGAAGATAGCGAGAATATTTATTTAGATATTACTATAGATGATGTTAAAACAGGCATAAATTTAGCTATCCCTTTCAGAGTGAAGCTTCTATCTAATCGGTTGTATTATGGAACTAAAGTCCCAATAACTCAAACGCTTTACGATCATAATGGGGAAGTATTAACAGAAAATTCTCTTGATTTAAAAGCGATAACGACGAATAGAAGGATTAGTTTTATTTATGGATCGTTATCTCAAAAGGTACCTAATGAATATGTTAACCAGGACAAATTAATTAGCTCAGATTTTATTGATGAAGTATCATATAGTATCTTTAGAGATAAATATACTGATGTAGGAGCTTCCTTAGTTGAAGTAAAGTTAACAGAAAACGTCATATTTAAGAAGGAAGACAATGATTCGGCATGGACATATGATGCTGTAAACCATTCAATTAGCGGGGAGTTTAAGTATAATATTTATACAAGTGGTGTATTTAAAGTCAGATATAAAAATGTTTATACGGAAACATCAGATTACCCTGTCCAATTCACCGGCAGTGTCAATGTACTGAACGAGCAAGGGGAAATTGAAACAAGCTTGGAAAAAACTAGTTCAGTTCAACAAAGAAAATTTTTTTCACAAGGCGTTGGTGCCACTACTAATAAATGGATGAGCTGGAAGAATTCTGATTCTAGATATTATATAAAAGAAAATAAGGATAAGGAACTAAGTGGCTGGATACGAGCCAATCACAACGGAGAAAAAGGTGGAATTTTTTTAAATACAATAGAAGATGTACCGACAAAAGTAGAGGGCTCTTCTCCGTTTACTCTTACGGAAGTTTGGTTGAGTACTGTTGGCAATCTGGCAAACACAGATAAAAATAAAGTATATGGTATCACTGAAGCAGGTGAAAAAACGTTAATTGCTGAGAATATAGGCAGTACGGCTTTTGTCTTAAAAGATCCGCAGCCTTTTGGATCGTTTTATATTGAATTTGACAAGGCGGTGGAATTAACCAGCTCAACTGATCAAGTTACATTAAATTTTTCTGCTAAACGAAGTTCAGCGTATTGGAAATATTTAAGTGAAAATTTATCTTCAGGGGCTCATTCGACAGGTAATAGAGGAAACCTTTACTATACTGACAAGGATGGTAATGTGAGAGAAAGTACTTCAAGTTCTTGGATTTATACTTATAAGCCTGTGAATACACTTAGCTTTTCAGGCGTATTAGATAAACCAACCGTATTTCTTGGTGAGCAATTTGAGATGGCATTGTATACTAGTGTAAGTAGCCCTACAAACCCTACTCTAATAAACCCTAAACTCTATGTCATACTTCCAAGAGGATTAGAATTAGTAGACTTTTTTTATGATACCGATAGTTTAAGGTATACGGAAAAGAAGAATTTTAAGAATAGTGGAAAGACAGCAATTGTTGTCGAACCAAAGACAGAGTTGAAATTAAAGGATTTTGAAAAAATATTTAATTCAAATAAAACAAAGCTATCCTTGCGGTTCAATAATGCTGCCAATTATGGTAATCAATCAATTGAATCCTATTTGACTTATGAGAATAATGGGGATGAAGGAATAAAGATGAGTGCATGGTCATATCAGCCATCTGAATCAGATCCTTATCAAATTATTAGTGAAGCCACCGAAAAAAAAGAGTTATTAGCCTATTCAAAACCTATTAGTCTGATTCCGCCAAGCAGTGTGTTTGTAGATACAGCTGCATCAGTCAATGAACAACAAGGGTTCGTTCACGGCAAAACAGACGCTGTTGATCAAGGAGATCAGTTTAAACAAAAGTTATCTATCCTAAATTACAGTAATAAAGCTGTTCCTAGTTTAACTGGCATCAACATTTTACCTCATGCAGGGGACTTAAGTACTGTAGCAAACGAAGACGGAGAGTATATTCCGAGAGGCTCAGATTTAGGGTATCTATTAGATGGAGAAGTAGAAGGACCAGATGGCTATACGGTTTATTATTCATACGATAAACCATCACATCTGATGGCGGAAAATAAGAATAAAAAATGGCAACAACAAGGCTCAAAAATTGACTATAATAAAGTCACGATGATTAAAATCGAGTTAACAAATGGCTTGTTAGAAAAAAATCAAGAGGTCGATTTTACTTTTCCAGTCAAAGTACCAATCAATAAGTCAATTAAGCATAATGATAAAATGGTTAATACCTTTACGGTAACGACGAATGATACCAACTGGATTGAATCAAGAGGGTCAGAAATTCCGGTAACAGCCTATTCGGTCAAAGGTTCAGTTTATCGAGACAAAAATAAAAATAGTCAAAAAGATTCAGATGAACCCTTTTTGGTAGGATACGAAGTAGAGTTGGAACAAGAGGAAGCAACAGAACCAATTGCGAAACAATTGACAAATAGTCGAGGAGAATATGATTTTTCACCTGTTCCTGCTAGAGGGGACTACACTGTTCGAATCAAAACTAAAGAAGGAGATGTCATCTCTGAATACTTACAGAGCAGCGAAGAGATAGTAGCAACAGACGTAAAACTTGATCCAGCAAATAATCAAGAGGGGATCGCAGCAGTCACTTTAGCACCAGAAGCTATTTCTCATACGATCAACATCGGTATTTATTCTGATCTTCCGATTTTAGGGACGGTGGAATTAACCAAAATAGATAGTGTAACAAAACAGGTGTTAGCTGGAGCTAACTTCCGTTTTGAGCAAGTCGATGGTGCAATAATCGAAGCTGACATAGCAACAGATGCAGAAGGTAAAATACGTCTAGAAAATGTACCATTAGGAGAGTATCAACTTGTAGAAACGGCTGCTCCGTTTGGATATGAGCTAGATTCAACACCAATTAGAGTTGAACTGCTAGATGAAGCGATAGTAAAACTAACGAAAGAAAATACGCCGATTCTTGTTTCTCCTAGCCTTCTTGGTTCCGCAGAGCTGATGAAAATAGATGGTGTAACAAAAGAAGCTTTATCTGGGGCTGTGTTCCAATTAGAAAGAGCAGATGGGCTCGTCGTCCAAAAAGAGTTAGTTACCAATACAGAAGGGAAAATAATAGTAACAGATTTACCATTAGGAAACTACCAGTTTGTAGAGACTGCCGCACCAACTGATTATAAACTAGACGTTGAACCTGTTTCATTTGAAGTGACAACAGCTAGAACCACAGTTCAAGTCACAAAAGAAAATGTTAAAAAATCTGAATCAATCCTCCAACTTTCAACAATGAAGCAACAAGGAAATGATACAGGGAATAAAACAAGATTGCTACCAGCTACAGGGGAACAAGCATTAACCAAGCTTATCAACCTAGGATATGTTCTCTTATTTTTACTTTTACTATGGATGTTCTCGAAAAAAGTTCACGGAGAGTACTATAACGATAAATTGAACTACTAATTTACACATTAAAACCAAAAATAATCTCAAGAGTGAGGACTTGTCTTCGCTCTTTTTTTGCAAGTTTAGATTCTATAGTTATTTTACTTCAAAAAATTGAAGCTAAACAGCGTATTCTCTAGAATATCCGCTAGTAATCTGCTACAATGATTGAGAAGAATTTTTTAAGAAGAGTCTCTATCCTAAGGAGCTTAGCAACCTAGGCATAGCGACACTACACTAACGTTTCGATTAACCTATTGATCGAACCTTAAAGAAAGAGGAGAAAATAACATGATAGCAGTAAGTGATCTTAAAGCAGGTATGACTTTTGAACAAGATGGTAAATTGATCCGTGTAATGGATGCGAGCCACCACAAACCTGGTAAAGGAAATACCGTTATGCGTATGAAATTGAAAGATGTTCGGACAGGCACGACAACAGATACAACAATGCGCCCTGATGATAAAGTGAAAAAAGCGTTTATTGAAAATAAACCAGTACAATACCTATACAGCCAAGATGATACAGCGAATTTCATGGATTTAGAAACATATGAACAATACGAAATCCCAACTTCTGTGATTGAAGAAGAGCTAAAATATCTTTTAGAAAATATGGAAGTAAAAATCCAATTTTACGGATCAGAAGTCATCGGTATTACATTACCAACAACGGTTGTTTTAAAAGTAAAAGAGACACAACCATCGATCAAAGGTGCAACAGTTTCTGGTTCAGGGAAACCAGCTATCATGGAGACAGGTCTAGTAGTCAATGTTCCTGACTTTATCGAAGCAGATGAATCATTAGAAATCAATACCCAAGAAGGTACGTATTTAAAACGTGCATCAAAATAATTGCATGAAAGAGGTTGGGACAGGAGTATTTAATTCCGAAGGGATTGCTTCTGCTCCCACCGTTTATACGGATTCCATGTGAGCGGGATATGACTCAAAGAGTTATGTCCCACTCACTTTTTCTATGGAATCAGTAAACTTTTCGGACCTACTAAATGAGCTGACTATGGTACAATAAGTTGTATGTTTTTTAGCAGAAAGGGAGAGAAAAATGGGTTTTTTATTAACATTGTGCCTAGTTTTATTATTTACAAAACTTGCAGGACATTTTTGTAACCGAGTGGGGATTCCTTCGGTAATTGGAGAATTATTAGTCGGTATTTTGATTGGGCCAGCATTATTAGGATGGATCAAACCGGATGAATTTATGCATTATTTTTCTGAAATCGGTGTGATTATTTTAATGTTTATTGCTGGTTTGGAAAGTGATTTAGAATTATTGAAAAAGTATTGGCGACCTGCCTTAGCTGTGGCGCTTTTAGGCATTGTCTTTCCTGCGGCAATGGGTTTTGGTGTGGGAGAAGCCTTTCAATTTTCAGTGCAGAACTCTATATTTTTAGGTGTCCTGTTTAGTGCTACGTCTGTCAGTATTTCGGTTCAAGTATTAAAGGACCTAAAAAAAATAGATACAGAAGAGGGGGCTACGATCCTTGGGGCAGCTGTGGTCGATGATATCGTGGTTGTTTTGATTTTAGGTATTATGCTGAGCTTGATGAATCGTTCGTCACCAGGACAAAACTTGCCGATGTGGGAAGTTTTACTATTGAAAGTCTTTTTCTTTATTGTGATATTTGCAGCGAGTAAATGGTTGGTACCGTGGTTATTGAACCTAAGCAAAAAATTAATTGCGATTGAAGCTGTTTCAGCATTCTCTTTAGTGATTTGTTTAGGCTTTGCTTATTTTGCAGAAATGTTGGATATGGGTGCGATCATTGGTGCCTTTTTTGCAGGTGTCGCAATTGCTCAAACCGACTATCGCAAAAAAGTTGATGAAAAATTAGAGCCGATCGGATATGCGGTTTTTATTCCAATGTTTTTTGTTTCAATCGGATTAAATATGACGTTTGTCGGTATTTCAAAACATTTTCTCTTTATCCTTGTTTTGACTGCTGTAGCCGTGTTATCAAAATTGCTAGGTGGAGCATTAGGTGCTAGAGCCACTGGCTTTAAAGGGATTTCTACATTGATCATTGGTTCGGGTATGGTTTCTAGAGGGGAAATGGCCTTGATTATTGCCCAAGTAGGCTTGACCTCAAGCTTTCTTTCAGAAGAATACTATTCTTCTGTAATAATTGTTATTATTGCGACGACGATCATCGCACCATTACTTTTAAAAGGAACGATCATGAAACAAGAAAAACAACTGAAATACTAAGATAAAAAGAGTTTCGACTGACATACATCAGCTGAAACTCTTTTCATTTAATGAATCGACCCCATCAATTTTTTGATCGGTTTTTTACTAAGAATTAATAAAATACCCGCAATCACAGCAACAATGCCGACAATTCCAAAATAAGCCGATTCTGTTTGCGGCGTATAAAAACGTGCAATTTGTGCGTTGATTGCTTGTGAGGCAGCATCGGCTAAAAGCCAAATAGCAACGGTTTGTGACTCAAAAGCTTTAGGTGCAAGCTTTGTTGTGATCGACAGACCAACAGGGGAAATACACATTTCTCCAACAATCATAATGAAAAAGCTAAAGAATAGCCATAAGGGGCTGACTTTTGTATCCGTACCATAAAGTAAACCAGGCAACATCAAAAGAACAAAAGAAAGACCAGCGAAAACTAAACCTAATGAAAATTTGACTACAGTTGAAGGCTGTTTAGTACCAAGCTTAGTCCACAAAGTAACGAATATAGGTGTTAAGACAACCACAAAAATCGGATTCAATGATTGGAACCAACTAGGTGCAATCGAAAAACCAAATAAGGTATCATGGGTTCTTTCGCTTGCAAATAATGCTAAAATAGAAGAGCCTTGTTCTTCTAATGACCAAAATACGATTCCAGCTAGAAATAAGGGAATATACCCAAGAACTCTTGGCTTTTCTTCGGCTGTTACATTTTTAGAGGTCAACATTTTGATAAAATAATAAACTGGCAGTAAAATACCTAATATACTGACGCTATTGATGAAAAATGCAATGGTCAACTGTCCCATAATAAAGGCGCCACCAAATATAACAATGATAAACACAAGCGCAATCAATAGAGAACGAACGAATTTTTTACGTTCCTCTGTTCCGATTGGATTTGTTGGGGTCAAACCAATACCCGATAATGATTTTTTTCCTTGCAAATAATACTGCAGCAAACCGAAAAACATCCCGAAGGCAGCCACAGAAAAACCAACGTGATAATTATACGTTTGACCTAATGTGCCGACAATGAAAGGCGCTAGTAAGGCACCAATGTTGATTCCCATATAAAAAATAGAGAAACCAGCATCACGACGTGTATCTGTTTTGGAATAAAGATGACCAACCATGCCAGAAACATTTGGTTTTAACATTCCTGTCCCGATCACGATCAAGAGAATAGAAAGAAATAAAGCAGAAATGCCAAAGGGCGTCGCCAAGACAATATGACCGACCATAATGAATACACCGCCAAAGAACACGGTCTTTCTAGCACCTAATACACGATCTGAAATCCAACCGCCAATAATGCTGGACATAAAAACCAATGATCCATAAATCGACATGATCGCCAAAGCTGTTTCTTTGGGCAAACCTAATCCGCCGTTTGCGACAGTATCATAGATATAATAGAGTAGAATCGCCCGCATACCATAATAACTAAATCTTTCCCACATCTCAGTAAAGAAGAGTGTAGACAATCCTTTTGGCTGACCCAAGAATGATTTGTCTAGCTGCTGCTCGTCCATAAAAAATAACCTCAATTCTTTTTAATATTCAGAAAATTTGTTTAACCTAGAATTTCTGAAAATAAATATATACAGTACATTTTAAACGCTTTATCTTTTAACTGTCATAAAGTTTCATGATTAGGCTATAAGAAAAAAAGAGTTTTTATTCATTTAATTTTAATTTTCGGCATAAAAGCAAAAGAAAGGAAGAATTTTTTGGAAAAACAAACAAAGCGACAACAAGAATGGGCAGCGCTTAAATATTTAATATTATCAAAATCACAACAAGATTATCGGTCGATTCGTAAATTGTTTAGTGAGCAGGGCTGGGATGATAAAAAGGAGCAGCAGTTTCGTAGCTATCTTCAGCACGCATTAGCCGAGGAACCAAAAAAAGGCAATAGCTTAAATGCTTATCAACACATCTGGGGTTATTTTAAGCATAAAGCAAATGACAACGAACGGAAAAAATACGAAGAGCTGCTGGATAGTTTCTCCTTGGCGCAGAACAAATTAGGCCCTTTTTTAAAAGAGCTAACGCTAAAATATGAAGAACCCTATCTTCGACAATCAAAATTGCTTTTTCCTGAAGAAGAAAAATAACTCAACAGTAACAAGAGAGATTGAAATAACGATTTTTAACTTTAAGTTCGTTATAAAAAAATAATCTCTCTTTTTTTTATGGTTAATCACTGATTGTTCATTAGTAAACGAACGTTTATAGAATAAAATGAAAAAACATATTGAATTTGATTTAGAAAATGAGTATACTGAATCAGTGGAAAGACGAACGAGGAGTGTGTACATGAACAAGAATGTTCCGTATTTTATTGTGGCACCAGGAATGATTTTATTACTATTTTTCTTAATGATTCCTTTGATTACAAGTATCATGCCAACTATTTTTTCAGATCAAGGGGTAACGTTTAGCAACTACCTCGAATTTTTTAAAGATGAATATAATTTATCGATCTTTTGGCGCACGATCAGAGTTTCGTTGATCGTTACCTTTATTTCAATTGTTTTGGGTATCCCTACAGCGTATTATATTGCAGGTGTTGGGAAAAAATGGCGAGGAATTTTAATGGCGATGACGTTATTTCCGCTGTTGACGAACTCGGTCATTCGTAGTTTTGCTTGGATCAACATTCTAGGTAAAACAGGTGTAATCAATACATTGTTATTAAATATAGGCGTGATCGATCAGCCGATGAATTTACTTTATACAGAATTTGCTATTATTATCGGCTCTGTCTATCTTTTTTTACCAACGATGATCATGACGCTTGTGGGTGTGATGGAAAATATCGAAGGAGAAATGCTAGAAGCCGCAGAAACATTAGGAGCAAGTCCCTTTACGGCTTTTAGAAAAGTAGTTTTGCCGCTTTCTATTCCCGGAACGATCGTTGGGAGCGTCTTAGTTTTTACAGGAACGTTGACTGCCTATACAACACCACAATTATTAGGTGGGAATCAAAAAATGATGATGTCGACCTTTTTATATCAGAAAGCCAATACGTTAGGCGATTGGCAAGCAGCAAGTGTTTTAGCCTTGATCATGATCGTTGTGACCTTGATCGTGATGAAAGGATTAGATGTAGTAGCTAAAAAAGTTGATAGGAGAGAAGCAAATAATGCGTAAACAAAAAGGAATGACGCTGATTGCGATCCTAGTATTTTTATTTCTATTTTTACCACTTTGCCTGATCGTTGTGACGTCATTTGGGACAGCTGCAGCAATTCAGTTTCCCATCAAAGGTTTTACTTTAGACTGGTATGCCAAAGCATTACAGTCAGATACATTTATGAACAGCTTCAAATTAAGTTTAGGGATTGGCGTACTGGCGACCGCTTTAGCATTAGTAGTTGGGATTCCCGCTTCTTATGCCCTTGCTCGCTATTCAGTTAAAGGGAGAAATTTTATTAAAAGCTTCTTTTTATCTCCAACAGTAATTCCTGGAATCGTTGTTGGGTATACATTATTTCAATATATTGTGATCAAATTAGGGTTGCCGATTTTTCAAGGATTATTGATTGGTCATTTCTTGATCAGTTTACCGTATATTATTCGAGTTGTTGGTTCCAGCATGGAGCAATTGGATTATTCAATGGAGGAAGTAGCCTGGACATTAGGGTGCACGAAAATTCGTGCGTTTATCCGAATTGTATTACCGAATGTTTCTTCAGGGATTTTTGCAGCGTTTATGTTGGCATTTGTAAATTCGTTTAACAATGTTCCGGTTTCAATGTTTTTATCAGGACCGGGAGTGACGATGTTGCCGACTTCGCTACTTAGTTATATGGAATATAATTACGATCCAACTGTTTCAGCGATTTCAGTAATGTTGATGTTATTGACGATGGGCTTGATGTTTTTGATTGAAAAGACCTTGGGCTTAGCTTCAATAGCCTAAATAGCAAAGAAACGAGCTTGGACTTTGAACTTATAGGTAGAAAGAGGAGAAAATTTTGACTTTTGTTGATTTAAAGAAAATACGTGTCAGCTATGATGGCAAACAAGATATATTAAAAGATTTGAGTATTTCAATGGAAAAAGGCGAGTTAGTATCACTACTAGGGCCTAGTGGTTGTGGAAAAACAACAACATTACGAGTGATCGCCGGACTGATCAAACCAAATGATGGCACGTTTAAGCTTGAAGAGGATGATTTGACTAAAGTACCTGTGCATAAACGAAATTTTGGTATGGTTTTTCAAAGCTATGCTTTATTTCCTCACTTAACAATTGCTGAAAATGTTGGGTTTGGGCTGAAACTAAGAAAAGAATCAAAAGCGAGCATTAATGAAAAAGTCGCAAAAATGTTAGAAGTCTGCGGTTTGGAAAATCTTGGAGAGCGTTATCCTAAACAACTTTCAGGCGGACAAAGACAGCGTGTGGCTTTAGCGCGTGCATTGATCATTGAACCTAAATTATTGTTGCTTGATGAACCTTTGAGTAATTTGGATGCCAAATTAAGAGTAGCTATGCGCATCGAGATCAAACGAATACAGCAACAATTAGGGATAACCACAGTATTTGTGACCCATGACCAAGAAGAATGTTTCTCTATCTCTGATAAAGTCGCTATCATGAATAATGGCGTGATCGAACAATATGACTCACCAGAAAAAATCTACCGTTTACCGAAAACAAAGTTTGTAGCACAATTTATCGGGTTTGAAAACTTTTTTTCAATACGTAAAACGGGTGCGGGGCAATATACTGCTGAAAATGGCCAACAATTCCAAACAACAAATCCACAGCCAGAAGCAACTGAAACCGTAGCGACCATTCGTCCAGAAGACATTGAGCTTGTAAAAGAGACATTACCTGATTCTATCGAAGGTTCTGTTATTGTGAGAACGTTCTTAGGAAAAAGCTATCAATATGAAGTAACAACGCCACTCGGAAAATTACTGGTCAACGGAACCAGTGAACAAATCTATGAAACTGGAGATACAGTCAATCTCGTTTTTCCAGCAGATAAATTAGTTGTTTTAGAAAAATAAACGATAGATGAAGGGGATTTAAACAAAATGAAAAAGAAATTAATGATCGGTGTTTTAGCAACAGCTACTTTATTAATGGCAGCATGCGGTAACAGCGAGGCCAATACAAAAGAAGAGAACAACAGTGGCAATAATACCTTAGTCGTTTCAACCTTTGGCTTAAGTGAAGATATTGTCAAAAAAGACATCATTGCTCCTTTTGAAAAAGCAAACGATGCAAAAGTTACATTAGAAGTTGGCAATAGTGCAGATCGCTACACAAAATTATTGAATAATCCAAATGCTGGAATTGATGTGATCGAGCTAGCCCAAGCCAATGCGACTCAAGGAAATAAAGAAGACTTATTTGAAAAAATAACTGAAAAAGATGTACCGAATATCAAAGAGTTGACGACAGGTGCCAAAGAAGTATACGAAAGCGGTGCAGGGATTCCAATTGCGGTTAATAGTATCGGTATTGTCTATAACAAAGAGAAACTTGGGAAAGAAATCACTAGCTGGGACGATCTATGGTCCTCAGACCTGAAAGGGAAAATCTCTGTACCAGATATCTCTACAACAGCTGGACCATTGATGTTATACATTGCGAGTGATCATGCTGGCAAAGATATCACGTCTGATAAAGGGGAAGCTGCTTTTACCGCAATGAAAGACTTAAAACCGAATGTTGTCAAGACGTATTCAAAATCATCGGATCTAGCAAATATGTTTCAATCTGGGGAAATCGAAGTTGCAGTTGTAGCGGATTTTGCAGTTGATATTATTCAAGGTGCATCTGAAGACGCAACCTATGTTGTTCCTGAAAGTGGTACTTATGCAAATTATAATACAATCAATGTACCAAAAAATTCTAAAAATAAAGAGCTAGCATATACATTTGTTAACGATCGTATTAGCGAAGCATCACAAAAAACAAAAGCAATTTCATTGAATGAAGGACCAACAAATAGCAACGTCACGCTTGATGAAGAACAAGCCGGAAATAAAACATATGGTCAAGTCGCAGATCGTGCCAAAACAGTTGATTTCTCCTTTATCAATGACAATTTATCAAGCTGGGTCGATCAGTGGAACCGCACAATGAATCAATAAACAATAAGAAGGGCGATAAGTATGAAAGTAGATATGATCATTCAAAATGCTTGGGTCTTCCAAACTGCGACCCAATCATTTATCAAAAAAAATGTCTCTATTAAAGATGGAAAATTTTATTATATCAGTCAAGCAGAAATGCAGAACTTAACGCCAAAAAAAATCATCAAAGCCGAGAATCAGTATATGATTCCCGGCTTGATTGATGCTCATATGCACATTGAAAGCTCCATGACGACACCAACGATTTTTTCAAAAGCAGTTTTACGTTTCGGTGTCACGACTGTTGTAGCAGATGCACATGAAATGGCAAACGTCTTTGGGTTAGAAGGATTAGATGAATTTATGAAAGCAGAAACTGAATTGGACATCTTCCATGCCATTCCGTCCTCTGTTCCGTCGACCACTCCTGAACTCGAAACCACTGGTGGAATCATCGGACTTCCAGAAGTAGCAGAACTATTGAAAAATCCTAAAATCATTTGTTTAGGTGAAGCGATGAATTTTAAAGGTATTGCCTATGAGCCAGAATCATTGATTCGAAAAATCATTGATTTATGCAAAAAAGAACGACCAACAATGCCACTGGAAGGTCATTGTCCAAAAATATATGAAGAAGAGCTGGCTGATTTTCTATTTAGTGGAATCACGTCAGATCATACCCATCAATTTCCAGTGTCGTTAAAAGAAAAAATCGAAGCTGGCGTTTTTATTCAATTTCAAAATAAATCGATCACACCTGAAAATATGCAGGTCATTATTGAAAATGAGTTTTATGAATATGCTAGCATTATAACGGATGATATAATGGCTGACGATTTGTTAAACGGCCACTTAAATGAGAATGTCAAAAAAGCGATAAAAGCGGGCTTACCAATCGAAAAAGCAATCTACATGACGACCTATACACCAGCAAGACGAATGGGGTTTCATGATCGTGGAGAAATTGCGCCAGGGCGTATCGCGGACTTTATTTTATTAAGTGATTTAGAAAATTTTTCTTTTGATGCTGTTTATAAAGCAGGTGAAAAAGTCTACGAAAAAGGAGCTGCAATTGACTATCCGGAGGTGATCGAGCAGTTTCCAGCCAGCTATCGACAATCTGTTCATTGTAAGGCACTTACAACGGATGATCTTGTCATCAAAATAGCAACTGAAAAAGAAAGTGTTCGTTGCAATGTGATCCAAAAGCAAGAAGTAGGCACTTTTACAGAGCGAATTACAAAAGAAATTCCAGTTAAAAATGGGATTTTACAATGGCAAGAGGCTGATTGTGCTTTATTGATCGTAATGGAACGGTATGGTAAAAATGGCAATACTTCATTTTCATTGATGGATAAACCAATCACTGAAAAAGGGGCGATCGCGACAACGTGGGCGCACGACCACCATAATGTAATGGTTATGGGGAACACACCAGAAGATATCGTATTGGCACAAAATAAATTAGTCGCGATCCAAGGCGGTTATATCGTTGTCTCTAATGGTGAAATCACAGGGGAATGTCCATTACCGATCGGTGGGATTTTATCTCAAGCGCCCATCGAAGAATTAGGCAGCTCGTTACAAAAAGTTCGTTCAAGTATGCAAGCATTGGGCTATCGAAATATGAATGAGATCATGTCATTTTCTACTTTATCTTTACCTGTTTCACCTGCAATCAAGGTGACAGATATGGGGATGATGGATACAAAAACCCAAGAATTTTATCCCTTGATCTTCCCAGAAGATGGAGTGTTATTAAATGAAGACATTGATTAAAAATGTTCACCTTCTTTCAATGGATAAGCAATTTTCAGAAATCAAAAAGGGCTATGTCTTGATCGAAGACCATTTGATTGCCAAAATCGGCTCAGTTTCTGAGCTTGATTCAGTGACTATTTCTGCGGATAAAGTGATTGATGGTAGAAATGGCATTCTGATTCCAGGAATGGTCAATACACATACACATGCTGGGATGATTCCTTTCCGTTCATTGGGCGATGATGTACCAGATCGACTTCGCAGATTTTTATTTCCATTAGAGCAATTTATGACGAAAGAATTAGTCAAAGCTAGCAGTGACTATGCGATTGCTGAGATGCTATTAAGTGGGGTAACTTCGTTTTGCGACATGTATTATTTTGAAGATGAAGTGGCTAAAAGTTGTAAAGAAATGGGAATCAGAGCGCTGGTAGGCGAAACCATCATCGATATGCCGACTTGTGATAGTCCACAACCTTCTGGTGGCTATGACTACTGTGAAATGTTCTTAAAAAAGTGGCAAAATGATCCATTGGTAACGCCGATCATTGCACCTCATGCACCAAATACAAATACTCCAGAAGTATTAAAGAAAATCGTGGTACTTAGTGAAAAATATAATGCGCCGATCACGATGCATGTATCTGAGATGACCTATGAAATAACAGAGTTTCAAGAAAAGTATAACCAAACGCCAATAGAATTTCTACAATCATTAGGCTATTTTGAACGAGAGTTTATTTTGGCTCACTGTATTTTAGTGAACGATCATGATTTAAAAATCATTGAAGAATCAAAAGGAAAAGCGCGTGTTGCCCATTGTATTGGTGCGAATACAAAATCAGCGAAAGGGATTGCACCGGTCAAAAAAATGATTGAAAAAAATATCATTGTTGGTTTAGGGACGGATGGCCCAAGTAGTGGGAATACGCTAGATTTATTCAGTCAAATGCGTCTTTTTGCCAACAGTCATAAAACGTATCATCAAGACCGTGCCCTTTTTCCTGCAAGAGAAATTGTTCGTTTAGCAACGATTGGTGGCGCTGAAACACTAGGCTTAGCGAAACAAGTAGGATCAATCGAAATTGGTAAAAAAGCGGACTTAACATTGATTGAAACAGAGTCAGTCAATATGTTTCCGATTTTTGACCCATACTCCGCGATCGTCTATTCGGCTAATGCCAGCAATGTAGAGTCGGTGTGGGTAAATGGGGAACAGCTAGTGCGTGATAAAAAAATGGTTTATCATAAGCTGGATAAAATCAGAGAAAGCTTATATCGTGAAATGAGAGAGTTTGTTATAGAAGCAAAAAAACGATGAAAAGAGCTTGAAACGTGTTCTCATGTTTAAAAACCATACCACAAATCAAGTCATTCTTTTTAAGCTACTTTCAGAGGAAGAAATCGGTAAAATCTATCGTCAACGAAAAATTGACGTTGAACTCGCTTTCAGTTATTTGAAGGCTTGTTTGGCGTTCACTCGGTTCTTAGTTCGAGGAAAACAGCAGGCACACAATGAAATTGTATTCGTACTGATGGCTGTAAATTTAAGAAAATATAGGCTAAATAAGCCAGTAACCAAAGATGATTCTTCTAATCGGTAAAAAATAGGAGACTGAAAATCCTTTTTACGATTTCCGGTCTTCTATTTTATGTTTCTTTATTTCGATACATAACAGTCAATCGGTTTTTGATACTCCATCCAATCATTCCGCTCTTCGTTAAAATATTGCGCTAAAAGAAAGCCAATGTAGGGTCCAGTTGTCAGTCCTGAAGAACCTAAACCACTGGCCACGACTGCAGTAGGATTGTTAGGTAAGCAATTGAAAAATGGTGCAAAATCAGATGTATAAGCACGTGTTCCCACACGATATGAAACAGGATACTGTTCAAAAAAGTTCGAATCCTCTAAAAAAGGCCCAGTTTTTTGCTGTAAATGAGTAAACGCTTCGGGGGTGGGCGTCAAATCAAAACCACCATCATTTTCATGAGTAGCCCCAACCAAAATTTGCCCATGTCCAAATGGAATTAAATCACTTTCGCCATCCAGCATAGCAACAGGCCAGCTGCCGCTGTTTTTATAAGGTGTTTCAAATGCTAATAATTGCCCTTTTTGTGGTCGGATATCGGTAGTCAGCCCAAGTGGTTTTAACAAATCAGACAAGCCTGGTCCCGCACACAAAGCAATAGTATCAAAACTTTCTATTTGTTCTTTTGAGTGAACTCGCCACTGATTTTGCACTTGGCTAATGTGAACTTGCTCTGTTTTCAAAGTGATATTTCGACTAAGTGCACGCTGGCGTAAGGTTGCTAAGTAACTAGCACCGTCCAGCTTACCACCACCCGTGATAAACACTGCTGGTGAAGCACTCAATAAGGGTAGCTTTGCCTTTACTTCCTCAGCGGATAGCAGCTGAACCGTTCCAATCTCAGGCGCTGTTTGTTTGCGTTCTTCAGCCAAATCGAGCAATGAGACAAGCTCGCGATCTTTTCTAAGGATCAACGTACCAGTTTGCTGATAGACACTATGTGGTAAAGCAAAATCCTGCACTAATTTAGGATAAAACGCTGCGCCATCTTTCGCAAGTTGATACCATTTCTTGTTCCGGCGTTTTGATAACCACGGGGAAATAATCCCGGCGCTAGCTTTCGTTGCTTGACCAATTGGATTATCATAAACAGTTACGCTATATTGTTTCAAATCAAGATAGTTGGCTAGGGTCAAACCAATGATCCCACCGCCGATGATTGCAATTTTTTTCATAAGTAACTCCTTTTAAATCGTTATGAATCAAGTAACTCATTTTTACATAAGTTTAGCTTAGATGCAAGAATCTTTGAAGCTGCTTGAGTTGACCTAGAATGAAATTTAACTCTAAAAAAATAACCTGAATTTAATGAGAAAACGCTTATTTTTATGGTATGATAATGAGTGTTCTATTCATTTAGAAAAGAAAACAACCATATAGGAGGTTACTGAATGAGAAATACAAGATTAGGGTCTTTACTTGCGGCAACTTGCTGTATCGTTTTACTTAGCGGCTGTGGTTCTAGTAAAGAAAAGACTGGTGAAACTGGCCAAAAAGCAACTGGCAAGGAACAATCATTTTCAGTCGTGGCAAAACAAGAAATTCCATCCATCGATGTATCTGTTACAAACGATGTTGTGGGTTGGGGTGTGTTGAAAAATACAAGTGAAGGGTTGTTTCGTGCAGATAAAGCAGGTAAACTGATTCCAGCCGGTGCTGTCGAGCCACCGAAAATCAGTGAAGATGGCTTAACCTACAACTTTAAGTTACGAGAGGACGCTGTCTGGTCAAATGGAGAGCCTGTTGTGGCAGCAGATTACGTCTATGGATGGCAACGGACAGTAGAACCAAAAACGGCCTCAGAAGTTGCTTATTTATTTGAAGCTGTCAAAAACTATCAAGCAATCATGGATGGCAAAGTTCCCGCAACAGAATTAGGTGTTAAGGCATTAAGTGAGCACGAATTAGAAGTAACTCTAACCTCACCTGTGCCATACATGGAATCATTGTTATCACTACCACCATTTTTCCCGCAAAATGAAAAAGCAGTCACCGATAATGGAGAAAAATATGCTAGTTCAAGTGAACACATGGTGTATAATGGTCCCTTTGTATTAAGTGATTTTGAAGGAGCTGGAACCGATACTAAATGGAGCTATTTAAAAAACGAGAAGTATTGGGATCAGGAAAATGTTACAATGGAAAAAATCAATTTTGATGTGGTAAAAGAAGATGCAACTGCACTCAATTTATTTCAGGATGGGCAAACAGACGATATCGTTGTGACTGGCGAGTTAGCACAGCAAATGGTAGACGATCCTGCCTTCTTTTCACAAGACATGTCAAATGCAACCTATGTAGAATACAATCAAAGTAAAAAAGAATTTCAAAATGAAAATCTTAGAAAAGCAATTTCCTATTCTCTAGACCGTCAAACTTTAGTAGATCAAGTTTTAGGAGATGGATCGATCGCCGCAACAGGTTTGGTTCCCAAAAATATGTCTTTCAATCCTGACACAGAAGCTGATTTTGTCAAGGACTCTGGAAACCACTTGAAATACGACGCAGAAAAAGCTAAAGAATATTGGAGCAAAGCGCAGGCTGAATTAGGAATCAAGACACTCAAAATCAATTTACTCTCATCTGACGCTGATTCTGCTAAAAAAGTGGTAGAATATATGCAAGGTGCGATTCAAGAAACATTGAAAGGCATAACGGTAGAAGTTTCTTCTGTACCACTTTCTGTTCGCTTAGAGCGTGGAAATAGTGGTGATTTTGATATGATTTTAGTTGGTTGGGGTGCTGAGTATAATGATCCTAGCGTGTTCTTAGAATTATTTGCTTCAGATAATGTCAATAATAGCGGTAAATACAATAATAATAAATTCGATGAATATCTAAAAGCTTCTGCAACAACCAATGCAAGTGATCCTAAAGCACGTTGGACTGATTTGATCGAAGCAGAAACTATTTTAATGGATACAATGGGTGTTTGTCCGGTTTATCAAAAAGCAGAGGCGCACTTGCGTAATCCAAAGGTAAAAGGAATTCTACCTTCTGGTCCAGAATATGATTACAAATGGACTTATATTGAACAATAAGATAAAGTAAACTGTTGCTACAGAAAGATTATTCGGCTATTCGGGCCAATGATTCGTGAATGATATTCTATGTGTTATTCAGCGCTAATCGAGTCTGCTACGTTTTTAAATTAGGAGGTTTTTCTATGATTCATCGCTATATTCAAGTAACAGGTTCTTCCTTTGACCGAGGTGTGGCTATCGGTCAGGTATTGAAAATGCAGATCGAAACCAATTTATCCAGCCAAAAATTATTTTATAATGATCCACCTGAGATCGTTGTGAAGTGGTTGGAAAAAGCACAAATTTATCTGGAATATACAGAAAAATTTGCGCCAGAAGTAGTCGCCGAAATGCGTGGCGTTGCACAAGGGAGCGGCTTGGATTTTCAAGAAATTTTGTATCTTTATACCATTTACGAACGTTCTTTCTTTGATGAGTTGATCAGTGATAAGTGTACCTCTTTTGCCGCTCAAGGAAATGCAACATTTGATGGTTCTGTGATCTGCGGACAAACCAATGATGAGCGATTGGATGAATATCGCTCTGAGGTGGACTGTGTGGTGCATCATGTAGAGGTAGACTCTGATTTTGAGTCGTTGATTTATAGTCACCCAGGTATTCCAGCCTATATGGGAATGAATAATTATGGTTTAGCCGTCATGTGGACATATATTGATAATGGGCAACGTCAAGCTGGTATTCCTACTGCTGGAATCATTAGAGAGCTGATCAATAAGAAAAGCTTAAAAGAAGCACGTGAGTATCTCTATAGTGTTCCTCATGCAGTGCCGAATCAGTTTAGCTTATCTCATTCGGTTGAAGGAATTGCAAGCTTTGAGTGTTTTCCCAATAAGATTTATGCTCATGAACCAGCGGATGTGATGATCCATGCCAATCACAATAGTATTGCATTGGAAGAGCCAGAAGAAGGGGGTTCTAAAACATCTCACGCTCGTTTTGAAGCAATGGAGGCGATTGTGAATGAAAATCATGGAATTATTGATGTGCAGTTGGGGAAACAATTTTTAGCCAATCATCGTAATTTTCCAAAAAGTGTTTGCAATCATCCTTCTCCGGAGCATCCACTATCCAAGTCTCTAGCTTCAATGATCTTTGATTTAGGCAAAGGTGAAATGCATCTAGCGTTCGGCAATGCCTGTGAACAGCCGTTTCATACCTATCGATTCAAACAATGGTTTGGATAGAAAGAGCGCGAGACAAGAGCGTTTATTTGGATTTAGAGTACGAAACAAACGGACCTTTCGTTTTGTTTCGTACTCTTTTCTTTTTTAGTGATCAATGGCGCTAGTGGTGTCGGTTCGATTTTAAATCAGCTCGCTCACTGAGCAGAACTGACTGTCTATGCTACTGCTAGTCCGGCCAATTTTGAGTGGTTGAAAGAAATTGGGCTAGATGGATTAATTGACATCAGCCGTTTGAAGAATAAATCGGTTAGTTTTGATTGGGAGTGCATGTTTGCCAAAACAGGTCATAACTATCAACTTCAAATCCAAGGAACAATCTTGGCGTTGCTTGCTAAACTTGCTCAAGCAGGGAAAATAGCCGTAACTGTAGGGAAAACTTATACAGTTAAGATCAATGCAGCGAACTTAAAAAAGCTTAGGAAAATGTTGAAGCGGGCCATATGCGTGAGAAAGTAGTGGTCAGTGCTCCATTTAATGGCAATGTCAGAAGTGAAAAGAGCTAAAATGATCGTTTCAAATTTATTTAGAGAATAAACAAGACAAGCAACAACAAAAGGATCAGTACACTTTTGCTGCTGTTTGTCTTGTTATCAATAGTCTACTATTTTTCTTGTCTTCCTTTTTTTAAAACAAAACGATAGTTCGTAAATCCAATTAATGCAAGGCCAAGAAATAGCCAGACATTGTTTATTTTCTCACCAGTTGCAGGTAGCTTTTTCTTAAGTGTGGGAGAAACTTTTTGGCTGGTGCTTGTAGACGTACTCGATCTTTGCGGTGCTTCCACTGTTTTTTCTTTCGTGGTCGTTTCAGTAGAGGTCGTCGGTTTTGTCTGATCTAGATTTTTTGTATAAACATAAGTGACTATTTGATCTTTTTCAGTAAAGAAACCAGAAGTATCGCCTTTAACTTCTTTAAATGTGTACCCTTCAAATTCTAGCTTATCAGTTGTAAATGGCATGCCAACAGGGTTCTTTTGTTCTATAGAGGGGATGATTTCTTTATTCGTAGCGTCTATATAGAAGCTAGTTACTTTGCCTGTCAGCCCGATAATCGGAGCGGTCACTTTTTTATAAATAAAGGTCACTTCTTGTTTAAGATTTGTGAAGCTACCAGTAGTATTGCCGATTGTTTCTACAAGTTCATAATCAGGAATCGCTGGTGCCAAGACTTCAAATAATTGACCGACTAAACCGTTCATTGGTTTATCAGGAAGTAATTCGTTTCCATCAGAATCTTGATAATGAACCATTACAGGTTGGCCGTCGTCCAAAATATTGAATTGGTGTAAGTAAGTTCCGCTAGAAATAGCATAAAAAGTAAAGCCAGGCGGTTGGGCGTAGGAGCCAGCTGGATTATCTAATCGTGCATTGTATTCAATGCTAGCAAGATTCTTAAATTCTTCTTCAGTCACGCCTGTCACAGTAATACCTTGATCAGTGATTTGTAGACGGTTTGCAGGTAATTGTGTGCCATTGAAGTCAAGGTACGTATTACTAGCAGAGCTTGACAGAGTAAACGGGGGAATATACCCATCAAAATTAGTCATTCGATTTGGCATCATTGAAAAAGGTAAGAATAACGTTTCGTGCTCAAAATCATAATCTAAAGCCGAACGACCCATTGTTGTTGGTGAATCATTCCGTCCTGTATTTTGCCCAAAAGCGGCTAAATCACTAAGCATCGGAAAGGCAGGCACCACAGTAAAGTCTGTAATACCACAAAATTGTACCGAAAGAGATTTCAAATTCGGCAATACTGTTAATGGTTCAATCGTTGTAATGTTCATATTTGAATCTAAATAAATTCGTGATAATTGGGTCAATTGAGCGATTTTCGGCAAGACATTATCGTCAATACTCGTCGAACCTAAACTAAGATTGGTGATTCCAGCACTTTTAGTCAAATCAGGGAAATTGTCACTTGTTAAACTTTTAGTTTGAAGGGTAACATAAGTCAAAGCAGAAAGTTGCTCGAGTGGACTGAAATCAGTCACATTATTTGTGGTATTAATATAAATAGAACCTAAATTTGTTGCATGTTCTAGACCAGCAAGACTACTGATTTGAGCAGAAGCCAGAGAAAGATTGGTCAAACGATCCATATCTGCTTGAGTTAACTCACTACCAGCTGGTAATCCTAGTGTTGAGACAATCGTTTGTTTTAAAATTGGATCTGCAATAGTGATGGTATCTGCTCTAGGGGTGATCATCACAGCGGGCGTTTCCTCATGGATTGTAGTATCTGTTGTTGAAAGCGGGGGTTCAGGTTCAGGTAATGTCGACGTTGTTGAGACATCTTCAGAACTAGAACTTCCGACTGTTTCAGATGAATCCAACGTTGCATCAGGTAAGTTTGTACTTTCTTGCACTTGAGATGCCTCAGTTTGCTCCATCGCAGTTGCATTACCTTCTGCAAAAACGAGTGATGATGACAGTAAAGTAGGGGCTAAAAGAGTAAGCAACATGAGTGAATGAGCAGTGTTTTTCTTATGTTTTAGCAAGCTGTTTCTGTTCTTCATATGTATTTCCTCCATAATTCATGATAAAGTGTGCGGATAATAAAAGAATAATATCACAAGTCATTCTATCATAAAAAAATGATAATTATGTTTTTTTATTTGAATATTATGAAAAATATGAAAAATTGTTTTTTAAGAAAAATAGCTAGATAATTTGTGTAAGCAAAAAGCTGACAAGTTTCTATTTGGTAGATTATAATTAGATGGAAATACTATTTTTTCCATTCGAGGCTAAACAAGCCTGTTCAGCTTTTAAAATTATCTAGCTTCACAGGCTAGCCTCTTGGTAAAAAGATAAAAAATAATTGAGGCAAAAGGCACCTCAGTTATTTTTTCCTATTTTCCATTCGAGGCTGAATGAGCCTGTTCAGCTTTTAAATAAAGGAGTAAACATCATGTCATTGAAACAAAAAATTATAGCGGAAAGTAAACGGTTAGGCATCGATAAAATTGGCTTTGCGTCGGCTGAGCCTTTTTATGAGTTAGAAGATTCACTGAAGGAACAAAAGGCGCGTGGGTTTAATTCAGGGTTTGAACATCAAGTGATCGAAGAGCGAATCTATCCTGAAAAGACCTTTGAAAATCCTAAAACGATTATTTCGATTGCCTTAGCCTATCCGACTAAAATAGAAGGAAAAGTACCTAGAGATGAAAAAAGAGGGATGTTTGCTAGAGCCTCATGGGGGATTGATTATCATGATGTTTTACGAGACCGTTTATCAAAATTGATCGAATATATTCAATCACAAGCGCAAAGCCAAAAAGAAGCAGAGGCATGGCGTTTTGCGCCACAAGTCGATACGGGGGAACTAGTCGATGTGGCAGCTGCTCAGCGTGCGGGATTGGGCTTTATTGGTAGAAATGGGTTGTTGATCACAGAAGAGTTCGGCTCATTTGTTTATTTAGGTGAAATCGTGACCAATATTGATTTCGAAGCAGACAAACCTGTTCCTTTCGGATGTGGGGACTGTACACGGTGCGTGACTGCTTGTCCCACGCAAGCACTTTTAGGTAATGGCAGTATGAACGCGAAGAAATGTCTATCCTATCAAACCCAAACCAAAGAGATGATGCCAGAAGAATACCGAAAAAAAATGCACAATGTTATTTATGGCTGTGATATTTGCCAGCTTGTTTGCCCGTATAATAGAGGGAAAAATTTTCATTTTCATGAAGAAATGGAACCAGAAGTCGATACTGTTTACCCAAAACTAAAACCGATGCTGAGCCTTTCGAATAAAGAGTTTAAAGAAACGTTTGGACATCTTTCAGGTTCCTGGCGAGGGAAAAAGCCTTTACAAAGAAATGCCTTGATTGCTTTAGCCAATTTAGGAGATCGTAGCGCTTTACCAGAAATTTTAGTTTGTGCAACAGAAGACGTTCGTCCTGTGATTAGAGGAACCGCTGCTTGGGCAATCGGGAAATTAGGGAATAAAGAAGCGGAAAAATGGTTGGGGATTTTAAATGAGTTGCTGGAAGTTGAGCCAGAAGAAGAGGTACTGGTGGAAATAAAGAATGCAATCAAGAGGTTAGAAAAGTAAGAGTATAATCGTGTTGGAAAACGATATTTACGAAAAACATGGGAAACAATCAGATTTATTTCTGCTTGTTTCCCATGTTTTTGTTTTCGTTTAAAAAAAGATTAAAGGAGTGAGAATAGTCAATAAAATAGTATAGATTTATAAAAAGAAGAAATAAAATCGGAAAAATTTGATAAATACTGATAATTTCTCATGTCTTTCTTGAGATTAAGAAAAAATAGAAAAAATGGTAAAAATCTATATGGTAAAATTAATTTTTCTGTAGGATATGATTATATTTCGTTTAGATACAATTAAGGGAGTGAGTGCAATGGAAGAAATTAATAGCGATAGCACTGTAGCTGGCGAGTTGGCGTCAGGAATTTTTACAGCGATGGCGGGCTTGAGTAGCGGTGGGTTAGTTGTAAGTGATGGACAATCAACGATTTCTGGAAATGAGGCAGCGCAACAAGCTATTACTGAGATGCGTACAATGATTCAGACGATCAATGCTGCAATTGCAACGGATGCAAACAACTTAAAAAGTGTAGCAGCCGAATTCGAAGCAGCCGATGAAACGATTCGTCGAATGGTCAGTAGGAACGGGTAAGACGAATGGCTAAAGAAATCAATGAATGGGATGAACTTGCACAGAGAGAACGCCAAGTTGAAAATAAGTTGGAAGAAACAATTGAAACACAAAGGGCGGTACAGCGAATAGAAGAGGAGTATCAAGAATTATTTTACCGAGGGAATCAACTGATCGAACGCTTTGATACCTTTGTCGGTGATGCAGAGGGAAACTATTTAGCCGAAGAACTGAACTGGCAAACAAAACAAAGACAACAAGCTATTTTTTATCAATTAGAAGATGAAAAAGAACGCTTGCATAAGGAAAATCGAAGCCTAGAAGAGGAACAAGATCATCTTTATTATGAGAAAAAGCGTACTTTAATAGAAATGGAGGAAAAAGATGAGCATTGATATGTATCTAGGTCCTTCAAAAACACAAGGAAGCACAACGACCAGTGTTTGTAATAATTACCAGAGTGGGCTTACTGGCTTACAAGAGGCGATAAGCAATTTCACAGCAGATCAAGTATTAAGGAGTTTAGCCTATGATTCTGCTAAAGGCTACTTCCAAGAAGCTTATGTGCCATTGATTCAAGGAGCGATTCTCGTGGTAGAAGCAACGGCAAAAGCAGTAGAAAAGCTACCGACTGATTATGTAGCACAAGTAGATAGCTGTGACTTAAAATCATCAGAACTAGAAAGAGAAATTCAACAATATGAAGTGCAAATCCAAGGCATGCAAGAGCAGATCGAGCAAGTTAAAGAACTATTGCCGGTATCTAGTGAACGAGTCCAACATATTCGAGAAGCGAATGGGTTGATCAGCGATTATACTAATGCTAAAGCAAAATTGGAAAAACAATTACAAAAACTCTTGGCTTTTCATGCATTTTCAACTATGATTTTTGTAGAGGTGACGAGCTTAAAAAATGCAATAGATCAAGGATTGGCTCAAGTAAGTGGAGGCAAAGGCTTTAATGCTCAAAAAGGAACCTTCTCAAATGGAAATCTAAAAGATCGCTCATGGATGGATACGATCGGTAAAAAGTGGCAAGAGCGAGAGAAAGAACGTCTTAAAGATCAAATGCCGAATATGGATGGCTTAGAGTATAAACAAATTGATTTTAACGGCGGCAAAGTCTGGTGTTGGGTCAAAGAAGGACATACGACAGCAGATCCAGAAGATATTGAAAAAACATTCTTGTACAATGACTGGGTTGCTCGTATGCTAAAAAAATATGGTTCTGATTATTTTACACCAGAAAGAGAACCAGGTGTAATGGATCTTCTAGTGGAGCAAAACTTAAGATTATTTGAAGAGCTACGGACAGGGATCGATAGTAAGACAGGAAAGAAATTAACGCCACTAGAAAGACTCGCTAGAGGAACCTCATTAGCGAATAGCTTGGCAGCATTAGGAGTTGGAGCCAAACAGATAACAAATGTTGGAAGAGGAAAATCAAGCCAATCCCCAACGAAATCACCAATAATAAACCGAGGCCCAAGAGTGAATGACATTGGGAAATCGAATAAAACAATAACTGTGCCAGGCAAGAAGATTCAGAGCGTGAAAGGCAAGCCATCTAAGGTGAAGGCTCCTGGAAAAGCTAGTGGGGCTAATTCTCCTAAAACAGATTTTGGCGCAGAGAATCCTGTATCTGGAAAAGATTGGAATAACTATTTTAAAAATAAATATGGCGCTGGAAATGTTCATTGGAAGAATCCCGTGAGTTCAATAAGTGAACTAATGGATACGCCTGGCTCTTTAATTAATGTTAACCCTGCAGATGTTACTGATTTTGTAAAAAGAGAAGGATGGACGGTAACACCTCTGAAAAAAGGTGGAAGTGCAGGTATTCCCTATGAATCCTCCCAAAGGAACTAGTGGAGATTCAAGATATATTCAGTATCACCCTGGAAATGGTCACCATGGAGAAGTTCCTTATTATAAGATATCACAACCGAACAAACCAACAGTTAGAATTTATATGGACGGCAGATATGAAATTGACTAGGGAGGAAATATTTAATGAACAATTATAATAACGTGGATGATTTAATAGCTATTCATGGTTTACTTATTAAAAATTTGCAGATTTTTTCTAGTAGTTTTAAAATTCAAAAGGAGAAGTATAAACATGCTGATTTATCGGACGAATTAGCTTCTGATTTTTCCGATATTGACATGGAAAGAATGAAAATCTTATTTGAAAACGGCTGGATAACGGAAGAACAGTTAAATTTAGGGGAAAAAATAAACTCTTTTTTGGAAGAAATGAATAATGATAAGAGTTTATGGACGGATGAAGCTGTGAAAAAATCTTTGGAATGGGAAAAATGTAGAGAAATGGGATTAGAATTATTAGAATCTTTGGGATATTAAAAGAATTTTGATTTGAATGGAGTAAATATTCATAAAATAAAAAAGGCACTCTACCACTCGACGGGAATCGAGAAAATAGAGCTTTGACTAGTAAGCATGAACTCACTAATCAAGTTGCCAATAGCTAACTGTATTTATTATAAAAAAATTTGTTATTGAAAAAGAAGTGATTGAAATTGGTCGTTTCTTTTTCTACTTTTATAGCTTAATTTCCCGCCTCAATAAAAGACTCGCTAGAGGAACCTCATTAGCGAATAGCTTGGCAGCATTAGGAGTTGGAGCCAAACAGATAACAAATGTTGGAAGAGGAAAATCAAGCCAATCCCCAACGAAATCACCAATAATAAACCGAGGCCCAAGAGTGAATGACATTGGGAAATCGAATAAAACAATAACTGTGCCAGGCAAGAAGATTCAGAGCGTGAAAGGCAAGCCATCTAAGGTGAAGGCTCCTGGGAAAGCTAGTGGGGCTGGGGGAACTAATACAAATGTTGTTTCTACCTTACCAGAAGATGGAAATTCCACAGTCGGACGTTGGATGTCTAACGATGAATATAATAAAATGATTGATACAGGAAAAGTTCAAATGTCTCCTAATGGGAACAGGACTTATGTTGCGTCTCCTGCAAGTAAAGACGCTTTTCCTTCTGCTCCTAATGGATCAATATATTCTGAATTTGATGTAGCTAAAAATTCTTTATATCCAGCAGGAAATGAAAACTGGTCTCAAATCCCAGGACCAGGTTCACTTATCGATCGTTTGAATCAAAAAAAAGGATTGCCAGCAATTACTGAAATGCCAGATGCTCTTAATATAAAAAATTTAGGTGGTAAGTAATCATGAGTGATAAAGAAAAGTTATTTCAAGAAATCAAATCAATTGTTATAGAATGGTGTGAAGAAAATGAAACCTATTTTAAAAATAACAATATAAATATTGATGTTTTACGTAATGAAAAAGATGGTTTTGTTGTTAGCTTTGAAAATGATATAGCTATGGCTGAATTAGTCGTAGAACAAGCTAGTTATGCACCTTATAGATTTGTTTCGTTTGAAATAGCAACTGTTGAAGCTGATAGAGCAAAAATATCATATAGTTGGTATGATAATGAGAGTACCTCTAAAAAAGAGTTGAAAGAACAACTAACGAGAGGAATTAATTATTTTGTTAATCTATAATATAATTTTTTGAAATAAAAAAGGCACTCTACTACTCGAAGGGAATCGAGAAAATAGAGCCTTGAATAGTAAGTCCAAGCTCACTAATCAAGTTGCCAATAGCTAACAAAAGCTAGCTGTATTTATTGTACAAAAATTCAAAGGACATTTCTAGTCTTTTTGAATGTTTATTAAGTGTACAATCATTGATAGTAAGCACGAACTCACTAACCAAGTTCTCAATAGCTAGCAAAAACCAGCTATATTTATTGTACAAACATCCATAGGACTATCCTAGCCTTTTTGAATGTTTATTAAGTATACAGCCATTTTGCTATGAAATAGTATGAGTGAAGGGCGTCGACTAATACCGTTTTTTAAGTGTCAAAACAATAAAAATGATTTAAACAGAAAATAAGCGATGAATCAGAGCATATAGTCAAATAATCAGAAAAAAAGAAAACATCTATAAAATAAAAGTTGGAGACAAAAGGTTGAAATTTATACAGCTACTAAAAGAGATCAAATCAAAGAAAACGAAAATAAAAATGAAGCCACTAATCATCTTTTTGTTGTTACTATGCTTCACTATCTATATATACACCAACCAAAACAATCTGACATCAAAATACAAAAGTGATAAATTTGATTATACGGTGTATTATGAATCATCTATAGATGAAAGTTCAGAGAAATTTATTTTAGTGGATGATGATGGCAATGAAGAACTTTGTACGGTTGTTTTAAAAATCGATGCACAAAAACAATTCGGGAAAACCTACGTTTATATCTATCAAGAAACTGAAATAGATCAAGGGGAGTTCATGGCATACTCAACTACTAGTATTAAAGATGGTCCAGGTATGGAAAATGGATTAGCAAATGTAGAATCAGAAGAAGAATGGGCATTATTAGATGAAGTATTTACTACGTATCTTGCACAAGAGTAAAAAACGGAGGAAAAAACAATCGAATTAAATGATATGGCATCACTATACAATAATTTGAAAAAAAGAAAAGAAGACTATGTCTTCACAGGAGCAGTTATTACACAGTTACCCACTCTAGTCAGTCACTGCCCAACGGAAGTCGATCAATTCGTTTGGTTTTCAGGTGGTATCCTCTTTTGGCTTATCCATTGGCGAACGCAACGTAAAATGTATAAAAAGCTTGGAATCAGCAAAGTAGAACAAAAGATCATTCGTATTTTGGGAGAATATGAAGTGAATATCAAAAATGAGTATTGTGTTTTAGTTAGAAAAGCAGAAGGATAGTTTGGACACCGGTTCTTTAAGATAAAAGTGACTAAGACAAAACTCTTGTGGTTTATTCATGTCATCGTGAAGCCGATTAAACGATGTGAAAACGGCAATTGGACTAAAAACCATACAACACATAAAGCGCATTGTGCGGTTTTTAGTCCAATTACTCGAGCCTAAACGACTTTTTTCACAACCTCTTGTTAACTCTTACGTCTGCTGAAACTGACTATTATACAAAGAAGCGTACAACGAAGGTTTAGCTAACAACTCTTGATGATTTCCTTTCTCCACGATATCGCCGTCTTTCATCACTAAAATCAGATCAGCATTTTCAATCGTAGATAAACGGTGTGCAATCACAAAGCTTGTTCGATTATTTGTCACTTCATCCATCGCTTTTTGAATATGAGCTTCCGTTCTCGTATCTACACTAGACGTTGCTTCATCCAAAATAACCACAGGAGGATTTGCTAAAATGATTCTGGCAATCGTCAATAATTGTTGTTGACCTTGAGATAGTGAGCCGTTTTCACTGGAAATAATCGAATCATAACCATTTGGTAAAGTCCGAATAAAGTGATCGCATTGGGCAATTTTAGCAGCTTCAATGATTTCTTCTCGTGTCGCATCCATACGCCCATATGCAATATTTTCAGCAATCGTTCCTTCAAATAACCACGTATTTTGTAAAACCATCCCAAACATACTGCGAAGATTTGTTCTAGAAAGGTCAGTGATATTTACGCCATCAAAGGTAATATGTCCACCATTTAATTCATAAAAACGCATCAGTAAATTCACTAACGTTGTTTTACCAGCACCAGTGGGTCCAACAATCGCCACCATTTGTTTTGGTTTAACAGAAAAATCAACTTGTTTCATCAACATTTTTTCTTCAGTATAACCAAACTGAACGTGATCAAAATCGATCGCACCGGTTGGTTTATCGATGATTTGTACGTTCGCTTTTTCTGGAATATCATCTTCTGCATCTAAAATTTCAAAAATCCGATCGACGGCTGCTAGAGCTGCTTGAATCGAATTGATGACATAAGAAGCTGTAGAAATCGGTTCAGAAACTTGATTGATATATTGTAGATAAGCTTGAAGTAGTCCAATCGTGATTCCGCCTTGTAAAACTAAGAAGGCACCAATGATCGCACTGACAATAAAAGCCAACTGATTGATCAAACGAATCGCTGGATAAATCGCAAAGTTCATAAATTGAGCCTTTAAAAAGGCCTTATAATGTTTTTGGTTGGTTTCTAAAATAACTTGTTTAGCATGAGCTTGTTGATTAAACGTTTTTGTTACCAAACTTCCAGATAGAAATTCCTCCGTTTTATTATTTAAAATCCCCAATTCTGACTGACTTGCTTCGGCTAATTGTTTATTTTTGTTCGCAATTTTACCTGTCAAAAATGAGCTCGCAGCAATCAACAGTACAACGATCAAGGTTAATTTTACATCAATATAAAACAACATGATACCAGCAAAAATAATTGTTGAAATCGAAGTGAAAAACTGATTGATTCCAGTTAAGAAAACTTGTGATAATTGATTTAAACTAGTTGTTGTTCGGCTTAAAATATCGCCAACTTGGTGTTGATCAAAGAACGCCATCGGCAAAGATTTGAATTTCTTCGTTACTTCTTTTCTGACTCTTAATGTGATTCGTTCACTTAAAGCAGCCATCACACGTTCTTGCGTGTAAGACATTACACTACTGAGAATTGAAAAGACGATCAAAATCAAAACAGGTGTCAACAAAGCTTCTTGGATCATTGAAAAGCTGATTTGTCCGATTCCTTGCGTTTGGATCAATGTTAGTAAATCATCAATTGCGATCCCCATGATAAACGGCATCGCAATAACTAAGGCATTTCCGATTAAACTACAAAAAATCAAGCCTAGAAAAATCGGACGTTCAGGTCGGATCAATAGAAAGAAACGTTTTATTGTTTGCTTATTTACTTTTTTCATCATGCTTGTGCTCCTTTCGTAAGCATTCCTTGAGAGCGGGCAAACTCTTGGTAGGTTTGGTTATTTTGTAGCAATTGGCTATGGGTTCCTTGGCCAACGATTTTCCCTTCATCTAGGACAATAATAGAATCTGCTTGTTGAATCGTGCTTAATCTTTGAGCCACGATCAATAATGTTTTATCTGACATTTCTTCTTTTAAAGCTAATCTGAGTGCTGCATCTGTTTGGTAATCTAGAGCTGAGAAGCTATCATCGAAAATATAAATATCGGCTGGTTTAATCAAAGCACGTGCAATACATAAACGTTGTCTTTGACCTCCAGAAAAGTTCGTACCCCCTTGAGCGACAAAGGACTCATAGCCGTTTTCTAACGTTGTCAGATAAGAAGACAATTGTGCAATAGTAGCTGCTCGGTCCATATCTGTTTTTGTTGCTTCAGTATACCCCATCAACAAATTACTTTTGATGGTTCCGCTAAATAGAAAGGCTTTTTGAGGAACGTAACTGATTTTAGAGCGTAGCTCTTCTTGCGTAACATTTCTGATATCCACACCATCAAATAAAATCGCACCTTCAGATACATCGCTAAGTCGTAATAATAATTTAGCAACAGTACTTTTACCAGAGCCAGTTCCACCTACAATCGCTGTAATTTTCCCTTTAGGAATACTAAAATGAATATCCTCTAAAACAGGTTCATCCGCTTGATCATAACTGAATGTCACATGGGTTAAGTCGATCAATGCATTTTCACATCCACTTGCATTGAGTGTAGCGGACTGTTTAGGATCAGAGATTTCGTCTTGTGTGTTCAAAATTTCTTCGATTCTTTTTACAGAAGCGAAAGATCTAGGCACCATGACTAAAACCATAGCAGCGATCATTAAGTAAGATAATGTTAATAAAGAATATTCCACCACTGCTGAAACTGTACCGATTTGCAAGGTCCCAAGAGCCACTAAATTCCCACCAAACCATAGAATAGAAGAAAAAACGATGCCCATTAACAAGAAGGCGACAGGTGTAATAAAAGCAAAAATACGATTAACACGAATCATACCATTTGCATAGTCAGAAAAGGTCTTATTTGTCCGTTCCTCTTCATAATCTTGATTATTAAAAGCTCGGATCATATTGATCCCAGTAAAAAATTCTCGCAAGGTCACAATGATTTTATCCATTTTTGGCTGGATCAACAAAGATAATGGTGTCCCTTTTTTCATTAGAATATAAACGATCAAAGCAAAAGCAGCTATAGCGATCAATGGAACCAAAGCTAACGTAGCTGAATAGGTAAATGTCATATAAAGAGAGAAAATAGCGATGATCGGTGCAGGTAAAATCAATTGCAAAAACAAAACGATCATCTGCTGAATATTATCAACATCATTTGTCATTCTGGTCAGTAATGATCCTGTCCCGAAGCGATCTGCATCTTTAATAGAAAAGGTTTGAAGCTTGTCGAAAAATAGTGTTCGCGTTTCAAAGCCAAATTTAGCAGCGACTTTTGCAGAAAGATAACTGCCCAAAATCGCGGCAAGCGCACCGAATAAAGCCATTGCTAACATTTGTAACCCAATCGTTTTGATTGATTGTTTATCGCCACTTGCAATCCCTACATCGATCAATTGAGCGACCAACATTGGCACGCCAAGCGTTCCAATAATTTGTAGACATAAACTGATGACGGTCACAAAAATAAGTTTTCTATTTTTTTTAATGAAAAACTGAATGATTTTCATCTAAATTCCTCCTTTTTATCGAACAAAAGGAATTTTACACCTTCAAGTGACTTGAAGGTCAATATTTTTTGTTTATAATTAAAATCAGAGGTGATTTTATGGAAAAAGAAAAATTATTGACTGTCGGACAAGTAGCTGAAATCATGAAGTTACCAAAATCAAAGATCCGTTATTGGGATGATATGAATCTACTAACATCTTCTAGAAATCAGCAAAATGGTTATCGAATGTTTGATATGGAAGATATTTTAACAATCAGTGATATCGATTTTTACCGTAGATTAGATATTCCCATCAACAAAATGACCAATCTATATCGTAAATCACCAGAAGAATTATGGACGATTCTAGATGAAACAGAAACCCGAGTCGCTGCAGAATTAGCAGAACTTGAGAAAAAACAACAAGGGATCAAACATCGAAAAGACCAGTTATTGAGTTTGATTGAGTTGAAAGAAAAAGAGTTTATTGATGAGCCTTTGGATGTAGAACGAATCATCCCGATTGATTTAAAAGATCCCAATGAATTACAAACATATATCGATAATCCCTCAAGTTTAGTGGTTTATAGCAACTCTGATCATGAAAAGGAACTTACCTATGGTTTTGCGGTGACCACCAAAGAATTTGTAGAGGAAGTAACGATTTGGCAACAGACAGAGCAAACAAAATACGAATACAAACAATTTTTACTAACAATCAAGTCAGATGATCCTCTAGAAAATAATTTCCAATCAATGAAAGAAAAATTGAAGGAGCAAGGTTATCAAACTGGCACAATGATTGGACGTTATATCATGACCGCAGAAGACCAAGATGGATTTTATAGAGATTATTATAAAACATGGATTGAAGTGAGTAAGGAACATTGGGCATAAATATCGTAATCTTCCTGAGAAGGTGCTATGATTAGCTGACCACAAAAGGATGATTAGACTATGGATAAATTACAAACAATTCAAGAAGTAATAGCTTTCGTGAACGAACATTCGCTTGCTTTTATTTATGTTTCGCAAGAAGATTGTTCGGTATGTCATGCGTTAAGACCTAAGCTAATCGAATTATTGAAGAGCTATCCTAAGATAGAGCTAAGAGAAGTTGAAGCGGACAAAGTCAAAGCAATTTCAGCTGAATATTTGATTTTTTCAGCGCCGACTTTCCTTTTCTTTGTTGATGGAAAAGAATATATCCGTGAAGGAAAGTTTGTTCAGTTTAAAAAATTAGCCAATGCACTTGAGAAAATTTATTCGTTTGAAGAAAACAAAGTATAGTTAAAATCTAGTAAATTCAAGCGTTTGAGTAATGTGTTAGAATGTTCGTTGTCAAAATGTAAGCGTACTATTGACAATGGAAATAAGACGTTGTATACTTTGGTCAACGGATCGTTACTGGTTAAGCAGGCGTGACCTCACACATTACTTTTTTGGTGATGTTTGATGTGGTCAGGTCTTTTTTCGTTTTTCAAGTCAAGAACAGGAGATAATTTCAATGAAAATACTGAAAGTTTTTAATAATAATGTTTCTTTGATTCTAAATGATGATGCCATCGAAGAAATCATTATGGGCAAAGGGGTCGGTTTTAACAAGCGCGAAGGCGATGTGATCGATTCAGCTCTGATTGAAAAAAGATTTGTTCTTGAAGGTAATAATTCCGTTAGCAATTTAGACAATCTGCTTGCACGAATCGATATTGAAGATATTGAACTGGCCAGTGATATTATTCAATTAGGTAAAGCAGAATTAGACCAAGAAATCGATGATTCCATTTTGTTGACATTGTCCGATCATATCGGTTTTGTCTTAAATAGAGTGACAGAAGGCTTACAAATGCGCTCACCTCTAGAATGGGACATCAAACAAATTTACACAAAAGAATATGCGTTTGCATTAAAAGCCGTTCAAATGATGCGGGAGAAAACAGGGATTGAGATTCCAGATCAAGAAGCAGCTTTTATTACCCTTCATTTTGTCAATGCTTATAATTCTACTAGCAATATGAACGAAACGATGCTGACAACGAAAATCATTCAAAGCATTATCGACATCATTAAATATCACTATGGTAAAGAATACGATGAAACCTCTTATGATTTTACTCGTTTCATTACCCATATTCGATACTTTGTCAAAAGACAGCTAGATAAAGAAATTTCATCAAATGAGGATTCGTCTTTGATCAATCTAATTGCTGTGAAGTACGAACAAGATCATCAGTGTGCAGTTAAAATCAAAACATTTTTGGAACAACAATATGATTGGACGATTTCAAATGATGAATTGATGTACTTAACACTTCACTTAAATCGCTTATCAAGCAATCAATAGGATCGTTACTGGTTAAGCAGGCGTGACCTAAGAAAAACACTTCATGCATAAGTGTTTCTTCTTGGGTCACTTTTTTTATAAAAAAATGATTCAAGGAGAGGAAATACTATCATGCGTTATGAAGAAGAAAGTAAAAAAATCATCGAACTTGTCGGTGGTAAATCGAATATCAATAGCTTAGTTCACTGCGCGACGCGTTTAAGATTTAGCTTGAAAAATACGAAAAAAGCGGACAAAGAAGCTTTGGAGAAATTACCCTATGTGATGTCAGTTGTCAATAGTGGTGGACAATACCAAGTGGTGATCGGCAGTAAAGTACCAGATTATTATGCAGCGATTCAATCACTCGCTGATTTAAACGAAGATGCACCTAAAACTGAGAAAAAATTAAGTTTCAATTATGTATTCGAAGTGATTTCCGGTGCCTTTTCACCACTGATTCCAGCAATGGCAGGATCTGGAATGATCAAAGCGATTTTAACGATTTTAGTTGAAATGAAATTATTGGCTGATACCAGTTCGACTTATATGGTTCTGAGTGCGGCAAGTAACGCAATCTTTTACTTCCTACCTGTTTTTCTAGGAATTACATTGACTAAAAAAATTGGTGGCAATATGTATGTGGGTGGTGTAATCGGCGCAGCATTACTGGAACCGTCGTTTACTGGCATGATCGGTCAGGAAAAGCTTGATTTTCTAGGCATCAATTTAAATGTTGTTGATTATGCAACAACCATTTTCCCGATTTTTGTCGCAATCTTTATTTATTCATTCGTGGATAAATTCTTACGCAAAATTATTTTTAAAGACCTTCAATTGTTCGCTGTACCAATGTTCAGTTTGATGATCATGGTACCATTGACAGCTTTATTATTCGGTCCATTTGGAACGGTTATCGGAGATGCGCTTTCTCAAGGCGTGATGTGGTTGATTGGCAAAAGTGCACTGCTTTCAGGAATCGTCTTAGGTGGTGGTATGCCGTTTATGGTCATGTTTGGGCTTCATTGGGGCTTTTCTCCAATCACGCTTGAAAACTTAACGGTGATGGGCGGCGATCCAATAGAAGGAATGGCTGTTGCAGCTGTTTTTGCCCAAATCGGAATCGCAATTGGTTTTTATTTAAAATCTAAAAAACATTCTAAAATGAAAGCTTTAGCTGGACCGCTAGCCTTAACTGGTTTATTTGCAGGAGTAACTGAGCCAATCGTTTACGGGTTGATTTTAAGATACAAACGCTTATTACCGATTGTAGCGATTTCTGGCGCTATCGGCGGCGCAATTTGTGGTGTGACAGGTGTTACCATGAATGCTTATGTGTTCCATAATATTTTCTCTATCCCTGTTTATACCCCAAAAGTAGGTTACTTCATCGGAGTAGGTGCAGCATTGATTGCAGGCGCAGTATTGACCTATTTCTTTGGTGTCAAAGAAGATGAAATGGTCGACTTCTTACCTGAAACAGATCAAGGAGAAGATGACTTTCAAGAAGAGCCAGCCACAACAAAAATCGACACAGAAACAACAATTTATGCACCAATGGAAGGAACTGTGATCCCTTTAACAGAAGTTGATGATGATGTATTTTCTAGTGAAATCGCAGGCAAAGGGGTCGCGATCATTCCGACAAGTGATAAAGTCATTGCACCATTTGACGGAACAGTTGTTGCTATTTTCCCATCAAAACATGCGATTGGTTTAAAATCAACTGGCGGTAGCGAATTGTTGATTCATATCGGTATTAATACAGTAAATTTGAATGGGGAGCATTTTGAAACAAAAGTTGCAATGGGGGATACAATCACACGTGGACAAACTTTACTTATATTTGATCGTGAAAAAATCGAACAAGAAGGCTATGCCATGACCTCCCCAGTTATTTTAACAGATGCTCAAAGTATGGAAACGATGACGATCATCAATGATCAAGCCCTCGTGACGCCAGAAACTAAGTTATTTAATGTAGGGAAAAATAAGGAGGAATCGAAATGAGAGAGGATTTTTTATGGGGCGGTGCAGTCGCAGCACACCAAGTAGAAGGCGGTTGGAACAAAGGGGGTAAAGGAGTTAGTATTGCAGACGTGATGACAGCAGGCTCGAAAGATCACGCAAGAGAAATTACAGATGGAATTGTAGCAGGGAAATTTTATCCCAATCATGAAGCCATTGATTTTTATGGGAACTACAAAGAAGACATTCAATTGTTTGCAGATATGGGCTTTAAATGTTTAAGAACAAGTATTGCCTGGACAAGAATTTTTCCAAATGGCGATGAAAAAGAACCAAATGAAGCAGGATTAGCGTTTTATGACGATGTATTTGATGAACTATTGAAACAGGGAATTGAACCTGTGATCACCTTGTCTCACTTTGAGATGCCGTATCATCTTGTGAAGCAATATGGCGGTTGGCGCAGTCGAGAATTGATCGGTTTTTTCACTAATTTTGCTATAACCGTTATGAAACGTTATAAGGATAAAGTAAAGTACTGGATGACGTTCAATGAAATCAATAATCAACGTATTTTAGAAAATCCAATTTATTCTTTTACAAACTCTGGGATTCTTTATCAAGAAGACGAAGATAAATTAGAAACAATGTATCAAGCGGCCCATTATCAGTTTGTAGCAGGAGCAATCACAGTTGCACAAGGGAAAAAAATCAATCCAGCCTTTCATATCGGCTGTATGCTAGCGGCAACACCAAACTATCCATTAACAAGTGACCCGAAGGATATCATCGCAGCCCAACAAGAGGACGAAAAACAATTATTTTTCACTGATGTTCAAGTGAGAGGGAATTATCCTCGGTGGGCGGTGAAAGAACGGGAAATAAATGGGTACAAATTAGATATTACGGATGAAGATCTTCAGATATTAAAAGCTGGAACCGTAGATTATATCGGAATCAGTTATTACCTAAGCAATACAATTTCGACTAGACCAGAAGCCATTCGTTTAGAGGATGATTTGCTTGGTGATAGTTCACTAGTTGAAAATCCGTATGTTGGCATGACAGAATGGGGCTGGTCAGTGGATCCTACTGGGCTACGACACTATTTAAATCTACTAAGTAATCGCTATGAGCGTCCCATTTTCATTGTCGAAAATGGTTTTGGTTATGCCGATACATTGAGCGAAGGGCATGTTCATGATGTCGAAAGAATCGATTTTCTCAGTCAACACATCAAAGAAATGAAAAAAGCAATCGAGCTAGATGGCGTAGATGTACTAGGTTATACCGTTTGGGGATGTATTGATCCAATCTCATTTACAACGGGAGAAATGCGTAAGCGCTATGGGTTTATCTATGTCGATCGCGATAATCAAGGAAATGGGTCGCTGAGACGAATCAAGAAAGATTCATTTGCGTGGTACAAGCATTTGATCCAAACGAATGGCTCAGAAATCTAAGCCAAAATAGCAACCAGCTCTCACTGTATTTTAGTAAAATAAAAACAGTGAGAGCTTTTTTGTACGAAAAAGCATAAAATAGAAAGGAACAATAAAGAATGGGGAAATAAAAAATGAAAAAAAGAATCGGAGCACTACTAGTTTTTGTAACGATTGTTTTATTACTGAGTATCCATTTTGGTAATAAGCAAAAACACAGTGAAGAAACTGTATTTAAAAAAGAAGGCATCGAATTTTGGGTCATCAGTGATCCTCATTATATCGATAAAAGTTTGACAGATTCAGGCTTAGCATTTAAAAAAATCAAACAGACCGCAGCCGGCAAAGAGCTGGAGCATCAAAAAGAAAGCTGGCAGGCATTTATCAATAAAGCAATTGAACAAAAACCAGATATGTTGATCATCACAGGTGACTTAACCCTAAATGGCGAAAAAGTCAGCGCAGAAAAGCTGGCGGAATTCCTTACACAGCTGACGGATCATGGCATCAAAGTATTTGTGATTCCAGGCAATCATGATGTTAATGATGGTTGGGCAAGAAAATTTGTTGGAGAGAAGCAAGAAAAAACAGAAGCCATCTCGACCACTGATTTTAAAGAAATATTTGCCAATTTTGGCTATCAAACAGCAACGAACTATGATAAAAGCTCATTAAGCTATGCAGTAGCAGTCAACCAACAATACAATTTTCTTTTCCTTGATTCAAATATCTATCCAGATAATGGCCAGTCACAAGCTAGCCCAACTACAGGTGGAACGATTCGAGGCAGGACAATGAAATGGGTCAAAGAACAATTGGAAACAGCGAAACAAGAAAAGAAGCAAACACTAGTATTCATGCATCATAATCTTTATCCCCATAATCAATTGTTATCAACGGGATTTGTGCTGAATAATGCTGAAGAATTTAAGCAAGTTTTAGCTGATTATCAAGTACCAATCGTTTTTTCAGGACATATTCACGCTCAAGATATCATGACAGAAACCATCGGTCAGCATGAATTGACGGAAATCGTGTCTAGTTCCTTCTCGATAGCACCACAAGGATATGGTGTTGTGAAGCTAAATGGGCAATCATTTGACTACCAAAAAAAAGAAAATGCCTCTACTGTAGCTGTTTCCCAAATCGAAGATTATTCAGCATATAGTAAAGCATTATTTATTGAAGATGGCGAAAGACTAGGCTATGAACAACTCATTGATGCTGGATTATCTGATAGTAAAAAACTGGATGTGGCAGCCGAATTTGTCGGGCAAGTAAATTATCGCTTCTTCTCAGGCAATGATTTTAGTAGCGACAAACAAGAAGCAGACCTCAAAGTAGAACCAGGCTATCAAATCATTGCCGAGAATAGTCGATTTCTAAAAGAGTATATCGACTCGATCATTCAAGATAAGAATCAGTCGGATAATCAATTTAAAAAGAAATTGACAGATTGATCAAATTCATTTTTTAAGCTTCTCTCATTCAATACGAAAAGGGGGAGGCTTTTTGTCGATAGCTTTTCGCTATCATACCTGCCAAATAACTATTATAAGTTTGCGAGATTGTGTACTATTATAAGAAGATAAAGAAAACGCTCTAAAAAGAGTGGACAAACAAGTAAAGGAGAAAAAAAGATGGAATTGATTTCAGGTGAAAAAGGTTTTGAGTTGGTTCATCAAAGCGGTAATTGGATTTTAAAAAAGGATATTGGTTTTTCCCCAGTCGAAATGTTAGTGGCATCCATTGGCGCATGTGGTGCTTATGTGTACGAAAAAATATTAACAAATTCCCATATTGATTTTACAATTGCCAATGTAGCAATCTCTTATGAAAGAACAGAAATACAAGCAAAACCCTTGAGCAAAGTGGTCATCACCTTCTCTGTTCAAATTTCTGAAGAAGAGCATGGAAAAGCCGAGCGAGCATTGAAACTGATCGGCAAAAATTGTCCAGTCATGCAGTCGCTAGACCCTGCCATCACAGTTGTTGAAGAGGTTGTTTTTATTTAGTGTGGTGACACACTCTTTACAGAAAAGAGGAATACGATGAAAAAGATCATGACCGTCAGTTTTATAGGATTATTACTCGTTTTAACAGGTTGTAACGCAGCGAACAAAACAGAGTCCACTGAGTCAAAAAAAGCCATCGTTCACTTTACAGAACCAGCTGAATTATTGACATTAGATACGACACAAGAAGAAGATTTCACTAGTTTTAATGCCCAAAATCAAGTGCTTGAAGGACTTTATCAATTAAATGAAAAAGACGAAGCAATCCCAGCTGTCGCAAAAGAATTACCTGAAATTAGTGCAGATCAGCTAACCTACACGATTACTTTGAGAGAAGACGCAAAATGGTCAAATGGGGATCTTGTTACAGCAAATGACTTTCTCTATGCTTGGCGGCGTGCCGTGACACCAGAAACAGCACCTTCTTATGCTAGTCTATTTGTGTCATCAATCAAAAATGCCGATGCGGTTTATCAAGGAAAAATGAAACCAGAACAACTTGGAGTAGAAGCACTGGATGATCAAACTTTGGTGATTCATTTGATCAAACCAATCCCGTATTTCACTTCCTTATTAACCTTTGAAACATTTTTCCCAATCAATCAAGCATTTGCGGAAAAACAAGGCAAAGATTACGGTACCTCAAGCACAACAACAATCTACAACGGACCTTTTACGTTAGCTCGCTGGGAGCAAAATTCAGATACTTGGCAATACGTGAAAAACCCTGAATATTGGGATAAACAACATGTGTTAGTGGATGAAATTCAAACAACTGTTGTTAAATCAACCAGTACAGCCGTTAATTTATATCAAACAGACGAACTAGATCGCGTAGTTTTAGACGGAGAATTTTCTAAACAATATAAAAATGATCCCGATTTCCAAAATCAAAATGATACTAAAATGGGGTACTTGCGTTTTAATCAAGGACAAGGGAAATTACTTGAAAATAAACAATTGCGAAAAGCACTTTCTTTAGCTATCGATCGAGAAACGTTTGTAAAAAATGTCTTAGGTGATGGGTCTATTGCCGCTGAGGGATTTGTGCCGCAAAACTTTGTGCAAAATCCTACGACTGGTGAAGATTTCCGTAAAGAAAATGGGGTTCAGCAAAAATTTGATCAAACAACAGCTCAAAAAGCATACGAACAAGCGAAAAAAGAATTAAACAAAGCAGAGATTACCTTGGTTTATTTGACCAAAGATACCGATACGGAGAAAAAAACAGCCGAATACTTAGCCAGTCAAATTGCTGAAGTACTGCCAGAAATTAAATTTGAGATTACAACATTACCTAGTAATAACGTGCAGGAACGGTACTTGTCAGGAGATTATGATATTGCTTTTGGTCAATGGATGCCTGATTTTAAAGATGCCATCACATTTTTAGATATGTTTGCCTCAGATTCTGGATTGAATCATGTAAAATATAAAAATCCGAAATACGATCAATTGATCCAAGCTGCTTCTGAGACTGATGCGGCTAATGAAGAAAAAAGATGGTCAGATCTATTACAGGCAGAAGAAGTCTTGTTAGCAGAAGATTATACGATTGCCCCGATTTACCAACAACAAACTGCATTACTGCAAAAGCCGACAATCACTGGTGTAGTGAAACACAGTTTTGGTTCACCTTATAGTTTTAAATCTATTCAAGTGAAAGAATCAAAATAATTAAGAAGAGGTTGGGACAGGAGTGTTTAATCCCGAGAAATAAGAAGGAATTCACGAAAATTGCTCTTCAAATTTTTGTGAATTTCAGCTTATTTCCGAAGCCTTCAAATCTTAGTGCTTTAGCACTTAGAATTTGATGTGATCGAAGCGAAGCGTAGTGATTGCTTCTGCTCCCACCGTTTATACGGATTCCTTGAGTCTGAGAGATAACTCGTAAAGTTATGTCTCAGACTCTTCTTTTTTTTGTAGAAAATTCATTTTATCACTTGACACATGAATGTTCGTTCATGTATTATGGGTGTATGATATATGAACAGTTATTCATCTGAAAAAAGTACGTGTATCTTTTCAGAAAATAACCTAAAAAAGGAGGATGAATAAAATGGAAACCGCAAAAACTCATGAGCACGATTGTTCTAAAGAAGAAGGACATGATCATGGTCACAGCCACAATCATAGCCATAGTCATGGAGGAAAATCACCAGTTGTTTTATTTTTTACAGGATTAGCGTTTTTTATCGTTGCATTTTTCATCAATGAAGGTTCGCTTTTCCAACAAATTCTGTTTGTCAGTGCTATGCTATTATCCGGCTATCACATTATTTTAGAAGGAATCGTAGATACGATCAACGAATCGAAACAGCAAAGGAAATTTGTACCGAATGTTCATATTTTGATGACCTTAGCGGCGTTTGGTGCCACGATCATTGGAAATTATGAAGAAGGAGCCTTGTTGATCATCATCTTTGCAGCAGCACATTTCCTTGAAGAATATGCTGAAGGACGCAGCAAAAGAGAAATCACTAATCTGCTTAAAATGAATCCAACAGAAGCACGTTTGATCCAAGCTGATGGCAGTTTGAAAACAGTAGACGTTTCAGTATTAAACGTTGGGGATAAGCTACAAGTCTTAAACGGTGACCAAATCGCAACAGATGGTATTATTCTTTCAGGAAGAACTTCTATCGATGAATCGTCTATCAATGGAGAAAGTATTCCTAGAGAAAAAACAGTAGGAGATGAAGTCTTCGGTAGTACCATCAATGGCAGTGGAACTTTTACGATGGAAGTCACAAAAGATAGCAGTGATACTGTGTTTGCCAAAATTCTTCAATTGGTCAATCAGTCCCAATCAAACCTGTCAAAAACAGCCACTAAGATTCAAAAATTAGAACCATATTACGTCACGATCGTCTTGGTCTTAGTCCCAATCTTTATCGCAGTAGGGCCAATGCTCTTTAACTGGTCATGGAACGAAAGTTTTTACCGTGGAATGGTGTTTTTAATTTCCGCATCACCATGTGCATTAGCAGCAAGTGCAGTACCAGCAACGCTATCAGGGATTTCTAATTTAGCTAAACGCGGGGTGTTATTTAAAGGCGGTTCCTATTTGGCTAATCTGGCGACAATCAAGTCAGTCGCTTTCGATAAAACAGGAACCTTAACTAAAGGCAAACCATCTGTCACGGATTTTTATTTCTTGACGGATTCAGCTCCTGAAAAAGAACAAGCATACATCGATCTCATTGTCGCCATGGAAAAAACAGCGAATCACCCATTAGCCAATGCGATTTTAACCAAATTTCATGCAAAAACAGTTCTGGATGTAACTGTGGAAAATGAGATTGGTAAAGGCTTGGTAACAGAATATCAAGGAAATACGTATCAAATCGGTAAACCAGAAATATTTAGTTTAGTCAGCACGCAAATCAATGCTCATAATGAACAATACGCCAAAGAGGGGAAAACAGTTGTTTACTTTGCTGAAAATAACGAAGTTGTAGGCTTGATTGCAATGATGGATGTCCCAAATGAAAACGCGAAATCAGTAATCAGCTATTTAAAATCACAAGGAATTCATACGACTATGATTACAGGAGATGCAGAGTTAACAGGACAAGCAGTAGGATATCAAATTGGAATCGATGAAGTAGTCGGCAATGTTCTGCCAGAAAATAAGGCTGCAATCATCAAGAATCAACAAGCTCGTTTCGGTAGTGTTGCCATGTTAGGTGATGGAGTCAATGATGCACCAGCACTAGTAACAGCAGATATTGGTGTGGCAATGGGAGAGGGCACCGATATCGCTATTGACGTGGCGGATGCGGTATTGATGCAAAATGATCTAACTAAATTCAGCTATGCGTATAAAGTATCCAAACGTCTAGATCGTGTTGTATGGCAAAATATCTTCTTTTCAATGTTTATTGTAGTGTTATTGATCACCTTGAATATTCTTGGGAAAATGGATATTACAATTGGTGTTATTGCACACGAAGGAAGTACATTACTAGTTATTTTAAACGGATTACGTCTGTTGCTGCCATCGAAAGAATAAACAAAAAAAGAAGTGCCTACTGGGCCTTCTTTTTTTCATGTGTTGACAGCCCTTACAATATTTGCTATTCTAAGTATTAAGCAATGGATGTTATTACTTTGGGTAAGCATGCCATGCGGTTTTTGAACATTATTTTATTGGATGTTATCACACAAGTGAGCATGACCTATTTGCACCGTTTTTTAGCGACGGGTAAATGGGATTTTTTTGTAATTGGGGACTTATTATGATCATAAAAAGAGTACTAAATAACAATACCATCATTTCTACTAATAGTAAGGGTGTGGAAGTTCTTTTAATGGGAAAAGGAATCGCTTTTGGTCAGAAAAAAGGCCAAACCGTCGATTTGGAATTAGTTGAAAAGACCTTCCTGTTACGAGATAAAGACACACAAAATAAATTCACAGAATTATTGATTGACGTGCCAATGGACCACATTTTGGTAGCGGAGAAAATAATCAACTTTGGTAAAATTAAGCTAGGGAAAAACCTCAGTGAAACGATTTATGTCAATCTAACCGATCATATTCATTCAGCCGTCGAACGCTATCAAGAAGGGATTATCTTAAAGAATCCTTTACGTTGGGATATTGAACGCTTTTATCCCGATGAATATGTAGTTGGGGAAAAGGCAATCGAGATCGTTCGTAATGAATTGGGCGTGGAATTTGTGATTGATGAAGCGGCCTTCATTGCAATTCATTTCGTGAATGCAGAGCAATCTAAAAGTTTTGACTTGGCTTACGAAATCGCTGAAATCACTAAAAATATCGAAGATATCGTGAAAAAAGAATATAACACAGAATTTGATGAATCTTCGCTCGATTATTATCGTTTTATCACTCACGTAAAATTTTTTGCTCAACGCCTGTTAGTTGGGGAACACTATGAAGATGAAGATTCTGAATTACTTGATACGTTGAGGAAAAAGTATGAATTGGAATATCGTTGTTCAATAAAAATCAGCGACTATGTCCAGACGACCTTTGAGTACGATTTAAGTTCCACTGAATTAGTTTATTTAACAGCGCACATCAGAAGAATAACGAAAAATTTATAGACAAATAGGATTGTTATCCATTAGGAGCATGACCTAAAATAGTACGCATAACAGCGGCTATTTTAGGTTTTTTTCATGTAGAAAGGAAGAGCAAAATGAACTATAAAGAATCAGCAAAACAAATACTGGATTTAGTTGGAGGAGAGGCTAATATTCAATCCGTCACTCATTGTATGACACGTTTACGCTTTGTTTTACGCAACGAAAGTTTAGTAGAAGATACTCGTGTCAAAGAGGTTCCAGGCGTAATGGGCGTTATGAGAAAAGGGGGGCAATATCAGGTTATTATAGGGAATGATGTGGCCTCTTATTATAAAGAATTAGCTAAATTAGGTCATTTTAGCAACCAATCTTCAACTGACGATACAGGAACAAAGAAGAATCTGTTTGAAGCTTTCGTGGATGTGATTTCAGGCTGTATGTCACCTTTGATTCCTGCAATGTTAGGTGGTGGTATGATCAAGGTATTGTTGATTTTACTACCGTTGATGGGCATTTTAGACGACAGCAGTCAGACGTTTGCGATCCTATCATTTTTTGGGGATGCGCCATTTTACTTTATGCCGATGATGCTGGCCTTTACTGCTGCACAGAAATTTAACGTTACACCAATGCTGGCCGTCACCGTTGGTGGAATCATGTTGCATCCAAATTTTGTAGAAATGGTCAATGCTGGTGATCCAGTCCATTTTCTAGGATTACCTGTTACTTTAGCATCATATGGTTCCTCAGTGATCCCTATTTTGATCATGGTTTGGTTAATGAAATATATTGAAGGTTTCTTTGACAAAATTATTCCAAATGTCATCAAAAGCTTCACTAAACCGTTGCTTATTTTATTGATTTCAGGACTAGTAGCTTTAATCGTGGTGGGACCTTTAGGAACCTTTGCAGGACAATTATTATCTTCTGCTATTATTTGGATTCAAGGGAAAGCTGGTTGGTTAGCGTTAGGATTGATGGCAGCGTTTATGCCGCTGATTGTCATGACAGGGATGCACTGGGCATTTGCACCGATTTTCCTAATTGCTTCACCAGCCACACCTGATATTTTGATCCTACCTGCAATGTTGGCCGCAAACTTAGCTCAAGGAGCAGCAGCATTAGCAGTTTCAGCTAAAACAAAAGATAAAAATTTAAAACAAGTAGCTGCCGCTTCCGGAATTTCAGCATTATTAGCAGGGGTGACAGAACCCGCCCTATATGGTATTACATTGAAATATAAAAAACCATTGTATGCCGCGATGATTTCAGGAGCAGTCTGTGGTGTATACATGGGAATCACAGGGTTAGAATCATATGCGTTTGCTGTACCATCGCTTGTTTCATTACCTCAATTTATTGGTGGGCAAGGAAATGGAAATATTATCAATGCGATTGTTGTAGCAGTGATATCTATTGTGTTGACATTTATTTTAACTTGGGTTTTCGGTATTGATGAAGTGGACAAAAATGAAACAGAACAGCATATTGAAATTTCAGAGGCAGTTGAAACTGGCAGTAATGATCCTAAAAAAATCTATGCCCCGATGAAAGGGCAAGTAATACCATTAGAACAAGTAAAAGACGATGCTTTTTCAGGGAAAATGATGGGAGAAGGTCTTGCGATTATTCCCGAAGAAGACACGATAAAAGCACCTTTTGACGGAGAAGTAACGGCCCTTTTTCCTACAAAACATGCTATTGGTTTAACAAGTGACTCAGGAATCGAACTATTGATCCATGTAGGGATCGATACTGTAGAATTAGCGGGACAATATTTTACAGCGTTTGTTGAAACGGGAGACAAAATCAAAAAAGGACAAAAATTACTATCGGTCGATTTTGCGCAGATAAAAACTGCAGGATATGATACCACAACCCCGATTGTAGTAACGAATTCAGAAGCATTTATTGATGTTGTTGCAAAAGAAGGAACTGAAACAGAAAGTCAAGAGACTATTTTATATATTGTTTAAAAAAACAAAAGGAGGAGCGAACATGTTAACATTTCCAAAAGATTTTTTATGGGGTGGCGCAATTGCTGCCAATCAGTGTGAAGGAGCTTATAATGAAGATGGTAAGGGCTTAAGTGTGGAAGATGTTGCACCCCATGGCTGGAAAGGTGAACCTACAGCAGAACCAACTTCAGATAATATGAAACTGGTCGGGATTGATTTTTATCATCGTTATAAAGAAGACATCAAGTTATTTGCAGAAATGGGGTTTAAAGTATTTCGATTATCCATCGCTTGGTCCCGAATTTTTCCTCAAGGAGATGAGACGCAACCCAATGAAAAAGGGTTAGAATTTTATGATAAAGTGTTTGATGAATGCCATAAATATGGAATGGAGCCGCTTGTTACGTTATCACATTATGAAACGCCACTCCATTTATCAAAAACATATGATGGTTGGCGTGATCGTAAAATGATTGGCTTCTTTGAACACTACGCTAAAACTGTTTTCACTCGTTATAAAGGGAAAGTGAAGTATTGGCTGACATTTAATGAGATCAATTCAATTACACACGCACCATTTCTAAGTGGAGGCATTTATACACCAAAAGAAAAACTATCCCAACAAGATTTATATCAAGCCATTCATCATGAACTAGTTGCCAGCGCTAAAGCTGTTAAAGCTTGTCATGAAATCCTTCCGGAAGCGAGAATCGGTTGTATGATTTTAGGGATGCCTGTTTATCCACTGACACCAGCACCAGCGGATGTTTTGGCTGCATTGCAGACAGAAAGAGAAAACTTTTTCTTTTCTGATATACAGGTAAGGGGAACGTATCCAGCCTATACCAAACGTTTTTTCAAGGATAATGATATTCAGCTCAAGATAACAGAACAAGATAAATTAGACTTGCTTGAAACGGTGGATTTCATTTCGTTCAGTTATTACATGAGTACCTGTGAATCTTCAGATCCTACTTTAGAGACTGGAGAAGGTAATATTTTAGGCGGCGTGCCAAATCCTTATTTAAAAGCAAGCGATTGGGGCTGGCAGATCGATCCAGAAGGGTTGAGATATTATTTAAACATTTTGTATGATCGTTATCAAAAACCTGTCTTTATTGTTGAAAATGGTTTTGGTGCAGTCGATGAATTGATTGAACTCGAAGACGGTACAAAGACTGTGATCGATGATTACCGTATTGACTATTTGAAGAATCATCTAGTTCAAGTAGCTGAGGCTATTGAAGACGGTGTAGAAATTATGGGTTATACTTCATGGGGCTGTATTGATTTAGTCAGCTTTACCACGGCTGAATTAAAAAAACGCTACGGATTTATTTACGTTGACCGCAATGATGACGGAACAGGGACTTTAGAACGGTATAAAAAGAAAAGCTTTAAATGGTATCAAGAGGTGATTACAACGAATGGTCGCTGTCTCTTAAATGACAATAGTTGCTTATAGTGGATCAATCTAGAAAATAGCTTCATAAGTCATGAAAAAAATGAGTAATTTGTGTGAAATAATCATGAAGGCTGAGAAAAATCTTTTAATACTACTAATTAATTATAATTAAATTAATAACAAATAAATTAATTTGTTTAATTTGGGAAAAATGATAATTATTTATGTTGAAATGAAGTAGGTTCTTATTTTATTAGAGCCTACTTCTTTTTTTAGTATTAAATATGAGCGTTAAAATAAAATAAAGACATAAATAATATGAATAAAGCTCGGTATCTTGAGTTGTGTAAAACAGAAGTTATCTTTTTTGTAAGTGGTAGATAGTAAATTCACTTTGATATCAAAATTACAAAAAAATGAATTTTTTCATTAATATTAATAATAAAAAAACATGTATTTAATTTATTGTAAGAGTATTTTTTTGGAAACTAAAAATGAGCGTCCTTTTAGTTTCGTAAAATTAGGAATAAACCGCTAATTCAGTTTGTTTGTTTAGGGTTTATCTGATAGAATAGAACAAGGTAGGCGTGTTTTTGGATGTTTTTCAGTAAGTTTTTTATTGAACAAATAGTAGTTGAATAATAAGGAACCTGATTAGCCGAGTGAGCTAGGTCAAACTACTACTGAAAAACATATACCTAAAGTGAAGTTGGTTATTTTTACAAATCAAAAATACTACACTTGTCACTATAGTTACATATATCGACAAATCACATAATTTACTTAGTATTAAAATCAGTATGTTAAAAATAATCAAAAAAAGAGACAGTCCCATTTTTGTAGAAGGAAGTGAGCATATGCTAAAAATTTTTGGCAAAGGCAAAGGTAAAAAAAGAAAAAAATATGAAGATTACGATGATGAATATGATGAATATGATGACGATGATTATGAAGATTACGATGATGATGAGTATGATGACGACGAAGACTACGACGACGATGAATATGATGACGACGAAGACTACGACGATGACGATGAATATGATGACGACGATGATGATGAATATGATGACGACGAAGACTACGACGATGATGATGAATATGATGACGACGAAGATTATGACGAAGATTATGACGAAGATGACGACGAAGACTACGATGATGATGAAGAGGAACGTTCGTTATTTTCTCGTAGGAAGAAAAAACCAACTCCAGCACCTACTAAAAAACCTAAACCAAAGAAAAAACGACCACCAATCCATGAAGTTATCGATGATGATGAATTAGAAGAGCTTCAAGAAGAAAACGCACAACTTCAAAGTGAAATTCGTGAGTTGAAAGCTGAATTGCGTAAGAGTAAAAGAGAAAGCTCTCAATTACAAAACGAGGTAGAAGCCCTACGTGAGTCAAACGAATCATTAGAAAATGAGTTGGCCATGGTTCAAGCTGTGCCAAAAGATTACGATGCACGAATGGCCGAACTGGAACAAGTAAAAAGCAAGTACAACAGCCTATTACGAGACAGCAACCGTCAGATGGACGAAACTGATTTAAACCGTAAAAAAGCAGAACGTTTTGCCAATAAAATCAGACAGTACGAACAAGAGCTATTGGCTAAGCAAGAAGAAATCGATAAATTGACAGAAGATCGTATCGTGATCATGGCATCAGATACTCCTACGGATACAGGAGCTTATGAAGAATTAGCGAAGGTTCGTCAAGAATTAGAAACAACAAAACGTCAATTAGCCCAAAAAACAATCGATGTCGATCAGCAATTATCTAAAGAAGATATCGGTGAAGTGTTGCTTGAGGCCAAGAGACAAGCTAAAGAAATTATCAGCCAAGCTAATCAACGTGCACAAATTATTAATGAAGAAACAAAGAAAAAAGCAGGCGTCTTAAAACGCTTAGAGCGTGCGGAACAAGAATACCAAAACTATTACAAACGTATCAAAGACGTGAAGGAAGAATCAGAACAAGCCTTCAACCAAATCATCAATTTGGTGAAAGAAGATCCTGATCAATAAGAAAGAGAGGACACAGAATGAAAAAAAGAAATCTAAACAGTAAGAAATTACGATTATTGAGTGTAGGGTTACTTACTTCAAGTGCTGTCCTTTCTGTTACCGATGTTCAACCGATTGTTGCCAAAGAAGTCGACGATACAGTAACTTCAGGCTCCGAAGAACAAGAGAGTGTAGCCATTTTATCTTCAACTAAAGAACATGAAACAACAGAAAGCACAATAGAAGGAATTGAAACGAGTTCCTCTACAGATACTAGTACAACCTCGTCAACAACAGATTCAACAGCTGAAACAAGTAGTGAATCAACGAGCTCAACAGAAGATACTAGTTCTACACACGAGACAACAGATTCAACCAGTACATCTGAGACATCATCATCAACTAGTTCTACAACAAGCAGTAGTACGACAAGTAGTAGCACAAGTTCAACAACACCGGCAAAACCAAAGCCGAAACCAAATAAACCAGCACCAAAACCAAGTAAGCCAGCACCAAAACCAAATAGACCTTCAGTCCAAGGTCCAAGCTATCAGCCAAATACACCTGCTCCATCGTCAAACAGACCAAATACTGGAACAACGACAGGTGGCAATACTGCTGGTAGTTCAGCTGGGTCTGATCAAGTGTTTCATATCAGTCCGAACTTGACAACAAAAAGCTTTGTCAAAGTGATTGGTGAAGATGCCCGCACAATTGCAGGTGAGAACAATTTATATGCATCAGTAATGATTGCTCAGGCAATTTTAGAAAGTGCTTCTGGCAATAGCGCACTGGCTTCTGCACCAAATTATAACCTATTTGGAATCAAAGGAAGCTATGAAGGGGCAAGTGCAAACTTTCTAACAAGTGAAGACAATGGTTCTGGTGGTATGTTTACGATTCGTTCTAATTTTAGAAAGTATCCTTCTTACAAAGAATCGCTAGGCGATTACGTGAAGCTACTTAAAGGTGGTACAGATTCTAGCAGTGCATTTTATAGTGGTACCTGGAAAAATAAAACGACCTCTTATAAAGATGCGACGAAGTTTCTAACTGGACGTTATGCAACGGATACTAGCTATAATTCTAAATTAAATGGTTTGATCGATGCGTATGATTTAACACAGTATGATACGCTGAAAGATAAAAAGAATAGTAAAAAAGCGAAGAAAATCACGTTGAACACCTCTTTTGATAAATTAGAGAAAAAAGACGATGACAAAGATCAAAAAATTGAGTACCTTACTCACGTTGTGAAAAAAGGTGAATCACTTAAATCAATCAGTGAACTTTATAATATTTCCACATTAGCTATTTTGGAAAAGAATCAATTAGATCGACGGATGCTCTTTATCGGTCAAAAACTGAGCGTGCCAAAACAAGAAGATCCAAGCACTGTTGTAATGAAAGAAGACGCAGTAGATCGTTCATTAGAAATGGTTCAAAATCTATCTAACGCTTTCACAAATCAAGGGACGACTCAAACAACAGCTAAAAAAGAAGCCAAGACCGCTTCCTCAGCTAAAAAAGAAACTAAAACAACTTCTTCAACTAAGAAAGATACAAAAACAACAAGTACCAGTGAAACAACAACTAAAAAAGATACAAAAGATTATCAAGTAAGTGCAACGCGCAAGAAGACAAAAGAAACATATGAAGTGAAAAAAGGAGATACTTTAGCGAGTATTTCTAAAAAAACTGGTATTTCTGTTTGGTCGTTAAAAGAGTGGAACGATCTAGAACAGTACTTCTTAACAGAGGGACAACAGCTTATTTTAACCCCAGTACATGATCTTCAATCATAAAAAGAAAGGAGAACGGTTTAATGAATGATTATTTCGATGTTTTTTTTCATCAACAAGCAATCCCATTCACTTTAGGGACCGTTCTCTACCAAAAAAACAGCACAGAAGAAATCATTGAAGCGTGCGAAACACTCTATGAACGCTCAACAGGAGAATTTCTCACTTTTCGGGAAAATGATGAACTTTCTCGAAAAGTAATTTCTTCGCCCATTAAAAAGCATGTAGAAATTCAGTTTTTTCAAGCGCAATTAAATTGGGATGTTTTATTGGAAGAACTAGAAGAACTCTTCTCGCAATTTATTTGGACGAGAATCATCGAAGAAGTCGATGGCGCTTTTAGTACATATTTCTGTGAGTTCGTTCCAGTCTCACTAAACTCAGAAGACGAACCAGTACAATTTGTTGTTTCAACTAGTTTAGAGCAGATGGGGTATTCAAAAAATCAATCTGTCAGCAGTATCCTAGAAGCAAAACTTCTTTCTAGCTTTCAAGAGGAAGAGGATGTCTCTTTAGCAGGTGAAACACTTAGCTTTCCAGTAGAAGTATCTGTAGAGGAAAATGATGAAGAGATACCGGACTTTGATCATTCGTTTTTGGAGGCTGAGGAGTTAGAAACCGAAACCGAAACTGAAACCGACATTGAGATCGAACCTAAAAAAGCAGCTGACACAACAGCTATTGCTCGTTCAGAGGAAAATGAAGTTCTTTTCCTCAAAGAAAGTCTAAAACGAGAAAAAGCGTCAAAGGAACGTGTGCGGGTAGCAAAAGAAAAATTGGAGTACGAGCTGCTCGCCATAGAAAACAGCTTACTCGTTAGTGGCTTAAAACGATTTAAGAAGCATCAAAAAAGTACAATAGATGAAGAAGACTGGTATAAACCTGTTCGAATTGATTTGATTCAGTATGATGATCTGTATAAAAAGGCAAAATTTATTGAGCAATCTTGGCGTTTAAATCGTCAATTAGTCACAACTACTGAGCGAATGACCGTGACGAAAGATCAATGGGTCTATGAACGAGCACGGATTGAAAAAATCAAGAACAGTGTATCTGAAATGGATTTACAATCGATGATGGAGCAATGCCATTTGATTAATGAGCGAGTAAAAATTCGTCCTGGGTTCTTATTTTTTAAACCCAGAGTAAAATTATATCAAATCGATTATGAACAATTAGAGAAAATCAGTGCTTTCTTTGACATTATTCAAACGGAGAATAGATTATTAGAATCAGTAATTGAACAAAAAGATTTAAATGTATAGTCAAAAGCATAAAAGCAGAATCCTAGTCAATTATGGATTCTGTTTTTTTGCTCTATTTTGATTGAAAATGACGTGTATTTACTTAATCGGTTTATAAAAATGGGCCAAACTTACTGAAAAAAGTGCTCGAATTGATAGCAATTCAGACAAATATCTTGTAATATTTCTAGAATTTTGTAATATGACAACCGTTATCGAATCGAAAAAAAATAAATTTCAGAAAAAATCATGAATTTTTCCATTTCTAAAATCAACTACAAATCAAGTGCGAACAAGTGTTTTTCTGCTCTGATTTTACAAGCTGTTACGCAACGAAAACACTCGTAACGAATTGTCACTAGATCTTCACCTATGAAATATTTTTAGATGTTAAAGTATGCAAAGTCGATAAACAAACGACAAAAATATTTTTTACAAAGGAGAAACAACATGAAATCACTTAAAACGATTTTATTCGCAACAACTTTGACTGCAGGATTTGGAATTTTTATGGGAACGACTGACGCGCATGCCGATAGCTTATATACAGTAAAAACTGGAGATACATTATCTACTATCTCTCATCAGTTTAGTGGAGACAATAGCTTGATTGATTTGATTGCTAAGGATAATAACATTTCGAATGTAAATATGATCTTTGAGGGCGAACAATTAACGATTCGTACCGCTGATGAGACAACTCAAGCACCGACTCAGCAAACCCCAGTAGCGGAACCTGTACAAGAAGTACAAGAACAATCAGCTCCTGTTGCTCAAGAAGTAGCGCCAACTGCAACAGCTACAACTTCTTCTGCAAAAGAATGGATCGCGCAAAAAGAATCTAGCGGTTCATATAATGCGACAAATGGCAAATATATCGGGAGATATCAATTAGATGCTTCTTATCTAAATGGTGATTACTCTGAGGCCAATCAAGAGCGCGTAGCAGATAGTTATGTAGCAGGACGTTATGGTTCATGGGAAGCTGCACAAGCCTTTTGGTTAGCAAATGGTTGGTATTAAGAAAAAGTAGACTATTCTAAGAAGTAGCCATTTATTGGGGCTCTTTGTCAACTAATGTTGGTGAAGAAAATCTAAAGAATTAAATCGATTAATATGATTCCTAGAGGAAATTTCCTCTAGGTTTTTCTATTTTCTTGAAAAAGAATAGTGCCAAAACA